>CAVRGP010000008.1:0-104720 GCA_963720755.1 uncultured Chloroflexia bacterium
CGGGCATCCAGTCGGTCGCCTCGACCTTCGACCCGGCTGCGACATGGGCTTCGAACAGGGCGAACCGCTCGTCCTGCGGCAGGTCGTCGTTGAAACCGGGACGGCCCCGCTCCAGCGGACCGAGGATCGGCTCGAGGGCGCGCGGGTCGGTCATCGCTGGGTACCGCCCGCCTGGACCGCTCGCAGACTCAGGTCGGCGTAGGCATCGGCGATCTCCCGAGCGGTCCACCGACCATCCGGTCGGTACCACGACACGAGGCCGTTGAGTGCCGTCAGGATGTACGCCGTCGTGACCGCCGGATCGACCAGCGCGAACGTGCCCGTCTCCACGCCAGTGGCGATGATCGTTCGGAACCGCTGCTCGTAGGCGTCGCGACGACGGGAGATCTCCTCGCGTCGGTCGGTCTCGAGCGAACGCCATTCGTAGACGAACACACTGGCTCGCTCGATATCGTCGGTCACGACGCCGCAGTGGGCCTGGACCAGGGCGATGAGTTGGACACCGTGTCCGAACACGAGCCCGCCAGGGTCGGTCGCCTCGACCTGGTCGGCTGCGGTCTCGAAGCGGGATGCCATGCGCTCGATGATGGCCCACAGGACGTCCTGCTTCGAGGCCACGTGGGCGTACAGGCTGGCGCCCTGGATGTCCAGCGCCTTGGCGATATCACGAACGCTCGTGCCCGAGTACCCGTGTTCGTGGAAGAGGGTGCTGGCAGCGTCTTCGATCTCGCGCCGCCGTCCGGTCTCGACCATGCCCGCATGGCCTCCTAACTAACGCTCGTTAGTCTCGCAGACTACGTTGCGTCGTCCCGAGCGTCAAGACCGTCACTCGCCGGTGAACCGCGGTGGCCGCTTCTCGACGAAGGCGGCCAGTCCCTCCGAGTGATCGGCCGTCGAGCCGGAGATCCCCTGCCGGTACGCCTCGTCCTGCAGGGCGGCGTCGAGCGGGACGTCCCAGGATCGGGCCAGGGCATGTTTGGTCTGGGCGAGGGCAACCGGGGCCTGGGCCGCCAGGCGTGCGGCAACGGACCGGGCGACCGCGCCAAGTTCGTCGGCCGGGACGACCTGGGTGACCAACCCGATCCGCTCGGCTTCGGTCGCGGTCAGGGTTTCGCCGAGGAGGGCGAGCTCGGCGGCCCGCGACGGCCCGACGAGGCGAGGCAGGAACCACGTCGCACCAGTGTCGGGCACCAGGCCGATCCGTCCGAAGGCAAGCGTGAACGTCGCCGTTTCGGCAGCGATGCGGATGTCGCAGGCGAGAGCCAGGGACGCACCGGCCCCGGCGGCCACGCCGTTGATCGCGCCGACGATCGGCTGGTCGAGGGCTCGCATCGCCAACACGATCGGGTTGTATCGCTCGCGCAGTTCGACGGCCAGTGGGGTCGCATCAGGCGCCAGCCGCTCCTTGAGATCCTGGCCCGCGCAGAACGCCCGGCCCGCACCGGTCAGGATGACGACGCGGACGGTTCGATCCCGGCCGATGGATCGGAGCGCGGACAGCAGCTCGGTCTTGAGCGGGATGGTCAGGGCGTTGAGGGCGGTCGGTCGGTCCAGGGTAAGCGTCGCGATCGAATCCGAGACCTCGTACCGCAGCGTCGTGGGCGTCTCGTCCGAACCGATCCCACCCATCGAGCTGCTCAGACGCCGCCGAACTCGACCAGGCGCCCGTCGACCAGCTCGAACACCCGCCGATCGATCGGCTCATCCGCGCCACCTGAATGCTCCAGGACGAAGTCGGCGAACAGACTGGCGAAGTCGTCGTCACCGGGTCGGAGCGATCCTGCGGTCAGCAGGTGGCGCTCCGGCAGACCCACCAGGATCCGGCCGACCGGTCCGAGTTCGGCCACGAGGTGGGCGACCACGTCCGGCAGGAGGATCCGCGCCGCGTCCCAGCCGTTGCCGGTGTCCGAGCTGATCAGCCGCCGGTCGCCGGATACCTCGTCAGTCCATGGCGCCGTCGCCGACCAGGAAGCCAGGTTCCGCAACGCCGCATCCTGGATCTCGGAGGGCTCGACACCCCAGGACAGCAGATGGTCGCCGTTGACGACGATGTCATACGCCCCAGCGTCGATCGTGTACACGACCGGGAGTCCCACTGGCCCCTCGTCGATGAGCGGTTGGGCGTGACTCTGGGTGGGATGTCCGACGAGCGCCTCTCGGTCGAGCGCCGCGATCTCGAGACCCTGGGTCCCGACCGGGCGGAACGCCGGATAGAGCAGGGTCCTGGCGTTCGTCCAGTCGTGTTCGGGCGCCTCGGTGAGCGGCGTCGTCGCTGCGGGTGCCGGCGAGTGCCCGCTGACGGGTGATTCGGCATCGATCGGAGCGAGATAGTCCGGTGGGCTGTCACGGTACGTGGGCGGCGGCTCGTCGCCGAGGTCTCGCCCTGGGTCCCGGCCGAAATCACTCCCGCCGTCAGGATCTCGCTCCATGGCGTCCTCCTTGCTGCGCGCTGGTGATCATCGCCCGGACCATACCGGTGCTCGCTTCTCGGCGAACGCGGCCATGCCTTCGGATTGATCGTCGGTGTCGAAGAGCCGGAAGAACGCGGCCCGCTCGCGGGCCAGGCCGTCGGCCAGGCTGCCGGCGGCCGCGTCGAGGATGGCTGCCTTCGCGGCCCGGACCGCCACGGGTGGCATCGAGGCGATCCGCCCGGCCAACTCCAGCGCGGCATCGACCGTCGCCGCCGCCGGAACGACACTGGTGACCAGACCATGCGCCTCGGCCTCGGTCGCGCTCATCGTCCGCCCGGTCAGGACCAGCTCCATGGCCTTGGCCTTGCCGATCGCCCGGGTGAGGCGCTGCGTCCCACCCGCTCCGGGCATGACCCCGATGCGGATCTCGGGCTGGCCGAACGTCGCATCATCGGCAGCCACGATCATGTCGCAGGTCATCGCCAGCTCACAGCCACCGCCGAGCGCGAAGCCCCGGACCGCGGCGATGAGCGGCAGGCCGATGGCCGCCAGGCGGTCCCAGCTGTCGAATCGACCTCCGGCTGCCAGCGACGCCTGCGTCTGGGATGCAAGCTCGCGGATGTCGGCACCGGCCGCGAACGCACGCGTCCCGGCACCCGTGATGACGACCGCACGACAGACCCCACCGGCATCGAGGGCCTCCAGGGCGGAGGCGAGCTGCTCCAACAGCGCGAAGTCCAAGGCGTTGAGCGCTTCGGGTCGGTCCAGGGTGACGAGCGCGACACCGTCCAGCGTCATCTGGGGCGCCGCCGACGCGGGCGCAGGTGCCGGGAACGCGACCCGTACCGGGTCCCGGCGAGGCTGGCCGCCGGCAACAGGCGATCCAGTCATCGTCGAGTCGTTCGGTTGGGCGGTGTTGGTCACGGCGTCCTCGCTGTCGTTCAGACAGTATCCACGCCCGGCAAGGCCGCGGTATCGAACTCGGGCACGTCCTCGAGGACCAGCAGCGTGGACAGGCCGGGGGCGATCTCGCGCAGGTTGCGACCGGCCGATCGCATGGCGTCGGAGGTCAGGCCGGCATCCAGCGCCGCTCGGTCGACGAAACGCATCGACGTCGCCAGGATCAGGTCCGTCTCGGCGCCGAGGGCCTCACTGACCCGCTGCACCCGGGTCTCGAGCAGCCCGGGCGTGGCCGCGATGAGCGGCAAGTGCTCCGCAACGTAGCGGCGTTCGAAGGTGGCCAGGGCGTCGGCTCCGCCATCGGGTCGTCGGAACAGGGCAAGCAGCGTGGTCATCGGGCGACCTCCGGATGGACGTTGGCCCTGCGGCGGGCGATCGGCTCGGTCGAACGATAGAAGGCTGCGAGCGCCGCGTCGAGTTCCGGGACCGGGCCGGACACGATGTCATGCCCATGCCCGGGAACGATGAGGAGTCGCCCGTGGCGGACCTGCCGCGCGAGTCCCGCGACCTGAACGACTGGCGCGAACGGGTCTCGATCGCCGCTCGCGACAAGCGCGGGAGCGTCGATCCGGCGCACGTCGGCCGGCGAGTAGAGCGACTGCGCCGCGACGTCGGCGGCGATGGCCGGCAACAGCCGACGCCACGCCCCCGCACCCTGGACGGCGTCGTGGCGCTCGCTCAGGCGGCGCGCCCAGTCGGGATCCTCTCGCTCGATCCGCTCCGGGTCCAGCAGATGCCGGACGACCGATGCTCGCGGTTCGCGGGCCGTCGAGATGCCGGCGACGACCAGCGTCCGGACCCGCTCGGGGGATCGGGCGGCGAACCCGAGGGCCGTCATGCCCCCCATCGAGAACCCGACCAGGTGGAATGTCGTCAGGCCGAGGCCATCCGCGAACGCCTCGAGATCGTCCACGAGCGACTCCGCCTCGAACCCGCCGGACGCGACGTCCCACGCGGTCGTCGCATGGCCGCGAGCATCCGGCAGATGCACGGTGAAGGCGGAGTTGAACGACGGCAACAGGTCGGCGAATTCGTCGCGTCCCGACATCGTCGCGCCATGGAGCGCGATCAGCGGCGGCCCGGCACCCGCGATGTCGTAGCCGATATCCAGTCCGTTCGCTCGAAGGTGTCGCACGGTCCGATGCTAGCGCCTGGCGACCGCCCCCGGGATGCCTAGCGTTCGGGCTTGCCTTCGATCTCGGCGCTCGCCGAACGCTCGATCCGAAGGTAGCGGCGGCGGTAATAGAGGAGCGGCATCGGGTGATGATGCTCGTTGGCAAGGGAGTCGACGCGTCCGATGAACAGGTCGTGGTCGCCCGCCGAGAACGTCTCGACGACGGTGCACTCGATCGTCGCGATCGCCCCATCGAGGAGCGGAAGTCCGGTCTGCCCGGGGCACCAGGCCGCTCCGCAGAACGCGTCCCGCCCGGGCACGACCGGGGCACCGGCGAAACAATCGGACAGCGCCTGCTGCTCCTCGGACAGGATGTTGACCGCGTATCGACCCGCTCGACGAACGATCGGCGTCATGAATCGGCGGCGGTCGAGCGCGATCATCACGAGGGCCGGATCGAGCGACACCGAGCTCAGCGCGTTGACCGTGATCCCGCACGGCTGGTCCCCGTCCAGCGCGGTCACGACGGTCACGCCGGTCACAAAATGACCCATGACCCGGCGGAACGTCTCGGAGTCGATGATCGCCGTGCTCGAAGTGCTCACCTGCAGAGTCTAGGTGCCATTGAGCCCGACCGATACCGCGGCCGACAGTCCGGACCAGACCCGTACAATCCGACCATGTCCGACACGATCCGACCCATGACCCGCCTCGAGCGCGACTCGATGGGCGAGATGGAAGTCCCGACCGATGCGCTGTACGGAGCCTCGACGCAGCGGGCCGTCCTCAACTTCCCGATCTCCGGCCAGGGCATGCCTCGCCGCTTCCTCCGAGCCCTCGCCCTGATCAAGCTGGCGGCGGCCGAAACCAACGGCGAGCTCGGGCTCCTCGATCCTGATCTGGCCGCGGCGATCGCGTCGGCGGCCGCGTCGGTGGCGGACGGCGACCACGATGACCAGTTCCCGATCGATATCTACCAGACCGGGTCGGGCACTTCGACGAATACGAACATGAACGAGGTGATCGCCCACCTCGCGGCGTCCCGCCTCGGTGACAGCCGGACGGTCCACCCCAATGACCATGTCAATCGGTGCCAGAGCTCGAATGACACCATCCCGACCGCCCTGCAGCTGTCCGCCGCGGTCGCGCTCGAGGAGGCGCTGCTGCCCGCCCTCGAGCGACTGCGCTCCGCGTTGACCGTCAAGGCCGAGACGTTCTGGCCTGTCGTCAAGACCGGTCGGACCCACCTCCAGGATGCGACCCCGGTCCGACTAGGGCAGGAGTTCCGCGGCTATGCCGGTCAGCTCGAGCAGGCGATCCGGCGGGTGCGGGCCGCCCAGGCCGAGCTGCTCGAGGTGCCGCTCGGTGGGACGGCGGTCGGGACGGGCATCAATGCCCATCCCGACTACGCATCGGGTGCCTGTACCCGGCTCTCGAGACTCACCGGCCTGACCGTCCGCGAGACCGACAACCACTTCCACGCCCAGGCGACGCTCGACGCGGTCATCGCCGCCCACGGTGCGATCCGGACGACCGCGCTCGGGCTGTGGAAGATCGCCTCCGACGTCCGGCTGATGGGGATGGGCCCGCGGGCCGGGATCGGGGAGCTGGCGCTTCCCGAAACCCAGCCGGGTTCCAGCATCATGCCGGGCAAGGTGAACCCGGTCATCGTCGAGAGCCTGACGATGGTCGTGGCCCGGGTGATCGGCAACGACGCGACGATCGCGTTCGGCCAGACCGGCAGTTTCCTCGAACTCAACGTGATGCTGCCGGTCACGACGGCGGCGATGCTCGAATCGATCGAGCTGCTCGGGGCCGCGACCGGCAACTTCAGTGCCCGCTGCATCGAAGGGCTCACCGCGACCGAGCGGGGTCCCCGACTCGTGGAACAGGGGTTGATGCTTGCCACCGCGCTCGCCCCGTCGATCGGCTACGACGAGGCCGCCAGGCTGGCCAAGGACGCGTTCAAGTCCGGTCGGACGATCCGCGAGTTGGCGATCGAGCGCGGGATGGACCCATCCGAGGTCGACCGTCTGATCGATCCGGCCGCGATGACCGAACCGGGTCTCGGCGGCGGCTAGGCCACGTCCACCCGGGCAAGGCGGCTACAATCCGCCCGATGACCGACACCCGCCTCTGGGATCGCGCCGCGGCAGTGCCCGCCGTCCGGGATGGCCGCCGTCTGCCCGAAGTCTCGGCCCTGACCGAAGATCGGCCGAGCGTGACAGCCCTGTTCGATTTCATGCGCGATGCGGAGACGCGCTTCGGGTCGCTCCGGCTGCGGATCGTCGAGCGGGCCCAGGGCTCGCGAGGGGAAGCAGTCACGACGATGGACCTGCTGCTCCTGCATCCGGGTCACGCTCGCGTCACGACGAGTCGCGGCGGATCCGTGGCGGGTGGCGACTACGAGGTTTGGGTATCGGACGGTGAACTCGTTCGAACGTACTCGGGGGTCCACCGCCTGGGGACCCAGCGACCCGTTCGCAACCGGCCCCGCGGCCTGGCCGATCGTGACTTCCCCGGCCCGTCACGGGTCTATGAGCCGGTCACGGCATTGCCGGCCGAGACCCTCGTCGACACATTCGTCCATCCTGCCGGGTATTGCCAGAACGTCCTCGCCACCGGCCAGTGCTTCATCGGCGGATCCGACGTCGTCAACGGCCGGGAGGCGGTCCTGCTCGAGTGCGCCCATCCGCGCACCACGCGGTCAACGGCCGACCGACCGGATTTCCACCTGTCGATCGCCGTCGATCGGGCGACCGGGGTCATCCTCCGCCTCGTGGAGTCGATCGGTGGCGCGGTGACGCGACAGGCCGACGTCGTGGACCTCATGCCGGATGCGAGGCTCCAGCCGAACGCGTTCGAGCTGGAGTTCCCGACCGGCACGACGATGCTGTACTGAGGACTCGACCGATGCCCGACCACGATGGCGATGGTTCCGGGGCACGGCACCCGCGTCTGATCGAACTCGAGGAGATGGTCCGCGACGGTCAGATCGACACGATCGTCGTCGCTTTCGCCGACATGCAGGGCCGCCTGCTCGGCAAGCGGGTCCAGGGTCAGGCATTCCTCGACGGCGTCATCGACCACGGCGCCCACTTCTGCACGTACCTGCTCGGCACGGACATGGAGATGAGCACTCCGGACGGGTTCACCCTGATGAACTGGGAGACCGGATACGGGGATTGGGTCGCCGCGCCCATCTGGGACCAGCTCCGCATCCTGCCGTGGCTCCCAGGGACCGCGATGGTCCTCGCCGATGTCGTGGACGAGGAGACCGGCCTCGAGATCCCGGTCGCCCCGCGGACGATCCTCAAGCGCCAGGTGGAGCGCGCCGCGGCCGCGGGCTTTGAACTGAAGGCCGGCTCCGAATTCGAGTTCTACGTGCTCAAGGATTCCTGGGAAGAGCTCGCCGAGCGTGGCCACCCCGTTCCCCGGAGCTTCGGCCACTACAACGAGGATTACCACCTGCTTCAGGCCACCAAGGCCGAGCCCCTGTATCGGCTGCTCCGTAACCAGATGACCGCCGCGGACGTACCGATCGAGTTCAGCAAGGGAGAAGCCGCCAGCGGTCAGCACGAGGTCAACATCCGCTACGACCATGTCCTCACGTCAGCCGATCGGAGCGTGGTGTTCAAGCACGGGGCCAAGGAGATCGCCTACCTCAATGGCTGGGGCATCACCTTCATGGCCAAGCCGGACCACCACTGGACCGGTTCGTCCGGCCACCTGCACATGAGTCTGTGGGACATCGCCACCGACCGGCCGCTGATGGCCGCAGCCGACGGCGAGCCGGCGGGTCCGTACGGCCTGTCCGAGGTCGGCCAGCAGTTCATGGCGGGGATGATGCACCTGTCGCGCGAACTGGCCATCTTCATCGCCCC
Source organism: uncultured Chloroflexia bacterium (assembly GCA_963720755.1). Classification (GTDB taxonomy): domain Bacteria; phylum Chloroflexota; class Limnocylindria; order Limnocylindrales; family CSP1-4; genus SPCO01. Next base: position 8,370 of record CAVRGP010000008.1, read on the forward strand.
GTTCATCAACTCGTACAAGCGTTACGCCTCACTGTCGTGGGCGCCGGTCAATGTCGTCTGGGGCAGGGACAACCGGACGACCGGCTTCCGCCTGGTCGGTCGCGGCCCGGCGCTGCACGTCGAGGACCGATTCCCCGGCGGAGACATGAACGCCTACCTGACCTACGCCGCGATGATGGGCGCCGGGCTGTACGGCATCGAGCACGGGCTGACCCTCGACGCCGAGTTCAAGGGGAACGGCTACCTGGCCAAGGGCGTCAGCCGGATGCCGCGGGCGCTGTACGAAGCGATCGCGGAACTGGAACGGTCCGAGGCCGCGGTCGAGATCCTCGGCCAGGATGTCGTCGACCATTACCTCAATGCCGCACGGGTCGAGCAGGCGACCTTCGACGCGGTCGTCCATCCGTGGGAACGCGAGCGCTACCTGGAGCGCGGCTAGCCGGATCGGTCAGGCTGACCCGACCTCGCGAAGGCGACGTGCGACGTCGACATGCCCGGCCGCTTCGGCGATGTCACCGGGCGTCGCGCCGGCGTCGGTCAGCGCGGTCGGATCGGCGCCGGCCGACAGGAACAGCTCGACCAGTTCCGTGTCGCCGTGCTGGGCGGCCGCGTGGAGCGGCGTGGATCCGTGCTGCTGGGTCCCATTGACATCGGCGCCCGAGGCGATCAACAGCCGGCAGACCTCATGGCTCCGACTCGCGGCTGCGCTGTGGAGGGGCTGGACCCGCATCTCATTGGTGGAGTAGACGTCGACCCCGGCACCGGCCGCGATGAGCGCACGGGCCGCCTCCGTCTTGCCGAAGAACGCCGCGAGATGCAACGCCGTGAACCCATCGCTGGAATAGGCCTTGGCCTGCCAGGGGTCGTCGAGCCGTTCGCGGAGACGGTCGAGATAGCCAAGGGCGGTCGCCTCGAAGACGTCGAGGTCCGGATCGGCGGCGAGCAGCGCATCGGTCACCGCCCGGTCGGACCGATACCTGGCGAGCATCAGCGCCGAGACGCCATCCCGGTTTCGAGCCGAGGCAAGGGAGGGATCCGCGGCGACGAGTTCGGCGACCCGGGCCGCATCGTCGGCGGTCACGGCTTCGATCAGCTCAGCATCCGACGATCCCATGGCCTCGCTCCTGCCTGACGCCCGACATCGTACCCGGCTGCGCGATCGCCGATCGGACATGGTGGGATGCCCGGCGCCCCGGTGGGCTGGGCGGTACTCTGACCACGACCACCACGAAAGAGGAGTGCGATGCGGCTCGAAGGCAAGGTTGCGATCATCACGGGAGGCGGCAGCGGGATGGGCCGGGTGGCGGCCCAGCTGTTCGCGGCGCAGGGGGCCCAGGTCGTGGTCGCTGAATACAGCGAACCTGCCGGGTCCGAGACGGTCGACCTCGTCCGGGCGGCCGGCGGCGAAGCCACGCTCGTCCGCGCGGACGTCTCGCAGGAGGCCGAGGCCAAGGCGATGGTTGATCACGCGGTCGCCACGTACGGGCGCCTCGACTGCCTCTACAACAACGCCGGGATCATGCCCGAGGCGGATCACTCCGTCGTCGACACGGACGTCACGACCTGGGATTCGGTCATGGCCGTCAACGTGCGGGGCGTCTACCTTGGCTGCAAGTACGCGATCCCGGCGATGATCGCCGGCGGTGGCGGCTCGATCATCAACATCGCGAGTTTCGTCGCGATCGTCGGATGCAGCGTCCCACAGGATGCCTACACGGCGTCCAAGGGGGCTGTCCTGTCCCTCACCCGCAGCCTGGCCGTCCAGTTCGGACCGCAGGGTGTTCGCACCAATGCGATCTGCCCGGGGCCCGTCGAGACGCCACTCCTCATGGATTGGTTGCTGAAGGACGAGGCGGCCAAGCAGCTGCGCCTCGCCCGCAACCCGACCGGCCGATTCGGAAAGCCCGAAGAGATCGTCCAGATGGCGATCTACCTGGCCTCGGACGAATCGCGCTGGACCAACGGCGCCTCGCTCGTGGTCGACGGCGGGATCAGCGTGAACTACTTCTGATCGGGACGAGGAGGGATCGATGACGGAGGGAGCGTCCGAGATGGCCACGGGGCGGATCGCGATCGGTGTCGACGTCGGGGGCAGCGGGATCAAGGCGGCCGTGGTGGACGTCGAGGCCGGGCGACTCCGATCCGAGCGCCTTCGCGTCGCCACGCCCAGCCCATCGACCCCGGAGGCCATCCTCGCATCGATCGTCCGGCTGACCAAGCGACTGGCCACATCGGCGGGGCTGGGCGACTCGACCCCGATCGGCATCGGCCTGCCGGGCGTGACGATCGACGGTGTCGTGAAGTCGGCCGCCAACATCGACCCGTCCTGGGCCGATTTCGCCGTCATCGAGCGGATGTCCCGGTTGCTGTCCCGGCCCGTCTCGATCATCAACGACGCGGATGCGGCGGGGATCGCCGAGATGCGCTTCGGTGTCGGTCGGGATCAGCCTGGCGTCGTCATCTTCCTGACCCTCGGGACCGGGGTCGGATCGGGCGTCTTCGTCGACGGCAAGCTCGTGCCGAACACCGAATTCGGACAGATGGAGATCCGCGGACGACCGGCGGAGCGTCGATCGGCGGCGGCGGCACGGATCAAGCGCGGGCTGTCCTGGAAGGCGTGGGCGAGCGATCTCGACGAGCACCTTGACCGGATCCAGCAACTCACCTGGCCGAATCTCATCATCCTCGGCGGTGGTGTCAGCAAGAGCGCCGACAAGTACGTGCCGCGGCTCACGGTGCGCTGCCCGGTGGTGCCGGCGGAGCTGCGCAACGATGCGGGCATCATCGGCGCCGCGATCGTCGCCGCGGAAGCTCCGTTGCCGGCTCCGGCCACGGCTGAAGCCGAGATGGATGCGGTTCTCGCCGAAGTCGAAGCCGTCGAGGCCGAGCTCGAAGCCATCGAGGCCAAGGTCGGAGCGATCGGGGCAAAGTTCGAGGCGGCCCACGACGAGGCCACACGGATGGACGACGTCGCGACCGAAGTCGCCGGCCCTATCCAGATCGACGACGACCATCCGGCCGACGCGGGCTAGACCCGGCCGCGCAGCTCCCGAAGGATGTCCGCCGACCCGGACACGATGATGTTCTCGCCGGACCGCAGGTTGCGGTCCGCCGCGGGGTTGGGCTCGTAGTCGCGGTCGCCCCGGACCACCGCCAGCGCGAAGATCCCACGGTCGCGAAGCGCGCCCACGGTCTGCCCATCGAGGGGGCCACCGGGCCGAACGACCACCGCCTCGATGGCGAACGCGGGCTCGCCGTGGGACAGAGCGAAGTCGATGAAGTCGGCGACGCCTGGACGGACGGCCAGCTCGGCGATCTGCCGGCCGGCCCGCGTGTACGGTGAGACGACTCGCTGCGCTCCGGCGTGGGCAAGCTTCCCTTCCGAACCTTCCTGGTTCGCCCGCGCGACGACGAACAGGTCAGGGTTGAGCGACCGTGCGGACAGCGTGACGTAGACGTTGTTGGCATCGGAGTCGATCGTCGTGATCAGGCCGCGCGCCCGCTCGACGCCGGCCTCGAGCAGAACCGCGTCGATGGTCGCGTCGCCACCGACGACGAGGTGACCGTCGGCCCGGGCCGCGTCGAGCGAGGTCGGGTTGATGTCGACGACGACGAACCGCTCGCCGACATGTTCGAGTTCGCGGGCGACGGTGGACCCGACCCGGCCGTAGCCGCACAGGATCAGATGGCCCGTCAGGCCGTCGATGGTGTTCGACATCCGTTTTGCCTCCCGCCGTCCGCTGACCGCATCGGACAGGAACGCCTCCGCGACGATCCCGACCGACCCGAAGATGATCCCGACACCGGCGATCCCAAGGATGACGGTCCACGCCCGTCCGAGTCCGTCCAGTTCGCGGACTTCGCGGTAGCCCGTCGTCGTCAAGGTGATCCCGGTCATGTAGGCGGCGTCGCTGAGGTTCCAGCCCATCGCCATGTAGCCGGCCGTGCCGACGGCGGCGATGACGAGGACCGCCACGACCCAGAGCCGGACGTGGGTTCCGCGGAACGCATGGAGGAACGACGTCGTCACGACCCGATGCTAGCGCGCCCGGCGGGCACCCATCGCACGTATCATCGGTCTGGACATCCCCCTCGAGAGGCGCGATCCGATGACGACCGAAGCGACGACCGACGTGCTGACCACCAAGATGATCATCGGCGGCGAGCTGGTGGACGCGGCCGATGGCCAGACGTTCGACGTGGTCGACCCGGCGACCGGCAAGGTCATGGCGACGGCCCCGCTCGGCGGCCCGGCCGAGGTCGACCAGGCCGTCCGCGCCGCACGCAGCGCATTCGACGATCGCAAGGGCTGGGCGAACTGGGCCGCCGGCAAACGTGGCCGGACGCTGGCCAAGTTCGCGGCACTCATCAAGAGCCATACGGAGGAGCTCAGCCAGCTGGAGAGCCGCAACATCGGCAAGCCCATCTCCAGCGCCCGCGGCGAGATCACGGGCGTCAGCCTCGTCTTCGACTACTACGCCGGCGCCGCCAACAAGGTGTTCGGGCAGACGATCCCCGTGTCGAAGCCCGGGCTGGACCTGACCTTGCGAGAACCGATCGGTGTGGTCGGGCTCATCGTGCCCTGGAACTTCCCGCTGCTGATGGCGTCGTGGAAAGTCGCGCCGGCCCTGGCCGCTGGCAATACCGCGATCCTCAAGCCCGCCAGCTACTCGCCGCTGACCGCGCTACGGCTCGGTGAGCTCGCTCTCGAGGCTGGCATCCCGGCCGGTGTGCTCAATGTGGTGACCGGGCCAGGGGGCTCGGCCGGTGCTGCGATCGCCGCGCACCCCGGGATTGGCAAGGTCGCCTTCACCGGTGAGACGACGACGGGCCAGGAGATCATGCGCCTGGCCGCCGGCAACGTGAAGAAGATCTCGCTCGAACTCGGCGGCAAGAGCCCCAACATCGTGTTCGCCGACGCGGACCTCGAGAAGTTCGCCCGAGAGTCGCCGTACTCGGTCTTCGACAACGCCGGTCAGGACTGCTGTGCGCGGAGCCGGATCCTGGTCGAGCGGTCCGCGCAGGAGCAGGTCGTCGAGCTGTTCGCCGCCGCGACCCGGAACCTCACGGTCGGCCTGCCGTCCGAGGATGCCACGGAGGTCGGGACGTTGGTCAGCTTCAAGCAGCGCGATCGGGTCCGCGACTACATCGAGATCGGACTCAAGGAGGGTGCGACGCTGGTGGTCGGGGGGGACGCGCCGACCGACGCCGCGCTCTCCGATGGCGCCTATCTGATGCCGACGGTCTTCGATGGCGTGTCGAACGACATGACGATCGCTCGCGAGGAGATCTTCGGACCGGTGGTGTCGATCATCCCGTTCGACACCGAGGAGGAGGCGCTCCGCCTGGCGAACGCCACCCCGTATGGCCTGTCGGGTTCGATCTGGAGCCGCGACATCGGCAAGGCCCTGCGGGCAGCCAAGGCCCTCCAGGCTGGTGTGATCAGCGTCAACTCGAACAGCTCGGTCCACACCGAGGCGCCATTCGGTGGCTACAAGATGTCGGGCATCGGGCGCGAACTCGGGATGTCGGCACTGGAGTTGTACACGGAGACGAAGAACGTCTTCATCGACCTGACCTGACGTCGGGGGGCTCGAGGTCCGGACGTCGCTTCGCCAACCAGTCGCGGAGCGCCCAGATCGTCGTCGAGAAGGCGATCCCCGGCCACGGGATGTCCTCCGGCGCGTAGGCCCTGACCTCGGTCGCCTCGACGGTCGGACCGGGCGTCCCGCCGACGATGGTGGCCTCGAAGGCGATCGTGACCACACTCGCCTCGAGACGGGTGTAGAGGCCGATGATCTCTCCCGGAGCGACCAGCAGACCGGTCTCCTCCATCGTCTCGCGGATGGCGGCCTGGTGCACCGTCTCGTCGATCTCGAGGAATCCGCCTGGCTGCGCCCACGAACCGCGGCCCGGTTCGATGCCCCGTCGGATGAGCACCAGCTCGCCAGCCTCCGTGACCGGGAAGGTCGTGACGACGAGCCGCGGGTTGACGTAGGTGATGTGCCCGCAGGACAGGCACGCGAGGCGATCGCGGTCCTCCCCTTCGACGGCGCCGAAGCGCATCCGGGAACCGCACCTGGAGCAGTAGTTGAGCGAGGCGGCGAGCCATGGTGGCGCGCCCTGGCCGGATGGGAGGTCGGAGGAACGACCATCCGGCCCTCGCGCGAACCGGTCGTCGCTCACCGGCCGTACCGCCGGGTCACGCCAGGACCACCAGGACGGAGGCGCCGATGAGCGCCGCGAGCCCGACCAGGCTGACGAGGACCCAGGCCAGTCGGAACAGGCCCTTGCCCCGGTCGACCGGCATCCAGGCCCAGGCCGACCGCCAGATCCGGAGGACGGCGTCGGCGGTCGTGAGCACCAGTAACGGCGCAGCGATGATCACGCACATCTTGACCAGAGGACTGCCAAGCGCGGCCCCGAGTTCCAGCGCGGAGATCGCGATCGCGCCGCAGATGAGGACGATGACGCTGAGGTTGATGTAGTGGCGCTGGAGCGGGGTGGGGGCGACCTCCGGCACCGACCTCGGCGGCAGCCCTTGCAGGCTCGGTGGCACGCCTGCTGGCGCGGGTCGCGCTCCGGCCGGCCCGACCGCCTGGCGGTCGAGGATGGGCATCCCTGGCTCCCAGCGCTCGTCGTCCATCGCCACCCGAGTGTAGCCCCAGGATGGCGCGACCAGCGATCAGACCGTCCGGATCCCCTCGGCCTCGCGCCCGTGGACGCCGATATCGCACGTCGGGCAATACCAGCGAGCCTCGAGCGGCGTGCCGCATCGGGCATGGCGCATCGGCGACGGCGACAGGCCATCCGCATCGGGCAAGCGCCGTGCCCCCCAGTCGGACAGCATCCGAAGCGCAGACGCCAGGTCGCGTCCGTCGGTCGTGAGCGCATACGACATCCGCGGCGGGCGTTGCTGGTATGGGGTGGAGACGACGATCCGCTCTCGCTCCAGGCGACGCAGGCGGTCGGACAGGATGTTCGGGGCGATGCCGGGGATCGACTCACCGAGCCCCTTGAACCGAAGTGGACCATCCAGGAGGGCTTCGACGACGAGAAGGCTCCATCGATCCCCCACCCGCTCGAGCGCGGCGGCAAGTGGGGATGTCTCACGGGCGGACGCGGGATCGACCATGCGGTCGATGGTAGGTGTCGGCTCGGGGCTTGTCACGATGACCAGTCAGTAGTAGATTGCAAGTCACAAGTCTATTCGTGTCATCCGTGAGGTTCAAGCTTGATGAGCGCCATCGAAGAACTCCAGACCGCAGTCGCCTCGATCGCCGAGACGACCGGCCCCGCCATCGTCGGCATCGGCCGCGGCACCCGCGGCTCCGGGATCGTCATCGCCGCGGGAAAGGTCCTGACCAACGCCCACAATCTCCGCGGCGACGAGGTGACCGTCGCTTTCGCGGATGGTCGGCGGATCCGAGGGAGCGTGGCCGGCTGGGACGGCGACGGAGATCTCGCGGTCATCGATGTCGACACCGCGGACATCGCTCCCGTCACCTGGGCCGCCGACCCGGACCTGAGCGTTGGGACCGCCGTGTTCGGCGCGAGTGCCAGTCATGGCGGAGGCACCCGGGTCACGTTCGGGCTGGTGTCCGCGGTCGCCCGGGCGTTCCGCGGTCCGGGCGGGCGGCGCATCGACGGCAGCGTCGAGCACACCGCCCCGCTTGCCTCGGGTTCGTCGGGCGGTGCCCTGGTCAACGCGGCCGGGGAGCTGGTCGGCGTCAACACGAATCGGATCGGCGAGGGCTTCTACCTTGCCTTGCCGGCTGATGCCGCCCTGCACAGCCGGGTCGACGCCCTGGCTCGCGGCGAGTCCCCGGTGCGGCCGCGCCTCGGTGTGGCCGTCGCGCCGGCGCACGTGGCCCGTCGGCTGCGCCGTTCGGTCGGGCTGCCTGAGCTCGATGGTGTCCTGGTGCGCGGGGTCGAGGACGACAGCCTGGCGGCAACCGCCGGGATCGAAGCTGGCGACTTGATCGTCGAGGCCGCCGGGCGGGCCATCGTGGACGCTGACGACCTGCATGCCGCGCTCGGCACCGCCGAGTTCCCGTTCGAGATCAAGCTCGTGCGAGGCACCGATGAGCGAACGGTCGAGGTCGGCGCGCCGACTCGAACGCCGGGCGATGCATAGAGCACGGAGCCTGATACCGACCGGGCTGCCCCCGAGGACGCGCTAGACCCCGGCATCCACCGGTGGGTCGGGAGGACCCTCGCCGAGGAGGGCCGTGATGAGTTCGGGCAGGCGTCGCGGGGCGAACGGCTCCGTCGCGGTCGCCAGTTCATCCCGGGTCCACCACCGGATCCCGGTCACGTACTCGAGACGGAGCTCCTCCTCGGAGAATCGCGGCAGCGGCTCGAATGCCGCCGTCCTGACCAGGTAGAAGCGCTCGGTCTGCCCGTCCCAGCGACCGCCGGCCATCGGGAACACGTGTTCGCGAACCCAGATACACGGGCCGATGTCCACGCCGGTCAGCCCCGTCTCCTCGGCGAGTTCCCGCTCGATCGCGGCCGCGTCGGTCTCGTCGGGCTCGATCCCGCCGCCCGGGCAGGCCCACACGATCCGGTCGGGCTCGTCGTCAGGGAAACTGAACCGGACGAGCAGGACCCGGTCGGCCTCGTCGAGGATGGCGGCGCGGACGGCGCGTCGTAGACGGAGTGGCGGCATCGCGGAGATGGTAGCGTCTGGACCGGGATGGAACGCCTGATCGCCTGGTACCGGATCGGATCGTCGGTCGGCGCGGTCGTCGCTCTGGTGGTCGCGATCGCCTTCACCGGCGCGCCCACGGCCGCCGTGCTCGTGCTGGTCGTGCTCAAGACCGCGCTCGATGTCGGCTTCCACCTGGCCGAACATCGGGCAGGCCCGAACGTGTCGCTGATCACGGCCAGCGAAGGCGCGTCCAGATGACCGAGCCCGATCGACCGCGCGTGCGGCGGATCGTGCATGACCCTCGCTTCGATCGGCTCGTGCCGCCCGACGCCCGGCTGGATCGTCTCGCCGACGGCGCTCGCTGGGCGGAGGGACCGGCCTACCTGCCCGATGAGCAGGCCGTCATCTGGAGTGACGTCCGCGGCAACGTGGTCCGGCGCTGGTCAGCGTCCGATGGCGCTCGCGACCTGCACCGGCCATCTGATTTCGCGAATGGGCACACGCTGGACCATGACGGCCGCGTCCTCGCCTGTGAGCACGGGCGCCGGCGCGTGTCGCGATACGAGCGGGACGGGAGCCGGACGACGGTCGTCGACCGGTTCGAAGGTCGACGCCTCAATTCGCCAAACGATGTTGTCGTCGCGTCAGACGGCGCGATCTGGTTCACCGATCCGCCGTATGGCATCCTCGACGACACCGAGGGCCACGCTGCCGCGTCGGAACTCGGCGGCTGCTTCGTGTTCCGATTCGATCGGGCGACCGGGGAACTGGTCATCGCGACGGACTTCCTGGTCCACCCCAACGGCCTGGCGTTCTCGCCCGATGAACGGACGCTGTACGTCTCGGATACGTCGGTCGCCCGGATCGAGCATGGCAATCACCATATCGTCGCCTTCGATGTCGTCGGCGGCCGCCGTCTGACCACGCCGCGCATCTTCGCGGTGATCGATCCCGGCGTGTCCGATGGCCTCCGGGTCGACGTCGACGGGAACGTCTGGACGTCGGCCGGCGACGGGATCCACGTCCTCGATCCGGGCGGCGCGGAGTTGGGCCGGTTGCTGCTCCCCCAGGAGGTCAGCAACTGCACGTTCGGTGGGCCGGACGGACGCCGGCTGTTCATCACGGCCACGTCGACGCTCTGGTCCATCGATGTCGGGATCCGAGGGGCCTCCACACCGTGGGTGGACGCACCATGACCGCGTCAGCCGGGCGACGAGCCTGCATCGTCGAGCACGGCCTGGGTCTGTCGCGCCCGCCAGGCGGCAAGGCGACCCGCGAGCCCATCATCGGACAGCGCCAGGATCGCGGCCGCCAGTAGGCCTGCGTTCATGGCGTTGCCGATCGCGACCGTGGCGACCGGGACCCCGCGCGGCATCTGGACGATGGACAGGAGCGAATCCAGGCCCCCGAGGTGCTCGGTCGGGATCGGCACGCCGATGACCGGCAGGGCGGTCTTTGCGGCGAGCATCCCGGGCAGATGGGCGGCCCCGCCGGCTCCGGCGATGATCACCCGGATGCCTCGGGCGGCCGCTTCCTCCGCGTAGCCGAACAGGCGATCCGGGGTCCGGTGCGCGGACACGACGCTGAGTTCCGCCGGCACCCCGAGTTCGGTGAGGATCGTCACGGCTTTCTCGAGGATCGGGAAGTCGGAGCGACTCCCGCCGACGATGCCGACGATCGGGGCCGGGGTCGTGTCGCTCATCGATCCTCCTTCGCCGTCGGGTCGTCGGCCCACCACAGCGCATCGAGCGCTGCCTGTGCCCTGGCAAGGGCCGTATCCGGATCGGCGCCGAGCGCGGTGACATGGCCCATCTTGCGGCGTTCGAACACGTCACGCTTATCGTAGAGGTGAAGGTGCACCGCCGGATCGGCCAGGGCGGCAGTGACCCCGCGCAATCGCGCCTCGCGTCGCGTACCCGTTCCCAGCAGGTTGACCATCGCGACCGGGCCGGACGCGGCCGGCGACCCGAGGCCGAGCCCGCAGATCGCCCGGATGTGCTGTTCGAACTGCGATGTCTCGGCCCCCTCGATCGTCCAGTGCCCCGAGTTGTGGACGCGTGGCGCGAGCTCGTTCACGACCAGCGATCCATCCGGCAGGTGGAACAACTCCGCCGTCAGCGTGCCACGCAGGTCCATCGCGAGCGCGAGTGTCGTGCCGATCGCAGCCGCTCCCTCGGCGACATCCGCCGGCACGGGCGCCGGTGCGATCGATTCGACGAGGATGCCGCCATCGTGGCGGTTCCGGGCGATCGGGAACGTCGCGATCGAACCATCCAGCCCGCGGGCCACGACGACCGACAGCTCCGCCACGAACGCAAGTTCCCGTTCGGCGAGGAGCGGGGCACCGGCCGGGCGGCCGAGCCGATCCCACGCATCGTCAAGCTCGGAAGCATCCGCGATCCGGAGCTGGCCGCGCCCGTCATACCCGCCGATCGGCAGCTTCAGCCGAACGGGCAGGCCCAGTTCGGTCACCGCTGCTCGGGCCTCGGCCACCGTCCGGACCTCACGCCAGGGCGCGACCGCCGCCCCGGCACCCTCCACGAACCGACGCTCGGCCAGGCGATCCTGGGTGACGATCAGCGGTCCGTGTCCAGGCCGAACAGGGACGACCGCTTCGATCGTGGCCACGACGTCGGCCGCGATGTGCTCCAGTTCGTAGGTGACCACGTCGCTGAGGCTCGCCAATCGCTCGGCGGCGGCGACATCGTCGTAGGCGCCGATGACGACGCGATCGGCGACCGCCGCCGCCGGACACGACGGATCCGGATCGAGGATCGCGATCCGATAGCCCATCGCTCGAGCGGCGCCCGCCAGCATCCGTCCCAGCTGGCCGCCACCGAGGATGCCGATGACGGCGGGCGGCGATACGGGCGAAGGAGCGTCCACGACGGGAGTGTAGAGGGCCGGGCCGTGGCGAGGCCGTTCCGCGGGGACGCGAGGTCGGCGCCGGAGTCCGATACGCTATCGGCGATGGACGCCTCGGGCCTTGCCCTGCCCCGCCACATCGTGATCACCGGCCTGATGGGGGTCGGCAAGACGACGGTCGGTCGGAAGCTCGCCAATCGACTCGGCATCGCGTGGCGTGATTCCGATGTCGATATCGAGGCGCAGACGGGACGGACCGTCCGCGAGCTGCGCGCCCAGGAGGGCGTCGACGCCATGCATGCCCGCGAGGCGGCACAGCTCATCGATGCCATCTCGTCACCGAAGCCGGTGATCGTCAGCGCGGCGGCGAGCGTCATCGACGCACCCGCCTGTCGCGAGGCGATGGCGGCTCCGGATGTCTTCGTCATCTGGCTGCACGCACGCCCCGACAACCTGGCCGATCGGTTCGAGTCTGACGACAAGCACCGTCCGACCTACGGCGACACGCCCGAGACCTTCCTCGCCGCCCAGGCGGCGCGACGGGAGCCACTCCTGGCGAGCGTCGGTGCGCACGTGATCGATACGGACGGTCGATCGGCCGATGAGGTCGTCGATCGCGCCGAGCGGCTCCTACGCGGCCAGCCGACGACGCCCGAGCGGCTCCGCCTCATCCTCGACGTCGATACCGGCATCGACGACAGCCTCGCCCTGCTCTACGCGGTGGCCTCGGCCGAGGCCGACATCGTGGCAGCGACCTGCGTGTCGGGCAACGTCGACGCCCGGCAGGTCGCGGTCAATACACGGGCCGTCCTGGAACTGGCCGGAAGGGCGGACATCGAGGTCGCGCTCGGCCGAGAGATCCCGCTCGTGCGAGCGCTCGAGACATCGCCCGAAACGCACGGGCCGCAGGGCCTCGGCCACGCCGAACTCCCGGAGCCATCGCGACCACTGTCGGACCGGCATGCCGCGGATCTCATCGTCGACGAGGCGCGGAGCCAGCCAGGCGAGATCACCCTCGTGACCCTGGGACCGTTGACGAATTTGGCCATCGCCGTCCTCCGTGAACCCGCCCTGCCCCGGTTGCTCAAGGGCTACACCTTGATGGGTGGCGCGTTCGGCGCCTCCGGGAACACGACGCCGACGACCGAGTGGAACATCTACTGCGACCCCGATGCAGCTCGGATCGTCTTCCGAGCGTGGGCCGACGCTCGGGCCATCGACCCGACGATCCCGCGACCCCTGGCGCTCGGCCTCGACGTGACCGAACAGGCCCGGATCTTCCCCGATCACGTCGTCCAGCTCGCCCGTCGCGCCGGGAGCACGCCCGACGACTCGATCGTGCTGTCACGCGGCGAGGATCCGATGCAGGCCACCCGTTCCGTCGCCAGCAACCCGATCGTCAGGTACGTCGCCGACGCCCTCCGCTTCTACATGGAATTCCACGCTCGGTACGACGGCTTCTATGGCGCCTTCATCCATGACCCGCTGGCCGTCGCCGCGACGCTGGACCGCAGCCTGGTCACGACCCAACCCCTGTACGTGGACGTCGAGACCCACGGGGAACTGACGACCGGGATGACGGTCGTCGACCGACGGCGACTCACGGGCAAGGAACCGAATCTCGATGTTGCGGTCAGCGTGGATGTGGCCGAGTTCCTCGACCGACTGGTCGAACGCGTCGGGGGACTGGCGGCAAACCACTCGGACGTGTCAGGCTAGGGCCGGAGGACGGCCAGCCCACCCTATCGGGCCGTCGGACGAGGGAGGCAACGGACGCGATGATGGGCTTGAGCTGGGGCCGATTCGACACCCGGACCGTCGTTCTCATCCCGATCGCGATGGCGATCAATATCGTCCTCGGACAGACTGTTGCGTCCGTCCTCAAGGTCCCGATCTACATGGATTCGATCGGGACGATCCTGGTCGGCGTCCTTGCCGGGCCGCTACCCGGGCTGGTCACCGGCGTCCTGACCAATCTCGTCTGGACGTACGTCATCCCAGCTCCATTCCACTCCGACTTCGCGGCACCGTTCGCGATCGTGGCTGCCTGGATCGGCCTGTTCTCCGGGCTCGTTGCGCAGTGGGGTTTCTTCCGCAGCCGACCGAACGCATCGTGGGCCAAGGTCGCCGGGGCCGCCCTGCTGGTGATCCTCGTCCTCGGCGGGATCGGCTACTACGGCTTCCTGCCGTTCTACACGGACGGCACGTTCACCTTCTTCGGCGACACGACGGGGGCGGACCCGATCTTCATCCTGCTCGGGTACGTGGTGGCGATCGGGATCATCGCGGCGATCGTGGGTCTCATCGCCCTGCTCGTGGTCCGACGCGACATCGGGGTCGCCTGGGTGGCCATCGCCGGGTTGATCTGCGGCATCGTCTCAGCGCTCATCTCCGCACCGATCGCCGCCGTCGTCTTCGGCGGCGTCACCGGTTCCGGGACGGACCTGCTGGTGGCCGCATTCCAGCAGGCCGGCTCCGATCTCCAGGAGGCGGTCCTCAAGCAGGGCCTGATCTCCGACCCGATCGACAAGACCGTGACCTTCTTCATCGTCTTCGTCCTGCTGCAGACGCTTTCCCGCCGGTTCGTGGCTCGCTTCCCGCAAGGCGAGAAGGCGCTCGGACTGGAGGAGGCGTAGACCCGTCAGCGTCGGCCCGGGCGGTCCTGGCCGGCGATCTGGAGGCGGACGATGTCGCGCTCATCGCCCGGCTCGTGCCAGCCACACCCAGCCCGTATCACCGCCTGAACCCGCTGACCAAGGCGATCATCGCGACCGTGGCCTCGGTCGGGGCGTTCGTGCTCGGCGGCTACCTCGGACCGGCCGTGATCATCCTGATCATGCTGGCACTGGCCGCGCTGGCCGGCGTCGGCCGCCGCCTCACGCGCGCGTCGTTCCTGCTGACCCTGCCGATCGCCGTCTCGGTGGTCCTCGTCAGCGTCTTCACTCGCGCGGGGACCACGGTGATCTTCCAGATCGGACCGTTCGACGCGACCGTCGAGGGGGTGGACTTCGCGGTCCAGACGGTCATCCGCCTGTTCGCCATCTCGACCTCGATCGGCCTGTTCATCCTGACCACCGATCCGCACGCGTTCGTCCTGGACCTCGAGCGACGTGGCGTATCGCCGCGGGCCGCATTCGTGGCGGTCGCCACGATCGAAGCGGTCCCGACCCTGGTCGAGCGAGCCGCGGTCATCGGCGAGAGTCAGCGGGCCCGCGGGCTGGACACCGAGGGAAGCGTCCGGGCCCGGATCCGGGGCCTCCTGCCGATGGTCGTGCCGGTCATCCTCACCTCCCTGACCGACGTCGAGGAGCGCAGCCTCGCCCTTGAAACGCGCGCGTTCAGCCGCCCCGGGACCCGCCACCTGCTCTGGGCGATGCCGGACACCGGCTGGGAACGCGGGCTGCGGTGGGTCCTCGTCGCGGCATTCGTGGCCCTCGTCGCGATCCGCCTGCTCGCGCTGGCGTAGGCGGAGACGTGCTGCAGCTCGAACGCGTGTCGTACCGCTATGCGGGGTACGCACGACCCGTCCTGCACGACATCGACCTGACCCTGGCCGATGGCGAGATCGTCGGGGTGGTCGGCGCCAACGAGGCCGGGAAGTCGACCCTTTGTCTGGTCGCCTCCGGATTGGCCCCCGGATCCATCGGCGGCGGTCTCACCGGTGACGTGCGGATCGACGGGATCTCGATGGCCGGGCAACCGCTTCACGCCTTTGCCACGAGGGTCGGGATCGGATTCCAGAACCCGGCCACCCAACTGTCGGGCGTGACGGGCTCGGTATTCGAGGAAGTGGCGCTCGGCCCGATGAACCTCGGCCTGCCCGCCCGGGAGACCGTCGCCCGGTCCAGGACCGCACTCGAGGTCCTCGGCATCACCGACCTCGCCGAACGTGAGCCGCGCCGCCTGTCCGGTGGCCAGGCCCAGCTGGTCGTCATCGCGTCGCTGCTCGCGATGCGGCCCGCTCACCTCGTCCTCGATGAACCCACCGCCCAACTCGACCCGGAAGGGACGCGGCTGGTCGGCGAGGCCCTGCGAGGGCTTGCGTCCACCGGCACGGCTCTGTTGATCGTGGAGCACAAGACGGACCTGCTCGACGGCCTGTGCGACCGGGTCGTTGTCGTCGATGACGGTCGGATCGTGCTCGATGGAGCCGCAGGAGACGTCCTTGCCGACGCTCGCCTGGACGATGTGGGTGTCGAGCCGCCATCGCGGGTCCGGCTGGGTCGGGACCTGGCGTCGCGAGGACTCGATCCCGGCCTCCTCGCCATGTCCGGCGGTGCCCGGTGACCGCGATCGCGCTGAACGGACTCGGGTTCGTGTACCCGGACGGGACGCGCGCTCTCTCGTCGGTCGATCTGACCATCGAGCCCGGCGAGGGTGTCGCGATCGTCGGCCAGAACGGCAGTGGCAAGTCGACCATGATCCGCCACCTCAACGGTCTGTTGCGCCCGACGGAGGGCCGGGTCCTCCTCGACGGCGACGACATCGTCGACACCCGGGTCGCGACGCTCGCGGGCCGGGTCGGGATCGTCTTCCAGAACCCGGATCGGCAGATCTTTGCGGGCAAGGTTCGAGCCGAGGTCGCATTCGGGCCGCGGATCCTCGGGCGGACCGCCACCGAGAGCTCGGCAGCGACTGACGCAGCCCTGGCCGCCGTCGGGCTGACCGGACTGGGCGAGACCAACCCATACGATCTGGGCTACTCGCGCCGGAAGCTGCTGACCCTGGCGTCGATCCTGGCGATGGAGACCTCGGTCGTCGTCCTGGACGAGCCGACCACGGGCCAGGACGCCCGCGGTCTCGCCCGCGTGCAGCAGGTCATCGAGGGCCTGATCGCGTCGGGCAGGACCGTGATCGCGATCAGCCATGACATGCGTTTCGTCGCCGAGACATTCGACCGGGTGGTCGTCATGGGCGGCGGTCGGATCCTCCTCGACGGGTCCCCCGACATCGTCTTCGCCGAGTCAGCCTGGCCGACCCTGGCGTCGACATACCTCGAGCCGACGCTGGCGGCCCGCGTCGGGGCGAGACTCGGTCTCGGGTCGACACCGCGGACGTCGTCGCTCATCGACGCGCTCGAGGCTCGTGGGGGCTGACTCGCCCGCCGTGGCGACCACTGTACCCGCCGATTCAGGCCATCGGGCACGTCCCTGAGACGGGCGCGCGGCGCAGGCTCTCCTTCTGAAGGAGGGTCTCCCCGTGCGCATCCTGCTAGCGATCGATGGGTCATTCGCAGCCGATCGTGCGCGTGACCTGGTCGCCGCCCTGCCGTGGCGAAAGGGCGATCGAGTCCAGATCGTGAGTGTCATCCCGGTCCACGCCGAGGTCGTCGGCGGACCCTGGTCGATGGCCGCGACGCCGGCCGAGGCCGGGGCGGAGCCAGGCATCGTCGCGATCCATCGCGATGCCATCCGGCGAGCCGAGCACGAGATCAGATCCACCCGATCGGACCTGATGATCGAGTCGACCCTGCTGCACGGCCGTGCCGCCAGCATGATCGTGGACGAGGCCCGCAAGATGCCGGCCGATCTCATCGTCGTCGGTCACCGTGGCGCTGGCCGCTGGGAGACGATGCTGCTCGGCTCCGTTTCGGCAGAGGTCGTGGACCAGGCACCCTGTCCGGTCCTGGTGGCACGCGACGAGAACCTCGGACCGCTGATCCTCGCCGACGATCGCTCACTCCATGCCCGGTCGGCCGAGGCGATGCTCATGGACTGGCCCCTGTTCGCCGGGCTGGAGATCACGGTGCTCACCGTGGCCGAATCGGGCGCCCCGTCGGCGTCGGTCGAGGCCGAGTGTGAAGCCGTCGCCGGCCGCCTCAGCGAGGCGGGCCTGGACGCAAGGTTCGAGTTGCGGTCCGGTAATCCGGCTCGGGAGATCATCGCTTCAGCGACCGCGCACCGGGCCAACCTGATCGTGATGGGCACGCGCGGACAGACCGGGTTGCGCCGACTGATGGTCGGCAGCGTCGCCCGCAACGTCCTGCTGAACGCACCCTGTTCCGTCCTCGTCGTCCGGGGTGGGATCGGGGTGACGGCCCCGGTCCACGACACGACCCGCGAACGAGAGTTGATCAGTCCGTTCGGCTGATCGGCCCGGCCGCAACGACGAGCAACAGGAAGGACGTCTCGACGACGTCGATCCCGCCGATCACGATGGCAACGACGATCGGTAGCGCCGCGCCCAGCAGCCAGCCGGCTGCCGCGGCAAGAGCGGCGAGCGCCAGGAAGACCAAGCGGACCCCGCGTACCAGACCGGGCACATCATCCGTTCCCCCGGCCAACCGCGTGAGTCCCCGGGTCATGAGCACGACGGCAAGGGTCACACATCCGCCGACGAGCGCCGCTCGGACGATGTCCGGCGGGTGAACGACGGCATCGAGGAGGTCGGGGCTCGCACCGATGAGCGTCACGGCCACGATCGCGGCACCCCCGGCGGCCAGCGCTCCGAGCGCGCCGAGCACTCCTCGTCGGCGGGTCACCGCCCGGTCATCGCAAGGCCACCTCGTGGACCTCGCCGTCGAGGATCCGCCAGGCGCGCAGACTCGGGACGCCGGTGGTGGGATCGGCTTCGTCGTCGCTGAGCGAGACGAGCAGGTAGAGGGGATCGCGATAGATCGTGGCCAGGCCGATGTCGGTCGGCGACGGGCGAGCGGGCGTATGGGTATGGGAATGGACGATGCCCCAGAAGACCTCGTCCGCGTCGTCGGTCTCGAGGGTGAGACGGAAGAGATCATCCGGATGGATCCGGTAGCGCGACGGGGAGGCCGCCTCGTTCCGGGTGGGCACATAGCGGATGGCGACACCGCCGTCAGCGGCATTCCGGTCACCGACGATGAGACCGCATGCCTCGTTCGGGTATTCCGCACGAGCCTGGGCGACGATCGCCTCCCGGATCCGGGCAGGCAGTTCGACGGCGGTCGGCCCCGGGTGTGGTCTTACCACCAGTTGACGCCACCCTCGAGCGCTTCTTCCATGGCATCGAGGTCGGTCGAGAACGTCCCCGCCGACAGGTACTTCCAGCCACCGTCCGGGAGGAGGGCGACGATCGTGCCGCCGGTCATCTCCGACGCGACCCGGGCCGCCGCGACAAGGACGGCGCCACAGGACGGCCCGGCGAAGATCCCCTCGCGGAACACGAGATCGCGCAGGGCGGCGATGGCGTCGCGATTCGAGACGAGGTATTTCGCGTCGATCAGCGTCGGGTCGAGGATCTCCGGGATGAACCCGTCGTCGAGCGAACGCAGGCCCTGGACCAACTCCCCGGGCAGCGGCTCGACGGCCACGATCCGAACGCCCGGTCGGTGCTCGCGCAGGTACCGTGACACGCCCATCAGGGTGCCGCCCGTCCCAAGGCCGGCGACGAAGACGTCGACCTCCGGGCAATCGGCGAGGATCTCCGGGCCCGTCGTCTCGTAATGCGCCCGGGGGTTCGCCGGGTTGCCGTACTGGTAGGGCATGACGAACCGTTCGTCCTTGCTGACCAGGTGCTTGGCCAGGGTGATCGCCCCGTTGGAGCCCTGCGCTCCGGGCGAGTCGATGACCTCGGCGCCGTACAGGGCGGCCATCTGCCGTCGCTCATTGGTGACGTTGTCCGGCATGACCAGCGCGACACGGTATCCCTTCCGCCGGCCGATCATGGCCAGGGCGATCCCGGTGTTCCCGGACGTCGGTTCCAGGATGATCGAATCGTCGTGGAGCAGCCCGCGCCGCTCGAGGTCCTCGATCAGGTACCGGGCGACCCGGTCCTTGACCGACCCGGTCGGGTTGAGCATCTCCAGCTTGGCGAAGATCCGGACCGCCGGGTTCGGCGACATCCGGGGGATCTCCACGAGCGGGGTGTGACCGATCGCCTGCAGGATGTCGTCGTACCGTCCGCCATGCGGGACGACCGCCTCGTGCGCGTGCGCGTGTTCGTGGTCGGCGTCATCGAGCCGCCGCAGGACGGCCATCGGTCAGCCTCCGGCCATCGCCGGCAGGAGGCGAACCTCATCGGCCGGAGCGACCGGGGTCTCGAGACCGGCCAGGTACCGAACGTCCTGGCCGTTGACGTAGACGTTGACGAACCGGTTCAGATCGCCGTCCTGGGTCAGCAGTTGCGACTCCAGCGAGGGATGCTCGGCGACGAGGGCATCGACCACCGCGCGGATCGAGTCGCCATCGAGTTGGAGCGATTTCGCGCCACCGACGCTCGCTCGCAACACCGACGGGATGTAGACGGTACTCATGCCGGGATCGCCAGCGGCCGGCCCTCGGCACGCGCCTTGACGGCGGCGTCGGAGCAGACCGGGCAGGCCGGGTCGCGGCGCAGCCTGAGCTCGGTGAATTCCGTCTCGAGGGCGTCGAACAGGAGCAACCGGCCGGCGAGGGTCTGGCCGATCCCGAGCAGGACCTTGAGCGCCTCGGTCGCCTGGAGCAGTCCGAGGATGCCCGGGACAACACCCAGGACGCCGGCCACGGAGCAACCCGGCGCCAGTTCAGGTGGCGGCGGTGTCGGATACAGGCAGCGGTAGCACGGTCCCTCGTACGGGATGAAGGTCGTGAGCTGCCCCTCAAAGCGGAACACGCTGGCGTGGATCACCGGGATCCCGGCCGCCACGGCGGCATCGTTGAGCGTGTAGCGGGTCTCGAACGTATCCGTCCCGTCGAGGATGACGTCGTACCCGGCGATGATCCGATCAACGTTGTCGGCGGCGAGCATCTCCTCGTGGGCGATGACCTTGATATCCGGGTTCAACGCGTTGATCGACTTCCGCGCCGACTCGACCTTGCGTTCACCGACGCGGTCGGTCGTGTGGACGATCTGGCGTTGGAGGTTGCTGATGTCGACGACGTCGAAGTCGACGATGCCGATCGTCCCGACGCCGGCCGCCGCCAGATAGAGCGCCGCCGGGGAGCCCAGGCCACCGGCACCGATGAGCAGGGCCTTCGACTCCAGGAGCCTTGCCTGTCCGGCTGCACCGACCTCCGGGATCAGAAGGTGCCGGCTGTAGCGCTGCTTCTGCTCGGCGGTCAGGACGACCGGCGTCTCGAAGTCGAGACCGGCTCCCTTCCAGGACTGGAACCCGCCGGACATCGAGGCGACGTTCGTGTAGCCCATGTCCATCATCGTCTGGGCAGCGAACAGCGAACGGATCCCACCGGCGCAGTACAGGATGACCGGGGCGTCCCGGTCGGGGACGACCCCTTCGATCTCCTGCTCGATGTAGGACTTCGAGATGTGACGGGCGCCGGGAAGGTGACCCTGCTCCCATTCGGACGCCTCACGGACGTCGACGATCGCTGCGCCACCCGCGGGCAGGGCGTCGACCTCCTGCGGGCTGACTTCCCGGATCTGGGCGCGCGCCTCACGAAGGAGGTCGGCGTAGGACTTCGGCATGTGGATCGGTAGACTCCGATGGTCGACGGGCTGGCGCCGGTAACGCCAGGGCGATGAGGACGCTCCCCCCAGGATCCGTCCTCATGGTGTGGTTCGGTAGGGCGGAGGGGCTGGATGTCGGCCGGCGGTCAGGCCGGCTGACGACACCTGCAGCGGCGCTCGTTCGGGACGGTGTCGATCATGTCTTCGCCTCGGCGGATGTGGCGGTGGCGCCGACGTCGTCGAGCACGTGTTGGAGCGCATCGTGGCTGAGCATGGCGCACTTGAGTCGAGCCGGGCTGATGTCGATGCCGAGCAGGTCCAGGAGATCGTCCGCCCGGATGGCGGCGACCTCGTCGATCGACTTGCCCTTGATCTCATCCGTCAGGAGGCTGGCACTGGCCTGGCTGATCGCACAGCCGCGGCCGGTGAACGCGACCCGGTCGACGATGCCGTCCTTGACCCCGAGCATGAGGGTGATCCGGTCGCCACACAGCGGATTGGCACCTTCGTAGGATGCGTCGGCATCCTCGATGACCCCGAAGTTATGGGGCCGCCGATAGTGCTCCAGGATGTAGTCGCGGTAGAGATCGTCCATCGACTCGAAGTCTAGCGCGATTGTCCAATCCCGACCAGCGAGGTCGGGATTGATCGCGGACCAGAACCTGCGAGCGTCAGGGCCGGTCAGCGCTCGCTGGAGGCGCCGGGGTCTCGGGATCGCCGGCCTCAGCCTCGAGCGCGACCGCGATCGGTTCGAGCAGTCCGGTGAGGTCGCCCCGACCCCGGATGTCACGCAGCGCGGCGCGGATCATCGCCCGGCGATCGTCGACGATCGACTCACGGGCGGCGAGCCCGGCTTCGGTCAGCCGTGCTCTTGTCACCCGTCGATCGTTCGGGTCGCTCGCAAGGGTCACCAGACCGCGTCGCTCGAGCCGACGGAGCTGTCGGCCGGTCGCCGGCAGGGTCACCGCGATGAGCCGGGAGATCTCACCGACGGGATGTCCCTCTGGCGCGTCACCGAGGACGACCATCATCCGCCACTGCTGGAGACTCAGGTCGAGGTTCGGCCTGGCCCGCCCGAGCGCTTCGTTGGTCATCGCCACCCCGGCGACGATGATCCGCTCGATGGCATCCAGGAGTTCCGGATCGTTCACGCGATGTGGCCCCTCGATTGCCTGGATCGTTTGGGTCTGGTCAAATACTTGCCAGTAGGCTACTATATATGCCTAGCTGGAGGTTCGCCGATGCTTCGTTTCACGCCGCAAGCCAGGGATCACCTGATCCGAGTCCGACGCCAGAAGGGTCTGGAGAGTGATTCGGTCCCGAGATTCATCCGGCGTGCCGGTCGATTGGTGCTGACCTTCGTCCGGAAGCCGGTCGCAAGCGACCGCGTCGTCGATGACGGACGGCTATCGACGCTGGTGGCTGCCAGCGCGGCGGACCTCCTGTCCGACGCCACGATCGACGTCGCGACGAATGATGGCAAGGCCTCGCTCGTCGTCCACCGCGATTCGCGAGCGAAGCGGACCGCGGGCGCGACCCGCCAGCGCGCCGCACGAGCCACCGGCTAGGCTCAGGACCGGAAACGGCGCGCGGAGCGGTCGTCTCGCGGACCGTGCATCCCGGGATGTCCCGCACCGGGCGATCGCATCAGCCGTTGAAGACGCGCTGGACTTCCTTCAGGCCCGTCGCCAGGGCGTCGATATCGTCGCGAGTGGAGTAGACGCTGAAGCTCGCCCGGGCGGTCGCCGTCAGGTCGAGCCGCTCGTGGAGTGGCATCGTGCAGTGGTGCCCTGCCCGGACGGCGATCCCGGATCGGTCGAGGACCTGGGCCACGTCATGGGGATGGATGCCCGGCAGATTGAACGGGACGACGCCGCCGCGGAGGTCGGGGTCGAGCGGGCCATACAACTCGATCCCGGGGACGTCACGAGGGAGCGCCTCGAGCGCGTAGGCGACAAGGTCTCGCTCGTGGGCCCGCACCGCGGCCATGCCCAGGCCGGACAGGTAGTCGGCGGCCACGCCGAGACCGATCGCGTCGCCGACCGCCGGGGTGCCTGCCTCGAACTTCCAGGGGATCTCGTTGAATTCGCTCCGGCGGAGGTGGACCTCGCGGATCATCTCGCCACCGGTCAGGAACGGCGGCATCGCCTCGAGCAGGTCGCGTCGCCCCCAGAGCACGCCCGAACCCATCGGCCCGAGCATCTTGTGCCCGGAGAATGCGTAGAAGTCGGCCCCGAGCGCGTGGACATCCACCGGCATGTGCGGGACGGCCTGGGCTCCGTCGACGAGGACGAGCGCCCCGGCCGCGTGGGCCATGTCGATCATCTCCCGGACCGGATTGATCGTCCCCAGGGTGTTCGAGACGTGGGTGAAGGCGACCAGCTTGGGCTTGAGGCGCAGGAGCACTTCGAGGACGTCCAGCCGGAGGATCCCGTCATCGGTGATCGGGATGAACTCGAGGTCGCCGTCGCGCTCCTGGACGAGGATCTGCCACGGGACGAGGTTCGCGTGGTGTTCCATCTCGGTCAGGACGATCGCGTCGCCGCGGTCGATGTTTCGACGGCCCCAGGCGTAGGCGACGAGGTTGATCGCCTCCGTCGCGTTGCGGGTGAAGATGACCTCGCCGGTGTCCGACGCACCGATGAACCGGGCGACGCGGGCGCGAGCGGCCTCGTAGGCGGCGGTCGCCTGTTCGCCGATGGTGTAGATGCCCCGATGGACGTTGGCGTTGTAGTCGCGGTAGTACGTAGTGACGGCGTCGATCACGACGGCAGGTTTCTGGCTCGTCGACGCCGAATTGAGGAAGACGAGCGGGTGTCCGTTGATCTCCTGGCGGAGGATCGGGAAATCCGCCCGGATGACCTGTGGATCGAGAGCGCCGACCGGATCCTGGGCGATGGCCATGGGTCTCGATGCCCGCCTAGCGGGCCACCTCGACGGGATCGAGATCGGCGTCGGCCGGTCCGGCGGGAACGAGCAATGCCTCGTCGGGCAGGTCGGTCGTGTAGCCAGCTTCGCGCAGGACCGGGCCGTACCCCTCGTCCTCCAGGCGGAGGGCGAGATCCTTGCCGCCGGACGTGATGATCCGGCCCTGGGCGAGGACGTGGACGACGTCCGGGGTGATGTAGTTGAGCAGCCGCTGGTAGTGGGTGATCAGCAGCACGCCGAGTTCCGGGCTGAGCATCGCGTTGACACCTTCGGCGACGATCCGGAGAGCATCGATGTCGAGACCGGAGTCGGTCTCGTCGAGGATCGCCATCTCCGGCTCGAGGACCGCCATCTGGAGCATCTCGAGTCGCTTCTTCTCGCCTCCGGAGAAGCCGTCGTTGACGTACCGGCTGGCGAAGCCCTCGTCCATCCGGAGCAGGGCCATCTTCTCGCGCATCTTGTTGCGGAAGTCGCGCATGGAGATCCCGCCCTTGACCGCGTCGGTCGGGTCGATGTCCGGGTCCTTGTCGATCCCCTGGAGCTTGGCGTTGAGCGCGGAACGGATGAAGCTGGCCACGCTCAGGCCGGGGATGGCGGTCGGGTATTGGAAGGCGAGGAAGAGACCGAGCCTGGCCCGCTTGTCGGGCGACAATGCAAGGATGTCGCGGCCTTTCCAGATGACTTCGCCACCCTTGACGATGTACGCAGGGTGCCCCATGAGCGCGTAGGCGAGGGTCGTCTTGCCGGAGCCGTTCGGGCCCATGATGGCGTGGACCTCGCCTTTCCCGACGGTCAGGTCGATCCCCTGGAGGATCTCGTGGTCGGGCGCGGCGGCCGGCGCGACCCGCAGGCCGCGGACGATGAGTTGCTGATCGGTGTCGGTGGTCACGGGTGGGTCAGGGCTCCCTGCTGGACGGTGGGTTGGTCGACGTCGATGGGGCTTGGTCGGGGTGGGACGAGATCGGCGAGGGTCATCGAATGGAGAGCGCCGGCCACGGCGTCGCGAACGCGAACCCACAGGACATTGACCGTGCAACTGGACGAACGATCGCACAAGGTGGCGTGCTCGGGATCGTCGCTGGCACACAGCATCGGGGCGATCGGGCCCTCGAGCGCGCGGAGGACCTCGGCCATGGAGATGGTCTCTGCCGGGCGGGCGAGTTCGTAGCCGCCGCGGGCGCCGCGGGTGCTGGTGACCAGCCCCGCCTCGCGAAGGCTCACGACGAGCTGTTCGAGATAGGCCCGCGGGAGGTCTTCCTCGGCCGCGATCTCGGCGAGGCTTGCCGGACCGGAGCCGCGATGCCGGCCGAGCTGGACCATCAGCCGAACGCCGTACTCGCCCTTCGTCGAGAAGGCGATGGCGCCGCTGCCGTGATACGCAAGACGAGGAGTGGCCGTGGCAGTCAGGAGATGGTCCTCGATATCCGAGTGAATTCGTCGGATATGAGTCTACGGCGACCGCCGCGGAGCGTCAATCGGAGCGGGGGGGTAGAGGACGGGAGGAGTCGACGCTGGCGAGATTCCCACCACCGGCACAGCGGGCCCGCTCCGCCCCTATCGAGGTCCAGGTACCTCCTGACCGGTGCTTCCATCGATGACGGTCCGGCCCTCGAGCGGCTCGCCGAGGTATACGGGAACGTAGAGCCGGGTAGCGACAGATGTGCCGGGGCCGAGTTGCAGGGTGATGGCATTCACGGTGATCGTGACGGTCGAATCCGTCTCGGTGACGCTGGTCACGCGGGGCCACGAATAGGGTGCGCCATATCCCATCACGGCTACGGTCTCATCATCGAGGGCTTGATATGACTCGAGCCGGAGCGGCTGGTCCAGCAGCCGGATCGCGATCAGGGCCAGGATCACAACGACCCCGAGGACGAACCAGCGCCGACGGATCGTGGGGATCTTCACGCGGCCGTGTGGCCATCGAGAGCCATTCTGGGGACGGAAGTTGGCGACATTCTCACCCGTGGACCGCTACGCCACGTTTCTTTGCTTTGATCGAGTGCCGCCGAAGCCGAACCACCTCTCCCGGTGGCTCACCTACGCTCAGGAACGACCAGATCCTCTCGCACGGAGCCTCGATCGAGGTCCTCCCACCCCATCCACCCGACATCGCGGTCTCCCGGTGAACATCTTGCCGCCATCCTGAGCACAGGGCCCAGCGATGCGCGATCAAGTGGATCGAACCTACCGCGGGCGACTGCAGTACGATCGTTGGCGCGATGCCTCTCCGTGACGTGTCCAACGCTGAGCAACAGTACCTTGCACGCGTCGTGGCCGATTGCGCTGAGTTGCTCGGCCCCGGGATCGAGCCCGACGACCTGGAACTGGAGGTCGCCGGCGAGGTCGCCCTCCGCCTGCGGTACCGGCTCGGGGCCGCGACCTGGACGAGCCTCGGCGTGGGCGAGACCTTGATCGCCGCGCACGCCGCCCTCCGGGAGCAACTGGTGATCGACCGGATCCGCCTCGGTTTCACGCTACTCGTCGACGAGCCAGGATAGGGCGACCCGGCCCTCGCCCATCGGGTGCTTGTCGCCGGGTTTCGCTAGCGCCGCAGGATCCGATCGAGGAAGCTTCGCCGCGCGCGCTCCGTCGGTTGCGGTTCGTCCTGTCCGGCCGGGTCGTGGTAGTACAGGTCGTGCTCCAGCTCACGAATTTCGGCCGCGTCCAGGGCGGCCTGGGTGTCGCTCACTCGCCGGCCGGTTGCCGAGGCGACCTGGTCGGCCCCCAGCGCCTTTCGGATGGCCTCGCCTGCGATCGAGGGGTTCGGTCCATGCATCGTGCGACCTTGCTCCGTGACCGAATGGATGTCAATCGTTGTGAGCGGAACTCGGCCGGCGAACCAGGCCCGGAACGTCAAGGTGTCCGGACGCTTCCAGTTCGGTCTTGTGCAGGGCCCGAACGGAGCCACGAGGGCTGGCGCGGAGGCGTTGCTGGATCGCCAGCGTGAGATCCGTCTCGCCCTCGATGGCCCGGGCGCTACTGGGTCGACTGACGAGTGCCTTCGGCATGACCGACTCCTTCAGTCCAGCACGAACCAGGACACGACTGCCTTCGTGGCCAGGCTGGTGTTGAGGTAGATGGTGAACTTGCCCGAGGCCGGGACGACCGCCCGGACCCACCGACCGGGTTCGCTCGTCGCCAGGACGGCGAAGACCTTGCTGGTCGTCGTCGTGCCGGGAAGCGTGACGGTCCTTGTGCTCGTGTGCTTGGCCATGGATTGGCGGCCGGACCGGCTCAACTTGACCTTGCCGATGACTCGCAACGCGGTCGAGTAGTCCGCGGCGGCCTGGGCTCGGACGCCCTCTGTGCCGGGCGCATCGAAGGCATTGCCGAGGACGCCGATCCCGCCGTCACCCCAGACGCCCCAGCCGCCGCTGCCGTAGACCCCGACGTCGTAGCTGTCGCCCCACACGCCGGCGCTGAAGACGTTCGGATCCGGGTAGGTCGGGGCGGACCCGAAGACGCCCGTGTACTGGGTGTAGGTCGGGTCGAACCAGGACGGATCCGGTGCCTCGACACTCCAGCCGACGACCCCGCCGCCGCCGAGGCTCGTGCCGAGTACGCCGTAACCCGCACCGGTGCCGGTGGCATTGCCGGCCAGGGCGGTGCTGTCCGTCCCGGAGTCGGTGATCGAGGTCGTGGCGGTGGTCGGGTTGTCGACGCCCATCACGACGTCGTTCGGGTCGGCGGCGGCAACGGTGAGTGGGAGGGCCGCCGAGGCCGCCAGGGCTGCGGCCGTTCCCGCAGCGGCTGCGAGGAGTGTCCGACGAGACCGAAGAGCGTTGGGATCCGACTCCATGATGAGCCTCCGATGATCGCCCGGTCCGGCCTGGACGGCCGTGTCAGATCATCGTACGCCGCGGATCTGGGCCCGACACATCGATCTTCGTCGCTAGGTGGCGGCGGGCAGCGCGCCTTGCTCCGTCAGGAAGCCTTCGACGATCGAACGGACCTCGTTCGCACGCTCGATCCACGGATAGTGGCCGGCTCGATCGACGATCCGGACCTGGGCTCCGGGGATCAGGGCAGCCGTCTGCTCCGTCGCGTGCAGCGGCAGGGGATCGCCCTCCCCATGGATGAGCAGGGCCGGTACCCGAAGGTGCGGCAGGCCGCGCTCCAGCGTGCCGGTCTCGAAGTGGCGCTGGATCGATGCCAGCGTGTCCGGCCCACCATCGTCGAGCGGGTGCTCGAGACGCATCGACACGGGCGGGAGCACGTTGCCGTGCTTGTACGAGTACGACGGCCAGAGGGCCATCTGGATCTTGGTCATCAGCGCCCCGTCGTCGTCGCCCGCGGCCTGCCGGGCCATGAGCTCGTCCAGGTTCGCGCGTTCCTCTGGCGTCAGGCGGGCCACCAGGTTCTCCACGAGTTCGGTGCTTCCGCCATCCGGGACGGCACCGAGCGTCTCCATGAGGATCATGCCGGCGACCCGCTCGGGGTGGGCGACAGCGAGATGCATCGCGAGGTGGGCGCCCCAGGCGTGCCCGATGAGCCAGGCCCGTGCCCATTCGAGATGGTCGAGCACGGCGATCGTATCGGCGACATGCGTCTCGACGTCGCGCGGTCCTTCGAGCGTGCTCGGTGCCAGGCCGCGCTGTTGGGGCAGGACGCCATCGACCAGGCCATCGAGGACCTCAACGACTCCGACCATGTACTCGGCACCGATCCCGGGACCGCCGTGCAGGTACAGGGCGGGCGGTCCCGATCCCCGTCGTGTGGCGAAGATCTCGCCGCCGGGGACGGCGACGGTCAATGTCTCGAACCCCATGGATCCCTCCGAGCGATGCTGACGTCCTCGGCACGATAGCCGACGGCCACGGACTCGACACTGGCCGCCCGGTCCAGAAACGAAAGCGACCGAGGCACCCAGCCGACGGATCGGCTGAGCGCCCCGGTCACACGTCGCTCGGGGTCGCGACGCATCATTGGGGGAGTCGAAGTCGACGGTTCCCCGCAACGGATCTCATCCTGCCGTGGGGTCCTGGGTTTGACCAGTACCTTTGGCTGGGCCGGGTACTGCAGTGGACCGCACTGGACCGGACCGGACCACGCCCAAGTCCACCGACGCCGTCGCCGAAAGCGGTGCGTCGAGGCACACGCTGGAGCGTCCCCTAGGGGAGCCGCTCGATCCCGCCCAGGTGGTCCTCGTCGTGGTCGACCGCGAGTCGGATCAGGCCCTCGACGTCGAGCACGCCGTACGTGGCGTGGACGCCGGAGCGGGCCCAACCCGCGTCGTCGAGCGCCGCGAGGATCGCCACGGTCGCCGCCCTGGCCACAGCGAACGCCGCCAGGATGTCGTCGAGCGGCGCGCCGTCGAACCCGGGCACCAGC
Source organism: uncultured Chloroflexia bacterium (assembly GCA_963720755.1). Lineage (GTDB taxonomy): Bacteria > Chloroflexota > Limnocylindria > Limnocylindrales > CSP1-4 > SPCO01. The sequence goes on from CAVRGP010000008.1 coordinate 37,510, forward strand.
CCCGGTTCGGTCCACGGCCAATGCGGATCGTCGTCGACCGCGACCCGGGCGAGACGTGCCTGCCAGACCTCGACCTCCACGGCGATGAGGTGCCTGGAGATCTCCGCGGGCCCCCATTCGCCGATCGGGACCGGCCGGCCGGCGCCGGAATGGGCCGCGGACGCGAGCCGCTGAGGAAAGTCGGCAAACGCGGTGACGAGGTCGTCCCGATTCACAGATGCTTTTCGAGCATCGACTGGCGCCAGGCCTCGGTGGCCTCGACCGCGTTGAACGTGTATAGATGCAGACCGGTCACGCGTGCCGCCGGGTCGGACAGCAATGGGCCGAGATCCTCGACGAACCCGGTCGGCTTGTAGAAGCCTCCGGACCGGGCCATGCCGGTCACGAACCGGACGTTCTTGACCAGGAATCGCTTTGCATCGGTGACCCCGATCCGGGCGGCGATCGACAACAGCTTCTGGGGATCGGCGACCCCCGGGACCCCGATCACGACATCGGGCGCGAAGCCCTCGGCTCGGCGGTCACGCACCCAGGACGCGATCGCCTTCGTGTCGAAATCCATCTGGGTCGTGACGTGGGCGATATACGGCGACTTGTCCCGGAGCGCCGCCGCCAGGGCGTCGTCCGGGATATCGGGATGCCCCTTCGGGTAGCCCGGACAGCCGATCGACTCGAACGGGTGTCCGAGGTCGGTCATCGCCTGGAGCAGGGACAGCCCATCGAGGTACTCGCCCGGCTCGTCGGCGTCGCCACCGACGACGAAAGCGTGGCGCAGGCCGGCGTCACGGGCTCGATCGAGCAGTCCGGCGAGCGTCGCCCGATCGGCGATCATCCGGGCCGACAGGTGCGGGATGGCCCGGAAGCCGTCGGTCTGGAGGCGAACCGCCCAGTCGAGCGTGGCGTCGATCCCCTTGGCGGGCGACGCGGTCACCGACACGCGGGCCCCGGGCGGCAGATGCGGGATCTGGTCGGGTAGGCTCTTGAGTGGGAGCAGCTCGAAGATCGGATCCGCGAGGACCCCTCGCAACGCAGCCCGGGCGTCATCGTCGAGTCCGCGCCGACGCGACAGCAGTGGGGCCATCAGACCTCCGAATCCGGCATCGACGCCTTGCGCCGGGCGATGAAGTCGAGGAGCGCCTCATCGATGGCGGGGTCGATCGGGGGCGCCTCGTACTCAGCGAGCATCTGCTTCCAGATCGCGTTGGCCCGCTGTGCCGCGTCGAGCGATCCGTCCTCCTGCCACTGCTCGAAGCTGTTGTTGTCGGTCACGTCCGAGCGGTAGAAGGCGGTCTCGAAGTTGGCCAGTGTGTGGGCACTCCCGAGGTAGTGCGTGCCCGGCTCGTTCGCCCGGATCGCGTCGAGCGCCTGCCCGTTCTCGGACATGTCGACGCCGTCGACGAAGACGGCCATCATCCCGCACTGGTCGGCATCGAGGATGAACTTCTCGTAGCCGACGGTCAGCCCACCCTCCAGCCAGCCCGCCGCGTGGAGCACGAAGTTGACCCCGCCGAGGACGGTCGGTTGGAGCGTGGCCGCCGACTCGTAGGCGGCTTGCGCGTCTGCGACTTTCGATCCGCACAGCGAGCCGCCAGATCGGAACGGGACGCCGAGCCGCCGAGCCAGCGATGCCATCACGTAGAGCACGAGTGCCGGCTCCGGGGTGCCGAACGTCGGCGCCCCCGACTGCATCGACATCGAACTGGCGAAGCTTCCCAGGACGACCGGAGCGCCTGGTCGGGTCAGCTGGACGAAGGTCATCCCGGCCAGGGCCTCGGCGAGGGTCTGGGCACACACCCCGGCCGCGGTGACCGGGGCCATCGCGCCGGCCAGGATGAACGGCGTGAGCAGGGTCGCCTGGTTGGCTTCGGCGTAGGCGCGGGCCGCGCCGACCATCACCGAGTCCCAGACGAGTGGCGAGTTCGCATTGATCAGCGACAGGATCGACCGGATGGTCTTCGAGGTAGTCGGAGCCGAAGGTGAGGCGCGCCAGGTCGACTGTGTCCCGCGCTCGCTCCGGCGCGGTGACCGAGCCCATGAACGGCTTGTCGCTGTAGCGGATATGGCTGTAGACCATGTCGAGGTGACGCTTGTTGACCGGCACGTCCACCGGCTCGCAGACGGTCCCGCCCGAATGGTGGAGATAGGGCGAGGCGTAGGCAAGCTTCACGAAATTCCGGAAGTCCTCGATCGTGCCGTAGCGCCGACCGCCGTCGAGGTCGCGGACGAACGGCGAGCCGTAGTTCGGGGCGAAGACCGTGTGCATCCCGCCGATCTCAACGTTCCGGAGGGGGTTTCGGGCGTACTGGGTGAACTGTCGAGGCGCCGTCGCCTGGACGATCTGCCGGCACATCCCGCGTGGGAAGCGAACACGCGTCCCGTCCACGTCGGCTCCGGCGTCGTGGAGGAGGCGGAGCGCCTCGGCGTCACCGCGGAACTCGACCCCGACCTCCTCGAGGATCGTGTCGGCGTTCTCCTCGATCAGCGCCAGACCTTCTTCGCCGAGAACCTCGAACGGGGCGAGCTTGCGAGTCAGGAACGGGACGTGCTCCGCATGGGCGGCCAGGCGGAGGGCCTGGCGCGCCGCCCGGCCGCCGGATCGTCGTCTGGCTGGGCCGTCCATCAGTCGCTCTCCCTCGATCCGGTCGTCACAACGCGCCGTCGACGCCGCTCTCCGCGCGCGCCCGACCCATCCGCGCCGGCCGACCCGGCCCGACCGGCGGCACGCTCGGGGAGGACGACGACCGTTGCCAGGTTCGGGAAGGCGGCTGTCTTGTGCGGGAACGCCATCGCCTCCACGAAGTGCTCCTGGAAGCGCGGCTCCACGGCCGTCTCGATCTTCTCGACCTGCCGAACGACCTCTTCGATCTCGCGCCGCGCCGCACGGGACAACAGGGCGATGAGCGCTCCCGTCCCGGCCGCGTTGCCCGCGGACCGGACATGCTCGAGGTCGCAGTCGGGGATCAGGCCGAGGATCATCGCGTGGATCGGGTCGATCTGGCTGCCGAACGCCCCGGCCAGGCGGATCTCGTCGAGCTCATCGATGCCGAGCTGATCCATCAGCAGGCGGACGCCGGCATACAGGGCGGCCTTGGCCAGCTGGATGGCCCGGACGTCATTCTGGGTGATCGCGATCCGGGGGCTGGATCCTGCGTCGTCGCCCGCATGGAGGATGTAGCTGAAGGTCCGCCCGTCGGGTACGACCCTGCCGGTTCGGGCCGCCAGCCCGCCATCGATGACGCCGTCCTCGGTGACGATCCCGGCCAGGAACATCTCGGCGACGACCTCGATGATCCCCGATCCGCAGATCCCGCTGATCCCGGTCTCGGCGATGCCATCGGCGAAGCCCGGCTCGTCGGACCAGGCGTCGACGCCGATGACCCGGAACCGCGGCTCCAGCGTCGCCGGGTCGATCCGGACGCGCTCGATGGCACCCGGGGCCGCTCGCTGCCCGCCGCTGATCTGGGCCCCCTCGAAGGCCGGCCCGGTCGGGCTGGACGCGGCAAGCAGGCGCCGCTTGTCCCCCAGCACGATCTCGGCGTTCGTGCCGACGTCGACGACGAGCGTCATCCGATCGGCTCGATGGGGCTCCTCGGCCAGGATCACTCCGGCGGTATCGGCGCCGACGTGGCCGGCGATGCAGGGGAGGACGTAGACACGCGCGCCCGGATTGGCCCGCAGGCCGAGTTCCGCGGCGGTCGTCCGGACCGCTCGGTCGGTGGCCAGCGCGAACGGCGCGCCGCCGAGTGGCGTCGGGTCGATACCCAGGAGGAGGTGATGCATGATCGGATTGCCAACGATCGCCAGCTCGAGGATCTCGACCCGCTTGATCCCGGCCCGCATCGCCAACGAGGCGATCAGCCCATCGAGGGCCTTGCGAACCGCGGTCGTCATCTCGCCGGCACCCTCGGGATGCATCATCGCGTACGAGACCCGGCTCATCAGATCCTCACCGAACCGGATCTGCGGGTTCATCACGCCATTGCTCGCGAGGACGGCCCCATCGGCGAGATCGGTGAGGTGGCCGGCGATCGTGGTCGAGCCGACGTCGATGGCTACCCCGTAGGCCTTCTCATGGAGTCCCGGCCAGACCGCGATGACGTTCCGGCCCTCGTGGACGGCGACCGTGACCCTGTACGATCCGGCGTTGAGCGCGGGCTGGAGCGCCCGGATGACGCCGAGGTCCGCCTCGAGGCCGGTCAGCTGCCACTCTCGCTCAAGGGCCTCGAACAGCCTGGCCAGATCGCCGGATGGCGATGCGAGTTCCGGCGGCGTCACCTCGACGTAGTGCAGGCGGACGACCGGATCGACCGTGAACGTGCGCACGTCCAGGCCCTTGCGCACGACCTGGCGGTGGACCTGGCTCTCGGGTGGGACGTCGATGAGGACATCGCCGCAAACCGTCGCGGTACAGGACAACCGTCGGTCCCTGGCGAGGCCCTTGTCCGCCCGGTAGGCCGACTCCAGGTCCGTGAACGCCGACAGGTGGCCCACCTCGGAAACGATGCCGTGCTTCGGGAACTCGCCGAGCCCCTGGCTGACCTGGCACCGGCCGCAGATACCGCGGCCGCCGCACACGGAATCGATATCGACGCCGAGCGAGCGGGCCGCGTCCAGGACCGTGGTGCCCACGTCGAACCGGCCACGCCGGCCGGACGGGGTGAAGATGACGAGCGCTTCGTCGGGCACCGATGTGGCCCGCTAGCCGATCGGGACGGCGCGTCGATTGACCCGCCGGCGACTGACCTCACCTTCGGGCGTCGGCGTCCGGTGGGCCGTGATCCAGCGCCCGCAATCGGGGTCGTGGCCCATCAGGACGTCGGCCGCCATGACCGCCTCCTTGACATCGGCCATCAGCGGGTTGGTGATCGCCGACGTCATCCCCGCGGCGATCGCCATCGGCAGGAACGCCCCGTTGATCCGTTCGCGGTCGGGCAGGCCGAAGCTGACGTTCGAGGCGCCGCAGGTCGTGTTGACCTTGAGCTCCTCCCGCAAACGCCGGACCAGCGCGAACACCTGCTGGCCCGCCTGGGCGAGGGCCCCGATGGGCATGACCAGCGGGTCGACGACGATGTCCGACGCGGGGATGCCGTGATCCGCCGCCCGTTCCACGATCCGCTTGGCGACGGCGAACCGGACGTCCGGGTCCATGCTGATCCCGGTGTCGTCGTTGCTGATGGCGACGACGGCCGCGCCGTACTTGCGGACGAGCGGGAGGACCCGCTCCAGGCGTTCCTCCTCACCGGTCACCGAGTTGAGGAGGGGCTTGCCCTGGTAGACCTGCAGGCCGGCCTCGAGCGCCTCGACGATCGACGAGTCGATCGACAGCGGCAGGTCGGTCAAGCTCTGCACGAGTTGGATGGTCCGGGCGAGGATCGCCGGCTCATCGGCCAGCGGGATGCCGGCATTGACGTCGAGCATGTGGGCTCCGGCTTCCACCTGGGCAAGGACGTCACGCTCGACCCGGCTGAAATCCCCGGCCTTCATCTCCTCGGCGAGGAGCTTGCGACCGGTCGGGTTGATCCGCTCGCCGATGATCACGAACGGGCGGTCGAACCCGATGGCGACCTCGCGCGTGGCGGAGGAGAGGACGGTATCGGTCATGTCGCGGAGGTCTCCGATGTCGTGGCCGGCGGCAGGACCGGTCCGCCGGCGACACCGCCGGTCTGGATCAGTTCCGCCAGGTGGTGCTTGGCGTAGTCGGTCTCGAGGCGTTCCGCCTCGGCCCGGACCTCGGCCTCGATGTCCTCACCGCACGGTCGATGGGTCTTGCGCCATTCCTCGATGTAGCTGTTGTACTCACGTTTCCCGGCCCGGTTGGCCGCCTTGTCGATGGCGACCTGGAACCGGGGGTGCAGGACGATCTTGCTCGACCGGCGACCATCCTTGCCCACGACCTGGGCCGGGATGTCACGCCACCAGATGATCGACAGGGTGGCCATGTCAGGCGACCTCGGCTGCGGCGACGATGGATGACTCGAGCTCGCCGTATCCGGTCCTTCGATGCTCGAAGGCCAGGCCGAGGCGCCGTGCGGCGCGACGTGCGGCCACGACGAGCCCCGGATCGTCGGTCTGGGCGAGGTAGACGAGCCGGTGATAGTTCCCGAAGTAGACCGGCAGCAGTTCCGGGTGCCGGTCGAGCCCGAGTCCGCGGATGACCAGCCGGTCGAAGTTCCGGGCCAGGAAATCGGTCAGGAAGAAGGTCGCCGGATCGTCGTCGGCGATCGCGTCGAAAGCGGACTTCCCGGCGTAGAACTGGTAGCAGTGGGCCCCTGGCAGTCGCTCGACGCCCTCCGCGGCCAGCATCACATCGAGCAGGCCGCCGGTCCCACAATCCGCGTAGGCGACGAAGATGTGCTCGTAGGCCGGTCGTGCCTCGTGGATCCTGGCCCGCACGAGCGCCGGGATCCCGCCGGGCCGGTTGTGGAGGGTGGCCGGCAGGCAGGTCAGATCGACGTTGTCCAGGCCGGCCTGATCGATGACGGCAACGAGTTCATTGGCCAGGGCGCCGCAGCCGATGATCAGCACCCGCGAGGGATCCGGCGGGCTCGAGGCGCGAGCGGTCGGAGAATAGGCTCGCTCAGGCCGCACTGGCGCGGCGCTCGTCGATGAGCCGGCGCGCGGTCTCGGCGGCAACGCCGGCGTCGCGACAGTAGGCGTCGGCGCCGACCGCTGCACCGAACTCCTCGTTCAACGGGGCGCCACCGACCAGCACGATGTAGTCGTCGCGGATGCCACGATCCTTGAGCGTCTGGATGACGACCTTCATGTACGGCATCGTCGTCGTGAGCAGGGCGGACATGCCGAGGATGTCCGGGTGATGCTCGTCGAGGGCAGCCATGAACTTGTCGGCATCGGTGTTGATGCCGAGGTCGAATACCTCGAAACCGGCGCCCTCGAGCATCATCCCGACAAGGTTCTTGCCGATGTCGTGGATGTCGCCCTTGACCGTGCCGATCACGACCTTGCCGACCGGCTCCGCCCCGGTCTCGGCGAGCAGCGGGCGGAGGATCGCCATGCCGGACTTCATCGCGTTGGCGGCCAGCAGGACCTCCGGAACGAACAGGATCCCGTCGCGGAAATCGATGCCGACGATCTTCATCCCGGCCACGAGCGCGTCGTCGAGGACCCTCGTGGCCGTCCAGCCTCGCCCGAGCAGGATGTTCGTGCCCTCGACGATCTCTGCGGCCATGCCGTCGTACAGATCGTTGTGCATCTGCTCGGTGAGTTCCTCGTCGGAGAGCGCCGCCAGATCGATCTCGGCGTACTCGTCCTGCGTCATCGCTGCCTTCTCCTGGAGGGTTCCACGATGTGGAACCGTACCGTATGATGGAACTCCCTGAGGGGCGAATCTAGACCACACGAGGCACGATGTCCAGAGTCCAGTCCATCGAGCGGGCCTTTGCCGTCCTCGGCGCTCTTGCCGATGGACCGATCGGTGTGACTGACCTGGCGGACCGGGTCGGCCTTCCCAAGTCGACGGCCGCTCGATTGCTCGCCTCGTTGGGCCATGAAGGCGTCGTCGAGCAGGTCCCAGGGGACACGCGCTACCGCCTTGGCCCGCGTCTGGTCACCCTCGCCGCCCGGATCCGCCCGGCGCGCTCGTTGGCCGCCCTCGCCCGGCCTTCACTCGAGGAGCTCGCCGTCGCCACGGGGGAGGCCGCGGGGCTCAGCGTCGCCGACGGGCTGATGGTCCACTACATCGATCAAGTGGGCGGTCGCAACCCGGTCTCCGTGCGGGACTGGACCGGCTCGAGGATCCCGCTGCACGCCGTCCCGTCCGGCCAGGTCCTGCTCGCCCACGCCCGGCCGGCGTTCGTCCAGCGGTATCTCGGCCGGCCGATGGAGCGGTTCACGGACCGGACGCTGACGACGGCCGAGGCGCTGCTCGAGCGGATGCGAGCGATCCGACGCGACGGCTTCGCGTGGGCGCTCGAGGAATTCGACGAAGGGATCGCGTCCGTCGCGGCGCCGGTCGCCGATGGCTCCGGTGAGGTCGTGGCGGCCATCCATCTGCACGGCCCGTCGTACCGGTTCCCATCGGCCGGGATGGAGGCCGAGCTCGCGAGTCAGGTCGTCGCCGCAGCGGCGAACATCGCCGGGAACCTGCGCCAGACGGGCTGAGACCGGCCGGGACGTCACACGACGGTCATCGACGGTTCACGGAATGGTCACGCCATCGACATCCCCACGAGACCGTCAGTCGCGAGTCTGGACGGCAGGTCGGGATGGACCCGACCGGACGCGACAGACCCGGAGGACCCGCCCATGCGACGACGATCCACTCTTCTCACGCTTGGAGCCAGCGCGCTCCTTGCGATCAGCGCGACCGGCTCGGTGTCGGCTGCGGGAGCCTCAGCCCCGAGCGGTCCCGCAGGCCGCCCCGGGACCGTGTACACACTCTCCAACCTTGCCGGCGGCAACGCAGTCATCGCCTTCGACCGCGGGGGCGACGGGGCATTGACCCCCGTTGCGACCTATCCGACCGGGGGCCTCGGTGGGGGCAGTGGGCTTGGCTCGCAGGGCGCCGTGGTCCTCAGCGACGATGGCCGCCTGCTGCTTGCGGTCGATGCCGGGAGCGACGAGATCACGTCGTTCCGGGTCACCCGCGACGGCTCGCTCCAGTGGGCCGATCGCGTCCCCTCGGGCGGCGACCATCCGATCAGCGTCACGATCCACCACCGGCTCGTCTACATCCTCGACGACGGCGGCGCCGGCAACATCGCCGGCTTCCGGATCGATCGGCGCGGGCATCTCGACGCGATCCCCGGATCGTCTCGTCCGCTCAGCGGGGCCGGTACCGGGCCCGCCCAGATCGAGTTCACCCCCCAGGGTGATGCGCTCGTCGTCACCGAGAAGGCGACCAACCAGGTCCTGGCCTACCGCGTGGGTCGTGATGGGACCACGGTCGGTCCCTCGGTCGTGGCATCCGCCGGCGCGACGCCGTTCGGGTTCGCGTTCGACCGAGCGGGCCACGCGATCGTGTCCGAGGCGACCGGCGGGGCTCCGGGTGCGAGCACCGTGACGTCCTACGGGATCTCCGGGCGAGCCGCCATCCGGGTCGTCGACGGGCCGCTCGCGACCGGTCAGGGTGCAGCATGCTGGGTGGCGACGACGCCGAACGGCCGGTTCGCCTACGTCGCCAACACCGGGAGCGCCACGGTCACCGGACTGGCCGTTCGCGGCAACGGGCATCTGGAACTGCTCGACGCCGATGGGGCGACCGGGCAGACCGGCGCCGGCCCGACCGACCTGGCAACGACCGCCAACGGGGCGTTCCTGTACGTCCTCAATGGTGCCGGTGACTCGATCAGCGCGTTCCGGATCGCCGCCGACGGCAGCCTCGGCTCGCTTCCGGGCGTGACCGGATTGCCGGCCCCCGGGGTCGGGCTCGCCGTGCGCTGACCGTCGGTCTCCTCTCCCTCACCCGGAAGCCCGGCCAGTGCCGGGCTTCCGGCCATCCATCGCGCCCGCGCGAGTCCGACCATCGGTTGGACCGCCGGCCGGGCCGCATCCTTGACGCCCGGTCGCCGGTCGGGGCAAGCTCGGCCTCGAAGTCAGCAGCGAGGTTCCCGTGCCCAGTCTGTTCATCGATGGTTCCTGGATCGCCTCGGGCGACGGCACGTGCAGCCCGGTCGTCAACCCGTCGGACGCCACGGTCGTCACCGAGGTGGACGTCGCCACGGACGACCAGGTCCGAGGGGCGATCGGTGCCGCTCGGCGCGCGTTCGACGACGGTGACTGGCCGCGACGGCCGGCCGCGGAACGGGGCGCTCTCCTGGATCGTGTCGCCGGGCTGATCGACCGGGATCTCGAGGAGATGGCCCGGCTCGAGACCCTGAACACCGGCAAGGCGATGCGCGAGAGCCGCTGGGACATGAGCGATGTCGCGCGTGTGTTCCGCTACTACGCCGACCTCGCCGACAAGGATGCGGGTCGCCTGGTGGACACCGGCTCCCCGAACGCCATCAGTCGCATCGTCCACGAGCCGGTCGGTGTGTGCGCTCTGATCGGGCCATGGAACTACCCACTGCTCCAGATGAGCTGGAAGATCGCGCCGGCGCTGGCGGCCGGCAATACCGCGGTCATGAAGCCCGCCCAGCTCACACCGCTGACCACGATCCACCTGACGCGCCTCCTCGAGGAGGCCGGTATCCCCGCGGGCGTGGTCAACCTCGTCCTGGGTCCGGGCGGCCGGGTCGGCCAGGCGCTGGCCGACAGCCCGGACGTCGACCTGATCTCACTCACCGGTGGACTCGAGGCGGGCCGCGCCCTGCTGCACGCCTCCACCGTCAACCTCAAGCGTGTGGCGCTCGAGATGGGCGGCAAGAGCCCGAACATCGTGTTCGACGACGCCGACTTCGAGACCGCAGTGGACAACGCCTTGACGGCGGCCTTCACCCACTCCGGCCAGGTCTGCTCGGCCGGCTGCCGGGCGATCGTCCAGGACACGATCTACGATCGGTTCGTCGAGGCGGTCGCGGAACGAGCCGACCGGATCCGACTCGGCGTCGGGCTCGACGACGCGACCGAAACCGGCGCACTGATCTCAGCCGACCATCGGGCCAAGGTCGAGGCCCATGTCGCCGGTGCGCTTGCGGAGGGTGCCCGGCTGGTGGCCGGAGGTCGTCGTCCGGATGAACCTGAGCTCCAGGCCGGCTACTTCTACCGTCCGACCGTGTTCGCCGACGTCTCGGCCGACATGCGGATCATCCGGGAGGAGGTCTTCGGCCCGGTCCTGACGATCGAACGGTTCACGACGGAGGACGAGGCGATCGCCCTGGGCAACGACACGACCTACGGGCTGGCCGGCGCCGTCTGGACCGCCGATGCCGGTCGCGCCGAGCGAGTGGCCGCCCGCCTGCGCCATGGCACGGTCTGGATCAACGACTACAACACGTATCTCCCGCAGGCCGAGTGGGGCGGCTACAAGCAGTCCGGGATCGGCCGGGAGTTGGGTCCTTCCGGGCTCGACGAGTACCGCGAGGCGAAGCACATCTGGCGGAACACCTCGCCAGGGCCGACCGGCTGGTTCGGCGGCTGACCGCGGGGAGCGGAGCCTGACGTAGAACGGCGCCCCGGGGGACCCGAGGCGCCGTTCCGGTTACCAGCGTGACCGGCGCTACTCGGCCGGGATCTCCGAGTGGATGGCATCCAGGTCGACGCCCTGGGAGCGCCGATAGAGCCGCGCGACGACATACAGGATGGCCGCCGCGCCGTAGACCACGCCCAGGAAGATGATCGAGTTGGCGTTCCCAACCCCGATCCCGTAGAGCGGATCCGACAACCACAGGTAGATGACCCAGGCGAGGATGATCGAGGTGATCAAGCCTGCCCCGCTGATGACCACCTTCAGGTGGGCGACCGGCGAGTTGTCGAAGATCGCCGGCTTGTGCCACGGGAGGATCGTCGCAGCCACGGTGCTGCCCAGGAACGTGACGGCGATGACCAGCGTCGCGTCCAGGGTCAACGCAGCGAAGTCCGTCGAATAAGCGTAGATCGCGCTGACGATGATCGACGGGATCATGATGAAGAGCAAAGCGATGATCGGGACGGCGCGGCGTTCCGAGACGCGGGCGGCACTCTCGGGCAGGATCCGATCGAATGCCGCCGCGAAGATCATCCGGGTGGATGACAGGAACAGCGTCCCGGACCAGCCCAGGAACCAGACCGCGAACAGGACGATCATCCCCATCTGGAACAGTGTGTTGTCGATGAGATACGAGGCGAGGAGCGGCGGGTAACTCCAGATCGGGACCGTCGGATCGGTCGTCGTGTAGCCGTAGAACCAGTCGATGAAGTTGACGTTCGTGGCGTTGAAGAACAGCCAGCCGAACGTATTGGCGGCGAGGAGCACGAAGACGATGGCCAGGCCGGCCGTGACCCAGATGCCACCGAGCATGCCGCGCAGGACCTTGCGGAAGTCGCCGGAACCGCGGACTTCGCCGTACAGGGTCGATCCCCAGTTCGGATAGAGGATCCAGAACAGCATGAACGGGATCATGGCGAGGGTGGCTGTGAGCGTCGCACCGAGATCGTCACCGAGCGCCAGCGGGTCGAGCGAGCCGGTGAAGCCATCGTTCGCCGCGGCGTCCGCGATCGTCTGGCTGTAGGCCCCGGAGACCCCGAACAGCGAGTTCGAGGCACGATCGAATGCAGCCTGGAAGTCAGCTTGCGACGAGATGAGCATGAGGGCGAACATGATGGCCAGCCCGATCAGCCCGGCGTACAGGCACCAGCGCTGGATCCGGGCGTACCCGGCCATGCCCAGGGCGACCAGGCCCGACGTCAGGACGATGACGATGATCGATACCGTCAGGGTGCCTTCGGGGGTCGCGAAGAAGTTGACCCCGTCCGTGGACCCGAGCAGGGCCGCCAGGGGCTGGAAGAACTCGATCTTGAGGATCGCGCCGTAGATCGGCGCCCACAGCGCGAGGATGAACCACCATCCGCTGGCGGCGAGGACGAAACCGATCCCGCCCTTCAGCCGGCCGATGAATCCACCGACGATGAGCCCGAGCACCCCCGCCCCGAGCGCGACGGTGCTGTCGAGCCCGACCGCCTGGGCGACCAGGTAGCCGGCGACCGCGCCGACGATGGCGCCGACCGCGGTGCCGGGCAGCCCGTCGAGAACGCGGCTCTGCCAGATGTAGTCGCCGCCGGCGCGCGGCATGGCCGCGATGAGGCCGGAATAGGCGACCGCCAGGAAGGTCACGGCGATCGCCGCGAGGACGATCGAGAGCACCGGCGACGCATCCGGGACGTAGGCGAAGACCGCCAGGCTGTAGAACATGCCCAGCGTGACGAGGTTGACGGACATGAACGAGTACGTGAACGCGTCGAAGCCGGACCAGCCCTTGACCAGTCCGGTTGCGTTCCTCAGGAACAGTGATGGCGCCGAAGCCGATTGCGAGGCCATGCTTCCCTCCTCACCCCCAAGTCCGTGGTCCTTAGCCGTTGATCAGCAGATAGCGCTTCACCTCGCCTTTCTTGACATCGAGATCGACGATCGCAGCCTGGAGTACGCCGTCCTCGTACGAACTGCCGGGGTTCACCGCCAGGGTCCGGCCGAGCTTGACCGCTCCCTTGCCTTCATGGATGTGGCCGTGCAGCGAAAGCGGCGGCCCGTACGCCAGGATGGACTCGCGTACGGCGCGTGATCCCACCGGGATGAGCGCCTGGCCGCCGGACACGTAGTTCATGTCGGCATCGAGCTTCGGGGCGCTGTCGAGGTTCGAGCCGTAGGGCGGGGCGTGGAAGTTGAAGATCGCCCGGTGGGGATCGGCGGCCTGGCTCACCAGCCCGTCGATCCGCTCCCGAAGTTCGGGTTCGGGCAGCTCCCGGAACGTGTTCCAGGGCGTCGGGTTGGCGTAGCCGGTCGAGACGAGGGTGAACCCATCCAGCTCGATGGTGTTTCCCTCGCCCAGCTCCAGATGTCTCGCCTGCTCGATGATCGGATCCAGTTCGAAGATGTCGTCATTCGCCGGCGAGACGATGCAGCGGATGCCGGTCCCGGTCAGTCGCTCATCGCCGAGCGCCATCCAGCGCTCGACGTTGGCCAGCATCTCCGACTTGAACCGGGTATCGACGAGATCCGCATCTGCCGACCAGGCGTCCACCTCGTCGCGGGTCAACCGGACCGGGTAGTAGCCCCGATCGCTGATCCGCTTCTCCATCGCCCGCAGCTCGTCGTCCGTGGTCAGGACGTAGGACTGGCCCTGCAACTCCAGTTCCCAGTCCGAGCCGTTTGCGACGATGGGGACCATGGCCTTGCCGGTCATGTCGCCGCCCATGATCAGGACGTCCGCCTTGTGGAACTTGCCGGCGTTGATGAACTTGCGCCAGCAGATCTCGGAACCGTGGATATCGGTGGCGAAGAAGATCCTCACGTCGTCCCGTGTCCCATCTCCTCCGGATCCTGGTACCAGGTCGCCCGTTCGCCGACCCGGGCGCGCAGCCGCCATTTCGTCGACTTGGGCGCGTCGTCGATCGCCTTCCGGAGGGCGGCGATCTGGTCGCCCGGATCGAACAGGTACGGCCGTCCGTTGGCCAGATCGAGGTCGTCCGGCTCGAGGTCGGTGGCGAGGTACTGGACGAGCTTGTCGAGGTTGCCGGTGACGGTCCGCCACCAACCCCAGTCGTTGGACGTGAACTTGAGGATCCTGGGCACGTTGATCGAGCCCAGCCCGTGCCGCGAGTCAGGCGCACCATCGTTCGGTCCGAGCGGGTGCTCGACCAGGAGGACGAGCGCGTCGAGCACATCCTTCCGGTTGATCTTGACGACCTGGAGCTTGGACAGGAGGAGTTCGGCCAGCGGGAGGGTCGGGCTGGACACCTCCAGGCGGTCGCTGAAGTCGAAGCGGTGGCACATCTCGAGGCTGTCGACCAGGACGTCCACGGGACGCTGGCGGGGCACGTCCACGAAGTACGCCTGCTTGCCGCCGAAGAGCGCGTTGTGGCGCTTGTCGGGCGTGTAGCCCTCCGCGCTGAGGAGCGCGTAGAAGGCCGCGCGGTCCTTGGAGCGAGTCGCGAAGTCGAGATCCACCTCGACGCGGCGCGTTCTTGCGGGCCAGTCCGGGGCGTGGGCACGGATGGCCATCCCGCCCATGAGTCGGACGAGGAGTCCCTTGCTCTCCGCGACATCGACGACGCGCAACGACTCGGCCAACGGATCCTGCAGCGTCGGCAGATCGCCGGGGTCGCCAGGGCCAGCAGTCATCGCCCGTCCCTTCCATCGAGCACCGGTGATGCGATCGGATGCCCGATGGTCAGGGAGTATAGGGCTGCGACGAGCGTGCGCGGGCGCCCATACGGCGGGGTTCGGAGGTCCGCGTGGGGCGACACCGGTCGTCCTCCACGTTCACCGACTTGACGCCCGGCCGCTGCGGCTGTCCAATGCGCGCGACGACCGCACGGCTGGCCGTGCCGTCAGCCACAATGTCAGCCGGCGGCACGGGATCTCGGGAGACGAGGAGGTCTTTCGATCGCGAACCGCTGGTCATGAACGTCATCGGAGGACAGGATTTGACTACGCATCGCAAGGTGACCCGGATCGCCGGGCTCCTGGTAGGCGCGAGCTTCGTGTTCGCGGCCTGCTCGTCATCCGGCTCGACGACGGCCGCCCCTGGCGCGTCCGGCGGCACCGGTTCCATGGACGCCCTCGTCACGGCCGCCAAGGCCGAGGGTGGCCTCAACACCATCGCGCTGCCGCGCGACTGGTGCAACTACGGCGCGCTCATCGACGGCTTCACCGCCAAGTACGGGATCCCGATCAACGGGCTCAACCCGGGTGGCGGATCCAAGGACGAGCTCGAAGCCATCAAGGCCAACAAGGACAACCCCGGCCCACAGGCACCTGACGTAGTCGACGTCGGCCTGTCGTACGGTCCCCAGGGCGTGACCGAAGACCTGTACGCGCCGTACAAGGTCTCGACCTGGGACACGATTCCGGATTCGGCCAAGTCCGCGGACGGCGCCTGGTATGGCGACTATTACGGTGTCCTCGCATTCGAAGTGAATACCCAGGTCGTGACCAACGTCCCGAAGGACTGGTCGGACCTGCTCAAGCCGGAATACAAGAACATGGTCGCCCTCGCCGGTGACCCGACCGCCTCCAACCAGGCGACCTCGAGCGTGTGGGCCTCGGCCTTCTCGCAGCCGGACGGCGGACTCGACAATGCCGCGCCCGGTCTCGACTACTTCAAGCAGCTCAACGATGCCGGCAACTTCGTGCCGGTCATCGGCAATGCCACGACGGTCGCCTCGGGTGAGACCCCGATCCGGATCGCGTGGACCTACAACGCGCTTGCCGACAAGGACTCGCTGGCCGGCAATCCCCCGATCGAGGTCGTCGTTCCGGCGACCGGCCAATTCGGCGGGATGTACGTCCAGGCGATCAGCAAGTACGCACCGCATCCGAACGCGGCCAAGCTGTGGATGGAGTATCTCTACTCCGACGAGGGCCAGAACCTCTGGCTCGCGGGCTACTGCAACCCGATCCGCTATGACGACATGGTCGCCAAGGGGACCGTGGACAAGACCGCCCAGGCCAAGCTCCCGGACACCGCCGGGACCAACCTGCCGACCCTTGACCAGATCACGAAGGCTGCCGACGTGATCACAACGGGCTGGCCGACCGTGGTCGGGGTGACCGTTCAGTAGTGAGGGACCTGCCCGTGCCGACTCCGGTCGTACGGTGACAGCAACGACGGCTCGGGGCGCGCCAGCGGCGCGCCCCGTCCGGCGCCGCCTGGGCTGGTCATGGCTCGGGCTCGTTCCGTTCCTCCTCTTCGCCACGGCCTTCCTCCTCGTGCCGACCTTCGGTCTCGTCGTCGGCAGCTTCCAGGATCCGGCCGGACAACCCACCCTCCAGAACTACGCAGATCTGTCCCAGCCGGGGATCGTCAGCGCATACGTCACCAGCATCGAGATCAGCCTGGTCACGGCCCTCCTCGGAGGGCTGTTCGGTTTCCTGCTCGCCTATGCAGTCATCTCCGGCGGCCTGCCCGGACCGTTCCGGGGCGGACTCATGACCTTCTCCGGCGTGGCCTCCAACTTCGCGGGCGTCCCGTTGGCCCTGGCATTCACCTTCACCCTGGGCCGCCTCGGGTTCATGACCGTCTTCCTCAAGGACATTCTCGGGATCGACATCTACGGGAATGGGTTCACCATCTACTCCAAGCTCGGGCTGGAGATCGTGTACCTCTACTTCCAGTTCCCGCTCATGGTCCTGATCATCGCCCCGGCCATCGACGGTCTCCGCCAGGAATGGCGCGAAGCGTCCGAGAACATGGGGGCGAGTTCCTTCCAGTACTGGCGTCATATCGCCCTGCCGATCCTCACGCCGACCCTGCTCGGGACGATGATCCTGTTGTTCGGGAACTCGTTCGGCGCGCAGGCGACCGCCTATCAGCTGACCGGCGGACAACTCAACATCGTGACCCTGCTCATCACCCGCCAGATCCGCGGCGA
Organism: uncultured Chloroflexia bacterium; assembly: GCA_963720755.1. GTDB lineage: Bacteria > Chloroflexota > Limnocylindria > Limnocylindrales > CSP1-4 > SPCO01. The sequence goes on from CAVRGP010000008.1 coordinate 54,478, forward strand.
TGTGCTGAACAACCTGGGTCTCGGCTACGCGGTCGCGATGGGGATGGTCGCCATCATGGGCGCGACGATCCTGATCTACGTTTGGCTGCAGCGTCGAGCGGAACGGTGGCAACGATGAAGCTGACGAGACTCTGGTGGTGGGTCGTCTTCATCATCGGGTTCCTGTACTTCTTCCTGCCGTTGCTCGGAACGTTCGAGTTCTCGCTCGGCCACCCGCTCGGGCCGGTCCACGCTCCGGCGACCTTCGACTTCTACCGGGAGGTCATCAGCAGCCCAGCCTTCTGGCAGAGCCTCGGGTACTCGTTCATCGTCGGCGTCATCACGATCGTGGTCAGCATCGCGCTGATCATGCCCACCGCATTCTGGGTCCGGCTCCGGGTCCCCAAGGCTCGACCACTGGTCGAGTTCATCACCCTGATGCCATTCGTGATCCCGCCGATCGTGCTGGTCTTCGGCCTTCTCAAGACGTACAGCAAGCCGCCGTTCCCGTTCACCTACACGGACCTCGGCAGCACCGCCCTCCTCGTCTTCGCGTACGTCATCCTGTCGTTCCCGTACATGTACCGGGCGGTCGATACGGGGCTCCAGGCCATTGACATCCGGACCCTCACCGAGGCAGCCCAGAGCCTGGGGGCAGGCTGGACACGGATCATCCTGCGAGTCATCCTCCCGAACGTCCGGGTCGCCCTGCTGAGTGGTGCCTTCCTGACCCTGGCCATCGTCATCGGTGAGTTCACCATCGCCATCTTCCTGGCCCGGCCGGCATTCGGACCGTATCTCTCTTTGCTCGGGCAGAACAAAGCGTACGAACCGGCGGCGGTCTCGATCATCAGCTTCGGCCTGACCTGGCTGGCCATGATCCTCATCGCCTTCATCGGCCGTGGGTCGCGCACCGGGGTCACCCTCGGCGGTGCCCGCTAGGATGGACGAGGAGGCCCGATGTCGTTCCTGACCCTGACAGGGATCCAGAAGCAGTTCCCCGGTGGCGTCGTCGCCGTGGCCGACTTCAATCTCGAAGCGGTCCGAGGTGAGTTCGTGTCGTTCCTGGGGCCGTCCGGGTGCGGCAAGACGACGACCCTCCGGATGATCGCCGGGTTCGAGAGGCCGACCGCCGGCACGATCGTCGTCGACGGGACCGACATCACCTATCAGGCCCCCAACCAGCGCAACGTCGGGATGGTCTTCCAGTCCTACGCGCTGTTCCCCAACATGAACGTGGCCGACAACATCGGCTTCGGGCTCAAGGTCCGCAAGCGACCCAAGGCCGAGATCGCCCGGAAGGTCGCCGAGCTGATCGAGATGATGCATCTGGACGGTCGCGCCGACCGGTTCCCGTGGCAGATGTCGGGTGGCCAGCAACAGCGGGTCGCGCTGGCCCGCGCGCTGGCGATCGAGCCGCAGGTGCTCCTGCTCGACGAACCACTGTCTGCGCTCGACGCGAAGATCCGGATCGTCCTTCGCTCGGAGATCCGGTCGATCCAACGCCAGCTCGGGATCACGACCGTCTACGTCACCCACGATCAGGAAGAGGCCCTCTCGCTGTCGGATCGGGTGGTCGTCATGAGCGACGGTCACGTGGAGCAGATCGGCACACCGTCGGAGATCTATAACTTCCCGAGTACGGCCTTCGTCGCGTCCTTCGTGGGGACGCTCAACCTGGTCAACGCGGGTGTCATCGACGTCGAATCCGGCCGGCTCTCGATCGACGGGCAGGAAGTCCGGACGAGCAAGACGATCACAGGTGTCGGTGCGGGCGGTCGCGTGACTCTTGCCGTCCGGCCCGAAGGGATCAGTCTCGGTGACGGCGAAACCGGCGTGAACCGGGTAAAGGGCACCCTCCAGGACATCAACTTCCTCGGGTCGATCGTCCGGCTCCGGGTGCGGCTCGATGCCGACACGAGCGGCAGCGGACGCACCGTCGTCGCGCTCGACACCTTCAACGAGCCACACCTCGCGCTCCCGGCCGTCGGGGAATCGATCGCCATCTCGTTCCCGCCTGAGGCCTGTTTCGTCCTCGGGGCCGCCCGTGACGAAGCGTCGGGTGCGGAGGCCGGCTCCGAGGTATGACCGCCGGGCCGGCTGGCCTGGACCTCCGCGCAGTCGACCTGGTCATCTTCGACAAGGACGGCACGCTTATCGACTTCGAGTCGATGTGGAGCCCGTGGGCAGTCGCCCTGGCCCAGGCGCTCCGGTCGGCGACTGGCCGCGCCATCGACGGCCCCCTCTTCGAGATGCTGGGCTACGACGCCGCGACGGGCACGGTCCGGCCCGGCGGCGGACTGGCCGCGACGCCGATGGCCCGCCTACGGGAACGAACGCGTGACGTGCTGATCGAGGCGGGGGTGCCCGAAGACGATGCCGACCGTGCTGTCGAGGCAGCATGGCACGCCCCGGACCCGGTCGGGCTCGTCCACCCGCTCGTGGATCTTGCCGGGCTGTTCGGCCGGCTGCACGCAGCCGGGATCGCGGTCGCCATCGCCACCAGCGACGACCGCAGCCCCACGGAACGGACGCTCGCGGCCCTCGGCCTATCCGGCGTCATCGACGCGATGGTCTGTGCCGACGACGGTGTCCCACTCAAGCCGCAGCCGGACATGGTCCTGCGGCTGTGCGGCGAGGTCGGCGTGTCGCCGACACGCACGGCCGTCGTGGGCGATGCGCCGGCGGATGTGCAGATGGGCCGCTCCGCGGGCGCCGGGCTCGTGGTCGGGGTCCTGACCGGCGTCGGGACGCGAGCCGACCTGGAGTCGCTGGCCGATGTCGTGATCGACTCGATCGACGACCTGATGGCGAGGACCGGGGGCGTCCGCCCGTTCTAGGCGCGACCGCCCATGAGGCGGAGCATGAACAGGAACAGGTTGATGAAGTCGAGGTAGAGGCGGAGTGCGCCGATGACGGCCGCCTTCTCCATGGAGCCCGTCTGCGCGGCCAGGTCACCCGACTGGATCCGCTGGACGTCATAGGCGGTCAGTGCGGTGAACAGGACGACCCCGATGACCGAGATGAGCCACGTGATCGGCGTGCTCTGGAGGAACAGGTTCAGGACCATCGCCACGAGCAGTCCGATGACGCCCATGAACATGAGCCCGCCCATCTTGGCCAGCGAGCGCTTGGTGACCGCGCCGTAGATCGCAGCCGCCCCGAACATCGCCGACGCGCTGAGAAAGGCCGTGACCACGGAACCGGTCGTGTAGCTGGCCACGATCAGGCCGATGGTGATGCCGAGCGAAGCCGCATAAACGAAGAACAAACCGAGCGCGGCCGTGGCACTGATCTTGTTGATGCCGGCGCTGATGACGACGACGAGTCCAAGCTGGGCCATGAACAGGATGAAGAAGCTGCCACTCGCGAAGTTCAGCAGGGCATCGTTACTCTGGACCGCGTAGGCGACGATCGCGGTCGCCAGCAGGCCGGCGAACATCCACAAGAAGGCCTGGGACAGGAATGCAGCCTGCAGCCGCGCATCGGGCTTGACGCCCAGGGCCGACGGCGTGGCTCCCGGCGTGTGCGCGATCCCAGAGGCGGGGACGGCTGGCGGGGCGGAGTATCGAGTCGGGTTCTGGTTCTGTGTCATCGCAGGTTCTCCTGGATCCTCTCGGTCACCACATCAGGCCGGCGTCGCGCGGATCCCAGCGCTCCGCCAGCAGGGTCACTTTCACGTCGTGCTCGACCACGGTCTCGGTCTGCTCCTTGACCTGGGCGATCATCGACCCGGCGTACGGACAGAACGGCGTGGTGAGGATCATCTTGACTTCGGTCGAGTCGGGTCCGAGCACGATCTGCTTGATCAGCGCGAGCTCGACGACGTTCATCCCGATCTCCGGGTCGACCACCGCCCGCAGGGCATCGAGGATCGCGAGCTCCGTGGCGCGGCGCTCGGGATCGAACGGGGATGGCTCGCTGACCGGGGTCGGATCCTGGTCGGCCGTCTCGGCGATGCTGTCGGTCATGGACGTCTCCGCATGGTCGCAAGAGGGTACCATCCAGCCGCCAGGATGCCTTTCCGCGTGATGGTTCCCTGGTCAGGCCGCGGACGCGCCACCCTTGACCACGATGCCCGGAACCCGGTACTGGGCGGGCAGGGCCGCTGCCTCCGCCTCCGTGTAGCCGGGGCCGCGTAGCGAGCCGTCGGGCTCGAAGAAGTCCGCGTAGCGCGCCCGGTTCGCGTCCGCATACACGTACGCCGCGGCGACCCCGAGAACGCGCAGTTCCGGATGGTCCTTGAGGATGTTGACCAGGTCGTAGCCGTTCGACCGTAGCTCGAGCAACTGCCGGACGGTTAGGCGCGATCCATAGCAGAACGGTTCGCCGTTGAGGACGAGCGGATCCTGCTGGACCCATTTGATGGTCATGGATCAGGCGCCCTTGTAGAGCAGCTGCAGGAAGGCATTCTTGCGGCGCGCGTCGCCGGCGATCCGCCGGTGCCAGCGATAGGCCGCGATGGCCGCGTCGAGGGCTTCGGAAGCGGCGTCCATCTCGGGCGGGGCAAGCACGGTCGGCATGGCCGCTCGGAGGCCCTCGCACAGGGCGATCACGTCGTCCATCGGGGTCTGGCGCCGGCGATAGACGACAGCGGTCCACTCGGCATAATCGTGCGCCGGCCGTGGGTCGCCGATCGAGATGCACAGGGCGACCCGTTCGGCAAGGAGCTCGGCGTCGCGCAGGAGGTGACGCAGGCCGGCTTCGTCGTATCGAGCCCCGATCGTCGTGTCGGCGTCCATCGCGAAGGCCAGGGCACGACCGGCAAGGCGGGGGATGTCCTGGCGGAGGCGCGTGGCGGCCGCCGGATATCCAGCGGTTTGGTCGGGTGGCGGAAGGCCAAGACTGGGGTGGCTCACGATGGCTGGAGTCTAGCGTGGAGACCGGGGCCCTGCCACGCGCCGTGGTACCGGGGCCGTCAGGTCCCATCGGCGGCTACGATGGCCGCATGAGCGATCCGACGCCAGCGCCCGGTTCGTCCGAGCCCGGGACCGGACAGGTCCCGGTGAGTCCTGGGGAGCGGCGCCTCGCCCGGCCGCCGTCCGACCGGTATCGTGCGGCCGAGGCGCGGGCCGCCGCAGCCGCGGCCATGACCCCGGATCCGAGGGCCTCGCTCGCTCGTGGCATCTCGCTCGCCCTCGTCGCAGCGCTCCTCGGCGCGGGCGCGATCGTCATCGTGGGCGGCGTCATGGCCTGGACGAACGGTCTGCTGGCGATCGCCGGGCTGACCGGGCTGGCGATCGGGGCGGGCCTTGCCTTCGGTGCGTCGGACCACCTGATGGGTCGGCGGCGGGTCCTCCTCGCGATCGGCCTGGCGCTCGGAGCGGTCGCCCTCGGCCAGCTCGGTCTGTGGCAGTTCGGGCGCTCCGAAGGCGGGGTCCTCTCGCTCATCGACTACCTCGCCCAGGTGTACGGTCTGCTCGTCGTTGCCGAATTCGTCGCCGCAGCGACCATCGCAGGCGTCGCGGCACGATGACCGGCCGGCCCACGACCGATCGGCTCCGGTTCCGACGACCGACCGAGGCCGATCACACCCGCCTCGTCGGGCAGGTCGACGAATGGTGGGGTGGCCGCAGGATCCACCCATTGCTCCCCCGCCTGTGGTTCCAGCACTTCACCGGGACGTCCTGGCTGGCCGAGGACGACACAGGGCGACCGGTCGGGTTCCTGATCGGCTTCATCAGCCCGGACGATCCCGCCCAGGCCTATGTCCACATGGTCGGGACCAGCCCCAATCACCGCCGGTCCGGGCTTGGCCGCGAACTGTACGAGCGCTTCTTCGGCGACGCCGCAGGCCGCGGGGCACGTCGGGTGACCGCGATCACCTGGCCCGGCAACCAGGGCTCGGTCGCATTCCATCGCGCCCTGGGGTTCACGATCGTGGATGAGCCCGGGACGCAGAATCTGTACGGCAATCGAGCCATACCCGACTACGACGCCGATGGCGACGACCGGGTCGTGTTCAGCCGGGGACTGTGACCGCCGCGGGGGTCAGTTGCTCGTGGAGCAGGCGTCCGAACCGCTCGGCCCGGGCAGACTCCGGGACGGACGCCAGCCATCGGTCCAGGAGCGCCTCGCCCTCCGCATAGACGAAGACGTACGTCCGCCACAGCGGGTGCTCGATGAACCCCAGCCGCTTGGCGGCGAGCGCCGGATCGGCGCGACCGACCTCGATCAGGAACGACAGGACCTCGTCGTGGGACGAGCCGTCGGCGTGACGACGGATCGCGGCATCGCCGGCGATCGTCCCGAGCGTGGCGCGAGGTGGACCGATCGCGACGGCCAGTTCGGCGGCGTCGCGACAGGCGACCGGGTCGCTCGCGAACGGCAGACCGGCTCGCTCGAACAGTTCGACCAACAGGTCGGCTCGCTCCGAGGGCGGTGACACGAACCGGACGCCAAGGTCGGCGAGGCCTTCGCTGATCAGGCATTCGGGAGTGTTGATGAGCAGGATGGACGACTCGAGGCGGGCCTGGCGGTCGACCAGGTCCGCCTCCTTCCAGGCGTGCTCGAGGTGGTGTCCCGGGTAGGCCTCGTGGGCGACCAACCCGACCAGGGCGGGGACGCGGACCGGGAGGTCCGTGTTGATATCGACCCGGGACCGGCGGCCGCCGTCGTACCAGTTGTACGCGCTCCAGGGCTGGCCGGTCACGCGACTCACCCGGAGGTGCTCCCCGTCCGGCAGCCCGAACCGTCCGGCCGCGGTCGTCCTGAACCGTGCGACCAGCCACTCGACGGTCGCGACGAGCCGATCCGTCGGGATCTCGAATCGCGCGTCCCAGGCCGCCAGGCGAACCGCCAGCGGTGCGGAGCCGGGAAGCAGGGCGTCGACGTCCGCGGCTGCCGCCTCGAAGATCGCGGGGTCATGGCGAGCCGGCCGGTAGGCGAAGCAGCGCTCCACGTGGTCGAGGTATGGCAGCGGCTCACCGGCGAGGGCGGCGGCCTGCGTCTCGAGGGCGATCAGCTGCACGTCCAGCCACGACCGTCGATCGGGCTCGGTGACGTCGGTGGTGAGCCGGGCGCGCAACGCGGTCGCATCGTCGCGCAGCCGAGCCGGCGACGGTAGCGGCTCCATGTCGACCCGCGCCTTGAGGTCGGCCGGGCCGAAATAGCCGTCGACCAGACCCGGGATGTGCTGGTCGAGGCGGAGGGCCAGGAGGAGGTAGTCGCGGGCCACGGGATCCGGCGCCGGGACCGTTCGCGTACCCCCGATCGCCGGGACGTGCCCGTCACCGGTCATCGCTGCATCCGGTCCGGGCGGGGCGCTCGTGGGGCGTCGTGGTCGAGGTGGTCTTCCGCCCGGCGACGGGCCTCGGCCAGGCGCTCGGCCAGGGCCGGGTCGACCGGCAGGCCGGCGCGGTCGGGGGCGCGGTCCGGCGACCGATCGCCGTCGACGCCGCCGGACTGACCGACGAACGGCATCCCCTGGCGCTCGACCGCGTCCAGGCTCATCCGCAGGGCGGCCGTCTTCTGCTCCGCGACCTCACGGACATAGGCCGACTCCTCGTCGGTCGTCATCGGACGACCGCGGACGATGCCCTTGGGCTTGCCGACCATCAACCATGCCAGGTGGTACCGATCCATGCTCCCCCAGGCAGTCGAGAGCAGGTCGTCCGAGCGCTGGAGCCAGACCCGCAGCGAGCCGAGCGAAGGGTCCGCACGCAACCGGTCACCTTCCTCGATGAGCTGGCGGGTCCCGGCGATCAGTTCGTCCCGGGTCACGGAGCGATCTCGGTCTGGACGATCATGGCGTCTCGATCCGCGCGCGCTCGCATCGTCCAGGGTCCGGGCCGGCCGTCCCCGACCGGTTCCCCGGCGAACCGTGTGACCGGCAGGACACCGGCGACGCTGGACGACAGGAAGGCTTCATCAGCCGCGACCAGGTCTGCGGGAAGGAGCGATCCCTCGAACGACCGGAGCCCGACCCGGGCGCCCCAGCCGAGGAGCCACGATCGGGTCGTGCCGGGCAGGATCGCGCAGTCGAGGGACGGTGTCGCGAGTTCCTGGCCACCAGCGGTCCGTCGGACGAGGAAAAGGTTCGCCGAGGTCCCTTCCGACAGGCGCCCATCGATCGTCAGGAACAGGGCATCGTCGGCACCGGCGCGACGCGCTTCGAGCCGGGCGTAGACATAGTCGGCGCGAGAGGTCGTCTTGAGCGCGGCGAGCGGGCTGGCCGGATCGCGCCTGACCGACGAGGCGACGAGGTGGAGCCCGCGCTCGAGGTGATCTGCGGGCGGCGGTGTGACTGGCCAGGCCTGGATGACGACGGTCGGGGCGACCACCTCCGCGGCCGGCAGCAGACCACGGGTCCGATATGGGCCGCGGGACACGGTCACTCGGACCGACGCGTCGCCGGTCGGGCCGTCGAGGCCGGCGGCCGTGAGCAGCTCGGCGATCCCGTCCGCCAGGCGAGGGCCGATGTCGTCGGGAAGATGGATCTCCAGGCCATCAGCAGATGTGCGAAGCCGAGCGACGTGCTGATCCAGCTCGATCGAGCGTCCAGCGCGAGCCCGCAACGTCTCGAAGATCCCGTCGCCCAACTGGAAACCGCGGTCGAAGGCGGACAGGTGGGTCCCGTCCGCGGGAACGACCCGGCCGTCGACCCAGACGTGATCGGATCGGGGGCCATTCGCCTGCCGCTCAGTCACGAGATCTCGACCCCACCGATCGCCTCGAGTGGCCCGCGTGCCTTGGTGACCGTCTCCTCCCATTCGGCGGCCGGGTCGCTCTTCCAGGTGATCCCGCCACCGACGTGCAGGGTCAGCCGCTCGCCATCGGCGACGAAGGTCCGGATGACGATACTCGTCTGCATCGCACCGTCGGGTCCGATCCAGCCGATGGCTCCCGTGTACGGCCCGCGTCGGACCGGCTCCATGGCCTCGAGGATCTCCATCGCCCGGATCTTGGGGGCACCGGTGATCGAGCCGCCCGGGAAGGCGGCCGCCAGCAGGTCGAAGGCGTCCCGGCCCTCGGCCAGGACCCCGGTCACGGTCGAGACCAGGTGCTGCACGGCCGCCGTCCGTTCCAGCCGGCACAGACGCGGGACGCGGACGCTCCCCGGTCGACAGACGCGCCCGAGATCGTTGCGCAGGACGTCGACGATCATCACGTTCTCCGCTCGATCCTTGCTCGAGGCGAGCAGTTCGCGGGCGAGGGCGCGGTCAGCGGCTGCATCGCGACCGCGCGGGCGAGTGCCCTTGATCGGGTCCGCCGTGACCCGGCCCGCGGTGTCGATCGCCAGGAATGGCTCGGGCGAGGCCGACAGCAGGGCGCGGGGCCGTCCCGTGAGCTGCCCGGGCCCAAGGTCGAGGTACGCCGAGAAGAGGGACGGGTCACCCGTTCGCAGGCGACGGTAGATCGGCCATGGGTCGCCGTCGAAGGCCGTCGCCAGGCGACGGGTCAGGTTGGCCTGATAGATGTCACCGCTGGCGATGTGCGCTCGCACGGTCTCGACGCCCATCTCGTACGTGTCCCGGTCAAGGCTGGAGGTGAACCGGAGCGGCCCGGTCGGTCCGGGATCGACCTCCGGGTCGGGTCGGGCCGTGGGTGTCGTCAGCCGGGCGTGTGCATCGTCGAGGCGACGGTCCAGGCGACGTCCGTCCCCGTCGAGTGCCCGACCACCCAGCCAGGCGTGACCAGTTCGCCGGTCCCACGCCACGACCCAGTCATGGAGCGCGAGCCGAAGCGGCGGGAGATCCTGGTCCTCCGACGCGATCGCCGGGAGCCGTTCCAGGACCGCCCCGAGATCGTAGCCGAGGAATCCGACGAGACCGCCCAGGAATGGCGGGGCATCGGGCGGCATGGCGGTCGTCCGATCGAGTCGACCGACCAGTCGCCGGGCCACCGCGAACGGATCCGATCCGGCGGCCGGCGACCCGAGGACGGCGACGGGATCGGCCGTGAGATACGTCCACCGTGCATTCCGGCCAGGTCGGGCGCTTTCGAGGAGCACGAGCCCGGGCAGGTCGCGGAACGCCTCGGCGGCATCGATGGCGCGCATGTCGGCGACCCGATCCGGCAGGCGGCGCAGCCGGACGGTCGGACTGGATCGTTGGGTCGGGATCATCGCGGCGATGATACGGCCCGGTCCGCCGACCCATGTGTCGCGGATCGGCCGAGCGATGCCACCCATCGGCCCGCTAGCATCGACAGATGCGAACACGTGACCTCGGCATCGCGATCGGCCAGGGGCGACCCGGCCCCGCCAACGCCATCACCGACGTGCCCGGCGTCCGCGTCGGCCACACGACCATCATCGAAGGCGACGGACCGCTCGTCGTCGGTCGCGGGCCGATCCGGACCGGGGTGACCGTCATCGTCCCGCGCCAGGCCGATCGATGGCACGAGCCGGTCTTCGCCGCCGGTCATCGGCTGAACGGCAATGGCGAGATGACCGGACTCGAATGGATCCGCGAATCCGGGCTGCTGACCACGCCCGTCGCGATCACCAACACCCATAGTGTCGGTGTCGTCCGCGATGCCCTGGTGGCCGCCTCGATCCAGATGGCCGGGGCGAACGAGATCGATTGGTCGCTGCCGGTCGTGGCCGAGACCGCCGACGACATGCTCAACGACATGAACGGGTTCCACGTCAGGCCGGAGCACCTGCACTCCGCCCTGGCGGCAGCGACGGGCGGGCCGGTCGCCGAAGGCGGCGTCGGCGGTGGGACCGGCATGGTCTGCCACGAGTTCAAGGGTGGCATCGGGACAGCGTCACGGGTCCTGCCCGAGGATCGAGGTGGGCACGTGGTCGGCGTCCTCGTCCAGGCCAACTACGGCCGGCGGGGCTGGCTGCGGGTCGACGGCGTCCCGGTCGGGCTGGAGATCACCAACGACGAGGTCCCGAGTCCGTACGATCAGGCCGATGCGCTCACGGCACGTGGGGCGCCGCCCGGTTCGGGCTCGATCATCGTGATCGTCGCCACCGATGCTCCGCTCCTGCCGCACCAGTGCGCCCGCGCGGCTCAGCGGGCCGCTCTGGGCATCGCCAGGGCCGGAGGCACGGGTATGAATTCCAGCGGCGACCTCATTCTCGCGTTCGCCACGGGCAACCGTCTGCCGGTCCTTCGCGACGGACGGATCGACACGTCGGCCTATGACGTCCGGGCAGTCGGCGACCAGGTCATCGACGGTGTCTTCGATGGCGTCATCGAGGCGACCGAGGAGGCGATCATCAACGCCCTGGTCGCGGCCGAGACGATGGTCGGGCGAGACGGCCTCACGGCGCACGCGCTCCCGCACGACCGCCTCCTCGAGGCCATGGCCAAGTACGGTCGCCCGGCCCGGCCGCTCTAAATCGCGACCGGCCGGGGCCGGACATGCCGATGGCAGTGGTCAGCCGGCGGTGACCGGGGTCGGGTTCTCGATCGGGACGCCGATCATGCTGCCGTACTCGGTCCACGAGCCGTCGTAATTTCGGACCCGCTTGTAGCCGAGCAGCTCGTGGAGGACGAACCATGAGTGGCTCGACCGTTCGCCGATCCGGCAATAGGCGATCACGTCCTTGTCGGGCGTGACGCCCTTGGCCTCGTAGAGCGTGGCCAGGTCCTCGGCATCCTTGAACGTCCCGTCCTCCCGGACGGTCTGCGCCCACGGGATCGAGGCCGCGCCCGGGATATGGCCGGCCCGCTGGGCGGTCTCGCTCATGCCCGGAGGCGCGATGATCTCGCCGTTGTACTCGGCCGGCGACCGGACGTCGACAAGGGCCAGCCCCGGGTCGCCAAGGCGCGGCAGGATGTCGTCCCGGAACGCTCGCAGGCTGAAGTCGGGTTCCGGAAGCCGATAGCCGGTCGGTTCGTAGTCCGGCACATCCACGCTCAGGGCAAGGCCGTTGTCCAGCCAGAACTTACGCCCGCCGTTGAGGATCCGGACATCGCCATGCCCGTACAGCTTCAACTGCCAGTACGCCCAGGCCGCGAACCAGTTGTTGTTGTCGCCATACAGCACGATCGTCGTATCAGGCCCGATGCCCGAGGTCGACAGGAGGGCGCTGAAATCCTCGCGGCCCGCGATGTCACGGCGGACACCGTCGGACAGCTGACTCGTCCAATCCCAGCCGACCGCACCCGGCAGGTGGCTCTGTTCGTAGGCCGTCGTGTCGACGTCGACTTCGACGAAGCGGACGCTCGCGTCGTCGAGGTGGGCGAGCGCCCAGCGACTGTCGACGAGCGCGTTCTTGTTGGCGTATCCCAGGTCGGTCATTCGAAGTTCCTCCAGGTCGAGGGGTCAGGTTCCATCGCGGGGTCAGGGTCCATCGCGGAACGGTCGCGCGGCTTGCCCAATCAGCCGTCCGAGGTCACTCGGTCGCGACGGCTGAATTCGGCCAGCCGCTCCGTACACGCGGTGCGCATGCGTTGGGCCTGACTGACGATCCAGGGATCGACCCGGCTCGAGTCCTCGATGGTGAGGGTGGCACCGCGCGCCCCATCCTCGATGACGATGCCCGAGCTGTTCCGGTAGTCGGCCATCCAGTTGGCCTGCAGCTGGAGGACGACGTCGACGACGACGGACGCTGAGAACAGCCAATCGAGATAGGACGCGTTCAACCGATCGACGATATCGGATACCCGGATCGGCCGGCCCCGCTCGAGCCGGGCGAGCAGATCGATCACACGGACCGAGGCGAACGGGTCGCCGGCTTCCGCGATCGTCGGCGGCGAGATCGTCGGGTCTGGCAGACCCGCCGGGGCCGGACGGAGGGCGCCGAGACCGATAGAGGGCGAAGGACTGGTCACGAGGTCGGTCATCTCCGACTGATCTGGTAAGGATTACCGAGTCTATCGCACACCTCCCGATCCGGTCCCGAACCGTGAGAACGAACCTTCACCTTCCCGATATCGCATCCCCACGTCGTTGCGTCATGCTTGGCGGTACCGGGCGAAGCGCTCGGCGATGGCTCGCACTGTGCGTTCCGTCGAACGTCCCACCCTCGCGAGCAGCATGACGCCGATGGACTCCGAACTGATCCCGACCGAACCGACCACCGAAACCGAGCCACCGGATGCGGCACTCGTCGCGCCCGGCCCCTCCCTGGTCTCGGCGTCACCGGCGGCCGGCCGTGGACGCGGTTCGTGGATACGTCGGGCGGTCATCGGCCTCGCGCTGGTGGTCACGTTCAGCGTCGGGATCGGGGTCGGAAACCTTGCGCTACCCGCGGTGGGTATCGTCGGGTGGACGACCCCGGCTCCTTCCGATGGCGGGCCGTTCGGGCTCATCAACCAGGCGTGGGACATCCTCCATACCAAGTACGTCGGGGCCTCCCAACTCGACGACACGAAACTCGTGTACGGGGCCATCGACGGCATGACCCAGGCCGTCGGCGACACCGGCCACACGTCATTCCTCACGCCAGAAGAACGGGCCGCCCGGGCGAGTGACCTGTCGGGCTCCTACGTCGGGATCGGGGTCCGGATCGACACCGCCACCGATGGCCTGCCCCTGGTGGTCGGCGTGTTCAAGGACGGCCCGGCGGAAGGAGCCGGCCTCACGATCGGCGACGAGATCGTCGCCGTCGATGGCCGGTCGACCGCCGGCCACACCATCGACGACGTGGTGACCTGGGTCCGCGGCGAGGCCGGGACGACCGTCGTCCTGACCGTCCAGCACGAGCCCGACGACACCCAGCGCCAGGTCTCGATCGTCCGGGCAGACGTCGCCGTGGACCCCGTGTCATGGGCGATGGTCCCGGGTACCCACACCGCGTTGATCCGGCTCGACCAGTTTTCCACCGGGGCGGCCGACGATCTCAAGGGCGTCATCACCGACGCCCGTGCTGCCGGCGCCGACCGGATCGTCCTCGATCTGCGTGGCAATCCGGGCGGCTACGTGAACGAGGCCGACGCGGTGGCCAGCCAGTTCCTGTCCAGCGGGGTCGTGTTCATCGAGCGCGATGCGGCCGGCAAGGAGACGCCCCACCCGGTCGCTCCGGGCGGTCTGGCCACGGACCTGCCGCTCGTCGTCCTCGTCGACGGCGGGACCGCCAGCTCATCGGAGATCGTGTCCGGCGCGCTCCAGGACGCCGGTCGCGCCACGATCGTCGGTGTCCAGACCTACGGCACGGGAACGGTCCTGGGGGAGTTCAGCCTCAGCGACGGATCCGCCCTGCGGGTGGGGACCGTGGAATGGCTGACCCCGAGCGGTCGCGAGATCTGGCATCAGGGCATCACACCGGATGTCACGGTCGCCCGAGCGAGCGACGTGGCACCGCTGGACCCGAGCGACGTCGGCAAGATGACTGCGGCGCAGGTGAAGGCCCTGACCGACCCCCAGCTCGCCCGAGCCCTGACGGTCGTCGCCGCGGTGGCCACGAGCGCCAGCTGAACCGCGCCCGACCGAGGGCGACGAGCGAAAGGCCTAGTCCGCCAGCGACCACCAGCGCCAGGTCATCTCAGCGATGAGCGGGCGGCCGGGCTGGACGACCGTCGGATGGACATTGAGCGCGTCCGGCGGCGCGGTCTGAGGCTCCACGCAGAGGGCATCCTCCGGGAACGTGAAGACGACCCAGGCTGGACAGTCCGATTCGATGGTGAGTCCGAGGATCCCCGGCCAGCGCAGGGTCGGCGACTGCCGGAGATCGGTGAAGCAATCGTCCCACGGACCGGCCGGAGGCGGGACCAGCTCGGCGGTCGCGATACCGGCCGCATCGCGCCGGTACATGGCGCCGGCGTCGAATCCCAGTTCCAGGTCCGACCCGGCCGGCGCCCCCTCGAGTCGTCGGACGAACCACGGATGCCAGCCGATCGATGCCGGCATCGGTTCGTCGGCATGGAGTTCCATCCGGCAGCGGAGATGGTCCGGCGCGAGCTCGAATCGCTGGGTGACGCGCCCCCGGAACGGCCACCCGGGCCCGAGGTCCGTGGCGATCGAGTCCGGCCCGACGAGCTGCCATGGGCGGTCGTAGGTGGTCCCGTGCATGGCATGCGGGGGGTCGACCACGGGCAGGGCATATCGCTCGCCCTCGAACGTGAAGGATGCATCGCGGATGCGTCCGGCGTACGGCGCCATCGGGAACGACCCCCAACCGTAGAGGCCAGCGTCGGTCGTCCGGAGCAGCTCATGACCGCCGACGTTGAGCGAGGCCAGCCGGCCACCCGCGACCAGGTCGACCGTCGCCGAGCAACCATCGGCCGACAGGGACAGTCGATCGGGCGACCGACCCGGGGCCGATGGAGAGCCGGGCAGGTCGACCGACAAGCGGCCACCGCCGGCCGCTGCGACGCCCGGGATCGGATCGCCCTTGGCGACCAGCTCATTGGCGGGCGGGGTCGTCCGGAAGATCTGCCCGTCGATCCCCGCCAGGATCCCGCCGATGGACTGACCGACCGACCCTCGCTTCTTCTTCGTCACCGGCTGAGTTTAACGACCGGCCGAGGCCGGCCCCAGGGTGGACCTAGAGGAGCTCGCCGTGCGCCGAGCCGGTTGGCTCGCCGTCTCGCGGTCGCGGCTCTTCGCCAGGGCCGTACTCCTCGGGTTCGGGCCGCGACCCATCGGTCGGGGCACCTGCCTCGAGGACGGGCAGCGATGCCGACGCCGTCCCCTCGATCGCGCCCACGCCGTACGGCACCCACTTGGACGGGTCCTGGAGGCGATGAGCCTCCTCGTTGCCGCGTGTGTGGATCTCGGCAAAACCCTTGGGCTCGATCCACATGCGCTCGCCCTCGAGCAGACCGAGGACGCCCGACTGACCCGGTTCCGGCCGGCCCTGCTGGCAATAGGCACACGCCCGCTGATCGTGTTTCTGGTACGTGTCGGGCTCTTCGTAGGTCGTGATGTAGCCCTCGTAGTTGCGGAGCACGACCTTGTGGTCCGAGTAGCTGATCAGGTAGTTGGGCATGATCGGGATCTTGCCGCCACCGCCGGGCGCATCGATGACGTATGTCGGGACGGCGTAGCCCGACGTGTGGCCGCGCAAGCCCTCCATGATCTCGAGCCCCTTGCCGACCGGCGTTCGGAAATGGCCAGAACCTTCGACCAGATCGCACTGGTAGAGGTAGTACGGCCGGATCCGGTTGGCCACGAGCTTGTGGACGAGCGCTCGCTGGATATGGACGCAATCGTTGACGCCGGCGAGCAGCACGCTCTGGTTGCCGATCGGGAGGCCCGCCCGGGCCAGCTTGTCGACCCCTCGACTCACTTCAGGCGTGATCTCGTTCGGGTGGTTGAAGTGGAGATTGATCCAGAGCGGGTGATACTTCTCGAGCATCTCGCACAGCTCGTCGTCGATCCGCTGGGGCAGGAAGACGGGGACCCGCGACCCGATCCGGATGATCTCGATGTGCGGGATCTCACGCAACCCACGAAGGATCGACTCGAACAGCTTCGGCGCCAGGGTCAACCCGTCGCCGCCGGAGATCAGGACGTCCCGGACCTGCGGCGTGCGGCGCAGGTACTCGAGCTGGGCCTCGTGGTCGCGCCGATTGAAGTTCTGGGTCGCGTCGCCGACGATCCGGCTGCGCGTGCAATACCGGCAGTAGCTTGCGCACTGGGTCGTCACGAGCATCAGGACGCGATCCGGATAACGGTGGACGAGACCAGGGACCGGCGAGTGCCGGTCCTCGGCGAGCGAGTCCTCCATCATCCCGGTGAAGGCGCTCTGCTCGCCGGCGGTCGGGATGACCTGGCGACGGATCGGGTCGTTGGGATCCTTCGGGTCGATCAGGCTGATGAAATACGGGGTGATGTCGACCCGGAACTTGTCCGGCGTCGACAGGCCCTCGCGTTCCTCGTCGGTCAGCTCCAGGATCTGTTCGATCTCGGCCAGGTCGTTGACCCGGTTGCTCAGCTGCCAGCGCCAGTCATTCCACTTCTCATCCGGGACGTCCTCCCAGATCGGCGCTCGGCGACTGACGGCCGGAGCGCCCGTGGGGCCGAGCGCCTTCGCTGGATCGGCAAGGTTCACGAAGGGCGCCTCCGATGCGCTGCGAGCGGCATCCTGGTGCGCCACCGCGGTCTTGATCTCCTGGGCATCCACGCGGTCCGGCCTCCGGGTTCATCGTCACGTCCTGGTTCTGGCCCGGTCCATGACGCATAAAGTCTATGCAGTATGCAAGTCCCGGGATGATAGCGCGATGGTCGGGGCCGGTCCAGCGGAGGATCCCGGGCCGGCCGCCGGGGCTGCGCGTTCCGGGAACGGAACCCGACGTATCGATGACGATCGGCAACCGTGCGCGGAGCCGGTTTGGCTATTCCCCGATCACCGACCAGAGGAAGCCCATCATGATGAAGAAGCCGCTGAACAGGGCGATCAGCCCCAGTCCGCCGTAGATCGAGTTGGCCCCGGTGTGGGGGACCAGCTGCAGGCCGACTCCGAACACGATGGCCCAACCGATGAACAGGAACGTGAACAGGAACTTCGCGTTCGGGCTGGTGATCCGGCGGACCCAGCTCGAGCCACCTTCGGCCGCCATGGCGGACCGCAGCACGATGCCGAGCATCAGGACGACGATGAGGATCGAGATCCCGAAGGGGATGGGCTGCTGGAACGCGACCAGGAAGAGCTGCACGGGCCGATGCTAGCAGATGGGTCGGGGCTCCGAAACACGTTCGCGAGTACGATGTCGCCGCCCGCCATCCGATCCGCTGACCAAGGCGAACCTGTGCTGTGAACCCCTTCGACCGACTCGGGCGATTCGTCGCGCGCCGCGCCTGGTGGGTGGTGGCCGTCTGGGTCGTCCTCCTGCTGGTCGCGATCCCGTTCGCGCCACAGCTGCCGGGCAAGTTGAGTGCCGGCGGGTTCATCCTCGACGACCTCGAATCGGCCCGGGCCAAGACCCTCCTCGAGAACGAGCTGGGGGCCCCTCCGTCGGCGCTGGTGATCGTCTTCTCGAGCTCGACGCTCACGGCGGGAAGCCCGGCCTTCGAACTCGCCGCAGCTTCGGCGATCCGCGACGTCGCGACCGCACCGCACGTCGTGCGGGTCATGTCGCACACGCTGGCACCGAGCCAGGTCTCGGCCGACGGCCACACCGCCTACGACATCGTCTTCCTCGACCTGGCCCCGGATGATTCGCCGGCGGCCCTGCCCATCCTGCGCGAGCGACTCCACGACGCTCCGGGGATCGATGTCGCGCTCGCCGGCGGGCCGGCCTTCTACGGCGATGTCCAGACCGTGTCCGAATCCGACCTTCGCCGGAGCGAAGCCATCTCGTTGCCGCTGGCGGCCATCGCCCTGGTCTTCGTCTTCGGTTCACTCGTCGCGGCCGGCGTGCCACTCGTGGTCGGTGGTTCCGCCGTGATCGTGGCCCTGGCCGGCATCTTCGTCGTCGCATCGCTGACGCCGATGAGCATCTTCGTGCTCAACCTCGCCACCCTCCTCGGTCTCGGTCTCGGGGTGGACTATTCGCTGCTGATGACCAGCCGGTTCCGGGAGGAGCTGGCTCGCCAGCCCGATGGACCCGAACGGGTCGGCGAAGCGGTTCGGATCACCGTTGCGACCGCCGGCCGAGCCGTCTTCTTCAGTGGCCTGACCGTGCTGCTCGGGTTGCTCGGACTGGTCCTGTTCGAGTTCATGATCCTTCGCTCGGTCGGCATCGCCGGGGCGATCGTGGTCGGTCTCGCGGTCGCCTCCGCGCTGACCCTCCTGCCGGCCGTCCTGATGATCCTTGGCAGCCGGGTGGATCGGTTCGCGATCCGGACGGTGTCGGGCGTCGCGAGCGCCGACGGGGCGTGGTCGAGGCTCGCCCGGCGGGTCATGCGCCATCCCGTCGCGGTCCTGGTGCCGACCCTCGCCTTCCTGTTGTTGCTCGGCTCTCCGTTCCTGCACGTCCGGTTCAATGCGCCCGATGCCTCGATCCTTCCGCCCTCGGTGCCGTCGCGTGCGGCCTTCGACCGGCTGGTGGCGAACTTCGGTGAGGGCGAATTCGCCCCGATCGTCATCGCCGTCCGAACGACGGGCGAAGCCACCACGCCCGCCAACCTGGCCGCCCTGTACGACTACTCGCGGCGCCTCGCGGCCGACCCGCGGATCCGGCACGTGGACAGCGTCGTCGACGTCGACCCGCGTCTGACCCTGGCCCAGTACAGCCTCCTGTACGGCGACCCGAACGGGCCGCGTGACCGGTACGTGCAGACTGCCCTGGCGGCGACGACCCGGGGCGATCTCACCGCGTTCACGATCTACACCCCGTACGGCCCGAACCGCGACGAAGGCCGCTCCCTGGTCGCCGACCTTCGCGGCGCTGACAGCGCACTCGCCCCACCGGCCGGGGCGACGATCCTCGTCGGCGGTGGTGCGGCGGATGTCGCCGATGTGGTCGATCGGGTCCGGGCCGACTTCCCACGAACAGCCCTGTTCATCATCGTCTCGACCTACCTCGTGCTGTTCGTGCTGCTCCGCTCCGCCGTCCTGCCGGCCAAGGCGCTGGTCATGAACACGCTGTCGATCGTGGCCAGCTTCGGTGCCCTCGTCTGGATCTTCCAGGACGGCAACCTGTCGGCACTGCTCGGCTTCCAGCCACTCGGGTTCGTCGAGACGACCCAGCCGGTCATCCTGTTCTGTGTCCTGTTCGGCCTGTCGATGGACTACGAGGTCTTCCTGCTGTCCCGCATGAAGGAGGTCTGGGACCGGACCGGGGACAACATCGAGGCGGTCGCCGGCGGCATGGAGCGGAGCGGCAGGATCGTGACCTCGGCCGCCCTCATCGTGGTCGTCGTGGCGGGTTCATTCGCGTTCGCCGACATCGTCCTGATCAAGGCACTCGGGATCGGAATGGCCATCGCGGTCGCGCTCGACGCGACGGTCGTCCGGGCCCTCCTCGTCCCGGCCACGATGCGGCTGCTCGGTCGCTGGAACTGGTGGATGCCAGCGTCGCTCGAACGGATGATGGCCGGGCGCCTCCCGGCGTCCGAGGCGGATATCGAGGCGGGCATCCGATGAGCCGGTCGAGTGGACTCGGATCCATCGGCCGCGCCATGGTCGCGCTGATGGTGGCGCTGACGGTCGCCGGGTGCTCGGGCGGCATGGCCGGCGCCGGGCCGATCCTGGCGAACCCCACGCCTGCCCGTCCGTCCGTCCCGCCCGCCTCGCCGGTCCCGGCCGCGGTGGCCGACCCGATCCCGATCGTCCTCCCCCGTGACGACGGGCCGCACACCCGTCTGACCGAGTGGTGGTACTACACCGGCCACCTCCGGGCCGACGACGGTCGACGCTACGGGTTCGAGTACGTCATCTTCCGGGCGGAGCGCGGCCGCTTCCCGACGTCGTGGGTCTCGCACCTCGCGATCACCGATGAAGGCGGCGACCAATTCCTGTACAGCCAGCGACTCGATATCGGGCCTCAGGTGGACAGGTCACCGCGAGATCCTGCCGGCGTCCCGACCGGTTTCGCTCTCGCCCTGACCGGGGCCGACCCGTCCCAGCCGGACACCTTCGGACGGCCCGCCTGGACCATGACCGGGAGCGGCGGTTCGGATCACCTCGCGGCCGCACTCACCTCGGCCGAGGCAACGGCCAGCGGCAGCCCGGGCGGGATGGGCCTGGATCTGACGCTCCAGGCAACGAAGCCGGCGGCCCTGCACGAGCGCGACGGCTGGATCGACTTCGGCCCGGCGGGTGGCTCGTACTACTACTCGCGGACAGCCATGACCGCCGCCGGATCACTGACCCTCGACGGACGAACATTCGCCGTGGACGGCTCCGCCTGGTTCGACCACCAGTGGGGCGATTTCATCTCGGTCGGAGGCGGTGGCTGGGATTGGTTCGCCGTCAACCTGGCCGACGGCACCGATCTGACCTTGTCGCTCGTCCGCGACGTCGACGGGACGTATCCACTCGTGTACGGGACGATCGTGGCGGCCGACGGCACCGTGCGACATCTCGATCGTGATGCCTTCTCGGTCGTCGTGACCGCTCAGTGGACGAGTCCCGCGACCGGCGCCACGTATCCGGCTGGCTGGGCGATCGCGATCCCGGACGAGTCCCTGACGATCGATCTCCGCCCGACGGTACAGGCTCAGGAGCTGGACACCCGGGCGACGACCGGGGTCGTGTACTGGGAAGGGTCGCAGGTCGTCTCGGCCCGGCGGCAAGGACGATCCCTTTCCGGACGGGCCTACGTCGAACTGACTGGATACGCTCCCTGACGTTCCCCCGTCAGGGCTCGAACGCCCGTCAGGGCTCGAGCGAGGGCAGATCGAGACCGACTGTCGCGGCCAGCGTTCGGGAACTGGCGTCGACCGTATCGAGACCGGCCGTGACGGCCAGCATCGCCTTGGCGGTCGAGCGATACGCGGACAGGTCGGCGAGCGAGGCGTGGAGGCCGTCCCGGGCTGTGGTGGCCATCGACGAGTAGAAGTCATCGAGGCCTGCCCGCACGGATGTCGCCGCCGTCCAGGGCGCCATCCGGCTGGTCAGGTCCATCCCTGCCGCGGCATCGGCCGCCAGGGTCCGGAGCGCCTTGGCCAGGTCGTTCGCGCTGCCGTCCTGGCTCTCGAGCGTCGTTCGCAGGGTCACCGCATCCGCCGCGATCCGGCTGTTGATCACGATCGTGCCACTCAAGGCCGCCGCCGCGGCCGGTGGGACTCCCGGCGTGACGGGATTCGTGGCCGGCGGGACGACCGCGATGGGCGCTTCGGACGGTGCGACGATCGCCGGTGCCTCGATGGCGGCGATCGCCGGCTCCGGGTGCAGGGTCACGGCGATGAATGACGCCATGCCGGCCCCACCGAGGAAGGCGCCGAACACCAACCCCAGGGCGACCAGGCCGATCGCTCGGCGGACGAGCACGCCCATGATGAGGCGGCTGCCGCAACCGGGGCACCGGGACGTGCCGTCGTTCAAGGGTCTGGTGCACGCTGGACAGCTGAAGACGTGCGCGTCGGCATCGCCGATCGCAGGACCCTGATCGTCCCGCCCGGCCTTCCGCCCGAACACGCTCGAGAGCATCTGGTCGCCTCACTCCAGCCGTCGATGGCCGCCTGCGCGTCCCTCCGGAGACGCCCTGGCCGTGAGCGAAGTGTCCCCCGGCGGGACGCCGATGCACCCGGGTCGGTGGTCCGGGTGGCGGCAGGGTACGTTCGGCCCTAACTGAGACTGTGTCTCATTCATGTGGTAGAGTCGAGTCATGACCGATGCCGCGACGATCGTGACCACGCTCGACCGAGCCGGGTACCGCCTGACCGAGCCTCGGCGGTCGTTGGCCGTCCTCATCGCGAACCAGGAGGGCCACTTCACGGCCGCCGATCTGGTCGGTGCGGCCCGCGAGCGACGTCTCGGCGTCGGCCGGGCGACCGTCTTCCGAACACTCGAAGTCCTCGAGGGTCTCGGTGCCGTCGAGCGCCTCGACCTGCCGTCCGGAGAACACGCCTACGTCGGCTGTGACCCCACCCACCACCATCATGTCGTGTGCTCCAGCTGCGGCCGAACGGACAGGATCGAGGACGCCGGACTGCGGACCGTGGTCGACGACGTCGCCCGACGGACCGGATACAGGGTCGACGGCCATCGCCTGGAGCTCTTCGGCCTGTGCCCGACCTGTATGGCCGCCACCGCGGACCCGGCTCGGGACCAACAGGACGCCTAGCCGTGCGACGGACCGACCACCTCCACGCGATCCGCCCGATCGGGGCGCTCCTGGGGCTCGTCCTGTTCGCCAACCTCACGGCAGGATGTGGTTCGGCTACGGCCTCGGACCCGGCGAGTTCATCGGCGGTCCAAGTCGTGGCGACGACCACCGTCTTCGCGGACATCGTGCGGAACGTCGGCGGGGACCGGGTCCATGTCACCTCGATCGTGCCCGCCGGGGCCGGCCCGGAGGACTACGAGCCCAAGCCGAACGACGCCCGGATGCTCGCCGGGGCCGATCTCATCGTGTCCAATGGCGTCGGCCTGGATGACTTCCTCGATCGGCTGGTCACCGCGGCGGACGACGGCGCCACCCCACACCTCGTCCTCGGCGAGGGGATCCCGACGATCGATGTCAACGGGGAACCCAACCCGCACTTCTGGCTGGATCCAGGTCTCGTCGTGGATCACTACCTGCCGGCGATCGCCGCGAGTCTCAGCGCCGTCGATCCGGCAGGCGCAGCGACATATGCGGCCAACCGCGACGCCTACGCGGCGCAGATCGGGGCGATGGACACCGATGCCATGACGAAGATCGCCACGATCCCCGTCCAGAGCCGAAAGCTCGTCACGTTCCATGACGCGTTCCCCTACTTCGCCAAGCACTACGGGTTCGAGGTCGTCGGCGTGATCCTCGCGAACGTCGGCCAGGAGCCCAGTTCGTCCGATCTCGCCGCGTTGGTCAACACGGTCAAGGCGGCTGGGGTGAAGGCGGTCTTCTCCGAAGCGCAGTTCAGCCCGAAGCTCGCGGCCACGCTGGCGGCCGAGGCAGGGGTCTCCAAGGTCGTGACGACGCTCTATACGGACAGCGTCGGGCCCGCACCGCAGGACACCTATCTGGCGGCCATGCGCTGGAACGTCGACCAGGTCGTCGGCGCGCTCCGATGACGAAAGTGGACGCCGTCCGGCTGACCGGGGTAACGACCGGGTACGGCACTCGTGTCGCTCTCACCGACGTCGACCTGGTCGTGCCGGTCGGGTCGCTGCTCGCGGTCATCGGCCCGAACGGAGCCGGCAAGAGCACGCTGCTCAAGACGATCGCCGGGTTGCTCCATCCCTTCAGCGGCACGGTCGAGGTCTTTGGTGGGCCACCATCACGCGCCGGACGACGGATCGCCTATGTGCCGCAGGCGGAATTGGTCGACTGGGCCTTCCCGGTGACCGTGGGCGACGTGGTGATGATGGGCCGGGTGGCGCTGATCGGGATCGGTCGATCGCCCGGGGCAGCCGACCGTTCCGCGGTGCACGAGGCCCTCGCGACCGTCGGCCTGCTCCATGAAGTCGACCGTCAGATCGGCCAGCTCTCGGGAGGTCAGCGCCGCCGGGCGTTCCTGGCACGCGCGCTCGCGGCTCAACCGGAGCTGTACCTGCTCGATGAGCCCGTGACCGGCGTCGACGTGACCACCCAGGAGGACCTCATGGCGATCCTGGCAGCCGAATCGAAGGTCGGTCGGACGGTCATCGCGACGACCCACGACCTGGCCAGTGCCGCCGCGCATTTCGACCAGGTGGCCTTCGTCAACGGCCGCATCGTCGCGTTCGGACCGGCCGACCTGGTCATGGATCCGGCCCTGCTCCAGGCGGCCTACGGCGGACACGTCATCGTCCTGCCCGCGGGCGAGAGCACCGTCATCGACGACGCGCACCACCACGATCAGGCTCCGTCGGGAGAGCAGCACTTCCACGACGAGCCGCGCTGACGATGGTGGACGTCATCCTCGATCCGCTCGCCTTCGGGTTCATGCAGCGAGGCCTGGTCGCGGCCATCCTGGTCGGGATCGTGTGCGCGGTCATGGGCGCGTTCGTCGTGCTCCGCGGTCTCGCCTTCATCGGCGATGCCGTGAGCCATGCCGCCTTCCCTGGCCTGGTCATCGCCTACATGGTCGGTCTGCCGCTCTACCTGGGTGGCGCCATCGCCGCGATCGGGACCGCGCTGGCCATCGGCGCCGTCGCCCGACGAGGCGCCCTCCAATTCGATACGGCGGTCGGTGTCCTGTTCGCCGGCATGTTCGCGCTGGGCATCCTGTTATTCAGCACCATCGACAACTACGTCGCCGACCTGTTCGGCTACCTGCTGGGCAACGTGCTCGGGATCACGACCACGGACATCCTCCAGATCGCGATCCTCGGTGGGCTGGTCCTGGTCATCGTCGCGGTCCTGCGCAAGGAACTGCTGTTCGCCTCGTTCGATCCGGCCGGAGCGGCGGCTTCCGGGCTCCCCGTCGAGCGGCTCGACTACCTGCTCCTCGGACTCATCGGCGCGACGATCGTGGTGAGCATCCAGGCGGTGGGGATCATCATGGTCGTGGCCATGCTGGTCACGCCGGCCGCGACGGGCCAGCTCCTGGTGCGGCAATTCTGGGACCTCGTTCGGGTCGCCATCGCCGTCGCGATCGTGTCCTCGATCAGCGGCCTGTACCTGAGCTTCTACTTCAACGTCGCCTCGGGCGCCTCGATCGTCCTGGTCGAGACCCTGCTCTTCTCGCTGGCATTGCTCCTGTCCCCGAGCTCCGGACTGTTGGCCAACCAGCTCCGGCGACGGGCAGCCCGGAAGTCGCCGACGGGATCGCCTACCAGCCACTGAGGCGAAACCTTTTCGGCGCGGGCGGACTCAGGGAAGTACGGCTCGAGACGATCGAGACCGGCCAGCTCGAGTTCCGGGAGTCCGCCTTGGCCATCGAACCCGCCGTCGCGCCACCAACCGTCCGAACGAGGGCGGTCGTGCCCCGAACCCAGCCACCCTTCCGGCTGTCGGGTCGAGCGACCGTGATCCTGGCCGCGATCATCGGCCTGATCCTGATCTACGCGACGGACCAGGTCGCGCCGGCGACGTCGGACCGCCAGGCACAGCTACGGATCTGGCTGGCCGCCCGTGCGACCGGGAT
This sequence comes from uncultured Chloroflexia bacterium, assembly GCA_963720755.1. Taxonomy (GTDB): domain Bacteria; phylum Chloroflexota; class Limnocylindria; order Limnocylindrales; family CSP1-4; genus SPCO01. Next base: position 79,900 of record CAVRGP010000008.1, read on the forward strand.
CGTGACCCTGTTCCTGTTGACCCTCCAGATCTGCATCGGCCTGGTGCTGTCCCATCCGACCAATAAGTCGACCTGGCGCCTGTCCAAGACCATCTACCCGTGGCATGTCCACGTGTGGGTCTTCGTCATCGCCTTCCTGGCCGTCCACATCGTGAGCATCATCCTCGACCCGTACGCGGGGGTCGGGGTCGCGGGCTCGTTCATCCCGGGCTTGTCCGAATACCGGTCGATGCCGGTGGCCCTGGGCACGCTCGCCTTGTACGCATTCCTGATCACGGCGGTCACGGCCCGCTTCACGAAGCTGCTTCCCGCCGGCGTCTGGCTGTCGATCCATCGACTGTCACTCGTCGTGTTCATCCTCGCCTGGGTCCACGGGATCCTGTCGGGGACCGATTCAGAGGCGCTTCGCGCCGTCTACATCGCGACCGGCCTGGCCGTCGTGATGGCCGGCGCCTACCGCTATTGGGCATCTCGACAAGGCCGCCCGACGTTCCAGACAAGTCGCTCGCCATCCAACACGGAGGTATGAACCCGATGAACATCAGCTCGCTCCGGATCCGGCGCACCCTGACCCTGGGGGGCACCCTGGCCGCCCTCGTCCTGGGGTTCGTGGTCATCCAGTCCGCGGCCGCATGGGCCGTCGATGCCGCACCGCTGAACGCGGCGCCAGTTTCGGCGACGTCCATCGAGAACAAGCTGGTCGACGAGCAGGCGCGCTCCGCCGACCTCCAGTCGCAGCTCTGGGCGATCACCAGCAACGCCGACCAGCTGTCGGCCGCGCTCGAGGCCGCTCAGACCCAGATCGCCACCGATGCCGACCAGGCGACCATGCTCCAGAAGGACCTCAAGGATGCAAAGGCAAAGCTCGCGGCGCTCCAGAAGTCGATCCGCCAGGCGCGAACGACCACGGTCGTGACGAAGACCGTCCGGACGACCGCCGCGGCACCGGCCACCGCAGCCCCGCACGGTGACGACGACGGCGGCGAGCGCGGCGATGACTGACCGACGCCTGCCACTCCACCTCGCGGTCCTCCTCGGGACGTCGACGGCTGCCTACGCCGTGAGCCTGGCCGGCGTCACGGCCCTCCAGTCGGGAGCGGATCAGGCGGTCATCGCCCGTCAGGCACCGGCGGAGCAGGCGGCCGCTCGACTCGGCGCTGGACACGATCAGCTCCAGTCCGATCTCGAGCGGACGGCCCAGGCATTCCAGGTCGCGGCGGCTCGGTACGACGCGATCGCTGCCGATCTCTCGACCCTCGAGGCGGCCCTTGCCAACCATGCCGAGCAGATGGCCAAGGTGAGCGGGGCAGCTCGTGCCCTGCCCAAGCGCGTCTCGTTGCCAAGCGTGACCCGCGTGGTCACGACCACCGTTTCGAAGCCGCGCGTGAGCGCGTCCACGGGTGCATCGGGCGGCTGACGGTCGAGGGGTCGTGGCCGACCCGACGATCGAACGGGGCGGGTCGGGCGAGCCATCGCCGTTCGAGGGTCGGGCCATGGGTTCGCCGCTGCGGCTGACCCTCGGGGGCTCGCGCGACGACCGGCCGGCGAGCGCGCCATCGAGCGCCTGGGTTGCCGTCGTCCGATCGTTCGAGGTCTCGGAGCAGGCGATGTCGCGGTTCCGTGACACGAGCGAACTGACGTCCCTCAATCGCGCGGCCGGCAGCGGGGTGGCACGACAGGTCTCCGGCCGTCTCCGACGAGCGCTCGTTGCAGCGGATCGGGCGTACCGGACCAGCGGTGGCCGGTTCGATCCGCGGGTCCTGGTGGATCTCGACCGACTCGGCTATCGCGGCGCGGCCATCGGGCCCCACGACGAACCCGAGTCGTCGCCGGGGCCGCCTGGGCATGACCCCCGTCCGATCGTCGGTCGAGTCGGGCGAGACCTGGTGTGCCTCACTCGGCCGGTCGATCTCGGCGGAATCGGCAAGGGTCTGGCGTTGCGCTGGGCGGCAGCGGAGCTCGTCGAGCGTGGGACGACCGCGTTCCTGCTGGAAGCCGGCGGCGATCTCGTCGCCAAGGGGTCCGATCCGACCGGAGAGCCGTGGATGATCGGCGTAGAGGATCCGACCGAACGGACCGATCACCTGGCGGTGATCGCCGTGGAGGACGGCGCGGTCGCGACATCGTCCGTGCGCGTCCATCGCTGGACCGTCGACGATCGGACCGTGCACCACCTCATCGATCCTTCCACCGGCGACCCAGCCCAGGTTGGACTGCTCGCCGTGACCGTCGCCGGCCCGGATCCGGCCTGGGCCGAGATCTGGTCCAAGGTGCTGTTCGTCGGCGGTCACGACGCCATCGCCGCTGAAGCACGAGCGCGGGGGCTGGCTGCCTGGTGGGTCACCGACGACGGAACACTCGAGATGACGGCCCACGCCCGCGCCCGCACAGCGTGGGTCGCCGCGGAGGACGGCGCGAGTCGGATCCCGGCGAACCTCGGATCCAGCTAGGCGCGGCCTCGAGCCTGACGCCGCTCCGCCGCGTCCAGTTCGGCGAGCGTCGGCATGCCCTCGCGTGCGCCGGCGCGGGTGACCGCGATCGACGCGGCCAGCACCGCCCGACCGACCGCCTCCATGAGGTCGCTGCCGGCAGCGAGCCCCGCGGCCAGGGCCCCATTGAGCGTGTCGCCGGCACCCACGCTGTCGACCGCGGCGACCCGGGCCGGCTTGAACGCGCGAGTTCGCCGCCCAGCGAGCAGGAAGACTCCCTTCGGGCCGAGGCTGACGCAGACCGCCCGAGCCCCGGGGTTCGGGCCGACCAGTCGCTTGGCGCGCGCCGACACGGACCCCGATGCACCGGCGATGATCGCCAGTTCACCCTCGTTCGGCGTCAGGATGTCGGCGAGCGCCAGGGTCGGTGCCTCCAGGCCCCCCGCCGGGGCCGGGTTGAGGATGGTCGTGGCGCCGGCCAGCCGAGCCAGCCGAAGCGCCTCGTGGGTGGCGCCTGTCCGGATCTCGTGTCCGACCAGGACGACATCGCCGGCCGTGAGCTCGAGGCGCTTCATGGCTGCCCGGACCTGGACCGAGGTGAGGGCGGCATTGGCTCCGCCCGCGACGGCGATGCTGTTTTCACCCGCGGTGTCCACGACGATGAGGGCGACGCCGGTCGGTTCTGACGGGTGTGTCACCAACCCGTCGACATCGACACCTTCCGCCACGAGCGCTGCCCGCGCCTCGACCCCGAACGCGTCGTCGCCCACCGCGCCGACGAAGCTGGTCCTGGCCCCGAGTCGCGCAGCGGCGACAGCCTGGTTGCCACCCTTCCCGCCATGGTGACGGGCGAACCGGCCTCCGACGACGGTCTCGCCCGGGGCCGGGAGGTACTCCGTCGTGACGACGAGATCGACGTTGACCGATCCGACGACGATGACCCGGCCGCTCACCGTGGTCTACGAGCCCGTGATGAATTCGCCGCCGTCGACGCTGATGATGTCGCCGTTGATGAACTCGGTCCCGTCGCCGGACAGGGTCAGGATCGCGTCGGCCACGTCCTGCGGCGTGGTCATCCGCCCGGTCGGGTTCCGCTTCATCGTGATGTCGATCATCGTCTGGGATTCCGGGATCTTCAGCAGGGCCGGGGTGATCGTGACGCCGGCCCGGATGCAGTTGGCCGTTGCCCCCGTGTCGTGCCGGGCGAGCTCCATCGCCAGCTGGCGCACATGCGACTCGAGGGCCGCCTTCGCGGATGAGACGACACCGTAGGAGGGGACGACCCGGGTGGAGCCCTCGGAGGTCATCGCGTAGATCTTCGTTCCACGCCCGAGGAACCCACCGCGCCACAGATCCTGGACCCAGTAGACGAGGCTGTTGGCCATCACGTCCTGGGTCATCTCCATCTTCTTGCGATCGACCGCTCCCTTCGGGTCCTCGCTCAGGTATGGCACGAGCGAGCCGAAAGCGAGCGAGTGCATGACGACCCGGACATACGGTTCGCGACCGTCCGCCCGGGAACGCTCGAACCGCTCACCGAGCGTCGCGAGTGCGGACGCCCGCTTCTCGTCGTCGGCCGCGTTCATGTTGATGTACAGGGCCTCGACCCCGGCCGCCTCGATGGCCTCCTTGACCTCCCCGACATGCGCGAGGGCCGCCCGGAAGTCGAGGTGGATCCCGCAGATGTTGTAGCCGGCCTTCGCGAGCGTGATGGCGGTCGCCTCGCCCATCCCGGACGAGCCCCCCAGGATCAGCGCCCAGCGCTCGCGATCGTCGGTCATTCGGGTGTCTCCTCGATGGTGGGGGTCGTTCGACCGAGTCTAGCAGCGGGCTCGCCGGCCCTTGCCCCTGGTCCATGCATCGATGCACCGCAGATCGTGCTTGACGAACACGGCCGATGGACTATATTTTGGTAGTTCCCTAATGAGGGGGTAAGCGAAATCAACCGCGTGTATCGAGCCCTGGCGGACCCCACCCGGCGTCGGGTCCTGTCGCTCCTGCGGGAGCGCGACATGACCGCCGGCGAACTCGCCGCGCAGTTCGACCTGGCCTGGCCGACGATGTCCGGCCATTTCAGCGTGCTCCGCGAAGCCGACCTGATCGCGGCCGACAAGGTCGGCACGACGATCACTTATCACCTCAACCTGTCCGTCCTGGAGGAAGCGATGTCCGCGCTCCTTGACGCATTCCGGATCCAGCCCAAGGAGTCGTGATGGATCGCCGTCGCCTGGTCATCTTCAGCGCCGTCGTCATCGGCGCGATGCTGTTGCTCAGCACGTGGGCCTGGCTGAGTCTGCCGGCCGACGCCCAGGTCCCCATCCATTGGGGCGTGGACGGCCAGGCGAATGGCTTCGCAAACAAGACGCTCGGGCTCTTCCTGGTGCCGCTGATCACGATCGGTCTGGCTGCCCTGATGTGGGTCATCCCCGTGATCGAGCCCCGCCGCGCCAACTTCGAGAAGTCCGGCAAGGCGTATGCGGCGATCTGGGTCGGGCTGATCCTGTTGATGGCGGTGATCGAGGTCGTGACCGTGGCGGCCGCGATGGGACTTGCCTTCGACGTTTCCGCGCTCGTGTTCGCCGGAACCGGCATCCTGTTCGTCGTGATCGGCAACTACCTGCCCAAGATCCGATCGAATTACCTGATGGGGATCCGGACCCCGTGGACGCTGACGAGTGACCTGTCGTGGACGAAGACCCACCGGTTGGGCGGCCGGTTGTTCGTCATCGGGGGGATCGCATTCATCGTGCTGGCGCTCGTCCGACCCGCGCCCGGGGTCCTGTTCGCCCTGCTGATGGGTGGCATGATCCTGCTGGTCGTCGTCCTGTTCGCGTACTCGTACCAGGTCTGGAAGACCGATCCGGACCGTCGTGAATCGTGAGGTACTGGCCAATTGAATGAGATCTTGCTCCTCGTCCTGCCGATCCTCATCATCGAGATCGGCTTGATCATCTTCGCCCTGCGCGACCTGCTCCGCCCGGAACGGCGCGTCCGCGGCGACAGCAAGCTCATGTGGGGGATCATCGTCGTCCTGTTCGGGTTCATCGGGCCGATCGTGTACTTCATCGTCGGGCGGGAGCCGGAGTGACCGCACCTGGCCCGGCCCCCGCGGATGCAAGGCAGTCTTCGCCGGTCGGCGTCGCCTGTCGCGGCCTGACCAAACGGTTCGGCGGCGCCCGGGGCGTGCTTGCGGTCGATGGCCTCGACCTGGATGTGCCGGCCGGATCCGTGTTCGGTCTCCTCGGGCCGAACGGCGCGGGCAAGACCACGACGCTTCGGCTGATCACCGGGCTGGCCCGCCCGACCGGCGGGAGCGTCAGCATCGATGACCGCCCCGTCGCTTCGGATGGGTCTGCGGCGCGTCGCGGGATCGGGGTCCTCGACCAGGATCCGCGCTACTACGGGTGGATGACCGGACAGGAGCTGGTCGAGTTGGCCGGCCGGCTGCAGGGCCTGTCGAATGCGGACGCGCGCGCTCGGGCACGATCCACCCTGGAGGTCGTCGGGCTGGCCGACGCGGCCCGGCGACGGGTGTCGGGCTACTCGGGCGGTATGCGCCAGCGTCTCGGGATCGCCCAGGCCCTCGTGGCCGGGCCACGGCTGCTCATCCTCGACGAACCGGTGAGCGCGCTCGACCCGGAAGGCCGCCGCGACCTCCTGGCCCTCATCGCGGAGCTGCGGGAGAGCGCGACCGTCATCTTCTCGACCCATGTCCTCGCCGACGTCGAACGGATCTGCGACCGGGTCGGGATCATGGATCGAGGGCGGCTGGTGACGGAGGCACCGCTCCAGGAGCTTCTCGCACGATACGCCCAACCCGTCTACACGATCGAGGCAGAACCGGGTCAGCATGACCTCGTCACGGCGCTCGTCGCGACATTGCGAGCGACACCCTGGGTCCACGCGGTGGAGCGGAACGAACAGCTCGATCGATTGACCGTGTCGGTGACCGATGAGTCGGCCGCATCGGCCGGGCTGCTGCCGCTGGTGGCGGCAGCGATGGTCCGGGTGATGGTCTTCGAACGGGCTCGCCCGACCCTCGAGGACGTGTTTCTCCGTCTCGTCGGCCGGGATCCGCCAGAAGGAGCGGCGGCATGAGCGGGATGACGACCCTCGTCCGCAAGGAGTGGCTGGAGTCGTGGCGAACCTATCGACTGCCGGTCGTGGCCGCCCTGTTCCTCATCGTCGGACTCACCTCGCCGCTCCTCGCCAAGTACCTCCCGGAGATCGTCAAGGCTGCCGGCGGCGATCAGCTCGGCAGTGTCGACATCCCGACCCCGGTCCCGGCCGACGCGGTGCTCCAGCTGTGGAAGAACCTGGGGCAGTTCGGCGCGTTCGCCGCGATCATCCTGGCGATGGGGGCGGTCGCGACGGAACGTGACCGCGGGACGGCGGCGTTCATCCTGTCCAAGACGGTCTCGCGGGGCAGCTTCCTCGCGGCCAAGGTCGTCGCCCTGGGCACGGTGCTCGTCGTCGCCGTCGTCCTCGCCGTGGTCGTCGCCTGGATCTACACCGCGGTCCTGTTCGAGCCCCAGCCGATCGGTGGCTGGGTCGGACTGGCCATCCTTGCCTGGTTGAGCCTCGCGGCCTGGGCGGCGGTGACGTTCCTCGGGAGCACGGTGACCGGTTCGGCCGCCGCGGCAGCGGGGATCGGGTTCCTGGGGTTCATCGTCATCTCGATCGTGTCCGCGATCCCGAACGTCGGCCGCTTCACCCCGGGCGGATTGACCGATCCTGCCATCGCCATGGCGACCGGGGCACCGGTCGATGCCGGCGACATCGCCTCGTCCGTCGGCGCCACGATCGTCCTGATCGTGGCGTGCCTGGCGGCTGCCGCATGGTCATTCCGCCGTCAGGAGCTGTGACGCCGGAGCGGGTCAGATGATCCGATCTGCTCGTAGGGCGCGCACCTCATCCGCCGTGTAGCCGAGTCCCGCAAGGACCGCGTCGGTGTCCTGACCCAGGGTCGGTGGCGGCGTGCGGATCGAACCTGGCGTCCGGGACAGGCGGAGCGGGATCCCGACCTGACGGATGACTCCCCACGCGGGATGGTCGTGTTCGACGATCATCCCGAGCGCCCGGGCCTCGGGCGTCTCGAACGCGGCGACGACATCGTTGATCGGGCCGCACGGGATCTCGGCGCCGTCGAGCGCGGCAAGCCACGAGGCCGTCGACGCCGTGGCGAACCGTTCGGCCAGGATCGGTCGAAGGACGGACCGACGCTCCACCCGGTCCCCGTTGGACCCGAAACGCGGATCCGTGGCGAGGTCGGGGACGCCGAGGGCGGCGCAGAAGCGGGGCCACTGGCGCTCCGACCCGACCGCGATCGCGATGGCTCCGTCCGATGTCGCGAACGTCTCGTACGGAACGATGTTCGGATGAGCGTTGCCCAGCCGACCGGGCGCCGTGCCGGTGACGAAGGCGTTCTGTGCCTGGTTGACGAGCACGGCGAGGGTCGCGCCGAGGAGCGACACGTCGATCCGCTGGCCACGGCCGGACGTGGGCCCGTCGGCTCGCTCGCGTCCGAGGAGAGCGGCCAGGATCCCGATCGCGCCGAACATCCCCGACACGACGTCGCTGATCGCGACGCCGACTTTGGTGGGACCGCCGCCCTCGCTGTCCGGGGTACCGGTGATGGACATCAGGCCGCTCATGGCCTGGACGACGAAGTCGTAGCCGGGGCGATCGGCCCCGGGACCGGTCGTCCCGTACCCGGAGATCGCCAGGTGGACGAGGTTCGGGTTCAACCGGCGAATGGACTCGTCGTCGAAGCCCAACCGCGCGAAGCCACCGACCCGGAAGTTCTCGACCAGGACATCGCCCGACCCGATGAGACGCCGGAGCACGTCCGCACCGGCCGGGGTCTTGAGGTCGAGCCGGATGCCGCGCTTGTTCCGGTTCACCGCCAGGAAGTAGGCGGCCGTCCTCGGCCCAGCGGTGCCGGGGCCGACCCAGGGCGGACCCCAGCCACGAGTCGCGTCGCCGCCCGGTGGCTCGACCTTGATGACCTCCGCACCGAGATCGCCAAGGAGCATCGTGCAGTACGGCCCAGCCAGCACCGTCGAGGCATCGATGACGCGGAAGCCGGTCAGTGGCCCACCGGCGGGTCGATCGTCCATCGCGCCCGATGGTAGCGGGGTGGCTCGGCTACCGGATGGGCGGGGTGCGTTAGCATCGGCCGATGACCGATCCGACTGCGGGCCATCGCCCGACCCTGATGACCGTCCATGCCCACCCAGACGACGAAACGATCGGGACTGGCGGGGTGATGGCAAAAGCCGTGGCGGACGGACGCAGAGTCGTGCTCATCACCTGCACCCGCGGGGAGATGGGCGAGATCGTCGTCCCCGAGATGGACACGCCCGACAACCACCGACGGCTGGGAGAGCTGCGGGCCGGGGAGCTCGAGCGAGCCATGGGCCGGCTGGGCGTGACCGAGTGGGAGAACCTCGGGTACCACGACTCGGACATGATGGGCCGAGCCGGGAACCGGGATCCACGCGCGTTCTGGAACGCCGACCTCGACGAGGCGACCGGCCGGCTGGTCTGGTTCGTCCGCCGGTATCAGCCCGACGTGATGACGACCTACAACGACTTCGGCGGCTACGGCCACCCCGACCACATCCGGAGCCACGACGTCGCGGTCCGCGCGTTCGACCGAGCGGGGGATCCCGCCTGGTACCCGGAGCAGCTGGAAGCCGACGACGTCGAGCTGTGGACCCCGTCGAAACTCTATGAGCAGGCCATCCCGGCATCCGTCCGCGACAAGATGGAGACGCGGATGCGCGAGTCCGGTCGGCAGAGCTTCTGGTCACCCGCGGACGACGCCACACCGGAGCAGATCGCCGAGATGGAGGAGTTCGCCGCCAGGATGCTCGTCCCCGACGAGTCGATCACGACCTGGATCGACGTCTCAGGGGCACCGCTCCAGGCAAAGTGGGATGCGATGCACGAGCATGTGACCCAGATCAGCGCCGACAGCCCGTTCATGATGCTGGGCTTCGACGGCTGGCGCGAAGGCTGGGGCAACGAGGCCTATATCCTGCGTGAGTCACGGATCGGATCGAGCCTGCCCGAGACGGATCTGTTCGCGGGGATCGTCTAGCGACCGGCTAGCCCGGGTCGCTCACCAGGGCAGCAACCCCTTCGAGGCCGTGAAGACCTGGCCCATGACGACCTTGCCGTCACCGGCCGGGTCGAGGAAGTTCGGCTGGGCCTTGTCGAGGATGATGTGCGGCCGGATGTGGATCTGGACGAGCTTCGTACCCCGGAAGGTGAGCTCGAGGGTGATGCCCTCCATCGTCGGCTCTGACCAGGTCTGGTCGAAGACGAGGTTCCCGAGCGCGTACCAGATCGGCTTGCCCTTGTAGATCTCCATCGCCGCCGCCCAGTGGGCGTGGTTGCCGATGACCATGTCGGCGCCGTTGTCGATGATCATCCGGGCGAGCTTCGTCTGCCGTGCGAACGGCGTCGGGTCGTACTCCGTGCCCCAGTGCGGATAGACGATGACGAGGTCCGCCCCGGCCTTTCGGGCGGCCGCCACGTCCACCTTGACGTTCCTGGCGGTCAGCGGAGCGCTCCCGACCTTGTCCGGAGTCGCGTGGTAGTAGCCGGCGATCGCGTCGTAGCCGAGGACAGCGACCTTGACCCCGCCTGCTTCCAGGATGGCCGGTCGGCGAGCAGCCGCCAGGTCCTTGCCGGCTCCCGATACCGCGATCCCGTGCTTCTTGACGTTCTTGATGGTCTGGAGGAGACCGGCGGCCCCGGCATCGCGGATGTGGTTGTTGGCGAGGGACAGGTAGTCGAAGCCCGCATCGGCGAGACCGCTGATGAGCGCGGGATCGGCCGAGAACACGGTTCCGGAGGTATGCCAGCTCGACTTGTTCGGGGCCGGGTTCTCGAAGTTGGCCATCGCGATGTCCGCGCTCGAGATGAGTGACCGGACGGCACCCGCGTCGCCCGTGCGCTGGGTCCGAGGGACGTCCCAGCCGAATGCGGAACAGCAGACGCGCGCCGTGATCTCTGCCGTCCCGCCATCGAACGGGAAGTCCGCGCCTTTGCCGTTGACCTCCAGGGTCTGGTAGACGCCTCGATCGAGCATGATGTCGCCGCCGGCGAACAGCGTCCACGTGGTTGCCGGATCGTAGGCATCGGCAGCCGCCGGCTCGGGCAACCGAGCGGTCAGGGGCCAGACGCCGAGCTTCTTGACCCGATCGACCCCGAACAGGGCCTTATCGCCCCACGCGAGAGCGCGAACATCCGGACCGACCGCATCGGCGCGCAGGAAGGCGAGGCGCTTCCGGTTCTCGGCCAGGTCGGTCGCCAGCCTGGCCGCATCGCGGGCGACCACGAGGCGCGACGGATCGTCGGGACGAGCCAGGTCGAGCGCGCTGAGGATGGCGTCAGCCTCGCCCTTCACCAGTTCGAGCGCTGCATAGCGGCTGCTCGTCCCGGCCAGAACCGCGGCGACCTCCTTGCGGGTGGTCGACGTCGGCGTCGCCCGGAAGTTCGTCACCGGAACGATCGGAACGTCCGTGATCTGCGCTGCCGGCGCCTCGGTGGGGTCCGCTGAGGGCGGGTCGGCCGGCGGCGCCGGCGGAACTCCGTGGACGGAACCGGAAGGATTCGGCTCGCTCCCAAGCCCTCCGACGTCGGTGCTGGCGGCAGCGGCCATGCTCGGATCCGGCGTCGCCGGCGATCCACCTGCGAGACCGAGCGGGCCGACTGCGACAACGGCGATCAGGACCAGGAGCAGGACGCCGAGCAGGATCGGCATGGAGCGTCCGTTCACGGGCGGGAGTCTGACAGAGTCCGGCCGGTTCGTCCGACGCGGACCGCCCGAGACCGAGGGCGGGCCGCGGGCAGAAGAACGCCCCGTCCGGGCGGGCGGACGGGGCGTAGGGAAATGCGTCGATGGCGGACCCGACCGGATTCGAACCGGCGATCTCCAGCGTGACAGGCTGGCATGTTGGGCCGCTACACCACGGGTCCAGTTGCGGCGAGGGCGGAGCATAGCAGAGGCCGCGGGGGTTGTCGTCGGCCGCGGGCCTGCCCGAGCCGAGCCCGAGCTGAGCCCGCCCCCGCGCCGCCGGGGAGCGAAGGTCGGCATCAGCGAACATACTCCCATCGTCGGGTGGCTTGAGATCCGACCGATCGGGAGCAGTGATGATGAGCGATACAGGGATCGCGGTCGTGGGTTTGGGCTATGTCGGCCTGCCCCTCGCGATAGCGTTCGCCGAGGCTGGACTGGACGTCCTTGGGATCGATGTCTCGGAGTCACGGGTCGAGGCTATCGCCGCCCGTCGGTCGCCGATCGACGACGTGACCGATGAGCGGCTGGCGGCGGCGTTCGGACGATCGTTCCGAGTGGCGACCCAGGCTGACGCGGATCTCGAAGCGATCGACGCTGTCTTCGTCTGCGTGCCAACCCCGATCAAGCCGACCAAGGACCCGGACCTCGGGCCGGTCCTGGCGGCCGCCGATTTCATCAAGGGCTGGATCCGGCGCGGTCAGCTCGTCGTCCTTCAATCCACGACCTTCCCCGGTACCACGGTCGGGCCTTTCCGCGCGGTGATCGAGTCGAGTGGACTGACGGCGGGATCCGATTTCGATCTCGCTTATGCCCCGGAGCGGGTGAACCCCGGGGATGCGGCAAGCGCCTCACGCGCCGTGCCGCGCCTGGTCGCAGGGACCAACGCGACGGCCACGACCCGGGCCGCCGCCGTCCTGCGGCTCATCAACGATGACGTGATCGAATTGTCGTCCCCGGACACCGCGGAGCTGGCCAAACTCCTCGAGAACGTCTTCCGAAACGTCAACATCGCCCTGGTGAACCAGCTGGCCTTGCTGTGCGAACAGATGGGGCTCGACGTTTGGGAAGTCATCGACGCGGCAGCCACCAAGCCGTTCGGATTCATGCGATTCACGCCGGGTCCCGGCGTCGGCGGCCATTGCATCCCGATCGACCCGTACTACCTCTCGTGGCGAGCCCGCGAGTTCGACTTCGTGGATCGCTTCGTCGAACTCGCGGGTGACATCAACCTGTCGATGCCTCGCCATGTGGTCGATCTGGTCGGGGAGGCCCTAAATGACCGCGGCCGAGCATTGCGTGGCGCCAAGATCGGCATCGTCGGCGTCGCCTTCAAACCCGACGTCCAGGACTGTCGCAACGCTCCCGCTGCCCAGATCATCGCCGGCCTTACCGACCGGGGCGGCGAGATCCGCTATCACGATCCTCACGTCGCGACGTTCACGGCCGCCGACGGGGTCGGGCGGGTGAGCCGCGAGCTGGGCGACCTCCTGGACTGGGCCGACGTCATGGTCGTCATCACCGCCCATCGGGCGATCGACTGGGCGACCCTGTACGCGGAGGCCGGCCTGGTCGTTGATACCGTCAATTCGTCGGCGGCGATGACGACCCGCCCGGGTCAGGTGCTCCGGCTGGGCGCCGGGTGGCTGAACCCGTCTTGACCAGTCAGACGACTCCGAGTCGTTCGTACAGCTCACGGTAGCGTCGGCCGTTGCCGGCCCAGGTTCGCTCACGAACGATCCATTGGCGTCCGACCGCGCTCTCGATGGTCGAGACGCCGCACGCCAACCTATACTCGGCCCTCATGTCCCGGATCGACCTGCGCAGCGACACCGTCACCCATCCATCGCCGGCGATGCGTCGGGCGATGGCCGATGCCGAGCTGGGTGATGACGTCTTCGGCGACGACCCGACGGTCAACGCCCTTGAGGAGCGAGCGGCCGACCTGCTCGGCAAGGAAGCCGGCCTGTTCGTCGCCAGTGGCACGATGGGCAACCTTGTCGCCCAGATGGCCCACCTTGCCCGCGGCCAGGAGACGATCGCCGGCCGTGAGCACCACATGGTCATCGACGAAGCCGCCGGTCACGCGGTCATCGTCGGCGCAAGCATGCGAGCCCTCGAAGATCGACCGGACGGAACCGTCGACCCGGCTGAGATCGAGGCTGCCTTCCGGGATCCAAGCGATCCCCACGAACCGATCACCGGCCTCATCACCATCGAGAACACGCATGCCCATTCGATGGGTCAGCCGCTGACCCCCGCCTACACCGCCCAGGTAGCCGAGATCGCTCACCGGCACGGCGTCCCCCTCCATATCGACGGCGCTCGGTTCTGGGACGCCGTCGTCGCCCAGGGACTCGCACCGACGGACCTGTCCGGTCCGGCCGACACGGTGTCGTTCTGCCTGTCGAAGGGTCTCGCCTGCCCGGTCGGTTCGGTCGTCGTCGGCACGCGGGACGTCATCTGGCGCGCACGCCGGGCCCGCAAGATGGTCGGTGGCGGGATGCGCCAGGCGGGCGTCCTCGCCGCGGCCGGACTGGTGGCCCTGTCGGACGGCCCGGACGGGATGATCGAGCGCCTCGCCGAGGATCACGCCAATGCCCGACGCCTGGCCGAGGGTCTGGCCGGGCTGCCCGGGATCGTGGCGGCCGGTGGCACCGCCCAGCCGACCGATCCGGAGCGTCCGGATCCGCTCGACCCCGGCCGTGTGCACACCAACTTCGTGCTGTTCCGGGTCCTGCGCGATCGAGCTGCGTTCCTCGCGGCATTGCGCGAGCGAGGCGTCGAGATGGTGGAGTATCCCCACGATCAGGTCCGCGCCGTAACCCACTATGGGGTGACAGCCGCCGACATCGATACCATCGTCAACGCCGCGCGGGCGGCCCTCGAGGAGACCGCCTGATGACCGACCTCCCGTCCCCCAAGCTGCTCCCGAGGCCCCCGTCCAGGGCCGACGCCGGACCGCTCGACGAACCCTTCTACGACCTCGTCGAGGCCCGGTTCCAGCGGGTCGTCCGCGAGGACCCGGTCTATGCCACGGGGATCGGCCTGCACCAGGACGACGACCTCCTCGGCGATGGCAGCCGGGAAGCCGTCCTGGGGGAACTCGAGGCGGACCGGCGGCACCTGGCGGAGGTCGAACGGCTCGACGACGCGGGCCTATCGGTCGCGGCCCGGTTCGACCGCGACCTGGAGGTCCACAACGTCCGGCAGGCCATCTTCCGAGCGGACGAGCTCCGAATCTGGGAGCGGCGTTCGTTCGCCCTGGACCACGTCGGCGACGGCCTCTTCCTCCTTTTCGCGCGAGATCATGCGCCGCTGGAGGAGCGCCTCGACGCGCTGGCCGGACGGATGGAAGCGATCGCCACCTATCTGGAGGAAGCGAAGACCCGGGCGACCGTTCCGCAGGTCAGGTTCTGGCAGCAGATCGAGATCGACACGGCTGCGCAACTGCCGCTGTTCCTCGACGAGATCGTCGCGGCCGGGGCGGGCACGCTGGCTCCCGCCGAGCAACGCCGCCTGGAACGCGCGGGCGAGAGCGCCAAGATCGCCGTCGAGCTGTACTCGGCCTGGCTCGAGGGCACGCTCGAGGCGGGGACGGACGAATGGGCCATCGGCCGCGAGCGGCACGATGCGATGGTCGCCTTGCGGGCCTTCGACGGGCTCGACGGTGACGACATCCTGGCGCTCGGCTGGGAGCGCCTCCACGAGGAGCGGGCGGCCCGGGTCGCGGCAGCTCGCGAGATCGATCCGGGCGCCGACGAGGCGACGGTCATCGGACGGGTGAAGGGCGATCAGCCGGCGACCTTCGACGACGCGCTCGCCGCGTATCGAAGCGCGATGCTGCGCGCCCGTCAGCATCTCATCGACCACGATCTGGTCACGGTCCCGGACGACGAGCGGATCGACATCGTGGCGACCCCGGAGTACCTCAGGAACGTCATCCCGTTCGCGGCCTATTTCGAGCCTGCGATCTTCGACCCGCAACCCAAGGGCATCTACGTGGTGACGCCGTCGGTCGGTGGCGACCCGGACGCGATGCGCGAGCACAACCTGGCCTCGATCAGCAACACGAGCATCCATGAGGCGTATCCCGGCCACCATCTCCAACTCGATGCGGCCCGCCGGAACCCCTCGCTGACTCGGCTCCACGACCGATGCACCCGAGTTCGTCGAGGGCTGGGGGATGTACTCGGAGCTGATGATGCGGGAGCACGGTTTCGACGACGGACCGGCCTTCCGGATCGCGCTCCATACGGACGCCATCTGGCGCGCCTGCCGGATGATCCTGGACGTCCGGATGCATCGGGGTGAGATGACCATCGACGAAGCAGTCGACTTCATGGTCGACCAAACGAGCTTCCAGCGGTCGAACGCCCGGGCCGAAGTCAGCTGGTACACGTATCGGCCCACCTACCCGCTGTCCTATCTCCTGGGGCGGACCCTGCTCCTCAGCCTCCGCTCGGACGAACAGCGCCGGCGCGGCGATGGGTTCAGCCTGAAAGGGTTCCACGACGCGCTGCTGCGCAACGGTTCGCTGCCGGTCTCCTTCCATCGCCGGCTGCTGGCGATGGAGGACTGATCGGATCGTGCAGGTCATCCCCGCGATCGACCTCGAGGGCGGACGTTCGCGGGTCGTGTTCTGGCCCGGCGCCGGCGCGGGCATCGGCGCGCCGACCGACCGGCCCGACCGGATCGCCGAGCGCTTCGGAGCCATGGGCGCCCGTTTGATCCACCTCGTCGACTTCGATGGGGCGAGAGCCGGAGTGCCGGCCAACCTCGAGGCGATCGGTGCGATCGCGGCGCGGGTCGCCGTCCCGCTCCAGGTCGCCGGCGGCGTCGACTCGGCGGACGGGATCCGTCTGGCCTTCGCAGCCGGAGCCACCCGGGTCGTCCTGAGTACGGTCGTCGCCGATCGCCCCGACGACCTGCGCGCCTGCCTGGCCGTTGCCGGGGACTGGCTGGCCGTCGGGTTGGACCCGCGTCCCGAACGACTGGCTGCGTTCCCGTGGCGTCGGCCCAGCCCGCCGACCGTCGAGTCGCTGCTTGGCGAGCTGGCCGGGACTGGGGTCGCCCGCTTCGTCCTGAGTCACGGCGGCGCCGAACTCGACGCGGCGGCCCTGGCCCGAACCCAGGATCTCGTTCGGTCGTACGATGCTGAGATCCTGGTCGCCGGCGGCGCTCGAGACATCGAGGGCCTGCGGCGCCTGCGCGACACCGGCGTGGCCGGCGTCATCCTCGGGGAGGCCCTCCTGTCCGGGGCGATCGACTATCCCGCAGCCCTGGAGGCCGCCGCATGATCCGCACCGCCCCGTCCGAGCCCGACTGTGCCTGAGTCGAAACGAGGGAAGCGCCGGCGGGGTTCGCACCAGAATCGCCAGCCGAGTTCGTCGAAGCCCGCAGCGACCAGCCCGGTTGATAGCGGTGGCCGCGTGACGACCGGGCGGGCGGGGATCCCAAGCCTCGTCTGGATCGCCGGTGCCGCGATCGTCGTGGTCGTCCTGATCTCCGGGTTCGTCCTGCTGCGCCCGACCGGGAACGGGGCCGGGGCCGGGGCGTCTGCGCCGGTCGCCGGCGCAAGTTCGGCCGCGCCGGTCGCCGGGACCTGCCCGACGAGCCAACCGGATCCGCTCGCTGCCGGACAGACCCGGACCGTGACCCTCGCGACACCGCTGGGTGACATCGCGATCAAGGTCGAAGCCGATCTGTCCCCGATCGCTGCCGGGAACTTCGTCGCCCTCGCCTCCTGCGGCTATTACGACGGCACGCCGTTCCACCGAACGGCGGCACTGCCGGACGGGACGCCCTTCGTCATCCAGGGGGGCGATCCGACCGGCACCGGGACCGGGGGCCCCGGCTACACGATCAAGGACGAGCCCGTGACGACGCCATACGTGCGAGGTACCGTTGCGATGGCGAGGACCTCGGCGCCGGACAGCGTCGGTTCCCAGTTCTTCATCGTCCTCGACGACAAGGACGGCGATATCCTCGGTTCCGCCAACACGTACCAGATCATCGGCTCGGTCACCTCCGGGATGGACACGGCCGACGCCATCTTCGCGGCATCCGGCGGTGTCGAGCTGCCGGCGGACCCGGTGCGGATCACGACCGCCACCGTCGCAAACCCCTGATCGAAGGAGCCCCGACCCATGACCAGCGCAACAATCGCCACCGACCTCGGCAAGATCGAGGTGGACCTGTTCGACGAGAGTGCCCCGAAGGCGACCGCGAACTTCGTCAAGCTCGCCGAATCCGGCTTCTACGACGACGTCGTCTTCCACCGGGTCATCCCGGGGTTCGTCGCCCAGGGCGGCGACGGCCAGTTCGGGAAGAAGTCCGACCTGCAGCGCGGCCGAGTCGGGACCGGTGGCCCCGGCTACAAGTTCGAGGACGAGCCGGTCCAGGGCGACTACGTCCGGGGCTCGCTGGCGATGGCCAACTCCGGGCCGAACACGAACGGCAGCCAGTTCTTCATCTGCCACCAGGACCTGACCGGCAAGCTCCCCAAGAACTACACGCTGTTCGGGCTCGTGACCAGTGGGATGGACGTCGTCGATGCCATCGTCGGATCCCCCCGAGACGGCCGGGATCTGCCGGATCAGCCGGTCGCGATGACCTCCGTGACCATCCATCACGACAAAGGTTGACGAAGGTTAAGGAATTTACACACGCGGACGTGTCAAAACCCTTGGAAATGGACCCGCGACCGGCTAGGATTGCCGAGCTGCTCAGTCAGCGCTGCCCCAGCGGCAAGATCATGGGTAGGTAGGGTCAGGGTAGTCGGTGTAGCCGACGTGATAGATGCTCTTGACGCGTGGCAGAAGTGTCCGCTCCGGCGGACTCCTTCACCGGGACAGCTTGAGGCGGCTCCTTCGGGAGCCGCCTCGACGTTTGTCCGGCACCGAACCCGGCGGGCACCGCCGGTCTGAGCGGATCACCAGGTCGCCCGTGCCGAATCTGAACGCGGCGCGGCCGGATCTGAGCTGGGCGAGCCCGGACCAATTCCGAACCCGGCCACTACCTGGCAGGATCTTCACCCACGGAACGTTATGCCGAGTCGTGGCCGCGATCCCGGCCCCGCGACCGTCGATCGGACCAGTTGGCAGGCGGCGCCACGAGGGCATCGTGCCTGACCACCCGCAGAACGTGGCGCACGTCCCCTCGCTTTCGGCCATAACGGTCCACCGGTGAACATCTCGCCGCTTCGTTGAGGCGCCGGTGGCCCAGCACGAAGCTGCGATCCTCCTCGATACTCCAGAATGCAACCGCACGGCACCGGGGAGGGACGATGGATCCGCAAGACCGCCTGGAACGACTGAGCGCGGGCGCTCGCGAGGTGCTCGACGGGAACTGGTTGGGTGCCTCCACTCTGCCCTCGCGATCGTTGTACCCGCACCAGTGGAACTGGGACTCGGCGTTCATGGCATTGGGCCGGTCCTGGTACGACGAGCCCCGGGCGCAGCAGGAACTCCGCTCCCTGTTCAGTGCCCAGTGGGCGAATGGCAAGGTCCCCCACATCGTCTTCAACCCGTCGGTCGCGGAGGACGCGTATTTCCCGGGGCCGAGTTTCTGGCAGTCGTCGAAGCATTCGAGCGCGGCGCCGAAGGGTGTGGAGACATCCGGGATCACCCAGCCCCCGATCCATGCCCGGGCCGCGCTCGAAATGCACCGGCACGCTCGCGATGTCGAGTCGTCGAAGGCCTTCCTCGCCTGGCTGTATCCGAGGCTCGTCGCCGAGCACGACTACCTGGCCCGCGATAGGGACCCGGCCGGGATCGGACTGCCGGTCATCGTCCACCCCTGGGAATCCGGCCTGGACAACTCCCCGGTCTGGGACCGGGACCTGACCGACATGGTCATCCCCAGCGACGAGATCCCGCCGTACGTGCGCCACGATCTGGCCCACGGTGACCCGAAGGATCGACCGACCGACGCCACGTACGACCAATTCGTCTTCCTGGCGGCGCGCTACCGTGACTCCGGCTACGACGATGCCGCGATGTTCGACAACATCCCGTTCGTCGTCGCCGGGCCGTTGTTCAACGCCATCCACCTCTGGTCGGAGCACGCCCTCGTCGAGATCGCCCGGATCGTCGGCGCCGATCCGACGCCGCACCGCGAGGCGACGACCCGGATCCAGCAGGCGATCCTCGATCGGCTGTGGGACCCCGAGACCCGGCGGTTCTGCACCCTCGACGTCCTCGAACGTCAGCGCGGGATCGAGGACACGATCGTCTCGTTCGCGCCCCTCCTGGACCCGGACCTGCCTCGGGACCACGTCCAGGCCATCGTTGCCGACCTCCACTCGGCGAGCTTCCACCCGGATCGGAAGATCAGCTACGTGGTCCCGAGCTACGACCTGTTGGCCAAGGACTTCGACGAGCGACGCTATTGGCGAGGCCCGGTCTGGATCAACACGAACTGGCTGCTGCTGTCCGCCCTGCGCCAGCACGGGTATCACTCGGAGGCCGATGCGATCGCCCTGAGCAGCCTGCGGCTGGTCGAGAAGTCGGGCTTTCGCGAGTACTTCGACCCGTTCGATGGCACCGGATATGGCACGGACAGCTTCGGCTGGACCGCCGCGCTCACCCTGGACATCATCGAGCGCCATCAAGGTCGGGATCGGGAGAGGTTGGTCGAGGGCCTGCGCGAGACCTGAGATCCCAGGCCCCAGCATTGCCTCTATCATGAGCGCTCGCGCGCCTGTAGCTCAGTGGATAGAGCGTTGGGTTCCGGACCCAAAGGTCGCAGGTTCGGCGCCTGTAGCTCAGTGGATAGAGCGTCGGCTCCGGACAAGGTCGCAGGTTCGAGTCCTGTCGGGCGCGCCATTGCAACCTTTTCGGGCAGCGCCAGCGCCAATCCGTGCGCGTAGGCCGCCGGGGTGAGCCGGACACCCACGATCTCGGGGCCCCGCGACCGTGATCCGCTCGTAGATGGCGTGCATCAGGTCTGCCCTCTCCTTCGGTACGTCTGCCTGCTGGATCGACTCGGCGAGGGCACGCAGCCACTCGATCGCCCGCTCTGCCGGGACGCCGGCCGCCGTGCCGCTCCACGATCGCGTCCCGCTGCCTCGCGGAGCGCCTTGAGCCGGGCGAGGTAGGCGTCGTCGCCCAGGCTGCCGGCGGCGTGCTCGAGCGCGAGCTCGCGGATCTGCCGGTCGATCCGGGCCCGGTCGATCGCGACCGGCCGCCTGGCTCGAGCCGAGGGCCGCGACGACCGACGCGATCGTGTCGTCGTCGAGCGCGATGCCCGGCGACCTGCGCCAGCACCGGCCCCTCCCACATCTCGTCGCCGAGCCGGGCCTTGCGGCCCCAGGCTTCGCACGGGTTGGCGTGGAGCTTGCGGTGGCGGCCGTCGCCGAACGTGCCGTCGTTGCGGAGCCGGCGGCCGCAGACGCACTCGAGGAGACCGCCGAGGAGGTCGACGCGGTCGCGGCGCTTCGGTCCCCCGCCCCGGGTCTTGGCGCGCCGGACCTCCTCGACCCGCGCCCACAGCTCGTCCGACACGGGCGGGTTCGCCCGCCACGGCGCCGGCTTCGGCGACTCTCGGTCGCTCCGCCGGTGCCGGCGGATCCAGCCGTTGTAGAGCGGGTTCATGAGGATCATCCGGATCCGGCTCTCGGCGAGCCCGGTCTCCTCGGCGAGGTCCTTGGCGCTCACGTTGCCCAGGGCGTAGCGCTCGAACAGGCCGACGGCGATGCGGCATCGCGGTCGGGGTCGATCTCGAGCGTGTGCGGCGGCTCGGGCAGGCGCCGGAAGCCGAGGCCCGCGTGCCCGCCCGGGTCGTCGCGGTGGTCGAACTTCGCGGCGTAGCCGTCGGTGATCCGCTCGGACAGGCGGCGGCTGTACTTCTCCGCGCCGGCCGCCTCCGAGATCAGCTCGTCCCAGTCCTGCGGGTCGGACGACAGGATCCGCCGGTCGCACATGACGAGCGCGACGCCGGCCGGGTGGAGGCCGTCCTCGAGGAGCTCGAGCGTCCGCCGGAGGTTGCGCTGCCAGCGGTCGGAGTACCCGGCGAGGAGCAGGTCGAACGCGCCCGGCCCGCGCCTCGGCGAGCATCTCGGTCATCGTCGCCGAGCGCCAGACCGTGGTGCCGCTGTGGGCGACCTGGAACACGAGGCCCGGTGTCGACGAGGCCGTGGCGCTCGATGAACCGGTCCTGCTGCTCGCGCTGGCTCGCCGGGCCGTAGCGGTCGTACTGGCCGGCGGTGGACTCGCGGATCCAGCGGGCGACCCGCAGCCCGCGGACGTCGTCGAGCGAGCGGGGCAGGCGCTTGAGCGTGCGGGGTTCCCTCATGCCGCCCCGGCCTCGCGCTTCGCGTCCATGACGACCACATTCGCTCTGTTTCGCGCAGCAGCCAAGCGTTCCCGGCGCATCTGCTCCGGACCCTCGGGATAGCGCCGGTGGAGGGCCTCGACGTAGCGGGCGAGGGCGGCGACGAGCGGATCCCGCTCCACCGGCCGCCGCACCTGCTCGCTCATGCGTAGTCCTCGGGGTGGCAGATGGCACAGGACTGGCGCCCTAGGAGCCCCGAGTAGACGTGGGCGTTGGGGTGGGCGCGGAAGTCGACGCAGTCGATGTGGCGGTCATCGCCGCGGACGACGGTCAGCCGGGCCGGCTCCACGCGTGCGGGCGCGCCCGCGGGAAGCGCCAACGCCTTCGACCCCTTCGACGCCTTCCAAGATGTCGAAGATGTCGAAGGTGCTGAAGGGGAGGGCTCTTCCCGCGTGTGTGCGCGCGCGAGGGCGGCTGAAGGCGTCGAAGATGACGGGGGGTCGCCTTCGGCACCTTCCAAGGCGTTGCCCGGGTCGCCTTCGGCATCTTCGAAGGCGTCGGCCGCGTGGGCGTCGGGCAGCGCCCAGACCCAGCCACCGGTCATCGACGTCTTGCGCGCGACGACGCCCAGGCGCGCCTTCGCACCGCGCGTCGCCGCGACGCCGAAGCCCCGGGCGCGCATCCGGTTCTCGGCGACGGACGCGGCGACCGGACCCGCGGCGAGGATCTCCTCGAGCGCCCGGGCCGCCTCGCCGGATCTGGGGCCCGCGTTGAGCATCGTCTCGATCGAGGTCGTCGCCTCGCCAAGCCACTCGATGCCCGAGACGGATCCGGCGACCCAGCCCGGCGGCACGCGGTCGACGACGTGGTAGCGGAGGGCCTTGTGCGCCCGGGCGTAGTTGAGCTTGGACACGCCCACGACCTTGGTCTCGCCCGACTCGTCCTCGGGGTCGGCCACGACGGTCCAGAGCGCCCGGGCGGCGCCGACGATGCCGCCAAGCGAGCCTGCACCCCGGTTGACCGCGGACGCCGTCGTGTCCTTGGAGAAGTGACGGACGACGAGGATCGCGACGCCCGCCGCCTCGGCCGCGGCGGTGAGCGGGTTCATCACGCCCTTGCGCATCTCGGCGTCGGCGATCGTGCGGACCGTTGCGTCGATGTGGCTGAACAGGGGGTCGAGGATGACGAGCGCGAGGCCCGCGGGCTCCGACGCCCGGCGCACGACGAGGTCGGCGAACGCGGCCTTGCCGGACGGGAACACGACCTCGCCCTTGACGAAGCGCACGAGCGACGCGTCGCCGCCGGCCGCCTCGATCCGCGGCCGCAGCACCCGGCCAGGGTCGTCCTCGGTGGTGATCCACATGCAGCGCTGCGCCGGCGCGACCGCCGGCTGGCCGTCCGGCCACGCGCGCCCGGTCGTGACCCGGGCGACGAGGTCGGCGACGAGGGTGCTCTTGGAGACGCCCGGGTTGCCGTCCATGAGCGTGACCACGCCCCGCGGCAGCCAGGCGTCCCATAGCCAGCGGACGGGCTCGGATGCGAACTCGGTGAGCGGCGCGTCCTCGAGCGGCGCGGAGGCTGGGGCGGGGGCCGCGGGCCGTGCGGCGGTCGCGGGCCCGGCTGGGGCGGCGAGCCCGAGCTCGGCCTTGAACTCCTGCCAGCCCTTGCCCGCACCGCGGTTGTGGAAGCAGTGGCCGAGTCCCTTGCCCCCGGCATCCTCGCCGACGCCGCAGTCGCCGCCCTGGTCGTCGTCGGGGTGGAAGGGGCACGACGCCAGCCGGTACCAGGTGCGGTCGTTGCGCGAGGACAGGCGGTACGCGATGGCGCGTTCGTCGAGCAGCTTGCCGACCCAGCCGGCCGGCATCGGGTCGCGGCCGATGACGACGAGCGGGCGCTCGGCTGCCGCGGGGTACAAGCTCGGCGAGCCGCTCGCGCGGCACGGGCACAAGCTCGCTCGGGACGGCCAGGATCGCGGACCGCCGGTGCGGCCGGTCGGGCGTGGCGTCGCCCTTGACCTTCCGGGTGCCGATCAGCGCCACGATCCGCGACGCGTTCGACACGCTCGTGTCGATCGACACGGCGTCCGTGTCGAACCGCGCGGCGAGGTGCCGCAGGACGCCCTCGACGAGCTGGCGGGACGGCTCGTCGTTCGGCAGGTCGACCGGGTACAGGAGCCAGTAGCCGTTGCCGCTCATCGTCGTCACGGGCTCGGGCCAGCCGAGCCGTGGAGGTACGTCCAGACGCCTGCGCGCGACGCTCGAGGGCCGCCTCCCGCTCCGCTTCGCTCGCGGAGATGTCGGACGGACGCTGCGGGTCGATGTCGATCGGCAGCCAGCGGCGCGCGACGACGTCCCGGTCGGATGTCGTCGAGCGCGAGCCCTGCTTGATCCGGTTGGCGGCTCGCGCCAGGAGCGCGGGGGCGACCGGGTTGAGGGTGATGTAGACGTTCTCCCGGCCGTCGTAGGGCCGGACGGCCGCCGCCAGTGCGACGGGGTCGTCGAAGTACCCGGAGTCGGTCCGGCGGGATGTCGGGATGCGGACCTCACGGACGTCGCCAGGGCGCGACAGGACCGCCAGGAACGAACGGAGGTCGTCGGTGGGCTCCGGTGGGCTCCGCGTTCATGCGACGGCCTCCGCGGCCGGAATGACCAGGCGGAGGCGGGCGCCCGGGGCCAGCTCGACGCAGCGGATCAGGTAGCCGCGCTCCGGCAGGCAGCGACCGGACGGCGGGCAGGCCTCGTGGGCGATCGGCAGGCGGATGTACCAGCCGGTGCCGGGATGGGCGAGGAACCAGCGACGGTCCGCCTCGGACGCCGCGTCGATCGCGGCCTCGTGGAGCCGGTCGACGTGACCGGGCGCGGGACGATGCCTACGCGGCAGAGGTGCCATCCGACTGGCCCTCCGTCGCCTGGGCCGACCCGGGGGTCTCAACGACCGGGTCGGCCTTCCTGTTGGCCGCGGTGTCGGCAGCCTGCCACGCCGCCCGGATCACGTCGGCGGCGACGGGATCCAGGTGGTCGAGTCGCAGGACGCGCGGCGGTCCCCAGCGCTTGCGGATCGGAAGCGCGGCCAGCGGCGACGCGGGCGGGATCCTTGGGGCGGGCGGGGGTAGAAACAGAAGCAGCCACCGGGACGAGCCCTCCCGGCACCCTCGGGGTGCCGATGGGATCCGCTGGTGGCTGTTGTCATCGACCGGCTGCGGTGGCCGATCGGCCTGTCTCTCTGGTTCTTCGGCTTCTTCGGGGACGTACTGTCCGCACCTATCGTATTAGCGTCGCGCGCCCCGTCTACACATCCCCGGGGCCAGG
>CAVRGP010000009.1:0-24826 GCA_963720755.1 uncultured Chloroflexia bacterium
GTTGGGATCGTGTTCACACTCAACCTTATGGCTGCGGTGCCTCCATTGGAGGGGATGCGAGAACTCCTGCGGGTCGATGGTCCAATTGGCTTCGCTGGCGCCGCCCTCATGATATGGTTTGCGCTCATCGGTGTGTGGATCCTGGTGTCTGATTCTGGCGCAGTTGAGTCACGACGTAACCCGCCCGAGGTTTGCTGAATTGGGTGCAGTGCCAGCTCGAACGGTTTGCACAGCCATCGCCATGACAACGATCGGGGCCATGAGCGGCACGGGGAGTGCCAGCGCCGCGGCGACGATCGGCGTCTTCACGGCCACCGGCAACGCCATCGCCACGTAGTAGAACTGGGTCGCCGGCCACACGGCGGGGATCGACAGCCATTCCGCCCCACGCCGTCGCAGGATCCACAGACCCAGCAGAGTCGGCGGCAGGAGCAGGATCGGGTACCGCCAGGCACTGCCGTTCCACGATGTCCCCAGGTGGCTGCCGATGCCAAGGCCATCCTGGAGATAGAGCTGCCACGGGACGAGCGGCAGTGTGACGACCAGGACGATCCCGGCGACGACGAGGGACCGCGGATGGAACAGGAGCGGCACGGCCGCGTACAACTTCAACATCACAGCGACCGCCGACGCGGCCGGCCCGCCGAAGACGAGCAGTGCCAGCACGATCGTCTGCGGATTGCCGTTCCAGATGGCATGGGTCAGCGGCGGGAAGGCCAGCCACCACCACGGGACTCCCAGCCGACGGATGAGCCAGACCGATGCGACGAGGCCGATGACCATCCAGATGGCGACCGCGAGCGCCAGCGGCAGGAGATTGGTTGGCACATAGAACAGGAGCGTGTGCGGGCCTGCCGCGTACGGAACGCCGCTCTCGGTAACCGACCATGGATCGCCACCGGCGAGCCAGGCGGCGGTCGCCCGTTGATAGTGGCGGGCATCGATCCCGATGAGATCCGGTCGGGCGATCCAGAGAAGGTCGATGACCAGGAACCAGGCCGGCAGGCCGATCCGCGACAGGGCGAGCACGAGACCCTGCGCGGCCGACGGGACTCGGAGAGATGCCAGCCACTCACCTGCACGGTTCACCGCGGATCCCGCGGGACGTCCCTACCTCCGACCACGCCGGAGCCTCGCCACGAATGCCAGCCGATACCAATGCAGGTAGTGCGGCAACCATTTGCGGAGCTTGAAGTTGCTCTCTCCGGCGGTTCGATCGCGCCAGGTCGTCGGGACTTCCGCGACGCGACGTCCATCGATCGTCGCCTTGACGGTCAGTTCCAGCGCCAACTCGAACCCGGCGGTGCTCTCGATGGTCACCGTATCCAGGAAATCCCGCGAGTAGAGCTTGAAGTTGTTGGTCGGATCGTGGGTCGGGACGCCGGCGAACCAATGCAGGGTCAGGCCCGCGGTCCGGCTCATCAGCCGCTTCAGCGGTGGCCCGCCGATCTGGTGGCCACCGCGCATGTAGCGTGAGGCGGAGACCACGGCGGCGCCGTCGCGCGCCAGCGCAACCATCGGATCGACGACGTGCGGCTCGTCCGAGCCATCCGCCATGGAGATGAGGACGTACTTGCCGGTGGAAGCGGCAATTCCCGCCTTCATCGCGTTCAGAACGCCGCGCCCAAGATCGTTTCGGAGGCCGCGGACCTGCGGCAGCTCCAACGCCAGGCGCTCGATGACCGGGACCGTGGGGTCCTCGTCAAAGTCATAGACGACGATGACCTCGTGGGGCGCATGAACGGCTGCCGTAAGGGCGCGGATGACCGGCTCGACCACCTCGCCTTCCTTGAAGACCGGCATGACGATGGACAGTTCGGGCGAGTCCATCAGAGGCGGCCGGCCTCCGACTCCGCCTGGATCCAGGGGATGACCTCGTCGAGCATCTGATCCAGGGACGTCGTGGCTTCGAAACCGAGGACATCGCGCGCCTTGCGAACGTCCGGGACACGGAGCTGGACGTCATGCTCGAACGGCGGATCGCTGACGTATCGGAACGGAGCGCCATCGGTGCGGGCTTTCGTCCAGATCGTCTCGGCCAGCTCCAGCACCGTCGTCGAGGCGGCGGTCGAGAGGTTGAAATCGTTGTTGAGCGCTGCGGGCGATTCCATCGCCAGGCGGATCCCGTGGGCGAGATCGCCGCCGTAGGTGTAGTGGCGGACCTGGTCGCCCGACCCGAGGATGTGGAGCGGGTCCTGGCCCTTGAGCACCTTGACCACGAGGTCGGGCACGACATGGCTGAGGGCGAGCTTCACGTTGCCGCTCATGATGTCCGTGTCGCGGACCGCCCGCCGTTCGCCGATGCCGACGCAGTTGAACGGGCGGACGATCGTGTACGGCAGCTTGAACTGCTCCCAGGCGCCCTTGGCGAAGTACTCGGACGCAAGCTTCTGGAAGCCGTAGGTCGAGACGGGCGGCGGCGAGCTGAGCTGGGCGCCTTCCGGTGTCGGGAACGTCGTCGCCGACTCATAGACCATGGAGCTGCTGATGACGACGATCCGTTCGAGGTGGCCGTCGCGGTGGGCGGCGATCGCACCGTCGAAGGTGGCCGCGAGGATCCGCTCGTTCTCGGCCAGCAGGTCGTAGGCGAACTCGTGGAAGTAGCTGATCCCGCCGATCATCGCGGCGGCCGCGACGACCTGGTCGCAGTCGGCAGCGAGTTCACGGATGAGCGCGGCGTCCTTGGCATCACCCTCCACGAACCGATAGCGCGGATGATCGTCGTACGACTTGGTCAGGCGGCCGTATTTGCTGAAGTCGTCGAGCCCGATGACGTCGTGCCCGGCCTCGAGCAGCTCCGGCACGAGATAGCCATTGATGAACCCGGCGGCGCCGGTGACGAGGATCCTCATCGATCAGCCCTCATGAGACGGTTGCGTCGGCGCGGACTGGCACCGTTTCCAGTGGGCGCGCCGCCACGGTCATGCCCTGTCGTAGCCAGCCCGGGATCGTCCAGAATCGAGCCGACTGCGTGAGGGCCGCCTCAAGCGCGATCCCGATCAGGGTGAGACCGGGGACTGGGATGGCCCAGAAGACCGCGATCAGTGGAGACAGCTGAGGGATCGAGCTCGACTTGTACAGAAACTGTGCGTGTGGCCACAGCACCGGCACAGAGAGCCACAGACCCCGGCGAATACCCAGGGCTGCGAGCGAGACGATCGCGATGGCCATCAACAACGGCGATCCGAATGTTGAAACGCCTCCCGTCGCCTGCTTCTCCAGCGTCGCGGCGATCCCGGCGAACTGATCCACGAAGGAGGCCCACGGCAGGATCGGGACGGAGATGACCAGCAGCGCACCAGCCACGATGAATGCCGACCAGCGGCGCTCAGCCAGCGTCGCGGCCGCCGCATAAGGCTTGATCAATATGGCCACGCCGCTGATCGGACCGCCGATCACGAGCAGCCACAGGATCGAGATCTCGAGATGCCCGAGAACGATCGCCTGGAAGATCGGCGGGAACACGATCCAGTACCGCGGCAACCCTAGGCGCCGGATGGTCCAGATCGCCAGAAGCGCCATCCCGATCACCCAGATGGTTCGCGTTGCGAGATCGGGCAGCGCGATGAATGGGACGAAGGGAATGAGCATCGGCGGCGGACCGGCGAACACGACCGCCTCCGGACCGGCGGTCCATGGATTGCCCCCGGACAACCATGTCGAGGCAGCCTCGGTATAGACGATCGCGTGCGAGCCGACGATGCCCGGCTCGTAGATCGCCACGACGACGCTCCACGCGCTGACGACGGAGAAGACGACGATGAGGAGAAGGTCCCACGGACGATCGCGATAGCCCCGTATCACAATCGGATGCCAGCACCGAGGGCACCCCAGACATCGACCACGTCGCGGCCGCCGATCTCCAGGCTGCGATACGACTTATGGGGCGCGCCGAGGATGAGGATGTCGCTCTCCTTCAGGACGGACTCGAGGGGGATGAGTCGATCGTCGACGACATACGGATCCGTGCACAAGACGCGTGCGCCGGACCATGACAGGAGCTTGCGAAGCTTGTAGCTGAGCGACGCGCGAGGATCGTCCGACTCTGACTTGAACGCCATGCCCAGGATGCCGACGGTCTTGCCGCCGAGTCCGCCGTAGCGACGCTCGAGGGCGCCGACGATGTACGCGGGCAGGCCTTCGTTGACCTGCATCGCCGCCTGGCCAAGCGGGAAGTGATCCGCCGTGAAGGCGGCCAACTGCATCGTGTCCTTGAACAGGCACGGGCCCGCGGCGAA
Source organism: uncultured Chloroflexia bacterium (assembly GCA_963720755.1). Taxonomy (GTDB): domain Bacteria; phylum Chloroflexota; class Limnocylindria; order Limnocylindrales; family CSP1-4; genus SPCO01. The sequence goes on from CAVRGP010000009.1 coordinate 4,239, forward strand.
GCCGGGGCCGGGAAGGTCCGCCGCCCGAGGGTAGTCCTCGCGAATGGCGCCGAGGACGTTGCTGTAGTTCACGCCGGCCTGGTCCGCGATCATGAAGAACTGGTTGGCGACCGCGAACTTCATGTAGCGCCAGGTGTTGGTGAAGAGTTTCGCCAACTCGGCTTCCTTGGTTGTCGTGCGGATCGTCTTGTCAGCCAGGGTGCCGAACAGCTCGGCGGCCCGATCCCCCGCGACGTCCGTGTCCGCGCCGACGATCTGCGGCAGCGAGTGAAGTTCTTCAAGGGCATGTCCCTCGGCGATCCGCTCCGGGCAGAAGGCGACGTCGACGATGCAGCCACGCTCCTCGAGGTGCTGGGCGACATAGCCGGTCGTCCCGGGATAGACCGTGCTGCGGAGCACTACGAGCGCGCCCTCGCGCAGGTGCGGCGCGATCTGGTCGACGGCTTTCTCGAAGATCGTCATCGATGGGCCCAGGAATTCGTCGACGGGCGTGCCGATGACGACGACCAGGCGCATCGTCCGGGCGATCATCTCGCCCGTGGAGCCGAACGCGAGCCGCCCGGCGGGAAGGATCTCCTGGAGGAGTGCGTCGGCGCCCGTCTCGAGGAACGGCATCTGACCGGCCGCGATCCGGTCGAGGGTCGCCTGGTTGGTGTCGTAGATGCCGACGGAGAGGCCAGACCGTGCGAACGCGAGGCTCAGTGGCAGGCCGACGTGGCCACCGCCGCCGAGCACGACGACATCAAGATCAGGGGCGGTTTGGGTCATGGCGAGACTCTAGCAGTCCGGTGCCGACGGGCACCGGCCCCTGATGGTCCGGCGGCAGGATGGTACCCGCGGAACTCAGTGAGGCGGGTGAGCGAAGATGGCGCCATCATCATCGGTATGGACCTCGCGCCAGCCGGCCGCATCGAGACGGGCCGCGAATGACGTCTCTTTCGTCGGGACTATCACGAAGGCGACATCCCACTCGTCGAGCTGCGCCTGCCATCCATCGACACCCGCGATCACGCCTTCGTACGCGTCCCAGACCTCCGCCGGGAACATCTCGATCCGGGAGTCGACTGCGACCGGCAGATCCGGCAGTTCGAATTCGAACCAGGAGCCCCACGGCTGGGGGTTGAAGATGTGATCGCCGGGTCGGGCCATGTCGCGCAGGGCCGCGGTGATCCCGGGGGGTGCCATGCCGACCACGCCTTCCGGTGCTTCGAGGTCCGGGTCGGTGGGGCGCCAGACGGGCAGCAATGCGACGCCAACGAGGACAAGGACCCCCACGACGACGACATTCAAGCGACGCATCAACGGTGTTCCGAGCGGCTCCAACTGAGCGTGATCAGACCGCCGTGACGTGATCAAGAACGCCGGCGACCGTGGCCGCGGCCCCGAGCGGCCACCAGGCGACCCCTCGAATCGCGTAGACGCCGATGGCGAAGAAGAATCCGAGCCAGGCGAGGGTGGGCCATGCCGTCCTCGTCCCTCGCCGTGCCATCAACGCGATCACCGTGACCGCCGAACCGAAGAAGAGCAGGCCGGGCACGTCGTGGAGCGAGGTCGGCTGCCACTCGCTGATCCGCGCGGACACGAGGCCATTGGTGGAAAGCCCCAGCGCATAAACCCAGACGGCCGGTCCGAACGGCGTGACGCACGCGGCGGCGACCGAGGCCAGTGCCACCACCAGGGCAAGATGCGGCCGCGGCACCCGGTCGTGCAGATCTTCCAACCAGGCAAGCCCGAGCACCGCCGGTCCCAGGAAGAAGCTGCCGTGGATGTTCGCCCAGGCGAGGACGATGATCGGGATCGCCCACAGGCGCCCGGGATGGGCTCGCCGGTCCGTGACCAGCACGAGGACGACGGCGAACAAGCGCCATGCCGATGAGCTGGGGTCGGAGCCCGAGCGCGACGGCCGAGACGACGAAGGCCGCGAGCGACAGCAATGCCGCATCCCTGGCGATGAGCCCTCGCCGGCGACCGATCAGGTAGAGGCAACCGAAGATCAGGCCGGTCAGGGCCGCCCGGAACAGGACCAGCCCCGTCCACGAGCCGAGCTGGAAGACGGCGGCAAGGATGACCTGGGCACCCCATTGCTGGTCGGTCCAGGGCGCGCCGTAGACCGTGAAGGTCCAGGTATCGGTCGTGGGCAGACCGCCGCCGGCCAGCATCGAGGCGCCGGCCCGGAGGTGATAGGTCAGGTCCACGCTGGGCAGATTCGCGATGACCGCGCCGAGCGCGGGGAGCCCGATGGCGAGGAACGCCCAGAGTCTTGGCAGTGTCACCCGCCGATCCTAACGAGCGGCGGTGCCAACCCGCACCGGGTCATTGGTACCGGTGCCCGGTCAGACCGCCGCGGCGACCTCTGAGGGACGCACGGCACGCGCGCCTTCGTCGTAGATCGATGCGACCGAGTTCACCATCAGCTCGATGCAGAAGCGGTCGTGGACGAGGTCGTGGCCGGCGCGGCCGAGCATGTCCGCGTAGGAGTGATCGGTCAGGAGGCGGACGATCGCCGTGGTGAGTGCTTCGGCGTCGTGGGGCGGCACGAGGATCCCGGTGACGCCGTCCTCGACCATCTCCGGGATACCACCGACGTTGGACGCGACGACCGGGCGCGACAGGGCCATGGCCTCGAGGATCGTCAGCCCCTGGGCCTCGCGATAGGAGGGCAGGACGGCGACATCGAGTGCTGCCGTCACCGCCGGCACGTCGTCACGGCGACCGGTGAACACGACGCGGTGGGCGACCCGCAGCTCCCGCGCCTGTGCCTCGAGGGCATCGCGCCGGCTCCCCTCGCCGACGATCAGCAGGTACACGTCCGGGACCGCCCGGACGATGGCCGGCCAGGCCTCGAGCAGGGTCGGGTGCCCTTTTTCGGGCTCCAGCCGAGCCACCACGCCGACGATCTGCGAGCCGGGCTCCATCCCGTACTCCTCGGGCAGCGTGCAGCACGGTTCCTGGTGGTCGTAGCGCTGGAGGTCCACGCCGTTGTAGATGAGGCTCATCGGGACGATGTCCCGGCCTTCGGCGATGAGCTTGGCCTCGCTCGCCTTCGAGACCGCGATCAGATGGTCGAACTGGGGGGTGAGCTCGAGCAGGGCGTGACGGTCCTCGTCGGAGCGGACCCGGCTCGAATGGGCGGTGGCCACGAGGTACGGCCGCCGCTGGCCGGCTTCCACGAGCGACATGACCGCTCGGGCCGCCACCGTCTCCGCGCGGAACATGTGGGCGTGGACGACATCGGCCCGGACTTCGGCCAGGTGGGCCGCGAGCGCGCCGACCGCGATCGAGTCATCCGGGGAGTCGATGACGAGGACCTCGACGCCCGCGCGCTGGAGCTTGCGCACGGCGCTGCCGGCGGACAGCGAGACCACGGATACGTCGTAGCGCGATGGGTCGAGCCGGCTGACGAGCGACATCAGGTGTTCCTGGGCGCCGCCGTTTGTGCCGGTCGCCAGCACTTCGACCACGCGGATCCGGCTGGACACGGCCGGCCGGTCAAGCACCTCGAGGCACGACTCCCAGGGCAGCGGAGCACTCATCTCAACCGTTCCTTCGTCGGACCAGCAGGCGTTGGATGGGTTCATCCACGGCGCCCCACTCGTACTTGTACGGCTCGTCGCCACGAAGGAAGTCGAGCTGGCGGGTCCCGGACGCGATCGCCCGGGCAACGTAGGCGTGGACCATGACGACACCCGGCGAGAGCTCGCGGGCATCGGGATCCACGCCCGCGTTGTAGTAGAGGCACCGATCGCCCGCATCGAAATGGATCCCTGCCGCGATCCGCCGGCCACCGACCGTGAGGAACGTCAACCGCAGCGGACCGTCGGCCCCAGACAGCTCGAACAGGCGTCGGAAGAGTCGGCGACTCTGGGCGCCACCGTCGGTGTCCGGGAACAGGCCGTCGGCGCCCCAGCGCTTCTGGTGGAGGTCGATGAACGCGTCGAGGTCGGCCAGCGGGTCGATGGCGTCATCGAGCCGGACCTCGCCGACGGCTTCCGCTCGTCGGACCTTGCGCCGGATCTCGTGTCGCTCCTTCTTGCCGAGCGTCGCGAGGTAGCCATCCATGTCCGTGTCGCCCGGCAACGTGACGACGGGGCAGACATCCTCGCGCTCCACGTTGAGCGTCCAGCCTTCCGCGATCTCGCGCGCCCCGAACGCCGCTGCCAGCGCCTCCGCCGCTGGATCGCCGCAGCGAAGTCGACGGAGATCCACGACATCCCATAGGTGCCGGTCCATCTCGGCGACGTGGTCGGCCAGTGCATCGGCGACGGCCGGCAGGTCGGTGGGGGCCGCCAGGATCGTGGCGTAATCGGCGTGGTAGGAGGCGCCGAAGAAGAGCGCGGTCGCGCCCGGTGCGACGTGCGTCAGTTCGACCTCGGCGCCGTGGCGCATCGTCGTGTGGGTGCGCGCGTCGTCCGGCTCCACCTCGTGGCGGTGCATGAGCGGGACGATCGCGACAGGCTCGGTGCCGGCGGGTGCGTCGGCCGGGACGAAGACCAGGGTCTCGTCGGAGACGTTCTCTCCGTACGCATCCCACCAGGCGCGCTGGAAGGCCCAACCGGAAAACGGGGTCGCCCAGGGGTTGCGGGCGGCGAGCGCATCCCACGTCTCGCGGGGGATGTCGTCGATGGATCGTCGCTCGGCACGGAGGGGAGTGTCGGAAGGCAGTGTTCCCGAGTCGCGCGACGGGGGGAGATCGGGACTATGGTCAGGGCCTGGACATGCAGGCTCCACTGACAGGGTCGTGGAGGTCACGTCCGGATGCTAGCACCGAACCTCTCATTTGGTTGTTGTCGCAACCGACATCGCATCGAGTCGACCCGTGCCGATTCGCGATGTGGCGGTCAAGGCACGGACGTGTCCCTGGTGGATGGTAGGCTGCCGCGCCATGGACGAGAGCCACGCAACCGGGGCCTCGATAACGCGCTGGTATCGGCCGGTGATGGCCGGGCTGGCCATCGCCTTCTGCGCGTTCGGCGCGTATGTCACCTGGGTGTCGTGGGTGCAATCTCGGACGCGGGCGGATCGGCGCCGACCTGGACCTCTACCTCGACGCGACGGCCGCTGGCTGGCCGGCGGCTCGTTCTATCTTCAGCATCAGTTGTCAGGCCCGTACATCATCGCGGATGGAGACATCCTGTATCCACCGATCAACATCCTGTTGTTCAGCGCCATTCCTGGTGGTGCCGGGAGTCATGTTCTGGGTGCTTCCCTTGTCGACCATCGCCTGGGTGACCTACCGGTACCGTCCCGCACCATGGACGTGGCCGCTGATGGCACTCTGCGTCGCGTATATCCCGACGATGGTCAAGGTCATGCACGGCAATCCGTTCATGTGGTCCGCGGCCGCCGTCGCGCTCGGGACCGTCTACGGCTGGCCCGCCCTGTTTGTCATCTTGAAGCCATCGCTCGCTCCATTCGCGCTCGTCGGGGCCGGCCATCGCTCCTGGTGGATCGGGCTTATCGTCGTCGTGGCATCCATCGGTGCCAGTGTGTTGCTGTTCGGGTCAGTCTGGCGCGACTATCTGACGGCAATGAAGAACTCGCGCAATCCGGCCGGTCTTCTGTACAGCTACACGGACGTCGGCCCTCTCCTCGTGCCCGTGATCGCGTACGTGGGCGCACGAGAGCATGGTCGACATCGGCCCAGGATGCATCGACTTCTGGGTGACGGACGGCGGGCACGGCCGTCAAGCCGTCGAGCCCGCATCGGTGGATTGGCCGATCTGGTGCGGCTGGGTATCTCCTTGCCCTGTTGAAAGCGGTTCACGGACGAGCGGCACGATCGCGGCGAGCGTGGCCAGGGCAGTGAACCAGAGGGTCGGCAGTGCGACGGTGACCGCCACGACCAGAAGCGGCTCTCCGAAGCGTGGCTCCATCCGCGAGGCGATGACCATCAGGATCACCCCGAGAACGAGCCGCGCCCCGTACGGGACCGGCAGGAATGCGGACGCGTCCCCTGTTCCGCGGGCCAGGAGCGTGTCGAGGAATTGACGCCAGGCCTCTGGCCCTAGGAGGACGCTGACCAGGAGCAAGACCACGCCAAACGCCGTCGCCACGACCGCCTCGCGCACCCGCCCCCGCAAGGCGAGGTACGGGATCCCGAGCACCGGTGCCAACTTGATTGCCGCACCGACGGCGAACCACCCACCCCATCGACGGAGGCCGAGGACGAGCAGGACAGCGATGATGAGGTGGACATTGCGCGAGACGAATTCGACGGCGATCGGCGGGAATGCGCACATCGCCAGGGCGACCAGGATGTCCCGTCCGGCCAGCCACCACAGGCATCCCAGCATCAACACGATCCAGAGCCAACCGAAGACCACCGACGGCACGATGAAGGCGACAGGCGCCAGGACCTGGGCGACGATCGGCGGGTACCAGAACGCGTACGGCGTGATCGACGTCGCGGTCGGATCGTAGAGAGGCTGACCGCTGAGCAGTCGTTGCGCGGCCAGCCAGTACGCGTGCTCGTCCGCGGGCTTGGGCCATTGATACACGGCTGCGACGAGCAGCAGGCATGCGCCGACCGCGGCCAGCACGATGAGGAGAACCCGTCGAAATGTCATCAGCCGCGGATCCGGCTGATGCGCCGAAAGTCCGATGCCTGGACGGTTCGGGTCACCGGATGGAGGATAGCATCGGGCGGTTGGTGGCCTACCATCGAGCCCACATGGCCAGTCATCGACCCAGCGACCTCGCTCGCCGCATCGCTGCCCTGCTGGGTGACGACGGGCTGTTCGGTCGGTCCATCGCCCTGGTCATCCTGGTCAGCACGTGGGTCGCAACCTGGCGACCCCAAGCCGACCCCGATTTCGGATGGCACCTTCGGGTCGGCGATTCGATCCTGTCGACAGGCGTAGTCCCCAAGACCGACACCTTCAGCTGGCTGACAGCGGGACAGCCATTCCTGGCGCACAGCTGGGCGTGGGACGTTGCGCTCGCCGCAGCGTATCGATCCGCAGGTCTGTTCGGAACGAGTCTCGTTGCACTCCCGGTCTCGGCACTCGCGATCGCGCTGACGTGGACCTTGCTGAAGCTGGTCGCACCGACCATCCCGCCATTCCCACGGTCCCTCCTCGTCGCGCTGGCGATCGTCCTCGGTCTCTCCGTCTGGAGTCCTCGAGCGCAGACCTGGGATGTCGTCTTCGTCCTGGCCAGTGTCTATGCGTGGAGCCTCTGGCTTCGACGTGGCCAGCGAAGCGCCCTTGTCGCGGTGCCGATCATCCCGATCCTGTGGGTGAACCTCCACGGGAGCGGCGCTCTCGCCTTCGCGATCTGCCTGGTGGCGCTCATCGTGGCCATCCCGATCGGTAACCGGTGGCAGACGTGGCCGCGTCGCCCGTTGATGCCGCTGGTCCTGAGTTCGGCCGTGGCCCTGGCCGCCTTTGTGATCAGCCCCAACGGCGTCGACATCCTGAGCCTCCCTTTCAACTCGCAGGTCGGGAGCCCATTCCTGACGTCGATCCTCGAGTGGCAGTCCCCGCATTTCGGCGATGCCGGATTCGCCACGCTCCGGGTCGTTCTGGCTGCGACCGCGCTCGTCGCTCTGGCCCTTCGAGGGCGTCGGCGCGACCCGTTCATGCTGTTGCTGGCGGCGGGCTGGACGTTCATCGCCCTGGGCGCAGCTCGGTTCAGCCTCATCGCCGGACCGCTCATCGTGCTCGCCCTCGCGCCAGCCGTTGCCGGCAGCGCTCGAGCGTGGCTTGGGATCGGCCGGCGATCGTGGACCGACCCACGGGCGGAGACGGCGTTCGAGAGAGGCCCGTCCCGGGTCGCGGCCGGGTTCGCGATCACGCTGGCCGTGCTCATCGGGCTCGCCGGCCTGATCCAGATCGCGCCCGCGCGACAGGCCGCGCAGCTCAGCGAGCGGTACCCGGTGGCGGCCGTCGATTGGATGCGCGATCGCGGCTGTCACGGTCGCATCCTCAACGCCTACGACTGGGGAGGCTACCTGCTGGGATCCTGGACGGAACTCGTCGCCACGTACGGATCATCGCCTGGCGGCCTCGTCGAAACGGAGGTCGCGCTGGAGGAGTTGCGGACAGACGCGGCAACCTGGCTCGATGAACACGACGTGGATCTCGTCCTGATGCCCACCGGCGGCCCACTGGATCGCTGGCTGGACGACGCGACTGGGTGGACCCGGATCTATCGGGACGACCTCGCCTCCATCCACACCAGGACGGGCGGGACCGCATGTACGGTCACGGCTCAGATCCGGTAGGCCCAGTAGACGCCGATGGCCATCACGACCGTGCCGAACCCGATCAGGAACTTCCAACCGTTCCCGATGCCGCCCCGATTGACGGCTGCCAGCCCACACAGCGCGATGACGAATGGCACCGAATCGAGGAAGTATCGGTAGCCGTACTGGAGCCAGCCGCCCCCGTAGTAGAGCAACGTCGGGATGAGGACGGCGACCGTCGCGCCGAGCAGCCACCAGGAGCGGGGTCTGCGCCAGTCCGCCTGCGTCGCGAACAGGAGACCCGGACTGGTGACCAGGACGGACATGCCGAGCCCATCGGGCTTGAAGAACGGGGGGGTGTCGATGAGCCTGGGCAAGTGGAGCAGGAAATAGTCGATGTTCATGCCGACGTGCGCAAGGGCGAACAGGCCCAGGTTCCGCTGGTGTTCGAGGAATGCCGGCAGCGTCGCCAGACCGTAGCCCGACTCCCATGGCGACCCGAATCGGAGCTGGTTGTAGGCGAAGAACACGATGAGCCCCGGCATGAACCCGATACCGAGCCAGGTCCACCGACGCAGCCGGGTCGACCGAAACACCGATCGAACATACCCGCCGGCGATATCGGGCATGGCGATCGACGACGCCGCCATCGAGCATCAGCGCGTAGAACGGGAGCGCGAAGGCGAGTGGTGCCCGAGTCAGGAATGCCGCCCCGGCGAACAGGCCGATGAGCCAGGCGCGCTGACGGCCGAACAGCTCGATCAGGCAGATGAACGTCAGGATCGTCGCGACGAGGTGGCCCGTGTGCCACACCCCGCCGCGGGTCGTCACCCACAGGATCTGCGTGGAGAACCCGAACAGGATCGTCAGCCACAGACGGTCCCAAAGGCGACTGATTCGGATCTGGCCGAGGAGCATCCAGCATAGGCCGACGCCACCGGCAGCAAGGAGGGCGTTGATCCCGGACTCGAGCTGATCCGCTGTGGTGGCGCCGATGAGCGCGACGATCGGTGCGAGCGCGACGGCAGGGAACGGTGCGAACGGCACGTAGTAGTGACCGCCGATGACGATCACGTCGTACGGCCCGGGCTGGAAGGCCAGCCATGTCCGGCCATGGAGGAAGGCGTCCGCGAGGTAGAAGAAGTCGCCTCGCCCGGCGTCGAAGCCGCGATCCGCCAGCCAGTAGATGACGGCCGAGACCGCAACCACCGCAAGCCCGGCCGCGGTCGACCGACTCGGCCTCATGACTCCGCCGGTTCGGGGAACCTGGCGTCAGCCCACCTTCCCAGTGCTTCACGGGCGAACGGCAGGACGCCCACGAGCATGGCAGGACTGATCGTGTAGAAGACCGGCAGCGCCAGCGTCGAGCCGACGACGACCGGCCATCGGTAACCTTTCCAGCCGCCCCACACGATGAAGGCGAGCGCGGGGCCGAGGCGGACCCAGAAGGGTAGATAGTACGGAGCCACGGCCGGCGCGGGACTCCCGGTCAACAGCCGGACGTAGTCGAACCATCGGTCCGGATGAAGGACGAACGAGACCGCGACGATCGCCGCGGTCACCCCGATCGCGATCGCGAGGTCGCGCCAGCGTCTTCGGATGGCGAACCAGAGCAGACCGATCCCCGGCGTGACCTTGGTCAGGAGCACGAATGACCACGATGCCGGGAAGCGGAATCCGATGACGATCGCCGCCGCCAGCATGATCTGGATGTTGCCGGCATTGATCTCCGAAGCCACCGGGACAGTGAACAGGACGAAGATCGTGAACGGCCCAGCCATCCACACGAGGAGACCGAGCAGGACGGCCCGCCAGATCGCCACGAAAACGTCGAATGGGATCCAGCGCCACCAGCCGACGATGAACTCGAACGCCGGCGAGTACAGGTAGGCATTGCTCGTCTCGCCACTGATCGCGCCACCGTAGAGGTTCGCCGGGTCCGCGACCCAATACGCCCGAACGTCGACCGGTTGACCGCCGGTCGAGGTCAGGTACCACCAGTAGAAGACCGCGGCCACGATACCCAGGACCACCAACCCGTCGCGGAGGATCCGGCGCAATGAATATCGACGTCGGCTCATGTGGCCGGAGAAGCCACCGCATGGTCCGCGGCGTTTCGCCGTCGCTCTCGCGCTTCGACCAGAAGCGGTCCGGTCAGGCCGACCGTGAATAGCACCGGGTAGATCGCGGCCGGCAGGAACAGGACGATGGGCAGTGCGGTCACCAGCATGATCCCGGCACCCCACCAGTGGCCGCGGTCCAGAAGCCAGGCGGTCGGCAGGATCAGGATGATGGCGTAGTGATCCCAGACGAGGGGCGATAGGATCTGGCTGCCGACCGCGGTCGTCAGGAAGCTCACCTCGGCAGATGACCGTAGGATCGCCACGAGAATGGTGAGCGCCACGGCCGCCGTCGCCACCAGCTGGACTGCCTTGGCGGCGTTCTCCGCAACGCCGTTCTGGTACAGGATCGCGCCAAGCGAAAAGCCGTTCGGCGTCGTCACCGACGAGTTGACACGACTGAGCAACGCCACGTAGTCAGCCCACACACCAGGCCCGAATGCGATGGTCGAGATGAGGACCGCGACGGCAAGCGTTCCGAGGGCAACGCCGACGGCCCGCCATCTGCCGGTCGCTCCGGCCCAGGCGAGGAGGATGATCGGCTGCACCTTGATCAAGGCGCCGACGGCCATGCTCACACCGAGCACACCCGCCCGATCGCGCCATCGCCATGCGATGGCGAACAGCAGCAGGAGCAGTGCGCCGACCTGGCCCAGAAGGATCGAGTAGAGCACTGGCCAGTTGAGGACGCTGAGACCGAGCATGATCCAGCGGATCCGGGGGCGCACAGGCAGGATGGCGATCGCGCCAACGAGCGAGCCGATCGCAAGGGCCTCCCACTGCCACAGCCCGATCTGGTGCGGCACGGCCGCGAACGGTATGGCGGCCAGGCCGAACGGCGGCGGATAGAGGAAGATCGCGAATCCCCCAGCCACGTTCACGGTGAGGTCGTACAACGGCGCGCCGTCCAGGATCCTGGAAGCCCCGCCGATGTACGCCTCGTAGTCGTATCCGAGATTCTTGACGCCGGTCCCGATCACCAGGAGTGCGAAGACCTCGAAGGAAACGAGTGCGGCGACCGCCAGAAGGACGCCGCGCCGGGCGATCATGTCGGCTCCGTGCTTCGACGAGCGTGGCGGTGCAGCAACGGGATGCGGAACAGGTCCCACCCGACGCGCAGCGCCAGCCCGAGGCGGGCGTGCATACGCGACCCCCGGCGATCCTCCCACCGGATCGGGATGATCGCGATGCGATACCCGCGCCGGCGAGCCAGGTAGATGAGTTCCACGTCGAAGACGATGCTCGTTACCTGCTGACGACCGAACAGGTCCTGAGCGGCTGGTCGGGTGAACCCCTTGAACCCGCACTGCGTGTCCTTCACGGGGCCCACGACCCAGATCGAGGCGAAGAAGTGGAAGGCTCGGCCGAGCAATCGTCGATAGCCCGGCTGGCTGGCACGCATGTCGGAGCCGTCAGGCTGGATCCGCGAGCCGAGCGCGACGTCGTGATCGGCAAGTGCTCTGACGAGCAGCGGCAATTGATCGGGCGGTGTCGCCATATCCGCGTCGGCGAAGATCACGAGGTCCGAGGTTGCCGCCAGCATGCCTGCCCTCACGGCCGCCCCTTTGCCGCCGTGCGGGACCGTCATGATCCGCAACGTCACACCTGGGATGCCGGTGGTTGCCCCTGCTTCCGGACGTTGCGCCACGAGGGCCGCCGTCTCATCCGTGCTTCCGTCGTCGACGACGAGGATCTCGATCGCGCCGGGCAGCCCGGCCGATCCAGGCGCCCCCTCGCGAGCATGGTCGCCTCGTCGCCGCAGGTAGCCGCACAACTCGTCCAGGCCTGGTCCGATCCGATCGGCTTCGTTGTATGCGGGCAGCACGATGGTCAGGGACTCGCCGGATAGCATGCCGGGCAGTCTACCGGCCGGTCGCGTCTTGCCGGGGACGGCCATTGGTCGCCTCCGTGTCAGACCATTCGGCCACGTCCGGTCCACCGAACCCCGCCAGCAACGTGGAGAGTTGGTAGCTGAGGAGCCGCGGCGTTGCCAGGACGGAGAGCGCGACCGCCGCGACCCAGCCCCACCGAGACGGCGCAAGGCGCAGGGCCACGAGCCCCAGGATGACGACCGAGATGATCCACAAGATCGGCGACAAGGCGAATAGCGACAAGTTGTTCGCGTCCTTCACCTGCTCATCGGCCAGGAAGCCGAGATAGCTGATCGTCGCCGCGGGCTCGAGCGCAAGCTGGACGACGAGGAGGGAAGCCAGCCACGCGGCGAACCATCCGAGACGACGCCACTGACGCCGACCGACCCAATAGACGGCGACGAGCGCAGGGTACAGCTTGAGGTTGGTGGCGAGGGCCACCGCCCACGGGGCCCCGATCGCGAGCAGGTAGGTCACGAGCGCCTGTGCCTGACCGATCGCGACCGTCCAGGCGATCGCCATCGCCAGCAAGCCCGCGGTGATCAACACGGCCCGGCGGAACCCCAAGCGAACGAAGGTCAGGATCGTCGCGCCGACAACCACCGCTTCCCAGATGACGGCGGCCGGTTCGTAGGGCAACAGCGCAAGCGGCCGGAAGGCGATCGCAAGCAGGGGTGGATAGTGGTAGGAACCGGGCACGTTCGTGTCGGCGACGGGCACGTACAGCGGCAGACCCGCGTTCAGGCGAGCTCCGGCGTCGTAGTAGGCCCGCACATCCGCGAGTGGATCCGTCGCGAGATGGATGAGGCCCAGCCAGATCCCGAGCAGCAGTCCGAGGCCGGCGAGGACGACGAGCAGCGTCCCCGCGACGCGACGGACGCTCAACGGTCCCGCTCCGAGCGATTCGGCGATGGCCCACCCATCGCCGCGAGGAGCGTCGAGAGTTGGTAGATCAGGAGCCGTGGGTTCGCGAACACAGACAGAACGACGGCCGATGCCCAGCCCCAGCGGGTCGGTGCAAGGCGGATCGCCACCAGGACCATGACCGCGACCGACGCAGCCCACAGCACCGGCGAGATGGCATACGGGGACACGTTGGCGATGTGTCCCACCTGGTCGAGACTCAGGAAGCTGATGTACGCGGTGGTGGCAGCCGGTTCGACCACGAACTGAAAGACGACAAGGACGACCATCCAGCCCGCGAACATGCCCAGATCCCGCCATTGGCGGCGGCCCACCCAGTAGATCGCGACGAGCAATGGAAAGATCTTCAGGTTGGCCGCAAAGGCAACGGCCCAAGGAGCCCCGACGGCGAGGAGGAAGGTGACGACAGCCTGCGCCTGGCCGATGACCACTGTCCAGGCGATCGGCGCGGCCAGCCAGGCAACGACCAGGAACGTCGGCTCGCGGAGCCCCAGCCGGCGGATCGTCAGGAGAGTGGCCCCGATGACGACGCCGGCCCAGATCGCGGCGGCAGCCTCGTATGGGAGCATGGCGAGCGGCCGAAAGATGATGGCCAGCAGAGGTGGATACCGGTAGAACGACGCGTCATCGATGCCGCCGGGCTGGACGTACAAGGGCAGGCCGACGTTCAGCCGAGCGCCGGCGTCGTAGTAGGCATGGACATCGCCGAGCGGGTCAAGGAAGAGATGGACGAGCGCGGCCTCGATCCCGACGAGGATCCCGACGACCGCCGCGAAGCGCATGACCAGTCGGATCGATCGGCGCTCGAGGATGGGTCCGCCCGGCATCGTTGAGGTCACGCGCCCCAGTATCACCTGCATGAACGGACCCAGTCGGCTCCCAGTCGTCAGCCTGGGTCGAAACCCATCCAGGGGAGTCTCGCGGGGCCCTCATCGCACGGCGCTTCCGGCAACACGGCAGGGGGGTGCTCCGATAGGTCGTTCGTACCGGTCGGCGGAGCAGGCACCCGGTGCTAACCTGCACCGGCCGTGCGAATCCCTCTGCTCCTGTACGGGCTTGCGTTCGCCGTTCGCGCCGGGTTGATGCTCCTGTTCCCCGACCCGGCCTACCCGGATTCGTTCTATTACGTCGACGTGGCGCGGGCGCTCGCGAGCGGACACGGGCTGAACGTCGACTTCGTCTGGATCTTCGCGGAGGTCGGCGGCAAGTTGCCCGCCGATGCTGTCCTGCCGATCCCGTCGAACGCGCACTGGCTGCCGCTGGCGTCGTTCATCCAGGCACCGTTCATCTTGCTCATGGGTGCGACCGCGATCGCCTCCGCGCTGCCGATGGTGCTCATCGGCTCACTGGCCGCGCCGCTGACCTGGCTCATCGCCCGTGACATGGGCGCGTCCCGGACCGTGCAGTTGGGTGCCGCGGTCCTCGCCGCCATCCCCGCAGCGGGGACGGTGTTCATGCCGCAGCCAGAGAACTTCGCGATCTTCCAGCCGCTGGTGGCGGCGACCCTGTGGTTCGCGGCTCGTGGTCTGCGGGGCGACACGAAGTCATACGCGGCGGCGGGACTTCTCGTCGGGCTCGCCTCGATCGCGCGCAACGACGCCTTCCTGCTGGGCGCGGCCGTGGGCCTCATCTTCGTCATCGATCGGGTCCGAGCCTGGCGGCGCGGCGATCGTCCGCACATCTCGGTCCTCGCGGCGGCCGCCTGCATCGGGCTCTACCTGCTCATCGTCGTCCCGTGGTGGTACCGGCAGTACACCGTGTTCGGGTCGATCTCGCCGACGGCCTCGACCGGCACGGCCTTGTGGCTGACCGAGTACCGGCAATGGAACAGCATCACCGCGGACGTGTCACTCGCGAACTTCCTGGGTCAGGGACCGGCGGGCATCATCGGTAGCCGGATCGGGGGCCTCGTCTCGGCAGCCGCGAACTTCGCGGTCGTCATCTGCTCGATCGTGCTCGTCCCATTCGTCGTGTGGGCCGGCTGGATCCGCCGCCGCTCGGACGACTTGCTGCCCTGGTTCCTGTACGTCCTCATCATGTTCCTCGGGGCGACGCTGCTCTTCCCGCTCCACGTTCCGGGCGGCGCGTTCATCCATTCGGCCGTCGGGATGGGTCCGTATGCCTACATCCTCGCCCTCGAGGGTGTCGCGGCCCTGGTCGCCTGGATCGCGAAACGACGACCGAGCTGGGACGCATCGACCGCGACGCCGGTCTTCTCCTGGGCGATCGTCGCCCTCGTGATCCTCACCGCGGCGCTGTACGCTCCGGTGGTCCAGGCCGGCTGGCGGGCGGCGGCGGCCCCACGGATCGAGCTCGCCGCGCAGCTGGACGAGATGGGCGTCCCGTCGACCGACCGGCTGATGTCGATCGATGCCGGCGGGTTCAAGTACTTCACCGGGCGGGGTGGTGTCGTCTCGCCGGACGACCCGATCGACACGATCCGAGAGGTCGCAGACGCCTACGACATCCGCTGGCTGGTCCTGGAGCGAAACGGCACGGTCGAGGCCCTCAAGCCCGTCCTCGATGGGGCGGCCCGGCCGGCCTGGATCGGGCCGCCGTCCTTCACCGTCGTAGCGGCTGACGATGGACCACCGACGTTGGGGCTCTATCCTGTCTGCTTCGACGTATCCGACACCCGCTGCGGGGAGGCAGGGTCATGAGTCGACGCGAAGCTTGGCTGACGGCAGGCGCGATCTTCGTCGTCGCGTTCCTCGTGCGGCTGGTGTTCGCGTCGCAGATCGTGTTCCCGAAGCCGGAGGACACGGCCTACTACGTCGGGGTGGCGCAGAACCTGGTCGAGGGCCGGGGCCTCGTCACGGACGCCATCTGGAGCTTCCAGACGCCGCCGCTCGAGTTCCCACGGGCGGCGTTCGAGATCTGGCTACCCCTCCCGACGTTCCTCGCCGCGGTCCCCATGCTGTTGTTCGGGGCGACCTTTGCAGCCGCCCAATGGTCGTCGGTCCTGGCAGGGGCGATCGTGCCCGTCCTCGCGTGGCGCCTGGCCGCCGACATGGCCGCGGAATACGAGGTCCCCATCGCCCGAGCCCGGGTCCTCGCCATCGGGAGTGGCCTGACCGCCGCGGTCTACCTGCCCCTCCTGCTCCACTCGGCCCTGCCCAATTCGACGATGCCGTTCACGGTCTTCGCCCTCTCGGCGTGCCTGCTGATGGCCCGTTTCGTCGCGCATCCCGGGGATGTCCGGCTTCGCGACCCCCGTGCGATCGCGGTCGGCCTGCTGATCGGCCTCGCGGCCCTGACCCGCAACGAGGCGGTCTACATCGGTCTCGCCTGGGCGATCGTCGTCTGGCGGATGGGCGGCGTGGCTCGAGGGCGGCGGGTGGCCATCATCGTCGAGGTCGCTGTCATCGCCGGACTCATCTTCCTGCCCTGGGCGGTTCGCGACTGGCTGGTCTTCGGCAGTCCGTTGCCCGGTCAGGCAGTCGCCAACGCCCTCGCCGTGAACGGTACAGATGTCTTCGCCTGGAATGATCCGCCGACCCTGGCCCGATACCTCGCCGTCGGCCCGATCGGCCTGGTCGGCATGCGCATCGGTGGCATCGTCCACAACCTGTTCAACGTCCTGCTCCTGCCCGGGCTGCCGATCTCGGTCATCGGACTCGTCGGCCTGTACTGGACCATTCGAAGCCAGGCACTCCGGCCCGTCGTCATCGTCAGCTTCACCGCCTTCATCGTCACCAGCCTCGTCTTCCCGGTCACCACGACCTGGGGGACCTTCCTCCACGCATCCGGTCCGTTCCAGGTGCTGCTCGTGGTTTCCGCGTTGTTCCTTCTCGACGGCCTGATCGAGGAGGTGAGCATCCGGAGGAAGTGGACGAACCCGAACGCCTGGCTCGGTGCTGTGCTCGGGATCTTCGGGTCGCTGCTCTTCTCGATCGTGCTCCTCCCGACTTTCGCGAGTGGATCGCGCGATACAGCGCGGCTGTACGAAGTCCTCGGGGAACGTATGGCGGCCATCGGGCATCCCATCGATCCGGCGGACGGCCCGATCATCTCGAACTACCCGATCTGGATGGCCGAGACGCAAGGGGTCTATGCGCTCGGCCTCCCCGACGAACCCCCGCGCGACGTCGTCGACCTTGCCGATCACTTCGGGTCGACCCTGCTCATCCTGGTGAACGCGACCAGCGGACACTGGCCCGCGGATCTCGAGGCTGGTGTGGACGGCTCCGGTTGCTTCCACGAGGTCGACCTGCAGCATCCAGACTCGTCACTCGAGGATCCGCTCGCCGACACCAGGGTCTTCGAGATCGCCTGCCCGTGACCCGCGTCTGCATCGTCATCCTCGGTATGCATCGATCGGGTACGAGTGCCCTGGCGGGCACGCTCGGCTTGCTCGGTGCGACGATGCCCGAGCACCAGATCGCCGCGAACCCGACCAATCCGACCGGACACTGGGAGCCGGAGCGGCTGGTCCGGATCAATGACCGGCTACTCGAGGAGGCGGGCAGCGGTTGGCAGGACTGGCGCCGCTTCGACCCGGGCGCCGTGCCGTCGGAACGGATGCGTGCGTATCGCGACGAGATCGTCTCGTGCCTCGAAGAGGAGTACGCGGAGGCGACGCTGTTCGTCCTCAAGGATCCTCGGATCTCTCGGATGGTCCCGCTCTATTCCGACATCCTCGGATCGATGGGCGTGGATCCGAAGTACGTCCTGTGCCTCCGCAACCCGGTCGACGTGGCCGAATCCCTCGACCGCCGAAATGCGATGTCGGCGGGTTTCGCGGCCCTCCTGTGGCTGCGTCACGTCCTTGAAGCAGAGCGCTCGACGCGGGATCGACCTCGTGTCCTGCTCACCTACGAAGCGTTGCTCGACGACTGGCGGAGCGTGGCTGAGCGGATCGCCGGCACGCTCGAGTTCCACTGGCCGCGCACGATCCAGGATGCGGCTCCGGAGATCGAACCGTTCCTGCAGCGGGACCTTGAGCATCACGACCGCCGATCTGTCGACCTCGATGCGAGTGAGAAGATCGAGCGATGGGTCCGAGACGCTTATGGAGCCCTCCAGTCGCTGGTCGCTGATGACGACGATCGAGAAGCCGCCGCGAGGCTCGACGCCGTCAGTGCGGCCTTCGAGCCCGCTGCGGTCACCTTCGGGTCGGCGACGTTCCCGGATCTCGCGGAACGGGATCGGCAGCTTGCGGTGATGGCCGCACAGCTCCGTCGCGAGACGCGTCGAAGGGAGAAGCTCGAGAAGACGCTCGACGGAATCTATGGAAGCCGGTCGTGGCGGATGACCGGACCCATCCGACACGCAGGGACCAAGATCCATGGGGGCCGCCCGGCAGTGCGCCGGCCACCCGACTAGGTGTCAGTGCCGGAATCGGTAGCCCCGCCTACCATGACCCGGATGCGCGACCGGAGGGCTTCGTCGCTTCGCCTGATCGTATGGGTCGCGATCGCGATCCTCGCCACGTACTGCCTGTTCGTCGGCGGCGGGTTGATGGGCATCTACAACATCGACCTTCGTCGAGCGTCACTGGTGCTGACGACCGTCGGCATAGTCGTCTGGGTCATCGCGGCCATCCGCTACCCGAACTGGCGACCCCAGACCGTCTTTGCCTGGGGGTTCGCTGCCGCGCTCGGGGTCATGGCCATCACGACCGTCACCTCGGTGGCCCCGAGGCTTGGCGTCGAGTACCTCGCCTGGTCCGTCCTCCTGACCGCCCTGTACCTGATCCTCCAGCGGCTGATGGCCTCGCCGTTCTACCGGGACCGGATCATGGCGTTCGCGACCATCGCAGCCTTCGTGATCGGGATCGCGTTCATCGTGACCGTATTCAACGAGTGGATCGCCTGGTGGGGTGAGATCGGCCGGATCGCCGCGCCGCCGCTCCGGCCAGGTTCTGAGAGTCTGACTTTCGGCAATCCGAGCGCGGTCATGACGGCGAGCGTCCTGCTTACGGCATCTGCCGTGGCACATGTCGTCAACGGCTCTCGACGCGGAACCATCGTCGCTCTGGCCGCGGTGATCCTCACGTTCGGGGTTACCCTGCTGAGCGGTTCCCGGGCTGGGTGGCTCGGGCTGACGATCGCGATCGGGGCGACCGGGCTCCTGTGGATCCTTTTCCCGGACCATCGTCGCGCACTGCTCTCGACCGTAACGTCGCGCTCCACCCGCGTCGTGGCGATGACATTCCTCATCGCCGGATCCCTGCTCGCCATCGTCGTCGGTCCCGGGATCCTCACTCGAGCCTCCGCGGGAGGCGAGGCCTGGCGGACGTCCTTCTACGAAGCCTCGCTCCGGATGTTCGAGTCGTCGCCGCTGGTCGGCCTCGGACCTGGGACGTGGGCGACCCAGCGGGCATCGTTCATCGCGGACACGAATCCCGACTACTACGCGACGCACTCCCACGACCTCTATCTCCAGACCGTCGCCGAGTTCGGCATCCTCGGCGTGGCGGCCGGCCTCATCGTTCTGTTCCTGCTCGGTCGGCTGCTGTACGGGGCCGTCCGCGACCCGGATCCGATCCGGCGCCGCGTCGGCTGGTGCGCGCTATTCGCGACGATCTACTTCGGGGCCCACCAGTTGCTCGACTTCTATGCGAACGCCCCGGCGATCCTGTTCGCGTTCGCCATCCCGATCGCGTGGCTGGATGCGACGGCCAGGACCGAGGTATGGAGTTCCGACGGTGCGTTCGACCCTGGACCTCGCAGGCCTCCGCCTTCCCCTCGAAGGGTCGGACTGGCTGTGATGGCGATCGCGATGATCGTCGGGTCCGTTTCGCTGCTCGCCTGGGCGCAGGGTGGTGCTGCAACCATGCAGCAGGGCACAGACGCACTGGCCAGGGGCGACACGCAAACGGCGGTGGATGCGCTGTCCAGCGTCGTGGCCTCCGATCCCGACATGCCGCCGTATCACTTCGCCCTGGGTCTCGCCCTCGCTCAACAGGGCCGACTTGCCGACGCAGCCCCGCACTTCCTGAAGAGCGCGACCTTCGATGGACTACCCGAAGCGTGGCTCGATCTCGCTGCGGTTCGGGCTCGCCTTGGCGATGCCTCAGGTGCGGAGGACGCGCTCGCGAACGCGATGCGTCTGGGCAGACAGCAGACGGCCGTCGCGCTCGCCGCCGGTGTCGTCGAGCTGGAACTCGGAGATCGGGCCGCCGCATTGAACGACTTCGCGCTGGCCCTCAGCCTGAGCCCGAGCCTGGCTGGCGATCCATGGTGGACGCAGGACGCAGCAAGGGCGTCGGTCTGGCCCGATGCGTACACCAGGGCCTTTGAGGCGGCCAGCCCCTCGGGGCGGTTCGAGCTCGCACTTGAAACCGGGAACCGTGCTGCCCTGTCGGCCGCGATCGACGCCTCCGGTGAAGGGGCCGGGGCCAGGCTTCGCCTGATCGCTGATGCATGGTCCGGCGATCCGAGCGCGCTGAACACGCTCGAGGCCGACGCCAAAGCGTTACCCCTGGATGGATCCCTCGTGAACTGGATCGCTCGCATCCACCGTCACCTGGGAAACGTTGACCGG
>CAVRGP010000010.1:0-7679 GCA_963720755.1 uncultured Chloroflexia bacterium
TGGGATGTCGTGGATCTCCGTCGACTTCGCTGCGGCGATCCAGCGGCGGAGGCGCTGGCAGCGGCGTTCGGGGCCCGCGAGATCGCGGAAGGCTGGACGCTCAACGTGGAGCGCGAGGATGTCTGCCCCGTCGTCACGTTGCCGGGCGACACGGACATGGATGGCTACCTCGCGACGCTCGGCAAGAAGGAGCGCCACGAGATCCGGCGCAAGGTCCGTCGCGCGGAAGCCGTCGGCGAGATCCGGCTCGATGACGCCATCGACCCGCTGGCCGACCTCGATGCGTTCATCGACCTCCATCAGAAGCGCTGGGGTGCCGACGGCCTGTTCCCGGAGACCGACGGTGGCGCCCAGAGTCGCAGACTCTTCCGACGCCTGTTCGAGCTGTCTGGGGCCGACGGTCCGCTGCGGTTGACGTTCCTCACGGTCGGTGGCCGGCGGATCGCGGCAGGGATCCATTTCGATGCGGGCGATCGGTGCCTCTACTACAACGCGGGCGTGGATCCCGAGGCCCGCGAGCTCTCACCGGGTGTCGTCATGGTCCACGCCTATGTCGCCCGGGCGATCGCGTCCGGGACCCGCCAGCTCGACTTCCTTCGTGGCGACGAGCCGTACAAGTACGAGTGGGGCGCCGTGGATGAACCCATCCAACGCCTGCTGGTCCGACGAAGGAACGGTTGAGATGAGTGCTCCGCTGCCCTGGGAGTCGTGCCTCGAGGTGCTTGACCGGCCGGCCGTGTCCAGCCGGATCCGCGTGGTCGAAGTGCTGGCGACCGGCACAAACGGCGGCGCCCAGGAACACCTGATGTCGCTCGTCAGCCGGCTCGACCCATCGCGCTACGACGTATCCGTGGTCTCGCTGTCCGCCGGCAGCGCCGTGCGCAAGCTCCAGCGCGCGGGCGTCGAGGTCCTCGTCATCGACTCCCCGGATGACTCGATCGCGGTCGGCGCGCTCGCGGCCCACCTGGCCGAAGTCCGGGCCGATGTCGTCCACGCCCACATGTTCCGCGCGGAGACGGTGGCGGCCCGAGCGGTCATGTCACTCGTGGAAGCTGGCCAGCGGCGGCCGTACCTCGTGGCCACCGCCCATTCGAGCCGGGTCCGCTCCGACGAGGACCGTCACACCCTGCTCGAGCTCACCCCCCAGTTCGACCATCTGATCGCGGTCTCGAAGGCGAGCGAGGCCAAGCTCATCGCCGAAGGCCGGGACATCGTCCCGATGAGCCTCATCTACAACGGCGTGGACCTCCAGCGCTACGACCACCAGGAACCGTGCTGCACGCTGCCCGAGGAGTATGGGATGGAGCCCGGCTCGCAGATCGTCGGCGTGGTGGCCCGGCTGGAGCCCGAAAAAGGGCACCCGACCCTGCTCGAGGCCTGGCCGGCCATCGTCCGGGCGGTCCCGGACGTGTACCTGCTGATCGTCGGCGAGGGGAGCCGGCGCGATGCCCTCGAGGCGCAAGCGCGGGAGCTGCGGGTCGCCCACCGCGTCGTGTTCACCGGTCGCCGTGACGACGTGCCGGCGGTGACGGCAGCACTCGATGTCGCCGTCCTGCCGTCCTATCGCGAGGCCCAGGGGCTGACGATCCTCGAGGCCATGGCCCTGTCGCGCCCGGTCGTCGCGTCCAACGTCGGTGGCATCCCGGAGATGGTCGAGGACGGCGTGACCGGGATCCTCGTGCCGCCCCACGACGCCGAAGCACTCACCACGGCGATCGTCCGCCTCTTGACCGATCACTCCTACGCGGACATGCTCGGCCGCGCCGGTCACGACCTCGTCCACGACCGCTTCTGCATCGAGTTGATGGTCAACTCGGTCGCGTCGATCTACGACGAAGGCGCGCGTACCGTGCGTCCGTCCGAGGTCGCCGCGGCAGTCTGACCGGGCACCGGTACCAATGACCCGGTGCGGGCCGGCACCATCGCTCGTTAGCATCAGCGGGTGACACTGCCAAGACTCTGGGCGTTCCTCGCCATCGGGCTCCCCGCGCTCGCCGCGGTCATCGCCAATCTGCCCAGCGTGGACCTGACCTATCACCTGCGGGCCGGCGCCTCGATGCTGGCCGGCGGCGGTCTGCCCACGACCGATACCTGGACCTTCACCGTCTACGGCGCGCCGTGGACCGACCAGCAGTGGGGTGCCCAGGTCATCCTTGCCGCCGTCTTCCAGCTCGGTTCGTGGACGGGGCTGGTCCTGTTCCGAGCAGCATTGTCCGGCCTCATCTTCGGTTGCCTCTACCTCATCGGTCGCCGGCGAGGGCTCATCGCCAGGGATGCGGCATTGTTGTCACTCGCGGCTTTCGTGGTCTCGGCCGTCGCGCTCGGGCTCCGACCCCAGCTCATCGGGATGGCGTTGTTCGCCGTCGTCCTCGTGCTGGTCACGGACCGGCGAGCCCATCCCGGCCGTCTCTGGGCGATCCCATTCATCGTCTTGGCCTGGGCGAACATCCACGGCAGCTTCTTCCTGGGGCCGGCGGTGCTCGGGCTTGCCTGGTTGGAAGATCTGCACGACCGGGTGCCGCGGCCGCATCTTGCCCTGGTGGTGGCACTGGCCTCGGTCGCCGCCGCGTGCGTCACGCCGTTCGGACCGGCCGTCTGGGTTTATGCGCTGGGGCTTTCCACCAATGGCCTCGTGTCCGCGCGCATCTCCGAGTGGCAACCGACGTCGCTCCACGACCTGCCCGGCCTGCTGTTCTTCGGTTCGGCGGTCACGGTGGTCGCGTTGATGGCACGGCGTGGGACGAGGACGGCCTGGCCCACCCTCGCCTGGCTCGGATTCTTCTTCGCCATCGGCGTCTACGCCATTCGAGGCGTCGCCTGGTGGCCGCTCGGGGCCGCAGCCACGGTCGCCGGCGTTCTGATCACGTCACGGCGTTCTGGTCACGCACAGTTGGAGCCGCTCGGAACACCGTTGATGCGTCGGTTGAATGTCGTCGTCGTGGGGGTCCTTGTCCTCGTTGGCGTCGCATTGCTGCCCGTCTGGCGCCCCACCGACCCGGACCTCGAAGCACCGGAAGGCGTGGTCGGCATGGCACCCCCCGGGATCACCGCGGCCCTGCGCGACATGGCCCGACCCGGCGATCACATCTTCAACCCCCAGCCGTGGGGCTCCTGGTTCGAATTCGAACTGCCGGATCTGCCGGTCGCTGTCGACTCGCGGATCGAGATGTTCCCGGCGGAGGTCTGGGACGCGTACGAGGGTGTCGTCAGCGGCGTTGATGGATGGCAAGCTCGCCTTGCCGACTGGGATGTCGCGTTCGTGGTGGTCCCGATGAAGGACGACGGGTTCGCAACCCGCCTGGCTGCGGCCGGCTGGCGACAGGTCCATGTCGACTCCGACGGCTCCGTGTTCGCTCGACGGGCCAACTGACTACCGCGCGTACCAGGGCGCTGCCCGGACCTTCAGGGTGCGGTGTCGCTGGGCACCGGGCTGCTAGAGTTCGAGCATGACCCAAACCGCCCCTGACCTTGACGTTGTCGTGCTCGGCGGCGGTGGCCACGTCGGCCTTCCGTTGAGCCTCGCGTTCGCACGATCCGGCCTCCGCGTCGGCATCTACGACACCAACCAGGCGACCCTCGACCGCATCGCGGCCGGTCAGATGCCCTTCCTCGAGACCGGCGCCGATGCACTCCTGGAGGAGCTTCTGCCCACCGGGCGGCTCGTATTCGGCTCGACCGGCGAGATGATCGCCCGGACCATGAAACTAGTCGTCGTCATCGGCACCCCCGTGGACGAATTCCTGGGTCCGTCGATGACGATCTTCGAGAAAGCTGTCGACCAGATCGCGCCGCACCTGCGCGAGGGCGCGCTCGTAGTGCTCCGCAGCACGGTTTATCCCGGGACGACCGGCTATGTCGCCCAGCACCTCGAGGAGCGTGGCTGCATCGTCGACGTCGCCTTCTGCCCGGAGCGGATCGCCGAGGGTCATGCCCTCGAGGAGCTCCATTCACTGCCCCAGATCGTCGGCGCCGATACCGACGCCGCGGCCGAGCGCGCGGCCGAGTTGTTCGGCACCCTCGCCGAGAAGACGATCAGGACGACGACCAAGGAAGCGGAGCTGGCAAAGCTCTTCACCAACACCTGGCGCTACATGAAGTTCGCGGTCGCCAACCAGTTCTTCATGATCGCGGACCAGGCCGGGGTGGACTATAGCAACATCCTTGGCGCCATCCGCGAAGATTACCCACGGGCGGCTGACCTGCCAGGCCCAGGCTTCGCGGCCGGGCCGTGCCTCTTCAAGGACACGATGCAGCTGGCCGCCTTCACCTCGGATCACTTCCCCCTCGGCCAGGCAGCGATGCAGGTCAACGAGGGCCTGCCTGCGTATATCGTCAGTGCCCTCGAGCGACGCTACGGCGGACTCGGTGGCAAGACCGTCGGCATCCTGGGCATGGCCTTCAAGTCCGAGTCGGACGATCCTCGAGCGTCGCTCAGCTACAAACTCCGGAAGCTCCTGGCGTGGTCCGGCGCACGCGTCGTGTGCACGGATCCGTATGTCGTCGACGACCGACTCATCCCCCTTGAGTCCGTCCTGAAGGAGAGCGACATCCTCATCCTCGGCGCGCCCCACAGGTCCTATCGCAAGCTCGAGATCGGCGGTCGCGACGTCGTCGACGTTTGGGGTGCCTTGGGCGAAGGGATCCGACTCTAGTGCGCGTCCTCGTCACCGGCGCCGCCGGGTTCATCAACGGCTATCTCGTGCCGGAACTGCTGGAGGCCGGGCACGACGTCATCGGGCTCGACGACTTCAGCAAGTACGGTCGCCTGACCAAGTCGTACGACGATCATCCGCGCTATCGGTTCGTGGAGGGCGACGCCAAGGACGCCGCGCTCATCCGTGAGCTCGCCGCCGACTGCGACCAGGTCGTCGCGGCCGCCGCGATGATCGGCGGGATCAGCTACTTCCACGAGTTCGCATACGACCTGCTGGCCGAGAACGAACGGATCCTCGCCGCCACCTTCGACGGCGCGATCGCCGCCCGGCGCGACGGCCACCTCGAACGCATCGTCGTCATCAGCAGCTCCATGGTCTACGAGTCGGCGACGACGTTCCCGACGCCGGAAGGCGCCCAGCTCAGCTCGCCGCCGCCCGTCTCGACGTACGGGTTCCAGAAGCTTGCGTCCGAGTACTTCGCCAAGGGCGCCTGGGAGCAGTTCAAGCTCCCGTACACGATCGTCCGCCCGTTCAACTGCGTCGGCATCGGTGAACGGAGGGCGGTCCGCGACACGGACATCATGAGCGGCAACGTGAAGCTCGCCCTCAGCCACGTCGTACCCGACCTCGTGGTCAAGGTGCTCAAGGGCCAGGACCCGCTCCACATCCTCGGGTCGGGTGATCAGGTTCGCCACTACACCTACGGCGGCGATCTCGCCCACGGGATCCGCCTGGCGATGGAATCGCCCGCAGCGCTCAACAACGATTTCAATCTCTCGACCGCTGCCTCGACGACGGTGCTGGAGCTGGCCGAGACGATCTGGACGAAAGCCCGCACCGATGGCGCTCCATTCCGATACGTCAGCGATCCGCCGTTCGAGCATGACGTCCAGCTCCGTGTCCCGGACGTTCGCAAGGCGCGCGATGTCCTCGGTTTCGAAGCCACGACGACCCTGGATCAGATGCTCGACGAGGTCATCCCCTGGATCCGGGCGGAGTCGGAGGCCGGTCGCCTTTGATGGACTCGCCCGAGCTGTCCATCGTCACCCCGGTCTTCAAGGAAGGCGATGCGGTCGAGCCGGTCATCCGTGCCCTCACGGCGGCCGTTCATGCGGCCCATGAGGTGATCGTCGTCTACGACTTCGACGAGGACCCCACGGTACCCGTCATCGACCGCCTGGCCTCGGAGCTCCCCCAGGTCCGCGGCCTTCGAAACGACCTTGGCCGCGGTGTTCTGAACGCGATGAAGGCGGGAATTGCCGCGTCCACCGGCCGCTTCGTCCTCATCTCGATGGCCGATGGCTCGGACGAGCCGCACGTCGTCGATCCGATGGTGGCATTGGCGCGCGATGGCGCTGCCGTGGTCTCCGCATCGCGCTACATGCGCGGCGGCCATCAGATCGGCGGGCCACCGCTCAAGCGCTTGATGAGTCGGACCGCCGGTCTGACGCTGCACTGGTTCGCCGGCGTCCCGACCCACGATCCGACCAACAACTTCAAGCTCTACATCCGCGATTTCCTGGATACGGTGACCATCGAGAGCACGGCCGGGTTCGAGCTGGCGCTGGAACTGACGGTCAAGGCGACGATCGACGGGCGACGGGTCGCCGAAGTTCCGACGACCTGGCGAGACCGAACCGCCGGACAGAGCAACTTCAAGCTCCGCAAATGGTTGCCGCACTACCTGCATTGGTATCGGCTGGCATTCGTGGCGAGGCTCCGGCGTGGTCGGAGGTAGGGACGTCCCGCGGGATCCGCGGTGAACCGTGCAGGTGAGTGGCTGGCATCTCTCCGAGTCCCGCCGGCCGCGCAGGGTCTCGTGCTCGCCCTGTCGCGGATCGGCCTGCCGGCCTGGTTCCTGGTCATCGACCTTCTCTGGATCGCCCGACCGGATCTCATCGGGATCGATGCCCGCCACTATCAACGGGCGACCGCCGCCTGGCTCGCCGGTGGCGATCCATGGTCGGTTACCGAGAGCGGCGTTCCGTACGCAGCAGGCCCGCACACGCTCCTGTTCTATGTGCCAACCAATCTCCTGCCGCTGGCGCTCGCGGTCGCCATCTGGATGGTCATCGGCCTCGTCGCATCGGTCTGGCTCATCCGTCGGCTGGGAGTCCCGTGGTGGTGGCTGGCCTTCCCGCCGCTGACCCATGCCATCTGGAACGGCAATCCGCAGACGATCGTGCTGGCACTGCTCGTCTTCGGCGGGCCGGCCGCGTCGGCGGTCGCTGTGATGTTGAAGTTGTACGCGGCCGTGCCGCTCCTGTTCCATCCGCGGTCCCTCGTCGTCGCCGGGATCGTCCTAGTCGTCACACTGCCGCTCGTCCCGTGGCAGCTCTATCTCCAGGATGGCCTTGGCATCGGCAGCCACCTGGGGACATCGTGGAACGGCAGTGCCTGGCGGTACCCGATCCTGCTCCTGCCGCCGACTCTGCTGGGTCTGTGGATCCTGCGACGGCGTGGGGCGGAATGGCTGTCGATCCCCGCCGTGTGGCCGGCGACCCAGTTCTACTACGTGGCGATGGCGTTGCCGGTGGCCGTGAAGACGCCGATCGTCGCCGCGGCGCTGGCACTCCCCGTGCCGCTCATGACCCCGATCGTTGTCATGGCGATGGCTGTGCGCAGCTTGCGGACGCCAAAGGTCGAGGTGCGGTCAGAGGTGGCTCAGTCAGTCCATGACCGCGTTCGGTCGGCGGGCCACGGCCATCGGATCGGCGGGATAGGTGCGCGCCAATATCACGAGGCACGCGATCGCGATCGAGACCATCGCGATCGAGCCGACCAGTCCCAGCAACCCATCGACGGGAAGCAGCGTACCGATCGCTGGCGTCGGGGGGATCGCGGCGAACAGATTGAGCGTGAAGACCACGCCGAAAGCGATCGCAAGCGCACGGATCGGCGCTTCGGAGATCAGGAGCATCAGGAACACCAAGGCCCCGTATGCATAGCGCTCGTGCATCGTTGTCAGGAAGCAGAACGCGACGAGCGTCGAGGCCGCCAGGCCGAGGATGAGTGTCCGCGGCC
>CAVRGP010000011.1:0-505000 GCA_963720755.1 uncultured Chloroflexia bacterium
TAAAAACAGCGCGGCTCCCGCCGGGTCGTTCGTCAGCAGCAGCCGACCAAGATAGGCCGGCAGTGGCGAACCGGGGGGGAAGCCTCGAGCGAACGCCTCGGCGAGCGAACCCTGCGCCGCTCCGCCAGCGAGCAACTCGACGAGCTCGTCGGTCGGCATGGCCTCGAAGATCGCGTCGAACGCCTGCGCGGCGAACGCATCGACCTCGGCACGCAGCCCGTCCTTGCTCCCGAAGTGGTGAAGGACGAGCGCCGGGGAGACGCCGGCCTGGGTGGCGATCTCGCGAACGGTCACCGCATCCGGGCCACGGTCGGCGAACAGCCGCAAGGCGGCATTCCGGATGGTTGCGCGGGCGGTAAGATCGCCGGGGTCGATGTCTGAACTCATGTTCAGTATGTTAAACGTGTGTTCAGTCGCCCGTCAAGGCATCAGGACGATGCGGAATATCCCAGGGTGGCTATCTCGCCACGCGGTAGCGGACGTAGACAAGGCTCGAGCTCACGGTGCGCGCCTCGACAAGTTCGAGATCTTCTCGGCGTTCGGCCCGCGGAAAGTACGGAATTCCACCGCCGACCAGCTCCGGGTAAACCCGGATCCGATACTCGTCGATCAGACCCAACGCGGCCGCCTCGGCCGCGAGCGTCGCACCGCCGATCGCGATGTCGCCTTCTCCCGGCTCGGCTCGCAAGCGCTCGATCTCTTCCCTCAGGTCACCTTCGGCCAAGCGGGCGTTGCCCTGCACCGTCGACAGAGTGGTGGAGAACACCACTTTCGGGAGCGGATTCCACAGGCCGATCCATTCGATCTCCGAGTCGTCGAGCGTAGGATCCTGGGCGGCGGTCTCCCAGTACAGCATCGTCTCGTACAGGCGTCGACCCATCAGGTGGACGCCGACCCCTCGGATCTCGTCGGTGACCAGGCGCCAGACCTCCTCGTCGGGCGGCGATCCCGTGATGTCGCCGCCCGGCCCGACGATGTAGCCGTCAAGCGAGACGCCCATCGAATAGGTCACGTTTCGCATCGGGAGTCCTCCTCAGATCCTGGCCCTGGTCCGGCATATACTGACCGCCGCCCCAGCCTCGCACGCTGACGGCGGGAGCCGATGCTACGGGACCGTTGCTCTGAGGACCGAACCATGACCCCTGGAGGATCCAGATTGGGCCGCGCCAGTTTCGCCGCCATGACGATCGCCGCAGTGCTGGCGATCGCGGCCTGCTCGGGGAGCTCCACCACGGCTCCCTCCGCCCAGCCGTCCGCCGCCCCGTCCCCAACGGCGCCAGCCGCGGGTGGCAGCAACGTCTCGATCGCCAACTTCGCCTTCGCGCCCGCTTCGTTGACGGTCGCCGTGGGGACGGCCGTCACCTGGACCAACAGCGACACCACTGGCCACACCGTTACCGCCGACGACGGCTCATTCGCGAGCGACAAGCTCGGGACCGGTGCCACGTTCGTGCAGACGTTCACGAAGGCGGGCACCTACGCATATCACTGCTCGATCCACTCCTCGATGACGGGGACCATCACCGTCCATTGAACGGCGACTGGCGACCGTGCCGCGATCCAGGACGCCTCTCGAGTCCTCGGGATGGAGGGCCTCTCCACGTGCCGCGGCACGCAGCCTCCACAATGTGGGCCTGACGGGGTCGCGGGAGTTGGACGTTCCGGGGTCGGACGATGTGGCCGCATGCCGCCGCCTGCTTGCGGACGCATCGGCCCGCTTTCAAGGGGGCGAGCTCCGGGCGAGTGCCGAGCTCGCGCTTCGGGCGTCCGAGATCGCAGTCCGCCTCGACCTCCCGGATCTTCTCGCCGAAGCCGCGCTCGTCGTCGATGGTGTGCCGGATCCCGCGACCGCGGCCGCGGTCGAGCGGATGGCCCGCGATGCACTGACCCGGCTCGACGAACGTGACTTGGTCCGCACGGCGCGACCTCCCGCCAGACATCGAGACGGCGACCCGGCTGCGTCCTGACCTACCGTGAGCCGGTCACCAACTGGAGGTTCCTGACATGTCGTTCAACCCGGGCGCGAAGCTCGATCCGTCGCAGGTCGAGGACGTTCGCGGCTCACGGATCGGCGGGCGCGGTCTAGTGGTCGGTGGCGGTGGCGGGATCGGGATCGTCATCGCCATCGTGTGGGTGCTCCTGGGCGGCAGCCTGCAGACCGGCGAGACGGTCGGCGGCCTCGTCGATCAGACGATCGGCGGTGGCATCCAGCAGCCGGGCCCCGCCAGTAGTGCCCTGGCGGCCGAATGCCAGACCGGGGCCGACGCGAATGCCATCGAAGACTGCCGGATCGTCGGCTACGTCAACAGCATCCAGGTCTACTGGACCGACGAGTTCGCCGCATCGGGGCTTCAATACGTCCTGGCCAGGACGCGATTCTTCACCGACCAGATCGGCACCGGCTGCGGCCTCGCGTCGTCCGCCAGCGGTCCGTTCTACTGCCCGCCCGACAAGTACGTCTACATCGACCTCGGGTTCTTCGACGAACTCCGCTCGACGTTCGGCGCCCAGGGCGGCCCGTTCGCCCAGGCGTACATCCTCGCCCACGAATACGGGCACCACGTCCAGGATCTCCTTGGAACGCTGTCGGGCGGGACGAGCCAGCAGGGAGCGACCGGGCAATCGGTCCGGATCGAGCTCCAGGCCGACTGCTACGCCGGCGTCTGGGCGGGCAACGCGGCTGCCACAGGTTTCCTTGTGCCACTCACCGACGCCGAGATCGCCGATGCCCTCGATGCCGCGTCGGCCGTTGGCGATGACCGGATCCAGCAGGAGATGCAGGGCCAGGTCAACCCCGAGACCTGGACCCACGGCTCGTCCGCCCAGCGCCAGAAGTGGTTCACGGCCGGCTACCAGGCGGCGATCGCCGGAAGGTTGCGACACGTTCAACGGCAACCCTTGAGGCGGGGCTGACGCGGCGCCGTGCTCCCCGCGGATGATCAGTATTCGCCCTTGATCACGAAGAACGAACCGCGGATGGTCCCGGCCAGCTTTGACTTCTGGCGCGCGAATTTGAAGCGCGAGGCAAGCTCGGCGGGGACCTCCATCCCGTCGGACAGCTTGAACCCGACCGCCCGCTTACTGGAATCGGCGACGGTGTACATCACGTTGATCGACAGGCCGCTTTCGTAGAAGACGTACGCCATCCGCATGCCCGCGACCTCGAACGCCGTCGCTTCAAGCGGTCGAGCCTCGATCACGAGGTCGCGCTCCTCATTGAGGATGCGCTGCACCCACTCGACGGTATCGACCGCCACGCTCGCCGGCTGCACCGTGAAATCGTGGTCGTACTTGTTCTTGAAGTAGCGAGCCTCGTTCGCCCGCAGACCGGCGAGCGCGTCCGCCACCGGCGACGACTCAAGGCCTGTTGTCGAGACGTTGGCGAAATCCACGAGGTAGGACATGGTCGCTCCTTGCGCCCCAAGGGGGCGCTCTCCGGGTCGATCGCGTTGACGCCCGACATCTCTGGGGCTCGACGCACGATGGATGCGCCGTGACCATTGACTGTAGCGACTCGCCCGATTGACCGATGCGTTTTGGCCCGTCGGCTCGGGCTTGGCTCTGAGCCCGCGAATTCCCTACGGAGCTAGCACGACGGGCACCGGCGTTCCCTGCTGGAGGTCGAGCACGACGCGGTCGCCAAGCGGCGCGGCCAACGTGGCCATTGCCGTGCGCCGCGCCCCGCGATCCCGGCTGGTCTGACCGAAGGTGGCGTGATCGCGATCGCGCGGCGGCTGTCTCCCGGGACGGTGCCACGGGTCGTCGCCGCCGTGGCAACGGGCGGCATCCGCGCCTTCGAGATCACGCTCGACGAACCACATGTGACCGCGCTCCGTGCGATCAATTCCCAGTGACGACCGCCGACAGGCGTCCCAGGTAGTGCCGCCAGCCGTCGGTGTGCTCCGCGCGCGCCACGTCCGAGGGGAGGCCGCGGTGGACCAACCGGATGACGGTGGCCTCTCCCTCAGGGACGAAGGTGACCTCGACGATGCTCGAGCCCGGCGGAACGTCCTCGCTCCCGACCCAACCCCAGGTGAACACCAGGCGGTGTGGGGGTT
Organism: uncultured Chloroflexia bacterium; assembly: GCA_963720755.1. Classification (GTDB taxonomy): domain Bacteria; phylum Chloroflexota; class Limnocylindria; order Limnocylindrales; family CSP1-4; genus SPCO01. Next base: position 4,059 of record CAVRGP010000011.1, read on the forward strand.
CGACGACGAGGTACGTGCCTTCGATCGCGGGTCGGCCCGCGATCCGCACGCGGTACGTGCCGCCGGCTCGTGCCTCGAGGTCGGCCTCATCCCCCATCCAGCGGCGGTAGAGGGTCGGGTCGGTGAAATACGGAAACACGGCATCCGGCCGGGCCTTGACGCGTGTCTCCACCTCGATCCCGGGCGACGCGTACGGATTCACGTGGGGTCCGGCCGGTTGTCAGCCTCGACGACCAGGCGAAGCGATTCCAGATCCGACGCCCACATCGATCGAATGACCTCGGCCAACGGACCAAGGGTCTCCACGTCGGCACGATAGAACCGCCGCGTGCCCTCGCGTCGTTCGGAGATCGCGCCTGATCGGCGGAGGACGGCAAGGTTCTGCGAGATGGCCGGCCAGCTCACATCGAAGTGCGCGGCGATGTCCCCGGCCGATCGTTCGCGGTCCCAGATGAGTCCAAGGATCGCGCACCGACGTGGGCTTGCCACGGCCTTGAGGAGGTTCGCATCCATCGTGAGACGGAATTTAAGGCCTTCCTTCGGTATTGACAACGCCGGCCCGGCTCGCCAAGATATTAAGATACTACTTAAATAGCACGCTCCTGAACCACACCGGAGGGATCGAACAATGCGTGGCCCCATGCTTCATGCGGTGGATATCGATGCGGACACCGCGGTCGTGTACGAGGCGATCTCGACACAGTCCGGCGAAGCCGGGTTCTGGACGTCCGACCTGGATCTCGAACCGCTCGTCGGCTCCGTTGCCCGGTTCGGCTTTCCCGGGGCGCCGGTGGACCTGCGGATGCGGATCGATGCGCTGGAGCCTGGGGTCCACGCCGGCTGGAGTTGCCTCGGCGACTTTCCGTTCTGGGCGGGCACGACCGTTTCCTGGGGGCTGTCGGGATCCACGTCGGGCGGGACGACCGTCCTGTTCCGGCACGACGGCTGGGCCGACGACTATCCGGACGTGGACTACGCCAGGGTCAATTACACCTGGGGCCGAATCGTCGGGGCGCTCAAGGAGTTCGCCGAGACGGGCACACCACGGCCGTTCCTCGGCTGAGCCGGCGAGGGCCGATCCCTCAGAGGCTGCAGTCCTGCGGGGTCGACGGGATCGAGATGTCGACCCCGATGTCCACGGTGTTCGGACCACCGTTGAAATCGGCGAGCGTCAGCGACCCGGTCATCTGGTCTCCCGCGACCGTCAGAGGTGGGCCATCGATGGGCTGGGCGTCTTCATCGGTCCAGGCTGGGGAGAAGACGGGTGGGATGACCCGTTCACTCGCATCGGCGTGCCACAGGCCGCCGGCCGCAGGGCCCTGGAGGTCCACGTTCTGCGTCTGCAGGACCTTCGTTTCCATGCCGTCGTCCTTGACCGGAACCAGTTGATCGTTGAACTCGACCACGATGAGCAGCTGGAGTTGTCCACTATCGGAGATCACCGCCAGGTCCAGACTCCCCTCCTTCTGGTTGGCGTCGACGACGCAGCTCAGGACCTGTTCCACGGCGTGGGTCTCGCCGTTCACGGTGATCGAGCCTCCACCACCCGAGCCCACGGCAGGTGGCCGCGACTCAACGCCCGATACCTCGGTCGGTCCCGGAGCCGCGCTTGCGGCCACACCGGTCGGAGCGCTCGAGTTGCCTGGAACATCGCCGTTGGTCGACGGCGCGTCCGTGCTTCCGCTGCAGCCGGCTCCGACCAGCGCGAACACGACGCCGATCGCGAAGGCCCGTACCGATGATCCGGATCTGGCGCCATCGATCTTGATCCGACGATCGAACGTGTGGCGAGTCATGGTCTCTCGATACCCGCTCCGCCGGCGGATGTCATGAGTATCGGGTTACTTAGTTCGCCCCGGTCCGCGTTGAGGGACCCAGGCCCAGGACCATCGGTAACTCTGTCCGGCTGGAGACCCCAAGCTTGCTGTAGATCGTGCCCAGATGGTTGTCGACGGTCCGGGTCGAGATCCCGAGACGGCCCCCGATCTCGCGTGATGCCAACCCCGACGATGCGAGGCGCGCGATCTCCTTCTCACGCGGCGTCAACGACACCGGCGATAGACCGATCAACGCCGGCGTGGACACTCCAGGGCATCGGGCCGCCAGAAGTGCGGCTCGGGCACCCGCCATATGAGCCGATCGCTGCCGACCCTGGCGCAGATAGACGTGTTGCGCGTGGGCGGCAGCCTCGGCCGCCAGGAGCGTCGAGCCGATGCGCTCGAATCCGGATGCCACCCGCTCCAGCAGGACCGGATCGTCGCTCGCGCAACCACGGGCGTGGAGCGCCATCGTGGCGACCAGGTCGCCCTCGATCCGATCGGCGATGTCCTCGAGATCGCTCACGACGATGGCGGAGCCGCCGAGTCGTACGGCATCGTGCATCTGCCAGGCCCCCCAGACCAAGTGGGTATCTGCGATCGCCGCCCGCCCTCCGTTGACGGCACACCGGACGGCCTCCCGATCGCCGTCCACGAGCCAGGTGACCCAGATGCTCGCTCGGTCGAACCAGATCCGCGAGCGGACGTCGGTGGCGAGCCGCTGGTCGATCACCTCCTGACGGAGCGATCTGGCGAGGTCGTCTCGTCCGAGCCAGGCTGCGCAGATGGAGGCCAGAGCGGCATCGATCCCGCGTACACCGAACGGATCGCTCTCACGGGCGGCCGCCAGCCCGTCGAGTCCGGATCCGAGTGCGGCTTCGATGTCGCCGGCCAGCATCTGGATCTCGGCCAGGTTCATCAACCACATCCCGACGAGTTCCGTGGATCGTGTCTCGAGCGCATCCTGTAAACCGTTCCGACCCGCCTCGAGCGCCTCGGAGGAACGACCCGAGTACGCCTTCGCCATCGCCCCGTTGATCTGCAGCAGGTCCCCGCTGAGGGGCAATTCATCGGCGACGGATGCGGCGTGGTCCAGGCCCACCTGGACCTGCATCTCCGCCTCCTTGAATCGACCGAGCATGACATTGGCGATGCTCGAGTAGACGAGCGTGTGGACGATCGCCCGCGGCCGGGCGTCGGTGCGATCGACCAACCGCCGCCCGGAATCGGCGACCGCGAACAGTTGCCCAGCACCCGCCCGGAACAGAACGAGCATCGCCTGCAGTTCGTCGCGCCAGCTCGTGTCAGTGACGCGGTCCAACGCATCGCCGAGGACCTCGGAGGCGGCATCGATCCGCCCGCCACGAAAGTAGAGCAGGTCCGCCCTGGCCAGCGCGACCTGGCTGATCCCGCCATCCGACGCAGCCAGGTCGGCCGCCCCGCGCAAGACGTCGTCAGCTTCGACGACACGCTGCTGGGCGGCCAGCGATCGTCCGACCAGGAGTGCAGCTTCCACACCTCCATCGGCGCCCATCGCTGCGCGGGCGAGCCGCTCGGCGAGCGGTGGATCGAACCTAGAGAGCGCCGCGCTGGCGCTCTCTAGGAGGAGCGGACTGTCGACCCGGCCGCCACCGTCGAGTCGCCACAGAGCCAGGCGAAGGACGTCGTCCCGGCGACGGACACCCGTGTACTCAAGGCCATCGGCAAGCGCGAGCATGACTCTGCGGGCCCGCGCTCGAGGCATCTCGGCGGTCACGACCTCTCCATACAGGGGATGGCCCAACCGGGCGACGATGCGATTGCCATGCGGCTCGACCACCACGAGATGACGCTCCTCGAGGCGCTCGAGCCCAACCGACCCGGCAGCCGCCTCGAGCAACGAAAGCTCGACCAGACCACCGATCGCGAGTGCCTCGACGATCGATCGTTGTGGGTCGTCGAGCGGTCCCAGGCGCTCGTGGATCAGCTCCGCGAGACGGCTTGACGGCCCGAGCCTGCCAGTCGGCCGCCAGACGGTACGGTCGCGGATGAAGGCAGCGGACTCGACACCCGCAAGGACGAGTTCACGAAGGAATAGCGGGTTCCCGTTCGACCGATGCCATAGGTCGGCGATCATGACCGCGTCGACGGGACCGCCGAGGACCGACTCGACGAAGCGCTTGGCCCCGGCGTGGTCGAGCGGTCCAAGTTCGACTCGGTCTGCGAGCCCGTCTTTCCACAGTTGGGTGACGCCGGAGGGGACGGGTCGACCGGCGCGGATCGTCAAGACGAACGAGGCGGCGCGCTGCGTGATCGCGAGCGATACGAGCGCAGCAGACTGCACGTCGAGCAGGTCGGCGTCGTCGATGATCAGGATCATCGGACCGTCGTCTGTGGCCCGAGCCCTGAGTTCATCGATGAGTCCGGCGAGCAAGCCAGGGCGGTCCGCGCTGCCGGATCTGATCGTGAGCAGTTCCGAGAACGCGGCAAATGGGATGGTCGAGGTCGAAGGTGACGCGGAGACCCAGGCCACCTCGCGCGGCTCGGTGCGAAGGCGCCGGTCAAGCTCGGCGGCAAGGCGTGTCTTTCCGACGCCGACATCGCCGTAGATTTCGACGCTCGTCGCGACTCCACTGACCATCGCCGTGGTCAGTCGCCGCATGAGCCGTTCGCGGCCAACGAGGGGCCATTCGAGCATCGCTCGACCTCGCCTGGAGGAACTCTTGCGCTTTCAGGACCTTAGCAGCGGTCGCAACCGGAGCGGCGGCGCATCGGACGAATTGCAGCTCCCCGATCCCGACGGCCGCATTGACGGGTGGGCGGCTTCCGGCCAAAGTCGGGGCATGGACGCCGATACCTCGACGGTCGCCAGGGCACTGCGAGACCGTGAACCGATCTTCCATCGTCCTGAGCACGGAACGTCTCGAGCCGCCTTCGAGGCGATGACCGTGGTCGACTATTGGGAGGTCGGCGCGTCCGGCACGATCTACGACCGCCAGACGTGCCTGGACGTGCTGGATCGCAGGTATGCCGATCCTGACTACGACCCGATGGCCGGGTTGGCGGTCAGTGACTTCGCGGTCCGGGAACTGGCCGGCGGGGTGTGGTTGGCGACCTATCAGCTACGGCAGGGCGAGCGGGACACGCGACGAGCTTCCGTGTGGCGGCAGACCGGAGACGACTGGGTGCTCGTCTATCACCAGGGCACGGTCATCGCCCCGGCGACCTGAACGCTGCGCACGACCCGGAATTGGGTTGCGCGAGGACGCTCATCGGGTCTTGGGATCCCTGCCTCCGTCCGCCTCCATCAGCATCGCCAGCGCCTCGTCGACGGCCTCTTCGAGCTGGAGTTCCCGGCCCTGCGCCTGGGCGCGAGCGATCTCGGCCTCGTCGATCTGCCCGGAGTCCAGGGCCGCGCGAACCGGATCGACCAAGAGGCCAGGGTATGAGTACGAGATCGACCCGCCGTGCTCGTCGCGCGCGTGCTGGACGGCGGCAGACAGGCGGATGGCGTCGGCGTGCCGACCGACGACCGACGCCCAGCTGCAGATCAGATCAAGCTGCACCAGCAGGCGCGATGCGTCGCCGATCGCCTTCGTGTCGGCCAGGGCCTCCAGATAGAAAGCGGCGGCCCGATCGAGATCGCCCGTCATCCGGTACACGTGACCGAGCGCCATCCGGTTGTCGTTGGCGCGCCCCCGGGAGCCGACGGCCACGTTCAGGGCGAGCGCCTCGGTGAGGGCCGCCGAGGATTCGGCAAACCGACCGGACGTCACCTCGGCAAAGCCGATCGCTTCGACGACACTTGCGATGTTCCGTCGGTCGTCCAGCGCCCTGTAGATGGCCAGGCTCTCCTTGAACAAGTCGATCGCTCGGCTGGTGTCGGTGCCCATGAAGGTGAACGCGAGGTTCTGGAGCCCGTCGGCGATCCCCCGATCGTCGCCGATCGAGCGCAGGACGGCCAGCGCCTCCTCGTAGAGACCCCGGGCAGTCCCGTCGCCTTGCCAGTAGGCGATCCCGCCGGTCGCAGTCAGCCCGAGAGCGCGCACGGTCGCCGAGGCGCCGGGTAACGCGAGGAGACGGTCAAGCCAGCGCCGGCCCTCGGTCAGCTGGCCCCGCAATTGCCAGAAGCGCCAGATCGAGGCCCCCAGGCGAATACCGAGTTCGGCATCTTGATGGTCGATCGCCCATTCGAGCGCAGATCGCAGGTTGTCCTGGTCGACGAGCAGCGCCTCGACCGCATCGTGTGGGTCGCCCGCCGACAGGTGCGGTTCGATGGCGGTCGCCACCTCCAGGAAGTAGGCCGCATGACGGCGAGCGACCGAGTCGGTTTCGCCTCGCTCCGCGAGATTGACGCGGCCGACATCCTGGATGGTCCGGAGTATCGCGAACCGGGGTCCGGCATCCGCGATCCGCCGGACGAGGCTCTGATCGACCAGCGAAGACACGCCGTCGAGAACGTCGATCCCGAGATCGGCCGGCTGGCAGACAGCGTCCGCCGCGGCAAGGTGCCAGCTCCCGGAGAATGTCGATAGCCGGTCGAACAGGTGGCGTTCCGGCTCCTCGAGGAGGTCCAGGCTCCAGACGATCGTGCCGAGGATCGAGCGCTGCCGAAGCGGCACATTCGGCGACCGGCTCGAGAGCACGTCGAGATGCTGTTCGAGTCGACCAAGGATGGCGTCCGGTGGGAGCAACTTGATCCGCGCTGCCGCGAGTTCGATGGCGAGGGGCAGGCCGTCGAGGCGGTTGCAGATCGCGGCGACCGACGCGGCATTCTGAGCGTTCATCGAGAACCCCGGGCGGACCGCCGTGGCCCGCTCGACGAAGAGCTGGACGGCCTCGAACTGCTCGAGCTCCGCGAGTGGTGGCAAGGCCCGCGGATCCGGCAGACGCAGCGGGTCGAGCGGGAATTCCTGCTCGCCGGCGATCTGGAGCGAGGTGCGACTCGTCGCGAGCACCCGTAGTCCGGGCACGCGTCGGAGCATCCGTTCGACGAGGCCGGCGGCCGACACGACCTGCTCGAAATTGTCGAGGACGAGCAGCAGTCGACGCTCCCCAAGGTGGCTCGCCAGCAGTTCCTCCGCCGGTCGATCTTCCTCGCGCAGGCCGAGCGCCTGGATGATCGTCGATGCGACCAGGCTTGGATCGCTCACTGCATCGAGCGCAACGAACGAAGCGCCGTGGCCAAGGGCGGCCTGACTCCGACGGGCCACTTCCATGGCCAGGCGGGTCTTGCCCATCCCGCCGGGACCGGTCAGGGTCACGAGCCGGCTATCGCGGAGCAGCCCAAGCACCGCATCGATGTCGTCAGCGCGACCGACGATGGAGGAGAGTGGGGTCGGGATCTCCATCGCTGGCCCCCCGACGGTCCGCGGCGCCGGGAAGTGCGTCGGGGGCCCCGCCACGATGATCTCGAAGAGACGTTCCGGTCGGTCAAGGTCCTTGAGCCGGTGCAGCCCCAGGTCGCGCGCTGTGACACCCTCCGGCATCGCTCCCTCGGCCAGCGCATGGGTCGTCGCCGACGTCAGGATCTGTCCGCCGTGGGCAGCCGATGCGATCCGGGCCGCCCGGTGGACGTCCAGCCCGACGTAGTCGTCACCGCCGAGTTGCCCGGCACCGGTATGCAATCCCATCCGGACTTTCACGGGGAAGCCGTCCGGCCACGGCCCTGTGGCGAGCGCGCGTTGGCAGTCGATCGCGGCGAGCAGCGCATCGGCAGCGGACCCGAACACGGCGAAGAACGCGTCGCCTTCGGTGCTGACCTCAATGCCCTGGTGATCGCGGAGCGCGACCCGAACGAGGCGCGCATGAGTCTCCAGCAGCGCTGGATAGCGCTCCCCGAGCGACTGGACGAGGCGGGTCGATCCCTCGATATCGGTGAACAGGAACGTCACGGTCCCCGTGGGCAGCGCCGTTGATCGTCTCCGCGCCATGCCCCCGAGTCTGCCACGCGCGGTCCATGCGGCGCTCGGTCCATCCCGCGGGCACGCCGAACGCACGACGACAGGCGGATGGCACAATGTGCCCTCCCCGCGGCGGCCCGCTGGGTCGCAGAGGAGAATGCCCAGTGGAACCAGGCGGGAGCGACACGGCGGCGACGCTCACCTCGGTGACCGGGTCCGGCAGCGAACGGGATGACCCCGAGATCTCGGTCGGCCCGGATCGGCCCGTTCACCCGTACATCCATGTAGTCGTCGTCGCCGTCATCGGAGCGGTCTCGGTGCTCGTCTGGCTCACGTTCTACGAGACGGTGAACCGGCTTCTCTGGGAGAACGACTTCGTATCGTCGAATCCGTGGGTGTTCCCGGTCATCTGCCTGCCGTTCTGTCTCGTTGTCGGCCTGCTCGTGAAATACCGCCACGCGCCGACGTCCCTGAATGAGTCGATGCTGGACAGCATGTCTGGTGACACGTCCGCCATCGATTGGAGGACCCTCCCGATCGCGGTCGTCATGCCCCTGGTTTCCTTGTTCTCTGGAGCCGTCCTCGGTCCGGAGGGCGGGATCGGCGGGATCTCAGCACGCCTCGCGGTGCTCTACGCGGAGAAGGTCGGGATCCCGATCGAACAGCGGTCGCGCCTTGTCTTCTCGACCCTCGCTTCCGCGTTCAACGGTCTCGTTGCGAACCCGCTGTTCACCGGCGTCCTCGGAACGGAGTTGGTCAAGGACCCGCAGGTCCGGTCCCAGAACCTCCCGGCCAACCTCGTCGGTGGATCGATCGGCTTCCTCATCTTCTTCGCGGCTGGCAGCACCGGCCTGGAGAACTACCTCCACCTGACCTCGACCCAGGCGTTGCAGCCGGTCGATCTCGTCCTCGTCGTCCTCTTCGGGTTGCTCGGACTCGTGCTCGCGGTCATCACCGGCCTGTTCTTCCGGTTAGCGGCCCGATCGCTTGGCGCATTCGCTGATCGCCCCGTGGAGCGAGCGCTGATCGCCGGCGTCGTGTTCAGCGTCGTCGGCGTCGTCGCGCCGATCGTTCTCTTCTCGGGCGAGACGCAGATCCAGACGGTCGTCGCCGACCCGGCGAAGTACGGCGCACCGGTGCTGGTCGCGATGGCCTTCGTGAAGTTGGCGCTCCTTGCGGTTGCGTTCAAAGGAGGTTTCCTGGGTGGCCCGACGTTCCCCTCCATCTTCGCCACCACCTGTGTCGCGCTCGCGTTGAGTCTCCTCCTGCCGGGGGTGCGGAGCGACGTGATCATCGGCGGGGTCATGGCCGGCTTCCTGGTCGTCCTATTCAAGGCGCCGTTCATGGTCATCCTGCTGACCGCCGTCATGCTCCAGGCCACCCCAGAGCTCACCGCCCTGATCGTGCTGGCGGTCGCGGCGGTCCTGATCGTCCAGCCGTACGTGCTCGCCGCCATCTCGGCTCGCCAGGCTGCGCGGCGTGGCGAGCGTCCGCCCGCGGCAAACGGCACTGGGTCGCGAGGATAAGCTAGAGCGGTGGCAGCGATAGGATGGCACATGCGCGCCCACGAGCGGACCCCCTGGAGGCCGACCACGTGACTCCTGGCGACCATCCCTCGCCGACCGGGCCCACGACGACGCTGGTGCCCGTCTGGCTCGAGAACCTCGAGGCCTTTGGCTGGCGGATCATCGTCATCGTTGGGCTCGGTGTCGTTCTCTCCTGGTTCGCGCTCGTCCTCATCGCGGAGACCGCCTCGCTCGTCCTCTCCGCGATCATCGCCGCAGCGGCCGCGCCGCTCCTCATCTCCCTGCAGGCGCGCGGTTGGTCGCGAGTCCGCGCGGCGCTCGCGACCTGGGCCGCCGTCGGCGCGATCATCGTCGGCGCTATCGCCCTGGTCGCCATCGCGTTCGTTCCGTATATCTCCGGGTTTCTCGAGGCCCTGCAGCACGGTCTCGATGCGATCCGAAACGGGTCGGCCGGGATCACCGTCCCCACGGAGATCTCGTCCGCGATCGCAGCGGTGGCATCCGTGGTGAGCTCGTACGCCAAGGAGCAGGTGGGCGACCTCGCCGCGCGCGTGTCCTTGACCGCAACCATCGCGATCCTGAGCACGTTCCTCACGTTCTTCATCCTGCTCGATGCCGACCGCGGAGCCGATTGGGCGCTCCAGGGTCTGCCGGGGGCCAAGCGAGCCGCCATGCGTGAGCGTGGGCGCGTCGCCGCGTTTCGGGTCGGCGGTCTGGTCCGGGTGACGGCCGCCGCATCTGCGGTCCGGGCGGTGGTGATGTTCGCGGTGATGTTGGTCCTCGCAACGCCGTTCGCCGGGCCGCTCGCAGCGGTCCTTCTCGTCTGCGGGCTGATCCCGTACCTGGGCGCCCTCGTGGCGACATTCGCCATCGTCCTCGTGGCGCTCGGCGCGCAGGGTCTCGGTCCTGCCCTGCTCGTGACCTTGGCGGCGGTCGCACTTGAGGTGGCACTGACCGTGCGACGGTCCCGCCAGGAGGGTTCGGCGGCCATGCGTGTCCATCCTGCCGTCGCGCTTCTCTCGCTCCCGATCGGCGCGTTTGCCGCAGGGTTGGTCGGGATGATCGTGGCGGTGCCGGTCGCCGCCTTCCTCCAGCAGATGACCGGCACGGCGCTTGCCGCCTTCGAGCCGCGCCTGCCGACGATGTCGTCCACCGGCCCGGTGGTCCCGGGCTGGCTGGACAGCCTTGCGAGCTGGAGTCGCGGCCTGCTTGTCGGGGTGGCCCTGCTCGCAGGCCTCACCGTGCTCGCGATCCAGCTTGCCGGCCCCGTCCTCGCCATCGTCCTCGCCGCGGTCCTCGCCGCCACCCTCGCGCCGGCGGCGGCCGCTCTCAAGCGGCGTGGAGCGGGGCCGACGATCGCGGCGGCGGGCGCCACCGTGGGCCTGATCGCCGGGATCGGCGTGATCGTCGGCCTGACGATCGCCTCACTTGCGACGAACATGAGCCAGGTCACGAGCGCGGCGAGTACAGGATCCTCGACCATCAACGACGCCACGAACGGCTCGATCGGGTGGTTCCCGGAACTTGTGTCGAAGGTTTCGGGCGGGGCCCTCGACGGGGTCGTTGCGTTCGCGGCGATCCCCCAGGGTCTCGTCTTCGTCGCGACGCTCGCCGCCTTTCTGACATTCTTCTTCCTTCGCGACGGCGAAGCCGCCTGGCGCTGGGCCACGCGGATGCTGGCCGGCTGGCGACGGCGTGAAGTGGACGCCGCGGGCTCCCGGGCGGTCGGCGTTCTCGGTGGCTACATGATCGCGACGGGCGTCATCTCGGCCTTCGGAGCGGCCACCCAGTTCGCCATCATGGCCGTACTCGGGATCCCGCTGGCACTCCCGCTCGCCGTCCTGTCGTTCTTCGGCGGCTTCATCCCGTACATCGGCTCATTCATCACGACCGGCATCGCGTTCCTCGTCACGGTCGCGGTCGGGACGCCAACGGACATCGCGGTGATGGGCGTGTTCACGATCGTCTTCAACATCGTGCAGGGCAACTTCGTGGCGCCTCTCGTCTACGGGCGAGCGGTGAGCATCCACCCAGCGATCGTGCTCGTCGCCATCCCTGCCGGATCCACGATCGCGGGCGTGTTCGGGATGTTCATCGTCGTCCCGTTCATCGGCGTCATCGTCGCAACCTGGCGGACCGTCCTGCTCGTTCTCGGCGACGCCCCGGCAGATGCCGATCCCGGAACGCCCAGTGCCGGGAGCGCGGAGGCGGCCGACGATCCGCGGCCCGAGCCCGACGGGACCGAGGGCGTGCCTCCGTCACCGCTGCCGGCGACATGACGGCGCCGCGATGTTGATCCCAAAACCTGGTCCCACGACATGAGCGGGTGGAGGTGACCGAGAGATGAGCGATCCCGGAACCAAACCGCCCGACACCACGTCGGCAACCGACGCGACCACGGACCCGGCCACGGCCGCGGCCCCGCCGAGCCGCCGATCCGCCCTCATGCGGTCCGGCCTGATCGTCGGCGTCCTCGTGGTCGTCTTCGTCGTCATCCTGCCGCGCTACATCGACTATTCCGAGGTCGTCGCGGCATTCGAGGCGCTGACGCCCGACCAGTTCGTATTCATCAGCGCGCTCGGCCTGATCGCGTGGATCGTCAGCGGCCTCGTCTTCTGCGCCCTTATCCCTGGCCTCTCGGCCGTCCGCGGGACGGAGTCCTGGCTCATCCTGTCGGGCATCGGCTCGAGCGTCCCATTCGGTCCCTGGAACATGGGCGTCCTGTGGGTCGTCGTTCGCGGCTGGGGTGTCGCCAACATCCCGGCGACCTCGGGCATCGCCCTGTACGGCGTCGTCAACATCCTGAGCCGCCTGTCGCTGCCACTCTTCGCGATCGCCACTTTGGCACTGACCTCCGGCCTTCCGACGACCGATAGCGGGACCGCGTGGGCGATCGCGATCATCAGCGCCGCCGCATTCGTCGTCGCGACCCTGCTCATCTTCGCGATCGTCCGCTCGGAGCGGATCGCCGACTGGCTCGGCCGAACCGGGCAGCGGATCGTGACCTGGCTCATGGGCCGGTTGCACCGGACCTCGGTCCCGGATGTCTCGGCCGCGATCCATCGTTTCCGTGACCAGCTCGGGGTGGTCATCCGTCGCCGCGGCGTGGTTGCCCTCGGAACCTCCATCCTGTCGCAGTTCGCCTGGATGATCGTGCTCACCGTTTCCCTCCGGATCATGGGGATCCCGGAGAGTGTCCTCAGCCTGGGCGACATCTTCGCCGTCTATGCCCTCGTCATGGTCATCACCATCATCCCGCTGTCGCCGGGCGGCGCCGGCGTGCCCGAGTTGTTGTTCATCTCGATGTTCTCGGCCATCGCCGGCGACCAGAACGAAGCGGCGATCACCGCCGGCGTCTTCCTGTACCGGCTCTACTTCTGGTTCGTGCCGATCCCGCTGGCCTGGATCCTCCTCAAGCTGTCGCGGCGCGGAAAGTCCATGCTGCCGGGCACCTCGGAACTCAAGGCCGCTGCCCGCGGGTGACCGAGCCGGCGGATCCGGGTCGAGCCGTTCGGATATCTCCGCGGATCCGTTCCGCCATGGCGTCCTCGACCACGGTGTCCGGATCGCGCAGGCCGCCGAGGCCGGCCTTCACGCCGACGAGGCCGGCGTAGAGCGGGGGACAGGTCGGGCAGGTCTCGAGGTGTCCTTCGACGGCGGCCCGCGTGCCTGCGTCAAGTTCGCCGTCGAGATAGGCCGACACATGCCGCCGCGCACGCCAGCAGCGGAGTGGCTGGGCGAGGCTCGCGAGTCGTCGCTCATCTCCCTCGGCGAGGGCGCTCACCAACATCATCCGTCCCCTCCGCAGTCGCTGTTTCGTCGCGGCCAGGCCAGCGTCCATGGCATGCGCGATCTCGGGCGCCGTCCAGCCGACGACGTCGTGGAGGACGACCGGCACTCGGTAGATCACCGGCAGTCGCGCCAGTGCATCCTCGAGCTCATCGTGAAGCTCGGCCCGCTCCAGGACCCGCTGCGGCGCGACCGAGTAGTGATCGTCCCGCCAATCGGCCTCGACGGCATCGATGTCGAGCTCATCGTGGTGGACCCGCGACCGGTCGATGACGCGGTTGACGAGACTTCGACGGAGCCAGGCGGAGAGGGCGGCCGGATCACGCAGTTGGTCTTGACGCCGCCACGCCCCGACGATGGTCTCCTGCGCGCAATCCTCGGCCTGATCCGCGTCCCTGACCAGCCGGGTCGCGAGCCGGACGAGCTTCGGGAGCTCAGCGACCAGTGCTTCGGCGAACTGGTCTGCGCCGGCTCGGTCGCTGGCGGCCGGCGCGTTCAGGTCTGGGGTCAAGGCGTAGCACCTGGATGCGGACGATCAGTGGGCGACCCGACGCGTGCCGATGTGGAGTACGGCATACAGCGGGCAGAACCCAACGATACCGGTCACGACCAGGATCGCGGCGACGAGCCACACGGCATACAGGATGGGTGCGGTCACGACACCGGCGACCGCGGCGGCGCCGAGGGCGACGCCCAGGACGATCCGGATGATGCGATCGAGCGGTGATTCGTTGTTGGTCAGCTTCATGGTCGTGTCCTCGCGATGTCGAGCCATCTGCCCGCTTCTATCCGGTAGACGAGATGTCGACCGCCATGGATACATCGCGGGTCGGTGTATCGCCAGCGTCCCGGTTCACGTCAACGATTCGAGGAGCACGGCATGATGTCGTGGTCGACACCCAGGAGGTCAAGAGCGTGCCCGTCGCGCTATCCACTCGCCCCAGGCTGACGAGCCGCGCACTCCGGCGCTGGGTCCCGCCGCTTGTCCGGCACCTCCCGGCGATCGCGTCCGCGTACCTCCTGCCGGGTCGCGTGGCGCCGCCCGTGCGCGAGGCGGCGATGCTCGGGGTGACCTCGATCAATCGGTGCGATGCCTGCGAGGCGTTCCACGGCCGATGGGCGAGGCACGTCGGTCTCCGCGTGGGCGCCCTCTCGACCGAAGAAGCGGCGGCCTACGGTTTCGGGCAGCGCATCGCGGTCATCGGCCCACGGGCCGCGCGGCCACCGGCGTCCATGCGCGATCGGCATCAACACGAACTGCGTGGGGTCGCGATCCTGATGGAGCTCGCGAACCTCTCCGGCAACCGGTTCCTGCCGCGTCGGGTCGCCAAGCCCCGCCTGCAGGTCGGGGACCTGCGCACGGCCCGACTGCTCGACGCGGGCATGCGTGCCGCGGACCGAGTCGGCTTGCGGCACGCCCGGCGACGAGTCGCAGGACGCGCCCGTGGCGACACGCTTGAGATCGGGATCGGGACCGGCACGAACCTGGAGGTCTACCCAGCCGACGCGGCCGTCCAGGGCATCGATATCAGCGCTCCCGCGCTCTCGGTCGCGACCGGACGCGCGGATCGGATCGGGCGCCGGGTGACCCTGGTCGAGGGCGACGCAGCCGCCCTCCCGTTCGGCGACGCGAGCTTCGACACGGTCGTCGCGACGTTCGCCCTGTGTTCCGTCGCGGATGTCGGTCGCAGTCTCGGCGAGGCCCGGAGGGTCCTGCGTCCCGGTGGCACCATCCGCCTGCTTGAGCATGCGCGCTCTCAGCGCTCCGCGATCGGCGCACTCCAGGATCGATCGGCTCCCGCCTGGGCGCGCGTGAGCGGCGGCTGCCGCCTCGACCACGATGTGCTTCGCTCCGTGCGGGACGCGGGTTTCACGGTGATCGAGGAGCGGTCTCGGGCCGGTGGACTGCTCATGGAGATCGTGGCTGCCTGAATCGAACGGCGACACCCGCGACGACACCGGCGGCGTCAGCCAGGGGCCCACGTCCACCAAGGATGGTCGGCGCGCCGACCGAGAGTTCGGGGGCGCACCGCACGCTTCCAGTCGCGCTGGTACGCTCCGGCGGATGATGGGATCGAGCGATCGTTCCGACACGTTCCGGGCCCTCCACGAAGCGGGCTGCTTCGTGATGCCGAACCCGTGGGACGTGGGCAGCGCCCGATTGTTGGCCGGACTCGGCTTCAAGGCCCTTGCGACAACGAGCTCCGGCTTCGCCTGGACGCTGGGCAAGGCCGATAACCGGGTGACGCTCGACGAGGCGCTCGAGCACCTTCGAGCCGTGGCCGGATCGGTCGGCGTGCCGGTCAATGCCGATTTCGAGGGAGGGTTCGCGATCGAGCCGGACGGTGTCGCCGCGAACGTCGCCCGGGCCGTCGAGACCGGTATCGCGGGGCTGTCGATCGAGGATTCGAGCGGGGACGCGACGGAGCCATTGTTCGACTTCGACCTGTCGGTGGCCCGGATCCGTGCTGCCAGGGCCGCGATCGACGACCACGGCGGCCGGGTGGTGCTGACCGGTCGATGCGAGTCGTTCGTCGTCGGCCGGCCCGACCTGGCCGAGACGATCCGCCGACTGCAGGCGTACTCGGATGCCGGCGCCGAGTGCCTCTATGCGCCGCGGCTGGACACCCTCGAGGAGATCGCGGCCGTGGTCGGAGCGGTCGCACCGAAGCCCGTGAACGTCCTGGTCGGCAGCCACTTCACGACCGTGGCGGCATTGGCCGACCTCGGCGTCCGCCGGATCAGCGTCGGTGGGGGGCTTGCCCGGGTGGCCTGGGGCGCGTTCATCGAGGCCGCGACCGAGATCGCAGAGTCGGGCACATTCACCGGGCTCGCCGATGGGATCCCGTTTGCCGAGATCGACGGAGCCTTCGCCGCGGACCGGAGCCCTGCCCCATGACGAGTTCGCTCCCGACGCCCGATGTCCTCACCGTTTACGGCGCGAACTGGTGCGGCGACTGTCGCACCGCCCAGCGATATCTCGATATGGCTGGCGTGACCTACCGCTACGTGGATCTTGGGATGGACCGGGCGGCCCAGTCACTGCTCAGCGAGGCCGGGTATCGGGCCATCCCGATCGTGGTGACGACGGACGGGACCGTTCTGATCGAGCCATCCGTCCGAGAGCTCGCGGCGGCGCTCGGGACACCTGCCGGCTGACCCTGGATCGGACGGCGATCGGACGTCGGTTCAGTGCAGGCGGTCCTGCCAATCGGGCGGCACGCGACCCGCCGGGCCGGGAGTCGGCTGGTCGGCGGGGTGCGCTTCCGGCGGCGCCAGTTCAGGTCCGGCCACGCTCTCCTGGCGCGCGAAGTCCCAGAACCAATCCTCGCCGGGTTCGAAGCTACGGATGACGGGATGGCCGGACTCGGCCGCATGACGACTCGCATGCTGCGACGGCGACGAATCACAACAGCCGATATGGCCGCAGGCCGCGCACCGGCGCAGGTGGAGCCACCATCCCCCCGCGGCGAGGCATTCGAGGCAGCCGGTGCCGCTCGGCGCTACGTCCGGATCGATCCCCGCGTGTGTCATCTGCGAGCCTCCGTTCGGACGGGCAAATCCTCGGCCGATGAAGTAGGTCCCGGCCCCGCGACCCAGCCCACCTGTGCTCCGTCCGGATCGAGATTATCCCGATGATCGTACGCGTTCACGGAGACCGTGAAGCGGGTCACGTTCGACATGAAGCCGATGACCCACGAGGAGGAGAAGACGCTCCACGAGCGCACCGCCCTCCAGGCCGTGGCCGGTGGTGCGGCCGGCTGATCGGCCAGGATCGCGGCCGAGCACGTCCCGGCGAGTACGCTTTGCGGAATGACGGATAACGCCGCCACGCTCGAAGTGCCGCTCGATCCCGCGGCGTGGGGTGTCGATGCCATCGAGTACGAGCGCACGGGATTCCTCGGCCGATCGTGTCTCGCGTTCGGTGACACCGTCGCGGTCCCGGTCCTGCCCGGGATCGAGTTGGAAGACGGTGTCGTCGAGGTGGACCTGGCCGTCTCGCGGGAGCGGTCGTTCCAGGGGGTGATCTGGCGGGCCGAGGGGAACGAGGACTTCGAGTCGTTCTTTGTGCGGCCGCACCAGGTCGGCAATCCGGACGCGATCCAGTACACGCCGGTGAACCACGGCGTCTCGAGCTGGCAGCTCTACCACGGTCCCGGTTTCTGGGCCCCGATCACCTTCCCGATCGACGACTGGTTCACGATCCGTGTGGCCTTCGCGGGGGCTCGTGCTGACATCCATGTCGGCGACCTCGGGTCGCCAGCGTTGCGGATCGCCGAACTCAAGCGGGCGCCGGCCAGCGGACGGATCGGACTCCTG
The DNA here is from genome assembly GCA_963720755.1 of uncultured Chloroflexia bacterium. Lineage (GTDB taxonomy): Bacteria > Chloroflexota > Limnocylindria > Limnocylindrales > CSP1-4 > SPCO01. Next base: position 21,393 of record CAVRGP010000011.1, read on the forward strand.
GTCGGCGGGGCGGGCCTGCGGGTCGCCCGCATCGCCTACAGCCCGTCGCGGCCGGTCTTGGGCGCTCTTCCACAGTCACCAGCGGCGCAGCCCGGCGTGATCCGAAGGTGGGACGTGTCCGATCCCATCGCCGAGTCGGTGGTCACGGGTCTCGGCCTCCTGCCACCGGACCTCGTGGCGGCACGCTCGTGGACACCCGTCGATGCCGAACCGTCCGGTCTGCTCGACCTGTCCCGGGTCAACGGGCTGCACGACGGTCGCAACACGGTCCTCGTCCGGACCGCGGTCCGTGCTCCGGACGATCTGGTGGCCCCGCTCGAGTTGGGGTTCAGTGACCGGGCGACGGTGTACCTCGATGGGCTCGCCCACTTCCGGGGAGACGACGCCTATCGATCAAGGGACTACCAATTCCTCGGCAGCATCGGCTTCTACGATACGGTCTACCTTCCCCTTCGGCGGGATCGGAACGAACTCGTCATGGCTGTCTCGGAGGATCTCGGGGGATGGGGGATCCAGGCCCGGTTCGGGGACGGCTGGCGTTGGCGGCCCGACGGGACGATCGAACGTGAAGTGGGGTCGGCATGATCGAGGACCTTCAGGCACCGATGCGCTCGTCGACCGGGCGGCCGATGCCCCGCGCCTTCCACCTCATGGCCAAGCCGTCCGGGGCGACCTGCAATCTCGATTGCGACTACTGCTTCTTCCTGTCCAAGGAGATGCTCTACCCGGGCAGCCGCTTCCGGATGGCCGAGGAGCTCCAGGAAACGTATCTGCGCCAGCTTCTCGAGGCGCACCGGGGCATCCCGGAGGTCATCGTCGCGTGGCAGGGCGGCGAGCCGACGCTCATGGGACTGGATTTCTTCCGCCGTTCGATGGACCTGATCGAACGGTTCAAGCAGCCCGGCCAGGGCGTCCTCAACACGCTCCAGACGAACGGGACGCTGCTGACCGACGAGTGGGGCGAGTTCCTTGCCGCGAACCACTTCCTCGTCGGGATCTCGATCGACGGCCCGCGCGACATCCACGACCGCTACCGCGTGGACAAAGGCGGCAAGCCCACCTTCGACAAGGTCATGAGGGGGCTGGAGATCCTGCGTCGCCACGAGGTCGACTACAACGTCCTGTCGACGGTCCACGCCGCCAACGAGCAGCGCGGCCGCGAGGTCTACCGGTTCCTGCGCGACGAATGCGGCGCCGCGTTCATGCAGTTCATCCCGATCGTGGAGCGCGCCACGCCCGAAACGCTCGCGGCCGCCAATGCCGGTTGGGGCGACCGTGGCCAGCTCCGGCCCCTGTACGTCCTCGATGGCAGCCTGGTCACCGATCGGACGGTCAGTCCCGCAGGCTACGGCCGCTTCCTCATCGACATCTTCGAGGACTGGGTGCGGCGCGACATCGGCACGGTGTACGTCCAGATGTTCGACACGGCGCTGGCCAACTGGGTGGGCGAACCCGGCGGGATGTGCGTCCACGCGGAGACGTGCGGTTCGCAGCTCGCCCTCGAGCACAACGGCGACCTGTACTCGTGCGACCACTTTGTCGAGCCGCGGTTCAAGCTCGGCAACATCCGCGAACTGCCGATGCTCGACATGGTGGCCTCCCCGCAGCAGCGGAAGTTCGGCCAGGACAAGCGCGACACGCTCACCCGGTTCTGCCTCGAGTGCGATGTCCGGTTCGCCTGTCACGGTGGCTGCCCGAAGGATCGGTTCGCGACGTCACCGTACGGCGAGGACGGGCTGCACTACCTCTGCCCCAGCTACAAGTCGTTCTTTCACCACGTGACCCCGGTCATGGAGCGAATGCGTGACCTGTTGCGAGTCGATCGGGCGCCGGCCGAGGTCATGGCCAGCCAGGTCGCCGCGGACGCGCATCGGGGTCGCAACGACCCGTGCCCCTGCGGCAGCGGCCGGAAGTGGAAGGTCTGCCACGGGCGCCCCCCGGCCTGACCTCACCCCACGGCGGGCCTATGCGGCGACGGGCTCGAGCTCTGGTTCGCCGGCCGGGAGCGGTTCGTGCGGCAGGCCCCCGGTGAACGCGAGCGACGCGAGCGCGATGAGTGCCGCAGCAAGCAGGCCGGCTTTCAGCGATCGGAGCTGGGCGGCAAGGTAATCGTCGACGATCGCCGCCGTCGTGGCGTCATCGAGACCCGCCTGCTGCGCTGCGGCCTCCACGTCGGCCGACGACACGAAGTCGATCCCGTTCTCGACGGCGACCCCGATCTGGCCCGAGATCTCGCTGCTGATCCGGTCGTCCGCCTGGATGTTGGTCACGAACGTGCTGGTGAGGCCGACCAGCACGATCGCCCCGATGAGCGCGACGCCGAGCGACGAGCCGAGCTGTTGGCCGGTGTACTGGAGGCCCCCGGCCTCGCCTCGGCCCGACGCATCCACCGACGACTGGACGACATTGCCGAGCTGTGACGCCAGCAGCCCCATGCCGACGCCGAGCACCGCCATCGACACGGCGAAGCCGGTTTCGGCGAGGTCGGGTTTGATCGTGGCCAGGAGCGCAACGGCGGCCACGGCCGTGATGACCAGGCCGGCGCGAACGATCGTCCGCACCGTGTACCGGGTGGACAGGCGCGAACCGACCGCGGCCGTGATGAACATCGTGATCGAGACGGGCAACATCCTGATCCCCGTCTGGAGCGCATCCAGCCCGAGGACGAGTTGCAGGTACAGCGGGATCGTGAAGAAGACGCCCATCAGGATGAGGTTCTGGGAGAACAGGCCGATCAGACCGGATCGAAGCGGCGGGATCTTGACGAGGTCGAGGTGCACCAGGGGGTCATTCCCGGATGCCTCACGGCGTCGCTGCCAGGCGACGAACGCCCACAGCAGCGCGCCGCCGCCGGCGATCACGAAGAGAGTCGGCGACAAGCCGAATGGTTCGACCGGGGCATCCTTCGGTTCGATCCAGCCCCAGGTGCTCGATTGCAGGACGCCGAGGACGACCGCACCGAGCCCGGTCGCGGACAAGACCGTCCCGACGATATCGAGCTGCGGCTTGTGGCCGGTCCGGACCGCATCCCCGACGAAGCGGGTCATCACCAGGATGCCGATCACGAGGATGACCTCGCCGACGAACACGACGCGCCAGCTCAGCTCCGTGGTCGCCCAGCCGCCGACGATCGGCCCGACGGCGATGCCGGCGCCTGCCACGCCACCGATCACGGCATAGGCGACCTTGCGTTCACGCCCCTCGAAGTTGCCGGCGATCAACGCAGCCATGGCGGGCAGGACCAGCGCGGCCCCGGCGCCCTCGAGGATCGACCAGCCGAGCGCGAGCGTCGCGACCGATTGCGAGGCGGCCGTGAGCGCGGAGCCGCAGGCGTAGATGATCAGGCCGATGACGAAGGCCCGGCGGCGACCGATGATGTCGCCGATCTTGCCGCCCGTGAGCATGAGCATCGCCATCACCAGGCAATAGAGCGTGATGACGGTCTGGATCGTCGTGACGGTCGTGTCGAAATCGGTGACGAGCTGGGTGATCGAGACGTTCATGACGGACTGATCGAGGACCATCACGAACTGGGCGCCCGCCAGGGCGACCAGGGCCAATCTTCCCTTCACGCGCGACCTCCGCTATTCGTCGCCCTTCGCACGGGCACGATAGCGCCTCACCATCGTCGCCGTTCGGGGGGCGTACCATGCCGCCGCGACGACCTTCGATCAACCGCCCGGCGTCGCCTTCGACGTCGAAGGCCCGGTCCAGGCCGAGATGTTCGTTGTCTGGCTGGCCGGCGATCACCTCGAGCTGACTGGACCGTGCGAGACCTGACGCGGGAGACGTGTCCGAGGGTCGCACCTTGGCCTCCCCCCGGGCCGTATCATCAGCCGTGCGCCCCGGCCGCCAGCCGAAGAGCTGACCTACGGAGCACTGCCCGATTGCTGATCACGATCGAATGAGGGAGGTCTCCCATGTGTTGCGCCATCGGCATCCTCGGCATCCTGGGTCCACGAGCCCTGGTCATCTTCTGGTGGCTGGTCGATCCCGCTCGCTGGGACCTGACCTTCGGCGGCTCCGCGGTCCTGCCCGCGCTTGGATTCCTGTTCCTGCCGTGGACGACGATCATGTACGTCCTGTTCTGGACGGCCGGCGGCTTGGACCTGATCGGGTGGTTCTTCGTGGCCCTGGCGGTCGTCGCCGACCTCGCGACCTATGGCGGCGGCGCGCTCGGCAACAAGGACAAGGTCCAGTCCTACTACCGCTGATCGGCGTCCGCTGAACGACATCATGGGGTGACGCCCCGATCCGGCGACACGATGTCCGCCGTGCTGCTCGTCGGCCACGGCGGTCCGGAGATGCTCGTCCATCGGGACGACATTCCGATCCCTGAGCCCGGGCCTGGTGACGTCCTCATCTCAGTCCGGGCCGCCAGCCTGAACAACACGGACATCAACACCCGGATCGGTTGGTATTCGCCGTCGTTCGACGGCCGGTCCACGGACGCGCCCATGGACGTGCCCGCGAGCAGGGCCCCGGCGGGTGGCAGCTGGTCCGGCGCGGGGATCGCCTTCCCGCGCATCCAGGGGGCCGATGTCTGCGGGATCGTCGTGGCGGTCGGGTCCGGCGTGTCCGAGGCGAGGATCGGGGAGCGGGTGATCGTCCAGAGCTGCCTGCGATCGCTCCGGGGCGATGACGGTCGCGACTCGTGGCTGGGCTCGGAGGTCGATGGCGGGTTCGCCCAGTTCGTGCGTGCCCCCGCAGCCGACACCTACCGCGTCGAGACCACGCTGTCTGACGTGCAACTGGCCGCGGTGCCGTGCGCGTATGGGACGGCCGAGAACCTGTTGCATCGGGCGGAGGTCGAGGCGGGCGAGGTCGTGCTGATCACCGGCGCCTCCGGAGGGGTCGGTTCCGCGGCGGTCCAGCTCGCGCATCGTCGCGGAGCCCGGGTGATCGCGGTCGCGGGCGACGCCAAGGCCGCCGCCGTGCGTACGCTCGGCGCCGACGTCGTCGTGCCCCGCGACGCGGATCTCGAAGCAGCCATCGGCCACGAGGCGGTCGATGCGGTCATCGACCTCGTCGGTGGCCCGCGATGGTCGCGACTCCTGGCGATCCTCAAGCGTCACGGTCGCTATGCCGTGTCCGGTGCGATCGGGGGTCCGATCGTGGAGCTCGACCTGCGCACGCTCTACCTCAAGGACCTGGCCCTGCTCGGCTGTACGGCCCAGGACGACATCGTGTTCGGGAACCTCGTCACGTACCTGGAGCGAGGGGAGCTCGTCCCGCCGGTCGCGGCGACCTACCCGCTCGACCGGATCGCGGAGGCCCAGCGCGACTTCGAAACGAAGCAGCACGTGGGCAAGCTCGTGCTGATCGTGCCCCCCAGCGAGGCCGCTACCCGCGGAGCGCCAGGGCGATGATCGCCGGCAGCGCTGCGAGCGACGGCGTCGCATCGAACCGAACCAGTCGTGGCGCGAGGCGGTGGGCGGTCCGGTGACTCGAGTGCCAAACCGGCTTGAGCCAGGGCCGGAACGGACCGCGGATCACCGATTTCTGGGGGCGGTCGAACATCAACGTGTTGTGGACGAAGCCGGCCCCGGATCCGATCGCCGCCGGGGTGGCGCCCGGGAAGGCGCCCCATGGCGTCACCCCGAGGGCGAATCCGACGGCGGCCCAGACGTTCAGTGAGACGGTCCCATAGCGAAGATCAGCGAGCGCCCGCTCGACCGCGGCGCCGACCGCCGGCTCGCGCTGCGTTCGAGGGTGGACGATCACCGTGGCGTTGAGCGTCCCCCACAACATCTCGTTGGCGAACGTGACGGCGCGGTCGACGAAGCCTGCGGTCGACTCGCCGCCCAAGGCCGTTTCGGCGACGATGGAGCAGAAGGCTTCGGTCGTGAAACAGATGTCGTCGGAGCGCGCCGGATCGACGCCTTCGACGAGCCCCCAGGGGAGCCGATCGGCCGGTCCGCTGGCCCATCTGGCGCATCTCGGGATGGGCTGCCGCGAAGGCGTCGAAACGGTCCGCGGCGCCCGGATAGTAGGCGTCCCTCGTCGGGGTCCGGCCGAGCCGATCGCGGATGGCGGCAAGGAACGCATCTCGCTGCGGCCAGTCGGCATGGGTGATGATGACCCTGGCGGCATTGCAGTTGAACCCGCCGTTGTTGGTCAGCATCGTGGCGACGTTCTCCGCCTGCCTGGCCAGGTCCGCGCTGCTCCACCGACCGGGCACGACGATCACCGGACTCACGTTCCCGAGTTCCGCCGTGACCGGCTTGTGGAACACCGCCTCACCGCGTTGCTGGCGTGCCTCACCCTCCGGGCCGGAGCCGAACACGATCGCGTCATAGGTCCGGATCGAGCCGGTCATGTGGACGTCGTCCACCTCCGGATGGCGACACAGGGCCGCCCCGACGGCCGCATCGCCCTCGATGAAGCGGACAACGCCGAGATCGACGAGCGGCCTGAGCGCGCGTTCGAAGATCGGCCGGAGATAGCTGTTGGCGGGGTGCAGCTTGGCGATGACCACCCGGTTCTCGATGAAGAGCTTGGTGAGGATGTCCAGCGGGCCGATCGAAGACACGTTGCCGGCCGCGAGGACGAGGCAGATCCCGCCGGCCGTCGAAGCGTCACGTCGGTAGGCGATCGCCTGGGTCGTCGCCAGATCCTCGGCGGTGACGCCAGGCTCCATCCAGACGTCCGCGCTGATGCCCCGGTAGAACAGCCGGTCGTAGGCGGAGACGGGGAAGACTCGCGCCGTGACCTGCCCATCGGGACGGGTCCGGACGGGACCGGCGATCCGTGGCGCCCCGCGGCGCTCGATGTCGCGGATGGAGTCGCGGAGCAGACGGACGTCCCGGAGGAGGATGTACGGTCCGACCATCGCCTCCTCGCCCGATGACGGATCCCGCGGGTCGAGGCCCTCGGCCGAGATGCACGCCTTCACCCACGCGTCGGCGACGTCCACAGTATCGGCGAGCACCTGTTCGAGGAGTCGGACCCGTTCCGCCGGCCCGGTCGCGACCCAGGTCGACGCATGCGCCCGAAGGGCACGGAGCGCCTCGTCGGGTACGTGATCCGTCTCCGAGACGGGGCCAGCTGGCGCGGTCGCGGTCATCGACTAGCGTTTCGTCGACTTCGCCGGCTTGGGTGGCAGCGCTCCCACGTGGTCGAGGGACTTGGCGATCCAGATGCGACCGTCGGCGGTGCCGACGAACGATGGCGGCATCGTGACCCACCCGCTCATCGGTCGCTCGGCCGGACCGAACGGGCGGGCTCCCGCGATCGCCCCGAGGGTCGCGAGATCATCGCTGGCGAGCTTCAGGCCGATGTCGGCGCCGAACAGGCCCATGAACATGTTGCCGTTCACGAAGGCGCCGAGGTTGCCGAACATCGGCTTGACCTCGATCCGGGGATCGCCCGGTACGACCGACCTGAATCGAGCCTTGTCGGCCTCGGATGGCTTCGGCATCTCCATGGTGCTCCTCCTCGGTCCCCCTCTCCATCGCGATGAGGGTACCGAGCGGCGCCAGTGCGTGTGCGGTGCGGTCCCTACGCCAGCGCCGTTCGACGGGCGGACAGCCGGACGATCTCCTCGACCGCCGCCGCGCCGTACCTCCGCGCCCGATCGACCCGTGCGGTGCGAAGGACGTTTCTGATCGCCACGAGGGTGTCTCGAGGTGGGCGTCGGACGACGAGGATCCAGGCGATGGGCAGGCCGACCAGCTCGATCGACTCGCCGGGGACGCCGACGTCCATCAGCAACATCGCGGTCGACTCGGCATCCAGCTGGCTCGACAGCATGGCGACCACGGAGCCGGCCGGATAGCTGGAGCCATCGACCCAGGCAACGGCATGGTCCGGATCACGGGTTGGCACGGGAGCGGCTGGTGTTCGACTGGTCATCGTCACGCCTCGATCCGACTCGCCGCCGCGCCGGGCCACGTCCATGTCACCTTCGGGCGCCGCAGTGCCACGACCTTGGGGCGCGACCGTGAGAAGCGTCTGATAACCGCCGCGCGTCCGACCCGAGACCGACTTCCGTCCTCTTGGCACGGGACTCCGTGACTAATGGCTCGTTGGATATATGCGCCTTAGACATATATTCACCTCAGCCTAATAGCAGGCCTGAGCGTCGGCCCACCCGGGACGCGGCGCCGCCAGATCCGGCGAGGAGCCGCGAGTGCCAAACGCGATGAACGACATCGATGAACTCCAGGCGTCGTTGCTTCGGTCGATGGCGAGCGTCCATCGGCTGCGCATCCTCAGCCTGCTCGGCGAGCGGTCGTGCGAGGTCAACGAGGTCGCTCGTGAACTCGGGATGACCCAGGCTGCCGCTTCCCAGCACCTCGGCGCCATGCGTGGCACGGGTCTGGTCGAGGCGATCAGGGACGGTCGGACCGTGACCTATCAGCTGAGCGACCCACAGATCCTCGCCGCCTGCGGACTCATGCGGGCGTTCCTGGTCCGCCGCCTTTCACATCTCGGCGATATCGCGGCGGCCGTGCACGAGCCGAGCCTGGTCCTTACCTCGAACAGTCAGGAGAGCCACCTGTGAGAGACAACCTGTCCATCGTCCTGTTCTCCGGCACGGACGACAAGCTCCATGCCGCGGCGACCATCGCCGCCGGAGCGGCCGCCATGGGGACCCCGGTCAGCATCCTGCTGATGTACTGGGCCCTCGACGCCTTCCGGGCCGACCGGATCGACAACGATCACGGGCTCGCCTACGACGCGTCGCGACCCCGCTGGAACGAACCGGTCGAGCATGTCGGCAATATCCCCTGGCTCGAGACGTTCCGGCAGGCCAAGGAGCTCGGCGACGTGACGATCCGCGCCTGCTCAGGCTCGCTCGCGACCCTCGGGCTCGATGCGACCACGTTGGACCCACTGGTCGATGACGCCGGCGGCATCGCCTCCTTCCTGGCCGATGCCCACGACGCCCAGATCCTGTTCATCTAGTGGCCGCCGCCACGGAAAGGACTCTCGACATGGTCGATCAGGAACAACACGAGAAGCTGGTGATCATGGCCACCCACGGCCCGGATGACCCGGAGCAGGCGACCATCCCGTTCGTGATGGCCTGCGCCGCCCTCGCCTCGGATGTCGAGGTCGTCCTGGGCCTCCAGGCGGACGGCGTCTGCCTGGTCCATCAGGGCGAGGCGGAAACGGTCCAGGCGCCGGGGTTCCCGCCACTCGCGAAGCTGATGGCTGACTACAAGGAGCTCGGCGGCACGCTGCTGGTGTGCGGACCGTGCGTCAAGAGTCGCGATATCGCCGACGCCCTGGTGCCCGCAGCCGAGGTTGTTGCCGCCGGCCGGTTCGTCGCAGAGGTGATGTCCGCTACAAGCACGCTGACCTACTGAACCACGAGACGAGGTCGGTCGATCGACCGGCCGTCCAACCACGAAGGAGAGTCCCCCGATGACCACCACGACGACCCCGCTGAGCGACAGCGACCTCATCGCGCTCGAAAGCGCCAAGGTCGTCGACGCCCGTGGCAGCGCCTGCCCAGGCCCGCTCCTCGAGGCCAAGAAGGCCATGAACACGGTCCAGATCGGGCAGGTCATCGAGATCTGGTCGAGTGATCCGGGAACCAAGAGCGATATCGGCGCCTGGTCCGGGAAAGTCGGCCACACCTATCTCGGGACGCTGCCTGCCCAGGGCTACGAGCGAACGTTCGTCGTCCGCCAGAAGTAGCGACGAAGGAGTAAGGCTGCGATGACCACGCTCGTGCCGGAGACGCCGCAGACGGCGGAACGGACCTTCGTCCCGCGGATCCTCGTCTTCTCGACGAACAACATCTCCGACCCGGGTATCGACCTGGCCGGAAGCGCCCACATGACCTATTCACCGGGCGTCGTGGTCATCAGCATGCCTTGCACCAGCGGGATCCGACCCAGCTGGATCGTCCACGCCATCGAGCACGGGTTCGACGGCGTCTTCATCGCCTCCGACGGCGACGAATGCGCTTACCTCACCGACTGCTCCAGTCGGGCCTCGCGGATCGTCGCGCAGGCGCAGGAACTCCTCGTCAACGATGGCCACGAGTCGTCGCGTCTGAAGATGGCCGCCATCTGCTCCGTGTGCGCGGAGCCCTTCACCAGACATGTCCAGCAATTCGGCCAGGCCCTCGCAGAGCTCGGCCCATCAGTGGTGACGTCATGACGGATTACGACGTTCTCGTCGTCGGCGCCGGTATCGGCGGTATGGAGTCGGCCCTCAAGCTCGGCGACATGGGCTACAAGGTCCTGCTCGTCGAGAAGGAGGCCAGTGTCGGCGGGAAGATGATCCTGCTGAGCAAGGTCTTCCCGACCCTCGACTGCGCCAGTTGCATCTCGACGCCGAAGATGGCGGCCTCCATCCACCATCCCAACGTGACCACGTTCACCTACAGCGAGGTCGACGGCATCACGCCCGGTGAGGATGGGCACTTCCAGGCGAAGATCACCCGCAAGGCGCGGTTCGTCGACGAGGCGGCCTGCACCGGCTGCCAGAAGTGCGAGACGGCCTGCACGGTCTCCGTGCCCGACCAGTTCAACGCCGACATGGTCGCCCGCCACGCGGCCTACATCGCGTTCCCCCAGGCCGTGCCCAAGAAGGCCGTCATCGAGCGAGCGGGCTCGTCGCCGTGCTCGTTCACTTGCCCGGCCGGCATCCAGGCCCACGGCTACGTGTCGCTCATCCGAAGTGGCGAATATGAGAAGGCGTTCCAGCTCGTCCTCGACGCGACGCCGTTGGTCGGCACGCTCGGACGGGCCTGCTATGCGCCGTGCGAGGTCGATTGCACCCGTGGCTCGCTCGAAGGGCCGCTGCCGATCCGACGGCTCAAGCGGTTCATCGCCGACGAGCACTACGAGCGCTATGACGGTCCAGGCGTCGAGATCCCGGAGCCGAACGGCCACCGCATCGCGATCATCGGTTCGGGACCGGCCGGCCTGACCGCGGCCTGGCAGCTGGCCCGCAAGGGTTATGGCGTGAAGATCCTCGAATCGGCGCCCAAGCCCGGCGGCTTCCTTCGCCTGGCCATCCCCGCCTACCGCCTCCCGACCGAGGTCGTGGAGCGGGACATCTCCAACGTGACCGCGCTCGGTGTCGAGATCGCCGTGGACTCTCCGGTCGAGGACCTCGAGGGTCTCCACGACGACGGGTACGACGCCGTGCTCGTCGCGACCGGGACGCCACTGTCGACCCGGATGGGCGTCCCCGGCGACCAGCTCGATGGCGTCCTGAGTGGCGTCTCCTTCCTCCGGGCGGTGAAGCTCGGCGAGGGGGTCGACCTGCGCGATCGCAAGGTCGTCGTCATCGGTGGCGGCAACGTCGCCATGGATACCGCCCGGACCGCTAGGCGGATGGGTGCCCGAGATGTCACCGTCGTCTACCGACGGACCCGTGCCGAGATGCCCGCCCACCATGTCGAGGCGGACGACACCGAAAAGGAAGGCGCCGGGTTCGTCTTCCAGGCCGCACCGGTCGCCGTGATCGACGACGGCAACGGAGCGACCCGTGCCCTCCGCTGCACCAGGATGGCCGCCGGCGCCCCGGATGCCTCCGGCCGAAGCCGGCCGGAACCGATCCCGGGCAGCGAGTTCGAGATCGACTGTGACGTGATCATCACGGCCATCGGGATGGCGCCCGACGCGGCTGCATTCGGCGGCCAGGTCCGGGCGAACGCGAACGGATCGATCGTCGTGGACGAGCGAACCCTCCAGACCGATGTGCCCTGGCTATTCGCCGCCGGGGACGTCGTGTCCGGCGCCTCGGACATCACCCGAGCGACCGGCCAGGGCCGGCGCGCGGCGTTCATGATCGACCGCTGGATCCAGGATCGCACCCTGGATGGGACCGAGGACTTCGACCTTCGCCTTCCGGTCGTCGACAAGGAAGCGGTACTGGCCCGACAGCAGGCTTACCGGCTGGCGCTGGCGGCCGATCCGAGCGAAGTCATCAGCCCTGCGCCGACCGACTTCCGCGAGGTCGAGCTGCCGATGACCGAGGCCGAGGCGCGCTATGGCGCCGGTCTCTGCCTGGACTGTGGCGTGTGCTCTGAATGTGGCGAGTGCGTCGACGCCTGCCCGGTCGACGACTGCATCGACCTGCGGGCGCGCGACGAGACGATGGATGTCGACGTCGGTGCCGTCGTCGTGGCGACCGGCTTCAAGTTGTTCGCCGCCGACCTCAAGCCGGAGTACGGCTTCGGCACCTTCAGGAACGTGATCACCGGCATGCAGATGGACCGTCTGCTCGCACCGACCCGCCCGTTCAACACGATCCTGCGGCCGGGCGACGGCAAGGTCCCGGAGCGGATCGCCTACGTCCTGTGCACCGGCTCGAGGGATGAGACCGTCGGCAACCCGCTCTGCTCGCGGTTCTGCTGCATGTACTCGATCAAGCAGAACCAGCTGATCATGGGTGCCCTGCCGATCGCCGACGTGACGGTCCACTACATGGACATCCGTGCTCCCGGCAAGCGCTACGACGAGTTCTACGAACAGGCCAAGGCCATGGGCGCGAACTACGTCAAGGGCCGGGTCGCCAAGATCACCGAAAAGGACAACGGCGACCTCATCCTCCGCTACGAGGATATCGAGCACGGCGGACAGCTCGTGGAAGCGGAGTACGACCTGGTCGTGCTGGCCGTCGGGGTCCAGCCCAACAGCGACGCACAGGCCCTCTTCCCGGAAGGCGGCCTGGCGACCGACGAATATCGCTACGTCGCGGAGACCGACGAGGACTCGAACCCAGGTCAGACCAGCATCCCCGGGGTGTACGTCGCGGGCGCCGCATCCGGCGCCAAGGACATCGCCGACTCGATCCTGCACGCAGGTTCGACGGTGGCGCAGGTAGCGGCCTACCTGGAGAGGGCGAAGGTGCCGGCATGACCGAGCAGGAACGGCGGATCGGGGTCTACGTCTGCCATTGCGGCGGCAACATCTCCGACTACGTCGACGTCGACCAGGTCGTCGCGGCCGCCCAGGGTGAACCCGGCGTCGTCGTCGCCCGCCAGATGATGTTCGCCTGCTCCGATTCCGGCCAACAGGAAATGGAGCGTGACATCGAGGAGCAACAGCTCGACGGCATGGTCGTCGCCTCGTGTTCACCGAAGCTCCACGTCGTGACCTTCCGCGGTGTGGCCAAGCGAGCCGGACTCAACCCGTACGAGTACACCCAGGTCAACGTCCGCGAGCAGGCGTCGTGGATCCACTCGGACGACGCCCAGCAGACGACCGACAAGGCCATCCACCTGGTCAAGGCCGGGATCGCCAGGACCCTCCTGACCGAACCACTCGAGCCCATCGTGGTCGAAACGACCCAGCGGACCCTCGTGGTCGGCGGGGGCGTGGCCGGACTGCGTGCGGCGATCGGCCTGGCCGACATCGGCCTCGGGGTCTTCCTCGTCGAACGCGAGCCGGTCCTCGGCGGCCGGGTCGGGACCTTCGGCGCGATGTACCCGACCGGCAAGAACGGCCGGGAGCTCATCGCCGAGCTGGTCGATGGCATCCGGCAGCGACCGTCGATCCGCGTCTTCACAGAGGCGGAGATGACCAGCAAGTCCGGGACGTTCGGGAACTACGAGGTCGGGATCCGGGTCGGTGGAGCGAACCCGGAGACGCTGACCGTCGAGGTCGGCTCGGTCGTCATCACGACCGGCGTCGATACCTACGTCCCCGAGGTGGGAGAGTACGGCTACGGCATCGAGGGCGTCCTGACCCTGCCCGAGTTCAAGGCCAGGATCGACGCGACGGACGGGCCACTCACCCATGCGGGCCGGCCGGTGCGGAGCATCGCCTACATCTACTGCGTCGGCAGTCGTGAACCGGCGGGCGAGCCGGGCGCGCACGAGTACTGCTCGCGCTATTGCTGCGCCGCGACCGTCGCCGCATCCGTCCAGATCGCGTCCCGCGACGCCGCCGTGCACCAGTACCACCTGTACCGGGACATGCGGACCTACGGCAAGTTCGAGACGATGTACACGGATTCGCGCAAGCTCGGGTCCGTCTACCTCAAGTTCGCCGACGACGCCCCGCCGAGCGTTGCCAGCGACGCGGCCGGCAACCTGCTCGTGACCGTCACGGACGTGCTCACCGGTGGCGAAGAGCTGACGATCCCGGTCGATCTCGTCGTCCTGGTGACGGGGATGATCCCCCGCCAGAACGAGGAGCTCAACAGCATCCTCAAGTTGCCGGTCGACAAGGACGGGTTCTACAACGAGATCCACCCGAAGCTCCGGCCGGTCGAAACGGTCGTCGACGGCGTGTTCATCGCCGGCGCCTGCCAGGGACCGAAGAATTCGAGCGAGAGCGTGGGCTCCGGACTGGCGGCGGTGACCCAGAGTGCGGTCATCCTCAAGAAGGGCTTCGCCGAGCTCGACCCTCTGGTCGCGGTCGTCGATACCGATGCCTGCACGGCCTGCGGCGTGTGCCTCGACGCCTGCCCGTACGGCGCCATCGACATGCACACCGAGGGCGGAACGTCGGTGGCGGCCATCAGCGAGTCGGGCTGCAAGGGTTGTGGCGGGTGCGTCCCGGTCTGTCCGGAGAACGCGATCGACCTGCTCGGCTACACCGATGCGCAGATCACCTCGATGATCGACAAGCTCCTGGAGGTTTCGGTCGCATGAACGCCCCGAATCGCGAACTCCGCGAAGTCATCCGCGAAGAACCCGTCATGCGGGCCAGGATCCTCGAGTTGCTCGAAGCCGAGCCGAGGACCGTTCCCGAGATCGCCACGGCGATGGACTGCCCGACCCACGAAGTCCTGTTCTGGATCATGGGCATGCGCCGGTACGGCCGGGTCCGCGAGGTCAAGGGCGTGACCGACGAGGGCTACTTCCGCTACGAAGCCATCGGGAAGGATCCGTCATGACCACCCTCGTCGACACCAACCTGCTCAACGATCTGCAGCGGTACGGCGCGGCTGACGTGTCGGCCTGCTTCAGCTGCGGGACCTGCACCGCGAGCTGTCCGCTGGTCAGCAACGACGCCACCTTCCCGCGCCGGATGATCCGGTATGCGCAGGTCGGCATGCGCGACCGACTCCTCTCGAGCAAGGAACTGTGGACGTGCTACGCCTGCGGCGAGTGCTCGGAAACGTGCCCGACCCAGGCCGAGCCGAGCGAATTCATGGCAGCGGCACGACGGTACGCCATCGCCAACTACGACCGGACCGGACTTGCCCGGACGATGTACACGCGGCCGGTCCTCGGGACCATCTTCGCGGTCGTCCTGGCGGCGTTCTTCGCCCTGTTCATGTACGCCGGCCACGGCCCGCAGAGCGCGGAGTCGCTCGACATCTTCGGGTTCATCCCCGAAGAGCTCATCCACAACATCGGGATCGGGGTCATGGTCCTCGTCTTCGCGGCCGGCCTCGTCGGCGTGGCCACGATGGCCCGAGCCGTCAGCCGGGACGGCGGGGTCGGCCTGCGCTCGATGTTCGGTGGGCGTGCTGCCCTGCGGCGAACCGCGGGCGCCCTGTGGACGTCCCTCGCCATCGAGACCCTTGGCCAGCGACGATATCGCGACGACTGCGATACGGATGCGGCCGAGCAACCCTGGTACCTGCGGCGGTGGTTCCTCCACGCCGCGACGATGTGGGGCTTCCTGGGCCTCCTGGCCGCGACTGTCCTCGACTACGGCCTGGCCATCGTCGGGATCAAGGCCACGGGCACGCCGGTGCCGATCTGGTACCCGGTCCGACTCCTCGGCACGGTCGCCGGGCTGATGCTCGTCTACGGCGCGACGATGTTGATCGTGCAGCGCTACCGCGGAACGGAGCGCTCGGTCCGCCATTCGACCGCGGCCGATTGGACGCTGCTTGCCCTCGTCTGGATCACCGGTGTCACCGGTTTCGCCCTGGAGCTCGCCCTGTACCTGCCGAGCGCCCCCGCCTGGGGATACTGGGTCTTCCTGTTCCATGTCGCGATCGCCATGGAACTCGTCATCCTCGCGCCGTTCATGAAGCTGGCGCACGCGGTCTACCGACCCGTGGCGCTGTTCTTCCTCGCCCTCGCGGGCACGCCCGCGGAGCCCGGACCCGAGAGTGCGTGACTGAAACCGTCCGACCACGTCAACGACAGCACCGACCTAGGAGGTCTGACATGACCGCAAGCCTGCCCCAAGTCTCCCTCGAGCACCACGATCGATTGATGCACCACCTCGACACGATGCCCGCCGTCGGCGACCTGATCGGGACGGCGTCCGTCGCCGAGTTGCGCCCGCGGGTCGACGAAGTGGTGGCGTTCCTCGACGGCTTGCTGATCCCGCATCTCGAGGCAGCCGAGCGCACGCTGTACCCGGAGCTCGAGCGGATGCTCCAGAACCGTCACTCGATGACACCGATGCGCCGTGAGCACGGTGAGATCCGGAAGCTCGTGGCCGAACTCGTCCAGTCGCAGGGCCAGCTCGCGAGCGGGACCATGACGACGAGCCAGACGATCGCACTGCGCCGGGTGACCTTCCGGCTGTATGCGCTGCTCAAGGTCCACCTCGCCGAGGAGCGCCTGTACGAGGCGATCATCGAGCACGGGGTGTCGGCCGAGGAAGCCGAGAAGCTGGCCGTCGCGATGGACCACAGCGGCATCACCGCCTTCTGACGTCAACCGCCCGATAGGGACTCGAAGCGCCTATGCTCTTGAGGCATATGGACGACGGATCGAGCAACCGCCGAGGCGCCGGCAAGGACGGGTCGGGTCGCCTCGCATCGGACCTGGACGACGCGGGGGTCCCGGTCCATCGAGGCTGGGCCCCGCTGAGTGGACGCCACCGCTGGATGGAGCCGTTCGTGCTCGTCCTGCTGGCCGGCGGCGGCTCCCACGGCTATGCCATGACCGCCCAGCTGGAGGAGATGGGGATCACCGGTGGTCCGGTCGATATCGGGCAGGTGTATCGAACCCTCCGCGACCTCGAGGCGACCGGTCAGGTCACCTCGTCATGGTCGACCGAACCCGTCGGTCCGCAGCACCGTGACTACGAACTGACCGCGGCCGGGTACGCCGCGATCGACGCCTGGGCCGCGGTCATGAAGGAGCGCGCGAGGCTCATCGGCGAGTTCAACGCCAGGTACCTCGAAGCCGTGACGACCCCGCGCCGGCGACGGTGACGGTCAGCTAGAGGGGTTCGGCGCTGGCATGGTCGATGCCGTGAGCCAGCCTGTCCTTCTCCTCCGGGCTGAGGTTCCGGTCCAGCACGCCCAGGTAGAGTTCCTCCTCGGCGAGGTGGACCTTGAGCATCGCGTAGAGCCGGTAGAGGACGCGCCGCAACCCGATCTGATCGGCCTCGGTCAGGCGCTCTTCCGCGACCAGCGCACTGTATCCGCACAACGATCCGAACAGGCCGCGCAGCCGGTCATGTTCCTGCCGCATCGGCGCCATGGAGTGGCGCTTGTCCATCACTTCTTCCAATCGCCCATAGAGGGTCGTTTCGATCGCCTCCATGTGCGGCACGAGCCGTCCGATGATGAAGCTGCACTCCTGCTGGAAGGTCGCGGAAAACACCTCCGGCGTGACGTTGCCGATCATCTCGGCGAGTTCCGGAAGGCGGTCGACGTGCGGGTCGATCTCGTCGTTGTGTTCGTGGGACGTTTCTGGCAACGACCGCATGGGTTCGCCTTCCGCTCCGATCTGGAACGCCGGGTGTGGCGCGCTCAGGTGAGTCTGTCGAACATCCCGGACGACGGGGAAGGGCCGTTCGGCCCGTAGTCGGTGGTCGCCAGGGGAGGGCGTCAGGCGGTGATCGCCGCAGGAACGCCGCCGGTCTCGAGCGACCCTGTTCGCTCGAACGGGCCGGTGATGATGACTTCTGCGGTCTGCTCCAAGCCGCTCCCGTCCCGAACGACATAGGCGTGGTGGACGGTCGTCATCCCGCTCGACAGGGTGGCCCCGACCGAGCAGTACTTGGTCGCCGACAACTCGATCGCCCGGCGAACCGCCTCGACATCGATCCCTTCGCCCTCCAGGACGTGGGTCACGTCGATCCGGGTGAACGCGTTCGGGTGGCCTTCCTGCTGATCGCCCGTGGCCTCGACCCGGTACCCGGACACCGGCTGGCGCTTCTTGCGCAGGATCGAGATGACGTCCATCGCGGTGCAGCTGGCCAACGCGATCGGGATCAGTTCGGACGGACGCATCCCGGCATCGCCGCGAGCGTCATCGAGGATGAATGCGTGCCCGCTCCCGGAACGAGCGCTGAAGCGAAGTCCCTCGCCTTCGAGGGTGATGGTGGCTGTCTTGGCGGTCACGTTTGGCTCCTGGCCTTCTGTCGCGGATCCGCGACGATCATCGGATGGACTGGACGACCCGCTCGAGGCGGGCTTTCGCGTCCTGCGCCACGGTCTGGATGGCGGGGGCGCCGACGATGCCGAGGGCGGCCATGGGGTCCATGGCCTCGACGATCGTCTCACTGCCCTCCTCGCGGAGGACGACATTGCAGGGGAGGAGTGTGCCGACCGACGGATCGGCCTCGATGGCGCGGTGGGCGAGCGGCGGGTTGCA
This sequence comes from uncultured Chloroflexia bacterium, assembly GCA_963720755.1. Taxonomy (GTDB): domain Bacteria; phylum Chloroflexota; class Limnocylindria; order Limnocylindrales; family CSP1-4; genus SPCO01. Next base: position 39,829 of record CAVRGP010000011.1, read on the forward strand.
GGCGCCGAGAATCAGATATGGCGCTTGCTCGATCCCGAGCTTGTCCCGCATCGTCGCCTGGACGTCGATCTCGGTCAGCACCCCGAACCCCTCAGCCTTGAGGGCGGCGACGACACGCGGCCGAACCTCGGCCACCGTGCCGTGGACGCGGGTCCCGAACGTGAACCCCTGGGTGGCCGTCATCCGGCGAGCCCCGGTCGGGCGTTCGGACGGGCCTCCGATTCGGCCGAGGCATAGGCACGGGTGTGGGTCGTTGATCGTCGCTCGACGATGCGGTGGACGATGTCGCAGGCGTCGAGGATGGTCGGCTCGGCGATCCGGTAGAGGATCGCGTTGCCGGCACGACGGCTCTGGACGAGGTCGGCGTGACGCATGACCGCGAGGTGCTGGCTGGCGTTCGGCAGGGTCACCCCGATCCCGTCCGCCAGCTCGGACACCGATCGTTCGCCGTCGCGCAGGGCGTCCAGCATCATCAGCCGTTTCGGGTCGGTCAGGACCTTGCAGAGCTCGGCGTGGAGCCGATAGCGCTCCGTCTCGGGATCGTGGTCTTCAGGCATGGGTCCAGCCTACAACTAGTTGCGTGATTGCGCAATAGACAGAATAGACGTGTTCAGGGTTGGTACGACCGGAAGGGCGGTCGGGACCATCGGATGACTCGGGTCCGGGTGGGCCCCGGGTAGTCTGGCCCGAAGGTGCCCTGCACCCGATGCGGAGCGCGATCCAGCGCACCGTCACGAGGCATCCGGCTGGACCGGCTACACGTGAAGGATGATCGATGCGCTTGACCTCACGGACGATCGTCGTCCTCGGCGCCCTCCTCGGGATCGTCATCGTCTGGTCGTCGGATCAGATCCTCCCGGCGACGTCGGCCTACCAGGCCCAGATGCGGATCTGGCTGTTCGCGCGGGCGGCCGGCATCACCGCCTATCTCATCCTGACCTTCGTGATCGCCATCGGCCTGATCCTCAGTCACCCGGTCAACAAGTCGACCTGGAAGCTATCCAAGTGGATCTTCCCGTGGCACGAGAACCTGCTCGTCTTCACCATCGCCTTCACCACCGTCCACATCGTCACGATCCTGCTCGACCCGTGGGCGGGCGTGGGCATCGTTGGCGCATTCATCCCGGGTCTGTCGAGCTTCCGGAGCGTGCCGATCGCGCTTGGCACGCTGGCTCTGTACGGATTGCTGCTGACCGGTCTGACCGCTCGGTACACCCAGCTCCTGCCACGGGGCGTGTGGCTCAAGATCCACCGTCTGAGCATCGTCGTCTGGGGTCTGAGCTGGAGCCACGGCATCCTGTCCGGCACGGACACCGGCGGGATCGCCCCGCTGTACGTGGTGACGGGGCTGCTGATCCTGGCGTCGGCGGCCTATCGCTACTGGGTCGGCAAACTGGGGCGCCCGACCTTCGCGTCAAGCCTCCCTGCGACCAGCCCTGAATGGGGTCCCGCCGGATCCACGCCCGCGGCCGCGGTCGCGCTCGGATCCGTGGAGGTTCGTTCGTGAAGGGCCGGATGCGCCGCGGTGCCGTGATCGCCGGGGTGATCGCCAGCCTCCTCGTCGGCGTCCTGTCGATCCAGGTCGCGGCCGACCTCGCCGCCGCGGCCGCCCCGCCACCCGCGCCACCGGTCTCGCTCGACACCTTGAAGAGCCAGCTCGCCGCTGAGCAGGATCGTGCCACCGGGCTGCAGCAACAGCTCGAGGACCTGATGGGCGTGACCGGCCAGCTGACCGATGCGCTGGATGCGACCCAGACCCAGGTCAACGACGATGGCCTGTCGGCGACCGACCTTCGTCACAGACTGAAGGCGGCCGAAGCGAAGCTGGCGCTCGTCAATGGATTGCTCAGGAAGGCGAAAGCTCGCCTCGTCGCGCTCGGGCAGACGACGGCCGGTCTGTCTGCCGGAAGCGGGTCCTCGTCCGGCAAGGGCGGCGGAGGAGGTGGTGCCGGCGCTGCGGCGACCCCGGCGCCCACCGCGCCGCCGCCGGCGGCCCCGACCTTCAGTCTGTCCCTCAGCCTGGCGGGCGGTGGGGTCAAGGCGGCCTGGACGGCCTGCACGCTGAACAACTTCTACGCCTATGCGCTGGTTCGCTCGACCGACCGCGAGATCCACTACCCGCCCGAGGACAGGGACACCCTGGTCGCCCAGGTCAACTCGAGCTCGACGCTCACCGCGACCGATGGGGCTGCCCCTTCCGGCACCCTCTGGTACCGGCTCTACTGTCTGACCCGGAGTGGGGGTGAGACCCGGATCGGGACGTCGACGTCCACTGTCCAGATCTCCGTACCGTGAGGCCGACGATGTCAAACGAACGACCGCCCACGAAGACGCCCGACACGAAGCGGCCCTATCACGTCGGCGTCGCGATCGGCCTGACGACCGGTGTCTATGCGATCAGTCTGCTCGCCACCACCCAGATGCAGATCACGACCGACCGGGCACTGATCGCGGACCGGGCGCCGGTGGCCAACGCCATCGATGCGCTCGATCAGCATCACGATGAGCAGGAGGCCCGACTCCTCGAGGCGCGCCTCCGCTACCAGGACGGGACCGCCGGCTACGACGCCGTGGCCGAGCGACTGGCCGTCCTCGAAGCCCGCCTGGCCGCCGTGGGCAAGACCGTCGGCAAAGTAGAGCGGCTGAGCGACTCACTGCCGGGCAGCCTGGCGCTCGGCAGCATGCCGACAACGGTCGCTCGTGGTGGAGGCTCCGGCAGCTCGTCGGGTGGTGGGCACACGGCGATCAAGCTTCCGCCACCGCCGCCCGCCAAGGCGGCACCCCCACCGGCGAGCGGTGGGACGGGAGGGTCGGGCAAGCCTTGACCGTCGGAACCGGAACGACCGCACCGTCGCAGGTGGCGAGCGAGCGGGTCTTCACCGGTCGGGCGCTCGGATCCCCGCTGCGACTGACCCTGCGCAACGTGCCCCTTGCCGAGGCCGAGACGGCGTGGAAGGCGGTCGTGGACGAGTTCGATGCCGTTGACGGGGCGATGTCCGCCTACCGAGCCGACAGTGAAGTCACCCAGCTCAACGAGCGCGCCGGGCATCGCGACGCCATCCGCGTGGAACGGCGTCTGTACGACGCGCTGGCGCTCGCGGACCGGGCGTGGCGGCGGACCGGCGGTCGCTTCGACACCCGAGTCCTCGCCGTCCTGCTCGATCTGGGCCGGCCCGGTGTGCAGCATGTCGATGTCCCGGACCCGGTCCCGACGCCGACCGATTCCGGTATCCGTCGCTTTCCTCGGGAACGGTCGATCTCGGTCTCGGCTCCGGTCGATCTCGGCGGTCTCGGCAAGGGCCTCGCACTGCGCTGGGCGTGGCGTCGCCTGGCTCCCATCGTGGACCTGCCCGGCAGAGGTGGGTTCATCGAAGCCGGAGGCGATCTCGTCGGGCATGGGCCGGGACCGGCCGGGGATGCCTGGCTCATCCGGATCGATTCACCGGATGGGGCGACCGACCCAGTGGCGGTCGTCGAGCTCGGGTCAGGCGGTCTGTGTACCTCCTCCACCGAGGTCTCGACCTGGGTGACGCCGGACGGTCAGGTCGTCCATCACCTCATCGACCCGCGAACCGGCCGACCGGGTGGCCAGGGCCTGATGTCCGTGACCGTGGCCACGCCCGACCCGGCCTGGGCCGAGATCTGGAGCAAGGTCCTCTTCCTTGCCGGGCCGGAGGTGATCGGGCCGGAGGCGAGGAGCCTGGGACTGGCGGCCTGGTGGGTGACCAGGAGTGGCGGGCTGGAGATGACCCCGGCCGCCCGTCAGCGGACGGTCTGGTCCTGACGCTCCCGGTCGGGGGATACGACCTCAGCGGATCGGCAGGATCAGGACGTACCGTCCGTACCACTCCTTGCGGGCCTTCGCGTACCCGGGTGTGTACGGATCGTCGAGAAGGCTGTCCCGTTCGTAGTAGCGCTGGAACCGCCACTTGTAGGTCATCGTGTAGCGCAGTGACTTGTACGTCATCCTGAGATCGACCGCGTGGGACCGGCGGAGTGGGTCGCTCAGGTAGAGCCCCCGAACGGTGAAGGCGTTGGTGTAGTGGCCGGCCGCATCCCGCGCCCACGGGTCGCCAGCGAGGCCGTCGTAGCCGGTGAGCATCTGCGCGTGCCGGCCGCGCCAACCCATGAGCCCGACCGGCTTGCCCGTCGCGATGAGCGCCCTGACGGCGGCCTTGATCGCCCGGTCGTAGGAACCATAGGACCGATCGTCGTAGACGCGAGATCCGGCCAGGAGCGTGTCGGCGCCCCAACCGTAGTAGTTCAGCGCGTTCCGCCAGCCATGCGGGTCGGATCCGTAGCCGCCGACGAGTGTGTCGTGACGGCGCTCCCAGGACAGGATCTCGTCCTGGACGGAGCGTGCGTTCGTCGGCAGCCAGATGAACCCATCGCCACCGGTCCCGCTCGAGGCGATGAAGTTGAGCATGCTCCGCGTCGAGGTCGCGGTGCAGGCTCGCCAATCGGGGTTCTGGAAGCCGAAACTCGTGGTGACGAACAGGTCCAGGGATCGGGGTGCGACCGGTGTCGGCGTCGGTGTCGGCGTCGGAGTTGGCGTGGGCGTGGGGGTCGGACTTGGACTTGGGCTCGGACTTGGACTTGGGCTCGGACTTGGACTCGGACTTGGGGTCGGATCCGGGGTCGGCGACGGCGACGGCGAGACGGTCGGTGTCGGGCTCGGTGACGGATCCGCGGCGGCGGCCACGCGTGGCAGGGCAACGAGTGCCAGGGCGCCGCCAAGGACGCCGGCCATCGCGAATCGGCGAAGGATAGAGAGCCCGAGCAGCGAGCCAGGCATCGCCCTGGGTTGAGCAAGTCGCATGGTCCACCCACCATACGACCGGGCCACGGCCCGGGACACCGCCCTGAAAGTACTCGTGGAACAGGTCCGGCGAGGTTCGTCCTAGCGGTCGACTTCCGCCGGTTCGTCCCGTACGGCCGCTGTCACCACCGGAGCTGGTCGAAGCGAACCGCGCACCAGGGCCATCGGCCGGACGTCGAGGATGAGGCCGAGGGCGACGAACACCAGCAACGAGCCGAAGAGGAACGTCGGCGAGATCGACTCCGACAGGAAGATGGCGCCCCAGACCGTGCCGAAGACCGGATTGAGGAATGTCACGGTACTCGTCGCCATCGGGCCGACATCGCGATTCAGGCGGAACAGGATCGGCCAGGCGATCGCCGTCGAGAGGATGCCGATCCCGAGCATGGCCACGACGGCCTCAGACGTGATCGTCGCATCCCCGGCCGTGACCGCCGCGAACGGCAGGAGCATGAACGCAGCCGCGATGAGCTGCCCTGCTGCGAGCTGGACTGGCGGCTGGGGACCCATCCGACGCCGGATGTACGTGAGCGCGATGCCATATGACGCCGCGGCGAGCGTCGCGGCCACAACGCCGATCAGGGCATCCGGTGCCAGCTGGATGCCCTCGAGGCCGACGATGACGCCGACGCCGAGGAAGCCGATGACGATCGCCGCGATCCGTCGCTGGGTCGGCGCCTGCCGGAGCCAGATCGCGAGGATGATGGCCGTCCAGAACGGCGTCGTCGCGTTGATGATCGACCCCAGACCGGCCGTGATCGAGCGCTCCGCGAACGCGAACAACGCGAACGGAAGCGCCGCCATGAACAGGCCCACGATGAGGTAGTCGCGCCACGACGCCCGCATCGCCGCGATTCGCGTCCGGCCGACGAACGGCAACAGGATGACGGCCGCGATCAGGACCCGGACGAAGGCGACGACCAGGGCGGGCAGCTCCGGAGCGGCGAGACGCATGAACAGGAACGACCCACCGAACGCTGCGCCGCAATAGAGGAGGGACGCGACGACGACGGGCGATACCGACGCGCGCTCGGCAGGCCGGATCACACTGCCACGCTCGTCGGCCTGGCCTGGCGCACGGGCGGTCGCGCCGCCAAGATGGCTCCGATGGCCATCGAAACGGGAACGCGCGTGATCCGCTGTGCGCGATGTCGGGCGTGGGTCTGGCGCATCGAGCCGACTGTATCCGATTGGTCGGGCGGATGGCGGGTCGATGGATAGCGCGGATGTCGTCATCGCCGGGGCGGGGATCGCCGGCATCGCCACCGCCTGGCAGGTGGCCGAACAGCTCGGTGCGACGACCGCCGTCCTGATCGATCCGCGTCCGCCGCTGTCGCTCACCAGCGACCGGCCGGGTGCCAACTACCGTGATTGGTGGCCCCAGCGAACCATGGTCGAACTGGCGCAACGCAGCATCGGATCCGTCGAGCGCCTTGTCGCTGCCGGGGCCGATGTCGCGATGGATCGTCGTGGCTACCTGTACGTGACTGCCGACCCGTCGGTCGCCGAGACGTTGCCGTCGTTCATCGAGCGGCACGTCGCGGCGGGGGTCGCGCGGACCGACGCGGACTTGTGGCTCGGTCCGGATGAGCTGGCGACGCGATTCCCGCACCTCGGTCGCGCGTCGCTGGGCGCGATCCACGCACGGCGAGCGGGGAGCCTCGATACGGTCGGGCTTGGGCGGGCGATGCTGGCGGCGGCGCAGCTTCGCGGGGTTCGGGTGGGGCGAGGGACCGTCGTGGCGGTCGGCACAGCGAACGGCCGCGTCGAAAGCGTGACGGTGACGACAGCCGATGGACATCGCCGGATCCACACGGATCGTTTCGTCAACGCGGCCGGGCCGTTCGCACTGGCGGTCGCACGGCTGGTCGGAGCCGATCTCGAGCTCCAGACCGTTCTTCGCCAGAAGGTCGTCTTCCGCGATCCGCTCGGGATCGTGCCTCGCGATGCACCATTCACGATCGGCCTCGACGAGACCGATGGACTCCCAGCCGGAGTCCATATCAAGCCGGACGCTTCGATAGGCCCGGATACGATCAAGCTCGGGTGGGCTCGCGACCAGACGCCGTCCGAACCAGGCGTCGACCCGTCATGCCCTCCGGACTTCCCGGCCGTGGTCCTGGCGCGGGCCGCGACGATGGTGCCGGGCCTTGAGGCCTACCTTGCCCGAGCGCCCGACCTTCTGGCGCACGATGGCGGCTTCTATGCCCGTACCCCCGACGGCTTTCCGTTGATCGGCCCGCTCGGGCCTGACGGCGCGTTCATCGTCGGTGGGATGGCGGGGTTCGGGACGATGATGGCGGCCGCGGCCGGCGAACTCGGCGCCGCCTGGGTTATCGGTGGCGACCGGCCGGACCTGGCCCAGAGCTTCGACCCGCGGCGGCCTACCGTGGCCCGACGGGTCGATGGTTCCGCGGCACCGCGGTACGGCGAGCTCTGACGAACAACCGGGCGGTCGAAGCGGATCAGCCGACCGGGGCCGCTTCCTGGATCGTCGTGGGGGTCACCGGGTCGACCGGGCTCCACTCCGCCATCGTCGCCTCGAGTCGCTCGAGGAACGGGCGGGCGCGGAGGCGAACCAGGATCTCGCGGGCTCGCTCCGCCGCGGCGCGGACCTCCGGCTCGCCCGGCCCGAGCAGGGTCGTCATCTCGATCGCGCAGAGCGCCTCATCCCAGACGGTCCCGAGGTCGCGCCACAGCCGCAACCCTGAGCGATACAGGTCGAGGGCCTCGCGCGGGCGGCCCTCGAGCGCGGCGATCCCGGCCTCGATGGTCATCACGTCCGCCTCGATCACCCGACCGCGCCGACCGATGGTTTCGACCGAGGCAAGATCCTGGCGTGCCGCGGCAGCGTCGCGGGCCAGGACCGAATCGTGGCCGGCTCGCAGGTTGACCTCCACGTGCTTCTGGGTCAGGAGCCGGCCATAGGCATGCGTGCGTGACCTGGCGAGCTCGTACTGACCAGCCGCAAACGCCTTGCCGGCCATAACGTCGGCGATCGCCGTCGCCTTGACCGTGTCATCGTCGCTCACGGCGACCGCCTCGAGCCGGGCGACCAGCTCCGCGGTCGCCTCACCGCGGTAGGCCAGGAGGTTGGTCAAGCCCGCCAGCCCCGTGACCCGGTCGAGCGGATCCACCTCGTCGTCGGTCAGTGTCGACAATTCAGCGGCGATCCAATCCCATTCCCCCAACCGCATGGCCGCGTCCCGAGCATTCTCGAAGAGGTGGAACGACCGGATGCCGAATCGCCGCGCGATGGCGAGACCGGCGCGTGCCGCCTCGAGCGACGCACGAGGGTCGTGATCGCCCTGAAGGGCGGAGAGGTTGTTGAGGCCGCGATTCTCCGGCATCGGGAACCCATGCTCGGCGGCCAGCCGCCGGCCGGTCTCGACCGCGCCGATCCCCTCGTACGGTCGACCCAGGTGAGTCAGGGCGGAGCCCCGTGTGATCAGTGTGTCCGCGACGACCTCGACGAGATCGACCCGCTCAGCCGAAGAGAGGACTCGATCGGCTACGGCGACCGAGCCGGTCAGGTCGCCGTTGAGGAACAAGGCTCGCGACAGCTGACCGTCGAGCTTGGCGAGGATGGCATCGTCGTCGAGGTCCCTGAATCGCTCCGACGCCTCGGTCAGGAGGGCAAGGGCCGGTTCGAAGTGGAAGAAGCTCAGCAGCGCCCAGCCGAATCCAGCCGTCGTGCGGGCTTCCGCGCTGCGATCCCCGAGCCCCGCCCACAGCGCGAGTGCTGCTTCGTAGTGAGACGTGGAAATGCTTACCCGCTGGAGCGAGGCCGCCGAGGCCGCGGCCCGGTCGTGGAGTGATGCCTCGTCGGCGGGATCCGAGGTGATGCTCAGGGCCTGCTCGCTCAAGGCGATCGCCTGTTCGTGCGCGCCCAGGCCGGCCGCTCGTTCGGCCCCGGCCCGTAGCGCAATCCTGGCCTGTGTCCCGAGCGTCTCCCGCTCCGGGCCATCGGGAGCGTTCGCGTGCGCCGCCAGGTAGTGCCCCGCCAGCGCACCGGCGAGCTCGTCTGACCCGAGCGACTCGAAGAACCGCGCGGCCGCAAGGTGTCGAACCTTCCGATCGGACCTCGCGAGAGTCGCATAGGCGACTTCGCGGATGAGGGCCTGGACGAACGCATATTGTCCGCGTTCCGGGGAGCGCGGGTCGGCCTCGAGTTCGAGGATCTCGCGGCGAACGAGGTCGTGGAGCGCAGGCTCGAGCGTCGCCAGATCGCGGCCGGCGACGGCCGCGACGCCATCGACCGTGAAACTCTGGCCGAGCACGGCCGCATCCGAAACGAGCGCCCGTTCGGCGGGGTCGAGCGCATCCAGGCGGGACGCGATCAGGGCCGTGAGCGTGTCCGGGACGGCCAGCGAGCTGAGGTCGCCGACCGGGCGGTAGGTACCGTCCTCGAGGGTCAGCCGGCCCTCGGCCAGGAGCATCCGAACGGTCTCGACCGCGTAGAGCGGGATGCCGTCTGCGCGGTCGACGATCGCCCGAGCGGCGGCCTCCGGCAGGCCGGGGACGAGACCAGCCAGGAGCTCCCGCATCGACGCGGCGTCCAGGGGTTCGAGGTAGAGCGAGTTGAACGCCCGCTTCCCGACGCCCCAATCGGACCGTCGATCGAGGAGCTCGGGGCGTGCCAGTGTGACCACGTAGATCGGGACGTTGCGGCTCCACTCCAGGAGATGGTCGACGAAGTCCATGAGCCCGCTATCCGCGAGATGGAAGTCCTCGAAGACCATGACCACGGGCCCGGTGGCGGCCAGACGCTCGAAGAAGGTCCGCCATGCACCGAAGAGTTGCTCGGATCCGACGCCCGACTCGACGCCCAGCAGGGTGAGCAGGGCCGCCTCGACCCATCGCCGCTCGTCGGGATCGGGAACGTACGTCGCGACCGTTTCCGCGATCTTCGTCCGGGTCGTGGCCTCTTCGTCGGCCTCGAGCAGGCCGCAGCGGCCGCGGACCATCTCGCCGAGTGCCCAGAACGTGATCCCGTCGCCGTAGGCCGGGCTGCGCCCGTCGTGCCACGCCACCAATTCGACCAGGCCGTCGATGTACTTGAGGAATTCCCATGCCAGGCGCGTCTTGCCGACGCCGGCCGCCCCGATGACGCTGACCAGGCGCGGTCGCTGCTCCCGGCTCGTCGCGTGGTAGAGGTCTTTCAGCAGGCGCAGTTCGTCCGAGCGTCCGACGAACGGCGCCTCGAGCGCGTCCGAGCGGTTGCGACCGCCCCGCTCGGAGACGACGCGCATAGCGCGCCACGCCGGGATCGGGCTCGTCTTGCCCTTGAGGACCTGCTCACCCGCGGCCTCGAACGCGATCGCCTTGGACGCGGCTCGCTGGGTCAATTCACCGACCAGGACGGCGCCGGTGGGTGCCACGGACTGCAATCGGGAGGCCGTATTCACGAGGTCGCCCGCCACCATCCCCTGGCCGACCGCGTCCAGGGTCACGGCCGCCTCGCCGGTCAGGACCCCGGCCCTCGCCTCGATGGAAGGCCCAAGCGTTCGCACGGCGTCGACCAGTTCCAGTGCGGCCCGGACACCGCGCTCGGCATCATCCTCCCGGGCGACCGGGGCGCCCCAGACGGCCATGACCGCATCGCCGATGAACTTCTCGACCGTGCCGCCGTAGCGCTCGATGATGTCCCTGGCAAGTTCGAAGTAGCGGGTCAGCGTCTCGCGGACCTCTTCGGCGTCACGGCCCTCTGCGTAGGTCGTGAACCCGACCAGGTCGGCGAACAGGATCGTGACGAGGCGCCGCTCCGCGACCGGCGCCGTCGTCGTCGCGTGGGCAGCCCCGGCCGCCGCGATACGTGGGGCAATGGCGGGAGCCGCCCCGGGGGTCAGCTGGGTTGCGCATTCACCGCAGAAGCGATCGCCGGGGTCGACCGCGGCGCCGCAATTCGGACAGCTGTTGGCGAGCGGGCTCGCACACCCGACACAGAACTTTCGTCCCGGCTTGTTCTCGGTGCCGCAATTCGAACAGATCGCCGTGGCCGAACCCTCCTGATGGTCGAAGCGTAGCGTAGCCAAAGGCCTTCCCCCGCGTCCACGCTACTGTGTCGGCGACAGGGAGGGCTAGCCACGACCGAGACCGATCCGGATCATCTCCCAGCACTCGGCCGGCGGAACGACCGTCTGCTGATGGTCGCCATGCTCGGCTACGCGCTGTTGGTCGTCGTGATCATGTTCGAGCGCGGGCTGGCGCTCACGCCGGATGTCCTGGCGGTGGCGTTCGGCCTGTCGGCGGTCATCCTCGGTCGGGGCCGGCTCTTCCTCCGGGACTGGATCCCGTTCATCGCCCTGCTCCTCGCCTACGAGTTGATGCGCGGGATCGCCGACGACACGGGGTTGTCCGTCCACGTGCAGGACATGGCCATCGCCGAGCGCCTCCTGACCTTCGGAGCGCTCCCGACCCACATCCTCCAGTCCGCCCTTCGCCCGGCTACCGGGACGGACCCATTCGCCATCCTCGCGACCACCGTGTACATGCTCCACTTCGCATTGCCGCTGGCGACCGGCTACGTGCTGTGGGTCTGGCGCCGCCCGCAGTTCTACGATTTCGTGGCCGGTCTCATCGTCCTGAGCCTGGCCGGGTTCGTGACCTACCTGCTCATCCCCGCGGCGCCGCCGTGGTACGTCGCGCGGGCCGGCGGGCTGGCCGGGCCGGACGGCGCCCCCCTGATCGAGTACCTCAAACCCGCGGCCTTCGAGGAGATCGCGAGAGCGCTCGGGTTCGACGGCAAGTACCTGTATTCGATGGCGTTCGGGAGCGTGAACCCGAACCTGGTGGCGGCGTTCCCGTCACTCCATGTCGCCTATCCGTTCCTGACCTTCCTGGCCCTGCGTCGAGCGTTCGGACGGGTCGGTTGGCTGGCCTTCGGGTACGCCGTCCTGGTGGCCTTCTCAGTGATCTACACGGGCGATCACTGGCTGATCGACGTCATCGCCGGGATGGCCTACGCGTACGTGGCCTTCTATCTCGTCGTGGACTCCCCGCCGTGGCTTCGGGCTCGGATCGACCGGGCCTGGTCGACGGTCAGCTCATTCAGGCCGCGGCGGCGATGAGCTCCGCGAGGACCTCGTCCGAGGGTTCCATCGCGAGGGTCCCGTCGGGGGTCACGACGACCGGCGTGGAGCGGAACCCGGCATCGTGGAGTCGGTCCCGGATCGCCATGTCCCGGTCGAGCCGGACGTAGCGGAACGCCCGTCCGGCGGCAACGAACCGAGCGCGTGCTCGAGTCGTGTCCTCGCAGGTGTCGAGGCCGTAGATGACGGTGACCGTGGGATCCCGGAAGTCGTCGTTGCTCACGGGGTCCAGTCTGGCATCAGGCGAGGCTGAACGTCAGCTGGATGCTGTCCCAGTTGAGGATCAGGTCGCCGATCCCGACGGCCACCAGGAGGAGCCCGCTGACGATCTCGATCGCCCGGTGGTGACTGGTGATGAACCGGACGACCTGGACGCGCCGGGCGCCGGCCAGCAGCGACAGGAGGACCAGCGGCAGCCCGAACCCGAGGCCATAGGCGAGGAAGGTGAGGATCCGCGGGAGTGTCTCGGTCAGGCCGACCGAATAGGCGATGAGCGAGATGGCGAAGACGCCCGCGCATGGCAGCGCGAGTGGGCCGAGCATCACGCCATACAGGTAGGCCTGGCCGAACGGGTTGGCCACGATCGGGACGGTCGTCCCCGGCAGGCGCTCGAACGGGTTGCGACCGGACAGGAGGAGCAGTCCCAGCGCGATCAGCACGAAGTCCACCGCCGGGATGAGGAAGGCCAGGAGCGACCCGATCGGGACGGCCACGATGACGAGGACGACCGCGACCGCGAGCATCGTGGTCAGGACACCACCCAGGATGATCAGACCGAGGAACCCGGTCCCGCGCCGACCGGCGAGCGCCCCCGTGTTGGCCGACAGGTAGGCGAGGAAGCTTGGGTAGAGCGGGAGCAGGCACGGGCTGGCGGCACTGGCGAGCCCCAGCGAGAACGCCAGCCAGAGACCCTCCAGGTCTAGGCTCCGTTCGCCTGGGCGAGGCTGACGATGTCGCCGACGCTCTTGCGTCCAAAGTCGGTCAGGGTCACTTTGCCGTCCGTCCCGATCACCACGATCGGCGTCGACGGCGGGTTGAGCACCTGGTCGCCGAACTCGGCGGCAAGCGCACGGGCGACCTTCGCGCCGGCGACGGCGTACTGGCCGGGGAAGCTATTGCTCTTGCGGTACCGGGCGAGACTGGTCGCGTCCTCACTCGGATCGATATCGAGGACGACGTAGCTGACCGAATCGGCCGGAAGCTGTCCGAGCGCCGAACGGACGTCGCCCTGCTGGGCGCGGCATGTGGGGCACCAGATGGCCATCGTCTCGATGATGATGACCTTGCCGGCTTGGTCGGCGATCCGGAAGCTCTCGCCGGTCGTCACGTCGACGAGCTCGGCCGTTGCCCACGCCTGGTCCAGGATCGGAGCGAGGCCGACGGAATGGCTGGCCATCGCGGTCGCGGTCGCGGTCGCGCGCCGTCCCGGCCGGGGTCGTCGCCGGGGAGGCCGATGCCGCATCCGCCGACGGGGCGGCGCTCATGGCCGCAGGTGACGGCTCCCCGGTCGCTGCTTGTCCGGCGCCTGTGCACGCTGACAGGGCGAGCGACAGGGCGGCGACGGTCACGGCCAGGCCGGCCAGGCCGGCCAGTCGGTGATGGTCGGTCATGAGTTCCTCTTTTCGATGGGTGGCCCAGCATGACGGATCCACGTGACGTTCCCGTGACCGGTCGCTCCGCTGGTACCGTGACCGAAACGCGAACCATTCGGGGCATCGAAGGGAGGTCGTCATGACGGAGTACTCGGGGACCGGGACCAGGGAAGACCCGTGGATGCTCAAGACACCGCCGGGCACGTCCGACTATCAGATGTACCTCGATGAGGCCGCGGACCCGCCGGTGATCGTGTGCCAGGTCGGTGGCACGCAGCTCAAGTACGACCGGCGCGCGATCGACGACCTCCACGCGATGCTCAAGGCCCACGGCGACTGGATGCCCCTCGGCGGGGCGGATGAGCAGAAGACCCCGCAGGAGGGCACGGTCGAGGCGTGGGGTCGGTCGGCCGACAACCCGATCGGCGGCTGGTATGGCACGAAGAAGGGTCTTCGTGGCCGGTTCGGCGTGTACATGCCGCCGTTGCTCGAGGCGCTCGGGCTCGCCGAGGTCACCCACGACCCGAAGAACAACCGGATGCGGGCCCGCTAGGCCCGGTCCGGCGCGTTATCCGGGTACGGCCGTCGCGGCCGCCGCGAACGAGGCCATGTCCGGGAAGGTCGCGTCCGGCGTGGCCTGCGCCGGCGGGGTCGCCCCAGACCCCGGCCGTCCCTGGCGCCGGTCGATCCAGACGGTGGTCAGCCCCAGGCGCTTGGCCGTCACGTGGTCGTGGAACAGGCTCTGGGCGACGTGGAGGATCCGGTCCCGGGGTACCCCGATGCGCTCGAAGGCGACCTCGAAACCACGCTCGTTCGGCTTGTACGCGCCGACCTGCTGTGCCGTCACCACCCAGTCGAAGTCGGTCTGCAGACGGGTCGCCGATCGGGCGAACAGGTCGTCGTCGCAGTTGGTGATGACGCCCAGGCGGAAGCGCGACTGGAGCCGCCGGAGGGCCGCCGTCGAGTCTGGGAAGGCCGGCCACCGACCCACGGAGTCGGAGAACCCATTCACCTCGGCCGGGGTCGGGACCACGCCGAACCTCGCCGCCACGCCCAGGAGCGCGAATGCAAGGATGTCTCGATAGCGCAGGTACGGCCCGGCTTCCGCCCGTGCCTCCAGCGTGGCGTACTCCTCGAGCAGCCGGTCGTCGGTCGCCTCGATCCCGCGCGGCGCCAGGACTGCCTGGAGTCCGGCGAGGATCCCGGCCTCCCAATCGATGAGCGTCCCGTAGCAATCGAAGGTGATGGCGTCGAATCGCCTGTAGTCGAGGCCTGTCATCGGCCTATCTTGCCGAAAGCCGACCGGCGGTGCACGGACGCTGCTAGCATCCGGGCTGATGGCAGCGAAGCGCTATGACTTCATCATCGTCGGTGGTGGCTCAGCCGGCTGTGTGCTCGCCAACCGGCTGTCGGTCGATCCGGGGACGCAGGTGCTCGTCATCGAGGCCGGGCGGCCGGACTATCGCTTCGATGTCTTCATCCACATGCCGGCGGCGTTGACCTTCCCGATCGGCAGTCCCTACTACGACTGGCAATACGAGTCCGAACCGGAGCCGTTCATGGGCGGTCGCCGGATCTACCACGCCCGGGGCAAGGTCCTCGGTGGCTCGTCGAGCATCAACGGCCAGATCTTCCAGCGCGGCAATCCGCTCGATTACGAGCGCTGGGCGGCCGATGCGGGCATGGGGTCGTGGGACTACGCCCACTGCCTGCCCTACTTCAAGAAGATGGAGACGTGCCTCGCCGCGGCCCCGGACGACCCCTGGCGCGGACATGACGGCCCGCTGATCCTCGAGCGCGGCCCGGCGACCAACCCGTTGTTCACCGCCTTCTTCGCTGCCTGCCAGGAGGCCGGCTACCACCTGACCGAGGACGTCAATGGGTACCGGCAGGAGGGCTTCGCCCCGTTCGACCGGAACATCCACAACGGCCGCCGACTGTCCGCATCGCAGGCCTACCTGCGTCCCGTTCGCGGTCGCAAGAACCTCACGGTCCGGACGCGAACCTTCGTCAGCGGCGTCGTCTTCGACGGCAGGCGGGCGGTCGCCGTCGACATCGAGCGACGCGGTGGCGGGACCGAGCGGATCGAGGGCGGCGAGATCATCCTGGCGGGTGGTGCGATCAACTCCCCCCAGCTCCTGCAGTTGTCGGGGGTCGGGGCTGCGGCGGACCTCGCGACCCTCGGCATCCCGGTCGTGGCCGACCTGGCCGGTGTCGGGGCCAACCTGCAGGACCACCTCGAGGTCTACATCCAGTACAAGTCGCTCCAACCGGTGTCCATGCAACCGACGGCGACCCAGAAGTGGCGCCGGCCGTTCATCGGCGCGGAGTGGCTGTTCCTGCGCCGTGGTCCGGGGGCCACCAACCATTTCGAAGGCGGCGGTTTCGCTCGCTCGAATGACCAGGTCGCCTATCCGAACCTGATGTTCCACTTCCTGCCGCTCGCGATCCGCTACGACGGGAGCGCCGGATCCGCGGGCCACGGCTATCAGGTGCACGTCGGGCCGATGTACTCGGACGCTCGCGGCACGGTCTCACTCAAGACGACCGACCCGCACGACCATCCCGCGCTCCGTTTCAACTACCTGTCGACCGAGCAGGATCGCCAGGAGTGGGTCGAGGCCGTCAGGGTCGCCCGGCGGATCCTGAACCAGCCCGCCCTCGAGTCGTTCAACGGGGGCGAAACCTCGCCCGGAGCTTCCGTGACGACCGACGACGAGATCCGCGACTGGGTCGCACGCGATGGCGAGACCGCGTTGCACCCCTCGTGCACGGCGCGGATGGGCGTCGATGGCGACTCGGTCCTCGACCCGACCACGATGCGGGTCCACGGCGTGGATGGTCTGCGCGTGGTCGATGCCTCTGCGATGCCGTACGTGACCAACGGCAACATCTACGCGCCGGTGATGATGCTCGCGGAGAAGGCCGCTGACCTGATCCTGGGGAATACGCCGCTGCCGCCGCAGGACACACCCTTCTACCGGCACGGTCAGGCCGACCCGACGGCCAGGTGAGCGCGACGCAGTCCGACACGCGCCAGATCGACCAGATCGTCCGCCTCGTGCGCGCCGTCCTCGGCGCCGATGCGATCGGGGCGTACCTCCACGGTTCGACCGCCCGAGGCGAACTCCGGCCGCACAGCGATATCGATGTCCTCGTCGCGTCGGCGCGCCCGACGACGCCGCAGGAGAAGCGGACCCTGATCGATCGTCTCCTACGGATGTCTGGGCGCGGAGATCCGAGCGGGCGCGCCCGATCGATCGAACTGACCATCGTCGTCGACGCCGAGATCCGGCCCTGGCACTACCCACCGCGCTTCGATTTCCTGTACGGCGACTGGCTGCGGCCCGACTTCGAGGCCGGAAAGCTGACGCCGTGGGAGACGCCGAACCCGGATCTGGCGCCCATCATCACGATGGCTCGCCTCGGCGACCGGGCGGTCTTCGGCCCACCGCCGGCGACCTATTTCGATCCGGTCCCGCGGGCCGATCTCGACCGGGCGATCGTGGCCGGGATCCCGGGTCTGCTCGACGACCTCGACTCCGATACCGCCAACGTCAGCCTGACCTTCGCCCGGATCTGGGTGACCCTCGCAACCGGCGAGATCCGATCCAAGGATGCCGCCGCCGAGTGGGTCCTCGATCGACTGCCGGAAGAGCATCGGCCGGTCCTGATCCGTGCTCGGGCCGTCTATCTCGGTGACGAGGACGACCGCTGGGACGACCTGCGCGCCGAGGCCCGGTCGTTCGCCGAGTACGTCATCGGCGAGATCGAATGGCTCTCGACGGACGAATCGCCTCGGGCCGGCACGTGACCAGATCGCCTCGCCGCTTGACCGGGATGCCGATCGGCAGGGAACATCCGCGCACTAGGTCAGCGCTTGCCCAGGAGGACAGACCGTGACGGCCCCGACCACTGTCGACGAGTACCTGGGCGCCCTGCCCGACGAGCGCCGGACGGTTCTCGAGGGCATCCGGGCGACGATCCGGGCGGCGGCTCCCGACGCCACCGAATCGATCGCCTACCAGATGCCGGCGTTCCGCTCCAACGGGCGCTTTCTCGTCTCCTACGCCGCGTTCAAACGACATTTCAGCCTGTTCCCGGCGAGTGACGCCGTCGTGGCGGCTGTCGGTGGCGAGCTGGAACCATTCCTGGCCGAAAAGGCGACGATCCGCTTCACCACCGACGACCCCATCCCGCTGGACCTCGTGACGAGGATCGTGGAGGTTCGGCTGGCGGAACTGGCCGGAACGAACGGGTCATGATCGCCGGCGACGACCCGGTGGCAGAACGAGGAAACCGCATGCGCATCGGGATCGTGCTCCCCATCGCCGAGGATGACGGAGGTGCGGGCATCCTCAGCTACGTCCAGATCCGCGACGTGGCCGTGGCCGCCGAGCAGGCCGGGCTGGACTCGGTCTGGGTGTTCGATCACCTGCTCTACCGGTTCGACGGTGAAACGACCGGGATCCACGAGTGCTGGACGATCCTTGCCGCGATCGCCGAGGCGACGAAGCGGGTCGAGCTCGGGACCATCGTCATGTGCACCTCCTTTCGGAACCCGGCGCTGCTGGCCAAGATGGCGGCCACGCTCGATCACCTCAGCGGCGGCCGGCTCATCCTCGGGATCGGCGCGGGCTGGCACGATCCCGAATACGACGCATTCGGCTATCCGATCGATCACCGGGTCGGCCGGTTCGAGGAGGCATTGACGGTCATCCGGGGGCTGATCCGCGATGGTCGAGCGGATCTCGATGGCCGGTACGTCACGGCCCGCGATGCCGTCCTTCGCCCGCCGGCGCGGCCGGACCTGCCCATCCTGATCGCCGCGAAACGCCCCCGGATGCTCGAACTGACCGCCCGTCATGCCGATGCCTGGAATCTCGCCTGGTTCGGCCTTCCGGACGAGCGACTGGCGCGGGTGCGTGGCGAATTGCTGGAGACGTGCCGACGGGTCGGCCGCGATCCCTCGACCTTGGCGTTGACGGTCGGGATCACGGTCCGCTACCCGTCGCTCGCGCCGTCGGGGGCGGGCGAAGCCGATGCTCCACAGACACCGGGGCTCACCGGAACGCCTGCCGAGATCGCCGACGGTCTGCTGGCCCATGCCCAGGCCGGCGCCGCCCACGCGATCGCGGTCCTCGAGCCGTGCACGCCGGAGACCGTAGAGGCGTTCGCCGAAGCGGTCGAGTTGTTCCGGGCGAAGTGGGGCACCGCGGCCGGATATGAGGCGGCGCCGTCCGCCTAGAGGTCCTCGATCCCGCGGATGGACAGACGAGGTCCGCGTCGGGGCGGTCGGATCCCGCTCAATTCCAACAGGCGCATGACCCTGGCTCGATGCCCGCGATACGGCTCCAGGAGCTCGAGCATCCGGTCGTCCGTCCCTCGCGCCTCGCCCGCGAGTGCGTACGCCACGAGGTGCGGCAGATGGAAGTCACCGACGCTGACCGCATCGGGATCGCCGAAGGCCCGGGCGCCGACTTCCGCGGCGGTCCACGGCCCGATGCCGGGCACGGCCGTCAGTCGTGCGTATGCCTCCGGCAGCGGCAGCTCGACGGTCCCCTCGAACCAGGTCGCCCGGGCGGACACGCGGCGGATGAGGTCGGCCCGTCGCCGTTCCACCCCGAACGGGTGGTAGCGGTAGTAGGGGAGTGCGGCCAGCGTCGAAGGCGTCGGAGCCAGGCGCAGTCGCCATTCCGGTGGACCGGGGGCGGGTTCGCCGTGGGTCCGAAGCAGTCGGCGCCAGGCGAGCGATGCTTCGAGGCCGGTGACCTTCTGTTCGAGGATGCCCGGGATCAGCGACTCGAGGACGGCTCCGGTCCGTGGGATCCGAACCCCGGGTAAGCGCCGGGCGAGGCTGGCGACGAGGGGATGTCCGATCGGGATCGGTTCGAGCTCGGACGCCAGGCCCAGCAGTCGCGGGACATCGTCGAGCGCCCGCTCGGCGCCCGGCCCATGCGCCTCGGCGACGATCCGCTGGCCGTCGCGGTTCAGGGCGATCGCCGCGGGGCCATCCGCCGTCCGGGTCGCGCGCCACACCCGGTCCGCGCTCAACCGGATGGTCGCGTCGGCGGGGCCGTGGGAGAGCGGCGCGAGCGTGCGCCCAAGATCAAGGTCGCCGTTGACGACGAAGGTCCGAGTGGCCACGACGTGGATGCTCGCATGGATCCGATTACGTCACGATGTGCGCCGAAACCAGCCGGGACCACGGATCCGTGGTACCTTCGGCCCAGACGTGCACCTGAAGAAGGTCGTCGCGAGCGTGGCGCTCATCGCCACCCTCGCCACGGTAGCCGTCCCTGGTCCAGCCGGTTCTCGGGTCCCCAGCCCAGCCGCCAGCGTGGACCCCGGTCTCTTCCAGCGAGTGGAGGTCGCGACGCTCGTGCGTGGGACGACGATGACGATCCAGCCCCTCGATCCAGGGGCGAACTCCGCTGGAGCCCTGGATCACGGTTCGACCCTGGTCGAGCCGGACCTGCGAAACGAGCCACCCCCGGCTCTGGTTCGACCCACCCAGAAGGACCCGACGGCCCAGTCGATCGCCAAGAACTACTGGCGGTTCGACGGGAACATCTCGTGGTACGGCCCCGGCCTGTACGGGAACGGGACCGCGTGCGGTTTCAAGCTCACCAAGTCACTCGTCGGCGTCGCCCACCGAACCCTGCCATGCGGGACGATGGTCACCTTCCGCAACGTATCGACCGGCGCATCGATCACCGTGCCGGTCGTCGATCGCGGGCCGTACGTGTCCGGTCGTACGTGGGACCTGACCCGCGGCGCCTGCGCGCTCATCGATCACTGCTACACCGGCACCATCGAATGGAAGTTCGCCTCGAGTCATTGACCGCCCGATCAGGCAGGTGGCTCCCATCCCGGTGGCGCGAGCTCGAAGCCCTCGAATCGGAAGGCCGGTGCGACGATGCACCCGACCAGCGTCCAGTCGCCCAGCGGACGGGCTGCCTGCCAGACCCCGGCCGGGACGACCGCCTGCACGACCCCGTCGCCATCGAGGTCGCCGGACAGGCGATGGACCATCACCTCGCCGTCACCCTCGGCCCACGTCCGCAACTCGAGCGGGTCGCCGGCGGCGAACTGCCAGACCTCGTCCGCATCCACCCGGTGCCAATGGGACCGTTCCCCCGCGGCGAGCAGATAGAGGATCGCGCTGCTGCTCGGTCGAGCGCCCTCGTCCGCCTGCGCCCGCCACGTCTCGGCGTACCAGCCGCCCTCGGGGTGGGCGACCAAGCCGTATGCGGCGATCGCCTGTTCCGTCCGCGTGAGTCGGTGCATCCTGCGAGGATAGCCGCAGCCGATAGCGCCCCATCCGATCCGAGCCCACGCGCGAACGGTCGATAGCACCAGGAGACGCCCACAGGATGACCGAGCACACGTCGTCACCATCGATGGACACGGAGGGTCGCGGCCGCTGGATCGGTCTCGCCTTGCTCAGCGTCGGCGTCGCGATGATCATCGTCGACGCGACGATCGTGAACGTCGCCGTCCCGTCGATCATCACCGAACTGAACGTGGACGGGACGGCCGCCGAGTGGATCAACTCGTCGTACGCGCTGGTGTTCGCCGCGCTTCTGATCACGCTCGGGCGGATCGGCGACGTGTCCGGCCGTCGACGGCTCTACCTGCTCGGGCTCGTCATCTTCATGGGAGCTTCCATGCTGGCGGGTCTGGCCCCGACGGGCGAGCTGCTGATCGCCGCACGCATCCTCCAGGGCGTGGGGGCGGCGATGATCCTGCCATCCACCCAATCCATCCTGAATACGAACTTTCGCGGCCGTGATCGGGCGATCGCCTTCGCCATCTGGGGATCGGTCATCGGCGGGATGGCGGCCCTGGGCCCGTTGCTGGGCGGCTGGCTGACGACCAATCTGAGCTGGCGCTGGGCGTTCTACATCAACCTGCCGATCGGCCTGCTGGCGATCGTCGGAACGTTGATCTACATCCGTGAATCGAGCGATCCGGAGGCCAGACGAGGATTCGATCTGCCGGGCTTCGTGCTCATCACGATCGGACTGTCCGCGATCGTGTTCGGACTCATCGAAGGCCGGACCTATGGCTGGCTGACGCCGAACCAGCCATTCACAGTGCTCGGCTGGACGTGGCCGCTCGATTCGATCTCGATCATCCCGTTCGCGATCGGTGGGGGCCTGCTGTTGCTCGGGTTGTTCTGGTGGCTTGAATCGCGTCGTGAGCGGGCGGGCAAGTTCTTCCTGTTCGACGTGACGCTCTGGAGCTACCGCGCCTTCCGCTTCGGCAACCTGGCCGGCACGATCGTGTCGCTGGGTGAGTTCGGCCTTCTGTTCGTCCTGCCCCTGTTCCTCCAGGCGGTCCTCGGCCTGACGGCCTTCGAGACGGGCGTCGTCTTCCTGGCGCTCGCGATCGGGGCGTTCGTCGCCGCGCCGATGGCCGGAGCCCTGGCACCGCGGATCGGACCTCGCCGGGTCGTCACGAGCGGGATGGCGCTCGAGGCGATCGGGATCCTCGCAACGACCCTGCTGATCTCGGCCGATCTTGACGCGCGACTGCTGCTGGCCCCGCTCTTCGTCTACGGCATCGGCGTCGGGTTCGCGACCGCGCAGCTCACCAGCGTCACCCTGTCGGACGTGCCGGCCGAGCGATCCGGACTGGCTTCCGGGACGAACTCGACGGCCCGGCAGATCGGTTCGGCGCTCGGGATCGCGATCCTGGGGACCGTCCTGTTCACCTCCCTCGCCCATGAAACGGCGGCCAATCTCGCGGAGGTCCCGGGATTGCCGCCCGCCGCCCAGGCCGGGATCGTCGACGCGATCGATGGGTCCGCCGGGCAGGCGCTGACCACGATCCGGAAGGACCCGGCCTATGCCCCGGTCGTCGAGCCGATCGAACGTGCCTTCGTCGACGCGACGCGATACGCCGGATTTGTCGCCTTCGCCTTCGTCATCCTCGGCCTCGTCTTCTCCTTCCTGTTGCCCGAGACTCGCCCGGATCTCGTCGCCGACGTACCGTAGGCACATGTGCCGAAGCATCAAGACCCTGCGTCGAGCCGACGAGGCGGCGACGACGGGTGAACTGGAGGCCGCCGCCCGCCAGTTCGTCCGCAAGATCAGCGGCTATCGTGTGCCCAGTTCCCGAAACGCCGAGGCGTTCGAAGGTGCGATCGCGGAGATCGCGGCGACGTCCGCGCGGTTGATGGAGTCCCTCGGGGTCGATGTCGAGGAAGGCCCCGATCGGTGGACCCCCCGCCCGCGACCGGCCGGGGACGATCGGTCGCAGATCCGAGCGTGACACCGCAGCCCTGGTGGGTCCGGCCCGGCCTCGACGTGGTTGCCGGCCGTTTGCGTATCGCCGGCGTGGATGCCGAATCCCTGGCTCGGGAACACGGAACACCGCTGTTCCTGTACGACCGTGTCCGCTTTGCGGAGAACGCTCGACGGCTCCAGGACGCCCTGGATGTCGTCGGGATCCCGTATCGGTTGCGACTTGCACTCAAGGCCAATCCCGCGCCGGAGGTCCTCGAGGTGTTCCGCGGTCTAGGCCCGGCAGGGTCGGCCCGCAGTGTCGGGATCGATGCCTGTTCGCCGGGTGAGGTCGAACGGGCGATCGAGTGCGGATGGCGAGCGGACGAGATCAGCTACACCGGGACGAACGTCTCCGAGCGCGATCTCGACGTCCTCCTCGCCAGCGGCGTCCACCTGAACCTCGATGCGATCAGCCAGATCGAACGATATGGCCGGCGCGCTCCGGGCACGACGATCGGCGTCAGGATCGACCCGGGCGTGGGGGTCGGCTACAACGAACATCTCGAGTACGCGGGCGACCGACCGACCAAGTTCGGGATCGGGATCGATCGTCTCCCGGACGCGATGGCCGCCGCCGCGAACCACGGCCTGGCGATCGACACCGTCCATTTCCATGCCGGTTCGGGCTGGCTGTCGGCCGGCCTGACCGGGTTCGAGGCGGCGCTGCCGGTGGCCGTCCTCGCCGTCGATAGACTGCGTGGCGCCGGCCATGAGATCGCCGAGGTCAATGTCGGTGGCGGTCTTGGCGTCCCGGCCCGCGAGGATGAGCGCTCGGTCGATCTCGGCGCGTATGCGGCGGTCCTGGCTCGACACCTCGGACCGCTCGGCGTGACCGTCGGGTGCGAGCCCGGGGACCTGCTGACCAAGGACGCCGCGATCCTGCTCGGCGAGGTCGTCACCGTCGAACGACGGCGCGGGGTGACGTTCGTCGGCCTCGATATCGGCTGGAATGTCAATTGCTCGTACTTCATCTACCGATATGCCCAGGAGATCGTCGTCTGTCGCTCCGCCGATGCGGCACGGACGGAAGTGGTCACCGTTGCCGGCCACATCAACGAGGTGAGCGACGTCTTCGCCGAGGACTACCCGATGTCGCCGGTCGCCGAGGGGGATTTGGTCGCGCTCCTCAACGCGGGCGGGTACCACCAGGCGATGAGTTCGACCCACTGCCTGCGCCCGATGGGTGGCGCGATCTTCCTCGACCGATGAGCCTGCGTCGGCGGCGCCCCCGAGGGTGCGGCCATATCATGGCGCGGACATGACGACTGACGGACCCCCGCCGACCCGGCACGTGACCAGTCGGCGGATCGTGGCGGTCCGTGGTGCGTCGCTCGAGATCCGCGATGACCGGGTCGTGGGCGAGGCGCCGCTCGAGATCCGTGCGGCCGGCCCCGGCCAGGAGTCCATCGCCGTGGCGGTGACCATGCGGACACCCGGCAACGAAGCGGAACTGGCGGTCGGGTTCCTGGCCACGGAAGGCCTCCTCGCGGGTCAGGACGTGCTTCGGACGACGGGGGGCGACCCGGCGAACCTGAGCCAGCCCGACGACACGATCGTGGTCCGATTGTCGCAACCGTTCGACGACTCGGTCGTCGCCGAACGGCATTTCGTCGCGACGGCGTCGTGCGGGATCTGCGGCAAGGCATCGATCGATGAGGTCGCCCTCCGAGTGGAGCCGTTGCCGGACGGCCCGGTCGTCGATCGGTCGGTGATCCTGGCGCTGCCGGACCTCCTTCGCGCGGCGCAACGTGCGTTCGACGAAACGGGTGGACTCCACGCTGCGGGCCTGTTCACGCCGAAGGGGGAGCTCCTGGCGTTGCGCGAGGATGTCGGCCGCCACAACGCGCTCGACAAACTGGTCGGGTCGCAGGTCCTGGCCGGCACGATGCCCCTCCACGACCGGATCCTGATGGTCTCGGGCCGGGTCAGCTTCGAGATCGTCCAGAAGGCTGCGGCGGCCGGCATCCCCATCGTCTGCGCCGTCTCCGCGCCATCGGATCTGGCGATCGAGACGGCAGAGCGACTCGGCGTGACGCTCGTCGGCTTTCTGCGCGGGACCGGCTTCAACGTCTACGCCCACGATGCCCGGATCGACCTGCGCGACCTCAGCGGCCTGGGCTGACCTCGAGCGAACTGCCCCGGTGCGGGCGGCCTACGGCTTGGGTCGGTTGTTGACGAACTCGAAGCCGAACCGGCCCTTGATGCACAGGTGGCCGTCCGTGACCGATGAGTCGGACGGTGAGGTGACCTTCACGATCCGGTCGTCCTGCGCGTGGAGCGACACCGCGCAGCCGACGCCGCAGTAGGGGCAGATCGTATCGGTGACGGTCTGAGCGGACTCGTCCCAGGTACCCGCCTCGCGCATGTCGTACTCCGACTTGAACATGAGCGCGCCGGTCGGGCACACCCCGATGCAGTTGCCGCAATAGACGCACGCCGATTCGGGTAGGGGGACCGCCGATTCGGTCGAGATCCGGGCGTCGAATCCGCGCCCGGCGACCGCGATCGCAAAGGTGTTCTGGGCCTCCTCGCCACAGGCATCGACGCACTTGTAGCAGAGGATGCACTTCGAGTAGTCGCGCACGTACAGGTCGTTGTCGACCTTGGTCGGCTGGGCGACCGTGGCAGCCATGGCATCGCCCGCCGGGGCGTGGTGATGGCCGCTTTCGCGCTGGTCTCGATCACCCGCAGGAGCCGCCGGGGCGGGCGGCCCGAACCGCTCGGGATCCGCGCCGTAGCGCCCCGCGTAGGCGGCGATGGATCCGTCCGGAGCGATCGGCCCGGTGAGCGAGAGGTCCACGCTCGACCCGAGGAATTCGAGGACCAGTTTGCGCGACAACCGGACGCGGTCCGAGTCGGTCTGGATCTCCATCCCTGCTTCGACCTTGCGCGAGCAGGCCGGCACGAGGACCCGGGAGCCGGTGACTTCCACGACGCAGACGCGGCAGACGTTGACCGGCGAGAGGTTCTCCGCGTAGCACAGCGTCGGCGTATCGATGCCGACTTCCCGACAGGCGCCGAGGATCGTCGTCCCCGCCGCCACGGACACCTCGGCGCCGTCGACGGTGAGTTCGACCTGGGGTGGCGGCTCGACCGGCGGCGGCCCCGGCGGCACCGATGCCCGGGCCGGCGAGGACATCAGGATGGCGGCGAGGGTCTCCGGATCGGAGGTCGCGCTCGGCGTCGCGTGATCGGTCACAGGGCCACCATACCCGGCTGACGGAAGGCCGACTCGATCGCCGACGACGCGGTCTGGCCGAGGCCGCAGATGGAAGCATCGCGCATCGCCTGGCCGATCTCGCGCAGGAGCACCAATTCGTCATCGCGCGATCGAACGGACGACCCGGCCGCCAGCCGTGCGAGGAGCTCCTCCTGTCGAACGCTCCCGACCCGGCATGGGACGCACTGGCCGCACGATTCGTCACGGAAGAACTGGGCGATCCGGCGGAGTGTATCGACGAGGTCGGCGGTCTCGTCGAAGACCATGATCACCCCGGATCCGAGGGTCGCGCCTGCCGCGCGGGTCGCCTCGAAGGTCAAGGGCAGGTCCAGCGCATCCGGACCCACGAACACGCCGGCGGCACCGCCGAGCAGGATCGTCCGGATGGGTCGGCCCCCGGGGACGCCGCCGGCCATCTCGATCAGTTCGCGCAGGGTCGCCCCGAATTCGACCTCGTAGACGCCCGGCCGGGCGACGTGTCCGGACAGGCAGAAGAGCTTCGAGCCGGTCGATCCTTCGGTTCCGATCCGGGCGAAGGCAGTGCCGCCATCGGTCAGGATCCGGAGGACGTTGGCCAGGGTCTCCACGTTGTTGACGACCGTCGGCTTGCCGAACAGCCCGACCTCGACCGGGAAGGGTGGCTTGTTGCGAGGCTCCCCGCGCTTGCCCTCGATCGATTCGAAGAGCGCGGTCTCCTCGCCGCAGATGTAGGCCCCCGCCCCGCGCCGGACCTCGATATCGAACGCGAGACCGGAGCCGAGGATGTCCGGGCCGAGGAGGCCGGCGGCGCGTGCCTGATCGATCGCCCCACGCACGCGGGCCTCCGCCTCCGGGTATTCACCCCGGATGTAGAGGTAGCCCTTCGAGGCGCCGCTCGCGAACGCGCCGATCGTCATGGCCTCGACGGTCGCGAACGGATCGCCTTCGAGCAGGACCCGGTCCTTGAACGTCCCGGGTTCCGACTCGTCGGCGTTGCACACGAGGTAGTGTGGCTGGGCCGTCTGGGCGGCGACCGCGTCCCACTTGCGTCCGGTCGGGAAAGCCGCGCCGCCACGTCCCATCAGCTTGGAGGCCGTCACCTCGGCGACGACCCCGGCCGGGCCGATCTCGATGGCGCGCGCCAGGGCGACATACCCACCATGGGCGCGGTAGTCGTCGAGCGAGTCCGGGTCGACGACGCCGACCCGGGCGAGCAGACCGGTCGGTGGCGGGCCGTCGCTCGGAGGATCGCGGAAGCCATCCGAACCGGCGGCGTGATCCGCGTTCTCGAGAAGCCGCGCGACCGTCACGGCGTCGACCCGCCCGAAGGCACTGGCTCCGGCTCGCTCGCCGGCCACGGTCAGCAGGCAAGCCGGCGCCGCATCGCACAGCCCGAGACATGGGCTGCGCAGCCAGGTCGCGTGGCCGTCGTCCATCGGCGCCCCGGCCTGGCCGAGGCTTCGGGTCAGATCCGCGCAGATCCCTTCCGCACCCGCCAGCCGGCAGGCGATGTCATCGCAGACATGGGCGACGACGGGCGGGCGTGGGGTCGTCGCGAACAGCGAGTAGAAGGTGGCGACGCCATACGCTTCCGCCGGCGGCACGGCCAGGCGCTTGCAGATGTAGTTCAGGGCCGGGGTGCTGATCCAGCCGATCCGCGACTGGACCGCGTGGAGCGCCGGCAGGAGTTCCGAGCGTCTCGACCGGATCTCGTGGCCGCCTCGAGCGACGTGGCCATCCGGTCCGGGATCGCGCGGGCCACCGTCCCAGCGGGATCCGGGCGGGCCGAGGACGGCATCGACGGCCGCCCGTTCCACGGGCGACGCGAGGGGGCCGATCACGTGCAGGTCCATCGCTACCGAGTGTAAGACGAACGACTCGCCGCAGTCTCCGCCTAGCGCTGCTCGAACACGACCATGAGGGTCTCGCCCGCGTCGCGCAGTTCGAGCTTCGCGCCACGGGCGGCGAAGGTGGTCGCCTGCTCGAGGGCCGCCAGGTACTGCGTCTCCTGGGTGTTCAAGGCCTCGTCCGCGCAAGCCCGCTTGGTCGATGCCAGCGGGCCGATCTTGATCGAGGTGCCGTCGACGGTCACCGGACCACTGAAGGTGTTGCACGAGCCGTCGCCGCTGACCGTGCCGGCCTGGTCGAAGATGGCCGTCGGGTCCGACCCGGTCACGACGCTGGTCACGCCGCCGGTCCCGTTGTTGTAGCCGGTCACGTGCCAGGTCACGCCGTCCAGGGTCGCCGGTGGGATCGCCGCGTAGATGAGGATCTCGTTCCCGCCCGAGTCGTACATCGTCAGCGTGTCGCTCGTGGCGGTGTAGGTACGGACCTTACCGAGGTTCATGATGTAGGCGGTCTCGATGTCGGCCTGCGGCGAGGGGCACCCGATCAGGGTCATCGGCCCGACATCGATCTTGAGCGCGTTGCCGTCGACGGTGTAGGAGGCGGCATAGCGGTTGCAACCCGTGGATCCGCTGATCGTGGCACCCCGGATCGTCGCATCGACGGTCACGGGATCCGGGATGTCCACCATGGAACGGCCGTCGTCCTGCGTGGTGAGCTGCCAGTCGCCTTCGAGCTGGCCGCCGCTGCCGCCGCTGCCCGTGACGCAGCCCGACAGGACCGCCGCGAGCGAGATGCCGGCGAGTCCCACGGTCATTCGCATGGTCGATCGACCCTCCTCCGGCACCGAGGTCGTCCACGTGCCGACGCTGAGGATAGCGCGACCACGCGCCTGCTACTGTTCATCGTGATTTCGCAGACAGCTGGAGGTGGGGGGACGATGACGCAGGACGCGGTGGAGGCGACCCAGGATCGCCCGGCGAGCCGCCGTCGGAGTGGTCTCGCCGGCCTGGCGCTCGTCCTCGCCTGTGTGTCCATCCTCGTGTCCACCGTCGCCGTCTGGACCCACCAGGTCGCGTTCAACACGGAGCGGTTCACCGCGCTGGCCAGCGGCGTGCTCGCCGACCCGGCCGTCATCGACCCACTGGCGAACCGGATCAGCACGCAGGTCGTCACCGCCGTCGACGTCCAGGGACGGATCGCCGAGAAGCTGCCGACCGCGGCCCAGCCGCTGGCCGCGCCCATCACGCTGGCGATCCGCGACGCGCTCGACAAGCGTCTCCAGATCGCCCTTGCGAGGCCACAGGTCCAGGCCGGTCTGACCAAGGTGATCTCGGTCACCCACGCCGGGATCATGCACCTGTTGCGTGACGACCCGGACGCGGTGTCCGTCGTGGACGGATACATCGTCATCTCGGCCTTCCCGGTCGTCGAGGCCGCCCTCGTGGAGCTGCAGGACGTCGGGTTGATCCCGGCAGGCATCCAGATCCCGGACCTGTCATCGCCTGAAGCGCCGGATGTGCTTGCCCAGCGACTCGAGAGCGTGCTCGGGATCACCCTTCCCGACGGGTTCGGGACGATCCAGCTGATGAAGGCCGATCGGCTGCTTGCCGCTCGGTCTGCGGTCCGCGCCTTCGACCTGATCGTCGTCGGGTTGTTGATCCTGACGGTGCTCCTCATCGTCCTGGCCGTTTGGCTCGCGACCCACCGCCTGCGGATGGTCATCTACCTGGGTCTGGGGACGATCGTCGCGTTCGTGCTTGCCCGCCTCGCGATCGGCGCGATCGAGAACGCGGCGCTTGCGGGCGTGGCTGACGCGGACTTGATCGGGGCGATCCGGGCCGTGGTCGATGTGACCCTCGCCGATCTGCGACGGATCACGGCGGTCGTCCTGATCGGGACGGTCGTTCTGGTCGTTGCTGCGGCCCTGGGTATCTTCCGATCCAGCGGAGCCACGATCCCGAGGGACCGCGCCTCACTCGAGCGGATCGGCCTGGTCGCGATCGCGTTCGTCGTGATCTGGCTCGCCGTCGGGCCGGAGATCGCGTTGCTCGGGGTCGTGCTCGTCGTCGCCCTCGAACTCATCGCGCGAGCGCTGGCGTCGCGCTCGGCTGACGACGCGGCGCCCACCGCCGAGGCGTAGCTCGGTGACCGAAGCCGAGCCGGCCGGCTCGACGGACGATTCCCAGGGCGATGCGACGCTTCGCGGGATGGCCAGTGCGGCCCGTGACGCATGGCGGGACGAACGCGTCGAGGTCGTCGCGGCGGTCCTGCTGTCACTGGCGACCGTGTTGTCCGCATGGGGGGCCTACCAGGCGACACGGTGGGGCGGCAACCAGGCGAATAGCTACGCGGAGGCAGCGGAACTCCGCTCAGAGGCGGCAAGTCATACCACCGTCGCCTCTCGCCAGATCCAGATCGATGTGGCCACCTACCTTGCCTGGTCCGACGCCGCCCTGGGTGGGGACGAGACGTTGGCAAAGTACATCGAGGACCGTTTCCGGACGGAGTTCCTCGTCGCCTTCGAGGCGTGGCTTGGTGAACGTCCGCCGGACATCGCGTTGATCCCGATCGGCACACCATTCGAACGACCCGAGTACGTCCTTGCGGAACAACAGGCGGCCGACGCGAAAACCGTCGAGGCCGAGCGGGCGCTCTCGGACGCCCAGAAAGCGAATCAGACCGGGGACGACTTCGTCCTGACCGCGGTCCTGTTCGCGTCGGTCCTGTTCTTCGCCGGGATCGCCGCCCGCTTGCGGCCGCAATGGCTCCGCTGGGCGATGCTCGGGGTCGGGATGCTGATCTTCGCGATCGGTCTGGTGGTCGAGTTCTCGCTCCCCCAGAACGTCGGGTTCTAGGCTCGAGGCGCGACCGGCTCGGGCTGGCCGAGCTTCTCGATCCGGATGGCGGTGGCCTTGAACTCGGCCGTGCCGGACTTGGGGTCGGTCGCGTCGATGGTCAGCAGGTTGACCGCCACATCGTCCTGGAAATGCATGGTCATGAAGGTCAGACCGGGTCGCAGGCTGGGGTCGATCCGGACCGGCACCTCGACCTGGCCGCGACGGGACACGACCCGGACGATCTCGCCGTCGGCGAGATCGTAGGTCGCGGCATCCTCCGGGCTGGTGTCGAGGCTCTCGCCGCGACGGAGGGGGGAGGTGTACCCGCCGGATTGAACGCCCGTGTTGTACGAATCGAGTCGGCGTCCGGTCGTGAGTCGGATCGGGAAGGTCTCGTCCAAGCGGTCGACGGGCGGATCGTGGTCGACCGGGACGAACGGCACCCGATGGCCGGGCATCGGATCCTCCCACAACCGTGAGTGCAGGAAGAGCTCACCCGGGTGGTTCTCATCCCAGCACGGCCACTGGATCCCGCCGAGTGCCTCGAGCCGGGCGTAGCTCATCCCGGCGAAGGCGGGGGCCAGCCGGCGGACCTCATCCCAGACCGCCTCGGGATCCGGTTCGCCCCAGCCGGCACCCATCCGGTTCGCGAGGTCGAACACGATGGCGAGGTCGTCGCGGGCGCCCGGCGGTGGCTCGACCGCCTTGCGGACACGCTGGACGCGGCGCTCGGAATTGGTGACGGTCCCCTCCGCTTCGGCCCAGGCCGCGGTGGCCGGCAGGACGACATCGGCGAGCGCCGCGGTCCTGGTCAGGAACAGGTCCTGGACGACGAGGAAGTCGAGGTCGGAGAGGAGGTGGATCGTCCGCTTCTGATCCGCCTCAGACTGGACGGGGTTCTCGCCGATGCAGTAGATGGCGGTCAGGTCGCCTCGCTCCATCGCGTCGAACATCCCGGACAGGTGCCAGCCGCGCTTGGGTGGCACCGTCACGCCCCAGGCGGCGTCGAACGGCGCCCGCAGCGCGTCGTTCTCGATGTGCTGGAACCCGGGCAGGCGGTCGGGCAGGGCGCCCATATCGCCGCCACCCTGGACGTTGTTCTGGCCGCGCAGCGGGTTGACGCCGCTGCCATAGCGTCCGACGTGCCCGGTCAGCAGGACGAGCGAGATGAGTGCCAGCACATTGTCGACCGCGTTGTGGTGCTCGGTGATCCCAAGCGTCCAGCACAGGATCGCCCGGGGAGCCGTCGCGAACGCGTGGGCCAGATCCCGGATCGCTTCGGCCGGGACGCCGGTCTCGCGCTCGGCGTACTCGAGGGTGTACGGCTCCACCTTCGCCTTGTAGGCATCGAAATCCATCGTCGCCCGGGCGATGAACTCGCGGTTCTCGAGTCCCGCCGCGATGATCTCGCGGCCGACCGCGTTGGCCAGGGCGATGTCGCTGCCGACGTCGAGGCCGAGCCAGCGGTCCGCCCACTCCGCGCTCGACGTCCGGCGAGGGTCGATGGCGTACAGGCGGGCACCGTTGTGGATGCCCTTGAGCAGGTGGTGGAAGAAGATCGGATGGGTCTCGCGGGCGTTGCTGCCCCACAGGACGATCAGGTCCGTGTCTTCGATCTCACGATATGAGGATGTGCCGCCCCCGGCACCGAACACTGTCGCCAGACCGGCGACGCTAGGGGCGTGTCACGTCCGGTTGCAGCTGTCGATGTTGTTGCTGCCCAGGACCGCCCGGCTGAACTTCTGGGCAGCGAAGTTGACCTCGTTGGTCGCCTTGCTGCAGCTGAAGGTGCCGAAGGTCGTCGGGCCGTGGGCCGCCATGGCGGCCTGGAACCCGGCTACGGTCCGGTCGAGCGCCTCGTCCCAGCTCGCGGGTCGAAGCTCGCCGCCCTTCGTGTCGCGCACGAGGGGCTGGGTCAGTCTCACGTAGGGCTTCGCCAAGGGTGGCCTCCTGCGGTTCGACGACCCCGCGAGTGTAGCGCGTGCTGTCGGTATCCGGCGGCGCTCAGCGGTCGTCGTCGCGGCCCGGTTGTGAGAAGAAGACCCGGAACAGGACGACGAAGCTCACCACGAGGGTCACCGCGAACGCGATCATCGCCAGGTAGGCGACGCCCTGGAACTGGGTGAGTGACGGCTGGAGCAGGATGGCCATCACGATCGCTGTGCCGATGAGCTGGCCGACGACGATGACCCCGACCGTCGCCTGGCGGCCGATGTCGCTGACGCTCGCGATCGAGCGCTCCAGGCCCTTGGTGTCGACCTCGACGACGAACTTGCCCTTGTTGAACTGGTCGATCCACTTGAGCGCTGCGTCCTCCATCGACGGCGCCCGCCGGGCGAGTTCCTTGCCGACCCGGACCGCGCTGCTCTGGAGTTGCTTCTGGATCTTCTCCGGCGTGAACGACTCCAGCAGCGCCGCCCTGGCCTCGATCACCGCAGCCTCGCCCAGATCGATGTCGAACGACAAGGCCCTGGCCGTCTCCTCGGCCTGGATGACCGCCTTGATCGCCAGCGTCAGCTGGCTGTCCATGCGCAGGCCGTTGTTCAGCACCGCGCTCAGGAAGGCGCCGATGGCCGAGCCGAACGACGTCGCCTTGCCGTAGATGAGGTACTGACGGGCGAGCCGGTCGATGTCGTCGCGGAACCCGGCCTCGTCGTACTGGCCTGACGGCGTGCTGAGTGCCAGCAGCCCGTCGCCGATGCCAGGGATATCCACATCCTTGATCGCGTAGATGAGGCCGAGCAGATCGATCCGCTGCTGGGAGTTCAGTTTCCCGACGAGACCCAGGTCGAGGAAGATGATCTGTTTCGAGTCCGGATCGGCCAGGATGTTGCCGGGATGCGGATCGCCGTGGAAGAAGCCGTCGATCAGGACCTGCTTGATGATCGCCCGGATGAAGACCGTGCCCAGCTCGGTCGTATCGAAGCCCGCCGCGCGCAGCTCGTCCGCCTTCGAGATCTTGATCCCCGTGACGAACTCCATCGTGATGACCCGCTGACCGGACAGGTCGTCCCAGACGAGCGGGACATGGATCGACGGGAACCTGGTCATCCCGTCGGCGAGGCGCCGGGCGTGGTAGGCCTCGTTCCGATAATCCAGTTCCTTGAGGACGCCCTGGGCGAACTCGGCCACGATGCCGCGCAGCCCGACCTTGCGGGCGATCGACAGGCGCTTTTCGGCGACCCCGGCCAGCTCCTGCATGACCCCGAGGTCGGCCTGGGTCTTGGCCACGATCCTGGGACGCTGGACCTTCACCGCGACGACCGTGCCGTCATGGAGCCGAGCCTGGTGGACCTGCGCGGTCGAGGCGGCCGCGAACGGCACCGGATCGAAGGTCTCGTACAGCTCCTCCGGGGAAGCCCCGAGTTCCTTGGTGATGATGGCGACGACGTCGTCGTAGGCGAACGGCGTCGCCTCGTTCTGGAGCTTCGACAGCGCCTCGATCCATTCGGCCGGCAGGATGTCGCTCCGGCTGGCCATCATCTGGCCGATCTTCACGTAGGTCGGCCCGAGCTGCTGGAGCATTCCCGCGATCCGCTCGGGACCGCTCGCCTCCAGCAGATGATCCTTGTTCCCGATGACCACCCGGTCGAACCAGCGGCGGACCGCGCCGACCGGGGTGTCGGCCAGGGCGATGTCCAGCCCGGTCGCATAGATCAGGTTGTAGACCTGCTGGAGGCGCAGGTTCTCGAGGATCGCATTGCGCCGTGGCGTCGGCAGCGATTCGAGGAAGGCCCACATGCCGCGCCCGGTTTCCGATCGCAGATCCGGCCGGCTCAGACCGAGGCCCGCGTCCAGGAGCGTCGACAGCGCGGTGTAGAGGGCGGCTGCGACGACGACCCAGACGATGGTCGGCTCGGCCACGGTCGCGATCTTGATCGGGGCGATGACCCCGGTGATCCAGATCGCGGCGGCGTTGATGATCACCACGAAGAGGCCCATCGACGACAGCAGGAGTCGACCGGTCAGGGCGACGAGGACGGGACGGGCGAACCGGTTGACCAGGACCAGGATCGCGGCCCACGTCAGGAAGCCGACGATCCCCGCATCCCGCAGCCCGAGGATCGGCGCCGACGAGGACCCGAATGGGAACGGCTGCCCGACCGAAACGACGCCGAGCAGCAGGACGATGAACGCGAGCACGATGGCATCGAGGACGACCTCGACGAAGAAACGTCGCATCCGGGCCTCCGGGGTGAGCCGCTCACGAGTCGATCGCGTCGTAGCGTGACGGATCCCTATTGTCGGACATGCGGGCACGCGATGCAGGCGCCGCGCGGGCAGATCAGACGAGCGCGACCGTGCCCGTTCCCGTCCGATCGGACTCGACGCGTCCGATCCACCGATGGCCCGCCCCGACCGCCTCGAGGGCCGTGTCGACCGCGCTGACGCGGTCTGCCGGCACACTCGCCAGCAGCCCACCCGAGGTCTGTGGGTCGTGCGCCAGGGCCACGGCCGGGCGGTCCGTGTCCTGCCCCAGATGCAGTGAACCGGCGACGAACCGGCGGTTGTGGGCCGCGCCGTCCGTCTCGACACCTGCCGCGGCCGCCTCGATCGCCCCGGCCAGTGCCGGGAGCGTCGCCGCCTCGAAGACGAAGCGTGTCCGGGACGCACGGGCCATCTCCAGCCCGTGGCCCAGCAGCCCGAACCCGGTCACGTCGGTGGCGGCCCGGATCCCGCACCCGACGAGCGCATCGGCGGCGACACGGTTGAGGCCGCGCATGCTGTCGATCGCCCCGGCCAGGTCGCTCGCACTCGCCTTGCCCTGACGGACGCCGGACACGAGCAGGCCGGTGCCCAGTGGCTTGGTCAGGACCAGCCGGTCGCCCGGGGAGGCGCCGCCCTTGCGCAGGAGCCGGTCGGGATGGGCGGCCCCGATGACCGCGAGACCGTACTTGGGTTCTGCGTCGCGGATCGTGTGTCCACCGGCGAGCGTGCCGCCGGCCTCGCGGACCTTGGCCGATGCCCCGGCGAAGATCTCGGTCATGACCTCATGCGGGAGATCCTCCGGGAACGCCGCGATCGAGAGCGCGAACAGGACCCGGCCACCCATCGCGAAGACATCGGACAGCGCGTTCGCCGCGGCGATCTCGCCGAAGGTCCGCGGGTCGTCGACGAGTGGCGGGAAGAAGTCGAGGGTGCCGATGATCGCGAGGTCGTCCGTGACCCGGTAGACGGCGCCATCGTCCGGTGGCGTAAGGCCTGCGATCAGCGCGTCGGGAGCGTCGATCGCCGCCGCCGCTCCGAGTCCGGCCAGGGCCTCGGCCAGCAGATCCGCCCCGAGCTTGGCCGCACAGCCCCCGCAGTCGGTCAGCTCGGTCAACCGGAACGGTCGGTCGCTCGTCGTCATCCGCCGATGATAGAACGCTGCCTCGCGCTACCATCCGCGGTGGGAGCGGTCGGGTCCCGGTGGGTCCCCTGGTCTTCAAAACCAGTGGCGCGGCGCTCGGCGCGGCGCGGTGGGTTCGACTCCCACGCGTTCCCGCCAGGAGGGCCGATGCCACCCGTCCACCCGCGTCCACCCAGCATCGAGCGGTTGCTCGCGGTCGCTCGTCCGCGCCTTCCGGATGCCACGGATCCCGACGCGCTGACGATGGCGGCCCGGGCGGTGGTCGCCGACGAGCGAGCCCGGATCCGATCGGGCGAACCGCCGGCGACCGTCGAGCTGCTGGCCGACGACCTCGCTCGGCGGATCGACGCCTTTGCCGACCCGCTCGGCGAGGCGAGCGGCCTGCGGCCCGTTCTCAACGCGACCGGTGTCGTTCTCCATACGAACCTCGGTCGGGCGCCTTGGCCGCAGGCGGCCATCATCGCCGCGGACCGCGCGGCCAGGACCTACTCGCTCCTCGAACTCGATCGCGACTCCGGCCGTCGTGGGCCGCGCTTCCGGATCGCGGAGACGCACCTCATCGCCCTGACCGGTGCCGAAGACGCAATCGTCGCCGTGAATAACGCTGCTGCCGTGGCGCTGGCCGTCGGGCTGGCCGGGAAGCATGGCGTGGCCGTGTCCCGGGGCGAGCTCGTCGAGATCGGCGGCGGCGTCCGGATCCCGGAGATCATCCGGCGGACGGGCGCTCGGCTGGTCGAGGTCGGGACGACCAACCGGACGCGGGTCGCGGACTTCGAGGCACCGCTGGCCGAAGGGCGGGCGACCGTCGTCCTGCGGGTCCACCCTTCCAATTTCGCCCAGCTGGGGTTCGTCGAGGCGCCCGATCCGGGCGAGCTGGCCACCCTCGCCCACGCCCACGGGGCCATCGTGGTCGATGATCTCGGCAGCGGCGCGTTGCTCGACACCGCCGCCTTCGGCCTCAGCCATGAGCCGATGCCGTCCGAGCGGCTGGCTGCCGGCGCAGACCTGGTCACGTTCAGCGGCGACAAGCTGGTCGGTGGGCCGCAGGCGGGATTGATCGCCGGCCGAGCCGATCTGATCGCCCGGTTGCGGAAGGATCCATTCGCCCGTGCCGTTCGGCCGGAGAAGACGATCCTCGCCGCGCTCGCGGCGACGCTTGGCCTGTATCGTGCGGGCCGCGCCACGATGGAGATCCCGGTGTGGC
Organism: uncultured Chloroflexia bacterium; assembly: GCA_963720755.1. Lineage (GTDB taxonomy): Bacteria > Chloroflexota > Limnocylindria > Limnocylindrales > CSP1-4 > SPCO01. The sequence goes on from CAVRGP010000011.1 coordinate 77,062, forward strand.
GGATGATCGCGATGACCGAGGCGGTCCTGACGGCCCGCGCGGAGGCGATCGTGGCCGGGCTCGGGGCCGCACTGCCGCCAGACCTCCTGGCTCGGGTGTCGATCACCGCGCTGGACTCGACGGTCGGCGGCGGTTCGCTCCCCGGCGGGATCCTGCCCTCGGTGGGGATCCGGATCGCGGGTCCTGCTCCGGAGGCGCTGACCGCCCACCTTCGGGCGGGGGATCCGGCCGTGATCGGACGGATCGGGGACGGCGCCGTCCTCCTGGACCTGCGGACGATCGACCCGGCCGATGATCAGGGACTCGAGGTCGCGGTGACCAAAGCGTTGCGCGGCGCCTGACCACCGATGACCGTCGTCGTCGGCACGGCCGGCCACATCGATCACGGCAAGACGACCCTGCTCCGCGCGCTGACCGGCATCGATGCGGATCGGCTCCCGGAGGAGCGCCGACGCGGGATGACGATCGACGTTGGCTACGCCCACATGGCATTCGCCGATGGCACGGAGCTCGACTTCATCGACGTGCCGGGGCATGACCGTCTGGTCGGCAACATGCTCGTCGGCGCGGGCGAGATCGATGCCGCACTGCTGGTCGTCGCCGCGGACGACGGCCCTCGGGCCCAGACCCGCGAACACCTGGCGTTGCTCGATGCGCTTTCCATCCGCCACGGGGTCGCGGTCGTGACCAAGGCCGATGTGGCCGGAGCGGAGCGGACCGCGGCGATCGTGGCCGAGGTCGAGGCACTGCTCGACGGCACGACGCTGCGCGGATCGGGCGTGATCCCGGTCTCGGCGGTGACGGGGCACGGTCTCGACATGCTCCGCGAGGCGCTCGAACTGTTGCGCGATCGCGTCGAGGCGGACCGCGGAAGGCTGCCGGGCCGGCCCGGACCTCGCCTGTCGATCGACCGCGTCTTCACGGTCAAGGGTCGTGGCGTGGTCGTGACGGGCACCCTGCGCGGTGGCCGGCTGGCGGCCGGCGACAGACTCCGGCTCGTCCCGGGCGATCGGTCGGTGCGGGTCCGTGAGGTCCAGGTCCACAGCGTGCAGGTGGGTCATGCCGGACCAGGCAGGGCCGCGCTCAACCTTGCCCGGTCCGACGCCATCGGGCTCCATCGCGGTCACGTCCTGGCCGACGACCCTGCCGTTGTGGCGAGTGAACGGCTGCTCGTCGCGCTGGCCGGACCCCTGCCGGACCGCGCCCGCGCTCGCCTCCACCTCGGCACGTCCGCGGTCGACGCGAGCGTCGGCCGGAGTGGACATGATGCGATCGACCTGTCGGATGGCCGGGCCGCGGCGATCCTCCGCTTGTCCGAGCCCGTGGCGGTCGCGATCGGCGACCCGCTCGTGCTTCGCCGCGGATCGTCCGAGGAACGGATCGTCGGGGGGATCGTGCTCGACCCGCGTCCCGCCCGAGGCATCTCCCGGCGGCGTCAGACGGCCGAGCGGGTCGACCGGCTGGCGCTCGCGGTCACGAGCGCCGACGCCGGTTCGATCGCCCGAGCGCGACTGGATCTGCATGGCTTGCTGGAGTCCGGAGCCGGTCCATCGATCGCCCCCGACGTCGCCGGATCGGTGGCAGACGCCGTCGTCGAGGCCGTTGCCGAGCCCGTCGCGCTCGCCGATGCCCGGACGCTGGCCGCCCGGATGTTGCGACGGATCGTCACGGCGGATCGCTCGGCAGCTGCGGCCGCGGGCGAGTCGATGGTCAGGGAACTGATCGCGGGCGGCCGGTTCGTCCGGGATGGAGCGATGCTGCGTCCCGCGGGTGCGGCATCCGCGCCACCGGTGTCGTCCGATCCTGTCCTCGCGGCCGCGATGGACCGGCTGGAGAGGTCGCTCGACGAGGCGTCACCGCCGGGCCTCGAGGCGGCCGCCCGGGCCGCCGGCTGCTCCGACACCGGCATCCGCGAACTCGAGCGGACCGGTCGGATCGTCATCCTGGAGCCCGATCTCGCCTACGCCGCGCGCGCCTACCGATCGCTGGTCGAGACAGCGGTCACCATGGCCACCCAGGCACCGCTCACGCCGGCGGCACTGCGCGACGCCACCGGGACGAGCCGGCGGTACGTGCTGGCGATCTTGACCGACCTGGATCGGCGGGCGATCCTCCGGCGAGCGCCCGACGGGCACGTCCCTGGTCCGAGATCCGGCGCGCCGACGATCGCCCCGGGTGGCCGATGACCGCCGCGCGGGTCAGCGCGGTCATCCTGGCCGGGGGGCGCTCCGAGCGGTTCGGGCGCGACAAGCTGGCTGAACCGATCGATGGCCGACCCGTCCTCGTGCACGCCATCGAGGCTGTCCGCGTCCACGCGACCGAGATCGTGGTCGTGGCCCCGCCGGGGGTGACGCCGGCGCTGCCACTGGGCGTCCGACTGGTGCACGACACGGTCGCCTACCGGGGGCCGTTGGCCGGGTTGTCAACCGGGCTCCTGGCCTGCCGCGAACCGGTCGCTCTCGTGATCGGGGGCGACATGCCGTGGCTCGCGGACGCGGTCGTCGCCTTGCTCATCGCCCGCATCGTGGATGCCGACACCGATGCTGTCGTCCTCGAACATGACGGCCGGCCGCGCCCGCTCCCATCGATCGTTCGACGGGATCGCGCGCTCGAGATGGCAGATCGGTTCCTGGACCGCGGCGAACGGAGCCTGCGAGCCCTGGTCGAAGGGCTCGGTGCGGTCGTCATCGGCGAAGTGGAGTGGCGAATGGCCGATCCAGATGGCCGGACCATGCACGACATCGACACGGTGGCCGACCTCGATTGAGCCGTCGGCGGATCGCGGGCCGGGTGGATCAGCCCTCGAGGCCGGGATCCTCGTGGACGGCGACGCCGTCGATGAATGTCGCAACGACCCGGGCGTCGCCGATCGCACCCGACGCCCGATCGAACAGGTCGCGATCGAGCACGACGAGGTCCGCCGACTTGCCGACCTCGATCGACCCGAGCTCGTCATCCAGGTGGTTCACCCAGGCGCTTCCGGTCGTGAAGCCGGCCAACGCGTCGAGCAGGTCGAGGCGCTCGGCGGGCAGCAGTGGATCCCCGTCTCGCGCTTCCTCGCCGACCCGGGTGACCGCGACCTCCATCTGGAGCAGCGGGTCCGCGGTGGACACGCTCCAGTCGGAGCCCATAGCCAGCCTCGCACCCGCGCGAAGGAGGGAACCGAACGGATACAGCCGGCCGGAGACCTCGGGCCCGAGGAAGGGGATGTTCAGGGTGTCCAGCTGATCCCCGTGGCAGGCCCAGTAGGCCTGTGCGTTGGCGGTCACGTCGAGCGCGGCGAAGCGCCCGAGATCGTCGGGATGGATCACCTCGATGTGGGCGACATGCGGCCGGGTGTCGGACGGTCCGTTCGTCCGTCGCGCGGCGTCGACCGCGTCGAGGGCCTCGCGCACGGCACCGTCACCGATGGCGTGGAAATGCGGCTGGAACCCGAGCCCGTCGAGTCTGGAGACATAGTCGCCGAGTTCGACCGGATCGATCAGGCTCATCCCGCGGATGTCGGTCGGGTGGCCGTTGGCGTCGAGGTACGGCTCGAGCATCGCTGCCGTGAAGCTATCGATGATGCCGTCCAGGAAGAACTTCACGCTGGTCGGCGTGTAGCGGCCGATCGACGTCCGATCCCGACGCTCGATCAGTTCCTCGATCTGTTCAGGCCCGCGCGTCTCGTCCCAGCCAAGGGCGCCGATCACGCGCGCCGTGAGTTCGCCGGCTCCGGCCAGCGTCGTGTAGGCGATCTCCCCCTCATGGGGCCACACATTGGCGTCCTGCCAGTGGGTGATGCCCAGGCCGTGGAGCTCGGCCTGCGCGGCCCTCAGGCCCGCGACCAGGTCGTTCGGATCTGGTCGCGGTGCGACGCGCTCGACCAAGACGTAGGCAGCCTCCTGGAGGGCCCCCGAAGGTCGGCCGTCGGCGTCTCGCTCGATCCTTCCGCCGGTCGGATCAGGCGTGTCCGCGTCGATCCCGGCCGCCACGAGCGCCGCGGAATTGACCCAGGCGGTATGCCCGTCCGCGCTGAACAGCAGGACCGGCCGGTCCGGGACCACACGATCCAGATCCGATCGGTGGGGTCGTCCACCGGGGAAGTCGGCCATCGCCCAGCCATCCCCGAGGATCCATGGGACATCGGGATGGCTCAGCGCGTACGCCCCGACCGCCTCCACGTACTCGGCAAGGCCGTGGCGACCCTCCAGGCTGCACCGCAGACGCCCGAGCCCGGCTTCCACCGGATGGGTGTGCGCGTCGCCGAAACCCGGGGTCATCGACCGCCCGCGCAGATCGACCACGCGCGTGGCCGGACCGATGGCCGCCCGGATCTCCGCGTCACGGCCGACAGCGACGATCCTGCCGGCCCGCACGGCGAGGGCACTGGCGAAGCGGCGATCGCGGTCCATGGTGGCGACGCGGCCATCCAGGAAGACGAGGTCGGCTGGCCGATCGGATCGCATGGTCGGAGCATCGCATGCCGCCCGCGACCGGGCCGGCGAATCTCGCCCGTCGCGACGAGCTAGCATCGGCGGATGACCAGTGTCCAGCTCCTCCACGCGGGGTATGCCCGACCTGACGGCCGCGTCGGCAGCAGCATCGTCCTGGTCCGCGACGGTGATGCTGTCATCGTGAGCGACCCGGGGATGGTCGCCCACCGCTCGCTGATCCTCGACCCACTGGCCGCGGCAGGGGTCGTCCCGGATGCCGTCACCCACGTCTTCCTGAGCCACCACCACCCGGACCACACCGTCAACATCGCCCTGTTCCCGAATGCCGAGGTGGTCGACTTCTGGGCCCGCTACCGCGACGACCTGTGGCTCGATCACGACGGCGACGGTCACCGGCTGGGCCCGAACAGCGAGCTATGGCTGACTCCCGGGCACACCGAGGAGGACGCCAGCCTCATCGTCACCGCGGATGATGCCGTCTACGCGATGACCCACCTGTGGTGGTATCAGGATCGGACCCCCGAGGTCGATCCGCTCGGGTCGGACCAGGCGGCGATCGAACGCGGCCGGGAGCGGGTGCTGGCCGCTGCCGATATCGTCATCCCAGGCCACGGGGCACCGTTCCGGGTCAGCGACTGACCGTCTCGGTCAGTCCGCCGCGCGGCGCGCCACGATATTCAGTCGGACATAGTCGATCATCGGCTCCGGCAGCCGGCTCGCGACCGCGCGGACGAAGGCGTCGCGCTCGGCCGTGGGCAGTCGGTCGAGGTGAGCGCCGAGGATCACCGTCCGGAGGTAGGCCTCGAACGGCTCGCCCGGCTCGAACCAGGTCGGCTCATCCTGGAGCCAGCACTCGATGTCCACGAACCCGGCCGCATCGAGCCGACGGGCCGTTTCCATCGGGCCCTGGAAGTTCGCGTCGCCCAGCCAGCCGTCCCCGACCGTCGCCAGGACGCTCTGGACCGCCGCGATGTTGTCCCCACCACCACATTGGGCGACGAGCCAGCCACCGGGGCGGACGATGCCGGCCAGGTTGTCGAACAGCGCATCGTGATCGGCGATCCAGTGGAAGGTGGCCGTCGACAGCACGGCGTCCACGGCCACGTCGAGTGGGAGCGGCATTCGCAGGTCGGTCTCGATGAACCGGACGCGATCGGCGTAGCGCGCCAGGCGGCCCCGCGCCACGTCGATCATGGCCGGCGAGGCATCCACGGCGATGACCTGGCCGCGCGGCAACCGTTCCGCCAGCAACTCGGTCACCCGACCGCTCCCGCAACCCGCGTCGAGGACCCGCTCGTCACCGGCCAGTGGCAGTCGGTCGAGGACGGCCGCGCCCCAGCGCGTTGCCGGGTCGGCGACCCGATCGTAAGCCCGTCCGTCCCAGTCGCGGACCATCGTCAGTCGCCTGGCACGGATGGATCGGCGAGCCCAGACGCGGCGACTCGCCGACCCGATGGTTCGCGCAGCCCATACCAGGAGATGAGTGCGCCGATCACCAGCAGGGCGGCACACACCAGCATGGCCAGGTGGAACGCCTCGATCGAGGCATGATTCGATGCAGCCACCTGGGCGGGCGTTGCGGCCGCACCCGGGGGGTTGAGCGGCTGGAAGATCTTGCGGACGGCGGGATCGGCCGTATCGATCCCCGTCGATCCTCCGAGTGAGGCGTAGTAGACGGCGCTGATGGGGATGAAGATGAGCGCACCGAGCAGCGGCTGGCCCACCCGTGAGATCGAATTGTTGACCGCCGAGCCGATCCCCGAGAAGCGACCGGAGATCGAGCCCATCAGCGCGTTCGTGAGCGGGGCCACGACCAGCGAGATCCCCAGTCCGAACAGCAGCGTGTACGGCACCACGTCTGTGAACACCGAAACCGGCGGGACGAGGCTGGCCGCGTCCTCGAGCGAGGCCCGCCAGGGCGCCGAATCGAACGGCAGACGCGTGAACCAGAGCACGCCGGCGGCCATCAGCAGCGGGCCGGCGACCAGGAACGGCCGCGAGCCGATCCGGCCCGCGAGCGTCCCGACTCGGGTCGACAGCAGCGCCAGCATGAGGCCCGTCGGCAGGCCGACGATGCCGGCCCCGAGGGCCGTGTAGCCGATGGCGCCCTGGAGAATGACCGCCTGGTAGAAGAACGTGACGTACAGGCCACCGTAGATGAAGAACGTTGCGAGGTTGACCGAGGCGAACACCCGCGATCGGAAGAGGCCAAGCGGCACGAGTGGGTGCGGCCGGCGAGCCATCAGGATCGGGAAGGCCACCAGCGCGACCACCCCGATCGCGATGGCGATCCATGCGGCCGCATCGGCCCAGGCATTGGCTCCACCGCGGATCACCCCGAACGCGAGCCCGCCGACAGCCAGTGCGGCGACGAACGCCCCGAGCCAGTCGAACCGACCGGTCGCCTCCTCGTCGCGTGACTCCGATACGTGGGTGAGCGTGGCCCACAGGGCGAACGTGAGGAGAGGGACGTTGATCAGGAAGGCGACCCGCCAACCGACCGTGTCCACGATCGTCCCCCCGATGATCGGCCCGAGCACGAGCAATGCCGAGGTCGCGGCCGCCCACATCCCAAAGGCGCGAGCGCGCTGGACGCCATCGAAGGCATGGGTGATCAACGCGAGGGAACCGGGGATGAGCAACGCTCCGGCCGCCCCCTGGAACAGGCGGAACACGACCAGGATCTCGAGCGTCGGCGCGAGCCCGCACAGGGCGGAGGTCAGGCCGAAGCCGATCAGACCGATGGCGTAGACGCGCCGCCTGCCGTAGTAGTCGGATAGCGCCCCGGCCAGGATGAGCAGGGCGGCCAGCACGGCCAGATAGCCACCGACGATGTAGGCCTGGCCCTCCAGGACGCCGATCATGGAGCCGGGCAGGTCGGTGCCGATGTGTCGGAGGGCGACGTTGACGATGGTCCCGTCGAGGAAGACCGCTCCCGAGCCGATGACCGTGCAGATGATCGTCCAGCGTTGGCGTCGGGTCATGCAGGCTCCGGCGGGGCGCTCGAGAGCGCGATGGTGTCCCGGGGCAGTTTCGCAGCGACGACGGGGTTCGGGCAAGGGACCGCTAGACTCGACCGATGCCTGGACCCGTGGCGCTCGTCGGCGCCGGTGAGTTCCTCCCTGCGATGCTCGGTTTCGACGATTCGCTGCTCAGGTCGAGCGGCCGGACCAGACCGCGGGTTGTCATCCTGCCGACCGCGTCGTACCCGGATGGCCCGTCCGTGTTCGCGGACTGGGCGGCCCGCGGTGTCGCCCACTTCAGCCAGCTTGGTGCCGAAGTCGAGCCGGTCCTGGTTCGCGATCGCCTGGGAGCCGACGACCCGGCGGCCGCGCAGGCCATCGGCGAGGCCGATCTCGTCTACCTCTCCGGTGGGAAGCCGTCGTACCTGCTGGACTCCCTGCTCGGGAGCGCGGTCGCGGCGGCCCTCGTCGATGCGCATGCGAGAGGCGCGATCCTGGTCGGTTGCTCGGCCGGCGCGATGGCGCTCGCCGCCCGGACGTTCGAACTCCGGGCCGGCGCTGCCCCGTGGCCACTTCGCTGGCGCGATGGTCTCGGGTTCGTGCCGGGCATGTCGGTCGTGCCCCATTACGACGCCTGGCCGGAGGCGTTGTCTGCGCTCATCGCGCTCCAGGCGCCTCGGGCGTCGGTCGTGCTCGGGATCGACGAGGAGACGGCCGTCGTCGGGCGGGACGGGGCGTGGCAGGTATACGGCCGGTCGAGGGTCACGGTCTGGCGCGGGCGGCGGCGCGATCGCTACCGGGCCGGCGAGACCTTTCGGCTGTGAGCCGTGCCGGTCAGTCGGGTCGGACGGTCCGGAAGCAGTCCGAGCAGTACACCGGACGATCCATCCGCGGCTTGAACGGGACCTGGGCCTGGTTGCCGCACGACGAGCAGACGACGGCGAAGTACTCGCGACTCGCCCGGTCGTCGCCGCGCTCGTAGCCGCGTGGGCCGCCGATCTCGCGCGCGTCGTAGCCGCCATCCCGGCTCGCTCGGCGGCTGGCACGGCAACTGGTGCATCGCTTCGGGTCGCTGACGAAACCCTTCTGCTGGTAGTACTCCTGATCGGCCGCGGAGTGGATGAATTCCACCCCGCAATCGACACAGTTCAGGGTCCGATCGACGTAGGTCACGATGCTCCTCCGAGGGGCAATACAGGTCAGGGGTGTGCCAGTCGCGGGGCGGCCGCATCAGCAGTCGGGACGTGCAGGTCTGGCGGAGTTGGCCGGGACACGCGCCCAGGTGCCGATGTTGGGTCCCTGTCGCTCGGGGCGCACCGGTTCGATGACCGCGAGGATACATCGACTCGGCGAAATGGGCTGTCGAAGCATCGTCTGCCCGCGGCTGCAGCCGTGACACCGTACCTGTCACAATGTCGACGGACCTTTGCTTCGGCGAGCGGGGAGTCATGGGGGCGCCTCGCTCGCACCGTTCGCCTCGGGCCGCGAGGAGGGACCCCGCCACCTGATGCTCAGGATCATCCATACGGCCGATGTCCACCTCGGGGCGCGTCATGACGACCTCGGCGAGCAGGCGGCCGCCCAACGGGAACGCCAGTTCGCCGCATTCCAGGCCGCGGTGGACCTCGCCATCACGGAGCGGGTCGACCTCTTCCTGGTCGCGGGCGACCTGTTCGACTCGAACGTCCAGCCGCGCCGCTCGGTCGAACGCGTCGCCGCCGAGCTCAAGCGTCTGGCCGACGTTCGGATCCGATCCGTGATCATCCCGGGCACCCATGACGTCTACGATCGGGCATCCATCTACCGCGCCTACGACCTGCCCGCGATGGCTGGGCTCGGCCAGGACTCGGACCTGATCACCGTCCTTCACCCGGATCGGTCGTCGGTCCATCTCGCGTCGCTCGACGCGGTGGTGATCGGCAAGGTCTTCGCGACCAAGCGCGCGCCAGCCAGTCCGCTCCTCGGCATCGGCGCCCTCGCGGATCAGCCCGCAACCTGGCGGATCGGGATGGTCCACGGCTCGATCTCGATCCCGGGCAAGACGGATCGCGACGAGGTCGTGATCACATCCGAAGAGATCGCCGCAAGCGGGTTCGACTATCTCGCCCTCGGGCACTGGCATTCCGCCCAGGTCGGCAAGCTCGGGTCCGTGACCTATGCCTACGCGGGCGCGCCGGAAGCGGTCGCCCTGGACCAGGATCGCGCCGGCAAGGTCCTGCTCGTCGAGCTCGAGGAGCGGGACGGGCAGCGGTCCGTGACCGTCGAGGAACGGCAGGTGGGCCGGACGAGGTTCCTCAAGCAGGAGATCGATGCCGCCGCCATCGCCAGCCAGCCGGCCCTGATCACCCTGCTGGCTGCCCACGCGAGCGAGGATCTGGTCCTGGACGCCCGACTCGTCGGCGTTCGGCCGGACGACCTGGACCTGGATCTCACCGAGGTCGAGGCCGCCCTCGTGACCTCGTTCCTCAAGGTTCGGGTCCGCGACGCATCCGTCCCGGCCCTGACCGAGGGTCCGTTGCCGTCCGAGGACACGATCGCCGGTGCGTTCATCCGCGACCTCGAAGCACGGATCAAGGCCCTCGAGGCCTCCGGATCCACGGCGGAGGCCGCCGAAGATCGCGACGCTCTGCGCCTTGGGCGGCTGCTCCTCGCCGGTCACGAGGTGTCCCTGTGAGGGTCAGGCGGATCAGCGGTGAGCAGTTCCGTCGATACCCGACATTCGATATCGAACTCGCTCCGGGGCTGACGGTCGTCCGCGGCCCCAACGAGGCGGGCAAGACGACGATCCAGCGAGCGCTCGAGCTTGCCCTGACCCGGCGCGCGACGAGCACAGCCGCTGAACTCGAGGCGCTTCGCCCGTGGGGAGCACCGGCAGATGTCCGCTCCACCATCACGGTCGAGTTCGAGCAGGACGATGAGGATGGCCGCAAGTCCGGGACGCTCGAGAAGACGTTTGCCGGGGCCCGTGGCACGGTCCGGCTCGATTACGACGGTCAGTCGATCACCGATCCTGCGTTGGCCGATCAGGTCCTCGCGGAGTTGACCGGCATCCCGACCGAGGGGTTCTTCCGGTCCACGGCGTCGGTCCACCACTTCGAACTGAGTGACCTGTCACGCGACGAGGGTGCGCTGCGCGATCGTCTCCAGTCATCCATCAGCGGGGCGGACCGGGGGACGAGCCGGGCGCGCAAGAAGCTGGACAAGGCACTCCACGACCTGACCACCAAGGGCGAGCGGAATCCCGGCCGCCTCAAGGTCGCAGAGCAGGCGGTCGAGCAGGCTCAGGCAGCCCTGGACCAGGGCGAGCTGGCGCTTGCCCAGCTCGAACGCGACCGGGATGCGGCGTCGTCGGCGCGCGACCGCCGGACGGAAGTGGAGCTCGCGCTCGCGGAGCGACGCAGCCTGCTGGAGAAGGCTCGTCAGGCTGAGCGTCTGGTGGCCGAACGCACGGCTGCGAGCGAGCGCTACGAACGCTACCGCCAGGCGGTCGAGGTCGCGGCGGAGCTGGATACGCTCGCCGGTGCGCACCCATCGCCCAATCCACTCCCGGTCGTCCGGGCAACGGTGGAGCGCCTGCGCGTGCTCGACGGCCGCGCCCGTGAGCTGCGCGCCGCGTTGGCCGGTGAGGTCGAGGTCTCGTTCGATGTCGAACCCGAACCGACCTGGCGCCCGTTGTCACGCGTCTCGATCGCGATGGTGGTCATCGGGATCCTCCTTGCGGCCGGTCCGGTCATCCTGAGTCTCCTGGGGATCACGGGCCAGGTCGTGGTCGTCCAGGCGATCGGCGCCGTCGTCGCGCTGGTCGGCGTGGCCGTCGCCGCTGTTGCCCTGTGGCTGCGTCGCAGCGACAAGATGCATGCCCAGCTGCGCGACGTGGAGATCGATCGGCGCCTTCGCGGGCGGTCCGAGATCGAGGCGGAACTCCGGGACGTCGAGGCGAAGACCGCCGGCCAGCTCGGGTCGCTCGGTCTGGCCGACCTCGCCGAGGCCGAGGATCTGCTGGCCCGTGAAGAGGCGCACGTCGCCAAGATCGACCGCCTGTCGGCGCAACTCGAGGGCCTGGTCGGAAAGGAACCGAGCGAGACGCTGGCTCCCCAACGGGACGCGGCCGCGCTCGAGATCGAGCAGAAGACCAGCGCCATCGAGGCGCTCGGACCGATCGCCAAGGAGCCACGGGCGCGGGAGCGGCTCGAGGTGGAGGTCCGCGATCAGGAGGGAGCCCTCGAGAGGGCACGCGACGATGAGGCCAACGCGCGCGCCCGGGTCGAGGCCAACGCCGTCGATGCCGAACAGGTCGCCGGACAGGCCGAGCGCCTGGCCGCGTGGCGTGAGCAACTGGCCGGTGCGCAGCGTCGCCAGCGGGTGTACGCGACCACGCTGGCGGCGATCGATGCCGCGGAGCAGGCCACGATGAAGACCGCCACCAGGTATCTCGAGGCGCACATGGTCCGCGACCTGGCCGCCGTGACCGGCGGCCGCTACCGTCGAGTGCGGGTCGACGACAAGACGCTGGACATCGAGGTTCGGGCGCCAGAGAAGGGCGACTGGGTGTCAGTGACGTCCCTGAGCCAGGGGACGCTCGACCTGGTCTACCTCGTCGCTCGGCTCGGCCTGGTCAGGCTCGTCACCGGCGATCGTCGACCGCCGCTCGTGTTCGACGATCCGTTCGTGACCCTTGACGACGAGCGGGCGGCTCGGGCCCTCGGCCTGCTCCGGTCGGTCGCGGCCGACTTCCAGGTCATCTACCTGACGACTTCGCCGCGCTACGACAAGGCAGCGGACGCCGTCGTCGTCCTCGAGGGACCGACCAGTGTCGATCCGGGTGCCGAGGCCGACGCGGCACCGCCCTCGAGATCCGCCTGAACGAGGTCGACCCGACCCAGACGGCAACGGTCGTCTTCGGGCTCGCCGCGGCCGTCGCCTGGGGTGGCGGCGATTTCGGGGGCGGGCTCCTGAGCCGGCGCACGGCGCTGTTCGGCGTCGTCCTTGTATCCCAGCTGGCCGGTCTGGTCGTGGCCGCCGTGCTCGCCGTCGTCACGGCCGAATCCGCGATGTCGACCGCGGACCTCGCCTGGTGTCTTCTCGGAGGGATCGCCGGCGGGATCGGCGTCACCGCCCTCTATCGAGGGCTCGCCGAGGGGCGGATGGCGGTGATGGCGCCGTTGACCGCCGTGATCGCCGCCTCGATCCCGGTGACGGTCGGGATCCTGACCGAAGGCGTCCCGCCGGCGTTGGTGGTCGCGGGCATGATCATCGCGTTCATCGCCGTCATCCTCGTTTCGAGCGTCGACGTCTCGAGCGTCGACGACCGGTCGGCGGGCCTCTATGGCCTGAGGTTCGCGCTCATTGCCGGCATCGGGATCGGGACGTTCGGCGTCTGTCTGGCCCAGGTGAGCCATGGCCACATCTTCGGTCCGCTCGTCCTCATGCGCGCCATCCAGGTCGTTCTCATCGCCGCCGTCGCGCTCGCCACTCGGGCGGCCTGGCGACCGGCCCGGAAACTCGTGCCGGCCATCGTCGCCGTCGGGGTCCTGGACCTGGCGGGCAACGGTGCCTACTTCTTCGCCATCCAGGCCGGCTCGCTCGCGATCGCGACCGTGGTGTCGTCGCTGTACCCGGTGACCACGGTGATCCTCGCCACGGTGCTGCTGCACGAGCGGGTGTCGCGTGCGCATGCTGTCGGGATCGCGCTTGCCGTCGTGGCGCTGGTCGCGATCGCGGCTGGAGCGACCGGCTGAAGGGACGGCGGTCCTGACGAGTAGACTCCAGGGCACCATGACCGACGTGACGATCGAACCCACCTGGCTGATCGAGGCGACCTACGCCCCCGACGGAGCCGAAACGCGAGGCCCCTTCCGCGCCCGCCACATCGCCCGGCTGGTCGATCTCAAGCGAGCCGGCGTGCTCGTCGAAGTGGGGGCCTTCAGCGACGTGTCGGCGTCGATCCTGATCGTCCGCGCAGCTGATGAAGCCGCGGCGCTCGACATCGCCCGCGAGGACATCTACATGGCGAATGGCGTCTGGGTCGAGGTCCGGGCACGCCCGTTCGGGCGGATCGTCACGAACGATGGCGGTGGATCCTGATCCTGGACAGTTCGGCTGGGTCGCGCAGCACGATGACGTCGGCGAACCCTTCGTTGGCAAGTGTCGAGCCTTCGAGTGACGCCCTGAGCTGATCCAGATGTCGACGGACCACGACCGGATCGACGACCCGTGGTCGACCGAGGTTCTGCGCCAGGACCACTGCCTCGGGTGGATCGATGACCAATGCGATCGTCGGCAGCTCGGCGTCATCCGCCAGAGCGAGGAGCGCCCGCCGAGCGCGCGCCTGGACGTTGGTCGCGTCGATCACGGTCAGTCGCCGGGCCGCCAATCGGCCGGCCACAGCTCGGTGAAGGCGTTGGAATGCGGCGCGTGTCGCCGACTGATCCGCTTCGTCGCCGGACACGATCGACCGGAACCGGTCGGACGACAGGACCTCGTCCGATGCGAAGTGCCCGGCGGCGAACGTGGACTTGCCGGCACCAGCCGCCCCGATCAGGACGATCAGGCTCGGGTCGGGTACGACGATCTCGCGTCCGTGATCCATCGGGCGATGATGCCCCAGGCGACGTCCGCGAGTCGCCGGCGTGCGAACCATGGTCGATGACTGATTCGACAGCGATCGTCTGGTTTCGCCGGGATCTGCGGATCCACGACCACCCGGCTCTTGTCGCGGCGGCCGCGGCGCATCGGACGGTCGTCCCCTTGTACGTGCTCGACCCGCGCCTGATCGGTGGGCGATCGGCCAGCCCGAATCGAACCTGGTTCCTCCTCGGATCGATCCGTTCGCTCGCATCCGAACTTGCCGATCGCGGCGCCCCGCTGGTCGTCCGGGTCGGTGATCCGGTGAGCGTCGTGCCGGACGTCGCCGCTGCCGCAGGCGCACACGATGTGTATGTTTCGCGCGATCACGGGCCGTACGGTCGCGCTCGAGACGCGGCGGTGGCCGGGGCCATCGGGGCGGGACGCCTGCATGCCGAGCCGGGGGTCCTTGTCCACGAGCCGGAGACGATCGCTACGCTCGATGGGCGTCCGTTCAGCATCTACTCGCCATTCCGACGGACCTGGGAACGGCGGCTTCGTCGGGCGCCGCTCGCGTCGCCTGTCCGCCTTGCCGGCCACCGGATCGATCCCGGCACGATCCCGACGCTTGGCGACCTCGACCTCCCCTCATCCCCGACGGCGGATCCGGACCTCCTGCCCGAACCCGGCGAGGCCGCGGCCCGGCGACGACTCGAGCGGTGGCTGGCCCACGGCATCGATCGCTACGCGACCACCCGCGACCGACTCGACCTGGTCGACGGCACGTCGCGGCTGTCGGCCGACCTCCACCTGGGTCTCCTGTCCGCCACGGAGGTGGTCGATCGCGCCCTTGGCCCCGGTGATGGCCGACAGCGGTTCCTCGATCAACTCATCTGGCGTGAGTTCTATGCCCACGTCCTCTTCCACCGACCGGACGTGCGTCGCCGCGAGTTCCGAGCGGATCTCGCGGGCCTCGCGTGGTCGAACGACGGGGCCGCGTTGGCTGCCTGGCGCGCGGGAACGACCGGCTTTCCGGTCGTGGACGCCGCGATGCGCCAGCTGGCCGCGTGCGGCTGGATGCACAATCGGGCCAGGATGATCGTCGCCTCGTTCCTGACCAAGGACCTGCTCATCGACTGGCGGGCCGGCGAGGCGCATTTCATGCACCACCTGGTGGACGGCGATCTCGCCTCGAACAACGGGGGCTGGCAGTGGGCCGCCTCGACCGGGACGGATCCGCAGCCGTACTTCAGGATCTTCAATCCCGTCCTGCAGGGCCGAACCCACGATCCGCATGGCGAATATGTCCGACGCTGGGTGCCCGAGCTCCGGAACGTCCCACCCGAGCACATCCATGCTCCATGGGAGATGACCGAGGTGGTGGCACGGCGGTCCGGGGTCCAGGTCGGGTCGGACTACCCGGCCCCGATCGTCGATCACGCCGATGCCCGCGCGCGGGCGTTGGCCGCCTACCGACTGGCGCGGTCTGTCCACAGCTCGTCCACATCGGCCACCGAATGGGGATAACTTCCGCGGTGTTTGGACCGATTTCGTGGACAACCCCGTTGTGGTGCCCCCATGGCGGGCCGTATATTTCTCTTGCCCGAAGGGGCAGGTTGAACCGCCAGACCGGTCAGGGGAGCGATCCTCAGGACGGTCCCGGGAACCAGGTTCGCAGGTCGCAAGGCCCGCGAGCGAGGGACTCGGCGACGACCAGGGACTGTGGACTTGTTCGCAGCCTCAGGACCCGTCGAACGGAGGTCCCCACCAGTTCCTTCGGGCGTTTCCATGCGCCCGGCACGGCCCCCAGCCGCCCGGCACGGCCCACAACCGCGTGGTCTCTGCCGCTGAGTATCCTCGTTCGTGTTCGGCTACACCACAGGCCACATCTTCGCCAGCTACACATGGGGCTCGTGCCTGACACGGATCGGACGTCCAACGAGGCCGCCGGAACGACCGAGGGCGGTAGGCGTCCGCAGAAGACGAACCATGCTGCTATCTGGCGAGGACCCCGGACCAGTCGGGATCCTGGGCAGCATCCTCGCGACTTCCGCTAGTCTCCGCAGGTGCCCACGACCTTGACCGAGCCCGATCTCGCCACGCCCCGCGCCGGGCAGGATTGGCGGATCCTCGTCGCCGTCTTCTGGGTCACCTCGATGGTCGAAGGCCTCGGCGTCAGCCAGATCTTCGCGCTGCTGCCGTCCTACCTGCACCAGATGGGCGTCCCGGACAGCCAGCGGCTCACGTTCATCGGGATCTTCAGTGCCCTGATCTTCGTGGTCGGGATGCCGCTCGTCCCGGTGTGGGGCGCCTGGGCCGACAAGTACAGCCGGAAGGTCGTCATCGTCCGGAGCGCCATCGTCGAGGCGGTCGTACTCGCCGCAGTCGCCCTGGCCCGCGAACCCTGGCAGGTCGCACTGGCGATGCTCCTCGTCGGCCTCCAGCTGGGCAATACGGGCATCATGCTGGCGGGGATCCGAGACGTGACGCCGCGCCGACGGCTGGGCACGACGATCGCCCTGTTCGGCGCGTCCGGCCCGGTCGGGTTCGCCGTCGGCCCGGCCCTGGCCGGCATCCTGATCGACGGTTTCGGCTGGGCCATCCCGGCGGTCTTCGGTTTCTCGGCCCTCCTGTCCGTCGGGACCGCGGTGCTGGTCACCTTCGGTTCGAAGGAGATCCGTCCCGAGGTCGTGCCGACCGGCCGGATCGTGGACCTCGCCTTCTCGTCGCTCCGCGGCGTCCTAACCGACAAGGCCACGCGACGGATCTTCACGATCTTCGGCATCTCGTTCGTGGCGATCCAGATGAGCCGGCCGTACATCCCGATCCTGGTCGAGGGGATCAACGGGCTCGGTCCCGGACTGGCGTCCGCGATCGCGCTGGTCGCCGGGACGGGGGCGCTGGTCGGGGCGCTCGTCTCACCGCTCGGCGGGGTCATCGGCGATCGGATCGGCTTCCGGCCGGTGCTCATCGCCGCTCTCGGCGGCGCCAGTGTCGTGCTGTTCACGATGCCACTGGTCGGGTCGATCGGGGTCCTGGCCCTGCTGGCGGTCGGGCTCGGGGCGGCGACCGCGACCGTCAGCTCGATGATCTTCGGGTTGCTCGCCACGGAGCTCCCGCCGGAGCGCCGCTCCGCCGCGCTCAATCTCGTCTACCTGCCGCTCTATGCCGCCGGGATCATCGGACCGGCCGCCGGCGCGCTGATCGCGTCGGTCAGCGGGGTCCACGGGCTGTTCGTCGCCGCATCGGCGGTGTTCCTGTTCGGCGCCATCACGATCTGGCTGCGGCGCAACCCGGCGGTGAGCCCGCACCACGTCGCCGCCTCGGAACTGCCGCCGACACCCGTCGAGTTCTGAGTCCGACGCGTCAGCCCGGCCGTCTCCGCGCGACCACGAAGCCGGCGACGAGCAGCGCGACCAGCGACCCGCCCAGCAGCACCGCGGCTTCGCGCGCCGCCACGAACTGGTAGCGCTCGCCCGGGATGACGACGTCGACCATCGGGTAGCGCGGGTTGCCGAACTCGTCGAACGGGTCGCCCTGACCGCCCTGGTAGAAGTAGTCGAAGCCCACGAGGGTGCCGTCGGGCAGAACGAACTTCTGGTCGAGATACCTGTCGCCCGGCTGGGCGCCCACGAAGGCCCCGCCGGAGCCGGTCGGATCGGCCGGGATGGCGACCGCCTCGCCGCGCAGGATGCCGTCGTACACGTTGATCACGCCAGTCAGCGCGATCGTCGCCACCAGCGTCGAGACGAGGATCGTCGGCAGCGCGCGGCCCATGATCGCTCCGACGACCACCGCGATGGCGAACATGACGATCGCCCGTGCAGCGAGCAGGCCGCCGCGGACGCCATAGCCGTCGAACGAGCGTGACAGGTCTGCGCCCGGCTGGCCGGCCGCGAAGAACAGGTCCATCGCGGCGCCGGCAAGGACGGTCAGGAGGACGACGACCGCGAGGATCGGCAGCATCCGTGATGCGTACCAGCGCCAGCGTGACGGTCCCAGCGACCAGGCGAGCCGGACGGTCCCGCGCTCGAGCTCGCGGGCGACGATGGGTGCTCCGAGGAACAGTCCCAACGCGAACGTGACGATGAGCAGGGGCGCCAGCAGCAGGCCGCTGAGCCAGCCCTGCGCGTCATTGAACCGGTCGGCGGCGACCTGGCACGTCGACGGAATCGCGTCGTTCAGGATGCGGCAGTCGGCTCCGGGCTGGAGGCTGATCAGGTAGAGCGATGCGACGAACAGCGCCACGATGAGGGCCCCGAGCGCGGCACCGAACGTCACGAGCTCGAAGCGCTGGAGACGCAGGGTCAGGCGCGTGCCGTCGAACCTCACGCCGCTCGACCCCCGGTCGTCGCCCGACTCGACCGAGTGCGACCTGCCGCCAGATGGCCGAGGACGACCTCCTCGAGGGTCGCCGGCCGGCTTCCCGGCACAGCCGCGCCACGCACGAGGCTCAGGCGCTCGCCCATGGGACCGGGGAATGATCCGACGATCGTCGCGGTCGACCCGAGGTCGATCGACTGCCCGCCGTCCGGCGTCTCGACGATGACGTGCTCCGCGATGGCGGCCGCGATCGACAGGTCGAGAAGCGTCCGGCCGCCCCCGAGGACCAGCAGCCGATCACATGCCTGCTCGATGTCGGTGATCACATGGGAGGACAAGAGGACCGTCGAGCCGTCAGCGCGGGCGGCGTCGACCAGCACGTGCAGGAATTCGCGTCGCGCCAGCGGATCGAGGCTGGCCAGGGGTTCGTCGAGCAGCAGGACCGGCGCTCGGGTCCCGAGTGCCAGGGCGAGCCCGACCTGTGCCTGCTGGCCGCCGGAGAGCTCGTCCGCCCGCGACTGCAGCGGGATGTCGAGGTCATCGAGACGTCGCCGCGCGATACCCGCGTCGAACCCCGGCCGCAGCGTGCGGGCGAGGATGACGTGCTCCTCGACCGTGAGCTCGCGATACAGCGACGGCGCCTGTGGCACATAACCGATCTGCGCCAGCGCGGCGGCGCGGTCGTGCCAGGGATCGATCCCGCCGACGGTCAGGCTGCCCTCCGTCGGCCGTTCGAAGCCGACCCATGCCTTCAGGAGCGTCGACTTGCCCGATCCGTTGGGTCCGACGAGCGCGGTGATGCTCCCGTCCGGCACAGAGACGTCGAGGTGGCGGAGTGCCCAGGTGCGGCGCCCGTACCGCTTGCCGATGTCGTGGGTCTCGAGGATCGCCACCATGCCTCCGAACGGAGGGGCGCCCGACGGGCGGTCCGTGGATGCTACTCGACGCGGCTGCCACGGGAGACGACCGCTACGATGGTGCCGTGCCGAACCTCGCCTTCCCGCGCCCGCTGCCCCGGCCCCGAGGCCGGCGCCACGCCGTGCCGGTCGACACGATCTCGATGGTCGATGTCTCCGTGCCGGACATCATCGAGGCATCCGGCATCCGGTGGATCCATATCGAGTCGCCGCGGATGGCCGACCGCGACTGGCTCGAGAGTCACTTCGACTTCCACCCGCTCGACTACGAGGACGTCTACTCGCGGAACAACCGGCCGAAGCTGGACCAGTACGACGACTACGTGTTCATCGTCCTGCACTTTCCGCTGTTCGAGAAAGAGACCGGCCGGATCCTGACCGCCGAGCTGGACTTGTTCATGGGTCCGGACTTCATGATCACCCTGCCGAACATCCCGCTACCGCCGCTGACCGCGATGTTCGAGCGCTATCGCGAGAAGGCGGACCTGCGCGAGGCGACCTTCTCGAAGGGATCCGGCTACCTCCTCTACAAGATCGCCGACACCTGCGTGGATGCCTCGTTCCCGATGCTCCGGAAGATGGCGGTCAAGCTCGATCGGATCGAAGACGACATCTTCGAAGGTCGTTCGTCTGAGATCGTCCGCGACATCTCGGAGGCGAAGCAGGAGATCATCAACTTCCGGCGGATCGTCCGACCCCAGCGGGCGGTCCTGCGTGATCTGGAGCGGACGAAGCAGCGCTACTTCCAGGAAGAACTCGAGATCTACTTCGACGACATCTCGGATGCCGCCGAGCGGATCTGGGACACCCTCGAGAACTACAAGGAAGTCATCGAGGCGCTGGAGTCCACGAACGAATCGGTGTTGTCACACCGCCTGAACGACTCGTTTCGCATCCTGACAGCGGTGAGCGTCGTCCTCCTGCCGCTCACCCTCATCGCCAGCATCTTCGGGATGAATGTCCCGGTCCCGGGAGAACGCCAGGAATTCTCGTTCCTCGCGATCATGCTGATGATGGGCGTGCTGCTCATCCTGTTGGTCGCCTACTTCCGTCGACAGGGCTGGCTGTAGGCCCTTCGGACTGTCAGGCAGGCAGGTCCCGCTCGGCCGGTCCGACGTATCGGACATTCGGCCGGATGAGGTGGTCCGCCGCCGCCTGCTCGAGGGCGTGCGACGTCCAGCCAGCGTGGCGGGCCAGCGAGAACGCCGCGGGGAACAGGTCCGGAGCGAGACCGACGCCCATGAGCACCGGCGCGGCGTAGTACTCGACATTCGTCTTGAGGGCGCGTTCCGGGTGCTTCTCGGCCAGGACGCGAAGGACGACATCCTCGACTTCGATCGCTCGTTCCAGCCAATCCGGGCGGTGCTCCATCCCCTCGGCCACAGTCCTTAGGGCGGCGGCGCGGGGATCGTAGGCTCGATAGACGCGGTGCCCGAAGCCCATCAGGCGCTCGCCGCGGTCGATGGCCCCCCGGACCCAGATCTCGGCCGACTCGGCGGTGGCCATCTGGCTCAGCTGGTCCACGACCTCGGACGGCGCTCCACCGTGGAGCGGCCCCTTCATCGTGCCGATGGCGGCCACGACGGCCGACGCGATGTCGGACCGGGTCGAGGTGACGACCCGGGCGGTGAAGGTCGAGGCGTTGAAGCCGTGTTCCGCACCGACGATGAAGTAGGCGTCGAGCGCTCGCGCGGTGCCCGCGTCCGGGCGCTCCCCGTTGAGTTGGTACAGGAAGCCCTCGACCAGGTCGAGGGTCGGGTCCGGATCGATCGGTTCGTTGCCGGCGCGCAACCTGGCGAAGGCGGCAAGCGCCGACGGCGAGAAGGAGGTCAGCGCCCGAGCCTGCTCGATGGTGGGCGGCCACGGCAGGTTCCTGGTGGCGCCCCACGCCGACACGGCAGTCCGCAGGGCATCCATCGGCTTCGTCGTGGCGGGCAGGGTCCGCAGGACCGTCATGACTTCGGGCGGGATCTCGCCGGTCGGCAGTCGATGATCCGGATCCCAGTCACCCGTCCAGAGCATGTTGGCGACGGCAGGGTAGGTGCCATGGGCCACGAGATCGCCGATCCGATAGCCCCGATACGTCAATCGCCCACGCTCGCCATCGACGAGACTCAGGCTTGTCTCGCCGGCGATCACGCCGGCGAGGCCGGGCGAGTAGGGTGCGGGCGCCGATTCCGGGGCCGGCGTGGCCGTGGTGGGGGCGGTGGCAGCGTTCGCGTCAGGCATGGTCGTTGTTTCCCCTTGTGTGTGTCGATGGTAGTCCCCGGCTGCGGCGTTTGCTCAGGCGAGGAACGTGACGATCGACTCGACAAGGAGATCCGGATGGGTGTGATGCGCCGCGTGGCGTGCACCTTCGATGATCGCGACACGACCGTCCGCGAGCTTCGCATCGAGGGCGACCGTGGCATCGCGAAACACCGGCAGGCTGTCGCCGCCCAGGACCTGCAGGACCGGCTGGCGGACGGCACCAAGTCGCTCGATCGAGGCGGCCGGATCCGCTTCCGCCCGGAGTTCCCGGAGGATCGTTCCGGCCGCATCGACTCGGGTCGGCCAGATCGGGTTGTGGCGATAGGCGGCGAGGTCGGCGGCGGACATCCCGACGACCTCGGACAGGAACATGGCCAGGGCACCAGCGAGGTCGCCGGACGCGATCCGGCGCTGGAGCCGGTCCTCGATCCCGAGCGGGTGGTAGGACGCGCCCGGCGGCGTCGGCGCTCCTTCGTAGGAGACGATCCGCCCCACGCGTTCGGTCAGCAGCGCTGCCCCGAGCGCACACCGCCCTCCGTAGGAGTGACCGAAGACGTCGACCCGCTCAGCGGGTCGGGCAACGGCGTCGGCGACGGCCGCGACATCCTCGAACTCACGCTCGATCGCATAATCCGGGCCATCGCCCGATGCCCCCCGCCCGCGCCGATCGATGGTGTGGACGGTGAACGTCGCGGCCAGGATCGGCCCGATGACCCGGAAGGCCGTGTGATCGGCCGTCGCACCATGGACGAGGATGAGCGGCGGGCCGGTCCCACTGGTGAAGACCGCGATCGGCGTCCCGTCCGGCGAGATGACCTGGCGGCTCGGCTTGGCGGCGCCGGTCAGCGCGGGATCTCCGCCGCTGCGGCCTCATCAAGGATCCAGGTGGCCCCGGCTCGGCGTGCCAACTGAGCGGGCCACCGGCGCGGATCCCATTCTGGTCCGAAGATCTTGCCGATGACCGGGGCCTTATCCGCACCGAAGGCGACGACGATGACGTGGCGGGCCGCTCCGACCAGTGCCGGGTTGAGGGTGACGCGCTCGAGGTGCGGCTCGATGTGGACGGGAGCGGGAACGGCCAGGACCGTTTCGGTCGCGTCGAACGCCAGCGAGCCCGGGAAGACCGACAGGATGTGGCCGTCCGGTCCGACACCGAGCAGGATGAGATCGAGGGCCGGCCAGCCGCCGGGCTGCTTCGGCGTGACGTCGCGGAGGGTTTGGGCCAGCGACCATGCGCACCAGGTCGCGCCCGAGCCACGACCGATCGCCTCCGCCGTCGGGAACGGATGGACCTGGCTGAGCGGGATCGGCACGGCCCGCATCACGCCCTCGGTCCCTTCCTCGGCTTGCCCGATGGCGAGCATGATGTCGTCGAAGGGCTTGACGTTCGACTCGGGGTGGTCGCGCGGGACGAACCGGTCGTCACCCCACCAGACGTGGACGTCGCTCCAGGGGACCGCGTCCACCAGGGGGGTCGACGCGAGGTTCCGATAGATCCCGGTCGGGCTGGAGCCCCCGGTCGTGGCCCAATCTGCCCGGCCGCGCTCCGAAACGGTGGCACGGAGTTGTGCGGCGATTCGGTCCGATGCGACGGCTTCGCATGCCACGGCATCCGGCACGATGATGACCTCGGGTTCGTCCACGGTCGGGTGACCGGTCATGATCGTCGGCCGCCATCCGAGCGATCATCCCCGACCAGGGACGCGGCCGCGCGCAGGGCGCCCACCGCCACCGGATCGCGCCGCCCGGATTCGATCGCGTCGGCGAGCAGGTCGACCTCGCCCCGCCGGGGCGCCCGGAAACGGCGGTCGAGGGCCTCGACGCCATCGAGCCAGACCCGCGACCGGACCGTTTCGGCCTCCGCCGTCACGTCGGCGCGGAGTTCCGATCCTCGTCGTTCGGCCAGCAATTCGACACGCAGGGTCGTGCCGGCCGGCATCGCCGACAGGAGTGGTCTGATGACCACGGCGACGTCGCCGCGACCATCCGACAGCGTCGCGACCTGACCCCGGCCGGTCGTGGGTCGGCCGGCGGCCGGCCGCGCGTTCGCCGGGCGTGCTGCGCTCTGCGGCCCCCCGGCCACGGTCAGGGGCTTCACGACCGAGAGGCCGAGACGCGAGGCGAGCCAACCGACGTGGTAGATCGGTTTGACGAGGTTGGTCGAGCTCGGATCATCGGTCTCGTCGTGGGTCGCATAGGTGACCGCGATCCGCCGGAGCGAGCGCAGGTACGGGAGGAAATCCTGGTCGTCGAAGATCGAGGCGATCGCTTCGCGCCAGCGGGACTGACGCTCGAGGGCGAAGTCGCTGATGGCCAGATTCGACGTGTCGAGGAGTCGGGCCATCTGGCGAAGCCGGGTGAGGCCATCCGAGCTCCAGGTCGACCCGTCGACCACAAGACGATCGGCCCCGGCGAGGAGCCGTCCCGCCGCCGTGCTGGTCAGGGCCGGTTCGCCGGGCCACCAGACCGTGACCGGCAGGTCATGGATGATCAGCGGCGTGGCGATGGCCGTCAGATGCCGACCTGCTTCCCCGCCGGAGCGGATGTGGATCGTCTCTGCACACGTCTCCGCAACGCCGGCATTCGGCAGGACGCAGTGGGCCTCGATCCGCGCGTCGAGCCAGGAGGGCCCGTCCGGATCGGCTGACTGGATGACCACGGTCCGCGACGGGAGTCGGCCCGTGAGCGCCTGGATCGTGGCGGCGCTTCGCTCGGCCAGTTCCGGGCCGGGCGCGATGACGATGAGGTTCATCACGTTCGTCCTGGCCGCCACGGTCCCGGTCAGATCGCCGTCCGTGTGGCCCGGATGATCCTGGGCGACCCACATCCGGCTGATCTCCGTCTCGATCTCGGCGATGCTGTGCGCCCGTGCCGACCAGCGCAGGGCAGGCTCCGCGATGCGAGCAGACGCCTCGGTCGTCATCGCTCCGTCCTCAGATGCGGCGCCAGGCGCGCCCATCGCGATCGAGCAACCGATCGGCTGCTTCCGGGCCCCACGTGCCGGCATCGTAGTTCGGGAAGTGCGGTTCCGCTGCGGTCGCCCAGGTCTCGACGATCGGGTCGACGATCCCCCACGCCTCCTCGACCTCGTCCGCCCGGGTGAACAGCGACGCGTCACCCTGCAGCGCGTCGAGGATGAGCGTCTCGTATGCGTCCGGCGAATCGACGCTGAATGCCGACCCGTAGGTGAAGTCCATCGCCACCGACCGGACGTCGAGGCCGAGGCCGGGGACCTTGGCTCCGAATCGAAGCATGATCCCCTCATCCGGCTGGATCCTGATCACCAGCAGGTTCGCGTCCGGCGCGACGCCCTGATCTTCGAACAGGCGGTGCGGGACTTCTCGGTACTGGATGGCGATCTCGGTCGCCCGCTTGGGCAAGCGCTTCCCGGTCCGGATGTAGAACGGCACTCCGGACCAGCGCCAGTCGTCGATCGTCAGCTTCGCGGCCACGTACGTCTCGGTCTCGGATGCGGGGTCGACCGCCTCTTCCTCGCGATAGCCGAGGACCTGGGTCGCGGAGACCCAGCCCGGCCCGTACTGGCCGCGAACCACGTCGCTCGCCGGGTCGGTCGAGATCGCCCGGAGCACCTTGACCTTCTCGTCGCGCAGGGCGTCGGCCTGGAACGTGGCCGGCGGTTCCATCGCGATCAGGCTGACCAGCTGGAGGAGATGGTTCTGGAGGACGTCGCGTGACGCGCCGGTCTGCTCATAGAACGCGCCCCGACTTTCGATCCCGATCGACTCCGCCACCGTGATCTGGACGTGGTCGACGTAGCGGCGATTCCAGAGTGGCTCGAAGATCCCGTTCCCGAAGCGGAAGACCAGGAGGTTGCGGACGGTCTCCTTCCCCAGGTAGTGATCGATGCGATAGACCTGCGTTTCGCGGAAGACCTTGCCGACCTCGCGATTCAGGCGCCGCGCCGAGTCGAGATCGTGGCCGAACGGCTTTTCGACGACGATCCGGCGCCACCCACCGTCGTGCCGCTCGTGGTCCAGACCCGCCCGGCCGAGCTGTGCGACGATCTCGGCGAACTGGGCCGGTTGCGTCGCGAGGTAATAGAGCCGGTTGCCACGGGTCCCGTGTTCCTCATCGTGCCCGTCGAGGGCCACGGCCAGCTCGTCGAAGCCGTCGGTGTCGTCGAAGTCGAGGCGGTGATATTCGATCCGTTCCGCGAACAATTCCCAGGCATCGACATCGATAGGGAGGACCCGGCTGAACTTCTCGAGGGCAGCCCGGAGCTCTGCCCGGAACGTCTGGTCGTCGTACGGTCGCCGACCGATGGCGACGAGGGTGAACTCGTGGGGCAGGAGGTTGTTGCGCCACAGCTGGTAGAGCGCGGGGATGACCTTGCGATGGGCGAGGTCGCCGGTCGCGCCGAAGAGGACGAGGATCGACGGGTCAGGGACCCGCTCCAGGCGGAGGCCCTCGCGAAGCACGTTCTGGGCCGGCTTGGCCCGTGACGGTCGGCGACCCTCCCGCGACGCACGCAGCTCCTTCATCGTCGCCGGCGTTTCCTTCGGACGGGGCGCCGGGCGGGCCGGGACTGGTTGATCGCTCGGGACGTCGACGGGAGCCCGGCGGCGTGGCTTCGCGCTCGGGGTCCGGGGTCGGGTCGCCGCCATCGAGCGCTACTCGGTCTTGACTTCGTGCCCGCCGAACTCGTTGCGCAGGGCGGCCAGCACCTTGGCCCCGTACGAGTCGTCCTGGCGCGAGCGGAAGCGCGTCAGCAGCGACAGGGTGATGATCGGCGCAGGGACGTCGTGGTCGATCGCCTCCTGGATCGTCCAGCGGCCCTCACCGGAATCGGCCACGAACCCCTTGAGATGGTCCAGGTCCTGGCCGTTCGATCGGAACGCCCGACCGGCAAGCTCGAGCAGCCACGAGCGAACGACCGATCCCTGCATCCACAGGTCGGAGATGGCTGCGAAGTCGAGGTCATAGTCACCCGCGTGCATGATCTCGAAGCCCTCGGCATAGGCCTGCATCAGGCCGTATTCGATGCCGTTGTGGACCATCTTCACGTAGTGGCCGGCGCCGGGCCCGCCGACGTGCAGGTAGCCATCCGGAGGCGCCAGCGAGGTGAAGACCGGGACCAGCGGCTCGACCGCCGAGGCATCGCCGCCGACCATCAGGCAATAGCCCACCTGGAGACCCCAGACCCCGCCCGAGACGCCGGCATCGACGTAGCGAATGCCCTTGGCTGCGAGTCCGCGGTGGCGGCCCACATCGTCATGGAAGTTGGTATTGCCGCCGTCGATGATCGTGTCGCCCGGCTCCAGGTGCTCGAGCAGCTCGGCGATCTGGGCCTCAGTCGCGTCGCCGGCCGGGACCATGACCCAGACGGCGCGGGGTTTCTCGAGTGCCGCGACGAGTTCCGCGATCGAGAAGGTCGCCGTCGGCCCTTCTTCGGCGATCTCCCGGGTCTTCTCCGGCGTCCGGTTGTAGATGACGATCTCGTGGCCGTCGCGGACCAGCCGGCGGACCATGTTGGCCCCCATCCGGCCGAGCCCGATGAACCCGATGCGCATCCCGTCAGCCCTCCGTCGTCGTCTCGAGGGCTGCCGCGAGGGCCCGTTCCAGGGCGGCCAGGCCGGCGTCAGGGTCCGCCCCGAGGTGGACCCGCAGGATCGGCAGGTCATGGGATTCGATCGCGCCGAAGTCACCGGCCGCCTGGGCGTCGATCAGTTGCCCGAAGGTGTACGGCCAGTCCGGGATGTCGACGTCGGTCGGGTGGTCCGAGGTGAGCTGGACGAACAGCCCGATCGGTGCTCCGCCCTTGTGGAGCTGGCCGGTCGAGTGCAGGAAGCGGGGGCCATAGCCCGCCGTCGTGGCTCGGCCGGTCCTGTCGCGGAGCAAGGTCCGGATCCGGGCGAACGCCTCGTCCCGCGCGGGGCTCGGCGCGATGAACGCCTGCAGACAGAGGTACCCGTCGGGGCGTCGTCGGGCGAGATGGCGGGTCAGTTCGCCGACGACGTCGCCCGCGCCAGCCGTCAGGCGCAGCACCGCGTCACCGAACAGGGTCAGTCCGTCGCCTCGGGCGATCGGCTCGATGGGTGGTGCCCCTGCCGATCGATCATCGTGCTCGCCGACGGCCTCGAGCACGTCCCGGGTCAACTGCTTCGCCTCCTCGACATTGGGTTGATCGAACGGGTCGATGCCGAGGACGACGCCCGCGATCGCGGTCGCCACTTCCCACCGGATGAATTCTGCGCCGAGGTCGATCGGGTCGTTGATCTCGATCCGCACGACCGGATGACCGGCGCCCTCGAGCGCCGCAGCGAGGGCATCGCGCTCGCCGCCATCCGCATCGGCCAGGGCGATCCGGACGAACGCCCGGTCGGTCCCGTAGGTGTCGACCGCTCCGAGGGGCTCGAGGTCGATCGGCACGACCCCGACCCCGTGTTTGCCGGTGCTCTCGGCGATCAGCTGCTCGACCCACGCACCGAAGCTGACGATCTCGTCGTCGGTGAGGAAGGTCAACTTGTCGCGCCCGGCTTTCGCCAGGGTCCCGATCGCGATCCCGAGCGACAGGCCCGGGTTGATCGCGGGATCCGGCTCTCGGCACGCCCCGAGCATCGCCGACGCCGAAGCGATCAGGGCATCGAGGTCGATCCCGATGAGTGACGCCGGCACGAGCCCGACGTAGCTCAGCGCGGAATACCGTCCCCCGATGTCCGGCGGATTGATGAAGACCTCCCGGAAGTCGTCCGTGTGCGCGATCGCAGCGACGCTCCGGCCGGGGTCGGTGATCGCCGCGAAGTATGCGCCCGGGTGCTCGTAGCGATTGTGTGGCACGGCCTCGAGCGCGGCATCGGCGCGAGCCCAGGCGTAGGCCAGGAACGCATTCGGCTCGGTCGTCGTCCCCGACTTCGAGGCGATGATGACGAGCGTCCGGATCGGGTCGAGGTCGTCCAGCGTGGCCGAGACCGCGGCCGGGTCGGTGGAGTCCAGGATCCGGATCACCGGATAGCCTTCGAGCGCGCCGAAGGTGCGATGGAGGACGTCCGGGGCGAGACTGCTGCCGCCCATCCCGGCCACGACGACGGTGGTGTAGCCCTCATCGACGATCGCATCGCCGAATCCTTCGAGCCCGGCCGTCCGGTCTGCGAAGTGGGCGGGCGCATCGAGCCAACCGAGACGCTCGGCGATCGCCCGCCCGACCCGCTCATCGCCGGTCCACAGGGTGACGTCGCGAGCGAACAGGCGGTTGGCCCATTCGGCCTCCCGAGCGCGGTCAACCGCCACGGCATACGCGGCGGCGCCGTCGCCAAGGGCCAGGCGAGGAGCAGCGAGGGCGGTCGAGGCAGAGTCGGTCATGCGTGTCTCCGAACTGGTGGTCCATGGTACGCCGCCCGCGGTTCGGGGCGGCAGATCAGCGATCGCGCGCGGCGGCCTCGATGGCGAGCACCTTGTCCAGCCGTCGTTGGTGGCGAGACTCGCCGCTGAACGTCGCGGTGGCGAACGCCCTCGTGCACTCGACGGCTGGTTCCACGCCGATCACCCGTGCGCCCAGGGTGAGCACGTTCATGTCATCGTGCTCGACCCCCTGGTGGGCCGAGTACGTGTCGTGGCAGACGGCCGCGCGGACGCCGGGGATCTTGTTGGCGGCGACCGACGCTCCGACCCCGGAACCACAGATCAGGACACCCCGGTCTGCCTGCCCGTTCGCGATCGCATCGCCCAGGCGCTGGGCGAAGTCCGGGTAGTCGTCGGTCGGGTCGGAGCCGTCACCACCGAGGTCGACGAGTTCATGCCCCGTGCCCGCGAGGCGATCGAGGAGCTCGTCCTTGAGGGCCGCTCCGGCGTGATCGGCCGCGAATGCGATGCGCATGCATCAAAGCATACGGCGCCGACGTGGCCGTCGATGCGCAGTCCCTAACGCCGGCGCGGATCCATCCAGCCGAAGTGGCCACCATCAAGGGTCGGGATACGACCGTGCAACCCTTCCCGGACGACCCGGCGGCCGATATCGGTGACGCGGTCGGTCGTGAAGCCGAACTTGTCGAAGATCGTCGCGGCCGGTGCCGACGCACCGAAGTGATCGAGCCCGATGATCGCGCCCTCGTCGCCGACCCAGCGCTCCCACCCGAGCGATACCCCGATCTCGACGCTGACCCGCTTGCGGACGGCCGGCGGCAGGACCTCGTCCTGGTAGGCCTGGCCCTGGGCGTCGAACCGTTCCCAGCAGGGCAGCGAGACGACCCGGGTCGGGATCCCGTCGGCTTCGAGTGCGTCGGCGGCCGAGAAGGCGAGCTGGAGTTCGGACCCGGTCCCGATCATGATCAGCTCGGGTGTGCCACCCGAGGCCTCGCGCAACACGTAGCCGCCTCGCGCGACGCCGTCGCGGGCGAGGCGGTCCGTCCCCGGGAGTGTCGGGAGCTTCTGACGGGTGAGGGCCAGCGCCACCGGACCGTCGGACCGAGCCGCCGCCAGCGCCCAAGCCGCTGCGGTCTCGTTCGCGTCCCCCGGGCGCACGAACCAGAGGTTGGGGATCGCCCGGAGCGCGGCGTAGTGCTCGACGGGCTGATGGGTCGGTCCATCCTCGCCCAGGCCGAC
Source organism: uncultured Chloroflexia bacterium (assembly GCA_963720755.1). Taxonomy (GTDB): domain Bacteria; phylum Chloroflexota; class Limnocylindria; order Limnocylindrales; family CSP1-4; genus SPCO01. Next base: position 107,074 of record CAVRGP010000011.1, read on the forward strand.
CGAGTCGTGTGTCCAGACATAGACCACGTGGAGGCTGGACAAGGCGGCGAGCCGGACGCTGCCTCGCATGTAGTCGCTGAAGGTCAGGAACGTGGCGCAGTAGGGCAGGAAGCCTCCGTGATAGGCGATCCCGTTGGCGATCCCACCCATCGCGTGCTCTCGGACACCGAAGCGGATGTTCCTCCCGGCCTCATCGGCGCTGAAATCGAGCGCTCCCTTGACATCGGTCAGGTTCGATTCGGACAGGTCCGCAGCACCCCCGAAGAGCTCTGGCAGACGGTCCGCCAGCGCGGCGATGGCGTCCTGGCTGGCATTCCGGGTGGCAACCTCCGTGCCGGTCTCGTATACCTTCAGATCGCTGTCCCACCCGTCGGGCGATCCGCTGGCGAGCATCCGGCGTCGGAGTTCTGCGGCGGCGTCCGGATAGGCATCCTGGAAGGCATAGAACCGGGATTCCCAGTCGCGGTAGCGCTCCTCGCCGACATCGATCGCCTGGCGCAGATGTTCGGACACTTCCGGCGGGATGTAGAACGACCGGTCGGGATCCCAGCCATAGGCCTCCTTGGTCAGGCGAACCTCCTCTGGGCCGAGCGGCGATCCATGCGCCTTCTGGCTGTCGTGCTTGTTCGGGCTGCCGAACCCGATATGCGTCCGGATCGCGATGAGGCTCGGCCGCTCGTCGGCCTGCGCGGTCCGGATGGCGGCCTCGATCGCGGCGATGTCATTGCCGTCCACCACCCGCTGGGTGTGCCAGCCGTACGCATCGAACCGCTCGAGGACGTTCTCCGACCAGGCCATCGTCGTGGGGCCGTCGAGCTGGATGCCGTTGTCGTCGTACAGGACGATGAGCTTGCCCAGGCGAAGGTGCCCGGCGAGGCTCGCGGCTTCGGACGAGATCCCTTCCTGGAGGTCCCCGTCCGACGCGATGACCCAGGTCCGGTGGTCGACGATGTCGTGGCCGGGCCGCCCGAACTCATGGGCCAGCCGCCGCTCCGCGATGGCCATCCCGACCGCGTTGGTGAAGCCCTGACCGAGCGGTCCGGTCGTCGCCTCGACGCCTGGGGTCAGGCCGTACTCCGGGTGGCCCGGCGTGATGCTGCCCCACTGGCGGAAGGACTCGAGATCCTCGAGGGAGACGGCATAGCCGGTCAGGTGCAGGAGCGAATAGAGGAGCATGCTGGCGTGCCCGGCGCTCAGGACGAAGCGGTCGCGGTCGGCCCAGTCGGGGTGTGCCGGAGCGTGGCGCAGGAACCGGGTCCACAGGACGTAGGCCATCGGCGCGGCTCCCATGGGCGCACCCGGATGGCCGGAGTTCGCCTTCTGGACGCCATCGATCGAGAGTGTCCGGATCGTGTCGATGGACAGCTGATCGAGGTCGGTCGCGATGGTCATGGTCCGAGGCTCCGTTCGGCAAGGGAAGGGGGTCGAGTCATTGTAGTCGTGGCCGGGCTATCCTCCGACCATGCCGCCCATCCCACGACCCAGGCGACCGCGACGCCCTGCCCGCCGGTCGAGGGTGGTCGTCCTCGGCGATCTGATGCTCGACGTGGTGATGGCTCCGGCCCGACCACTCGAACCCGGTACGGACGTGCCCGGCCGGATCCTGCTGGTGCAGGGCGGATCGGCGGCCAATACCGCTCGCTGGGTGGCGCGACTCGGGGCTCGGTCAACGTTGATCGCCGCCGTCGGACGCGATGCAGCCGGCCGCGCCCTGGTCGCCGCGATCCGTCACGACGGCGTCGTGTCCCACATCGCCAGGGTCGGTGGTGCCGCGACGGGCCGGATCGGTGTCTTCGTGACCCCTGATGGCGAGCGCAGTTTCGTGGCGGACCGGGGAGCGGCCGATCGACTCGAGCAGACCTTCCTCAAGCCAGCCTGGTTCGCCGGCGCCGACATGCTCCACCTGCCGGTCTACTCGCTCCTCGGCGCGTCGCTGGGATCCGCCGCCCGGCGAGCCGTCGAGCTGGCCCGGGCGGCTGGCACCCCCGTGAGTGTGGATCTGGCCTCGGTCGGCCCGCTGCTGGCGGACGGACGCCGTCCAGCCCAGGCGCTGGTCAGTGCCATCGAGCCGGCCATCCTGTTCGGTACCGCCGCCGAAGCCGAGGCTCTGCTCGGGCCGCGCGACGTCGAGGGCTTGCTGGAGATGGCCCCGATCGCGGTGGTCAAGCGCGGGCCGAAGGGGTCGACCGTCCTGCTTCGCCAGGGTTCGGAGCGGCTCCGGTTCGAGATCGCCACGGAACACCTGCCGGCAAGCGACACGACCGGTGCCGGGGACGCCTTCGATGCCGGGTTCCTGGTCGCCTGGTCGGATGCCCGCGCCTCGGGCCGGTCCGGGCCTGCCTCGCTCCAGCGCGCTGCTCTGGCCGGGCATCGGGCAGCAGCCCGCCAGATCTCCACGCCACGACCCGAATTGCCGCTCGCCTGATGCTGTCCGATCGGATCGCCGTCCATCCCGAGGTCCGGGAGGCCCTGGCCGACGGGGGTCCGGTCGTTGCGCTCGAATCGACCCTGATCAGCCACGGCCTGCCCTATCCGCAGAACCTCGACGTCGCCAGTGCGTCGGAAGCGGCCGTGCGGACGTCCGGCGCGGTCCCGGCGACGGTCGCGATCCACGATGGCCGCCTGCTCGTCGGGCTTGACGAGCCGGCCCTGGTCGCCCTCGCCACCGCGGCCCCCGGCTCCGTCCGCAAGGCGTCGCGCCCGAGCCTCGCCGCGGCCTTGGCCGGTGGGGGCTGGGCGGCGACCACGGTCTCGGCGACGATGATCGCGGCCCACGCCGCCGGGATCGTCGTCTTCGCCACCGGAGGGATCGGTGGCGTGCATCGCGGGGCGCTGGGCGACCCTCGAACGGCCGACGGGTCCAGGCCGGCGACCCTCGACATCTCGTCCGATCTCGAAGAGCTGGGGCGGACCGCCATGGCGGTCGTGTGCGCCGGTCCGAAGGCGATCCTCGACGTCCGGGCGACGCTCGAATACCTCGAGACGCGAGGCGTGCCCGTCATCGCCGTCGGCCAGGCAGAGCTGCCGGGCTTCTACGCCCGCTCGTCCGGGATCCCGGCGCCGTCGTCCGTCCCCGATGTCGCCGGCGCGGCCGCGGTCGTCGGGATCCACCTGCGGCTGGGCCTGGGTGGCGCCCTCATCTGCGTCCCGGTCCCGGAACCCGAGGCGTTGGAGGATGCCCTGGTGCGGGACGTGGTCGCCCGGGCCATCGCCGATGCCGATGCGGCCGGCGTCCGGGGTCCGGAGCTCACGCCCTGGCTGCTCGCACGGATCGCCACGCTCACGTACGGAGCCTCGATCCGGGCGAACACGGCGCTCATCGTCAACGACGCCGCCGTCGCCGGGACCCTGGCTGTCGAGCTGGCTGCCGACACGACCCGCGCCTGAGTCTTGCCGCTCGCATGGCCCATCGCTACACTGCTCCGGGACCCGGCTGCGGCTCCCGGACGCTCGAGGAGGCCCCGATCGCATGCAGATCTACGAGGGCAGTGCGCGCCAGGATTTCGAGGAGGTCTTCCGCTCGATCGGCGCGTTCCTCGACCAGCGAGGCATGCGTGAGGTGCTGCTGCTCGAGGCGCCGGATGGGTTCATCGTCCAGGGCCTGGTGATCTCCGGGACCTCGACCGGGACCTGGTCGGACACGATGGGCACGGCGAACAAGGAGACCCTCACCTTCCTCGATGACGATATCGCCAGGTTCATGGAGGAAGCTGCGTCCCGCCGGGGGGCGCCGCCGGTCGCGGACGCGCGGATCATCGGCCACTACGAGGCCGCATTCCGGGTCATCGGTCGATACATGGACGACCAGAAGCCGCGGGACGTGTTCTTCTTCGAGCAGGATGGTGCGTTCGTCCTGCGGCTGCTGATGGGAGGCCAGGCCGGCAACAAGCATGTCCTCGCCGAATTCACCCGCGATGACATCGCCGAGATGATCAAGCGCGGGCCGAGCCTCCGCCATACGGAGGCCACCCCGTGATGCACGGCGTATCATCGACCCAGCCATCGCTCCAGGAGGTTCACCCATGAGAGCCCTCAAGACCGTCGCCGTCGCGCTGGGGATCACCCTTGCGGCCCTGATCGTCATCCCACTCGCAGTCCTGGCCGGACTCTTCGTCTGGCTCAAGGTCACCGAGGAGGACGACGAAGAGCTGCTTGAGCTCGATCAGGAAAGCGCCTGACCAGCACCGACCCCGTCGCCCAGCCACCCGAGACGCCCGCCGGACCGGCGGGCGTCGGAGTGTCCGGCACCAGGGCCACGGTCCGCCCGAACGAGTCGACCGCCCGTGAGCGGCGGCTGGCCGAACTCGCGGCGCTCGTCGTCATGGTGTTCTGGGCCGCCAACTTCATCGTGGTCAAGGGGGCGATCGGCATCCTGCCGCCGGTCGGCTTCACCTTCCTGCGATACACCGTTGCGGCGATCACCCTGGTCGTTCTTCTCCGAGTGCGGGAGGGCGCGATCCGCCTCCCTCGCGGCGATGTCGGACGGATCCTCCTGCTCGGGGTCGTCGGGTTCGGCTGCTATCAGATCCTTTGGACGGTCGCCCTGCAGGGCGTCCCGGCCGGCGACTCGGCGCTGCTGATCGCCACCACGCCGGTGATGACCGCGCTGCTCGCCATGGCGATCGGGATGGACACGCCCAACGCGGTCAAGCTGATCGGGGCGTTCGTGTCGTTCGCCGGGGTCGGGATGGTCATCGCCGCCGGGCAGCGGATCGATATCGGGGCATCGATCGGCGGAGACCTGCTGACGCTGGTGGCCGCCGCATGCTGGGCGACCTATACGGTGTTCGGCGCCCGGATCCTGCGCCGCCACTCACCGCTCGTGACCACGACCTGGGCGATCGTGGCCGGGACCGTGTTCATGGCACCGATCGGGATCGCTCAACTCGCGTCCTCGGACTTGTCAGGGTTCGGCTGGCCGGTCGTCCTCGCGATCCTCTATTCGGGGACGCTCGCCGCCGGCTTTGCCAACGTCATCGTCTTCCACGCCGTGAAACTCCTCGGCCCGACCCGGGTGACGGCGCTCCAGTTCCTCGTCCCGGCGCTCGCGGTGGTGATGGCCGCGGTGTTCCTGGCCGAGCCGATCCGTCCGATCCAGGTCATCGGCGGGCTGGTCATCCTGGCCGGGGTCGCGTTGCTCCGGCGTGGCGCGTGGCCGACTGGGGGCCGCGTGCGTCGGGTCATCGGCGGGCATCCGCGATGATCCCGGCCGGTGGGGTGGCGCCGCCGGTGGCCGCCCTGCTCCCGGGGGAGTTGCCGCTGGCCATCCTGGTCGACTATGACGGGACCGTGGCCCTGACCGATGTCTCGGACACGGTGATGGCGGAGCATATGCCCGGCGCCTGGGAGGCGGAAGTCGCGGCCTATGACGCGGGTCTGGCCGGTTCGCGCCGGCTCATGGAATTCGAGATCGGGCTGGTCGACGTTCCCGAGGCCGACCTGCTCGCGACGGCGGCCGCGCAACCACACGACCCGGGTTTCGTACCGTTCGTCCGTCGGGCTCAGGCGGCTGGTATCCCGGTCGAGGTCGTGTCGGACGGGTTCGGGTTCTTCATCGAGCCGGCTCTCGAGGCGCTCGGCGTCCCGGAGTTGCCGGTGGTCACCGCCCGGACCACCTTCTCCGGCCTTCGCGCGTCGATCGCGTTCCCCAACGGCAACCCGACATGCCGCGTCTGCGGCACCTGCAAGCGGGATCGGGTGCTGGCCCATCAGGCGGCCGGACGGACGGTCGTGTTCATCGGCGACGGCGAGTCCGATCGGTACGCGGCGGGATATGCCGATGTGGTCTTCGCGAAGCGGTCGCTGGTCCGGATCTGCATCGAGGCGGGTTGGCCGTTCCTGCGCTGGACCGAGTTCCGCGAGATCGAGACCTGGTTGGGCGACGTGATCGCCATGTGGCGGGACGATCCCGACTCGCTTTCAGCGTCGTCCGCTCGGCCCGTGTTCTGCGGCCCCGAGGTGTGGGGCGGGGGACTCGAGGATCCGCCGCCGGGGAGTTGGCCGCCCGGCTGACCCGGCCCCAGCTTCAAGATCGACGAGAGCTTGGCCGCGCTCAGTCCTGGTCCCAGCGCTCCCAGCGAGCGAACGCCTCGAAAGGCACCCAGCCCCGCTTCAGGGACGGTGATCGGACGTCCGGGAGCGGTTTGCCGACCGGCATGACCCCGATCGGGACGAACTCGTCCGGGATCCCGAGGTACGCGCGCAGACCGTCGATGTCAGGCCCCACGAAGCCGCACCCAAGCCCCTCGTTCACCGCCGCCAGCATGATGTTCTGCATCGTCGCCCCGATATCGACGAACCAGAACGGGACGGGCCACTCGATCTCCGTGCCGTCGTCCCGGACCTTGTCCGGTTCCTGGTACCGACGGTGGTAGTTCGCCTCGCTCACGCATGGGATGAACTGGGCGGCGCACCCACTGATCCACGGCCCGAAGTCGGCTTCGTACTCGTCCTCGCCGCAGATCCGGGCGACTTCCCGACGACGGTCCCGGTCGGTCACGATCAGCAGCCGCTGGCCCTGGCTGAACCCGGCCGAAGGCGTGCGCTGCGCGAGCCGGGCGATCCGCTCGAGGACGGCGCGGTCCACACCACCCTCCTCGAATCGACGGACGGCTCGACGCTTCATGACGACATCGACGAATTCCAACGTGACTCTCCCAAGGGCTCGGCGACGGCCGACAGACTTCGTGGATCAGGCAGGCAGCACGTTCGTCCCATACGCCGCGAACACGTCATCGCGGCTGACGACCAAGGCACCGACCCGATCCGCCTGGGCGACGAGCATCCGGTCGAACGGATCGCGGTGGTGCGCCGGGAGCGCGCCGGCGCGTTCGGCGTCGTCGCCCGTTATCGGCAGCACGGCGAAGCCGGCCTCGTCGCAGGCGGCCGTCAGGCCGACCGGTGCGGCGAGCTTGCCAAGGGCTCGTTTGATCGCGATCTCCCAGATGCTCGCGGAGGACACGAGGACGTCGTTGGCCGGATCGGCGATCGCCGAACGAGCAGCTGGATGAAGGTTCGGGTCATCGGCGAGCCACCACAGCACGGCGTGCGCGTCCAGCAGCAGGATCACGACTCGAAGGCGTCCAGGAGAGTCTCGTCCGACTGGTCGAAATCGGGCGAGACCCGGACCTGACCGCGCCACAACCCGGGCACTCGTGGGCTGGTCCGTGCTCTGAACGGGACGAGCCGTGCGACCGGTCGACCCGCCCGCGCGATGACGACTTCCTCGCCGGTCTCGACACGTTCGATCAGCCGCGACAGGTGGGTCTTGGCCTCGTGGATGTTCACGGACGACTCGGTCATGCTTCGACGGTACGAGGTTAGTCCATGTTAGTCAACCAACGCGACGACCAAGGCTCGGCGGTCGTCAACCGGCGTGCCGGGCCGGTTTCGGGTTGCCCCGGGGCACCGTTTCCGATAGCATCAGAAAAACCCCCGGAGGACCCTGACCCATGGCGAAGTATGTCTTTGTGACCGGAGGCGTGACCTCCTCTCTGGGCAAGGGCATCACCGCCGCCAGCATCGGCCGACTCCTCAAGGCCCGTGGTCTGCACGTGTCCATCCTCAAGCTCGATCCGTACATTAATGTCGATCCGGGCACGATGAGCCCGTACCAGCACGGCGAGGTGTTCGTCACCGACGACGGTGCGGAGACCGACCTCGACCTCGGCCATTACGAGCGGTTCATCGACGAGAACCTGTCGCAGCTGTCCAACGTCACCACCGGCCGGATCTACCAGGCGGTCATCGCCAAGGAACGCCGCGGCGACTACCTCGGCGGCACGGTCCAGGTCATCCCGCACATCACCAACGAGATCAAGGAGCGGATCGTCCGCGTCGCCCGGGACGGCGATCCGGATGTCGTCATCGTGGAGGTCGGCGGCACGGTCGGCGACATCGAGTCTTTGCCATTCCTCGAGGCGATCCGCCAGATGCGCAAGGACGTCGGCCGGGCCAACGTCCTGTACGTCCACGTGACCCTGCTTCCGGCGCTGGCCGCGACCGGCGAACTCAAGACGAAGCCGACCCAGCACTCGGTCAAGGAACTGCGGGGTATCGGTATCCAGCCGGACGTCATCGTCCTTCGCTCGGATCACCCCGTCCCCGACGAGATCCGCGAGAAGATCGCCCTGTTCACGGACGTCGCCACGGATGCGGTCATCCCGGCCGAGACTGCGGACACGATCTACGAAGTCCCACTCATGTTCGAGGCGGCGGGCCTCGGGCGTCTGGTCGTCCGCGAACTCGGCCTCGGCGACCCGGATGTCGAGCCCGACCTGACCTCGTGGCGCGTTCTGGTCGATCGGATCAAGGCGCCCAAGCCGATCGTCGAGATCGCGCTCGTCGGCAAGTACATCGAGCTGCCGGACGCCTACCTGTCGGTCACCGAGGCGCTCCGCCACGCCGCCTGGGCGCACGGGGTCGACGCCAAGGTCCGCTGGGTGGATTCCGAGACGCTGACCCACGAGAATCTGCACGACCGACTCGAGGGCGCCGCGGGCATCCTCGTCCCGGGTGGGTTCGGCCATCGCGGGATCGAAGGCAAGGTCCTGGCCGCCCACTTCGCCCGCGAGCACGGTGTCCCATACCTCGGCCTGTGCCTCGGGCTCCAATGTGCGGTCATCGAGTTCGCCCGTGATGTCGTCGGCAGTTCGGACGCCAACTCGACCGAGTTCGACATGTTCACGGAGCATCCGGTCATCGACTACATGCCCGATCAGCGCGAGATGGAGGACAAGGGTGGCACGATGCGCCTGGGTCTCTACCCGGCCAAGCTGACGCCCGGTTCGAAGGCCGCCTCGGTCTACGGCAGTGAGGTGATCTACGAACGCCACCGCCATCGTTTCGAGGTCAACAATCGCTATCGCCAAACCCTGGAGGCGGCCGGCATGATCCTGTCGGGCCAGTCGCCCGACGGCCGGCTCGTCGAGATCGTCGAACTGAAGGATCACCCCTGGTTCGTGGCCAGCCAGTTCCACCCGGAATTCAAGTCGCGACCGGAGCGCCCGCACCCGTTGTTCGATGGGTTCGTGGCCGCGTCGCTGGCGGTCCGCGACGGTCGCGTGCCGGTCTTCGCGGTGCGCCCGGCATCGACGGAGGCGACCGCCTCGGATGATGTCGTCGAGTCCATCCCCACCGCCTGACCTGGTCCTCGCACCGTCACTGGCGCATCGATTCGTCGCCGGCTTTGGCGCGTCCATCCTCGGCGGAGCCGCGTTGGGTGTGGCCGCCTGGTGGGCGGACCAGCTGGAGTATCCATTCGGCCTGCTGATCCCCGCCAACATGATCGGGTCCTGGCTGGCCCTGGCCTTCATCCTCGGCGTGTCGGCGCGGACCGTGCCGACCGGTGCGCTTCGCGGGCTCATCGGACTCGTGGCTGCGGTCGCCGCCTACTACCTGCTGCTGGCGCTTCTCGGTCACGGCATCCGGGCCATCGGTGCGAGTCACGCGGCTTCGATCTGGGGGGCGGTGGCCCTGATCGCCGGTCCGGTCATGGGCGGCGCAGGAGCGATCTGGCGGCACGGCAGCGGCTGGCCACGGATCGTCGGCGTCGCGGTCCTGTCGGCTGGGCTGTTCGCGGAAGGGTTCGCCTTCGGGGCGCCCCGGCTGGTCCATCCCGAGGACCTCGTCCACGACCCGGGTGCGTTCGTGTTCGGCGCCGAGATGATCCTGGGCATCGCGCTTCCATACCTGATGTTGCCGCGCGGCGAGCGGATCCGCGGGTATCTGGCCGCGTCCGCGGTCGCGATCGTGGCCGCGCTCGCCATCACCCCGGTCACGACGATCCTTCGCGACCTGGCCGACCGCTTCTGACGACCAGCGTAGAATCCGTCGAACCCGACCCTCCCACCTGGAGCCTGCCGTATGAAGATCTTCCTGGACACCGCCGACATCGAAGAGATCCGGACCGCCGCTCGATGGGGCGTGCTGGACGGCGTCACGACCAATCCGACGCTCTACGCCAAGGTCGGTGGCTCGTACGATTCGATCCTCCAGGAGGTCTGCCAGATCACCTCGGGACCCGTCTCCGCCGAGTGCGTCAGCGATGACGTCGAGGGCATGCTCGAGGAGGGACGGCACTTCGCCAAGCTCGCCCCGAACATCGTGGTCAAGGTCGCGATGTCGGAGAACGGCCTCGAGGCGATCAGCCGCTTCGCCGAAGAGGGGATCAAGACGAACTGCACCCTGATCTTCACGGCCAATCAGGGTCTGCTGGCCGCGAAGGCCGGCGCGTCGCTCATCTCCCCGTTCGTCGGCCGGCTTGACGACATCAACCAGGACGGGATGATCGTCATCCGCGAATTGGCCGAGATCTTCGCGATCCATGAGATCGAATCGGAGGTCCTCGCGGCCTCGATCCGCAATCCGCTGCACATGACCCAGGCAGCCTTGGCCGGCGCCCACATCGCGACCCTGCCGTTCAAGGTCCTCCAGCAGATGGTCCACCACCCCCTCACCGACAAGGGCATCGTCCAGTTCAAGAAGGACTGGCAGGCGGCACGCGAGGCGGCGGCCGCCAAAGCCTGACCCGATCGGACCGGCGCGGTCGGTCTACCTCGTTGGGTCTCTCAGGCAACCGAGCGATTGAGCCGTCTGAAGATCGGCCGGAATCCGATACTCGGCCAGGCTCGTGACGACAGCAGGTTCGTCTCGCGCCAGTCGGTCACGACCGTCTCGTGACCGGCATCGCGTGCCCAGAGCAGGACCGCCTCACCGAGCGCCCTGCCTGCACCGAGCCCCCGCGCCTCAGGCAGGACGGCCGCGAATCCAAGGAAGCCGGCGCCCGGTGGCCGAACGATCCCGTAGTGCTCGGATGAGACCTCCACAGCGCAGCCGATCGCGGAGCCGATGACCGCTCCGTCGTACTCCGCGACGAACCAGCTGTAGGCGGGATCGTCGAAGTCGTCCTCCATCTCGCGGGCCGTCTCCTCGAGGTCGGGCAGCGGCACGTCCGAGAAGACCGGCGACCGGCGCTGATGCTCCGGCAGCACGATCTCGAGTCGGGCGAGGACCGGGATGTCGGCACGTTCGGCGCGCCGGATGCGCACACCGCGGCGCGGCTGGAGGGCCTCATCAGGAGCGGCGGCGGGACGGATCGCGTGGACATGCTGTTGCCCGAACCCGACCCGGAACCAGGCATCGATGAGATCCGGTTCGTCGGCCGGGACGATGACCGAGTGACTCGTGGCACCCGCCTCGACCCACTCGGCCGCCGCGAGGCCGTACAGGTCTCGAACGATCTCGGGCTCGATGGCGGCCGATCCGGCGCCCTCGACGAACATGTTCGGACCCCACACCGGCTTTCGTGGGGCCCCGACCAGGTAGCCGACCACCTCGTCGCCTCGGACGGCGACGAAGCCGGAGGCGCCGGCCCGCGCGAGCAGCTCCTCGATCTCGGCTCGCGCGACCGTCGGATCCTCGTACATGGCCGACAGTTCGGGGACCGTCCGTCGCTGTCGTCCATGCCGGTCCGACAGCAGCACTCCGGCCGCATCCAGGTCGTCGGCGGTGATGGCGCGGATGGTCTGCGATCTCATCGATCCATCGTCATGCGGCGTCGTGGATCCAGACGCCGTCTCGCATCACGCGCCGGACGTGGAAGTCGTCGGTGAGCTCGACCAGGTCGGCCCGCTGCCCGACCGCGATCCGCCCGCGATCCTCGATCCCGATCAGCTTGAGCGGGTTGCGGCTGGCGGCGGCCACGACTGCGGGGATCGAGACGCCGGCGTTCGCGAGGTTCCGGACCGCCTCGTCGAGACCGATGACCGATCCGGCCAGCGTGGTCGTCCCGACGACGGTCGAGCGGATCCCGCGGACCTCGACCTCGAGACCGCCGACCATCGCCCGGCCGTCGCCGACACCGGCCAGGCTGATGGCGTCGCTGACCAACACGAGCCGATCGACGGGCTTCAGCCGGGTGATGAGCGGCCACAGCGCCGAATCGACATGGAGCCCGTCGGCGATCAGTTCGACGAAGTTCGTGTCGTCGAGCAGGGCGGCCAGAGCCAGGCCAGGCGCGCGATGGTCGAGTCCGACCATGGCATTGAACAGGTGCGTCGTCGATGTCGCTCCGGCCGCGAATCCAGCTTGCGCCTCGGCGAAGGATGCCGCGGAGTGCCCCAGCGATACGGCGACGCCGCGCCCATGGAGCCAGCCGATCAGCTCGAGCGCGCCCGGCCGTTCCGGGGCGATCGTCACCAGCCGAAGGCCGTCGAGCAGGGGTTCGAGATCACGGTGCGGGATGTCCGCCGGGTCTCGCAGGTCGGCTGGATCGTGGGCCCCGCGACGCGCCTCGGCAAGGAACGGACCTTCGAGGTTGAAGCCGAGCGGTTGCGCGCCATCGATCGGGGCGCTCCGCAGACGACCGCGGACGCGCCCGGCGAAGGCAACCAGGGTCTCGATCGGGGCGGTCACCGCGGTCGGCAGGAACGACGTCACGCCATGCTGCACGAGGTGACGCGCGACGCCATCGAGCTCGTCCGAGTCGCCCATCGCGTCGTGGCCACCGCCGCCGTGGACGTGGACGTCGACGAACCCCGGGGCGACGTACGGCGCGCCAGGCGCGTCGACGGAGCGCTCGAAGTCGATATCGACGATCCGGCCATCGTCGACGGAGATGCGGCCGGTCGCGACTCGATCGTCGAGGACCAGGCGACCGACGACCTCGATCGGAGCACGTCGTGACATGGAAACCTCTCGATCGCTGCGTCGAGTGACGCCGTCAGTATGTCGATCCCGATGGTCGGCTGCAGCGATGGTCATTGACGACCGTTCGACTGCGGTCTATGCTCCCATCATCCCGACCGGCACCCGCGCTGCGGCTGCGATTCCGCGCGCACCATCGCCCGGTCATCCCCTCACCCGCAGGTGACCCCTCCATATGCCCGGACCAGGCCCAGACCAGCGACAACGCAACCGCCGACCACGTCGACGCGCGCCCGTCAGCGGCGGACGCGCGCCCGTCACCGAATTCGAAGAGCAGCAGGAACTCGAGGCTGCCCGCCAGCGCAATGACCTGGAGGTCGCCGACCTTCGCGAGATGAGCGTCGCCGAACTCCGCGAGGTGTCCCGCGATCTCGAGGTCGAGGCGTCCAGCGGTGAACGCAAGGACGTGCTCGTCGATCTCATCCTGCAGCGACAGACGGAGCGTGCCGGCCACGACTATGCGACCGGCATCCTCGATATCGTCGACGAGGGGTTTGGTTTCCTGCGCCGTCATGGCCTCCTGCCGAGCCCGGAGGACGTCTATGTCAGCTCGAGCCAGGTCCGTCGGTTCGGTCTCCGGATCGGCGACCGCGTCTCTGGCGCGGTGCGCGCGCCCCGCGAAGCCGAGAAGTACTGGGGGATGCTCCGGGTCGACTCGGTCAACGGGGTGGACACGGAAACGGCTCGTCGCCGCCCGGTCTTCGCCGATCTGACGCCGGTCCATCCGGATGTCCTGATCAACCTGGAAACGGACTCGAAGAACCTCAGCCAGCGGCTGATCAACCTGGTCAACCCGATCGGGAAAGGTCAGCGCGCCCTCATCGTCAGTCCGCCCAAGGCGGGCAAGACGATGCTGCTCAAGCAGATCGCCAACGGCGTCAGCGCCAACTACCCGGAGATCCTCCTGATGGTCGCCCTCATCGGCGAGCGGCCCGAGGAGGTCACCGACATGCGCCGCAGCGTCAAGGGCGAGGTCATCAGCTCGACGTTCGACGAGCCGACCGAGAACCACACTCATGTCGCGGAGATGGCGCTGGAGATCGCCAAGCGCCAGGTCGAGACGGGGCGTGACGTCGTCATCCTGCTCGACTCGATCACCCGTCTGGCCCGGGCCTACAACCTCGCTCTCCCGCCATCGGGGCGCACCCTTTCGGGTGGCCTGGATCCGATCGCGCTCTATCCGCCCAAGCGGTTCTTCGGGGCCGCCCGGAACATCGAAGAGGGTGGCTCGCTCACGATCATCGGAACGTGCCTGGTCGATACCGGTTCGCGGATGGACGATGTCATCTACGAGGAATTCAAGGGGACCGGCAACTCGGAACTCATCCTCGACCGGAAACTCGCCGAGAAGCGGATCTACCCGTCGATCGATGTCCAGCGGTCGGGCACCCGTCGCGAGGAACTCCTCCTCGAAGAAGGGACCCTCAAGATGGTCTGGACGATGCGCCGGATGCTGTCCGCGGTCGGGGCCAATGAGGGGATCGAGATCCTCCTCAACCGGCTGGCCAAGACCGAATCCAACGCCGAATTCCTGTCTTCGCTGACCAAGAGTCTCGACGCCTGATCTGGACGGGCGTCCGCCCACCAGGGCACCCGGAGCCTCGGTTGCCCGTCTCGCAACCTTCGTGATAGGGTTGCCGATGATGTCGTGAACCCGTTCCCACGGGAACCGACCGCGAAGAGAGACCCCAACTCGATATCGCGACCAGGGCGGTCCGCCCCCGAGCCTTTCCCCCGCGACTCCGCGCGACACAAGGGACCGTCCGATGCCAGGAGACCGTATTGCAGAACGCATCGGTCGGCGTGCGGCGCGTCCTTGGACGCCTGCGTCGATCTCGAGAAAGCCGTGTACCGGCCGTCGGCAAGCGGCCATCGCAGCAGATCGTCAGCCGCGACCACCTCGGTCGGCGGCTCCGGACGCTGGCGACGGCTTCCCGCCTGGCACCACGGCATCCCGACCAGCTGACTGAGCGTCCGGCGGGTCAGCCCCACTCCTCATGGCTCGGGCGGATCGGACACGACCACGTCCTGGCCGTGGCGGTCGCGGCGGTCCTGCTCGGCGCATCGGTTGTCAGCGTTTCGGCCGGGGTATCAGCGCCAAGCACAGGGAACACAGACGGAGGCGGCATCGCGCCCCGGATCGCGATCGGCGGCGACGCCGGCGGAGCGCTCGAAGGCGATGGTGGCGCATCCGGATCCACGGCCGGGGCCGATCTCACCGGTGATGTCGCCTTCGGCGCACCAGACCCGACGGGCCTGAACGACGCCCAATTCGCCGCCATCGGCCTCGGGAATACCGCGGCGAGCGGAGCCGACAGCCAGTCTTCCAACGTCGACAGCCTGTTCATCGACGATGGCACGCTGGTCAAACCGGTCGCCGTCGATACGTCCGTGCCGGACGGAAGCGAGCTGGTCCAGACGTACAAGGTGAAGTCGGGAGACACCCTCGTCGGCATCGCCTCGAAGTTCGGCGTATCGATGATGTCGGTCTGGTGGGCCAACGACCTCAAGAACAAGGACGACCTGAAGATCGGCCAGGTCCTGGACATCCCGCCGGTGAACGGCCTGATCGTCACGATCGCGGCGACGGACACGCTCGACGCACTGGCCGCGAAGTACCACGTCAATACCGAGGACATCCTTGCCACGAACGGGCTTGACGACCCGAACCTCGTGGTCGGCCAGGTCCTCGTCATCCCCGGCGCAAGGGGTGCGCCGATCCCGACGCCGAAGCCCACGCCCAAGCCGAAGACGGTCGCCCGATCGACGAGCCACAGCAGCTCCGGGAGTTCGCGCCCGCCAACGACGTATTCGGGCGGCAAGATGCTCTGGCCGGTCGTCGGCGGTGGCAACTACATCAGCCAGTACTTCCACACCGGTCACTACGCCATCGACATCGCCGCGACCTATGGATCGACCGTGCGGGCGGCGGCGAGCGGGACGGTCGAGTTCGCCGGCTGGAAGAACAACGGCGGCGGCTACCAGGTCTGGATCGCCCATGGATCCGGGCTGTACACGACCTACAACCACATGTCGGCCATCACCGTCGGCGCCGGCCAGCATGTCGGCCGCGGCCAGCAGGTCGGACGGATCGGACAGACCGGTGACGCGACCGGCCCACATCTCCACTTCGAGGTGTGGCGCGGACCGGTCTGGAACGGCGGCGTACGGGTCAACCCGCTCCTGTATCTGTAGGGTCCGACCGGCCCGTCAGACCGGCATCGCCTGCCGAAGGCTGCACGCGCCCGCCATGCGAGAATGGGTCTGATGTTCCTCGACCGCGTGAAGATCTGGGTCCGCGCCGGTGATGGTGGCGACGGGGCCGCGACCTTCCGGCAGGAGGCGCACGTCCCACGAGGAGGCCCCGACGGCGGGGATGGCGGTCGAGGTGGCTCGGTCTACCTTCGCGTCGACGCGGGCCAGACCACGCTTCGCGACTTCAATCATCGGCATCATTTCAAGGCGACCCCTGGCGGTCGCGGCACCCGGGCACGTCGTCACGGCAAGGCCGGCGATGACCTGACCCTCGACGTCCCGCCCGGGACGGCTGTGTATGACGACGAAACGGGTGCGTTGCTCGCGGATCTGGTCGCGGTCGGCCAGACGGCGATGGTCGGCAGGGGCGGCCGTGGAGGACTGGGCAACACCCACTTCAAGACCTCGACCCACCAGGCCCCCAAGCACGCGCAGAAAGGCGAGCCCGGGTCCGAGGCGTGGATTCGACTGGAGCTTCGGCTGATCGCCGACGTCGGGCTCGTCGGACTGCCGAACGCCGGCAAGTCCACGATCCTTGATGCCCTGACGGCGGCCACGCCCAAGATCGCCGATTACCCGTTCACGACCCTCGAACCGAACCTCGGCGTGCTCGAACTCGATGACGAGCGTCGTCCCACGATCGCCGACGTGCCGGGCCTCATCGAGGGCGCCAGCAGCGGGGCGGGTCTGGGACACGCGTTCCTCCGCCATGTCGAGCGGACGCGGATCCTCATCCACGTGGTCGATGGCGCGGGCCGGGATCCCGAGTGGGACTACGACGTCATCCGGGAGGAGTTGCGTGCGCACGACCCGGCCCTGCTCGAGAAGCCGATGCTCGTCGCATTCAACAAGGTGGATCTGCCCGCCGCGGAGGAGGCATGGCCGGCATTCCAGCGGGCGCGTCAGGCCGAAGGTGTGGAGACCATCGCCATCTCGGCGGCCCTTGGGGAGGGTCTTGGGGCGTTCCGCGACCGGATCGGGGACCTGCTCCCGGATGCCGCCGAGATGGGCGAGCCCCCGGAGCCGACCGGCGTCGTCGTCCACAGGATCGATGCCATGGGTGATGGCTTCTCGGTCGAGCTCGACAGCGACGGGGCGTTCCGGGTCCGCGGCGCTCGGATCGAGCGGATCGCCGCCCAGACGAATTTCGATGTCGAGGAGTCGGCCGAGCGGTTCCAGCGAGAGCTGGCCCGGTTCGGGATCGATGACGAGCTGCGCCGAGCCGGGATCGCTGCCGGTGACACGGTCCGGATCGGCGGGACCGAGCTCGAATGGGAGGCGCAGCCCTGGGAACGGACGTGATCCATGGGCCGCGGCCGATCGTGGCGGGTTCGATCGGCGTCTTCGGCGGGACGTTCGATCCGATCCATTTCGCTCACCTGGCGGTCGCTGAGGAGGCGGCCGAGATCCTCGGCCTCGAGTCCGTCCTGTTCGTCCCGGCCGGGGTACCACCGCACAAGCAGGGCCGCCGGATCTCCGCGGCTGAGGATCGCCTGGCCATGGTCGAACTTGCGATCGCCGGTAACGAGCGGTTCCGGACCAGCCGCCTGGAACTCGATCGCGCCGGGCCGTCATACACCGTCGATACGCTGGAAGCGCTGCACGCCGCGGCGTCGGCCGACGAGGTGGCCGCGGATGTCACCCTCATCGTGTCGGCCGAAGCCTTCCTCGGGCTGATGACCTGGCACCAGCCGCAGCGCATCCTCGAGCTGGCCCGGATCGCGGTCGCGCCACGGGACGGCTACCCGGATGCCGGGCCGGCGTTCCTCGCGACCCACCTGCCGGACCAGGCAGCGCGCGTCGTCTTCCTCGATTCGCCCCGGATGCGGCTGTCGGCGAGCGAACTCCGCGCCCGGTCCGCGGCCGGCCGATCCCTGCGCTACCTCGTCCCGGATGCGGTCGCGGCCTACATCGGCGACCATGCCCTGTACCGGAACCCAAGGAGGAACCCCTGATCGTGACCGAACCCGTCCAGTCCGCCGACACCGCGAATGCTCCGAGCGCCGATGGCCTGCCCCAGCGCGCCGGGGCTGCCCCTGCCGCCGAACGCCCGCCGCTGGATCTGGCCCGCCGCATCGTCGAGCTCGCGGAGGACAAGAAGGCCGCCGACATCGTGCTGCTGGACCTCGCCGGCCTGACGACCATGGCGGACTACTTCGTCATCTGCTCGGGTGGATCGGAACGTCAGCTCGAAGCGATCGCGAGCGGGATCATCGCCAGCCTTCGCGATGAGAAGGTCCGCTCCATCGGCCGGGAGGGGACTGCCGCATCGCACTGGATCCTGGTCGATTTCGGGTCCGTGATCGTCCACGTCTTCACGCCGCCGGAGCGCGAGTACTACGGCCTCGAGAAGCACTGGTCTGGCGCCCGGACGATCCTCAGCGTCCAGTAGCGGGTCCGGGGGTACGGGGTACCGTCGGGTCATGTCAGCCGACGCGGCGGTACTCCTAGCATCACCGCATGTCCGCCGTTCGCGATCGTTGCCCCGTCTGCGCCCGCCGTCTCATCACGACTCGGTTCGATACGACGTTCCGTCTGTCCGATCGCACCGAGCGGCTGTGCTTCGGCATCCCCGGCGGCCTGTGCGAGGACTGCTCGCAGTTGTACATCGATCCGGACCTGATCGAGTTGCTCGATCTCGGCGAGAGCCGGTGCGTGTTCGCGATCGAGAGTGACCTCGTGGTCCAGGAACAGGCCTGGTCGTCCGCGGACTGACGGTCAGCCGCCGACCGGTCGGCCGCCGCCGACGTGATCCATCACCCACAGGCTGAATGACAGGCGTCGCTGGGCTTCGTCGCGCTCCCATCCGGGGACGCCCTTCACCATCGCATCGAGATCGACGAGGCCATCGAGCGCGGCGACCAGACCGTCCACGGTCCACGTCCGGGCTTGATCGCGCAGGCGCTCCATCCGGAACTCGCTGCTGACGCCCATCGCCTTGCCGATCGCCGACAGCCGTTCTCCGTCGGCAAGCCGGTCGGCCGTTTCGATGAGCTCCCGGATCCGCCGGTGGAGGACTGCCAACAGGACAGGTTCCGGGGTCGTATCGAGCAGGCGGTCCAGCCATTCGAGCGCCTGCTCGGTCCGTCGCGATCCGACCGCGTCCGTGAATGCCCAGATCGACCCCGGGACGGCCTCGGCAACGAGCGCCCGGACATCGTCCGGACCGATCGGCTCCGAGCCCCGGTAGAGCGCCAGCTTGTCGAGCTCCATCGATGCGATCCGCGTGTGCTGGGTCCGTTCCGTGTCTCCCTCCGTGACGAAGCCGCCGACTCGTTCGGCCAGCGTCTTCGCGGCCCCCGGCACGAGGACCAGGCCTCGGTCGCGAGCCTCGGCTTCGATCCATCCCGCGAGAGCGCCGGCCTTGGGCGCCTTGAATTGGCGGACGGTGCCCCCCGCCGCCGCGATCGCGTCGGCGAGGCGCTTTGGCGCCGGCGCCCGCGCGGCGCCGTCGGCGGAGCCGAGGATGACCAGGGCGTTGCCGGGCGCGATGAGGGTGAGGGCTGACAGGAAGGCATCACGATCCTCGGTCCGAACGACCAGGCTGCCCGAGTTGGACACGATCGCCAGGGTCCCCCCTCCGAACATCACCGGTGTCGCCAACCGGCTATTGAGCTGGGCGACGAGCCCGCCGGCGCCGCTTCGCTCGCCGCGCAGCGCCCACCGGTCCATCGGGGCGCCGTCCGAACCGGTCAGGCTGTCCGCGAAGCGGTCGACGGCGCGCGCCATGGACAGTTCGTCGTCGCCCCAGAAGAAGGCGAGTGGCGTCGGGGAGGCACCCTCCGGCCGCCGGGTGGCTGTCATCGACTCGATGGTACCCGACGGTCGAGCCACGGCCCAGGACCTCGTCGCCGCCCGGGTCGGCGGTCCGGGTCGCGATCGCTTCGGCGGACCGTGGTGGTTCGGGGAGAAGGCCCGTGACCGGGACGGCGCACAGGAAGCTGGGAGCCCGGGCCACGGTCGAGGCGCTCACCGCCAGTGTCGCGGAGATCGGATCCCCGACGACCGGGACCGTTGCCGCGGCGCGAACCGGCCCGACGCCCGTCGCCGTGCCGCGGCCGCCCTCCAGGCGCGTCGTCATCTCGTCCCCGATGAACCCGACCACGACCGTCCCATCGTCGTCGGTTCGCAGGACGCGGGCCCCGGATGCGGCCAGTCGCTCGAGCGTCGATCTGGCTGGGTGGCCATACGGGTTGCCGGCGCCTGCCGACGCCACCGCGACCGTCGGCCGGGTCGCGTCGATGAATGCCTGTGTCGTGGCGGTCTTGCTCCCGTGGTGGGCGACCTTGAGGAGGTCGACGTGAGGCAGTCCCTCCTTGATCAGGGATGGGTCGATCTCTTCCTCGACGTCACCCATCAACAGGAAGCGGCGGGTCCCGACCTGGCCGAGCAGAACGACCGAGACGTTGTTGATGCCCGTGCCGCCGTCGGGTGGCCTCGTGGGGACCTGCCCCCGGATCGGCCACAGGACGTGCAATTCGACCTCGTCCACGGCCAGTCGGTCGCCGGCGGCGAGGCTCAGCCGTACGGGCGATCCGGGTCGTTCCAGGTCGCGTAGCCAGGCCGCGTAACCGGGACCCGGGCCGACCATCCCCGGCTCGAAGACGCGCGTCACCCGATAGCGCTCGAGGAGGAGCGCCAACCCGCCGACATGATCCTCGTGCGGGTGACTCAGGATGACGGCGTCGATCCGCCGGTCCCACGGTGGGATCCGTCGGTCGAGCGCGACGAGGAGTCGGTCCGGATCCGGACCGCCGTCCACGAGTAGCCGACCTCCTCGCGATCCCTCGACCAGGATCGCGTCACCCTGGCCGACATCGAGGATCGTCACCCGGACGAACGCTCCGGGTCGGGCCGCGACCACCGCGCCGGCCACCAGCATCGAGACGACCAGGCCGATGGCACTCGCCCGGCTGGCGGCGCGTGCCAGGCTCGAGTGTGCCGCCGAGGCGGGCCGAATCGTCGTGGAGGAGGCGACCGCGGACGCCAGGGATAGTGCGACCGTTTCGCTGACCATCCTGGTTCGCCGCCACCAGGCGAATGCGCAGACGGCCATTGCCGCAGCGAGGCCCATCGCCAGGTCGAGCGGCGGCTGGAGTTCGATCGTCGCGAAGGGCAAATTCGCGGCCAGTTCGACGATGGTCACGAGGATCCTCAGGATCACCCACCCGGGTGCCGCCGCGATCGCACCGACGATGGCCGGAGCGCCGCCGAGCACCGTGAGACCGCCACCGAGCGCCACGAGCCCGACCGCCATTGCCGGAGCCACGAGCGGGACGACGACGAGGTTCACGATCGGCGACAGGACGGCCAGGCGCCCGAACGAGACGAGGATGATCGGGAGCGTCGCCGCCTGGGCCGCCAAGGACACCCCGAGGTTCTCGGTGAGCCAGGCCGGCAGCCGGCCACCCCCGGCACATTCCAGCCAGGTGGTGATCGGGGATGCCCAGAGGATGAGTCCCGCGGTGGCCAGGGAGGAGAGCTGGAAGCCGGCATCGCCGATCAGACCCGGATCGACCAGCAGGAGCAGGAAGACGGCCCAACCCAGCGCGGCAGCCGCTCGCCCCGCCCGGCCGGACTCGCGGGCCAGGAGGACGACGCCCGCCATCAGTCCGGCCCGGACGACCGACGCCGATCCGCCGGCGAACGCGACATAGGCGACGATCGCTGCGAGGGTCACCACGGAGCGGCGCCTACGTCCGAGCCGGCCGGTCATTGCCGCGACCGCCGCCGCGACGATCGCGATGTTCCAGCCGGAGATGGCCACGACGTGACTGACGCCGGCCGTGGTGAACGCGGCCGCGAGGTCTCGATCCACCCGGTCGCGCAGGCCGATGAGGATCCCGGCCGCGAGACCGGCCTCCGGTTCCGGGAGGACTTCGGCGAGGGCCTCGGCCGCGTCGCGCCGGAGACTCTCCAGCCGGCGGCCCGGGTCAATCTCGCTCGGGAGGATCGTCAAGGTCCGCGACGACAAGGTGCCGACGGCCCCGATCCGGAGGAGATACGCGCCGTACGGCGAATCCGGTCTGGCCCGGATCGATCCATCGACCGAGACGTGGTCGCCGGGAACGACGATCGGATAGCGGGGCAGCGTCGCCGCCACGCCGAACACCCGTCCGTCATCGACCCGGGCGACCAGGGTCGCGGTCTGGTTCCCGTCCCGGGGTGAGCCGGTCGATTCGACGACGAACTGCCACGGACCGTCGCCGGCGGGTGGGTCGTCGAGCGAGGCGGCGCTGACCGGGAGCAGCGTCACCCGGAGGACGATGAGGCCGGCCCCGACGACGATCGGGAGGAGGCTCCGAGCTTGGCGGGGACGGAGCTCGCGGATGACCAGCACGACTGCAAGGCAGAGCGCTGCCCCGGCCCCAAGTTGATTCGGGGCGATCTGCCCGGCGAGGAGTGCTGCGAGGACGGCACCGAGCGACAGGCGGCCGCTGCGACCCACGTCAGCGGACCGCCACGAGGTCCTTCAAACCGTCGAATGTCTTCTGCCCGACCAGCCCGCGGGTCCGGAGGTCGTCGACGGCGATGAACGACTGCGCGTTCCGCGAGGCCAGGATCTTCGCGGCTGTCACGGGGCCGATCCCGGGGAGCGTGTCGAGCTCCGCCTCGGTCGCATGATTCAGGTCGATCGGCCCAGTCGTCGACGGATCGCCGGCGGTGCCGGGCCCGCTTGCCGGGAGGGTGCCGGTATCCGGCGGATCGTCGCGGGATGGCACCCGGATCTGGTCGCCATCGTGGAGCGGTGCGGCCAGATTGAGTTGGCGCGTCGCCCGATCCGTATCGACCCTCGGACCGTATCCTCCGGCGGCCGCCACCAGGTCACCGATCCGCGCGTCCGTCGCGACGCGGTAGACGCCCGGGTGGTCCACCGCACCGACGATCTCGACGATCAAGACCGAGACATCGCCGGCCGCGGGCAACCCACCTGCCACAGGTCCGGATCCAGACGTCACCGGTCCCAGCGGCGCCGCGCCATCCACGACCACGTCGCCCGAGGTGCCGGCACCGAGCGCCACCACGATGGCCGCGATCGCCAGGATCGCGGCCAACCCGGCCGTCAGGACGGCCGAGCGAGGAACCGCGCCGATCCCGCCCGGGGCCGGGGCCGGTTCGGATGCCTTGGGTCCGGGCGCATCCTCAAGGACGCGCCACGGTGTCGCGCTCGGGTCCACGCATCGATCTCCCTCGGCGGGATGGTCGTGCGATCAAGTGTCCGAATCGATGGACGTCTCGCCGCGATGGGGGCACTTCCGACGCGGCGAGACGTCTGACCTGACTCTAGCCAGTGCCCGTTAGCTGCGACTTATCGACACCGACCGACGCGACTTGGGAGCCGTCGACAGGGGTATCATCGCGACCGCGCGCACCTCCCTAATTGCCCGGAGATATCGAGAGGATCTCAGTAATGCCGGTGGCTACCCGATTGAATGCCGGTGGCTACCCGATTGGCTGCCACACCACCCAAAACAAAACGACGGCCACATATGTGGCAAGCACCCCGACGCCGCACAAGACGACGCCAACAACGACTCCTTCGATCACCTCGCTAGGCGTCGCGGCTCGAATTCGTATCAACCCGATGCTTAGGGCGACCGTCACTAGCACGCCAAGCCATAGGGCCGGGGACGTGAGCCACGGGATGTAGTCCCAGGCCCCGGCAACGATCGCGACGATTCCGCCTATAGCCACCGGCAGGCTGAGCAGAATGTCCCGTGCGATCCTACGTGAGGTAGGTTTGTCGACGCCGCGGTCGATGGTCGTCATCGCAACCCCAAATACTCATGACGGTGGGTCTCCGGTCTCCTGACCTCGCACGGTCCCGTCGCATGCTGGGAGAGGTTCGGCAGGCGGCTTGCTGTCAGAGTAGATAGCACCCTCGTTGGTCACCATTTCATAGGCCGGATCGACGCGAGACGGATCGGAACCCCCACCTCCGTGGCGGGCAATGAACCGACCTAAATCGTCAACGATGTCGTAACGATTGAGGACGAATTTGGTCGCCTCGGCGTGTCCACACGCAGGCACGTCCAAATTCTCATTTCTACCAACAACCGCTATTGCGGTTTCCGTTCGATTCCAAACTTCCAGTTTGCCGACATAGGTCGGTTCGATCGAGCATGCCCCAACGACGCCCAGCAGCACACTAAGGACGCCGAGCGCCATTGAGGGTTTCATGGCCGTGTGTCCATGCCACTTAGGTCGACATCGGGATAGATATTCGGGTATCCATCCTGGTACACGCAGACAACGTGTTGAAATGTTGCTCCCGTTCGAAACCAAGTGTAGTCGCCGCGAAAGACGACTACCAATGCTGGCTGATCGTTCTGGAGCTCAGGGGCACCAAATGCGGCTGGAAAATGTCTCCAGAAGTTCTTAGCTCGATCCAAGTCGAACGTAGCCAGGACCTGGTTCCCGCGCGTGCTGGCGCCGCATTCGGCAACGCGCGGGTCATCCGATAGATCCGTCCCAGCCTGGGATACGCCAATCGCTACGAAGAGACCAGCACAAGCGAGGCCCACTGCGGCACTCGCGATTCCTTTGGCTTTCATCACTGCACCGTCCACGTTTCCACGGAATCACCGGTTCCATTGCACTTGTATTTCGACGCGTTGCCGCCATCGTTGATGTTGCAGCTGTTGTTGCTCACGGACGTCCAGCCTCCGCCGTTGGAGTTCTGGTACTGCATGTGGCGGATCAGATAGTGAGAGCCTGCGTTTCCGCCATTGGAATCCCCGTCGTTCCAGGTTTCCGTGAACCACGTAGCACTCGCGGGTGTCCAAGAACAGCTCGTGTACGAATACGGGATGGAGATCTTGGCATTCCCCTTCCAGGAAAGAATCCAGTTCGCGCCGACCCTGGACACTTTGGCATCACCGGATGATCCATCCCACGTGGAAATCTCCTGCGGAAACGGAAGGTGTGCCAAACATGTGACGCCGTTGGCCTCCCTGCCCCAGGCGAAGAGAAGCTTCTTGTTGCCATCGCACTCGCCACTGAGTGGCTTCCGACAGCGCCCGAGACCAATCTGAACGATGCTGCTTGCGCCATTACCACCTTGGATATTCGACCAGGCGAATGAGCCGGCTACGGTGGTCGGAGTCGGATTGGTACAGATCGTGAGCGATCCGGATGCAAACCTGAGGGGACCCGTTGGGCGGGCGATGTCAATCGCACGATTTCTCGCAATGGACCCGATCGGAATTCGAACGCTCGCCAGCAGGCGATTCGCCGCTGCAGCTGAATCACGAAGACACTCCAAGACCTAAGGGCTTTGATCTCAACCCAACCGAGGAGCATCGGACGCTAAGCGAATGGCTCACCTTCCTCTCGACGTTTCCGGCGATGGACGGCTGAAACACTAGGCTGGCGCACTTATCTGTCACTTACCTCCGCCGGATCGTTGGTGAGTGTGCAGCGATCGCCGGACTCACCGACGCGTGGGTTATGCGGCGAGTGGTTGCGGTGTCCGTTGGCAGCCCTTGATCCTTGTGGCGGACATGCCCCGGGGCCCGCCCAGGGTCGCGTTTCGGACGTAGCGCGGAGGATGGCGCTGATCTACGAGCCGAGCGCCACAGCGGCTGCCGTACGACCGTCTTCCGCATGGAGAATCGATCCTAGCCAGGGGCAACTGTGAAGATCACCGGCCTTATGTCGATCGCGTTGCTGGTAGGCGCATGCGCGGCACCGACGTTGACAACAGAGCCATCGTCACCCGCGATTGCGCCCTCAGCTTCTCCGATGCCCACGGAGTCGCCACAAGCCTCGGAGCCAGCATCGGCGAACCCGGAGCTCGCGTCCGGGTCGCCGAGTCCGTTGACGTCGAGCCCGGCCCCAAGCCCGACAATGGATGCCTCTCCATCACCGACATCGTCACCCACCGTCACGCCGACGCCGTCGTCCGACGCCCGTTTCGTGGAGATTGCACTCGCGTACGCGTCGCGCGCCGGGTTCGAGCTGGCCGCCGATTCGCGGCCGAGGGTCCGCGAAGAGCAACCCTCCTATGAGCGGGTGACGCTGCACCGGGTGTCGCTGCGTCTCGCTCGCGCCGACGGCGCCAAACTCTGGGTCTACCTCGACGACGACGGCGCGATCAAGGTCGTCGAGGACGGCCTCTATGACCGACCGACGGGTGCGACCGCGTCGCGGACGGAGGTCCTCCGAGCGGCCCGTCGCGATCTGCGACAGATCGGCGTCGACCCGGCGAGCGGCACGCTGCACGTCGCCTTGCACGGCGCTGGTCACTGGTACCTGACGTTCGATCGTGAGCTCGCTGGCTACCCCGTGGCCAACGCACCGATGGCGTGGTGGATCACCGGCGACAAGGCGTATCTCGAACTGCGGTCCGATGCCTCGCTCGTCAACCTGTACGCGATCCGGCCCAGGCACCTGCCGGTCCCAGCGATCCTCGACCAGGACACGCTCACCAGTCGGCTGGCCAAGGTAGCCAAGGTCTCGCGCGCCACGCTCGCGACCTACGAACCGGTCCTGCTTTGGGCCCTCGTGCCATCAGGAACCCTCACGCCGACGGAGCTCGCGCTGACTCTCAACTACTGCGCCACGATGCGGACCGACTACAGCTGGCAGGTCTGGTGCATCGACGCGGGTACTGGTGAGCGGACCATCGCCGGTGGTGCGGCCGACTAACCGCAACGTTTGCCGGGGAGCACCCTGGGTGGTCGACCTGAGATCGTCCCTCCGGGCGCGGAGCGCGACCCGATGACCCGAGGGTAGGAACCTCTGCTTACGCGGCGCTTACTTGTGCCGCTCCTCGCCCGAGGTGAGGCGCACGATCAACGCGCCGACGACATGCACGATGAGCCAGGCGTCTTCGCGCTTGGCCTCCGTCGCGTGGTGGGCATCGCCCATCTCACTTCGGTCAGCGGCCACCCACTGCATCGTCTTCTCGATGGCATCAACGAGCGGGGTGTCGTGGGCGCCCAATAGGCCCTTCTTCTTTGCCGATCGCGTGAGATCGCCGAGTTGGTTGCCGTCGCATCCGAGCGCTTCGAGAACCTCTTGAAGGGTGGAGCCTGCGTCCGTGATCGCGTCGGCGGCCTTGCCTTGCGCGAGTTCATCGAGCGCCTCGCGGTACTGCTTGTCCGCCTTGGCAAACTCCGGACGGTGGAGGAGGCGAAGCGCCGGTTCGATCGCCGCGACGTGCAACTCCTTGGAGTGGATCTCGACCATGCGCCCGTCGATCACCTCCCACCCGACACGCTCCTGCGCGAGGATGTCGTTGATCTCCTTCGACAGCGCCTCTGCCCAGCGGAACGGATACGAGCGGTATGACTGCTGGGCTTCGGTGTTGTCACCTGCCTCGACCGCCCCAAGGAGCGCCTCGATGACGGTCGGAAACATGTCGTCCGGACATTGCTGGAAGTAACGGAAGAAGTCGTCAGCGGGCTTCGTGGCGCCGGGAACCAGCGCGAACTTTCCCTCCTGCTCAACGATCCGCCGCCGCGCCTCCGCGAAGATGGCGGTCGGCGTGACGTACATGGCGCCACCGACGATCCGCTGGTAGACGTGCAGGATGCGGGTACGGGCACGCTCCGAGAACGCCGGGGTCCAGAGCGACTCGCCAGCAGCCTCGCGTTCGGCGAACTCTTGAAGTCGTTTCCTGAGGGAGTGCAGCACCCAATGAGTCTACCGATCCGTCATCACCATCAGCGTTGTCGCTGACCCGTCCAGCGCGGTCGCTGCGCGTCGCTGACGATCGATCCGACCACAGACAGGGGAACGTCAGAGCAACCGCCTTGTGACCGATCGTCTGGGTCGATGAAACGGAGAGGACGCGGGCAGGAGGCAACCCGCCGTCAGCGTCGTCTGGTTGTCGCCGGTCTTCACCAGCGCCAGTTCCTTCCACAGGGGGTAACGCTGGCCCGTAAACGCGCGAGCGCGCGGACCGAGATCCACCGTCTCGCCGCGATGGGGGCACTTCCGACGCGGCGAGACGTCACCGGACGACTATGGAGGGAGCCTGTTAGCTGCGACTTAACGACGCCGGACGTCGATGACGTGAACCTGCCCCGTCAGGGTGCCTGATCGATCGCATTCGCCGCGTCGAACCTGACCGTCTTGAGGACGGCTTCGAACAGGGCGCGGTCGACGTGGCCATCCATGATGAAGATGTAGCCGCGGCCGCCGGTCGCGACGGCTGCGTCGAAGATCACGCCTCCGGTCGCGACCGTCCCACCCTCAGCCGACAGGCCATCCTCATCGACATTGCCGGTCTGGTCGCCGATAGCGATCACGCGACCGCACGCCGTCTTCGTCGTCCCCGACCGGCAGTACGGTGCCAGCCAGTCTGACGGGCTCTGGCCGCTGAGGGGTTGTGAGGCGATCGCCA
The DNA here is from genome assembly GCA_963720755.1 of uncultured Chloroflexia bacterium. GTDB lineage: Bacteria > Chloroflexota > Limnocylindria > Limnocylindrales > CSP1-4 > SPCO01. The sequence continues at coordinate 135,386 of CAVRGP010000011.1, forward strand.
GTGTGACCTCGGCATTGCCGATCCTGTCGAGGCCCGGGTCGTCGGCCAGGATGTCGATGCCCGTCGTCCACGGCGCGGTCGCGGGGGTGAACGTCCAGTCGGACGGCACGGTCACGCTGTAGCCGTGCCTCGATGACGTGATGACCTGGGTCAGCGCAGGGATCGGGATCGTCGTCGCCGCCGCAGATGGCGCGGTCGTCGGAGCGACAGATGCCGACGGTGTTGCCGCGGCCCCGCCAACGGCCGGCTGGCCGGGTCTGCCGAAGAAGAGCAGGGTGCCGCCGAACACCAGCACGCCGATGACGGCCGCTGTGGCGATGCGCGCGGGAGTGGTCATGGTGGGCAACCTCCACGGCACGCCAAAGGTGCGCCGTTGTCGAGTCAGGTGGACCTGGTCGACGGCCGCGTCGATGACCCGATCCGATAGCTCCTCGGGGCCGTCGGCCAGCCAGGCCCGTACGATCCGGTCGAGATCTCGATCCGTGGTCATGCCAGACGCTCCATCGTGGTCACGATCCGGGCATCGGCGTCGAGCGCCGCCCGGAGCGTTTTGGTGGTGTAGTGCATGCGAGACTTGACCGTGCCCAGGGGAACGCCGAGCTCGTCGGCGATCTCGGCCAGGGTCAGGCCCACGTAGTGGTGCAGCACAAAGATCGCGCTCTGCTCCGGCGACAGGCGTCGGAACGCCCGCTCGAGGCGGTCGCGATCGATGACGGTCGCGATGTCGTCGCGCCCTTCCGGCCCCTCGGTCGGCAGGATGCGGACATTGGCCGCCCAGGCACGACGTCGCCTCGCCTCCGCGTAGCACGCGTGGACCAGGATGCGCCGCAGCCAGGCCTCGAACCGGTCGTCATCGCGCAGCATCGGCAGCTCACGCCAGGCCGTGACGAGGGTCTGCTGGACGGCGTCCTCGGCTCGGTCGACGTCGCGCAGGATCCTGTACGCGATCGCCATCAGCCGGTCGCCGACCGCGCGTGCGAGGTCGGCGAACGCTTCCTCATCCCCTCGTCGGGCCAGGTCCACGAGTGCTCGCTGCACCCGGCCCTCCCTTCTACAAGCGTCCGACCTGGACGCATCAACCCTAATGAGTCATCGCGCCCGCCGATGGTTCGATCTTCGCTCGCTGCGGTCGTCGAACGAGAACCGGGCATCCGACCAGCGGCCCCGACTGGTTTCCGCGCCGTTGACCGTGAGATGGTGCAACTGCGAGCGCGCTCGGGATATCTTCAGGTCCACAGGGTCCAAAAGGGGAATGAAATGCGCTCGTCGACTGCACGCCTCGCCGCCGCGATCACCGTCGCCATCTTCGTCGTGTTCGGATGCGCGTCAGCCAGGAACCCGACCCCGGTCGTGACGTCGACCCTGCCAACGACCCCGACCCCGACCCCGCCGCCGCCCACCAGCGCGCCCCCGGCTCCCGTCGCGACACCGACCCCAACGCCTGCGACGACCGTCATCCCGACCGCGTCGGCGGACGCCACGCCCCGCGTGGTCGAGCTGACTGCGATCCTCGCTGTTGCCGAGGCCGATCGGTTCGAGACCTTCGGCGGAGAGGCCATCCGCCTCGAACACGTCTGGTCTCCAACGATGGATCTCGGTCTTGGGGGTACGTGCGGTCCCAGCTCCGTGCCATGGCTCGAATGTCTCGGTGTCCCGGACTGGTTGATCCAACCCGCCTCGGACGACGCCGGCTACGACGGCGCGCGACTCGGCATCCTGTACGAGCCGGGTCTGGGCGAGCGGCTCGCCCTGGGCGAGGGCCCCGTGGACGTGATCGGCCACTTCGGCGACCCCGCCTCGAAGCAATGCCGTCCGAAAGATCGTGCTGCGTGTCGTGATCGGTTCGTCGTCACCAGCATCGAGAAGGCCGGGTCCTAGCCAGGTATCTGTCGCCTCAAGCGCGGCGGTAGTCGATCTCCCAGGCCACGATCCAGGTGGCCCGGTCATCGGCCGAGCGCTGCCATTGCCAGCGGAACGAGTCCTCGGTGACATCGAGCCAGACCATCCGCTGGACGATCCTGGCTCCGTCGATCCTGGCCTCGCGTTCGAAGGCGATGCGTCCATCGACGTCGACGCCGACGAGATCGAGATAGGCGCCGGTCGAATCGACCCAGGTTTGGCGCCAGCGGCCGTCCCTGGCGTCCAGTACAGACAGGCTGCGTCCCTTGAGTGTGTCGTCGTCGTCGCGGCCATCGAACGTTTCCTCGATGACACGCTCGTCCAGGATCCGACGGATCGTGTTCGTACCGTGACCGCCGCCGGCCCAGGTCACGATCCATCGCCCGAGCCAGAAATCGAGCGCCGTCGCGCCGAGCGGATCGACGGGGGTCATGCGATCGAGTGGGGGCTGGCGCCATCGTGCCACGATACACGCACTCGCCCTGCGCGAACCTCCTGGCCATGTGACGATCATGGCCATGACCTTCGTCCCTGACGACTTCACACCGCCCGACGGGCTCGATCACGAGCGGTTCCGGTTGCGTCCGCTCGGCCCGGAACACAACGGTTCGGACTACGCGGCGTGGACCTCATCCATCGACCACATCCTGGCGACGCCAGGGTTCGAAGGGGCATCCTGGCCGCGGCCGATGACCCTCGCGGAGAACCTCGGCGACCTCGAGCGCCATGCGGCCGATTTCGAGGCGCGCACGGGCTTCACCTACACGGTTCTGGCGACCTCGGGGTCAACGGTCATCGGCTGTGTATACATCTACCCGAGTGAGGCGGTCGGGATCGACGCTCGGGTTCGATCATGGGTACGGGCGGCCGATGCCGATCTGGATACCGCCCTGTATCTGGCGGTGAAGGAATGGCTGCGGATCGACTGGCCATTCGAGCGGATCGATTACGCGGAACGACCCTCAGGCGGGTAGCCGCTCCCAGTCGACCCAGGCGATGCCGTCCCAGAAGCGATGCCACGATCGATCCGTCCCGGCCGGGTGCCCAGACATCGATCCGGTCCGCGCTCCATGAAGACGCGGAGGGCGAGCCGGAGGCGTCCAGGACGCCGCCGAGCGACTCCCACGGATGCCAGGCGCTACCGTCCCAGTATCGGTTCCAGAGTTCGCCGTCGGCGAAGACGGCGAAGACTTGCAGCCGATCGGGTGCCCAGGCTGTCGCGGCCGGGGGCGAGGCCAGGGTCCCGCCGAGAGATTCCGTCTCGGCCCAACGACCACCGTCGAAGGCCCGATGCCGCAGACCATCGTCGTCGCCGGACCAGAACAGGTCGATCCGGTCCGGACCCCACGAGACTGCCGACACGCCATTGGTCACGAGGCTTCCTCCATATGGAGGAAGCCTACTCGGACGCCGCGAGGGAGTGTCGGAGGTCGTCCGCGACCCCGCAGTCAAGTCGGTCGACGGCGGCCGCAGTGCCGCGGGTCATCTTGGCGAGAGCGACGGCAGTCGGCCGGCGGAAGCGCGATGGCCGGCTCGGCCGGGAGGCGCGCAGGTCGGCGGCCAGGCGGGACCGCTCGGCCTCGCGCTGCCGGTCGCGCGCGACTTCGAATGCGTAGAACGTCCAGGGATGCATGTTGTTTCCGTTCCTTTGGGTCAGCGGCGGTGGTCGTCGGGAAGTTGGTCGCGCGAGTCGGCGCCAAAGGCGACCGATGCCGCATCGAAGGCAGCCAGCGCGATGATCAGGAGGGCGATGATGACGAGGATTCCCATGGCAGTTGCTCCTTTCGAGATAACCTGTTTTTAATGCCTGTTAATGGTTACTTACGGAATCTACAGGCTTGCCTGTAACCTGTCAAGCGCTCTATAGTGGTTAGTGTCATGGAACTCAACGCCACCGCCCTGCCCATCACGGACCACGCTCACGACGTCGCCCTCGACGACACCTTCGACTTCCTGAACACGGACGACACGGAGAACGGTTTCCCAGTCGATCGGCTGCCGACCCTGGATGACGCCCTCGCCTGGTTCGTCGCTCGCGGGGTCATCCATCGCGAAGGTGCCGACCGCGTCAGGGCCCAGGATCTCGGGCACCCGGTCGTCACCTCGCGTGACCTCGCCCGCATCCACCGGGTCCGGACGGCCCTCCGCGAAGTCGCCGTCGCGATCGTCGACCATCGCGCGCCGGCGCCGAGCGCCCTGGACACCGTGAACCGCGCTCTGCACGAACGCCAGGTGATCGAGTTGGTCCCGTCGCCCGACGGTGTCCACGTCGACCATCGACATGTCGGCGATCCGATCGACGACGCGCTGGCGCGACTGGCGGATCCGCTCGTGGCCGAACTCACCTCCGGCCACCCGGACCGGATCAAGGTGTGCGACAGCGATACCTGTGAGTGGATCTTCTATGACGGATCACGGACGAGCCGACGGCGCTGGTGCGACATGTCCACCTGCGGCAATCGAGCCAAGGCGGCCAGGCACCGAGCCCGTGAGCGGGCGGCGAACGCCGACCCCGCTCGTTCGAACTAGGCGCGCTCGAGGATCGGCCGGACCTCGGTCGCGAACCGGGTCATCAATTCCTCGTCATGCGGCGATGGGAACCCGGCGATGAGGTGTCGGTAGCCGATCTCGAGGAACGGCAGGAGTCGCTCGGCGACGTCCTCCGGTGTCCCCACCGGCTGGTCGGTCCACTCGGCCGCGTGCCCGTTGCGCTCGAACATCGCCTTCTTGATCCGCTCCGCCTCACCGCGTGAGTCGCGGATGACCACGGCACCCAGGCCCGTCGTCCGTTCGATCTCGGCAGGGTCGCGACCGACCGTCTCGCAGTGCTGGAGCAGGATGGCCTCCTTGCGCCGCACATTCTCGATCCCGCCACCCACGTTGTTGGCGTCGGCATAGCGGGCGACGAGCTTGAGCGTGACCTTCTCGCCGCCGCCGCCGATGAGCAGGGGCAGGCGTTCCTGGATCGGCAGCGGATCGTTGCGAACGGCGGTGGCGGAGTAGCGTGGGCCCGCTCGCGGTCGGGGCCTCGCCGTGGAGCATGCCCCGCATCACCGGGAGCGCCTCACCGAGCCAACGCAGGCGTTCGGGAAAGCCGCTCCCGAAGTCGAGTCCATAGGCGCGGTGTTCTGTTTCGAACCATGCCCCACCGATGCCGAGGATCGCCCGGCCGTTCGAGATGTGGTCGAGGGTCGTGGCCATCTTGGCGGTGAGGGCAGGTTCACGGAACGTGTTCGCCCCGACCATCAAGCCGATCCGGATCCGCTCGGTCGCCTGGGCCCACGCCGCCAGCGTCAGCCAGCCCTCGTAGATCGGACCCTCGTGGCTCCCGACGATCGGGTAGAGGTGGTCCCAGGTCCAGAGCGTGTCGTACCCGAGCCGATCTGCGCGCTCGCCGGCCTCGAGCAGGGCTGCCAGTTCGTGTACTGGTTCCAGCACAGGGCCCGACTGACGTCACCAACTGCTGCTCCCGACGGGCGGATGGGGCTGAAACAAGCAGAGCGGTCACTCATCCACCGGCCGGTAAGTGGTGACCGTACAGGGACCAGCGGGATAGCTCGCGTGCAACGGTCGCGGTCCGGAAAGCCGAGGCCCAGGACGAGATCGCCGTGTCGCCCGGGATCGGTCGAGAAGCCACCATCCCGATGTAGCCATCGTCGGTCGGCGTCCAGCCGTCGGATCAGTTCTGCTTGTACCAGCGACACCCCGGCCTCGTCGCCGTCCGAGACGAGCATTCGGTAGGCGAACGCGTTGGTCGCGCCCTCGATACCCGACCTTGGACGCGCCCGTCGCGACCTCCTGCGCGCCCGGCATCGAGGTCGCGAAGGCCTCGTCCCCGCGAGGTCGCTCCGAGACGGTCCCGATGGCGCGCAGCCCGCCAGGATAAGCAGCATGATGCCAACCAAGGGCTTCAACGACGGTACGTCACCGTTGTGGGGGTCCCAGGTCCAGAGCGTGTCGTACCCGAGCCGATCTGCGCGCTGGCCGGCCTCGAGCAGGTCGGGCCAGGTCGTGTACTGGTTCCAGCACAGGGCGCCAAGTCGTGTCGCGGGCAAGTGCGTCTCCTCGGTCGTGGATGGACGGTGGTGACCCAAGGGTAGCCGCCGGCCGGAAACCTGGCCCGTGCGGGCGGCTCTGCGAACCGCGCCTCGGATCACTCCTGGCTGACGATGTCGACCGAGATCTCGACCGCAGGGATCGCGCCCCGGTTCTCGAGCCAGTGGGACGTGTTCCGATCCTCGGGCCAGCCCACCCCCGGTCCGTAGTCCGTCGCGACGCCGTCTCGATGGTCGGTGATCGTGCCCTGCAGGACGTACACGGTGCCCGGCCTGCCGATGTGGTCGTGGATCGGTCCGAAGACGCCTCCAGGCTCGATGGTCACCATCCGCATTCGAAGTTGGCGCCGTTCCATGCCCTCGATCTCGAGGCCCGAGATCGACCGCCGCGAGCAACTTCGTGGCAACACCCTTCGTCTCGGGCGCCACCGGTTCGTCACGCATCGAGATCTCCTCTCTGTACGTCCAGGGTCACCGGCCGATCGGCCGTGGCATCAAGGGTATCCAGGGATGCCGATCGAGCCTCGTGGATCGCCTCGGCGGCCCTTGCTGCCAACCGAGGACCGTCCCGCGGCATCTCCCATGCGACGAGGTCCGATCAACCCACGGACCCGTGCCGCGAGGTGGACGATGAGACCCCGAACGATCCTGAGCACGATGCTGACCGTCCTTCTGGCGGGATGTGCCGCGTCGACCGCGGATCCATCGACCGCGAATCCATCGACAAGCCCGGCCTCGTCGCCCAGCGCCGCAAGCGCGGCGGCCCCCGGGCCGAGCGACATGCCGGAACCACGAGCGGTGGACGTCGTCGCCTACCGAGGCGACGCGGCCCGTTCGGGGAACATGCCAGGCCCTGGCCCGGAAGGCACGCCCCGGATCCTCTGGACGTTCAAGGCCGGTGCCCCGATCGGATCCCAGGCCGTGGTCGTCGGGACCACGGTGTACGTCGTCTCGACCGACGGCACACTCCACGCGGTCGGCCTCGACACCGGGACCGAACGGTGGAGCGTCGATGTCGGGACCGATGCACTCGGCTCGCCGGAGATCGCCGACGGTCTCCTGATCGTGGGTGCCGACGACGGAGCCCATGCCTTCGCACTCGACGATGGGGCAGAGCGGTGGGCCGCGACGGAGACCGGCACCGTCCGGGGCGCGCCGGCGATCGTCGCTCACACGGCCATCTTCGCCTCGAACGATGGACTCGCGACGGCGCTCGACACCAGGACCGGGACCGTTCTGTGGACCCGGACCCTGGACGCGCCGGACGACACCTCGGTTGCGGCATCGGACGACCTGGCGATCCTCGGACTCCAAGATGGGACGGTCGTGGCGCTTGCCGTCTCGGATGGGAGCGAGCGCTGGCGGACCGACACCGGCGACGGCGCTCGTATCGGGACACCGACGATCGCGGGCGGCCGCGTGTACATCGCGACGCTCGACGGGGGCGGACCCGGGACGCGTCACATCGCCGCCCTCGACCTGGCGACCGGGGGCGTCCTATGGCGCTTCGCCAGCCCCGGCGACAAGCCGTCGTACACACCGGCTGTCGCCGACGGACGGGCGATCACAGAAGGGGAGGACGGCAGCGTCACCGCCCTAGATGAGGCGAGCGGCGCGGTGCTCTGGCAGGTGAAGCGCGCCGGGCCTCGTGGAGGTCGTCCCTGCGGTCGCGGGCGGCGTGTTGTACGGGGCGAGCAATGGAGGTGTCGCGTTCGCCCTGGACGCTGCGACCGGGGCGGAGCGCTGGCAGGTCCCGATCAAGGGCACGCCCTACGGCGTCGCCGTGACCTCCGGTCTGGTCATCGTCGGCACGAATGTCGGCAACACTGTACGCGATCGGCATGGGCGACGCCATGACCAGGACACAGAATTCCGCCAACCTCGGCCGATCCGTGGAGCATCCAACAAGGGAACCGGCCACACTGGCCGACGAACGGAGACCGAACCGATGCGCATCGCGACACCGTTGCCCACGACCCATCGACCGGGTCGTGCCTTTGCCGTCGCCGCCGTGCTCACCCTGATCGTCGCGGCGTGCGGAGGCGGAACGGCATCGATCGCGCCAAGCGGAACCACTACGGCGATCCCGACCTCGACACCGGTGGCCGTGGTCGCCACGGCCACACCGACCCCGGCATCGACGCCGACGGCGACGCCGTCGCCGACCGAGGCGCCCGCCGCGAGCCTGGTCTGCTCTGAGCAAGCGGGGCCAGCAGAGGGGCAAAGACCGAAAGACCTGACTCGGCCGGCCATCGATCCGATCACGGGCAACGTCTGGGTCTCCTCAGCCTTCGAGATCCGTGTTCTGGATCTTCAGTCCTGACGGGAAGTACATCGAGTCGTGGGGCGAGGCCGGAACCGGACCCGGGCAGTTCGATCTGACCACCCATGACGCCAGCCCGGACGCCGGCGGGGCGATCGCGTTCGCGCCCGACGGAAGTTTCTACGTCACGGATGTGGGCAACTACCGAGTTGAGAAGTTCGACCAGAAGCGCAACTTCGTTACGGCGTGGGGCAGACTTTGGCACGGACGCCGGCCAGTTCACGGGCCCCAAGGGAATCGCGACAGACGGCAAGACGGTCTACGTAGCCGACGATACGGGAGCCATGCAGGCATTCGACACGAGCGGCACGTTCCTGCGCTCCTTCACCTTCCCGTTCGTCCTGTTCTCGCTCGCGCCATCGGGCCACCTGTTCTCGGCAGCTCCAGTCGGGATCCTGGAAGTCGACGGTAACGGCAACACGATCTCGCACATCGATCTCGATTGGGCGAGTCTCGGTGCTGGTGCGTCGCGGGTGGTCGTCGACCAGTCGGGCGACCTGTTCCTTGGTTTGCAAGCGGACGCGGGACCGGTGGGCCTTCTCCAGCTGGCTCCTGATGGGACGATCGTGAACCGCTGGTCGACCGGAGGCGAAACGATGGCTCTGTCGCCCCAGGGCGACGGGATCTATGTCGCCTACTCCGGCCCCGGAAACAGCGGCTGGCCGTACCTGCGCAAGTACGCGCTCCCGAAGTCGTGAAGTCGCACGCAATGCGCATCCCGTCGCTTCGTCCAATCAACCGTTCGCTTGGCGCCTATCCTGCCGCCGGCCTTGTCCTTGGCCTGGTCGTCGCCGCCTGCGGAGGATCCTCGGGCTCGACACCGGCGGCGGCCACGCAACCCGCAGCCAGCCAGCCTGACGTCACGCAACCCACACCGACCCCGGCATCGACGCCGACGGCCACGCCGTCGCCGACCGAGGCGCCCGCCGCGAGCCTGGTCGCCCTGACCCCGCTGTGGCAGCAGAGCGGGCCGGTGACCGACAAGACATCGACGGTCGGGATCCGCCATCGATCCGGTCACGGGCAACCTCTGGGTCGCGGTCCCGTTCGAGAACCGCTACTGGATCATCTCGCCCAAGGGGAAGTATCTGGAGTCATGGGGTCAGGCTGGCACCGGGCCGGGGCAGTTCGACTTCAGCGATCACTTGCCAGAACCCGGATGGCTGGGGCGCGATCGCCTTCGCGCCCGATGGTAGCTTCTACGTCGGCGACACCGGCAACCATCGGGTCCAGGCGTTCGACGCGAAGCGTCGGTTCCTCCGACAGTGGGGAGCCTTCGGGACCGATGACGGCCAGTTCGTCCAGATCGACAGCCTAGCGACGGATGGCCAGACGGTCTACGTGGGAGACGGGGATCGCCATGACATCCAGGCGTTCGACGCCTCCGGGGCGTTCGTCCGAGCGTTCGGCAGCGACGACGGGTTCGACTTCCTGGCGCTCGATTCGACCGGTGCGATCCACGCGACCAACCCGCAGAACCCCGCCGGGGCGGCGTTCGCGATGACCGTATTCGGCCCGGACGGTGCGGTGCGGTCGACGACCGATCTCTCGAGCGCTGGTGGCTGGCCCCAGGCCGTCGCTGTCGATAGCGCCGGAAACTCGTACGTCAGCATCGAGGTGGGTCACTATCCGTGGACTAGCCGTGGGATCGTGGAGATCGACCCGACAGGGCAGGTCGTCCGGACCCTCGGTGGTGGCGGTGACCATGCGACCGTCACGCCTGCTGGGGACAGGATCTACGTGACCCGCGGCGTGCAACTCGACAGCACCCAGTGGACCGACGTGCGCGCGTTCGAGATCCCGAAGTCGTGATCGCAAACCGGACGACCGCCCGCCACCTGGCGCGCTAGGCTTCGGTCGACTCGATCCACGGTCGCGCAGATGTTGGTTGGAGGGTCGGTGGCAGAACGGACCGATGGGATGGTCCGTCCGCTGGAGGGCGAGTTGCTGGAACTCGCCGTTTCCGGCGACCGCGACGCCTTCGATCGGCTCCTCGGACCGCGGCTCGACCGCCTCTACCGGATGGCCGTCGCGATCACCCGGAGCGAAACGGACGCTCGCGATGCCACCCAGGACGCCTGCGTGCTGGCTTGGCGGGAGTTGCCGCGATTGCGCGACCGCTCGAAGTTCGACGCCTGGTTGTCCCAGATCGTCGTGAACGCCGCGCGGGGCGTCGTCCGACGGACCGGACGGGCGCGCGTTCGGGAGATGTCGATCGACGCCGAACCCGCTGCGGGTGGCTCGCACGTGGAGCCGTCCGTCGCCGCCGAAACGGACACGTTCGCCGACGCGGATGCGATCCAGCGGGCCTTCGGCCGCCTCGACGGCGCCACCCGGGCGCTCGCTCGTCCTCCACTACGTCGAAGGAACGCCGCTGGCGGAGATCGGGCGCATGACCGGGTCCCCGGTCGGAACGGTCAAATGGCGACTGTCGAACGCCCGACGGGCCCTGGAGCGGGCGCTGGAGGCCGAGCGGCGATGAGCGAGATGATGCGACTCACCGACGACGCGATCCGCGCGGCGCTGACCCCGGCGGCCGAGGTCCGCGCCCCTGCCGGCCTCGCCGCCGGCATCCGGGCGGTCATCGATACCACGCCACAGCGTCGTGCGCGTCGGATCGGTTGGGCGCCGTCGCGCCGGACGCGCCTCGTGCTCCAGTTCGCGGTCGTCGGCCTCCTCCTGCTCGCGATGCTCGGGGCGATCCTCCTTGTCGGGTCGCACCGGTCCGACCCGACGAGCCTGCCGACCGTGACGACCTACCGCGGCGGCCCGGCGCGCACCGCGGTCATGCCCGGGCCGGGGCCTATCGTCCCGCTGCGCGTCGAATGGCAGGCCGGGGTGAAGGGTCCGATCGCCGGCGGATCGCCCGGTCATCGAAGACGGGGTCGTCTATGTCGGGGATGAAAGCGGGTTCGTCTCGGCGATCGATCTGGCAACTGGTGGCATCCTCTGGCAACACGACGTCGGGGCGCCGATCAACGCCGGCCTGTCGATCGCGGATGGCCTGGTCATCGTCGGCGACGACAACGGCCTGGTCCACGCGCTGGACGCCGCCGCCGATGGCACCGAGCGGTGGTCGTACCTCACGGGCGCGCCGGTCCATTCCGCATCGATCGTGTTGGACGGGGTCGCCTATGTCGGCTCCCTCGACGGCAACCTGTACGCGATCGACATGGCGACCGGGAGACCTTCGCTTGGCCGGCGCCCGTCGTCACCGCCGGGCCGATCAGTCGAGCGATCGCGGCCTCGAATGGCGTCATCTACACAGGTTCAGGTGGCGCGGCGGCAACCGATCCGGGGACGATCGCCGCCTACGATGCGACGCTCCGGCGAGCTTCTCTGGGCCGACCCACTCGAGCCGGGCAACACGGCCACGCCGATGGTCGCGGACGGGAGCGTCTTCGTCGCCGGCGGACTCGACACGGACGGGAGCCCGACCCACGAGCTGTCCGCGTTCGATGCCGCCAACGGGGCGACCAGGTGGCCGACCCCGTTCAGCGTCCCGACCGGGGCCATCCTGCTCCCGGGCGCCGTCGCCGATGGCCAGGTCTTCGCGGAAAGCACCGATGGGTCGCTGCACGTCGTGGACGCCGCGACCGGGGCCTTCATCTGGTCGATCCCGATCGGAGCCACCTTGTCGCCAAGCGGCGGTCTCGTCGACGGCGTCTTCTACGCGACGAGCGATGACCAGGCGATCCATGTCATCGATATCGCCAGTCGGTCCGAAACTGGGGCCATCACGGTCAAGGGCACCCCGACTGCCCGGCCATCCTCGACGGCAGGATCATCGTCGGGACGAGCCTCGGCAAGGTGGTCAGCATCGTGGGCGTGGCGACCGCCGAATCAAGGCCCGGCGCGACGCCCTGAGCTCGCGGCGCGGAACGCGCTAAGCCTCAGCGAACGACGAGGTTCACCAGCTTGCCGCCGCCGGCGACCACGATCCGGTCCGGGGTCTTGCCGCCGAGGATCTCCTGGATCCGTTCCCGGGCGAGGACGGCGGCCTCGATCTCCTCGGCTGAGGCATCGGTCGGGACGGTGACCTTGTCGCGCAGCTTGCCGTTTACCTGGATGGGGATCTCACGAGTCGACTCCACGACCGCCGAGGCATCCACCTCTGGCCATGGCTGTTCGTGGATGGAACCCCAGGCCTCGCCCGCGGCAACCGACCGGCGGCTCCACAGTTCCTCGCTGATATGCGGCGCGGCCGGGGCGAGCATCAGCAACAGCAGGCGGATCGCCTCGTCCCACTCCGGCGAGCCGGCCACGACCGTGCCCCGGTAGCGGAAGAGCGTGTTCGACAGCTCCATCAGCTTCGCGATCATCGTGTTGAAGCGGAAGCCTTCGTAGTCCGCGGTCACGTCCCGGAGCGTCTTGTGGGCAGCGGCGCGGAGGCCGGTTCGAGCGGCCGCCTCCGTCTCACCGGCCGGCAGCGAGCCCGCCTCGGGATCACCGGGCTCCTGTCCGGTGGCGTCGAGGACCAGGGTCCAGACCCGGTTCAGGAAGCGATGCACGCCCCCGATCCCGGTCGGGCTCCACGGCCCGCCCTGGTCCCACGGGCCCATGAACATCAGGAACAGCCGGACGGTGTCGGCGCCGTAGCGCGCGACCAGCTCGTCGGGGTCCTGGACGTTGCCGCGCGATTTCGACATCCGCTCGCCGTCGGCCCCCAGGATCTGGCCCTGGTTGAACATCCGGATGAACGGTTCGCGGTCGCGGACGAGGCCGGAGTCGGCCATCGCCTTGGTGAAGAACCGGCTGTACAGGAGGTGCATGACCGCGTGTTCGGCGCCACCGGTGTACTGGTCCACCGGCGTCCACTTGTCGGTCATCTCGCGGTCCACCGGTCCACCGGGCTCGTCCGACGACAGGTAGCGGAACCAATACCACGAAGAGTCCATGAAGGTGTCCATCGTGTCGGTCTCGCGACGCGCCGGCCCGCCGCACCGGGGACACTCCACCCGCAGGAATGCCTCGTCATGGTTGAGCGGGTTGTCGCCGCTCCCCGCGTAGTCGACCGTCTCCGGCAGCCGGACGGGCAGATCTTCGTAGGGGACCGGGACGACGCCATCGTCCGGGCAATAGATGATCGGGATCGGCGTGCCCCAGTAGCGCTGGCGGCTGATCAGCCAGTCGCGCAATCGATAGGTGACCTTGGGCTCGGCCCGCCCGCTCTCGGCCAGCCAGTCGACGATCGCCTTGCCGCCTTCGTCCGCCCCCAGGCCATCGAATCGTCCGCTGTTGACGAGCCGCTCGTCCGCCGCATGCGATATGAAGGCGTCGTCCATCGGGGCATCGGCGGCAACGCCCGGCTCGGCGACGACGCGCCGGATCTCCAGGCCGAACCGCCGGGCGAACTCGAAGTCGCGTTCGTCGTGGGCGGGGACGGCCATGATCGCGCCCGTGCCGTAGCCGGCCAGCACGTAGTCGGCGACGAAGATCGGGATCCGCTCGCCGTTGACCGGGTTCACGGCCTCGGCCCCGATGGCGATGCCGGTCTTCTCGCGATCGGCCGACAGGCGATCGATCTCGGTCCGGCGGCGGGCCTGGCCGACGTACGCCTCGACCTCCGCCAGTCGGGTCGGATGGGTCAGCTTCGGGACGAGCGGGTGTTCGGGCGCGAGGACCATGAACGTCGCCCCGAACAGTGTGTCCGGTCGGGTGGTGAAGACGCGCAGGCGGTCACCGCCAGGCTGGTAGTCGTCGGGTGCGACCTCGAAGTCGATCTCGGCACCCTCCGACCGGCCGATCCAATTCGTCTGCATGATCCTGACCGGCTCGGGCCAGTCCAACCCGGTGAAGTCCAGGAGCTCGTCGGCGTACGTGGTCGTGCGCAGGAACCACTGCTCGAGGTCGCGCTTCTCGACCAGCGCTCCGCAGCGCCAGCAGTGCCGATCCGTGCCCTCGACCTGCTCGCGGGCGAGCGTGCCGTCATTGGGGCACCAGTCGACGGCCGACAGCGCGCGGTAGGCGAGGCCGGCTTCCATCAGCTTCAGGAACAGCCACTGGTTCCACTGGTAGTACGAAGGATCCGCGGTGACGACTTCGGTCTTCCAGGCGAAGGTGGCGCCCATCGTCTTGAACTGGCGGCGCATGTTCTCGATGTTCTGCATCGTCCACGTGAACGGATGGCCACCGTTCCTGATCGCGGCGTTCTCGGCCGGCAGTCCGAAGGCATCGAACCCGATCGGGAAGAAGACGTTGTAGCCGTGCATCCGCCGGAAGCGAGCGAGCGCATCGCTCGGCGTGACGATGTACCAGTGGCCGATGTGGAGGTCCCCCGACGGATACGGATACATCGTCAGCAGGTAGTACTTCGGCCGCGAGTCGTCGGTCAGGTCCGTCTCGTACAGTTCGAGCTCGGCCCAGCGCGCCTGCCAGCGCGGTTCGATGGCGGTCGGGTCATAGCGCTCGATCCGGGTGCGGTCTTTGGCGGTGTCGGTCACGATCGTCCTCGGATACCAACGCACCCCCCGCCGGCCGGGCGAGGGGTGGGAGGTCGGCTGTCTCTCATGGTGGAGCTACGGGGACTCGAACCCCGGACCCCCTGCATGCCATGCAGGTGCTCTTCCAGCTGAGCTATAGCCCCACGGGATGGGGAGTTTACCAGAGGTCGAACGTGGCACCATCTGTCCCATGACCACGTTCGATCTGCTATTGCGTGGTGGGATCGTCATCGACGGCACGGGCGCTCCGGGGAAGCGCGCGGACGTCGGCGTCCTCGGCGATCGGATCCTGGCGATCGATGACCTGTCCGCGGTGGACCCCGCCGGCGTCGAGACCGTCATCGACGTCGATGGGCTCATGGTGGTGCCCGGTTTCATCGACCCGCATGGCCACTCGGACGGGTCGCTCTTCCTCGACGGCGCCCTCGCCAGCCATCTCCACCAGGGTTTCACCACCCAGTTGTCGGGGAACTGCGGCGATTCGCTGGCACCGATCACCACAGCCGGGCGCGAGATCGTGGACCTGTCGTTGCGGGCGAATTCCCTCGTTGCCCGCTGGCTGACGTTCGCCGAGTACCTCGACCGGGTCGACGAGCAACCGCTCGGGCCGAATGTCGCCTTCCTCGTCGGCCACGGCACGATCCGCGCCTCCGTGCTCGGCGCCGACGATCGCCCGCCGACCGAGGACGAGCTCGGGGCGATGGTGACCGAGGTCGCCGCGGCCATGGAGGCCGGCGCGCTGGGTCTCTCGAGCGGCCTGATCTACGCGCCGGGGATCCATGCGTCGGCCCCCGAGGTCGAAGCGCTCGTGCTGGCCACAGCGGAACGCGGCGGACTGTACGCAACCCATATGCGCAATGAGTCCGATGAGCTGTTCACCTCGCTCGATGAGTCGATCGCAGCGGTGCGTGCCGCGGGCTCCGGTGGCCGGCTGCAGGTCTCGCACCTCAAGGCGGCCTCGGCGAAGGTGTGGGGCCGGGCTGCCGAGGCAGTCGGGGTGCTCGATCGCGCGCGTGCCGAGGGCCTCGATGTCGCGGCAGATCAGTATCCGTATACGGCGGCGGCGACCACGCTGGCCACGATCCTCCCGCCGGCCCTCCAGGCGCTCGGGATCGATGAATGCGTCACGGCGTTGGACGATCCCCATATCCGCGACCTGATCCGATCGGAGATCGCGCGCGGTATCTCGGGATGGGAGAACGTCGCCGCGGACCCCGGCTGGGGCGGGATCCGCATCTCGCATGCCGCGAGTCGTCCGGAGTGGGCCGGCCGATCCCTGGCCGAGCTTGCCGACGACCTGCAGAGCGATCCGGCCGAGCTTGCGTTCGACGTGCTCGCCGCCGACCGACTCGACGTGTCGGTCGTCATCGAGTGCATGACCGAACCGGACGTCGAGACGATCATGGCCATCCCCTGGATCGCCGTATGCACCGATGCCGAAGGCCGTCGTCCGGACCACCCAGTCCTCGACGCCGGGCGGCCGCATCCGCGAACGTACGGAAGCGCGCCACGCGTCCTGGGGCACTACGTTCGGGAACGTGGCCTGCTGTCGCTGGAAGCGGCGATCGCCAAGCTCACCTCCGTGCCCGCCGGTCGACTCGGTCTGCGCGATCGCGGCGTGGTCCGCGAGGGAGCCATGGCCGACCTGGTCGTCTTCGACCCGGCCACGGTGATCGATGAGGCCACCTACGCGGAGCCCGCCCGGTACCCGATCGGCATCGACCACGTGATCGTGAATGGCCGGCCGGCGATCATCTCGGGAGCGGAGACCGGCGAACGCCCCGGCCGGCTGCTGCGCGGCGGCTGACCGACACGTGCCGGTCACCGAGTCCGCCGCGGTCGCCCACCTCCGGGGCGGGCCGATCGGCTACACGCTACGCCGCTCACCTCGGTCGCGCGGGATCCGGGTCGTCATCCATCCTGAACGCGGCGTCGTCGTCACGGTCCCGTCAGCCTCGCGCCGACCCTGGAGTGCCCCCGAATCCGAGATCGACCGGTTTCTCGCCGAGCGTGAGCCGTGGCTTCGGCGCCACATGGACCGGCACGAACGAGAGCGCACCGAGCTGGCCGCCAGGGGCGGCATCGCGGACGGCGCCCAGATCCGGTTCCTCGGCGACCTCCACCGGTTGCGGATCGGTGCGGCGCAACCGGGGATCCGCCGCTCGACCATCGAACGGATCGGCGGACCCGTCGAAGACGAATTGATCGTGTCCCTGGCCCCTGCCGATCGACGGTCGCCGAGCGCCGTCCTCGAAGCCTGGTTCAGGCACCGAGCGAGCGATGCGATCCACGAGGACATCGGTCGTCATGCTGCGGGGCTTGGCGTGAGCCCGACGGCCGTGAGCATCCGCGATCAGCGCACGCGCTGGGGCAGTGCCTCGCGCCAGGGCCGGCTTGCGTTCTCATGGCGACTCATCCTCGCGCCGGCGGAGGCGCGCGAGACGGTCGTCATCCACGAGTTGGCCCACCTGCGGGTCTTCGGCCACGGCCCGCGATTCTGGGAGGTCGTCGCCTCCCGCCGCCCGGATCACCGGACCTGGCGGAGATGGCTGCACGACCACTCGACCGAACTCCACGGCGCGCTTCTGGAGCGATGAAGGGCGCTAGCTGGAGGGAGCGTTCTCGTCGGGACGGAGGCGCATCCCGAGGAGCGCGACCCAGATCGGCAGCGCGATCCCCGTGGCCAGGGCCGTCACCAGTTGGCCGAACTGCGAGTCGACGACCTCGGTCATCACGACTCCGGCGATCAACAGGATCGCGGAGGTCCAGGCCAGCCCGCGAAACGTCGGTGCAGATCGGGCGAACGGGATCTGGATCGATGCTGCCAAGACAGCCAGCGCACCGACCACGATCGCGCCGTACTCGAGCCAGGTCGCCCCGCCCTCGAAGATGTTGAGGGCCCACAGCTGGGCGATGGTCTCCTCCACCTTGAAGCCACAGTCGCAATAACCGGTGTTCGCTGCGCCGTTGGCACCGACGTAGAGCAGGCCGGCAGCGACGCCGAGGATGCCGCTCGTCAGCACGGCAACGCGAAGGACGCCGGTGCCCTGGCCGGGTCGCCCCAGTGCCGCGATCGAGTCGGAAGCGAGGGCGAGCGCGCCGAATGCCAGGACGAACGCCAGATGGGACGCGAAGTCGTACGGCCAGATCGCATCGCGATACGGTTGGCTCGCCGCGATCCGGCCGGGGAGGTCCAGCGTGTCCGCGAGGTTGGGCGGCGCGACGAACCAATCGAGACCGACACCAAGAGCCAGGACGGTTCCCACGATTAGTCCGGCGGCGACGATGCCGAGCAGTACCTGACCGACCGAAAACCGACGGTTCATCGCGTCGACCCTCCCAGATCACGTTCACCCGGATTTGGAGCGTATGGTCGCATGGATTCGCATCGCCACGTCGGGATTCAGGGCATCGCCGCCGCCGGTCCGAAGGACGGTGCTACGAGCGCGCTCCGGATATCAGTAGATCCATGGGATCAGCCGTTTGGTGCGTCGCTGGTACGCCTCGTAGCCCGGATGCGTGCTGGCCAGCCAGGCTTCCTCGCGCCGGGATTTCCCGGCGAACAGCAGGAACAGCAGGCCCGATGCGATCAGGACCCAGACGGAGCCCGTGAACAATCCCCAGCCGATCGCCGCCAGGACGATCCCGCTGTAGATCGGATGACGGATCAGGCGGTAGGCACCGGACTCGATCAGCGGCGCGCCATCGATCGGCCGCGGGAACGGCGTGATCGCGGCCCGCAACTCCCACAACCCAAGCGTGGCAATGAGCCCGCCGCCGGCGATCGCCGCCAGTCCGACGGCCATGGCGACCGGCCCCCATGGATCGTCCAGGCCGTGTGCCCGCAGTTCGTTCAGTCCGGCCGCCGCGATGACCACGAAGAGGACGACCTGGATCGCAACCCAGCCCTCGCCGCGGGGTCCCAGGGACGGCATGCGGGACGTCATCGCCCTGGCTCGCGTTCGATCAAGCCGATGGCTGGACGACGGGAAGCGCTCGCATCGGCATGGGTCCGCTGACCGCCCCGACCTCGCCGGCGATGGCCTGGAACCGTCGTGCCGCCTCGGGAACCATGAAGTAGTGGATGAACGACGCGCGACGTTCCGTCCTGACCCAGCCGGAGTCTCGAAGGACCTTGAGGTGATGGCTGACCGTCGGCTGGGCGACCTCGCAGCAGGCGGTGAAATCGCAGGCGCACACGCCGTCGCCGGCTGACAATTGGCGCAGGATCGCCAACCGTGTCGGATCGGCCGCGGCCTGGAGGAGAAGGACGTCAGGGTCGGTCGTGCGCTTCATGGGCGCCATGGTATTGACAAGTATCTATATTTGCAAGTATCAATATGCGGTACGCCCCAGAACGCAGCGCAGGCAGGCCCGCGGCCCGGCCCGCCCAGGAGGAACCAGGATGACGACCGAGACGATCCACGAAGAAGTCCGGGCACGCTACGCGGCCGCTGCCAACCATTCGCACGACGGGAGCTGTTGCGACGGGGTATCGGATGTGATCGGCTCGTCGCTCTATTCCGCGCTCGAGCGTGACGAATTGCCCGAGGCGGCCGTCCTCGCCTCGCTCGGCTGCGGCAATCCGATCGCGGTCGCCGAGTTGCACGAGGGCGAGCGAGTCCTCGACCTTGGATCCGGTGGCGGGATCGATGTCCTGCTGTCCGCCCGACGGGTCGGGCCGACCGGACGGGCGATCGGCCTCGACATGACCGATGAGATGCTCGCGCTCGCGCAACGCAACGTCGCCGAATCGGGCCTCACGAACATCGAGTTCGTGCGCGGCCACATCGAGGACATCCCGTTGCCGGCCGCGTCCGTCGATGTCGTGATCAGCAACTGCGTCATCAATCTGGCCGCCGACAAGTCGGCCGTGTTCCGCGAGATCGCCCGCGTGCTCCGTCCGGGCGGCCGGATGGGCGTGACCGACATCGTCGCCGAGGACCGACTGATGCCGGCCGAGCGGGCTGAACGTGGGTCCTACGTCGGCTGCATCGCCGGAGCCCTGTCGTTCAGCGAGTTCCGCGCCGGGCTGGAAGCGGTCGGCCTGACCGATGTGTCGCTGACACCCATCCGGGATGTCGCCGAGGGCATGGTCAGCGCGATCGTCAAGGCCACCAAGCCGCTCGATGCGGGGATCAAGGTCGACCAGGCGGCACGGTCCCTGCCGGTCGCCGACGCCGGCTGCGGCTGCGGTTCTGACGGCTGCTGCTGAGGGTGGTGGAGATGAGGGGACTCGAACCCCTGACCCCTGCGATGCGAACGCAGTGCTCTTCCAGCTGAGCTACATCCCCACGAGGCGGTCGCGCCTCGTCCGTGGACGGGGGACCGGTTCGGAATGGTAGCACGGGGTCACATCCACTCCGGATAGGCTGCGCAGATGCCTTTCGGACTCCTCGCCGGACTCGGTGCTGCCCTCGCCTGGGGTACGACCGATCTCGTGAGCGCGCTCACGAGCCGTCGGATCGGCAGTCTGCTCGTGGCGACCGGGGTCACGGTCGTCAGCGCCGCGTGGTTCGTCGTGATCGCGATCGTCGTTCGGCCGGATCGGGCCATCGACATCGCCGCATACGGGCCGTCGGTCCTCGTCGGCCTGCTCGGGGCCGGCGGCTACATGTCGTTCTACTCCGGATTGCGGGTAGGGCCGATCGCAGTCGTGAGTGGCATGGTCGCGGCGTACGGCGGCCTGACCGTCGTGCTTTCGGTCCTCCTCCGGGGCGAGACACTGACCGTGCTCCAGGCGGCCGGGGCCACGATCGCCACGATCGGCGTGATCCTCACCGGGATCGCCTTCAGCGGCGGTCCGCGCGGGACCCGCTTCGCGGGGCCGGGAGTGGTCTTCGCAGTCATCGCCTTGGTGCTCTTTGCGGTGATGGCCATCGCCACGGACATCGCGCTCTACTCTGCCGACGCCCTGCAGGTGCTCCTCATCTCACGCCTCGTGACGGCCACCACGACGGTCACGATCGTGTCGATCGTGCTGCTTCGCCGCAGGTCGATGGCCGGCCCGACCCCGGCTGGCACCGCAGCGCGTCGACCGGATCCGCGGGCACTTGCCGCGATCGGCCTCGCCGGCACGCTTGATGTGCTGGGGCTGACCGCGTTCACGGTCGGCCTGGAAACGGCGCCCACGTGGATGGTCGGGCTGGCATCGTCGTTCGGACCCGCGGTGACCATCGTCGCGGCCGTCGTCTTCCTGGGCGAACGGCTCAAGCCGATCCAATGGGTCGGGCTGCTCGGCGTCGCGATCGGGATGGTTGCGATCGCCCTGCCCTGAGGTCAGTCGGCGACGGACGACCGGGTCATCGGGTCCGTTCAAGCCGGGAGGCTGAACCAGAAGCGGGTCTGACCTTCGCTGGAATCGGCCCCGACCTGTCCGCCCTCCGCCTCGATCAGCTGCTTGACGATTGCCAGGCCGATGCCGGCACCGCCCCGTGCCCGGTCACGGGATTTCTCGACCCGGTAGAAGCGCTCGAACACGCGGTCGAGGTCATCGGCTGGGATGCCCTCGCCGGTGTTGCTGATCGAGACCAGGAGGTCGGATGCGCGCTGCTCGGCCCGAACGGTGACCGTGCCGCCGGCCGGCGTGTAGCGCGCGGCATTCGACAACAGATTGCCGAGCACCTGGGCAAGGTGGTCCGGATTGGCTCGGGCGGGAAGCCGTTCCGGGATCTCGACAACGACTTTCAGCCCGGCCCGCTCGAGGGTGGGCTGGGCGAGGTCGAGCGCGACCCGGATGGCCGTGCTGAGGTCCAGCTCCTCCACGGGCGGCGGCACGGTCGCTGCGTCCCCTTCCGCGAGCGCATCGAGCGAATGCGACAGGCGGACGAGCCGGTCCGCCTCGTCCCAGAGTGAATCGTAGGTCGCGCGGTCCGGGGTGATGACGCCGTCGCGCAGCGCTTCGAGATAACCCTGCAGGTTGGTCAGAGGCGTCCGCAGCTCGTGGGCGGCGTTCGCGATGAAGTCGCGGCGCAGGGCTTCCTGGCGCTCGAGGCTGGTGGCCATCTGGTTGAACGAGTCGGCAAGGCTTGCGATCTCCTCGGGTCCGTCCCTCGGGACCCGGGCGGCGTAGTCGCCGGCGGCGACCCGTCGCGCGGCAGCACCGACCTCGGCCAGCGGGTGGGCGAGCATCCGGCCCAGGACGATGGCCAGCACGATGCTGGCGATCGCCGCCACGACGACCGCCGCGATGACCACGGTCATGACCAATTCGTCGTACATCGCCTGGGCATGATCGGCCGAATCACCGGCCTCGACCATCAATGCCCGGAAGATGTCGGCCCCGACCACGGACACGCCGATCGTCACGATCGCGACACCGACCGCCGCGGAGATCAGGGCCGCCAGGGCGATCCGGGCAGCGATCCCACGTCCGATCATCGCCGAGCGGCCCGATACCCGACGCCACGGACGGTCGCCACGTAGCGCGGATCCTCAGCGTCGTCCCCGAGCTTGTCGCGCAGGCGCCCGATGTGCACGTCGACGGTCCGATCGAGCACGTCCGCCTGATCGTGGCCGTAGACCGCGTCGAGCAGCTGATCGCGGGTGAGCACGCGTCCATCGGCCTCGAGGATCGTCTGGAGGAGCCGGAACTCGACCCGGGTCAACGGGATCTCCCGTCCATCGCGGGTCACCTCGTGACGGTCGAGATCGACGATGAGGTCGCCATGGGACAGCGGCGGGCGGGCGGCGCCACCGTCGGTCAGGGCGGCCATCGAGCGTCGCAGGATCGACTTGACCCGCAGGACCAGTTCGGCCGGTGAGAACGGCTTGGGCAGGTAGTCATCGGCGCCGTCCTCGAGACCCGCGATCCGGTCGATCGTGGACCCACGTGCCGAGAGGATGAGGATCGGGGTGGCTCTCGCCTCGTCATCGCGACGGACCGCTCGGATGACGGCGCGTCCGTCGAGCTCCGGGAGCATGAGGTCGAGCACGACGAGGGCCGGTCGGTGGCGCTCGATGGCATCGAGGGCCGATGGACCATCCGCGGCGGTCACGACGCTGTAGCCGTCTCGCTCGAGGTAGGTCCGCACCAGCCGGACGATCTTGGCATCGTCGTCGACGACGAGGATCGGGCGGTCGGGGAGTGGCTGGGCGGTCGGATCGGTCATCGCATGCATGGTAGGGGAGTGAGGCTACGGTCCTTCCGTGACGGGCCGGTGACGTGGCCGGCCGGCTGCTGCCCGCGGGGCTACCCGGCGCTCGCTGCCCGCTGCCACCACCCTGGCGCCCGCTGCCCGGCCCGCGCCCCGCTGCCTACCCCGGCCCGCGCCCCGCTGCCTACCCCGGCCCGCGCCCCGCTGCCTACCCCGGCCCGCGCCCCGCTGCCTACCCCGGCCCGCGCCCCGCTGCCCGGCCCCCGGCCCGCTGCCTACCCCGGCCCGCGCCCCGCTGCCTACCCCGGCCCGCGCCCCGCTGCCTACCCCGGCCCGCGCCCCGCTGCCTACCCCGGCCCGGATGTGGCGTAACGGTCATCCACGGACTGTTATGGCAAGCGGTGGCGTCCTCGCGGCGATCGAACGCGTGTTTTCGGGTCGTTGGCGCCCGGTGCTGAGCGTGAAGCGAGGGCCACGGCCAGCCCCAGACCCTAGTCCGACCGTGGGAAGTGGCCGTAACGGTCCAGTAGTGAATATTCGGCCAGGTTTGCGGCGCGGCGCCGGCCAAGTTGCGGCGCCGGCCAAGTTGCGGCGGTGGCCAAGGTAAGCGGCGCCGGCCAAGTTGCGGCGTCGGCCAAGTTGCGGCGCCGGCCAAGTTGCGGCGCCGGCCAAGTTGCGGCGCCGGCTCCCTTGATTTCATCGAACAGATGTTCTATCTTGACCATCCGATGGCGACCCCTTCCCAGGACGTGACGGCAGCCGTGGCGAGCCTCCAGGCTCGCTGGGGAGCGGCAGCTCCGAGGGTCGCGAGTGGTACGAGGGTCGCAGGAGGTGCGGGGATCACGGACGGGGCACTGGCTCTGGCGCCCACGATGGACCCGGCCCCTGGGCCTGCCACGATCCCCACGCCACTCCTCCCGTTCCCGACGGCTGGCGATCGCGTCATCCATACCGGGTTCGCGGCACTCGACGCGATCCTCGGGTCCGGCGGTCTCCCCAGATCGGCAAGTGTCGCCATCCGCGGCGACGGGTCGAGTGGCCGGACGACCCTCGTCATGCGAGTGGCCGCTGAAGCCCAGGCGCAGGGGTCGATCGTGGCCTGGCTGGACCTCTCGCGCAGCTTCGATCCGGTCGAAGCGGTCGCCCGGGGTATCCGTCTCGAGTGGCTCGTCGTCGTCACGCCGGTGACGCTGGACGAGGGTCTGGCCATCGGTGGCGCGCTGCTGGCCGGTCGTTCGGTGGACCTGCTGGTCCTCGATCTGCCGGGCGGTCGACTCGCCCCCACGGACCGGCCGGCTCGCATCGCGGATCGACTCGGCCGACTGGCCGCACTGGCCCGTCGATCGGAGACGCTCCTCGTCATCCTGGAGCCGCCCGGTCCGACCGGCAGATCCGTCGGTGGTGCCGCCGGTGGTCTGGCCACCGCGGTCGCCGAGTCGACCGGCGTCCGGCTCGAGCTGGCCCGGCGGTCGTGGATCCGGCTCGGTCGGGACATCGTCGGCCAGCGGACGGAGGCCCTGGTCGCCCGTAACCGCTATGGGCCGCCCGGGAGACGGGCGATCCTCCGGATCCTGTACGCGGAGGGCGGGGAGCGCGATGCCTGCCTCGCCCGCGACGACCTCCTCATCGATCAAGCCCCCGCGATCCAGCTCGAACGGACCCACCGCGATGCGACTCCTCCATCTCTATCGACCTCATCTCCCCCTCGAGCTCGCTCGGGCGCGGGCCTCCGAGCCCTTCCCGTCCGGTCCGCTCATCCTGGGCGGCCGGCCATGGGACTCGGGTCCGGTCATCGACGCGAGTCCGGAGGCTCGGGTGCTGGGCGTCCGGCGGGGGTTGCCGCTCGGGAGCGCGCACCGGCTCGTCCCTGAGGCCACCTTCATCGACCCCGACGTCGACGCGGACCGGATGACGGTCGAGGCGGCGTTCGAGGCACTCTCTGCGTTCAGCCCGGGGATCGCCGGCAGCGCTGAGCCACTCGACCCCGCGTTCGGCCTGTTCGAGGTCCAGGCCGATGGCCTGGAAGCCTTGTGGGGGCCGGAGCCGGCCCTCATCGAACGCCTGGTGGAGGTCCTCGGTCGGGCCCTCGCGACCGACGGCATCCGGGCCGGCATCGCCGGTACCCGGTTCACCGCGACCGTGGCCGCCGTCCTGGCACGGCCGGGTACGCCCATCCTCGTGCCACCCGGCACCGAGGCGGCGTTCCTCGCTCCGCATCCGTCCGGCCTGCTCACCCAGGATCCGGACATCCGGGCCCGGCTCACCCGCTTCGGCCTGCGCCGGATCGGGCCGGTCGCCGAACTCGCCCGGACCGCGCTGGTCGCCCGCTTCGGCGAGGAAGGAGCCCGGATCCATGCCCGTGCCCGCGGCGAGGCGCTGGAGCCGTTCCGCCCCCGGCGGGCACCGGAGCATCTTCGGCTCAGCCTGCCGATCGAACCCCCGGTGGAGGACCTGGAGCCGCTCCGCTTCGTTCTCCATCGATTGGTCGGCGCCTTGACCGGGCAACTCGTCGCGCGCGGCCTTGCGGCGTCGCGGACCCGCTTGCACCTCGACCTGGATCTTGCCTTCGCGAGCCGGGGTACGTCCGCCGAGGTGGACGTCGAGCAGGACTTCCCCGAACCGACGGCCGACGGAGAAGCGATCGAGCGTCTGCTGTTCGCCCGGCTCGAGCGCATGCCGCCACCGGCCGCCGTGAGCCGGGTGACCCTGGAACTGGATGGCACGACCCCGGCGGCCGGTCAGCAGCTCCCGTTGTTCACGCCACAGGCCGCTCGAGCGGCGCGGCTCGATTGGCAACTCGCTCGGCTTGCCCTGACCTACGGGGAGGACCGGGTCAGGCGAGTGGACATCACGGATCCAGAGGCGCCGCTCCCGGAGACGAGGTGGGCGTGGCGTCCGGTCACCTCGGGCGAACGGGGCGGGGTGTCATGACTCGTCTCCTGCGCGAACACCCGGAGATCGAGGTCGAACTCGATGCCACGGGAGCGATCGGGGCCATCCACTGGAACGGGCGCCGTGAGACCGTCGAGGTCTGCAACCGCTGGCGCGTCGAGGAAGCCTGGTGGCGCGGCCCCATCGCTCGGGACTACTTCAAGGTGGTCGGTGGTCGCTGGCTCGCGCTCGTGTACCTCGACCGTGTCGACGGCACCTGGCACCTCGAGCGACTCTACGACTGATCGCGTACCTTCCCGATCCGACCCAGATGGGTGTCCTGGAACGAGGTCGAAAGCTTGAGCCCGTAGCCGAGCGCACGATCCATCCCGACGTGGGCGATCAAGATCGCCCCGAGGACCGACACGGCTGTCACGTCCGACGCGAGACCGATGCCCAGCACGGCCAGACCGACCGCCCAGTTGTGCGCGATGTTGTAGGTCATCGCCCCGAGCCGCGCGTCGCGCAGGTAGCCGACCATCGAGATGTCCGGCACCAACAGGAGCGGGAGCACCAACAGCCACGGGGCACCGAGCCAGCCATACAGCCCGAGACCCGCGATGAAGGCCGCGACCCCCTCGATCCGCAGCCAACCCGTCACGGTGACCAGCGGGGCCCTCGTCGCTCGTCCGTCCATCAGTCCGTCCATCGTCGTCATCCCGCCTTCCCCTTCTGCTCGTTCCGCTTTCTGCTCGTTCCGCTCGGCCGCGTCCATGATGGCTACACTGTATAGCCTTGACGGCTAATGTCAATAGCCTATGATGCTCGACATGAGTCCAGCTCCGGCGCGAACATCAGTCCCGGCCATCGTGGCCGCCGCGCGACAGATCCTCGAAGCCGATGGGCTATCGGCCGTGACGATGCGAAGCGTCGCCGAGGCCGTCGGTGTCCGCGGGCCTTCCCTGTACAAGCACGTCCCGGATCGAGCCGCGCTGGTTCGGCTCGTGGCGGCCGGCGTCGTCGACGATCTCTCGGAGGTGCTGGCAATCGCGCCCTCCACGGACGACCCGCGTGGTGACCTCCGTGCCCTGGCGATCCGCTACCGCGACTTCGTCATCGCCAACCCGAACGGGTACCGGCTCCTGTTCATGGATCTGCCCGCAGGCGAGGCGCCGGATCCAGCCGCCGTCGCGGCCGTGGGCGTCCCCCTCGTCAGGGCGATGGCGAGGCTAGTCGGTGAGGACGACGCGCTGGAGGCGGCACGGACGATGACGGCGTGGGCGCACGGGTTCGTGTCGATGGAACTGGCCGGAGCGTTCCGCCTTGGAGGCGAGATCGAAACCGCCTATGCGTTCGGTATCGAGGCGGTCATGGCCGGCATCAGCGCGCCGGCGACCCGATCATCACGCTGAGGACGAAGAGCACGAGAAACATCGCGACGACGAGGGCCAGAAGCCCGATATCTCGTGGATGTGCCGATTGCACGAGCGCGCCTCCCCCAGGCTTGGTCGCTCCCCGGATCCGGGGTCCGGTCAGCTGCAGGATAGACGCCTCGGCAGGATCCTGCGTTGCGGGCGCGCGCCGGCGTCATTCGAACGGGCAGGCGGCTCCGTACATGATGCGGATGGCGATCAGGCTACCCATCGGCGATGCCGTGACCTGGACCATGCACCCAACCCCGCTGCCGGTCATGTCAAGGACGTAGCTGCCGTCCTCGAGCGGACCGGACGATCCGACCGTCGCGTAGCCGAGGCCATTGAGCTGCGTTTCGAGCAGGTTCTCGATCGCCTGCGGGTCGCCGCCCTCGACGACCAGATCGGCCGACGCGGCGCCCGTACCGGTCGCATCGCCCGGTGTCGCCCCTGGCACGGTCGGGAAATCGCCCGGCAGACCGTCCCAGATCCGACCCCAGTCGGTATCGGTCTGGGCCATCGGTGACCCGATGGCGCCGGTGGGCGTTCCGTCGGCTGGCGAGGCGGCGGTCGCCGGGGCCGAGTCCGTCGGCGATGGTGCGGGGCTGGTCGCACTCGAACTGCAGGCCGCGAGGACCACCGCCAGTCCGATGGCGACGCCGAGGAATCGTCGGTTGATCATCACGTTCGGCATCGTACCCCGTGCTCCGAGTCCGTGGGTCCAGATGACCAGGACCCCGCCGCCCCCAAAGCGACGGGGTCCTGTGGCCAGAAGCGATGCTCACCAACGCATCTGGCGGGCCGGCCCCCCGACCATCGCGGTCGAGCGCCGTCCAGTCGTCCCGAGCCCCCAAGCGCCGAGACGTCGTGTATTCGCTTACCGGATGGCTACCTGGGCGTCGAGCGTCGCCGGCAGGAGGCCGAGGATCAGGAACATGGCGACCGCGACCGACAGGCCGATGCGAACGGCTGAGAAGGCGATCGGGCGTATCTGTCCGTGCATGTTCGTGAGACGCGGATCGGCGCGTGGTTGTTTCGTGCGAATCACGCGATTCTCGATGGGAAACTGGTCATGCCGCGACCCGGGACCGATGGTCCAGATGCGAACAGATGTTCTATACTTTGGCGCCCCCACCGACCGACTCACCGACCGGAGTGATCCGTGGCGCCGATCCCGTACGCTGAACTGCACTGCCACACGAACTTCTCGTTCCTGGACGGGGCATCCGCACCGGATGATCTGGTCGACCAGGCCGTCAGCCTCGGGCTGACCGGGCTGGCCATCACCGACCACAACGGCCTGTACGGCGCGGTCCGCTTCGTGCAGGCGGCCGAATCGGCCGGTCTGCATCCCGTGATCGGGATCGAGGTCGAACTGCTTGATCCTGTGGTACCGGACCCATTCGGTGTGGTCATGCCGGCTCGGCGGGCGCGTCGTCGCGCCCCCGGCCGGGATCGCGTCGGCAACTCGGTGGCGGGGGTGTCGACGGATGTCACCGATGGGTCGCCCATCCGTCCACGGCCATCGCCGACCCGCCTGCCCGGTCATCGCGACCCGGTCAAGGAGGATCTGCGAGGGATCGGTGAGCGTGTCCGTGGACCCCACCTCGTCCTGCTGGCACGCTCACAGGTCGGGTGGCGGAGCCTGTGCCGATTGGTGTCACGGGCCAACATGGCTGGGACGAAGGGTGTCCCGCGGTTCAGCCAGGCGCTCCTGGCCGAACACACCGACGGTCTCGTCGCGCTGTCCGGTTGTCGGGAAGGGGAGCTGGTCCGTCGTCTCCGGATCGGTGACCTCAGTGGGGCACGATCCGTGGCCGAGCGGTATGCCACGCTTTTCGGGCGGGGCGATGGCCCTGCTGCGAGTGGTTTCTTCATCGAGCTGTCGCACCACCTCCTGGCCGATGACGATTGGCTCGTTGCCGGATCGGTGGCGGTGGCCGAGACCTGCGGTCTGCCGGCGGTCGTGACCAACGACGTCCACTACGCTCGTCCGGACGATCGCGAACTGGCCGATGTCCTGACCGCGATCCGACACGGCCGGTCGCTCGAGACCCTCGGCGCCCTGCGCCGGCCCGATGGCGAGTCGTACCTGAAGTCGGGCCCGGAGTTGGCGATGGTCGGGTCGTCGCTGGGTGACGCCGTGGGCCGAACCTGGACCGCGGCGATCTCGACGGCCTCAGAACTCGCGGCGTCATGCTCGGTCGATCTCGGGTTCGAGCAGTACCGGTTCCCCGGCTTCGCGGTCCCGAACGGGGAGACGCCATTCAGTTATCTCGTGGAGCTCTGCCAGGCGGGTGCCCGCCGGCGCTACCACCCGCTCACGCCGCCCGTCGTCAAACAGCTTGCCCATGAACTCGGGGTCATCGAGCAGACCGGACTCGCCGAGTTCTTTCTCATCTGCTGGGACCTGATGCGCTTCGCGAAGGAGCGTGGCATCCCGGCCCAGGGGCGGGGGAGTGCAGCGAGTTCGATCGTGGCCTACGTGCTGGGCATCACCAGGGTCGAGCCCATCCGCCACAACCTGCTGTTCGAGCGGTTCATCAACGAGGGCCGGACCACCTATCCGGACGTCGACATCGACTTCAGCTCGGAGCGCCGCGAGGAGGTCATCCAGTATGTCTACCGTCGCTACGGTCCCGAGCACACGGGGATGGTCTGCAATCTGGTGACCTATCGAGCGCGCTCGGCGGTGCGTGAGGTGGGCCACGCCCTCGGGTTCCCGCGGCCGCTCGTCGATCGGGTGGCCAAGGCGCTCGAAACCTACGACTCGGTCATGGTCCGACGGGATCTCGAGGCGGACGGCGGTTTCGCGGAGTTCTTCCGGCGGTCGGGCGACGATCCGGATCCCGCGACGGCCGGTGCGGTCGCCGCGGCCGCTGGGTACAGGGCCGGCGGGCATGGCGTGGCAGCCGCAGCCGCACTGGCCGGGAAGCGTGGCCTGACCGACGCGATGGGTCAGCTGAACCACGCTCGCGGTGGGAGGATCGTGCCGGGCGCCGCAACCGCGCCCGAGCCACCGACCGCGCCCGAGATACGGGCCGCGCCACCGACCGCGGCCGAGCCACCGACCGCAACCGCGCCCGAGCCACCGGCCGCGCCGGGCGCCGAAACCGCGCCCGAGATACGGGCCGAGCCACCGACCGCGCCCGCGCCACCGACCGCGGCCGCAGCCGAGCCACCGGCCGCGCCGGGCGCCGAAACCGCGCCCGAGCCACCGACCGCGCCCGCGCTACGGATCGCGGCCGAGATACGGGCCGAGCCACCGACCGCGGCCGCGCTACGAACCGCGCCACCGACCGCGGCCGCAGCCGAGCCACCGACCGCGGCCGCGCTACGGATCGCGCCCGCGCTACAGGGTCTTCGCCAGACAACATCTGGATTCGTATCGGGCGAGTCCAGTGACCCAAAACAGCCAGATTCGGCCGGCAAGCTTCGGTCCACAAGTGGATCTCACGCTCAGAGGCCCGTGCCGATGGCGACAGGTGGCCGGGTCGGTGCGCCTAACACGAATGACGCCGATATCCGGCAGGGACGCGGGCCAGCACATGCCGATATCCGGCAGGGACGCGGGCCAGCACATGCCGATATCCGGCAGGGACGCGGGCCAGCACATGCCGATATCCGGCAGGGACGCGGGCCAGCACATGCCGATATCCGGCAGGGACGCGGGCCGGGCCCTTACCCGCTCGCGCCGGTCGCCGATGTGCGTCCGGGTGCCCGGACCGATGACGAGGGTGGGCCGGGCGATACTCCGGCCAGTGTCGCCTGGCTGCGGGACGGGCGCGGCACGGGTTACCAGGCGGACCGCGACCGATTGGTCGGTCCGCAGCTGGTCGAGGGTCGGCGGGTCGATCCTGAAAGCGGTCAGCTCGAGCCGCCGCCGCGAGCCGCGGACAAGCTCGGTCGACCGACCCGCTGGGATCCGCCGGCCGCTGGCAGCTCGGTCGCCAGGGTCGAGCCGGCATCGCCGCCGCAGCCTCGGGGCGGTTCGACGGTCGGCCTGAGCGACTGGGAGCGCTGGCTCGAGTTCTGCGCCCGGATCGACGGCTTCCCGCGCCACCTGTCGATCCATTCGGGCGGGATGCTGGTGACCGCGGCACCGCTCATCGATATCGCCCCGATCGAACGGGCCACCATGGCCGATCGGGTCGTCGTCCAGTTCGACAAGCGCGATGTCGAGACGCTGAAACTGATCAAGCTGGACCTGCTGGGTCTCGGGATGCTGGCGGCGATGGACGAGACGCTCCAGCTCATCGAGCACGATTGCGCCGTCTGCCTCGACCTGGATCGATTGCCGGAGGACGTGCCGGAGGTCTTCGCGATGCTCCAGGCCGCCGACACCGTCGGGGTCTTCCAGGTCGAGAGTCGAGCCCAGATGCAGACCCTTCCCAAGTCGCGGCCGAAGAACCTCGACGACCTCGTCGTGGAGGTCGCGATCATCCGGCCGGGCCCGATCCAGGGGAATGCGGTCCACCCGTACCTGCGCCGCAAGCAGGGCCTCGAGCCGGTGACCTATCTCCACCCCAGCCTGGAGCCTGTGCTCAAGGACTCCCTGGGCGTGATCCTGTACCAGGAGCAGGTCATGCGGATCGCCATCGACGTCGGTGGATTCTCGGCGGCGGAGTCGGACGGGTTCCGGCGGGCGATGGGCACCTGGCGTTCGAGCCGGGAGATGGAGAAGCTCCACCAGCGCTTTGTCGACGGCTGCCGGCGCCAGCCGGGCATGACCGATGAGATGGCCGAGGAGCTGTTCCGTCAGGTCGCCGCCTTCGCCAGCTTCGGGTTCGCCAAGTCGCACGCGGCGGCGTTCGCCCGGACGGCCTACGAATCGGCGTTCCTCAAGCTGTTCTACCCAGCCCAGTTCCTGGTCGGACTCGTCAACGCGCAACCGATGGGCTTCTATCCCGTCGAGGTCCTGGTCAATGACACCAAGCGCCATGGGGTCGCCGTCCTGCCAGTCGACATCAACGCCTCGTCGTATCGGACGACGACCGAATGGGTAGGTCGCCCCGATGAACCACTGCCCGACGGTGCCGGTATCGAGGTTCGTCCGGAGCCGGTCCGCTCACCCGCCTGCATCGTGCCGTCCGCCGAGGCGCGTGCCCGCTGGACGCCGGAGGTGACCGACGGCTGGGGCGTTCGTCTCGGCCTCCACCTCGTCAAGGGTGTCGGGGAGCAGCACGCCGCGGTGCTGGATGCGGAGCTGGCACATGGCCCGTATACGAGCCTGGCGGATGTCGTGGAGCGGACCGGGTTGCCGGAAGAGGTCGTGGAACGGCTCATCCGGACCGGGGCTCTGGATTCGCTGGGCCGGCCACGGCGCGAACTCCTGTGGCAACTCCGTGAGGTGGCTGGGGCAGCGCGTGGCCGGGTGGACGGGCGAGCACTGCGCGGGTCCGGGAGGGCAGCCGGCAAGCGGTCCGCGGCGGCCGGGCGTCCGATGGACCTGCGGCTGCCGGCGACGGAGGCGCCGGACCTGCCAGCCATCACCGAATCGGAGCGGATCGGCGACGCCTATGCGGTCATCGGGCTCGATGCCCGGCGCCAGGTGGTGACGCTCTTCAGGCCCGTGCTCGAACGGATCGGTGCCGTGTCCAACGCGACCCTGTCCGAGATGGCGTCTGGCCGGGTTCGGATCGGTGGGCTGGTGGTCACCCGGCAACACCCGATGACGGCCAAGGGCACGGTCTTCCTCGCCCTGGAGGACGAGACGGGGATGGTCAACGTCACGCTCTGGCCGGACACCTGGGCTCGACTACGCGGTGTGGTCAGGCGGCACGCGCTGCTGCTGGTGGATGGGGATCTCCAGCGCGAAGGCGAGGTCGTCAACGTCGTCGCCAGATCGATCAGGCCACTCCCCGAGGTCGCAGCAGAGGCCGGTGGACCCGACCGACCAGCCGGTGTCCGTCAGCTCGGTCACGCCGGCATGCGCCGGCTCGGATGAAGCGGAATGGATGCCTCCGACGGACTCACGTCAGGCTGCCTTCACGGCCCGAGCTTCCGTTGCCGGCCCCCCAACCATCAAAAGCCGTCGGAGCGCATCCACCCATCCATTCGCACCAACTGCGCGATCGGATTGCCGACACGCCGAATCTCTCGAAACCAGGTCGCGTCCGTCCCGGGGGCGCCGTCAGGGCGCCCGCCCTCAGCGCTTGGCGCCGGCTTTCTGCGATGCGCTTGTCCGTGTCCGGCCGTCGCCGGCTTTCGGCTTGGCCGTCTGCGACTGGCGGTTGCGGTTGGGACTCGACAGCGCCAGGAAGCGCCGATACCACGCCGCCGCGGCGGCGAAGAAGGATCCGATGATCGGCGACAGGATGAGAGCGGAGAATGCGACGTCACGCGCCTGCGCGGCAGTCGGCAAGGTGCCGACGTAGATGGTCGACGGGAAGCCCATCACGAGGACCGAGTAGCACAGGGCCGAGAACAAGCCGACCACGACGCCCAGGAGCCAGCTCGACCGCGGTGCCAGGAACCCGGCGATGAAGACGCCGCCGATCGCCGGCGTCTGGATGAAGTACTGGAACGCGAATTCGGACAGGACGTTCTGTCCGCCCGACGCGACGATATAGATGGTCGAACCGATCGTGATCGCAAGTGGGATCCAGAGCGCCTTCGTGTGCAGGGCGATCCACGGCAGGGACGCGACATCTTCGCGGACGTTCATCGGCCGGAACGACAGCCGGAACGCAGCGGCGAACCCGACCCGCCCGGGTGGGGTCGCAGAGGATCCCTTCGTTCCGGACGAGGATCGGCCCGATGACGCGGACGTGGTTCGGCGCCGCGTCGTGCTCGGGGCGCCCTCGTCGTCGGTGGCCTCAGCCGCCTCGATCTCGGTGCTGGCCGCGTTCGCGGCTCGATGGCGGCGTCGCGCTTCGGCGCGTTCGGTCCTCTTGGCGCGTGCCACGGTGTCTCCTGCGGTCGGGTCCGGGGGTGTGCTGCGCATCGTAGTCGAACGCGCGTGGGCGCGGGATAAGCCGCGGTGCAGCGTCGCCCTGTACAACGATCCCACCCCGCCGCCGCCCGCCCATCCTGCTTTCCCGCCGGGAGGTCATCGATGGATCGTTCCCGGCGCGCGGGGTTCACCGCGCTCATCCTGATCGGCCTGGTCGTCGCATCCGGAGCGTGGATCAGCCCCGGTGCGCGCGCGGCCTCCGTCGCCTGGCCACCGTCGACGCTCCTCATCTCCGAGATCCAGACGGGCGGGACGTCGGCGTCGGACGAGTTCGTGGAGATCGCCAACCAGGGGAACGCCCCGATCGACCTGATCGGACTCGAGGTCGTCTATGTCACGTCGTCCGGATCCACGGTCACGCGCAAGGCGACCTGGGCGACATCGATCAGCCTTGACCCGGGGCGCCGAACCCTGCTGGCGAACGCCGCGGGGCTCTACGGTCCGATCGCGGACGCGACCTACTCGGGTGGGTTCGCGGCGACCGGCGGCGCACTTGCCCTTCGGGTGGTCGGAGGCGCCGTGCTCGATGCGGTCGGCTGGGGCGACGCCTCGAACGGGTTCGTCGAGGGGGCGCCGGCCCTCGCGCCCGCCGCCGGATCGAGCCTCGAACGGGCGCCCGGGGGATCCCTGGGAAACGGGTCCGATACGAACGACAACAGCGCCGACTGGTTCGTCCAGGGCGCCCCATCCCCGCAGGGTCTCGATGCACCGGCCGTTCCCGGTGCGCTCCCGTCGCCCTCGACCACACCCATCGCGACCGCCACACCGACCGCGGCGCCGACGCCGTTGCCGACACCCATGCCCACACCGTCGCCGACGCCCGCCCCGGTTGCGACACCGACCCCTCCGTCGACACCCGCACCAACCTCAGTGCCGGCGCTGACGCCGATCGGGACCGCGCGGGCACTGGCCGACGGCACGGTCGTCTCGATCGCGGGCGTGCTGACGACCGCGCTGGGCGCCGTCGAATCGGGTCAGGGTGGGTTCGTCCAGGATGGGACGGGTGGCATCGCCGTGTACCTCGACGCGACGGTCGTCGGGGCCTGGCCGGCCGGGACGTCGGTCACGTTGACCGGAGCCGTCTCGAGCCGGTACGGCCAGCGGACGGTCAAGACCGCGGAGGCCTCCGTCACGGCGGGTATGCAGGAAGCGTTGCCCGACGCTGCCGATCTCGCGACCGGCGACATCGACGAGTCGCACGAGGGGACCCGGATCCAGACTCGGGGCAAGGTCATCGGTGGCGCCGACTCGCTCGCGGATGGACTGGCGGTCGACGTGGACGACGGGTCCGGCCCGGTCCGTGTCGTCGTCGGCCCTGACGCCCTGCAGGACATGGTGCTCGGGTCCGGGCTCTCGGTGGTCGTCGCCGGGCCACTCGGGCAGCGTGACAGTTCCGGGACGGGAACAGCCGGATACCGGATCCACGCGACGCTGCCGGGCGATCTCACGATCATCGCCCCGGATCCGACGCCCGTCCCGACGCCGCCGGTCCCGACGCCCGTCCCGACGCCGCCGGTCCCGACGCCCGTCCCGACGCCGCCGGTCCCGACGCCATCGCCGACCGTCTCGCCGTCGCCCGGGCCTCTGACCGTGATCGATGCTCGGTCGTACCCGGTCGGTTCGATCGTCCACACGATGGGTGTCGTCGTCGCCGAGGCCGGACGGATGGGCGCTCCCACGTTGCTGGCCATCGGATCGGACGATGCCGGGTTGGTCGTCCACCTACCGGCTGGCCTGGCCGGCTATCCACGCGGCACCGTCCTCGATCTGACCGGCAGACTCGCCGCGCCGTATGGACAACTGGAGATCCGTCCGGCCAACGCCGATGTTCGCTCGGTCGGTTCCGATCGTCTGCCGACCGCTCTGTCGCTCCCCGGCGGCGGCCTGGACGAGTCGCTGGAAGGTCGGTACCTGACCGCGACCGGCCGACTCACCGGCCGACCGAAGTCCTCCTCCGGCGGTGACCTGACACTCCTGTTCGAGCGCGACGGGACGCCCACGTTCAAGGTGATGGCCGACGTCTCCAGCCGGGTCGACGCCGCCTCGCTCCAGGTCGGAGCGACGTATCGGATCCTTGGCGTGGCGGGCCAGCGGGCCAGCCGATCCGGCGCACTCGACGGCTATCGGATCTGGATCCGCGACGCGTCAGATCTCGTTCTGGTGAGCGGACCGGATCCATCGGCCACACCATCCGCATCGCCGGGTTCGCCAGGCTCGTCCTCGAGCGCCCGCGCTCCCATCACGATCGCTCGAGCCCTCAAGATCGACGACCGCGAGGTGACCGTCGTGGGCGTCGTCACCGCGCCCGCGACGCTCCTCGACAGCACCGGCCGGCGAATCGTGATCCAGGACGCCTCGGCCGCGGTCGAGGTCCTCGTCCCGACCGGGGTGAAGGCACCGGCCGTCGGTGCCAGGGTCAGGGCCGACGGCAAGATCGGGGTCGCCTATGGCGCACCGCGGTTCCGGGCAGACCAGATCGTCGTCGTCGGTTCCGCGCCAGCACCGAAGGCGGTCGTCCTGCACGCCGGACCACGGGAGGTCGATGAGTGGCGGCTGGTGACGGTGACCGGCCGCGTGACCAGCATGAGCAAGCTCGGTGATCGCTGGCGCGCGGAACTGCGCGTCGGCACGGCCGCGGTGGTCGTGGTCGGTCAACCGGGCGCTGGCATCGCCAGTGGCAGCCTGACCGAAGGTCGTACCGCCTCGATCACCGGCATCGTCCGGCGACCCTATCCGACCGCGACGGACCGTCGCTTCGCGGTCACTCCGCGCTTCCCCGCGGACGTCCACCTCGGTGCCGCCCCTGCTGGGCAAGGCGGCTCGAATACGGTCGCGGGTACCGGCACGGGGGCTGGACCATCGGCGTCGGCCGATCCAACGGTGCCCGAACCGATGGACGCCGACCTGATCGACCTCGACGCGGCCACCGGGACACTCGTGCGGGTCGGGGGATTGGTCGACGCCCTCTTCTCGGATGGTTTCAGCCTGGACGACGGGACAGCGATCGGGCGGGTCGTGCTTCGCGGCGCCGTCCTCGAGCGGCTGATGCTCGTCGAGCCAGGCGATGCCCTCAATGCCACCGGTCGTGTGGAGCTGACCGCCAGCGGGCCGGTCGTGGTCGTCGCTGATGCCGGCGGGCTCGCCCAGGCGGGCGATCCGGTCGCGGCGCTACCGACTCCGGTTCCGAGCGCACGGGCGTTCGAGCTCGCAGGGATTGCCTGGAGCTCGGCCCCGACTGCGGCACAGCCGCCACGAGCGACACCGTCGCCGAGACGCGACGGCCCGTTCCCGCCCGGGGCCGGGATCGCGGGTGCCATCGCGCTCCTCGCCATCGCCGGGGTCTCCCTGGTCGGCTCGACCGTCCGACAGCGGCAGGTCCGGCGCCGATCGTCAGCCCGGATCGAGGCCAGGCTGGCCACCTTCGCGGGTCGCCCGGCCGTCCCATCGGCCGCCTCGCTCGACCCACGCACGGCTGAGCGTGGGTCGAGCACGATCCACTCGGCTTGACGCTCGTGAGAAGGCGGGGCTATCCTCGCCCGAGTTTCGCGCCAGCGAAGCGGCCACGTGAGCGAGGGAGCGGTCTTGCCGAACGCGGATACCCGCGTCATACATCCGGATCGCCGGATCGCGATCCGAGCCGGAGAACGGCAGTACCACATCGAACTCGGTCCAGGCGAAGTGGCCGAGTACATCCTCCTCCCCGGCGACCCCGATCGCGCGGCTGACATCGGCTCGCGCCTGGAGTCCATCGAGGTCGAACGTCGAAATCGCGAGTTCGTCTCAGTCACGGGGGTGTACAAGGGCCAGCGGGTCTCGGTCATCTCGACCGGGATCGGCACGGACAACGTCGAGATCGTGGTCGCGGAGATCCTGGCGATCACGGAGCGGCCGACCCTCATCCGGATCGGGTCGTGTGGGGCGCTCCAGCCGGAGATGACCCTTGGGGACCTGACCATCACCACCGGGGCGGTCCGCCTCGAGTCGACCACGAACTACTTCGTCCACGATGGGTACCCGGCCGTCGCCGATTACGAGACCGTTCTGGCACTCATCGAGGCGGCGGAGCGGCTCGGCCATCGGTATCACGTCGGGATCACGGCCACCGCTCCCGGGTTCTATGGTGCGCAGGGGCGCCCGATCCCGCAGTTGCCCATCCGCTACCCTGACCTCGCGAAGGAAATGACGAGTCAGCGCGTCATGAACTTCGAGATGGAGGCATCTGCTCTCCTCGTCCTCGCGACCCTCGCCCGCTGTCGAGCCGGCGTCGTCTGTGCGGTGTATGCCAATCGGTCGACCGGTGAGTTCGTCAGTGCCGAACAAAAGGTCGCGGCCGAGGCGGCGTGCGTCGAGACCGGGCTGGAAAGCCTCCTCGTCCTCGCCGATATGGATCGACAGAAGCGTCAAGCCGGGACGGACCGCTGGCGGCCGTCACTCTGGAAGCACACCATCTGAGCAACCACGGTTGACTGGATGCGGGACAAGGGATCTCGCACCAGGTGGCACGGAAGAGGAGAAGCCCACATGGCCGAAGCCTATTGCGTCAAGGACAAGAAGAAGGTCGAAGTCCAGAACGCCCAGAAGATCACGATGAAGAACGGCAAGCCGGCGATCCAGGGCACCTGCCCGGTCTGCGGCGGAAAGGTCTTCCGCATCGGCGGCTGACGCCGCGATCGAGATCTGAAACAGGACACAGGACCCCCGCCGATGGCGGGGGTCCTGCCCGTTTCGGGCATTTCGGACCTCGAGCGTTCGGCCGCCCCTTTGGTACGATGGTGTCGACGCCCCGAGCCAGGTGGATCCGCGATGTTCACGCGGCCTTCGGCACGAGCCACGCGTCTGATCGTTCCGTCACCCAAACGTCGAGCGGGTTCGCCCGACGCTCATCTCGCCAGGAGGTCCCACCATGGCCACGAGAGTCGGTATCAATGGCTTCGGCCGCATCGGTCGGCAATCGCTCAAGGCGCTCATCGAACGAGCCCCCGACATCGAGGTCGTCGCGGTCAACGATCTGGTCGATGCCAAGATGAACGCGCTGCTGTTCAAGCGCGATTCGACGTACGGCACCTACCCGGGTGAAGTGAGTGCCGGCGAGTCGTCGATCATCGTCGACGGGCGCGAGATCAAGATCCTGGCCGAGCGGGACCCGGCCAATCTGCCGTGGGCCGATCTCGGTGTCGACATCGTCCTCGAGAGCACCGGACTGTTCACCGACGCCACGAAGGCGAAGGCGCACATCGACGCGGGCGCCAGCAAGGTCATCATCAGTGCGCCGGCCAAGAACGAGGACATCACGATCGTCCTGGGCGTGAACGAGGACAAGTACGACCCGAGCGTCCATCACGTCATCAGCAATGCCAGCTGCACCACGAACTGCCTGGCGCCGGCGGCCAAGGTGGTCCATGACCTGGTGACCATCGAACGCGGCCTGATGAACACCATCCACAGCTACACGAACGACCAGCGCATCCTCGATGTCGCCCACAAGGATCCCCGACGGGCCCGAAGCGCCGGACAGAACATCATCCCGACGACGACCGGGGCGGCCAAGGCGCTTGCGCTGGTCATCCCGGATCTCAAGGGCAAGTTCGACGGTTTCAGCCTTCGGGTGCCGACGCCGACGGTCAGCGTGGTCGACTTCACCGCCACGGTCAGCCGCCCGACTTCGGTCGAGGAGCTCAACGAGGCGTTCCGTGTCGCGGCCGCGGGTCCGATGAAGGGGATCCTCGGCGTCTCCGATGAGCCGCTCGTGTCGATGGACTTCAAGGGCGACAGCCGGAGCTCGATCATCGATTCCGCCTCGACGATGGTCCTCGGGGGGACCATGGTCAAGGTCATCGCCTGGTACGACAACGAGTGGGGCTACAGCTGCCGCGTGGCGGACCTCATCTCGTTCGTGGCCGCCCGCCTGCCCGTCACTGCCTGACGATCGATGGACAAGCTCACGATCCGCGATGCGGACGTCGACGGCAAGCGCGTCTTCGTCCGCGTCGATTTCAACGTCCCGCTGGCCGATGGCCAGGTCACGGACGATTCGCGCATCCGGGCAGCGATCCCGACGATCAACGCGCTCCTGCAGGGTGGCGCCTCGGTGATCCTCGCCAGCCATCTGGGGCGCCCGGATGGCAAAGTCCAGGATGGCCTCCGTCTTCGCCCTGTCGGCCAGCGTTTGACCCAGTTGATGCGCCGCCACGTCCCGGTCACCGGCGACGCGCTCGGCGTCGGGACCGAGGACGCGGTCAAGCGGCTTCGACCCGGCGAGATCCTGATGCTCGAGAACCTTCGGTTCCATGCCGAAGAAGAGGCGAACGATCCGGTCTTCGCCGCGGCCCTGGCGTCGTACGCGGACATCTACGTCAATGACGCGTTCGGCACGGCCCATCGAGCGCACGCATCGACCGTCGGCGTCCCGCAGATCCTGCCCGGCTACGCCGGGCTGCTCATGGAGCGGGAGATCGAGATGCTCTCGAAGCTGCTCGAGGCGCCCGAACGTCCATTCGCGGCCATCCTCGGCGGGGCGAAGGTATCCGACAAGATCAAGGTCATCGATCATCTGCTGACCAAGGTCGACCTGTTGATCCTCGGTGGCGGGATGGCCAATACCTTCCTGCTGGCCCAGGGCAAGGCGATCGGCAAGAGCCTGGCCGAGCCGGACCGGGTCGACGACGCCCGTCGGATCCTCTCGAGCGCCGCCAACAACGGCGTTCGAGTCGTGTTGCCCGTGGATGTCATCGTGGCCAAGGAAGTCACCCGCGGCACCGAATACAAGACCCTCCAGGCCGAGAAGATCCCGGCCTCGTGGCACATCGTCGATCTCGGCAAGGCGAGCCAGGACCTGATGGTCGAGGCCCTGTCCGACGCCCAGACCGTGTTCTGGAACGGGCCGCTTGGTGTGTTCGAGATCCCGTCGTTCGCGCACGGCACCAAGGCCGTCGCCCGGATGCTGGCCGAGCGTGCCGATGGCGGCGCGACGGTGATCGTCGGTGGCGGCGATTCGGTCGCCGCGGTCACCCAGCAGGGTCTCGCCGACCGGATGACCCATATCTCGACCGGCGGGGGCGCCTCGCTCGAATTCCTGGAGGGCCGCGAATTGCCTGGTGTCTCTGTCCTGCCCGACCGCCCGGTCGAGGCCAAGCGCGCGATCAAGGCGCGTGCCCGATGATCGAAGGCGTCGACGCACGAGAGATCCTCGACTCCCGCGGCAACCCCACCATCGAGGTGGACGTCATCCTGTCCGACGGGTCGGTCGGCCGGGCCGCCGTCCCCTCGGGCGCCTCGACCGGCGTCCATGAAGCGGTCGAGCTCCGAGACGGAGATAAGGCACGATTCGGCGGCAAGGGCGTCCGCCGCGCAGTCGCCAACGTGACCGACACCATCGGACCGGCGATCCTCGGGCTCGACCCGGCCGACCAGGCCGGCATCGACGCCCTCCTGTGCGAACTCGACGGGACGCCCAACAAGGGCAACCTCGGCGCGAACGCCATCCTCGGCGTCTCGCTCGCCTGCGCCTACGCGGCAGCGGCCTCGTACGACCTGCCGCTGTACCGCTATCTCGGAGGGGTGGGCGCCACTCACCTCCCGGTCCCGCAGTTCAACATCCTCAATGGCGGCCGGCATGCCCAGGATTCGACCGACTTCCAGGAGTTCATGGTGATGCCGGTCGGCCTCGCCTCGTTCTCCGAGGCGCTGCGCGCCGGGTCCGAGGTCTTCTGGGCGCTCCGCTCGATCCTCCACGACGAGGGGCATGCGACCAGCCAGGGCGACGAGGGCGGGTTCGCGCCGTCGCTGCCGTCGAACCAGGCCGCCGTCGAGGTCATCCTGCGGGCGATCGAACGTGCGGGATACCGGCCCGGGGTCGATGTCGCGATCGCGCTCGATCCGGCGACGAGTGAGCTTGTCGAGCCCGGATCCGGGGTCGACGGGGCGCCGACGCGGTACGTCCTCGCGAAAGAGGGTCGCACGCTCGATTCGGATGAACTGATCGACCTGTGGGCCGACTGGGTCGCTCGCTATCCGATCGTTTCGCTCGAGGACGGACTGGCCGAGGACGACTGGGCCGGATGGCAACGCCTGACCGAACGACTGGGCAGGACGATCCAGATCGTCGGCGACGATCTGCTCGTCACGAACACGGAACGGATCGCCCGGGGGATCGCCGAGGGTTCGGCCAACTCGGTCCTCATCAAGCTGAACCAGATCGGCACGCTGACCGAGACGATCGAGGCGGTCGCCATGGCGCGGGCCGCCGGCTGGTCGGCCGTCGTATCGCATCGTTCGGGCGAGACCGAGGACACGACCATCGCCGATCTCGTCGTGGCCATGGGGACCGGGCAGATCAAGACGGGCGCGCCGTCCCGGTCCGAACGAGTGGCCAAGTACAACCGGTTGCTCCGCATCGAGGGCGAACTCGGCACGAGTGCTCGATATCCAGGGCGCTCGGCGCTGGCCGGTGTCCCGACCCCGGCCCGTCACGCACCGGAAGCGTAGGTACCGCCAGACCGTGAGCCGGATCGTCGATCGCGGGGCGATCTCGGCTGCCTATGTCGGCATCGGCATGGCGGTCACGATCGTCGCCAGCTTCACCCTGATCATCCCGATCGAGTGGATCATCTGGGTGCTCGCCCTGCCGTCCGGGCTGCTCATCGGCTACTACGCCAACCAGCGCTCCGATCGACGCCGCGGCCCGTGGGCGCGGATCCTGGCCAACGGCCTGTTCGCGTCAGTCGTCACGGGCTTGACGATCGCCGTGTTCCTGCTGTCGATCAAGGCGCTCTTCTTCTTCGCGGACAGCGGCTTCCGGGACCCGGGACTCGGCGGACCGATCGCGTGCCAGACCGGTGCCGACTGCGTCTACCAGCGGTACCTCGAAGCGGGCCGCGGTCCGGATCTCGAGGCAGCCGGCGTGACGGACCCGGACTCGTTCACGGCTTTCTACTGGGCTGAACAGGCCAGCAGCGCGGTCACCATCGTGGTCCTCACGACGCTTGGCGGTCTCGGCGGTGCCGCCCTGTACGGGGTCTTTCGCCCCAAGCCGGGCGTGACCGAGTCGATCGCGACGACCGAGGCGCCAACGACCTGATCCTCGCGGATCCCCGAATCGAAACGCCCCGGCGGACCGGGGCGTTCGTGGGCTGGGGTCGCTGCGATCCCTATTCCTTGGTCGCGGCCTTCTTCGCCTTCGGCGCGGCC
Organism: uncultured Chloroflexia bacterium; assembly: GCA_963720755.1. GTDB lineage: Bacteria > Chloroflexota > Limnocylindria > Limnocylindrales > CSP1-4 > SPCO01. The sequence goes on from CAVRGP010000011.1 coordinate 178,626, forward strand.
TTGGCGGTTGACTTGGGAGCGGTCGCCTTGGCCGTGGCCGGCTTCTTGGTCGCGGTCGCCTTGGCCGTGGCCGGCTTCCTGGTGGTCGCCTTGGCCGGAGCGGCCTTGGCGGCCGGGGCCTCGACAGCGGATGCGTCTGCGGCAGCCTTGGCTGCGGCAGCCTCGGCGCGGGCCGTCTTGCTCAGGGCGGCGCGGGCCTTTCCGGCCGCGGTCTGGGCGCCCTTGGCCTTGCCGGCCTTGCCGGCCGCGATGCGGGCCTTGGCGGCCTTGGCGGCCGCGGCCTTGCCCGTCGTCTTGACGACACGTCCGCTGGTCTGCACCTGCTCCCCGCCGAGGGCGGCGTTGACCTTGCGAGTCAGGCGCGACTTGCGCCGGGCGGCAGCGTTCGGATGGATGGCGCCGACCTTGGCCGCCCGGTCGAGCGCGCTCAGGGCCTCGATGAGCGCGGCCGCGGGATCGATCGTCGACGTGGACGGATCGGCGGCGACGGTCAGGGCCTTTGCGACGTACGTCTTCGCGGCGGTGCGTCGGGGCTGAAGGACCTCGTGGCGGCTCTGGGCCTGACGGACCCTCTTGAGTCCGGACGGCGTGCGAGCGCCCGTCCAGGTGCGGGGCGTCTTGGCCAAGGGTCGAACCTCGTCTTGCGATCGGGAATGGTCGTTGGCGCGCGGCGCGGATCGAGCGCCGGGCGCGAATGCGGATGGTAGCACAGGTCCAGGCTCGTACCACGCCCCGCATCCGGCCGACCAAGCCGCCAGACTTGGTCCCATGATCGCGATCGTCGGCGGGCTCGGTGCCGCCATCCTGTGGGCGGCGGCGACGCTGTGTTCGTCACGCTCGAGCCGGATGCTCGGTTCCCGGGTGGTGCTGGCGTGGGTGATGGTCGTCGGCGCCGTGGTCGGGCTTCCCGTCGCCGTCCTCAGCCCTGCCCCCGAGACGCTCGAACCGTCGACGCTGGCGCTCCTGGGGCTGGCCGGGATCTGCTACGTCGTCGGCCTGCAACTGACCTATGCCGCGCTCAAGATCGGCAAGGTCTCGATCGTCGCCCCGATCGTCGCGACCGAGGGGGCCGTCGCCGCGCTCATCGCGGTGGCGCTCGGCGATCCGATCGGGGTCGTGGCCGCGATCATGCTCGCGGTGATCGTCACGGGCGTGGTCCTGTCCACGCTCGATCCCGGTCGGTCCGATGTCGCGGCCGGGGACTTCGACGTCGTCGCCGATTCGATCGAGGGACCGAGCGAGTCGGAAGCAGCGGGCATCGCGGTCCCGGCGGTCACGCTCGCCGATGACGCCGCGGCCCGCGACACGCGTCTGGCAGCCATCCTTGCCGTCGGTGCCGCCCTCGTCTTCGGGGTCGGACTCGTCGCGGCGGGTCGGTCGGCGTCGCTGGTGCCGGTCGCCTGGGTGGCCTTGTCCACGCGGCTCGTCGGGATCGTCGTCGCGGTCGTGCCGCTCGTCCTCCAGGGTCGACTACGGATCACGCGGGCGGCGTTGCCGCTGGTCGTCATCGCCGGTGTCGGTGAGGTGATCGGCTCGATGCTTTCGGCCTGGGGATCCCGCGAAAGCATCCCGATCGCGGCGGTCATGGGCAGCCAGTTCGCGGCGTTCGCGGCCGTGGCTGCCTTCTTCCTGTTCGGCGAGCGACTCGGTCGCGTTCAGGTCGTCGGTGTCGTCCTGATCGTCGCCGCTGTCACGATACTCGCGGTGGCGACGACGTGACCTAGCTGCCGGTCAGGATGGCGTCGATCTCGGCTCGATCGCTGCCCGGCACTCTCGTGATCCTGAAGGTCACGGTGTGCGTCCCCGACGTCGCCCACGTCTTCACCCAGACGACGCGCCGGTACGCGCTGGGTGCCCGCAGTGAGATGTAGGAGACTTTGACGCCATCGAGGTAGACCGCCAGGTTCCCACGCTTCGGGCCGAACCGGGACACGAGCGCGACCATCCGGGCGTTGAACGTGATCTTCACCGTGGATCCCGCGGTCGCATTCGTCTTTGCGTGCCCGCCCCAGTACGAGGCACTCGTGACCCGGCTCCACCGGCCCTTCCATCGCAACTGCTTGTTCGACTCCTGGAGCGCGGAAACCTTGAACGCCGGCCCCACGTACCAGGCCCCGACGTTGGTCGCGTAGTCGATGCCCTGGACACGCAGCTGGTAGGTGTGACCCGGAGAGACCGCGTAGAAGATGCCCGGCAGGGCCGGGTGACTCGAGACGTGCGTCCAGGCTCCGCCGTCGACCCGGGATTCGATGTTGTAGGTGTGCGTGCCGCTCTGCGCGTGGTCGTCGTTGAACCAGGTGATCCGCATGGTGACCTGGCCGCCATTCACCTGGCGCCCGGGCTCGATCGAGGCGCGCATCGATGACTCGACCGGAGCCTCGGTGTCGTACAGGACAGAGGCGAACCCACCCGACCAGGCGGGGTCCCAGGTGTTCGTCCCATCGTCGAAGTCGACGAAGACATACCTGACGCCGGGGACGCTCGTGCCGCCATAGGCCGAATCAGTCAAGTCCCATGACGTGCTTGCCGCCCAGGCCATCGTCTTCCAGTCTGTCCCGTTCATCGATAGCCGCATCGAGACCGCATTCGACGCCGGGGTCGAGACGGTCACGATCGCCTGGTTCGTCCACGGGGTGCCGCCGTTGACCTGGATGTCGCCGGGGACCGGCGGGGCCGCGGCCACGACGACAGCGGCCGACGAGGCCGCAAGCATCAGGGCGAGGAGGGGCACGATGGTGCCGCGCGGCACAAGACGCAGGCGACCCGGCATGTGATCGGGCTCCCTTCGGTATGCTCCGGCGCGTGAATGACGACCGGCGCGATCGTAGCATCCCCCAGTCCCGCCTCCGTAACTTCTCGATCATCGCCCACATCGACCACGGCAAGTCGACGCTGGCGGACCGGCTGCTCGAGCTGACCCACACCATCGACGCCCGGCAGATGACCAGCCAGGTCCTCGATTCGATGGATCTCGAACGCGAGAAGGGCATCACCATCAAGGCCCGGGCAGTCCGTCTCGAGTACGTGGCCGGCGACGGCCTGACCTATGGGCTGAACCTCATCGACACGCCCGGCCACGTCGATTTCGCGTATGAGGTCAGCCACAGCCTGCAGGCCTGCGAGGGCGCGATCCTCGTCGTCGATGCGACCCAGGGGATCGAGGCCCAGACGCTCGCCAACGTCCACCTGGCCATGCGCGAGAACCTCACGCTCATCCCGGTCCTCAACAAGATCGACCTGCCGTCAGCCGACCCGGATACGATCATGGACGAGCTCGAGAACGTGCTGGCCATCCCGCGCGAGGAGGTCATCCTCGCGTCGGCCAAGGACGGGACGGGGGTGCCCGAGATCCTCGAGGCGATCGTCGCGCGGGTCCCGCCGCCGAAGGGCGACCCGAAGGCCCCGCTCCAGGGGCTCATCTTCGACAGCCATTACGACGCGTACAAGGGCGTCATCGTCTATGTCCGGCTTGCCGCGGGGACCATCCGGCACGGGGAACGGATCGCCCTGATGGGCAGCGGGGTGACCGCCGAACCGCTCGAACTCGGCGTGTTCCGGCCGCAGCTCGTGCCCGTCCGCCAGCTCGTGGCCGGCGAGGTCGGGTACGTCGCGACCGGGCTCAAGAGCGTCCGGGACGCCCAGGTGGGCGACACGCTGACGAGCGCCACGCATCCGGCCACGACGCCGTTGCCCGGCTATCAGCCCGCCAAAAGCCTGGTCTTCGCCGGCATCTACCCGGTCTCCGGAGAGGACTACCCGCTGCTCCGCGAAGCGCTCGAGAAGCTCCATCTCAACGACGCGAGCTTCACCTACGCACCGGAAAGCTCCGTCGCCCTCGGCTTCGGGTTCCGCTGCGGGTTCCTCGGCTTGCTCCACATGGAGATCGTCCAGGAGCGCCTCGAGCGTGAATTCGATCTCGACCTCATCGCTTCGGCGCCTTCGGTGGAGTACCACGTCCAGCTCCTGCACGGTCGCGGCGAAGTCGTCGTCGACAACCCATCGTTGCTCCCGGATCCATCGGCGATCGAGGTCATCGAGGAGCCCTGGGTCACCCTCAGCCTCGTGTCACCCAGCCAGTACATCGGCTCGTTGATGGAGCTCACGACCAACCGCCGCGGCGAATTCATGACGATGGAATACCTCGATCCGACGCGGGTCGTCCTCCATTTCGAGATGCCACTGGCAGAACTGATCGTCGACTTCTTCGACCAGATGAAGAGCCGGACGCAGGGCTATGCGTCGATGGACTACGAGGAGCTCGGCTACCGGCCCGCGAACCTGGCCAAGGTCGACATCCTGGTCAATGGCGAGCCGGTCGACGCGCTGTCCCTGATCGTCCACCGGGACCGCGCCCAATCCACGGGCCGGGCGTTGGCCGAACGACTCAAGGAGCTGATCCCGCGGCAGATGTTCGAGATCCCGATCCAGGCCGCCATCGGTTCGAACGTCGTCGCTCGCGAGACGGTCCGGGCGATGCGCAAGAACGTCCTGGCCAAGTGTTACGGTGGCGACATCACGCGCAAGCGCAAACTGCTGGAGAAGCAGAAGGAAGGCAAGCAGCGGATGAAGCGCGTGGGTTCGGTCGAGATCCCGCAGGAGGCGTTCCTGGCGATGCTACGGATGGACGAGGGCTAGGCTGGCCGCGTGGACGACTTCCTGATCCTGGCCCGGTCGCTCATCACGATCGGCCTCGTCCTGCTCCTGGTGATGCTCAGGCTTGACGCGGAGAAGTTCGGGACCGCCGAGTACTACGAAGCCACCCAGGATGGCGAGCGGCCGCGGATACGCCGACGCCTGGCCTGGTATGGCCTGGGCTTCGCGCTCTCGATCGCGATCCTGTACATCCATCCCGACCCGCAGCGTGACCTCTACCTCGGCTCGGGAGACCGGTTCGACGCGGTGATCGGCGGGATCATCTACGGCTTGCTCGGCATCGCGGTCGCGGTCAGCTTCGCGACCTTGCGGTATCACCGGATCCGGTTTCCCGCCGCCTGGTCGTACCCGGGGGCGCTGGTCAATTCGACCGCGACGGCGTTCATCGATGAAGTCACCTTTCGCGGAGCGCTCCTGGGCCTGCTCCTGATCCTCGGCGTCAGCCCGACCATGGCCAACCTGACCCAGGCGGTCGCCTACGCACTCGCGACCCGCCTCGGCGCGCCCGGGCGTGACCGGTACCTGCTCCTCCTGGCGCTCGGGATCGGCCTGATCGGCGGCTGGTTGACCGTCGCCACCGGCGGCATCGCCGCGGCCTTCCTCGGCCACGCCATCACCCGCTTCGCGTTCTTCCTGTGTACCGGCCACGCGGGCCAGACGCAGCCACGAGCTCAAGAGCCGGAGGAGATCGAACGGCGGCGCCGACCACCGGAGGGCTGGCGGATCATCCGATCGCGGGACCGTTGACCCGCCAGCCCGCGCCACCGGTGGCGCTGTACGTCCACATCCCGTTCTGCGTGTCGCTGTGCCCCTACTGTGACTTCGTCGTCTACGCCGGGGCGGCCACCCGCGGACCGAGATCGAAGGTCGATCTGTTCCTGGCGGCGCTGCAGACCGAGCTCGACCTCCGTGCGGACGCGCTCGACCAGGTATTCCCGGATCGCCCACCTCTCGAGACCGTCTACCTCGGCGGCGGGACGCCCTCCTTGCTTCCGGCTGCGGCGATCGCGGCGATCCTCGATCAGGTCCGCACCCGCTTCCGGTTGACCGACGAGGCCGAGGTGACCCTCGAGGCCAACCCGGGGCGCGATGAACGCGGGGATGCTCGAAGCATCAGCGAGGCCGGGGTGACCCGCCTGTCGCTCGGCGCCCAATCGATGTCAGCCGTCGGACTCCACCGTCTGGGTCGGCGACATCGGGTCGCCGATATCGGAGCCGCGGTCGCGGCCGCCAGGGCCGGTGGGATCGGATCCATCAGCCTCGACCTCCTCTACGACGCGCCGGACGCGTCATTGGCGGACTGGATCGACACGTTGGACGCGGCACTCGCCCTGCGCCCAGATCATCTATCGCTCTACGCGCTGACCCTGGACGACCCCGACGCCGAAGGACTGACCGGGCCCGGCGGCGATCATCTGCCGACGACGCCCGGGGCGAGGCGCTGGCGGGCGACCGCCCGGCTCGCCCAGGACGAGGATCGCGCGGCTGCCCAATACCATCACGCCGTGCACCGACTGGCCGATGACGGCTGGCATGGCTACGAGATCAGCAACTGGGCCAAGCCCGGTCATGAAAGTCGGCACAATCAGGTGTATTGGGAGCGCCGGCCGTACGAAGCCCTGGGGCCGGGAGCGCATGCGTTCGATGGCGTCACTCGCCGGTGGAACGCGGCTCCACTTGACCGCTACCTGGCCGCTCTGACCCCGGCCGATGGCGGATCCGCCAACCTTCCGCCCGGGGGTTCGGAGACGATCGATCCGGCCGCCGCCAGGGCCGAGGCGGTCATCCTCGGATTGCGGACCGACCGCGGCGTGCCGGTCGAGTCGACCCATGAGCCGCCCCTCGCGGATGTCTTCGGGTGGGCCCTCGCGGCCGAGCTGGTGGTCGTCACCGGCGACGACCGGGTGGTCCTGACGACCCGCGGCCGGCTCCTCTCGAACGAGCTGTTCAGCCGGCTGGTCTGACCCCGGTTCGATCGGGCAACCTCGTTGACACCCGAACCCCGTGGCTGCTACGATGCCGTCAACTCGTTAGCACTCTCTCGCATAGAGTGCTAACCATTTCAGGAGAACGGCCTTGGCGCGACGGACCCGCCGCCCTTTCGGCCCTCTGGACAACCGCACGCAAGCGATCCTTCGGGCTGTCATCGAGGAATATGTCACCACCGCAGCGCCGGTCGGCAGCCGGGCGCTGGTCGACCACTATGGCCTCGGCGTGTCCAGCGCGACGGTTCGCAGCATCCTCGCCGAGCTCGAGGTCGATGGCCTGCTGACCCATCCCCATACCTCGGCCGGACGTATCCCGACCGATGCCGGCTACCGCTTCTACGTCGAATCCATCGCTGAAGCGGTCCCCCTCCCGGCGGTCGAGCAACTGATGATCCGCCACCAGTTCGGTCAGGTCGAGTTCGCCAGCGAGCACTGGTTCCGGCTCGCCGCCACGACGCTCGCCTCGGTCACCCGCTCCGCCGGCATCGCGACGCCGGCCAAGCCTCGCGATGCCCATGTCCGCAGGATCGACCTGGTCGCGATCAGTGAGCGGATGGCCAGTCTCATCCTGGTCCTGCGTGAGGGCGCCATCAAGCAGGCCCTGATCACCGTCGACAGCGATGACGCGATCGACCAGCCGACCCTCAACGCCGTGGCTGCCGTTCTGAACGAGCAGCTCGTGGACCTGACCGCGGCGCGAGCGCGGGCCAGGATCGAGGCCATGCGCGGCGACGACCGGGTCCAGGCACTTGCCAGGCGCGTCGGCGAGCGGGTGGTGAAGGTCGTCAGCGACTACGACGCGGAGATGATCGAGGAGGTCTTCAGCGACGGGCTGCTCAACGTGATGGAAGAGCCTGAGTTCGCCCAGAGCGACAAGCTCCGGCGCGTCTTCAGCGCCCTGGAGAACCGGGCCTACCTGGGCGAGCTTGTCGGGGCGGTCGCCGGCACCCACGGCGTCCGGGTCTTCATCGGACACGAGAACCAGCCGCTCGACATGCGTGACGTCTCGCTCATCCTGGCGCCATACGGCCGGCCCGGTCAGGCGATCGGCGTCGTCGGGGTGCTCGGCCCGACCCGGATGTCCTACTCGCAGGCGATCGGCACGGTTCGGTTCGTGTCGAGCCTGATGGATGAACTGGTGGATCATCTGTATGCCTGATCGTCGACGAACCAGAGCCCAGGAGCGGGAGGCGGAACTCGATATCTCACCGACCGCGTTGATCGCCCAGATCGAGACGCTGACGACCGAACGCGACGAAGCGATCCGGTCGGCGGACGACTACCTGGGTGCCCTCCAGCGGGAACGGGCCGAGTTCCAGAACTTCAAACGCCGGACGTCCGAGGAACGGATGCGCGACCTTGGCCTGGCCGGCGAAGACCTCATCCGCAAGGTCCTCACCCTCGCCGACGACTTCGACCGGGCCATCGAGACCCGGCCGGCGTCGATCGCCGAGGACGCCTGGTTCGACGGGATCGCGGCGATCGACCGGAAGCTGCGCCAGCTGCTCGACAGCGAAGGCGTGACGACCATCGACGCATCCGCCGGCCGACCGTTCGACCCGCGCGAGCACGAGGCGATCGCCAATGTTCCCGGCAGCGGTCGGGCCGACGGCGAGATCGTCGAGGAGATCCGTCGAGGCTACCGGCTCCGCGACCGCGTGATCCGCCCGGCCCTCGTCGCCGTGGCGACCAACGCAGACACCAACGACTGACCAACCACACTGCTAAGGAGCATCCATCGATATGGGCAAGATCATCGGCATCGACCTTGGAACGACCAACTCGGTCGTCGCGGTCATGGAGGGCGGCGAGCCGACCGTCATCGCCTCTGCGGAGGGCGGCCGGACCGTCCCGTCGGTCGTCGCGTTCACCAAGGCCGGTGAGCGTCTCGTCGGCCAGTTGGCCAAGCGCCAGGCGGTGACGAATCCCGCCAACACCGTCTATTCCATCAAGCGGTTCATGGGCCGGCGCTGGGACGATCCGGAGGTCAAGCGCAGCAAAGGCCTCGTCCCGTACACCGTCGAGAAGGACGCCAAGAGCGACGGCGTCGCGGTGAAGCTCGCCGACGGCAAGTCGTACACGCCGCCGGAACTGAGCGCGATGATCCTGCAGAAGCTCAAGACCGACGCCGAGGCCTACCTGGGCGAGAAGATCACGGACGCGGTCATCACCGTGCCGGCGTACTTCGACGACACCCAGCGCCAGGCGACGAAGGACGCGGGTCGCATCGCGGGACTCGACGTCAAGCGGATCATCAATGAGCCGACCGCATCGGCGCTCGCCTACGGGCTCGACAAGAAGGGCGACGAGAAGATCGCCGTCTACGACCTGGGTGGCGGAACGTTCGACATCTCGATCCTCGAACTCGGCGAGGGTGTCTTCGAGGTCAAGGCCACGAACGGGGATACGCACCTCGGTGGCGACGATTTCGACCAGCGAGTCATCGACTGGCTGCTGGCCGAGTTCAAGAAGGACCAGGGCATCGACCTCGCCAAGGACCAGCAGGCCCTCCAGCGCCTGAAGGAGGCGGCCGAGAAGGCCAAGATCGAGCTGAGCTCGACGGCCAGCACGGAGATCAACCTGCCCTACATCACCGCCGACGCGACCGGTCCGAAACACCTGGTCGTGTCGCTCACCCGGGCGAAGCTTGAGGACCTCGTCGCCGACCTGGTCCAGAAGACGGCCGGTCCGGTCAAGGCCGCACTCAAAGACGCCGGCCTCAAGCCGGGGGAGATCGACGAGGTCATCCTGGTCGGCGGCATGACCCGGATGCCTGCCGTCGTCGAAGCGGTCAAGGCAATGTTCGGGGGCAAGGAGCCCCACAAGGGAGTCAACCCGGACGAGGTCGTCGCCATCGGCGCCGCCATCCAGGCCGGCGTCCTGGCCGGCGATGTCAAGGATGTCCTGCTGCTCGACGTGACGCCGTTGTCGCTGGGCATCGAGACGCTCGGCGGGGTCATGACCAAGCTGATCGAGCGCAACACGACCATCCCGACCTCGAAGTCGCAGACCTTCTCGACCGCGTCGGACTCGCAATCGCAGGTGGAGATCCATGTCCTCCAGGGCGAGCGTGATTTCGCGGCGGACAACAAGACGCTCGGCCGGTTCATCCTCGATGGGATCCCCCCGGCCCCGCGCGGGATCCCGCAGATCGAGGTCACCTTCGACATCGACGCCAACGGGATCCTCGATGTGAAGGCCAAGGACCGGGCGACCGGCAAGGAGCAGCAGGTTCGGATCACCGCGTCGTCGATGCTCGACAAGAGTGCCGTCGACCAGATGGTCCGCGACGCCCAGGAGCATGCCGACGAGGATCGGCAGCGACGCGAGGAGGTCGAGACCCGCAACCAGGCCGAGGCCCTCACGTTCCAGGCAGAGCGCGCCCTCAAGGATCTCGGTGACCAGGTCTCGTCCGAGGACAAGGTCGAGGTCGAGAACAGCGTCAGTTCCTTGCGCGAAGCCCTCAAGGGCTCCGACATGGACATCGTCAAGACCGGGATGACTGCCCTGGCGGAGGTCCTCCAGCGGGTTTCGACGGCGGCCTACCAGGCAGCCGCGGCGTCGCCAGCAGAGTCCGGCAACGGCACCGCCGAGTCCGATGGGACCGGCGCCGACGAGGGCGCGGCGGGGGACACTGACGCCGCCGCCGAGGAAGAAACGGTCGAGGGAGAGTTCAAGGAGGTCTAGGCCTTCGCGAACGACCGGCGCAGACGGCCCGTGGGTGACCGCGGGCCGTTTCGATTCCGGTCGAGCTTCCGGATCGCCGACACTTCGTGTCATCGCCGCCACGTGCACGCGTGCGGCCGGCCGACGCGCTAGGATGGCCACATACCGACTGGTCGGTCGGTTTGTGATCAGGAGCGTAGATGCGCCGAAGCGAGGGGCGGTCAGCGACCCAGGCGGAACGAAGTCGAGCGAGACGGGAGCAGATCCTCGACGCAGCTTTCCACACGTTCAGTCGGCGCGGCTACCGCGACACCGCGGTCGATGAGATCGCGGCAGCCGCCGAGACGAGCAAAGGCGGCGTCTACTTCCACTTCCCGACGAAGGAAGCGATCTTCCGCGAGCTTGTCCGCACGACCGCGGACCGTCTCGCCGACAAGGTGGAACGAGCGGTGGCCGAGCAGACCGATCCCATCGCCCGGGCGGATGCAGCGCTCCGGACCGTCCTCCTGACCTTCGCCGGCCACCGGACCATGGCCCGCTTGCTGTTCGTCGACGCGATGGCCGCCGGGCGTGTCTTCAATGCCGAGACGAATGCCCTCCACGACCGCTTCGCCGGGATGATCGCCGGGTACCTCGACGAGGCCGTCGAGGCCGGGGCCATCCCGCCCATCGATACCGCGCTTACCAGCGTCGCCTGGTTCGGCGCCCTCAACGAGGTCGTCGCCCGGTGGCTGCTCGCCGAGGAGTCCGAGCCCCTCGAGGGCGTCTATCCGGCCCTGCGAGCGCTGCTGCTTCGGAGCGTCGGCGTCGATGAGGCCAGCATCGCCGCTGGCCCGAGCCTGCCCGCATGACCGTCACCCAGCGCGGCGCCGTGTCCGACCTGCCGACGCCGACCGCGGCACGTCTCCGGGAGGCGCTGGCATCGGCCCAGCGCCTCGATGGACGAGCGCCGCTCGTGAGCGTTTCCAGCCCGATCCCCGAGGTCGATCCGATCGCGCTGTTCGCAGCAGCCCGGGCGCTCGGCCTCGAGGCGGCACTGTGGCTCCAGCCGTCGAACGACCGCTCCATCGTCGGGATCGGCCGGGCATGGGCCGTCGAGTCGGCCGGGGCGGAACGGTTCAGCGACGCCACGACGGCCTGGCGCGCCGTGCTCGCCGACGCCAGCGTGTCGGGGGCTCCATCGGGTACGGAAGGTGGCCCGACGTTGCTCGGAGCGCTCGGCTTCACAGGCATGGCGCCCGCGGCGGAGGATGCCTGGGGATCCTTCGGGCCATCGTCGCTCGTCCTGCCGACCTTCACCGTATCCCGATCCGACTCGTCCACGATCCTGACCGTGGCGGCCGGTCCGGATCGGCCCGAAGACCCGGATCCGGCCGCCGTCGAGCGAGTCTGGGCGGGGATCGTCCGCGATGCGCGATCCTGGGAGGCCGACGGCGACGTCGCCGGCGAGCCATCGAAGGACGTTGCGGCGCCGTTGCAGGTCATCGATGAACGGCCGGACCGGGCCGCCTGGGATCGGACGGTCGGACTGTTCGCCGGAGCGGTCGGTCGCGGTCGGATCGACAAGGTGGTGCTGGCTCGGCGGGTCGTGGCCCGGGCCGCGGCCGACCTCGATATCGCGGCGGCCCTGCGCCACCTTGCCCGGACCGCTCCCGAAAGTACGACCTTCGCCTTCGTTCGAGGTGGCACGACGTTTCTCGGGGCCACACCAGAGCGCCTCGTTCGGACCACCGGGCGATCGTTCGAGACGGTGGCGATCGCCGGTTCCACGGCCCGCGGCGCGGATGCCGACGAGGATCGGCGACTTGCCGCCGCCCTGGCGTCGAGCGAGAAGGACCGCGAGGAGCACGCGGTCGTCGTCGATATGCTCCGGTCGAGTCTGGCCCCGATCGTCCGCTCGATGGAGGTCGCCGACCAACCCGGGATCCTTCCGCTTCGGCACATCCAGCATCTCGTGACGCCGATCACGGGCACGCTGCGCGACGAAGCGGGACTGCTCGCGCTCGGCCAGCGGCTCCATCCCACGCCGGCCGTCGGTGGCGCCCCGCGCGACGTCGCCCTCGGCCTCATCCATGAGCACGAAGGATTCGATCGCGGCTGGTATGCGGGACCGATCGGCTGGCTCGGCGCGGATGGCGATGGCGAGCTCGTCGTGGCCCTCCGATGCGGGCTTGTGCGCGGTCCCGAGCTGACCCTGTTCGCGGGCTGCGGGATCGTCGCGGATTCCGACCCGGCCCGGGAGTGGCAGGAGTCCCGCCTCAAGCTCCGAACGATGACCGCGGCCTTCGGGGCGCCCCTGGATGGCGACGCGTGACCGACACAGCCACCCTGCGTGCGATCGCCCAGGAGCTCGTCGACAGCGGTGTGGCCGATGTCATCGTCTGTCCAGGGTCACGCTCGACGCCGCTCGCGTTGACGGTCCGGGCGCATGCCGGATTGCGCGTCCGAGTTCTCCTCGACGAGCGGGCCGCGGGGTTCTTCGCCCTGGGTCTTGCGCGGGCGGCGCGGCGGCCGGTCGCCATCGTGGTGACGTCTGGTACGGCCGTCGCGAACCTCCTCCCTGCGGTCGTCGAGGCATCGCAGGCTCGGGTCCCGCTCATCCTGCTCACCGCCGATCGACCGCCTGAACTGCGCGATCGCGGTGCGCCCCAGACCATCGATCAGGTACGGATCTTCAGCGGCCACGTCCGCTGGTTCTGCGAACTGCCGTTGTTCGACGGGGCGCCGGAGACCGAGCGACATGTCCGGTCCGTGATCGGCCGGGCCGTGGCGATCGCGCGCGGCGGACCGGCCGGACCGGTCCATCTCAATGCCGGGTTCCGCGAGCCGCTCGTCCCGGACACGCCGCTCGGACCGATCGGTCGACGTGTCGTCGGCGAGGCCCACCCGCCGTCCGACGCGATACCGGACGCGGGCGAGCGAGCCTTCACCGAGGTGGTCCAGGGTCGCCCGGTCCTCGCCCCGGCCGCGATCGCCGACCTGGCGAGCCGGCTCGCTGGCGTGGAACGCGGACTGATCGTCGCCGGACCCCAGGACGACCCGGCCCTTCCGGCGGCCCTGGCCGGTCTGGCCGCGGCGACCGGATTCCCGATCGCGGGCGATCCGTTGTCCGGGGTCCGATGCGGGCCACACGATCGCCGCCTCGTCCTCGCCCATGCCGACCATCTCGTTCGACCGGGGCGCTGGATCGATGCCCACCGACCGGAACTCATCCTCCGCTTCGGGGCGACCCCGACGTCGAAGCCGATGCTCACCCTGATCGGTCAGGTGGCACCCACCCAGATCGTCATCGATCCCGACCGTGGCTGGAGCGAGCCGGCGATCATCGCGACGACATTCGTCCAGGCCGACGCGACGGCGACGGCAATGGCCCTGACCGAGGCAGTCACCTCGATCAGGGCCGCGTCCGACCGGGACCCGTCCGCCTCGACGTGGGCCAGCGACTGGGCCGACGCGGACGCCACTGCCGGTCGGGCGCTGGGCGATTGGCTTGCCGGCGTGGAAGCTCGAGACGAAGCCTTCGAGGGCCTGCCGTTCGCCATCCTGGGCGGGCTGTTGCCGGACGGCGCGCTGCTGTGGGCAGGGAACAGCATGCCCGTCCGCGATCTCGACGACTGGCTGCCTGGTGGCACATCGGCCATCCGCCCGCTGTCGAACCGTGGCGCCAACGGTATCGACGGGGTGGTGTCGACGGCCCTGGGCGCCTCGGCCGCGGGGGTCGGACCCGTGGCGCTCGTCGTCGGCGATCTGTCCTTCCTGCACGACCTGAATGCGCTCGTCGCGGCTCGGCTGCTCGGACTCTCGGCCACGATCGTGGTCGTTGAAAACGATGGCGGCGGGATCTTCTCCTTCCTGCCGCAGGCGACCGTCCAGGATCCGGGGGTCGGCCTGCCCGACCATTACGAGGAGTTGTTCGGGACACCGCACGGGATCGACATCGGACCGATCGTCACCGCCCTCGGCGGTACCTATCGCTCGGTCGGGGCGGGCGACTTGCGCGACGCCCTGTCCGGATCGATCGGTCGGACCGGCGTCCACGTCCTCGGCTATCGAACCGAGCGGGCGAGGAACGTCGTACTCCACCATGAGGCGGCGGCCACCGTGGCCGCGGCACTTGCCGGCGGATGAGCGCCGTCTGGCTGGATGGTCTTCGCTGGGAGGTCCGGGTCCGCGGCGCCGGCGCCCCGGTCCTCCTCCTGCACGGATTCACCGGCCGCGGCTCGGGATGGGCGGACCACGCCACCGCGCTCGCCAGGTCGTTCCGGGTCATCGTCGTGGACCTGCCAGGGCACGGTCGCTCCGGGATCCCGACCGGCCCGGGTCGCGCCAGCGTGGAACGCACCGCCGGCGATCTGGCTGCGATCCTGCAGCGGACGGGATCGGCTCCCGCCCATGTGGTCGGCTACTCGCTCGGTGCGCGGATCGCCCTGCGTCTCGCCATCGATGCCCCGGACACGATCCGACGGCTGGTCGTGGAGAGCCCATCCGCCGGCATCGCGTCCGAGATCGACCGGGCCGCTCGCCGAGCGGCGGACGAGAAACTGGCCGTCCGACTGGAAGCTGAAGGGATCGTCCCGTTCGTCGACGCGTGGCAGCGACAACCGGTCTTCGCCAGCCACGCCAGATCGTCGGCGGCGCGCAGGCGTCGGCTCCGCTCCGAACGTCTCCGCAATCGTCCGGCCGGTCTTGCCGCGAGCCTCAGAGATGCCGGGCAGGGGAGCATGGAGCCCCTCCATCGCCGGCTCGGCGAGATCAGCGCACCGACGCTCGTCATCGCCGGCGCCCTCGACCCGACCGGGCTTGACCGCGCCAGGATCGTGGCCGGCACCATCGAAGGCGCCAGGCTGGAGGTCGTCGCCGAAGCCGGCCACACCCCGCATCTCGAGACGCCCGAGATCTTCCGTTCTCTCACCCTGGCCTTCCTGAAGGAGGAATCCGCCGCATGAGCGCCGCCGTCCGCTGGACATCCGTCGTCGACTACGAGGACATCCGTTATGAGCACTCGGGGACAGGTATCGCCCGGGTCACCATCGATCGGCCGGAGGTCCACAACGCCTTTCGCCCGGAGACCGTCCAGGAGCTCATCGACGCGTTTGCCCGGATCCGCGACGAACCGACGATCGGCTGCGTGCTCCTGACCGGCGCCGGCGACAAGGCGTTCTGCTCCGGGGGCGACCAGCGCTTCAAGGACCGGGGCGGGTACGTCGGTGGGGACGGGCTGGCCCGGCTCAACGTGCTCGACCTGCAGCGCCAGATCCGGTCCCTGCCGATCCCGGTCATCGCCCTCGTCAACGGGTACGCGATCGGTGGCGGCCAGGTCCTCCAGGTCGTGTGCGACCTCGCGATCGCCGGGGACAACGCCATCTTCGGACAGGTCGGCCCGCAGGTCGGCAGCTTCGATGCCGGGTTCGGGGTCGGCCTGCTCGCCCGACTGGTCGGCGATCGCAAGGCCAAGGAGATCTGGTTCCTGTGTCGCCGCTACGATGCGGCCGCGGCGCTCGAGATGGGGCTGGTCAACCATGTCGTGCCGTTGGCCCAGCTTGAGGCCGAGGGTATCGCCTGGGCCGACGAGATCCTGGCCATGAGTCCGACCGCGATCCGGTTCCTGAAGTCGGCCTTCCTGGTCGCCACCGATGGGCTGGCGGGATTGCAGGAGTTCGCCGGGAACGCCACCGGGCTCTACTACACGACCGACGAGGCCCATGAGGGCTCACGGGCGTTCCTCGAGAAGCGCCGGCCGGACTTCTCGGCCTTCCCGCGTCGCCCGTGACGGGCGATCGTCCGTCCCACGTTCGGATCTGGCTCCTGGCGATCCGGCCGGCGACGCTGCCCGCGGCCGTCAGCGGCGTGGCCGTCGGACTTGGTGCCGCCCTCGCCATCGGAACGACCTTCCGGGCGGACGCGGCCGTCGGCTGCCTGTTCGTGGCGCTGCTCCTCCAGATCACGGCCAACCTGGCAAATGACCTGTCGGATTTCCGCAAGGGCGCGGATACGCCCGACCGGACGGGGCCTGTGCGAGTCGCCGCCGCCGGCCTCGTGACGGAGCGCCAGCTGGAGGTCGCGATCGGTCTGACCGTGGCGCTCGCGGGGCTCGTCGGCCTGGGCCTGACGCTGATCGGCGGGCCGATCCTCATCGTCGTCGGAGCGCTCGCGATCGTGTCCGCGATCGCTTATACCGGTGGCCCCTGGCCGTACGGCTATCGGGGGCTCGGTGACGTCTTCGTCTTCGTTTTCTTCGGCCTCGTCGCGGTCATCGGGACGGCCTACCTCCAGGCCGGTCGCGTGGAACCGCTGTTCGTCGCGGCCGCGATCCCGGTCGGCGCGTTGACGACGGCGATCCTGGTGGTCAACAACCTGCGGGACATCCCGACGGACCGTGCGGCCGGCAAGCGCACGCTCGCGGTCATCCTGGGCGTGCGAGGGACGCGCGCCGAGTACCTGCTGTTGCTGGCGGCGGCATTCATCACGCCGGTCGCCCTGGTCGCCGGTGGCCACGGGTTCACCGTCCTGCTCCCGCTCCTCGCCCTCCCGATCGCGTCACCGCTCCTGCGGACCGTGCGGACGTTCAGCGAACCACGGCAACTCAACCCGGCGCTCAAGGGGACGGCCCGGCTGGCCCTGGCCTACGGCGTGCTCTTCGCCATCGGGCTGGCCCTCGACGGCGTGATCGCGTGACGGTGATCGAACGGGTCGCGGCAGATCATCTCCGGATCCCGTTCCGGCGTCCCTTCCCGACTGCGACCGGGATGTGGCTGGATCGCGATACCTGGATCCTTCGGGTGCGGGCCGCGGACGGTCGGATCGGCCTCGGCGAGGCCGTCCTGGAGACGGCGGAGGAGGGGACGGCCGACCTGATCCTGGCGTCGCTCGTCCGGGAGATGGTCGAGGGTGCTGCGGACGGCCCGCTGCCCGATCTGGCCGGCCTCGAGGTCCACGGCGCACCGGGGCGTGCGCTGCACGCGGCGATCGAGGCCGCGATGTTCGATCTCGAGCGGGAGTCGGTCCCCGCCTTCCTTCTGCCCGATGGCGACGGCGTCGGGGTCAACGCCACGATCCCGTCGCTCGGGCCTTCGGCGGCCGGACTGGCCGCGCAGCAATCCGTCGAATCGGGATTCCTGACGCTCAAGTTGAAGGCGGGCGCGGAGCGCGAGACCGATGCTCTCGTCGACCGGGTGCGCACGATCCGCGCCGCCGTCGGGCCCGATGTCGCGCTCCGGCTCGACGTCAACGGCGCGTGGGATCTGGCGACCGCCGTCGAGCGGCTCGAGGCCATCGCCCGGTTCGATATCGAGTTCGTGGAGCAGCCCCTTGCCCCGCACGATATCGACGGGATGGCCGAGCTTCGCCGACGCATCCGCATCCCGGTCGCCGCCGACGAGGCGGTGACGTCCGTGCAGGGCGCGCGCGCCTTGATATCGGCCGATGCCGCGGACGTCCTGGTCGTCAAGCCGACCCGCGTTGGCGGCCTGGCTGCGAGTGCGGCGATCGCAGAGCTGGCAGCAGAGCGGGGCGTGCCCGTCGTCATCAGTACCCTGTTCGAGACCGGGATCGGGATGGCTGCCGCGCTGACCGCCGCCGCCGCTCTCCCCGACGTCAGGTCGTCGCGGGTGGACACGCCGCTCGATCACGGGCTCGCCACGGCCGGCCTTCTCGAGCACGACCTGCTCGCCGGATCCCTGCCGGTCGTCGAGGGCCGCCTGTTCGCTCCAGGGGGACCGGGAGCCGGCGGACTCGGGATCGTGCTCGATGCGACCGCCCTCGGCCGGTACCGGATCGAGGCCGTCGGGACCATTTCATGATCGGGATCGGCGGCAGCGTGGCATCGGCATCTGGCGGCGACGCGCTGGCGATCGTCGACGGCTCCCTCCGCTGGACGTGGCACGACCTCGACGTCCACGCTGGATCGGCCGCCCGGAACCTGGCGGGATCCGGGATCGGGCGGGGCGATCGGGTCGCGCTCCTGACCGCCCCGTCCGCCGCGATGGTCGCCGCGCTGCACGGCCTGGCCCGACTCGGTGCCGTCGCGGCGCCGCTGCCGATGACCGCGACCGCGCGCGAACTCGCCGTCGCCGTCGCCGCCATGGACCCGCGGTCGATCATCGTCGAGTCGGCCACCGAGGCCGCGGTGGCTGGACTCGAACGGTCGGCGATGCGTCTTGGGGAGCTTCTCGAACCGGCATACGGTCTGGACGATGGGCCAGAGGCGGCCCCAGGAACGGGTCTCGGGACACCAGGCGATCCATCCGCGCCCGCGGTCGCGGTCCTCACCTCCGGGACGACCGGCCGCCCGAAAGTGACGCTCCTGTCCGCCGGGGCCCTCGCGGCCAGCGGTGCGGCCTGGTTGGCGGTCCTGCCCCCGGCGACCGGATGGCTGCTCGCCCTCGGCCTGAGCCACGTCGCCGGGCTCGGGGTCGTGTGGCGCGCCGCGATGTCCCGAGTGCCGCTGGTCATCGTTCGCCGGACGGACCCCGCCACGATCCTGACCGCCCTGACGGCCGATCCGGCGCCCAGCCACCTGTCGGTCGTGCCGACGATGCTCACCCGGCTGCTCGACGAAGGTGGCGGCGGCCGCCCGCCGGCGACGATCCGCGCGGTCCTGCTCGGCGGCGGTCGGATCCCACCCGAGCTCGTCACCCGGGCGATCGACGCGGGCTGGCCGATCGTCCCGACCTACGGCCTGTCCGAGATGGCCTCGGGCGTGACGGCTGCCACGACCGACGAGGCGGCCCGCGAACCCACCACTGCTGGACGCGCGCTGCCCGGGACCGAGATCAGGATCGTGGCTTCGGAGCGGGACGGCATCGGCGGGATCGAGGTCCGTGGCCCGTCGATCTTCAGTGGCTACCTGGGCGATCCGGACGGCACCGCCGCCGCCGTCAGCCCCGATGGCTGGCTCCGGACCGGCGATCTCGGTCGACTCGATGCCGCAGGGCGGCTGACCGTGTTCGACCGGCGGACCGACCGGATCGTCCGCGGCGGGGAAAACATCGCGCCGGCCGAGATCGAGCTGGTGTTGTCGGGCCATCCGGCCATCGCCGAGGTGGCCGTCGTCGCCCGACGGGACGCGCTCTTCGGCCAGGTGCCGATCGCGGCCATCGTCCTTCGGCCCGGCGCCACCGACCCCGCCGATGACGACCTGATCGCGTTGTGCCTCGAGCACCTGGCCCGGTTCAAGGTGCCCGCCGCCTTCATCCGTCTCGACGACCTTCCCAGGACCAGCGGCGGCAAGCTGCGGCGGGCGGAACTCCGGGCCAGGCTGGATCCCGGCGAAGCCCCGTCACGTGACGATCGCGTCGATCGACCGGGCGGGGTCCACGTCGCGTATCGAACCCATGGCACGGGGCCGGTCCACCTGCTCCTGCTCCACGGGACCCTGTCGACCGCCGCCCAGCTGGCGGCACTCGCGCGACACCTCGTCACCCCCGGCGATCTGACGGTGCATGCCGTCGACCGCCGCGGCAGCGGCCAGAGCCGGCTCGATCGGCCGTCGCCGATCGAGGTCGGTGTCCACGTTGACGACCTCCTGGCGATCCTCGACGCGGAGGGCTGTCCCGCCGCTGCCGTCGCCGGGGTGAGTTTCGGCGGGGTGGTCGGCCTCGAACTCGCGGCGCGCGCGCCCGGTCGGGTCCTCGCGCTCGTCGCCTACGAACCGCCGTATGGCCCGCTCGCCGATCCCGACACGCGCACGACCTTCCAGGCTGTGGCCGCCACCACCGATCGGGCGTTCCAGCGTGGCGGGACCGCCGCGGCCGCCGAAGCGTTCATGCGCGGCGTCGCCGGCTATGAAGCGTGGGAGCGGCTGCCCGAGCGCACGCGGCGATCCCTCGCCGACGAGGGCGGTGGCGCCTACGTCGATGCCGCCCTTCTCGGCCTCGACCCGACCGGTCTGGCCGGGATCACGGCACCGACCACGATCCTGACCGGTGACGCCAGCGAGCCGTTCTACCGGCCGATCGCCGAAGCGTTGACGGCGCGGATCGATGGCGCCCGGCATGTCGGATCGCCGGGGATGAAGCATGCTTCGCCGATCACCGAGCCGGTACCCGTCGCCGCCGCGATCCGGACGGCACTCGCCGAGGCCGGCCTGATCGGGCCGGATCCGCATCCGGTCGTCATCGAGGAGCCCACGACGTGACCAAGCCAAAGGATGTGCCGGACGGACGCGCGACCGACCGCGGCAACGCCGCCCCGACCTCCGAGGTCAGCGCGATGTTCGACTCGATCGCTCGCGTCTACGATCCGATGAACCTCGTCATCTCCGCGTTCCAGGAGCCTCGCTGGCGGAAGCGTGCGGTCAGCCTCTCCGGGGCCGGGCCAGGTGGCCGGATCCTCGATGTCGCGACCGGCACCGGAAAGGTCGCGGCCGACCTGAATCGGCACGTGCAGCCGGGCGGGAGCGTCCTTGGCATCGATATCTCACCGGGCATGATCGGGGTCGCCCGGCGCCGCTTCCCCGACCGGCCGGGACTCACGTTCATGGTCGGTGACGCCCTGGCCCTGCCGACCGACGACGCGTCGTTCGACGCGGCCACGATCGCCTTCGGCATGCGCAATCTGCCGGACTACGCCAAGGGCTTCGCGGAGATGGTCCGGTCAGTCCGGCCGGGTGGCCGCGTGGTCTGCCTCGAGATCGCCCGGCCCCGGAGCCGGCCGGCGCGAGTCCTGCAGCTGTGGTTCGACCGGGTCGTGCCCCTGGTCGGCAGGGTGGCTGGCCAGGGCGGCGCGTACGGCTACCTCGTCCGCAGCGTGCGTGGCTACCCCGATCCCGAGCGGATCGCCGAGATCATGCGCGACGTCGGCCTCGAATCGGTCAGCTGGCAACCGATGTCCGGCGGGATCGTCACCCTCCACGTGGGGACCGTGCCCGAACGGTGAATCCGGCGAGCTTGCGGTAGCATTCCTCGCCCATGACGGAGACGCCCACTCCCTCGCTCATCCATGCCCGCGGCCTGACCAAACGGTTCGGCGGGTTCACCGCGGTCGACGCGATCGACTTCGATGTCGCGCCCGGGGAATCGTTCGGATTCCTCGGACCGAACGGCGCCGGCAAGACGTCGACGATGCGGATGATCGGGTGCGTCTCGCCGATCACGAATGGGCTCCTGACCGTGATGGGGATGGACCCGGCCACGGACGGCGCTCGGATCCGGGCGCGCCTCGGCGTCGTGCCCCAGACCGACACCCTCGATGTCGAACTGACCGTTCGCGAGAACCTGTCGATCTACGGCCGCTATTTCGGGCTCAGTCGGGCGGAAGTCAACCGACGGGCCGATGAGCTGCTCGAATTCGCCCAGCTGACCGAGCGCGCCAACGACCAGGTCGAGCCGTTGTCGGGCGGCATGAAGCGGCGCCTGACGATCGCCCGGTCCTTGATCAACGAGCCGACAGTGCTGCTCCTCGACGAACCCACGACCGGTCTCGACCCACAGGCCCGCCACCTGCTGTGGGATCGCCTGTACCGGCTCAAGCAGCGCGGCGTCACCCTTGTCCTGACGACCCACTACATGGACGAGGCGGAGCAGCTATGCGACCGGCTGGTGGTCATGGACAAGGCGAAGATCGTCGCGATGGGTAGTCCGCGCTCATTGATCGAGCAGTATTCGACCCGCGAGGTCACCGAGTTGCGCTTCGCTCCCGGGATCGCCGAGACGCTCGACGGCGAACTCGACGGCCTGGCCGAGCGGATCGAGCATCTGCCCGATCGCGTCCTCCTGTACGCGGATGACGGCGACGCTGCCGCGGCCGCGGTCCATGCCCGTGGGCTTCGACCCGAGACGGTCCTCGTTCGACGCTCGTCGCTCGAGGACGTCTTCCTTCGCCTGACCGGCCGTTCATTGATCGACTGAGCCGGATGACATCGCTGGCACGCCCCAGTTCCCCCGTCGGCCGGGTCTTCGAGCATCGGTTCCTGCTCTACCGGCGGACGTTCCGCGCATCGATCTTCTCGTCGTTCGTGTCGCCGGCCCTGTTCCTGACGGCGATGGGGATCGGTCTCGGCGGCTATGTGACCAACGACGCGGCGCTGGGCGGGGTGCCCTACCTCGCATTCCTGGCTCCTGGACTGCTGGCCGCGACCGCGATGCAATCGGCTTCGTTCGAGGCCACGTTCCCGATCATGGGCGGACTCGTCTGGAGCAAGATCTTCCACGCGATGTACGCGACGCCGATCTCGCCGCGTGACATCGCCCTCGGTAATCTCGCCTGGATCGCCGCTCGACTGACGCTGATCGCGACGATCTTCACCCTCGTCATCGTCGCGTTCGGGGCCGCGGAGTCGCCGACCGTCGTGTTCTCGATCCCGGCCGCCGTGCTGACCGGACTCGCCTTTGCCGGGCCGATCGCCGCGTTCTCGGCCACCCAGAAGACACCCAACAAGTTCGCGGCCATCTTCCGGTTCGGGATCACCCCGCTGTTCCTGTTCTCCGGGACGTTCTTCCCGATCAGCTCGTTGCCCGCGGTGCTCCAGGCCCTCGCCTGGTTGACACCCCTGTTCCACGGCGTGGCGCTCACCCGGGGGCTGTCGCTGGGTACGGTCAGCGAAGACCCGGTCGCCATGGCGATCCACCTGGCCTACCTCGTCGCGCTCGCCTCGGTCGGGGCGTACCTGACGATCCGGAACATCGAGCGCAGGCTGGTCCGCGGATGACGGCGATGCGGGTAGCGCCCGCCTTCACCATGGGTAGCCGGCGGTCGGCTCGACTGATCGAACGGAATCTGTACGTCTACAAGCACGGCTGGCTGGTGCTCCTGTCCGGCTTCTTCGAACCCCTCTTCTACCTCCTCGGTATCGGCTTCGGGCTCGGCGCGCTCATCGGCACGATCCCGGGTCCGGACGGCCAGCCGATCAGTTACCAGGCGTTCGTCGCCCCGGCCCTTCTGGCCAGCGCGGCGATGAACGGCGCGATCAACGAGAGCACGTTCAACTTCTTCTTCAAGCTCAACTACAACAAGACCTTCACATCCATCCTGGCCACGCCCCTGTCGCCCGGGGACATCGCCCTCGGTGAGCTCGGATGGGCGCTCATCCGTGGCGGGCTCTATTCGATCGGGTTCATGGGCGTGATGCTGGTCTTCGGGCTGTTCACCTCGCCCTGGGTCGTGCTGGCCGTGCCGGCGGCCCTCCTCGTGGGGTTCGCCTTCGGGGCCGTCGGGATGGCGGCAACGTCGTTCATGAAGTCGTGGCAGGACTTCGACCTGATCCAGCTGGTGGTCTTGCCGATGTTCCTGTTCTCGGGCACGTTCTACCCGATCGACGCGTACCCGGAAGCGCTCCAGCTGTTCGTCCGACTGACGCCGCTCTACCAGGGCGTCGACCTGATCCGGTCGCTCACTCTCGGCCTGATCTCGCCGATCCTGATCGTTCACGTCGCGTACCTGACGGTCATGGGCGTCGTCGGCCTGGCCGTCACCTCGAGGCGGCTGGACCAGCTGCTCCTGCGCTAGACCGGTCCGATCGTGGCTTCGGTGCACCGATGAAGGACCACCCGGGGCTCGTCGCCCTGACCTCGGAGATCGTCGACTGCCGGCGCTGCCCGCGACTCGTCGCATGGCGACAACAGGTCGCTCGGGACAAGGTCCGCCGGTTCCGGGACGAGCCGTACTGGGGTCGGCCGGTCCCCGGGTTCGGCGATCCGGACGGGCGGATCCTCATCGTCGGCCTTGCGCCCGCGGCGCACGGCGCGAACCGCACCGGGCGGGTCTTCACTGGTGACGCATCGGGCGATCTCCTGTGGGCGACCCTGCACGCCATCGGGCTGGCCGACCGCCCGACATCGCGCTCGGCCGACGATGGCCTGACTCTGACCGATAGCTACATCGCCGCAGCCGTCCGGTGTGCGCCACCGGCCAACAAGCCGACGGTCGAAGAGCGTGACGCATGCGCCCCGTTCCTGGTTCGCGAGATCGGGTTACTGGACGAACTGAAGGTCGTGGTCGCACTCGGCGCGTTCGGTTGGGACGCCGTCATCCGCGCGTTCGCGACGCTCGGCCATGAGGTCCACCCGAAGCCGCGTTTCGGGCATGGGGCCGAGGCGCAGATCGGACCGTTCCGCCTCATCGGTACCTATCATCCCAGCCAGCAGAACACGTTCACCGGCCGTCTGACGCCATCGATGTTCGAGGCGGTCCTCGCTCGAGCGAAGGCGCTGGTCGCCGTCCTGCCTGCCTGACGCCACCTCCCGTATCCTTCTCATCCCGATGGCCACGACCGAACGCGACCTGTACATGATCCTCGGCGTCGAGCGCAACGCGAGCGACGCCGAGATCAAGCGCGCCTTCCGCAAGCTCGCCCAGCAATGGCACCCCGACGTCAACGCGGACCCCGCGGCGCAGGAGCGGTTCAAGGAGGTCAACGAGGCCTACCAGATCCTGTCCGACCCGGACCGGCGGTCCCGCTACGATCAGTTCGGCCGGGCCGGCGTGGACGGTGGCCCCGGAGGCGCCGCCGGATTCGAAGGGTTCGGCGGCTTCTCGGACATCTTCGATGCCTTCTTCGGTGGCGGAGCCGGTGGCGCTGCCGCCCGACACGGGCGACCGCAGGCGGGCGCCGATCTTCGCTATGACCTGCGGATCACCTTCGAAGAGGCGGTCGCCGGGACCGAGAAGGAGATCTCCTTCTCGGTCCTCCAGGCGTGTGAGACGTGCGGCGGCGATGGCGCCAAGCCGGGCAGCGAGCCGACGACCTGTCCGCGTTGCGGCGGACGCGGCGAGGTCCGTTCGGTCCGCCAGACGATGCTCGGACAGATGGTCAACGTCAGCGCCTGTCCACGCTGCCAGGGTGAGGGCAAGATCATCGAGACGCCGTGCGACACGTGCCACGGCGACGGGCGGACCGAGCGAAAGCGGACCCTTCGGGTCAGCATCCCCGCGGGGATCGATGAGGGCCATCAGATCCGACTGTCGAATGAAGGCGAGTCCGGGCCACGAAACGGCCAACCGGGAAGCCTGTACGTGGCCGTCCACGTCGAGTCCCATCCATCGCTGACTCGTGACGGCACGGAGCTGTACTACGAGGCGGTCGTCTCGATCGCCCAGGCGGCCCTCGGGACCCGGATCACC
This sequence comes from uncultured Chloroflexia bacterium, assembly GCA_963720755.1. Taxonomy (GTDB): domain Bacteria; phylum Chloroflexota; class Limnocylindria; order Limnocylindrales; family CSP1-4; genus SPCO01. Next base: position 203,990 of record CAVRGP010000011.1, read on the forward strand.
GTGCCGACGGTCGACGGCACCGAAGAGGTCGAGATCAAGCCCGGGACCCAGCCCAACACGGAGATCCGCTTGCGTGGCAAGGGCGTGCCCCACCTCCGCCGTTCCGGGCAGCGCGGCGACCTCCACGTGATGGTGGACGTGGTCGTGCCCACCAAGCTGTCCAAGAAGGCTCGCGAGCTCCTGGCCGCGTACGCCGACGAGGCCGGCGATCCGGTCGAGCATGGCGGTGGGGGCCTGCGCGAAAAGCTGGGGCTCGGTTGAGCGATCCGGTCGGCGGCGGCGGTGCCTGGTTGGAGCTGTCGGTCACCGCGGACGTCGAGGCGGTCGAGGTCGTGAGCGAGATCTTCGGTCGAGTGGCGCCGGGCGGGATCACCATCGAGCCGGCCTTCGACCTTGTCGACGAGGGCCTGGGGGTGCGCGTCGATCCGACTCGGCCGGCGACGATCAGAGCGTACGTTCCGGCTCGGGACCGCGCGGCGGCCGAGCGCGCGGCCGCCGAGGTCGCGGACGCGCTCGGCCACCTGCAGGCATTCGGCCTGCGCCCGATCGGCGACCTGCAGACGCGGGTCGTCGACGAAGCGGATTGGGCCGATGCCTGGAAGGCGTACTTCCCGGTGATGCGGATCGGTCGCAGGCTCGTCATCCGGCCGACCTGGCGCCGCCATCGGCGTCAGCCGGACGACGTCGTCCTGGCCCTCGATCCCGGGATGGCGTTCGGGACGGGACTCCACCCGACGACGCGGTTATGCCTGGCCGGGATCGAGGCGCTCGCGGATCGCGGGCGGCTCGACGGCGCGCGCGTCCTCGATGTCGGCTGCGGCTCGGGGATCCTGGCGATCGCGGCGCTCAAGCTCGGGGCAGCGACGGCGCTCGCCCTCGACACCGACCCCATCGCCATCGAGGCGACCATGGCGAATGCGCGCCGGAACGCGCTTGTCCGCCGGGTGTCGACCGGGGTCGGCAGCCTGCCGAGTGACGCCCCGGCCTTCGATATCGTCCTGGCCAATCTCATCGCCGGGATCCTGGTGCCGCTCGCGACCGCGCTGCGCGAGGAGCTCCGGGTCGGGGGCTTCCTGATCGCATCCGGGATCTTCGTGGACCGTGAAGACGAGGTCCGTCGCGCGTTCGACGCCGCCGGACTGACCGTGACCGGACGAGCGACGGAGGGTGAATGGGTCGCCCTCGAGGCTTCGCGCCAGGGCTGATCCCGCGCCGGCAGGCGGTCGGCCGCCTGGGGCCTACAATCGGCGGCGATGCCCGCCTACTTCCCGGCCCTGCTCGTCGCCCACATCATCCTCGCCGTCAGCCTCGTGCTGCCGTCGATCCTCCTCCCGTTCGCGCTTCGGACGCGGCGGGCGACGATCGAGTCGGAGCATCGCGTGGTGCGCGGGCTGCTGTGGGCGCAGACTCACGGGACGATCGCCATCGGGTTGGGCCTGGCGCTGACCGGTCTCGGCCTCATCGGCGCGCTCGGTTCGACGATGCTCGAGCAGCCATGGCTGATCCTTGCCCTGACGATCTACTTCATCAATCTCGGGATCGCCTTCTTCGTCCAGCGGCCCAACCTGCGGCGACTCATCGGCGTCCGGGCCGCAGCCGATGACCAGACGTGGCTCGATCGCGCCAGGCGGCAGCGCTACGTGTCGTACCTGATGGCCGGCCTGGTCGGCACGATCGGGTTCCTGATGAGTTCGAAGCCGGTCCTGTGGTGACCGCGGAGGAGGTGCCGGTGGCCCCGGATTGTCTGTTCTGCAAGATCGCGGCCGGCACGATCCCGGCCGACAAGGTCCACGACGATGATCTTGTCGTCGCGTTCAGGGACATCGCCCCGAAGGCCCCGACGCATATCCTCTTGATCTCCCGCCGGCACATCCCGTCCGCGCGCGAGTTGACCGAGGCCGATGGCCCGATGCTCGGCCGCCTGTTCGCGGTCGCTGCCGACCTTGCCCGATCGTCCGGGATCGCGAGCGATGGGTACCGGCTCGTCTCGAACGTCGGCCGCTGGGGCGGCCAGACCGTGGATCACCTGCACCTCCACCTGATGGGCGGGCGGTCGTTCGAGTGGCCGCCCGGATGACCCGGAAGCGCGCCTCGGCCGGATCGGCCGCCCTCGCGATCATGCTGCTCCTCGTCGCCGGGTGTGCGCCGGCCGAAGGTCCGGTGCAGAGCGTCCCGGTCGCGTCGGTCGGGCCCGACCGGACAGTGAGTCCCACGGTGGCCCTGACCCGGGCTGCGCTCGTCAGCGCCCTCGGTGCGCACAACCTCGTCCTGACCGACAGTCAAGCGCCGGTCCGGCCTGCCGAGGCGGCATCGCTCGCCGCCGCCCCACGGGCCGTCTACCAGGTCACGCTCCCGAAGGACCCGGACAAGGGATACATCGTCGTCTATGAATTCGCGGATCCCACCCTTGCCGCCGCTGCGGCCGCCGAACAGCAGGCGTACCTCGCGACGGGACCGGGCCGGGTCCAGACCCCACAGGGGACGGTCACGATCATCCGCCAGGTCGGCAATACGGTCGTTCTCTACGATTGGCTTCCCGGCGCGGCACAGGACGACGCCGCGCCAGGGATCCAGACCGCGCTCGAGACGCTCGGGATCGGTTTTCCCGTCCCGAACTGACGCAGGGGACGTTTGACCTGTCAGATGCCCTCGGCTATGCTCCGCCAGCCCTGAACGGCTTTCCGTCCAGGTGGCTCCCGGACCGGTCGGCCGCGTTTCGGAAGCGTCCTCACGACCCATGGCCTGGGGAGGTGAACCGGGATTGGCAGAAGTCCGAGTGGGTGAGAACGAGACGTTCGAAAGCGCCCTGCGTCGCTTCAACAAAAAGATCCAGCAGAGCGGCATCCTCGCCGAAGCTCGCCGACGCGAGCACTACGAGAAGCCCTCTGTGAAGCGCAAGCGCAAGGAAGCCAAGCGCAAGAAGAACGCCCGAACGCAGGTCGGCTGAGCGGGCCCCCAGCCCGACCCAAGCGCCTGTACCCCGCGGGCCTATCGACGGGTCGTCGTGATGAACGAGGATCCGCCCGCCCGAGGTGCCAGACCGGTGTCCCTTCACGATCGCATCCAGACCGACATCGCCGCCGCCATGCGGGCGGGTGACGGCCTGCGTCGCGATGTCCTGCGAATGGTCGTGAGTGCCGCCTACACCATCGAAAAGAAGCAGGGCCGCGCCCTGACCGACGACGAGTACCTGTCGGTGCTGAGCCGCGAAGTCAAGACCCGTCGCGAGTCGGTCGAGGCGTTCCGGGCGGGCCACCGCGAGGACCTCGCGGCCAAGGAAGAAGCGGAGATCGCGATCATCGCCGGATACCTGCCCGCCGCCCTGTCGGACGCGGAGATCGAGCGGCTGGTCCGCGAGGGGATCGCCGCCACGGGTGCGTCGAGCGCACGCGACATGGGCAAGGTCATGGGCTGGCTGGCTCCGCGGACGCGGGGCCGGGCGGACGGGAAGCGGGTCAGCGAGCTCGTCGTCCAGACGCTCGCGGCGGCCGATCTCGCCGCGCACGATCATGGCAGCGCTTGAACCCGGGCGGATGATGAGATCATGCTGAACCAGCAGGCCGACAGCTCGACGCAGTTCACCCGCCACGATCTGCCGCGCCTGCTGATCGCCGCGGGCATCCTGATCGTGGCCCTGACGGTGGTCCTCGGAGCCGACATCGTCCCGCAGACGCCACTCGACGTGACCGCGGGCCAACTCGCGACCAAGGACATCGTGGCCCCGCGTGCGATCGAATTCGACAGCACGGTCCAGACGGAGGAGGCGAAGACAGCGGCCCGCGCGGCGGTGCCGTTCCAGTACAGCTTCACGTCCGAGAACGCGATCGCGATCGCGGCGGCCCAGCAGATCGCCTTCGAGCAACGGGTTTCGCGCGTCGACACGATGTTCGCCGCCGACCTCAGTGACGAGGCCCGGGCGGCACTCCTGACCTCGGCGATCCCGGACCTCTCGGACGGCGCTCAAGCGACGCTGGTCGGGCTCGATGTGGCGGGTTGGGCGAACGTCCGCACGGAGTCGGCGCGCGTCCTCGACGCGACCCTCCGGACCGAGCTCCGAGACACGGAGGTGGACGATACTCGCGCCCAGATCGCCGGGCGGATGGCCGGCGGCCTCGATGAGGCACAGCGGATGCTGGCGGCCGAGATCATCGCACCACTCATCGTCGCGAATTCCTCGTTCAGCGAGGAGTTGACGGCCCAGGCCCGCGACAAGGCCGCGGAGGCGGTCGCGCCGGTCCCGGTCACCATCCGCCAGGGCGAAGTGATCGTTCGCAACGGGTCGCCACTCACCGCCGCGGATGTCGAGAAGATCGATGCCCTCGGGCTCAACGTGGCGCAACCGGACGTGGCCAGTTTCGGCGGCTGGCTGCTCCTGGCGATCCTCGTCGTCGGGATGCTGCTGGCCTGGATCTGGCGGTTCCGGCCGGGCCTCTGGCACCGCGACAACGTCCTGATCCTCATCGGCCTACTCGTCGTCGGCGCGACCGTCGCCCTCAAGGTCACCGCGGATCGACCGACCCTGCCGTTCTTCCTGCCGACGGCGGCTATCGCCATCCTCCTGGCCATCCTGCTCGATGCGACAGTCGCGACGATCGTCATCGCCCTGGTCGCGCTCATCGGCGGTGCGGTGAACGGCGGCTCGCTCGAGTTCGCCACGTACATCTTCCTTGGTGGTCTGGCCGGGGTCGTCGTCATCCGCAAGGGCGATCGACTGCAGGCGTTCGTCCAGGCCGCCGTGGTCGTCTTCGTCACCAACGCGCTGGTCGTGACGGTGTTCTCGCTCCTGGGAGCTCGTGATGTTCGGGGGATCCTCGAACTCTGGTTCGCGTCGGCGACATCTGCGGCCGGCTCCGGGGTGGCCGCTGCCGGGACGTTCGCCGTTCTCGGTTCGGTGTTCGGGATCCTGACCGTGTTCCAGCTGCTCGAACTGGCGAACCCATCACAACCGCTGCTGCGCCGGCTGCTCGTCGAGACGCCGGGGACGTATCACCACTCGCTGATGGTCGGCAATCTTGCCGAGCGGGCGGCGGAGGCGATCGGTGCCGATCCGCTGGTGACCCGCGTCGCCGCGTACTACCACGATGTCGGCAAGCTGGCGAACCCGCTCGCGTTCATCGAGAACCAGGCCGGCGGCGAGAACATCCACGACCAGCTCGACCCGGAGGTCAGCGCCCGGGTCCTCAAGCAGCACGTCGTCGACGGCATCGACCTCGCCTACAAGGCGCATCTGCCGAAGGCGCTCATCGCCTACATCCCACAGCATCACGGGACGGCGATCATGAGCTACTTCTTCGCTCGGGCGAAGGAACTGGCCGCGCCCGGCGAGATCGTCGACGAGCGGAAGTTCCGGCACGCCGGACCGAAACCGCAATCGCGTGAAGCGGCTCTGATCATGCTCGCCGATGGGGTCGAGGCCTCGGTCAGATCGCTGGCGGCCCGCGATGAGCCGGCGATCCGGGCCATGGTTTCGCGGATCATCGACGAGCGCGTCGGCGACGGCCAGTTCGACGAATGCGACCTGACCCTGCGCGACCTCGATCGGATCCGCGAGGCATTCGTCGGCCAGCTCCTCGGGATGTATCACACCCGGATCGCGTATCCGCAAAGTACGGTCGTCGAACTCGAATCGAGACGCGCCGCGAGTGGCGGTGGGTCGAGTGGAGGGAGCGGCCCGGCTTCGTGACCCGGGCGATCTATCTCGGTCCCTGGCGAGTCGACCTGACCATCCGCGATGGGGTATCCGTGCCGGTCCCGGCGATCATCCTTGCCCGCGCGGTCGTCGAGGCGCTCCAGGTGGCTGACGCCCCTCGGCCGGCGTCGATCGGGCTGATCCTGTCCGACGACGACGAACTTGCCGTCCTGGATGCCGAGCACCTCGGCAAGGCTGGCCCGACCGACGTCCTGTCGTTCCCACTCCTGTCGCCCCAGGCATACCCACCGCACCCCGGCACCCGCCACGTCGCCGGCAGCGTCCCAACGACATTCGTGCTGCCGCCTGGCCGCCGCCTGCACCTCGGCGACATCGTCGTTTCGGTCGAGCGAGCGACCGACCAGGCCGAACGTGGCCAGGGTGGCCAGACTGGCGACGTCCGCTGGTCGCCGGCCGACGAACTCCGGCTGCTCGTGACCCACGGCACCCTGCACATCTGTGGCTGGGATCACGCGGAGCCGGACGAAGAGACGGCGATGCGCGCCCTGGAACGGCGATTGCTCGGCTGACCCGTACGGCGACGCCGGGCGACGGGGCCGGCGGCCGGGCGGATCGCCGCCTGAAGGATCCGACTGCTACCATCGTTCCGGGCCCTCCCGGAGCGGGATCGGGCCCTGTCGTGCTGTCTCTCGGAGGTCGTCGTGAAGGTCGTGGTCGGTCTGGGCAATCCGGGATCCCAGTACGCCGGCACGCGGCACAACATCGGCTGGCTGGTGATGGACCGGTTGGCCCAGCGCGCTGGCTGGACCGGCAAGGGACGCCAGCGCGACGCCTCGAACGTCGCGATGGGTCGGTTTCGTGGGCTCGACCTGACCCTGGTCAAACCGCTCACGTACATGAACGACTCCGGACTGGCCGTCCGGAAGGTCCTCGCTCGGGAGCACGCTCCACTCATCGACGTGCTGGTCGTCGCCGACGATTTCGCGCTGCCGTTCGGCAAGCTGCGTTTCCGCGAGGGTGGTGGACCCGGCGGTCACAACGGCCTGCGTTCGATCATCGACGAGCTCGGGACCGAGAAGTTCGGCCGATTACGGATCGGGATCGGTGAGCCCGACCGGAGTGCCGTCGATCATGTCCTGGCGCGGTTCGCCCCGGACGAGCAGCAGCGTCTCGACGAGCTGCTCGACGCGGCCGCGGACGCGGTGGAAGCCTGGGCGCGCGACGGGACCAACAAGGCGGCAAACCGGTTCAACATGTTCGAGCTGCGGCCCGCCGACACATCGCGCCGGGCCGCGGCGGGCGAGGTCGACGGCCCGCCGGATGCGGACGGGATCCGGCGCACACGGACGGGCTGGCGACGGATCCGGCCGCCCAGACCGCCGGACGCCTAGGCATGCCCGATACCCCGTTGCGCGGTCGCCGTGGTCGTGATCGGCGGATCGCCGAACGGATCGCGACCGACTTCGTCGCACGGCACCCCGCCGGGTCTCCCACCGACATGGTCGACTTCGACCTGGCCGCGGTCGACGCGGAGGTCGAGGACGCTCGACGCGCCGCAGCGTCGCCCCGCCCCGTCACGGAGCGAGCGCCTGCCAGCAGGGCCGGCGACAGGTCCGCAGCGACCGGTTCCGGCAGCGGTCACCGCCTGCCGGACCTCTCCGCGCTGCCGCCACTGCTCGCCACGACCGGTACGTTCCGTTCGCTCCGCGACCGACTTGCTCCGTCCGGCGACGACGCGCGACGACCCGGCCGTCACACGGGCCTGGTCTCGGTCCCCCATGGCGCGAAGAGCTATCTCGCCGCGGCCCTCGCGATGGCGCCTGCAGGCGAGCGGCTCGTCTGGATCGCCCGGGATGCAGAGATCGGAGACCGCGTCGCCGAGGAATTGGGAGCGTGGCTCGGTGACCCGGAGGCGGTCGTCGTGCTGGAACCACGGACCTCGCTGGCGTACGAGCGGAGTGAACTCATCGCGGACGAGACGGCGGCCCGTGTCGCAGCCCTCGCCGCCTGGCGAAGCGGGCGCGCCCGGGTCCTCGTCGCCGGCGTCCAGGCATTGCTCCAGCACACCATCTCGCCCGCCGACCTGCCGCTCGCGCCGCGCGAGATCCGGGTCGGTGCGCGCCTGCATCAGGACGCCCTTCTGCGCGAGCTCTTCGATCTCGGTTACGTCCCCGTCACCGAGGTCGCGGGCCGTGGCGAATCCGCTCGTCGGGGCGGGATCGTCGACGTCTTCCCGCCGTCGTTGAGCCTGCCCATCCGGATCGAGTTCTTCGGCGACGAGATCGACTCGCTTCGCGCCTTCGACCCGACCGACCAGCGCACCGTCGGATCCCTCGAGGCGGCGCTGCTCCTGCCCGCGTCGGAGTTCCTGCTGCCCCAGGGTGGCGTGGCGGTGATCCAGGATCGCCTGGGCCGATCGGCCAGCAGACTGCCGGAGCGCCTGGCCGCCGATCTGGCCCGATTCGAGACGGACCCGATCTCGACGGCGGCCCGGTCGCAGTCGACCGCCGGTGCGTCGCGGGCGCTCGCCGTCGGCGATGCGGCTGAGGTCTGGGCCGCCCACCTCGCACCGGCGACCGGCTGGGACCACGTCGAACCTGGGACCCTGCTGGTCCTTGACGAGCCCGGCGACATCGCCGAGGCGGCCGCCTTCCTGTGGCGTCAAGCGGATGAACGGCGCGCGGAACTGGTCGAGGCCGCCGAACTGCCGAAAGACTGGCCGTCGACCTACCTGCCGCCGCGCGAATGGAAGGGCCGCCTGGTCGCATCGCGGACGCTCGAGCTCACCTGGGAGTCGGTCCCACCCGAGGATGCCGCGATGGCTCGTGGTGCACTGTCGTCCGGCGATCCGTTCGGCTGGCGTGAACCGGTCCTGCCGCCGGGGCGAGCCGGACGGCTGGCCGAGGCGGTCGCCGGCTGGCAGGGCGACGGCGATCGGATCGTCCTGGCGTCGGACCAGGCGCCGAGACTTGCCGAGATCCTCGGCGAGGCCGGGCACCCCGTGGCTTCCGTCGACCGGCTGCAGGAGGCGCCGCCACCGGGCGCCATCGCCCTCATCGAGCGGACCCTCAATGGCGGCTTCATCGGCGGGCCAGACGGCGTGGCCTTCGTCACCGACCGGGAGCTGTTCGGGTCTGTCCGGGTGCGCCGTCCCCGGGCGCTCCGGCGGGTCGTCCCGCGCGACATTCTCGAGCGCCTCACCCCGGGCGACCTGGTCGTCCACATCGACCATGGCGTGGCCCGGTACGAGCAGATGCTCCGGCGCGGCGGAGCTGGCGAGGATCGCGACTACCTCGAGCTGTCGTTCGCCGGCGGTGACCGGATCTTCGTGCCGGTCGAGCAGATCGCCCGGGTCAGCCGCTACGCCGGCGGCGAGCGACCGTCGCTGTCGAAGCTGGGCGGGACCGAATGGCTGCGCGCCAAACAGCGGGTCCGCAAGGCCGTCGACGACCTGGCCGAGGACCTTCTCGCGCTCTATGCATCGCGGGCCGATGCGCGCGGTCACGCCTTCGCCCCGGACACGCCATGGCAGGCCGAGATGGAAGCATCCTTCCCGTACGAGGAGACGATCGACCAGGCGCGCGCGGCCGCCGAGGTCAAGGCGGATATGGGGCTGGTGCGGCCGATGGATCGACTCGTGGTTGGCGACGTCGGCTATGGCAAGACTGAAGTCGCCCTGCGGGCCGCCTTCAAGGCGACCCAGGACGGCAAACAGGTCGCCGTCCTGGTCCCGACGACCGTCCTCGCCGCGCAGCACGAGGCGACGTTCTCGCAGCGGTTCGCTGCGTTCCCGCTCGAGGTCCGGTTGCTGTCCCGGTTCGTCGCGCCGACGACCCAGGCGGTGACCGTCGCAGGGCTTGCCGATGGGACCGTCGACGTCGTCATCGGGACGCATCGTCTGCTCAGCAAGGACATCCGGTTCCGCGACCTCGGTCTGGTCGTCGTGGACGAGGAGCAGCGGTTCGGCGTGGCGGCCAAGGAGCGCCTCAAGCAGTTGCGTCGGGAAGTCGATGTGCTGACCCTGTCGGCGACGCCCATCCCACGAACGCTCAACCTGGCCCTGGCCGGCATCCGCGACCTCAGCGTCATCGAGACCCCGCCGGAGGACCGGCTGCCGATCCAGACCCGCGTCGCCGAAGCGTCGGCGGGCCTCGTTCGCGATGCGGTCCTGCGCGAGCTGGATCGAGGCGGTCAGGTCTTCTACGTCCACAACCGGGTCGAGACGATCGAGGCCCAGGCCGATCAGCTCCGACGGATGCTGCCGGGCGTGCGCTTCGTCGTCGGACACGGCCAGATGGCGGAGGGTGCCCTCGAGAAGGTCATGATCGCGTTTGCCGACGGCTCCGCCGACGTTCTCGTGTGCACCACGATCATCGAGTCCGGGCTCGATATCCCGAACGCCAATACGATCATCATCGACCGTGCCGACACGCTCGGGCTGGCCCAGCTCTATCAGCTTCGCGGACGGGTCGGACGATCGTCACGAAGGGCTTACGCCTACCTCCTGTATCGCCGCCGCGAGCGGCTGTCCGACGAGGCTCGCAAGCGGCTGCAGGCGATCTTCAACGCATCCGAGCTCGGGGCCGGTTTTCAGATCGCCCTGTCCGACCTCGAGATCCGTGGTGCCGGCAACATCCTCGGGGGGGAGCAGTCCGGCCACATGGCGGCGGTCGGCTTCGATCTGTACTCCCGGCTGCTGGCGGAGGCGGTCGAGACGCGCAAGGCATCGATGGAGGGCCGCGCACCGATCATCGAGTCGCCTCAGACCGTCGTCGACCTGCCGGTCGAGGCCCACCTGCCGACCGAGTACGTTCCGGACGAGGCGCAGAAGCTCGAGCTGTACCGACGGCTCGCCCGAGCCAGGACGGCGGGCGACCTGGCGGCGTTCCGCCAGGAAGTGCTCGATCGCTATGGGCCGATGCCCGACCCGGTCACCCGGTTGATCGAGGTCGCGAGTCTGCGCCTGACCGCCGAAGCTGCCGGGATCGCCTCCATCTCGCGCGAAGAGGGCTGGCTGGTCGTCCGGTTCGGGGCCGGCCTCAGTCGGGCGACGGCGATAGGTCTGTTGGCCGGGCCGCCGTTGCCCGGGATCCGGCCATCGGACGTCACGTTCGCCAGCAACCAGGTCCGCCTTCGCCTGCCGGCCGATCCGCGCAAGGGCTGGACCCTGACCCAGGCCATCGTCGCCAGGCTGTCGGCGTCGTCCGGTTAGGGTCGCGCCGGCAGGCATAGCATATGGCGATGGACACCAACGACCGGCGCCCGGCCCTGACGGAGCACGCGACCCGCAACCGGGCCATGTGGGATGCCTACAGCGACGAGTACCAGGCCACCCACGGCGCACAACTCGCCGAGAGCGGCGGCATGGCCTGGGGGACCGCCCAGATCCCCGAGACCGAGCTGCACGTCCTCGGCGACATCGCCGGCAAGGACATCCTCGAATTCGGATGCGGGGCCGCCCAATGGTCGATCGCCCTGGCCACGCATGGCGCCCGACCGGTCGGGATCGATCTGTCCCAGCGTCAGCTCGAATACGCGAGTCGCCTCATGGCCGAGGCCGGTGTCTCGTTCCCGCTCATCCACACCAGCGCGGAAGCCGTGCCGCTCCCGGACGCCTCGTTCGACATCGTCTTCTGCGACCACGGAGCGATGACCTTCGCGGATCCATACCTGACCGTGCCGGAAGTGGCCCGACTCCTGCGTCCCGGTGGCCTGTTCGCGTTCAACCATCACTCGCCGATCGAGACGATCTGCTGGCCGCTCGACGCAGAGCGGGTCGGAGAGCGGTTGGCCCTCGACTACTTCGGGATGTACCGGATCGACGACGGCGAGGAGATCTCGTTCCAGCTGCCGTACGGTGAGTGGGTCCGGCTGTTCCGAGCCAACGGCTTCACGATCGAAGATCTGATCGAACCGCGTCCGACCGCCGAGGCCACGAGTTCCTACCGGGACGCCGAACAGCTGGCGTGGGCACGACGCTGGCCGTCGGAGTCGATCTGGCGACTGCGGCGAGCCTGACCGGTCAGGCTTCGGAGTCGTCCAGGCCGTGCAGGGCGCCCGATCCATGCAGTTCGACGAGCGTTTCCCGCCGGCCCCCCGCGCCGACCTGTCGATCGGCGACGACGCAATGGCCTGACAGCGAGCGTCCATCGGCGGTGCGACCGGTCAGCTCGCCCTCATCGAGTTCGGGGCCGACCCTTGTCACGATCCGGGCGCTCCAGCGCGACTGCCCTGCGTCGTCGTCCCAGCAGTCCACGGTCGCCCCGGGCAGCCCGACGCCACCGAACGTGACATCGTGGATGGCGAAGCGAAGATGCCGGGTGGTCACCCACACACGGTACCAGTCCGGCGCCATGTGGCTCGGTCGCCGGTGCCGGCGTACCATTTCACGGCTGCGGGACCGGGCAGGGAACCGCGGGCAGGAGGGTGGGACCGGAGATGGCGGAATTGACCAATGAGGAGGTCATCCACGCGTATCTGCGTGCACTGACCGATAACGCTGGGGACGCGCTGGGACGATTGCGCGATCCCGACTACGTCCTTGACTACCCGCAGTCGGGCGAGCGCATCCGCGGCCACGCGATGGAACGGATGATCGCGGACCACTATCCGGGCGGCGTCCCGGACGTTCTCGAAGGCTCGGCCCGGGTGGTCGGCAGCGAGGACAAGTGGGTCGTCACCCCGAGTTTCACCTTCGAGCGGATCGCGGGAAGCGGCGAGACGTGGTGGTTCGAGGGGAAGGCGCGCTACGCGGACGGCTCCGTCTGGCACCTCGTCTCGATGTGTCGCCTGCGCGATGGTCGCGTGTTCCGCGAGGTGAACTACTGGGCGGAACCGTTCGATCCACCCGCCTGGCGGGCCGCCTGGGTCGAGCCCATCGAGCACGGCCCAGCGTCCTAGCGCGTGAGCCATCCGAGCCCCGACGCCGCCGACGGTCTGTGGCGGTCCGATCGCCGAGCCCTGACGACCGGTCTCATCCTGACCATCACCCTGGTCGCCTTCGAGGCCCTCGCGGTCTCGACCGTGATGCCCATCGCGGCCCAGCAGCTGGGCGGCCTGGAGCTGTACGGCTGGGTCTTTTCGGCGTTCTTCCTCGGCGCGCTGATCGGCATCGTCGTCGTCGGCGGCGTGATCGACCGGGGAGGACTGGCGATCCCGTTCGCGGTCGGGCTCAGCCTGTTCGCGCTGGGGCTGCTCGGCGGAGGCCTGGCTCCATCGATGGGGGTCCTCGTGGCCGCCCGCTTCCTCCAGGGCCTCGGCGCCGGCGCCCTCCAGCCGATCGCCTACGTCGCGATCGGGCGAACGCTCCCTGAGCGTCTTCGGCCCCGGATGTTCGCCACCTTGTCGACGGCCTGGGTTCTGCCCGGCGTGGTCGGTCCCGCGATCGCCGGGGCCATCGGCGAGTCATTCGGCTGGCGCGCCGTGTTCCTCGGGCTGCTCCCGCTCATCGCGATCGCCGGGTTGCTGACCCTTGGGGCGCTCCGCAACGTGGCGGCACCGCCGCCTCTCGACGACGAGGGGATCGTCGCTGCCCGGTCGGCTCGCCGTGGGCGATTGCCATTGGCGATCGCCGTCGCCCTCGGGGCGGGCCTGTTCACCCTCGGCCTGACCACCGGTGAGGTGCTGCCGACGATCATCCTCGTCGTCATCGGCACGGCGATCGGCCTGTTCGCGATCCAGCGGCTGACCCCGGCGGGGACGCTGAAGGCGCGACCGATCCTGCCCGCGGCGGTATTGCTCCGAGGCATCCAGACGTGCGCCTTCTTCGGGGTCGATGCGTTCGTCGCCCTCACTCTCGTCGAATGGCGAGGCGTGTCGGCGACCGCTGCCGGCGTGGCCCTGACCGCCGCGACGATCGCCTGGACGGCCGGCGCCTGGATCCAGGCACGTGGCGCGTCACGCTGGCCGACCTACCGGTTCGTCCAGGTCGGCTGGGTGCTCATCCTGGTCGGTCTGGCTGGGATGCTGCTCGTCCTCGTCCCGGAGATCTCCTGGCTGATCGTCCTGCCGACGTTCGGGCTGGCCGGCCTCGGGATGGGGCTGTCGTATGCACCGATCACGCTCATCGTCCTGCGCGAGGCATCGATCACCACCCAGGGCGCCGCGACCAGCGCGCTGTCGCTGACCGATTCCCTCGGCGCCACGCTCGGAACCGGGATCTCCGGTGCGATCATCGCCGCCGGGATCCGCTCGACCGGTGCGCCCGCGGCCGGCCTCGCCGTCTCGTTCATCGTGGCCATCGCGATCGGTGCGGTCGGCCTGCTCCTGACCGGGCGCCTGCGGCCCGGACCGGCCCCGATCCCGGCCCTGGTGATGGCAGCGAGCCCGCCGCCATCGTGACCGGGCCCGGTCCCCGGTGCCTGCGGTAGACTTCGTGCCCTCAGGCGGTCCGCTCACCCGCGCCGCACCCGTTGTGCATTGGAGGCCCCGATATCGTGTCTGCAGACGAGCTGCGCGCGAAGATCCGCGAGGTCCCCGACTTCCCGAAGCCCGGGATCCTGTTCTACGACATCACGACCTTGCTCAAGGACCCCGTCGCCTACAAGCAGGCCATCGACGAGATGCTCGCGCCGTACACCGGCGAGCAGATCGACATCGTCGTCGGCATGGAGTCACGCGGCTTCATCTTCAGCGCGCCGATGGCCTACCAGCTCGGTGCCGGTCTCGTCCCGGTTCGCAAGCTCGGGAAGTTGCCGGCCGAGACGATCACGGTGGAGTACGCCCTGGAGTACGGATCGAACACGCTGGAGATCCACCGCGATGCGATCGTCCCGGGCCAGCGGGTCCTCGTCGTCGACGACCTGCTCGCGACCGGCGGCACGGTCCATGGCACGATCGACCTCGTCGAGCGCCTGAAGGGAGAGGTCGTCGGACTCGCCTTCCTCGTGGAACTGGAGTTCCTCAACGGCCGCGATCGCCTGGACGGACGCCGGGTGACGAGCGTCATCAAGTATTGACGGTCGCTCCGCAGCGAGGCGCGAAGATTGACCGAACCCACTGACGACGACAGCGCGACGCCGAAGTCGCCCACGACGCCCGGGGTCGATGTCGCCCGGCGCGGCTTCTTCCGGGTGTTCGCGGCCGAGGTGATCCAGACGGCCGCGACCGTTGCCGGTGCAGCTCAGGCCCTCCAGCAGGCGTCCGCCGAGGCTGCCAGCGTGCTGATCGGAGCCGGGACGACGGAGGCTGCGCCGTCGCCGGTGGCGATCGACCTCGCCCCGGCGGGTGCCCCGGTCGGGTTCCGGACCCCGTTCCGGGAGGATGGCGGCACGCTCTATCTGATCGATCAGCGGCGCCTTCCTGACGCGCTTGTCGAGTATCCCTGCAAGTCGGCCGGCGAGGTCGGCTATGCGATCCGCGAGATGGTCGTCCGCGGCGCGCCGGCGATCGGCCAGGCGGCTGCCATCGGGCTGGCGCTGAGTGCCGAGGTGATGCGCGACAGTCGACCGTTCGCCCGACGAGCGACGCTCCGTGGCGCCGCCAATGTCCTGATCGGCACCCGGCCGACGGCCGTCAACCTCCGCTGGGCGGTGGACCGGGTGATGGCCCGCTACACGGACATCGGCGAGCTGTCCGAGGACGGCGGCGCGATCGCCGACGCGATGCGTGCCGAGGCCGACGCGATCGTCTTCGAGGCGACGACCGATCACGGTCGCCTGGCGAGCTTCGGGCTCGACGTCCTGCCGACTCCGCCCGACCGGCCGGTCCGGATCCTGACCCACTGCAACACGGGGCCGCTCGCATGCGGTCAGTACGGCACGGCCCTCGGCATCGTCCAGGTCGCCCACCATGCGGACCGACCGGTCCATGTCTGGGTCGACGAGACTCGACCGTATCTTCAGGGGGCTCGACTGACGGCCTGGGAACTGGCCCAGGCGGGCGTGCCGCACACGCTCCTCCCCGACGTGGCAGCGGGGCACCTCATGGCGTCCGGTGAAGTCGACATCGTCCTTGTCGGCGCCGATCGGGTGGCGGCGAACGGCGATACGGCCAACAAGGTCGGGACGTATCCACTGGCCGTCCTGGCGGCTCGCCACGGCATCCCGTTCTATGTCTGCGCGCCGACCAGTTCGATCGATCTCGGGACGACCGATGGCGCCGCGATCACGATCGAGGAGCGCAGACCCGAGGAGGTCCTCGAGTTCCGCGGCGTCCGGATCGCGCCACCCGGGACCGAGGTCCGGAACCCGGCCTTCGACGTGACCCCGGCCGACCTGATCACCGGGATCGTCACGGAGGAGGGTGTCATCCGGTCACCCTTCGAGCCGGGTCTCATCGGGGCGGTCGAGGGCGCCGATGTCCGCTGGGGAAGGCCGTCGCGGCCCGAACCGGCCGACGCCCCACCGGCGACGGACTGATGGCGACGGTCGCCGTCGGGCGCGGCGGGTCGGTCACGGCCCGGGCCACGACCGACAAGGGCGCGCTTCGCTCGTTCCTGGAGCAGGACCGCCTGTATGCCGCCTATGCCCTGTGCGACCTGGAGGAGCGTGAGTTCGTTCGGACCCGGTGGGGGATGGCCTGGGAGGCGGACCGACCCATCGCCGTGGTCCTTGAATACAACGGCCCCACGCCCCAGCCGATGTTCGTCATGGGCCGCGAGGACGGCGTCGCGGTCATCCTCCGGAACCTCATCCGGCCGCGGATCGCCTACGTCGCTGCGCCCGCGTCCGTCCTGCCGGCCATCGAGACCGCCTACCGGGTGGACCCGGGTCCGGCGATGGTGCGGATGTGGGTCGACCGGTCGACATTCCGACCGTATCCGGCGGGCGTCCAGCGCCTGCTGCCGGTCGAGATCGGCGACCTGAATCGGCTCTACCAACTGGGCTTCGCGTCGTGGTTGCCGGCGACCGCGATCGGCGACGGCGTCTACTACGGTCTGCGGGTCAACGGCCAACTGGTCGCTGCGGCCGGGACGCACGTCGTGAGCCCCGGCGCTCGCCTGGGCGTCGTCGGCAACGTCCTGACCCACGTCGACTATCGTGGACGTGGCTTTGCGACCGCGGTGACCGGCGCTGTGACCGCGGAATTGCTGCGGACGTGCGATCAGGTCGTTCTCAACGTACGATCGGACAACCCACCCGCACTCAACGCGTATCGCCGACTTGGCTATGCGGAGCACCTTCGATTCGAGGAGCGCCTCGTCCATCGCCTTGGCTCGCCGTGGCCGGATCTGTCGGCCTCGCTCCGCCGTTTCTTCACGCGCAAGGAGACCGACACCCGATGACGACCGCCAGCACCCCGCCGATCCACGATGTGACGGACCTCAGCCTCGCCGCCGAGGGCGTCCGCCGGATCGAGTGGGCCGAGCGCGAGATGCCCGTCCTTCGCCTCATCCGTGAGCAATTCGAACGTGAGCGACCCCTCGAGGGGCTGCGCATCGGGGCATGTCTTCACGTGACCACGGAGACGGCCAACCTGATGCGGACCTTGAAGGCCGGCGGGGCGTCGGTCGTGCTGGCCGCGAGCAACCCGCTCTCGACCAAGGACGATGTCGCGGCCGCCCTGGTCTCGGAGTACGGGATCGCCGTCCTCGCTCGGCGCGGTGAGGATCGCGACACCTACTACGCCCACCTCGAGGCGGTCGCCGACACGCATCCGCAGGTCACCATGGACGATGGCTGCGACCTCGTCTCGCTGCTCCACAGCAGCCGGCCGGCCCAGGTCGCCGAGGTCCTGGCCGGGACCGAGGAGACCACGACCGGGGTGATCCGGCTGCGAGCGATGGCGGCCGACAACGCCCTCGGGTTCCCGGTCATCGCGGTCAACGAGGCGCAGACGAAGCACCTGTTCGACAACCGCTACGGGACGGGCCAGAGCACGCTCGACGGGATCCTGCGAGCGACCAACATCCTCATCGCCGGCCGCCGAGTGGTCGTGGCGGGGTATGGCTGGGTCGGGAAGGGCATCGCCTCGCGGATGTCCGGACATGGCGCCCACGTCGCGGTGGTGGAGGTCGATCCGGTCCGGGCGCTGGAGGCCCTCATGGACGGATTCTCGGCGATGACCGCGATCGAGGCGGCCGCCTGGGGTGACCTGTTCATCACCGCGACCGGGAACATCAACGTGTTCCGGCGCGAGCACTTCGAGGCGATGCGTGACGGCGCGATCATGGCCAACTCGGGTCATTTCGATGCCGAGCTGGATCTCGCTGCACTGCGCGAACTCGCCGAGGGACACGTCCGGGAGGTCCGCGAAAACGTCCAGGAATTCGACCTCGGCGGCAAGCGGATCAACCTCATCGCAGAAGGCCGACTGGTCAACCTCGGCGCTGCCGAAGGTCATCCGGCGGCCGTGATGGACATGAGCTTCGCCAACCAGGCGCTGTCGGCCGAGTATGTCGCCGGACACCACGCCGAGCTCGAGGCCCGGGTCTACGTCGTTCCCGAGGCGATCGACGCGGAAGTCGCCAGGCTCAAGCTGGCGGCCCGGGGCATCGTGCTCGAGCCGATGACGGCGGAGCAGACCGAATACATGGCCTCCTGGCAGCATGGGACCTGATCCAGCGACCGATCCGACGATCGCCCCGTATGGGTCCTGGTCATCGCCGATCCGGATCGACGATGCGGTGACCGATGACATCACCCTTGGCGAGCCATGGATCGACGGCGACGACGTCTACTGGATCGAGGGTCGACCGGCCGAGCGCGGGCGACGGGTCCTCGTCCGCGCCGGCGCGGACGGTTCGACGATCGACCTGACCCCGGAGCCGATCAATGTCCGAACAGGCGTTCACGAATATGGCGGCGGATCCTACGTGGTCGCCGGTGGGATCGTGGTCTATTCGGACGCGCGGGACGGCCGCCTGTACCGGCTGGACCCGGGTGACAGCTCGCCCGTCGCGATCACCCCACCAGGGCCGTGGCGCTACGCCGACCTGCGACCCGACCTGGCACGCCGCCGTTTCTATGCGGTCCGAGAGGACCATGGCGCCGGAAGCGAGCCGGCAAATACGATCGTCGCGGTCCCGCTCGATGGCGGTGACGCCCGGGTCCTCGTCCATGGACCGGACTTCGTGGCAGCCCCACGACTCTCGCCCGATGGGACTCGCCTGGCCTGGCTGGAGTGGGACCACCCGGACATGCCCTGGGACGCCACCCGGCTGCGGGTGGCCACGATCGAACCGGACGGCACCCTCGGTCCTGCGACCCTCGCGGCCGGGGGGCCCGACGAGTCGATCGTCCAGCCGGAATGGGGCCCCGATGGGACGCTCCATCTGATCAGCGACCGAACGGGCTGGTGGAACCTCTACCGCCTGCTCGACGGGCCGCGCCTCGAGCCCCTCGCCGCGATGGAAGCCGAGTTCGCCGATCCGTCTTGGATCTTCGACCGAAGTTCGTATGCATTCCTGCCGGATGGCGGGATCGTGGCCGTCGCCCGCGCGTCGGGCCGTGACCACCTGTACCGGATCGACCCTGAGCTCGGGCTTGCTGAGATCCCGGTTCCGTTCACGGAACTCGACGGTCTGCGGACCGGCGACTCGACCGTGGTCGCCCTGGCCGGGCGACCCAGCGAGCCGATGATCGTGGCGCGGTTCGATGCGCGCACGCTGGCTCCGGCCGGTGTCCTCCGTCGTGCGGCTTCGATCGCCATCGAACCCGGGATGACGTCGATGCCGGAAACCATCGAATTCCCGACGACCCACGGGCGGACGGCATTCGCCCTGTTCTATCCACCCACCAATCCGGCATATGCGGCCCCGGACGGGGAGAAGCCACCCCTGGTCGTCCGGGTCCACGGTGGCCCGACAGCGAATGCATCGTCATCGATGGACCTCGGCAAACAGATCCTGACCAGCCGAGGGATCGCCATCGTCGACGTGGACTACGGCGGGAGCACCGGATACGGACGGGCCTACCGCCGTCGCCTGAACGGCGAGTGGGGTGTGGTCGACATCGACGATTGCGTCGCGGCGGCTCGCTTCCTGGTCGAGCGCGGCGACGTGGATCCCGACCGGCTGGCGATCGAGGGGGGCAGCGCCGGGGGGTACACGACGCTGGCCGCGCTGACCTTCCGGAAGGTCTTCAGCGCAGGCATCAGCTTGTTCGGCGTGGCCGATGTCACCCTGCTGATGACCGACACCCACAAGTTCGAATCACGCTATCTCGACCGCCTGATCGGTCCGTATCCGGACGCCGCGGACCGATACCACGACCGTTCGCCGATCCATTTCGTCGACCAGATCGACGTTCCCGTGCTCATCCTGCAGGGACTCGACGACAAGGTCGTCATCCCGGCCCAGGCCGAGCGGATCGTGGCCGCCCTGGCCGACCGGCACATCCCCCACGCGTACCTCGCGTTCGAGGGCGAGGGACACGGGTTCCGTGGCGCGTTTGCGATCCGGCGGACGCTCGAGGCCAGGCTGTCGTTCCTCGGCCAGGTCTTCGGGTTCCGGCCAGCCGACGATCTTGAGCCGCTGGTCCTCGTCGATCTCGAGGGCTCCGCGACCTAGCCGATGGACGTCAGCCCGATCGAGCTGGTCCTCGGACTGTTCGTAGTCGCGGTCGGACTCGCCTACCTGGCTCGCTGGATCGGCGTTGCCTATCCGATCCTCCTCGTCATCGGTGGCCTGGTTCTCGCGTTCGTGCCCGGCGTACCGTCGATCGAGCTCGACCCGGACCTGGTCTTCCTGCTCCTCCTGCCGCCGATCCTGTTCGGGGCGGGCTTCTCGACCCCGATCCGCGATCTCAGGGCCAACCTGCGCCCGATCATCCTGCTGGCGGTCGGCCTGGTCCTGTTCACCACCCTGGTCGTGGGTCTCGTCGCCCAGATGCTCATCCCGGGGATCAACGTCGGGGCTGCGTTCGCGCTCGGGGCCATCGTCGCCCCGCCGGACGCCGTTGCGGCGACCTCGATCTTCCGCCGCCTCGGGGCGCCGGCCAGGGTCGTCACGATCCTCGAAGGCGAAAGCCTGATCAACGATGCCTCGGCGTTGATCGCATATCGCTTCGCCGTGGTCGCCGCGCTCACCGGGTTCTTCTCGTTGCAGGAGGCCGCCGTCGCCTTCTTCGTGGTCGGACTCGGCGGTATCGCGGTCGGCATCGTCGTCGGGTTCGTCCTGACCGAGGGCTGGCGGCGGACCTCGGATCCGACTCTCGAGATCATGGTCTCGCTCCTCGCCCCCTTCGCCGCCTACCTGCCGGCCGAGGCGCTCGGCGTGAGCGGCGTCCTCGCCGCCGTGGTCGCCGGTCTGATCGCCGGGCGACGTGCGGCTCGGGTCGTTTCCCCGGATGCGCGTGTTCTTGGTCGAGGCACGTGGGACATCGTGATCTTCATCATCAACACGCTTGCGTTCATGTTGATCGGCCTTCAGCTACCGACGATCCTGGCCGGTCTGTCCGCCTGGTCCGGTGGGGAGTTGCTGGCCTGGGGCGTGGCCATCAGTTTGACCGTGATCGTCGCACGGTTCGTGTGGGTCTTCCCCGCGACCTACCTGCCCCGATGGCTGAGTCCCAACCTCCGGGCGAGGGACCCGTCACCGTCGAGGCGTGCGGTCTTCGTCATCTCGTGGGCCGGTATGCGCGGGTCCGTGTCGCTCGCGGCGGCCCTCGCCCTGCCCCTGACGCCAAAGGTCTTCCCGGAACGTGATCTGGTGATCTTCCTGACCTTCTGCGTCATCATCACGACACTTGTCGGCCAGGGCCTGACGCTGCCATGGTTCATGCGGCGCCTCGGCGTGACTGCCGCAACCGCGCCGGACACGGAGGAAGCGCACGCTCGTCTGGCGGCCGTCGAGGCAGCTCTGGACCGCCTCCGTGAGCTCGAAGTCGAGTATCCGGGCCACACCGAGCTGGTCGTCCAGCTCCGGGCGCGATACGAGCACGAAGCGAGTCACGTCTGGCCGCACCCGGACGGCCCGGTTGACGAGGCCGAGCAGGAATTGCTCGACCATCTCGAGATCCGGACGGCCGTCCTCGACGCCGAGCGGGAGGCAGTCATCCGGCTCCGCGACGACGGGATCATCGGCGATGCGGTCCTCCATCGGATCGAGCGGGATCTCGACCTCGAAGCCCTTCGTTCCGGCGTCTGAGTTCCTCGTGGCGTGCTAGCCTTGCGACCCATGAGCATCGTCGACGCGGCCGAATACCTGTTCACCTCCGAATCGGTCACGGAGGGTCATCCCGACAAGATGTGCGACCAGATCTCGGACGCCATCCTCGACTCGATCATCCGCGATGATCCGAACGCCCGGGTCGCCTGCGAGGCGGCCACCACGACCGGCCTGGTGATGGTCCTCGGCGAGATCTCGACGACGACCTATATCGACCTCCAGGCGGTCGTCCGCGATACCGTTCGCGACATCGGCTACACCCGGGCGGATTACGGGTTCGACTACCTCACCTGCGGCACGCTCGTCTCGGTCAAGGAGCAGTCGCCGGATATCGCCCAGGGAGTCGATTCTGCGCTTGAGGTCAGGGACGACGCCGCGTCCGCCTTCGAGCTGGGCGCCGGCGACCAGGGGATGATGTTCGGGTTCGCGTGTCGGGAGACGCCCGAGCTGATGCCGCTGCCGATCGCGCTCGCCCATCGGATGGCCCGCCGCCTCGCCGAAGTCCGCAAGTCCGGACAGCTGCCGTACCTCCGGCCGGACGGCAAGACCCAGGTCACCGTCGAGTACGCGTTCGGCGTCCCGAAGCGGGTGCGGACGGTGGTCGTGTCGGCCCAGCACGACCCCGACGTTCGGGCGGAGCAACTCCGCAAGGAGATCGTCGAGACGGTCATCCTGCCGACCATCCCCCAAGACCTGCGCGAGACGGACCCGATCATGCATGTCAACCCGACCGGCCGCTTCGTGACCGGCGGGCCGATGGGCGACGCCGGCCTGACCGGGCGCAAGATCATCGTCGACAGCTATGGCGGGATGGCCCGTCACGGTGGTGGGGCGTTCTCGGGGAAGGACCCGACCAAGGTCGATCGATCGGCGGCGTATGCCGCCCGCTGGGTGGCCAAGAATGTGGTCGCGGCAGGGCTTGCCGATCGTTTCGAGGTCGAAGTCGCCTACGGGATCGGGATCGCCCGACCGATCAGCTTCACGGTCGATTCGTTCGGGACCGGACGGATCGACGATGGCGCGATCCGAAAGATCATCGATCGCCACTTCGACCTGCGACCAGCATCGATCATCGCCGCGCTCGACCTGCGCCGGCCCATCTATCGCCAGACGGCCGCGTATGGCCACTTCGGGCGTCCCGACCTGGACTTGCCCTGGGAGCGAACCGACAAGGCGGCCCAGATGGCCGCTGAGGCCGGGCTCCCCGCGCCGACCGTCGTGCACGCCTCCGCCGGCTAGGCGGACGGAGCCGGGCCGGCCGATCGACGTTTTCTGCGAGCCGTCGGCCCGTAGACTAGATATCGCATGTACGCCGTGATCATGGCCGGGGGCGGCGGGACCCGGTTGCATCCGCTCAGCCGTCCCGAGCGCCCCAAGCCCTTCCTGCCCCTGCTCGGCGACCGGTCGCTCCTGCAGGACACGGTCGCCCGCGTCCTCGACCTGACGGACGACGTGACGGTCGTCACCGACCGGCGCTATGAGCAGCTCGTTCGGGATCAGGTCCCGGTCGCCGGTGTCGTGCTCGAACCGCAAGGACGGAACACGGCCGCCGCGATCACCCTGGCGACCCTGGCCATCGACCGGCCCGAGGATGACGTGATGGTCGTCCTTCCGGCCGATCAGACGATCGAGCGGGCGGATGTCTATCGAGCCATCATCCGCAGCGCCGCCGATCACCTGGCGACGGGGGCGTTCGGCATCGAGGCGCCCCTCGTGACCCTTGGCATCACCGTGGATCGCGCGGCCACGGAATACGGCTATCTGGTCCCGGACCTCGCCCGCGGCGCGGATATCGATGGGTGCCGTGCGTATCCGCTGACCCGCTTCGAGGAGAAGCCCAAGCCGTCTCGCGCGGATGCGCTGGCCGGCCAGGAGGGTGTGGCCTGGAATGCCGGGATCTTCCTGTGGCGCCGGTCGACGATCCGGGCCGCTCTGGGCCGGTACACCGGGCTGCTCCAGTCGCTCGGACCGATGATCGGGTCGCCGACATCGTTGCAGCACGCGTATGAGGCCATCCAGCGGCCCGTGTCGATCGACTACGCGGTGATGGAGGGCGCCGCCCAGAGCGGGCAGGTCGTGATGGCCGCGATGGATGTCGGATGGTCGGATCTTGGCTCCTGGTCGTCCCTCATGGCTGCCCTGGGGGTATCGGGGACGGGGTCTGTGGTCCAGCCCGGTGAGACCGTTTCGGTCGACGATGACGATCTGATCGTGCGCCGCGTCGGGGGCCGGCTCGGCGTGATCGCGCCGATCGAGCCCGGTAGCATGACCGCGACCCAGCCACTCGCCCATCTCCGTGGTGCGGGGCCCGACCGCCAGATCATCGAACGACTCCTGGAGCGTTGCAGCGCAGCGGAGGGAACGACGTGACGCTCACCGGCCGACCGCCCACCCCGACGACGATCACGTTCGGGACGGACGGCTGGCGCGCCCGGATCGCCGACGAATTCACCTACGAGAATGTTCGGCGCTGCGCCGAAGGGGTTGCGGCCTACGTGGTCGGGCGCGGAGAGATGGCCAAGGGGGTCGTCATCGCGTACGACCGACGTTTCTCGTCCGAGTATTTCGCGATGGCAGCGGCCGAGGTCCTGCTCGCCCACGACATCCCGGTCGCCTTCGGGATCCATGCTGTCCCGACCCAGATGTGCTCGTACGAGGTCGTCCAGCGTGGGGCCGCCGCCGGGATCGTCATCACCGCCAGCCACAACCCCTGGGTCGACAACGGGTTCAAGGTCAAGGCCCCGACCGGAGCCGCCGCCGGCGCGGACATCCTGGGAGCCATCGAAACCCGGCTGGCGGTCAATGGGGGCATCGGGATCGACCGCCGGCCGTTCGCGGACGCTGAAGCGGCCGGCCTGGTCGAACGCTTCGACCCGTTCGAAGGCTACGAGCGGTTCGTTCGCCGGACACTCGACGTGGATGCGCTCAGGGCGGCCGACGTTTCGATCCTGGTCGATCCGATGTGGGGAGCCGGAGCCGGTTGGATCTCGCGCCTCCTGGCCGGTGGCCGGATCCGGGTCGACGAGATCCACCAGGAGCGCAACCCGTACTTCGGCGGGGTCAACCCGGAACCGATCCGACCGAACATCGACGAAGCGCTCGGCCGGCTGGCGGGTGGGGGATACGACCTCGGTCTGTTCCTCGACGGCGACGCCGACCGGGCCGGCGCCGGCGACGAACGCGGGACGTTCATCCACCAGCTCCAGGTGACCGGTCTGCTGATGTACTACCTCGCCGAACATCGGGGCTTGCGGGACCCGGTCGTGATCAGCGTCAACAACACGTCGATGGCCGCCCGTCTCGGCGAGCGATATGGGATCACCACCCACGAGACCCCGGTCGGATTCAAGTTCATCGGCCCGAAGATGATCGAGACCGAGGCGATGATGGGGGCCGAGGAGTCGGGCGGGTTCGGGTTCGGGATGCATCTCCCGGAGCGCGATGGCGTCTATGCCGACCTGATGCTGCTCGATCTCTTCCTGCGTGAGCGGGCCGCCGGGCGGTGGCCGGTGTCCAGCGCCATCGAGGCGTTCCACGCGATCGCCGGCCCGTCGTTCTACCTTCGGATCGACGTGCATGTCGAGCGCGCCGAGTACGCGGAGACCAAGCGGCGATTGCTGGTCGATCTGGCGGCCGAGTCACCGGTCGATCTGGCCGGCGATGCCGTCGTCCGGACGGTGGCCCTCGAAACGGGCGATGGGTTCAAGTTCTTCCTGGCTGATGGATCGTGGCTGCTCATCCGCGCATCCGGGACCGAACCGCTCGTTCGCGTCTACACCGAAGCGACGTCGGCTGGACTCCGGGACGCGTTGCTCGCGGCCGGCGAACGTCTGGTGCGCGGCTGATGGGTGATCCGCTGCACGGATCCCGGCGGGTCGACAAGCCCTGGGGCCACGAGCTCATCTGGGCCCACACGGATCGCTACGTCGGCAAGATCCTGGTCATCGAGGCCGGACGTCGCCTGTCGCTCCAGCGCCATGTGGTCAAGGACGAGTCGATCCTCGTCAACGCGGGACGCCTGCGGCTGTACCTCGAGGACGAGTTCGGCGCGATCCAGGTCGAGGAGCTCGGCGTCGGTGAGCACCGTCACGTGCCGACCGGTCGGATCCACCGATATGAGGCGATCGAACGGACCGAGCTGATCGAAGTATCGACGCCGGAACTCGACGACGTGGTCCGACTCGAGGACGACTTCGGACGCGAAGGTACCAGCGCTCCATGACCGCCCGATAGGCCGATTTCGCCCGGTCCGAGTCGTACCGGCGGGTGTACCCTTGGGAGGACGCGACCGTCCTCACCGGTCGAGGTGCTGACCGGACGGCGGCCCCGCGAGCGCCCGATACGGGCGATGGAGGTAGCGCTGCGATGCACAGCTCTCTGATCGGCAAGGTCGAGAAGGCGAATCGCTACGCCCGCGAGCTCGATCGGATCACGATCGACCGAGTCTCACTCACGTTCCGTGGCGACAACGACACCCATCACATCGGGCTCGACGCCGGTCAGTGGCGATGCACCTGCCACTACTTCGAGAGCTGGGGATCGTGCGTCCACCTCCTGACCCTCCAGAAGGTCTTCGGGGTGATGCTGCCCGAGGATGCCCAGGTGTCGATCTTCGCGGCTGCGGAGCCGATCGCGACCTAGATCCGGCTTATCGGCCGCGACGCCACGCGACCACCGCCCCGCGGGCGGGGCCGATCTCGGGTGTCGCGATGCGGCGCCACCCGGACGCCGCGTCGTGGACCGCCAGCGAGACTGACCCGTCCGTGGACGACCAGGCGATGGCGACTCGCTGGCCGTCGTCGTCGAGCGCGAGCGCGATCGCGGTCGAGCCCTTGTCCGGTGGGTCGATCGAGGCGAGCGACGAACCGTCGCTATCGAGCCAGCCGGTCGTGTCGTGGATGACGACCGGGGCTCCGCGACCGGCCATCGTCGCGACACGCTGACCGTTCGCCGATGCCGCCAGCAGACGTGACCCGTCGGGGCCGTCCGTCAGCCCACCGCCGGTGGTGGCCAGGATCACCGACGAGGGAGCCGAGCTATCGCCCGTCACGACGACGATGCGCTCGCTTCCGATCCAGGTCGGCGGCGCCGCCAGCACCGACCGGTCGATGGCGATCTCCAACGCCGTCCGCGAAGTCGGGTCGGTCACGGTGACGTGAACCCCGTTGCCGCTCGCCAGGTCGCCATCGAGCGTCGCGTACCGGCCCCCACCCGGGTCCCAGGTCGCGAAGTAGGCCGTCGTCGGGACGGGCACCCCGTCCGGGCCGACCGCCTGGACCGTTCGCCAGTCGAGGGTCGCACCGAGGCGTACGGGGTCGCTGGTCGCGACAGACCCATCGGCCAGCGTCGCGGCGAGGACATCCGCCCGCCCCGTCGCGATCCACGTCGTGTCGCCGTCGGGCAGGGCGATCGGGGTCGGACTGCCGGGATCGGTCGCCCAGCCGAGAAGGTGGACCCCGTCAGGCCCCGCGACCAGGGCGACCAGCCCGTTCGGCGTGGCCGCGGCGGCCGGCCCCGATCCAGCGCAGGCCGCGAGCAGCCCCACCAGCCCGATGAACGCGGCCAGCCGGGCGGCGGTCGGCGGGACGCCTCGCATTCGAGTCGCGGAACGGTGTCGCTCGGCAGGGCGTGGCATCGGCGAGCCAAGTGTGCCATGCGAAACCGCGTCGTCACGGGACGGTGAGCCCCCAGTAGTAGGCGGCCGAGCCGAGGTCGTCGGTGAATCGGACGGCCACCTGGACGGACCAGGAGCCGGACTCGGGGGCCGGGAACGAGACGACGTCCGTGCCGCT
The DNA here is from genome assembly GCA_963720755.1 of uncultured Chloroflexia bacterium. Taxonomy (GTDB): domain Bacteria; phylum Chloroflexota; class Limnocylindria; order Limnocylindrales; family CSP1-4; genus SPCO01. The sequence goes on from CAVRGP010000011.1 coordinate 231,480, forward strand.
CCCGAGTCCGATGGCCCCGGTTCCATCCGAGGTTCCCGCCACGACTCGGCTGACCGTCCACGTGTCGACCGTCACACCCGCGCCGATGGTCACGGTCATCGGTTCGCCGACCGCCGCCTTGATCGGGGTCCCGGGCAGCCAGGGGCTGTCCGAGCCGCCGCCCTGCCAGGTGTACGAGCCCAGCTGGCCGACCACCGGATCACCACCCTCGACCGCCAGCGACGCTTCGGGCGGGACGCCAGGGACCGAGACCGACGGCGGGGGAGCCGTCGGCCGGCCGGTCGATGTCGGGGAAGCCGCCAGGTTCACGGCAGGCGTCGCCGCCGCCGGCGTTGCCGGCTGCCCGGCACAGGCACCCCCCGACAGGGCAAGCACGAGGATCGCCGGCCACGCGCGACGAACGAACGGGATGTGCACGGGTAGGACTCCTCAGCTCAGATGCAGACGACATCGATGCCGCCAGTCGGGGCAAGCGCCCGACAGGCGTTCACGGAGACCCGGATCACGGGTGACGTGGATCCGGTCAGGCCCTCGCTGGCGGGCGTCTTGAACGTGACCCGATATTCCATGTCCGAGTTCAGCTTCTGGGTCGCGGTGTACGTCCCCGCGGCCGTCCCGGCGACCATCGCGCCGACCGTCGTCCACGCCCCGGTCCCCGGGGTCCGGCGCTGCAGGATGACGGTTCGCCCGCTGACCGGGTTACCTCCCAGGCGACCGTAGCCATCGAGGTCCACGACCCGGAGGGTCCCGGTGATGGTCGCCGATCCGCCCATCAGAACGACGGTCGGTGACGCGGCGACGGACAGGACGGTCGACAGCGCCTGGCACGTCGAGTAGGCGGCCGTCCAGCTCACCATGTCGTATTGCCGCTGCAGCGTCGCCACGTCGCAGGCACCGAATCGATGGGCGTTCCAGCCGGCGGACGGCTTCGTCCGGGAGAAGGTCTGCACCACCGCATCCTCGTAGTCCGAGCCAGAGGCGAAGTTGACGTGGTGGTCGAGGCCCTCCACGTGTCCGAATTCATCGAGCGCGATCGTCTCGACGTCGTAGCAGCCGTTCGGCGCGGTCGCAGACGCCTGGCACCAGCGAAGCGTCCCCCAATCGAAGACGTGACCCTGTTCGCGCAGCCACATGGTGAACCCGCCGGGGGCGCTTCGCGTGAAACAGGCGAGACCGTTGACCCCGCAAGTCGCGCCGGCCCCGTACCCGATCGGATTGGATCCCGCTGAGTCGTAGGTGAAGGTCGCGGCCCTGGAGCCTCGCGTGGCGTTGACGTCGGCCGCCGCGGCCTTGATCGCCGTCTTGATCGCGCCGGTCGGTTCCGAACCGCTCCGCCAGGAGAACCGGAGATCCTGGTACTGACCGAACGACGCACCGCCGAGGTTCGGGTCGGGTCCGTGGGCGCTCGCCGAGCCTGTCATGAGCGCGACGATCATGGCTATCGTCGCGATGCGGATGGACGACCGGGCGCGATGACCGGGCCGTCCGGATCGGGCGGTTCTCATCGCTGCACCTCTTCGAGTGGAGCCCCGATACCGGGACCTTCGGGCAGCGGGCCGAGATCGTGCGTCTGGCCGCCGGACAGGTCGACCGAGCGGAGCCTGCGCCCGGCGGCCGACTCCAGCGCGTAAACGAGATGTCGGTCATCGGCCGGGCCGCTCAGGATCGCGCTGCCGGCCGCGGTGGCCAGGATCGCTCGACCACCCGACCGGATGTCCGTGGCGATGATCGGACAGGGCAGGCCGCGACAAGCGGCATACGTCACGATCCGCTCCCGATCGAGTCCGACGAGGGGGCCGAGATCGGGCCGGTCGACCATCGCGACGGTCCCGTTCCCCGGGGACAGGATCCGAGTGCGGCAGGCGGATTCACCGCACGACTGGATGGCGAGGCGATCACCCGAGGCGTCCCACATGAATTCTGTCGACCATGTCCGGCCGAAGCGTTCATCCGGTTCCACCGGGTCGAGGATGCGCCGTGCCGGACCGGACCGGCCGATCGGACGGAACCAGATCCCGAGGTCCTCCCGCGACGCGCGATCCACCAGCATCTCGATGACCCCGGACCGGGACCGATCGAGCGTGGCGCGTCGGACGACCGCCGTCGAGCCGTCGATGGACCAGCGGCAGGCCATGTCGACGTCCACGAGGTCGATCGTCGAGGTGGAGCCGTCGTCCGTGCCGATGAGGACGGTCGAGCCGAACGGACCCGCGGCGAACAATTCGGCCGGCAGCTCGATGGTCTGGATCGTCGACGAGGTGACGGATCGAAGGTCGAGGCGCTGACCGCGGAGCGAGCCGCCCTCGTCGAGGACCGGCTCGAGTCGGAACCACGGGCCGATGCCAGGCGGGGCGGGGCGAGGATCTGTCGCTTCTGCCGCGATCTCGGATACGGGCGGGGTCCCGGCGCACGGCGCGGCCGCCCACGTTCGTGTGGCCGCGGCGCCGGCGGTCGTCGCAGCGACAATTCCGAAGCCGCCGAGGGCGATCAGGCCAGGCCCGATCCATCGCAACCATCGAATCTCCACCATCTGGGACAACCTCCTCCGACGGGTGGGACTGGTGGCGGGAGGAGGGCGAGAACGTCATCTTGTCCGGCGCCACGTATCGCCCGCTTATCTGGCCGGTCCAGCTGGTCGAAGGCGGCGCTGTGCTAGGCTCGTCATCGACAGTCTTGTCACGCCGCGTGGTCGCGAAGCCGGTGAGATCCCGGCACAGTCCCGCTACGGTGAGCGCTCCTTCCGGGAGAGCGCGAGTCCGGTCGCCGACCCCACGGTGCATGCTCGAACCTTCGAGAGAAAGGTAGGCAGGGACCGTGCACCGCACCGGTTAGACCTTCGTTCGGATCTGATCCGAGCCCGGGGTCGAGGAGTTCGTACCTCGACCCTTCTGAGCCATCGTCCGTCGGAGGTCCGTCCGTGTCCCGTTCCAGGCCCGCGGCCGTCCTGGCCGCACTCGTCTTCGCCGTTGCCGCGTGTTCCGCGGCGGTGAGTCCATCGCCTCTCCCCAGCGCGCCGATCGCTGCGGCGAGCCCAACGGCGGTCGCGCCTCCCTCCGCGAGCCCAACCGCCATCGCCACGCCCGCGTTCCCGGCTGCCCTGACCGATGACGAGGGCACGGCTGTCGCGATCCCGTCCGAGCCGCAGCGGATCGTGTCGCTGACGCCCGCCTCCACGGAGATCCTGTTCGCGCTCGGAGCTGGCCCGCGGGTCGTCGCGACGACCGACTTCGACGACTACCCCCCGGCTGCCCTGGGCCTCCCGCATGTCGCCAGCTACACGGCCGTCGACGTCGAGGCCATCGTTGGCCTCCAGGCGGACCTGGTGATCGCCGGCGGCAACTTCTTCAACCCGCCCGACGATGTCGCCCGGCTGCGGGACCTCGGCATCCCGGTCGTCGTCGTCTATGCCCCGGACGTGGCAGGCGTGCTGGCCGACATCCAGCTCATCGGCGCGGCCGTCGGTCTTTCTGGTGCCGCGACCGAGATGACGACGACGATGCAGGCCGGGTTCGATTCGGTCACGGCAGCGACGGCCGGTCTTGACCGGCCACGGACGTTCTACGAGCTCGACACATCGACCGGGACCATCTACACGGTCGCCGACGATTCGTTCAGTGCGGAGATGGTCAGCCTGGCCGGCGGCGAGCCGATCACGACGGGCAGCGCGACCGATTACGCCATCCCGCTCGAAAACCTGATCGCGGCCGATCCACAGCTGATCCTGCTCGGTGACGCGGCGTACGGGGTGACCGTCGATCAGGTGGGGCAGCGCGCCGGGTGGGGCGTCATGACCGCGGTCAAGACCGGGGCGATCCGGCCCGTCGACGACCTCATCATCACGCGACCTGGACCTCGCCTGGTCGAGGGTCTGCGGTCGCTGGCCCTGGCCATCCATCCGGACATCGATCTGCCGCCGGCAAAGCCCATCCCGGCGACCCCATGACATGACGACGTGACGACGCGCGATGAGACCATCGCCATGACCGTGAGCCGGACCCATCGAGTGAGCGGGTTGCGGGATCGTCCGCTTCTCCTGCTCGGGCTTGGGCTTCTGGCGCTCGTCGTCGCCCTGATCCTGGGCGTCGGCGTCGGCACGGTCGGCATCGCGCCCGGCGACACGGTCGCGATCCTGGCCCATCGATTCCTCGGCCTGGACCTGTCGCGGACATGGTCGGATGCGAGCGAGACGATCGTGATCGAGCTCCGCCTGCCCCGGATCCTGACCGCGATGCTCGTCGGCAGCGGGCTGGCGGTCGCCGGGGCGACGTTCCAGGGGCTCCTGCGCAACCCCTTGGCCGACCCGTATGTCCTCGGGACCGCTTCGGGCGCAGCTCTCGGTGCGGCCATCGCCGTCCTCATCCCGGTGCGCTTCGTGTTCCTCGAGTTCGGCCTCATCCAGGGCTTCGCGTTCATCGGCGCGCTCGCGGCGATCTACGCCGTGTACAAGCTGTCGAGGATCGGCGGCCTCTCCCCGATGACCAGCCTGCTGTTGACCGGCTATGCCGTCGGATCGCTCCTGGCAGCCGGGCTGGCGATGGCGATGTACCTATCGGGGGCGGCGCTTCGCCAGATCTTCACCTATCTGCTCGGCAGTTTCGATGCAGCGACATGGCCCCGCTTCCTCGCCACGCTGCCGATCATCGTCGTCGCCAGCATCGCGATCATGCTCCGCGCGCGATCGCTGAATGCGCTGCTCCTTGGCGAGCAGACCGCCGCGCACCTCGGGATCGACGTGCCGCGCGAGCGGCGGATTCTGCTCGCCCTCGCCTCGCTGATCACGGCCGCGGCGGTCGCGATCAGCGGTCTCATCGGCTTCGTCGGGCTCGTGGTCCCGCACGTCGTGCGGCTGCTCGTCGGGCCGTCGGCCCGGCTCGTCCTGCCGCTGTCGGCGGTCGGTGGCGCGGCCCTGCTGGCCTACGCGGACATCGTGGCCAGGCTCGCCGGGGGGATCCCGGTGGGCGTCGTCACCGCGATCATCGGCGCCCCCTTCTTCCTGCTCATCCTCCGCCGAGCCCGAACCGGGTACGAGGTATGAGCGTCGTCGCCCTCGAACTGGACGCGGTGACCATCGCCTATCGGGAGCGTAGGGCGCTCATCGACGTCTCGGTGGCCATCCGGGCCGGCGAGCGGGTCGCCCTCATCGGCCCGAATGGTGCCGGCAAGTCCACCTTCCTTGCGGCGGCAACCGGCCTCCTCCGACCGATGGCCGGAGAGGTCCGGCTCGGTGGCGATCGCGTGGGTGACCTCGACCGGCTGGAGATCGCGCGGCGGCTGGCGGTCGTGCCGGGAGCCGCGAACCTGCCCTTCGCCACCCGCGTCGAGGATGTCGTGGCACTCGGCCGCCTGCCTCATGAGGACCCCTTCCGTGGACCCCGTCCGGCCGACCGCGTGGCGATCGCGGCCGCCATCGAACGGGTCGGGGTCGGCCACCTGCTGGGCCGTGACGCCCGCGAGTTGTCGCTCGGCGAGCGGCAGCTCGTGCTCCTGGCCCTGGCCGTGGCCCAGGCGGCGCCCGTGCTCATCCTCGATGAACCGACGGTTCACCTGGACCTGCATCACCAGGTCGGGGCGATGGAACTGCTGGTGGATCTCAACGAGCGTGACGGGACGACCGTCGTCGCCGTGCTGCACGACCTTGCGCTGGCCGCCCACTTCTTTCCGCGGCTCATCCTGCTCGATGCCGGCCGCGTCGTCGCGGACGGGGCGCCTGCCGACGTGCTGGGGCCGGAACGCGTGCGCGACGTCTTTCGGGTGGATCCGTCCTTCGTTCGATTGCCCGTCGCGGCCGTCCCAGGACGGTGACCGGGCTCGGGGCGCGAACGCGCCAGGTCGGGGAGCGCCCGGGCCGATCCCGAGCCGGGATACTCCGCTAGGCGGCGGGATCGTGGCGGCCCAGGTAGGGCAGGGGGCGAGTGGCGATGTCGGCGACATCCCCTTGGCCGATCGGCACGATACCGGCCCACTTGTGGGTCTCGCTTGCCAGCGTTTCGACGAAGAAGCCGTCCGTGCCGTCAAGAAGGTGCTGATAGTGGTTCGCCTGCCACCCGTCGGCCCGTCGGGTGACGGCGCGGGTATGCGCCTGGTCGGGGTTGCGGTAGTTGTACTGCTTCACCGCCAGCTCGGTGTGCCAAACGCGCATGCCGACCGGGATCACCCGCGAATGGCGAGGGATCTCGTAGTCGTATCGGCCGGTGTCGAAGAACAGCCGGTGTTCGGGGATGCCAGGCAGCATGTAGTGGCTGGCGCAGGCCTCGATCGAGGTCACGAACGGCACGTAGTCCCAGGTCGTGCGTTCCGAGACGTGCGGGAAGAAGTGATAGAGCAGCACCGAACAGGCGTCCGCATCGTCCGGGCGATCCAGCACGGTGACGCGCGGGTCGGCACTCCAGATCTCGTCGCCATGCAGCACGGCATACCAGCGGCCGATGCCGTGGGCACGTCGCGCCTCGTGGAGCAGGAAGCCGCGCGCGCCATCCCTGAGCGGGCGGGGAATGCGGGTTTCGGCATCGCGCCAATAGCCCGCCACCCGCGCGAACGAGCGGCAGATCGCCTCGGATCGGGGCTGCATCGGACCCTCGGTGCCATCCAGCACATAGATCTCGTCACAGAAGATGCTGTGGTTGCGCAGGGCCTCCTCCAGCATGTCGGTCTCGTCCTTGATCATCATCAAACCGATCATGGGTCACCGTTGGAGGCGTTGTCGGCGATGGTGAGCTGGCCAGCGCGCAACCGATAGCGTACGCCCTGGCAGGCCGGGCCCCGCGTTCGACCGCCTCGTCGTCGTCGCTGTCCCCGGACCGTGACCCGCCCGGTGGCGCATCATGGGCGGATGCGGATCGCCGACTTCGCCCTCGAACGCTATTTCGCTCGCTGGGAGTTCGCAGCCCGGCATCTCCTGTGCGCGTCCGATGTGGAAGGCTATCCGATGGCCGAGTTGCTCGACCTGGCCGACGACGAGATGCGGGGTGCGTGGGATGGGTTGCGCCTCGGCTACACCGAATCGTCCGGCCACCCGTTGCTCCGCCAGGAGATCGCCGGGCTGTACGAACGCCTCGAACCCGATGACATCCTGACCTTCGCCGGTGCCGAGGAGGCCATCTTCTGCCTCCTGAACGTCCTGGTCGGGGAGGGCGACCACGTCGTCGTGACCTGGCCCGGGTACCAGAGCCTGTACGAAATCGCCAGGGCTGCCGGTGCCGAGGTGACCCTGCACGAATTGCAGGAGCAGGATGGTTGGGCCATCGACCTCGACCGGCTGCGCGACGAGGTGGGGCCGACGACCCGGTTGATCGTCGTGAATGCGCCGCACAACCCGACCGGCATGCTGCCCGATCGCGCCACCTTCGATGGTCTCGTGGGGATCGCCGCCGAGGCCGGCGCCCATCTCCTGGTCGACGAGGTCTACCGTGGCCTCGAGTTCGACGAAGGCGATCGATTGCCCACCGGGGCCGACGCCCTCGAAGCGGGTATCTCGTTGGGCGTGATGTCCAAGGCCTATGCGATGGCCGGGGTACGGATCGGCTGGCTGGCAACGCGTGATCGGGACCTGCTGGCAAAGGTCGCTGCGTTCAAGGACTACACGACGATCTGCTCATCGGCCCCATCCGAGATCCTGTCGATCATCGCGTTGCGAGCGAGCGACCGGGTGCTGGATCGCTCACGCGGGATCATCGCTGCGAACCTCGATCGGCTCGACGGCTTCTTCGACGACTGGGCCGACCGCTTCCAGTGGGTCCGTCCGCATGCCGGCTCAGTGGGGTTCCCGCGCCTGACCGTGCCGGGCGTCCGGATCGATGACTGGGCCGCCGGCCTGGTCGAGGCCGAAGGCGTCCTGCTTCTTCCCGGATCGCAGTTCGACTTCCCCGGGAACCACTTTCGGATCGGGTTCGGCCGAACGGACCTGCCGGAGGCACTGGCCCGTCTCGACGCCTACGCGCGGGCGACCCTGCGCTGATCGATCGCGGAGTGGCGATCGGGCCTGCGCTCAGGCTCGCTTGCGGGGGAGGTCCAGGAAGGGCAGGCCGACCACGGTCGCCTCGACCCGGCCCCGGCGCCCTTCGACAGTCCACTCGACCGCCAGCTTCGTCCCGATCGGTTCGTACTGTGGCGGCACCGAGGCGAGCGCGATCGCCTGCTTGAGGATGGGGCTCCATCCGTGGCTCGTCGCTCGACCGACCTGCCGGCCACCACCGAAGACCGGGACCGGTTCGCGGTCGACGACCGGGCTGATCGCCGGCGGCAGACCCTGGCTGTCGTAGAGCGCCTCGATGTCGTACCAATCCAGCTGCAGGCCCACCAGTCGGCGGGCCGGACCACCGGCCTTTGCTTCGCGCTCGAGCGCGAGGCGACCGACGAAATCGCCCTTGTCGAAACTGACCAGCCGTCCCAGGCCGATCTCCGCCGGCGAATAGTGCTGCTCCGGGTTCATCGCGTGTCGGGCAGAGGTGTAGTCGACCTCCAGGAGGATGAGCCCGGCCTCAAGGCGGACGACGTCGAGCGCGAGCATGCCGGCCGGTCGGATGGCATATGCCGTCCCGGCGGCCATCAGCGCATCCCACACGGCCACCGCGTGTTCGGTCGGGATCCAGATCTCGTATCCGAGGTCCCCGGTGTAGCCGGTCCTCGACACATCGACGGCGACGCCGGCGATGATCGACGGCCGCCGGTGGAAATAGCGCAGGTCGGCGAACGACTCGCCGCTGGCGTCCTCCAGGACAGCGCGTGACAGAGGTCCCTGGAGCGCGAGCGCGGCGGTCGCCTCGGTCTCCTCGGCGATCGCAACGTCGAGGCCGGCGCTGTTCTGGCGCAACCAGCGCAGTTGGGGGTCTGCCGCGGTCCAGCGGAACCGGTGCTCGTCGAGGCGGTGGACCGTGCCGTCGTCGACGACCTTGCCGTGCTCGTCGCACCAGGGGGTGTACATGACGCCGCCGACGGCCAGCTTCGTCGCATCCCGGGTGATCACCCGATCGACGAGCCGGAGGGCGTCCGGCCCTGACACGATGTACTTGTAGAGCGGAGAAACGTCGATCAGCGCCGCCGCCTCACGGATGGCGTTGTATTCGATGTCGTGGGCGTCGGCGTACACGCTTGAGGCGAAATAGCCGGACCACTCGCGCCATTGCATCTTGCGGTTGAGGGGCGAGGTGCGCGAGTGGAATGGCGTGCCGACGCTCACGGGTTGGAGCTCCTGCTGCGGTCGCCTCACAGTATGCAGGAATTGTATGCAGACTGGATGGTGGGCGATGGGCCGGTATACTCCTCGCCCCTGAGGAGATCCCACGTTGGTTTCTGCGTTCGGCGCCTTGTCGGGCATCAGCCTCAGGCGCTCCCGGGCGGACTGGCCGATCGTCGCGTCGGCCGGACTCATCTGCCTCCTGGCCGCAACGCTCCTGGCGGCCGGGTCGATCTACGGCTCGGCTGTCGCCCAGGCCGGCCTGCAGCGGGCGCTGACCGACGCGTCAGTCGAGGATGGCGGCGTCACGGTCGTCACGCGAACCCAGCCCGGCCGGTCGGACGAGCTCGATGCGACCATCGCATCTGCGATCACGGAGGTCCTCGGGCCGGGTGCCGGCGCAGTCTGGCGGTTCGGGGAGTCGGAGACGTTCGCCTTGCCCGACCAGCCGACCGACGCCGTCCGCGATCTGGCCGTGCTCGGGTCCGCGGAAGCCCTCGCCGACCATGCGACGTTGCTCGGCGGGACGTGGTCAGACACTCCAGTGGGCGTCGCGACCCCGATCCAGGTCGCCGTCACCGACGTGGTGGCCGGCGAGCTGGGCCTGTCGGTCGGAGATCGCCTCGACATCGAGAGTCGCCTCGACCCGGGCACGGTCGTGCCCATCGAGATCGGCGGCATCTTCCGGATCGACGACTCGACGGACCCCTACTGGTGGGGTGATCCTCAGGTCCTCGACGGGCGGGTGACCAGCCAGCGGTTCGACACCTATGGTCCGTTCTTCACGACGGACGCCGGTCTCGCCGCGGCCGCCGGTGGGAGATCCGTTCGAACGACGTGGCGAGCCGTCCCGGACGCGGCCGCGATCGACGCCGGCGATGTCGGCGCGATCCGGACCGGGCTGACCGAGCTTCCGGCGCGATTGGCGGCGGCCACCCCCAACGCGATCGATGTCCAGACGGGCCTGCCGAGCCTGTTGACCCGGACCGAACGGTCACTCCTGGTCAGCCGGACCGGTGTCCTGCTGCTGTCCCTGCAACTCGTGGTGCTGGCGGCCTACGCGGTCCTGCTGAGCGCTTCGTTGCTCGTCGAGCACCGGCGGATCGACAGCGCGACCCTCCGCTCCCGTGGCGCGGGGACGACGAACATCGCGGTCCTGGCCGCGATCGAAGGACTCATGCTGGTGGTGCCAGCCGTGGCGATCGCCCCGATCCTGGCCGCGGCGCTGCTCCAGCTGTTCAACCTGATCGGGCCGCTTGCGGATATCGGCCTGACGCTTGAGCCGGCGATCACCCCCGACGCCTATGTCGCCGCTGCTGTGGCCGGGATCATCTGCCTTGCGGCGCTCCTCGTCCCGGCGGTGCGGGGCGCGCGCGCCGCAGCGTCCATCCACGGCGTCTTCGCCCGCGGCGAGACGCGGGGGATCGCCCAGCGCCTCGGGCTGGATATCGCCCTGCTGGCCGTGGCGGCCATCGGACTCTGGCAACTCCGACACTACGGTGCTCCACTGACCCGGTCCGTCCACGGCGCGCTCGGGATCGATCCGCTCCTCGTCGCGGTGCCGGCACTCGGGCTCCTCGCGGGCGCCATTCTCGCCATCCGGCTCGTACCGCTCCTGGCGGTCGTCATCGAGCGGGCCTCGATCCGTCGCCGCAGTCTCGTCCCGTCTCTTGGCGCACGCCAGGTGGCCCGTCGGCCGCTGCGCTATTCGCGGGCCGCGCTCCTGCTGATGCTGGCCATGGCGATCGGCGTGTTCGCCGTTTCGTACGGCGCGACGTGGGTCGCGTCGCAGCGCGACCAGGCTGCCTTCCAGGTCGGCTCGGCGCTGCGGGTCCAACCCGGGATCGCCAGTGGTTCGATCCCTCGCTGGGCGCTGGATCGGGCCTATGCGGCGATCCCGGGTGTGGTGGCCAGCCTTCCGGTCGACCGTGAGACGATCCCGAGCGGTGGGACGCGCCAGACACAGCGACTCGTCGCGCTCGACGCGTCGACGGCTCCCTCGGTCGTCGAGCTCCGGCCCGACCTCGCGGACGCTTCCCTGGCGGATCTCATGGCGCCACTCGTGGCCGGTCGCCCGACGGTCGAGGCCGTCCGCCTCCCCGGCGAACCGCGAAGACTCCGCCTCACGATCGACTCGGATGTCCGCGCTCTCGAGGGCCCCGTGGTCGACGAGGCGACCAGGACGACTGAGATCGGACCGGTCGGACTCGACACGATCAAGGACTCGCCGGTCATCGGTCTCGCGGTGGTCGTCCGCGACGCGCGCGGCCTGCTCCACCGGTTCAGTGGTGGCTCGGCGCCGCTCGACGGCGACCCCCACGAGACGACCGTCCTCCTTGGGGACCCGGTCGATGCCGGACCGGCATCCTTCACGTACCCACTCGACCTCCTTGCCATCGAACTCTCGGTCAGCCTGCCGCCCGGGTATGAGGCACCCGACGCCTCGATCGACGTCGGCACACTGACGACGGCCGGGACCGACGGGACCTGGACATCGACGTCGCTCGAGCTGCCGAGCGGATGGCGGAGTACCGCAGCTCTTAACGGCGCTCCGCACGACCCGGTCGAGTCCGGGCTGCGCGGCCCGAGCCTGGATGTGACGACCGGCGGTCCCGGACTGCCGGTCCTTCCCGGAGCCACGGGCGAGGGTCCAGCCGTCGTCCTGACCTTTGCCCCGTCGGCGCTCGACGATCTCCGCCGCCCGGGGGCGGTCACCCCGGTCGTGGTCAGCGATCGGTTCCTCGAGGCGAACGGCCTCAAGGAAGGCGACCGACTCGGTCTGATCATCGCCGGCGAGCGGTATCCGGTCGTGGTCACCGCCGCGATCCGGGCCTTCCCGGGCACCGAACCGACCGAGCCGGTGGTCCTGATCGACCTCGCCAGCTTGTCGTTGCTGCGCTTTGAGCGCAGCGGGATCGTCGCCCCGGCTGAAGAGTGGTGGCTCTCGATCGGTGACGGCAGCACGGCGGCGGTGAGCGAGGCGCTCGCGGCCCCGCCCATCGCCAGTCGCAGCGTGGTCAGCGAGGCGGACCTGGGGAAGGCACTGTCGAGCGATCCGGTCGCGCTCGGGATCATCGGTGCGCTGGCGATCGGCTTCGTCGCGGCGGCGCTGTTCGCCCTCGTCGGGTTCATCGTCAGCGCGGCCGTCTCCGCCCGTGAGCGGGTGACCGAGTTCGCGCTGCTGCGGGCCCTCGGCCTGTCGTCCGGACAACTGTCGTTGTGGCTGTCGCTCGAGAACGCGGTCCTCGCCTCGGCCAGCCTGCTGGCCGGGACCGCCCTCGGGATCGCCATCGCCTGGGTCGTCCTGCCGTTCATCACGGTCACCCAGGGGGCCGCCACGCCATATCCGGCTGTGGAGATCGTCGTGCCCTGGAACGTGGTCGCGGTGCTCCTTGGCGCCGGGGCTGTCGGTCTGGCCGTGGCCATCGCCGGCCTGGCCTGGATGCTGCCGCGGATCGGTCTGGGCTCGGTCATGCGGATGAGCGAGGACTGAGCGGTGCGCCTCGTTGCTGCAGTCGCGGCGCTCCTGCGCCGGCTCCGAGCGGAGCGCGGGGTGATCTTCTTCGTCTTCGTCGTCGTCGCGCTCACATCCTTCGTCGTCGCTGCCGCTCCGCGACTCTACTCGCGGGTCGCCGACGACGGGCTGCGCTACGAGGTCGGTCGAGGCACGGCCATCCAGCGGAACCTGCAGTTCACGACGGTCGGGCATATCCGGGCGCAGACGGACGACCCACTGGGGGGCGTCGCCGCCCGCGGCGAGGCATTCCGCGCGGACCTGCCGGCATCGGTCGAGCGACTCGTCGGTGGAGAGAGCTTCGTCATCGAGACGAGCCGACTCGGTCTGGCCGACCCGCCACGGTACACGACGTTCGTGACGCTCCGCCAGCAGTCGGGCCTCGACGGCCTGCTCGACCTCGCCAGCGGGCATTGGCCGGAGCGTGCCGTTCCGGCCCCCGGGGATCCCGCCGATGCGCCGCGGGTGCTCGAGGTCGCCATGTCGGCGGCGTCGGCCGCCGAGATCGGAGTCGTCCCGGGCGACCGCCTGGCGGCGAGCGTGGACCGGACCGACCCAGTCGGCAGACTGTCCGTTGTTCGAGACTCCACGCCGACGATCGAGATCGTGATCAGCGGGCTCTTCACGGTCCGCGACCCGACCGACCCACAGTGGTTCGACGACCACAGCCTGTTCGAGGCCGCGATCGGCGGTTCAGCGGAATCCCCGATCGCGTATACGACGGCCATCTTCGCTCCGGCCGCATACGCCGACGTCCTGGGCCTCGGTCCCGCCACGCGCCTCACCTGGGATCTGTCGCTCGACGCCGATCGCCTCGATGCCCGCGACCTCGACGGGCTGACGCGCGACCTTCGACAGCTCAGCTCATCGTATGCCACGACCGGCTCGTCCCGCCCTGATGCCATCTTGCTGCATACGGGCCTTGGCGACGCGATCGGGCGGTTTGAGGCGCAGCGAACGACCGTGGAGACGGCGCTTGCGTTGGCCGTCCTCGGTCCGGCGGCCGTGGCCGCGGGCGCGGTCGCCCTGCTCGGGATCCTGGTCGTCCGCCGCCGCCGGCACATGCTGGCCCTGGCCCGCGGGCGTGGAGCATCGAGCGGGCAGCTGCTCGCCGCGCAGCTGGGGGAAGGACTGCTCGTGACCGTTCCCGCCGCCCTCACCGGGTTGGCGGTCGCCATCGTCCTCGTGCCCGCACCCGATACCGCCCTGTCCTCCACGGGCTCGATCCTGGTGGCGCTCGGCGCGACCGCCTTGTTGCTCCTGGCGACGTGGCCGGCGGCCAGGCGTGCCCGACGCGATCTCGAGCGCGACGACCCTCCGGTCTTCCGACTGTCCCCGCGGCGGCTGGTCTTCGAGACCCTCATCGTGGGGCTGTCGTTGAGTGCCGTCTGGCTGCTCCGCGAGCGTGGTCTGACCACGAGCGGCACCACCGGTCACCCGCTCGGGTTCGATCCGTTCGTGGCGGCCGCGCCGCTGCTCGTCGGGTTGGCCGTCGGACTCGTCGTCATCCGATTGCTGCCCATCCCGGTGCGAGCCCTCGGCTGGGTGGCCGCGCGGCGGCGAAATCTCGTCCCGGTGCTCGGGCTTCGCAGCCTCGGCCGCCACTCGAGCGCCGGCTATCTGCCACTCCTGATCCTGAGTCTGACCGTTGCCATCGGGACGGTGTCGGTGGTGATGGCGGCGACCCTCGTGCGCGGGATGGTCCTCGTTTCGTGGCAGGACGTCGGCGCCGATCTGCGGCTCGAGGCGCCGCCCGGTCGGTCGTTCGATCCGGCCATCGACGTGCGAGCCGTGGATGGCGTCGAGGCGGCGGCCCCGGCCCTCCAGATCCCCGACGCCGGGTTGTCGACCGGGCCGACGCAGCGATCGTCCGCGCTCCTCGTCGCCGTCGACCCGGCGGCACTCGACGACGTGGTCGCAGGCTCGCCCATGCCGCTGGCCACGGCCGCCGTGCTCGCGTGGGCACCGACCGGACCCGAGGCGGGGACGGTCGACCAGCCCATCCCTTCCATCGTGTCCGATCGGCCCGGACCCACCGGGGCCGTGCTCGACATCGGGGATCGGTTCACCCTGATGTTCCGCGGCCAGACGATGGCGTTCACCGTCGTCGACCGTCGGTCGTCGTTCCCGGGGATCGCCCTCGGCACCTCGTTCGTCGTGGCTCCCATGCGATCGGTCGTCGACGGCTGGAACGGGACGTCGCCGGGACCGTCGACGTGGTTCGTCCGGGGGCCCGCGGATGTCGCCGATGCGCTCCAGCAAGCGGCCGCCGGGACATCGCAGGCGACCGTCGTCTCACGCTACGAGCGACTCGCCGCCATGCGTGACGCCCCCCTCGTTGCCGCCGTCGTCGGTGGCTTTGCGCTCGCGGTCGGGATCGCCGTCCTCTACGCCTCGCTGGCGGTCGTCACGGTACTGGCGCTCGAGGCGCAGCGGCGATCCCGGGAGATGGCGTTCCTGCGGACGCTCGGTCTGACCGACCTGCAGCTCGGGCAGCTCACGATCGTCGAACAGGGTGTTCCGCTCATGTTCGCGCTGCTGATCGGGATCGCCGTCGGCCTGGGCGTGGCCTGGCTGATCGCGCCGGGGATCGACCTGACCGTCTTCAGCCACGCACAGGCCGCCATCGGCATCCAGATCGATTGGCCGACGATCGGCGAGGTGACGTTGTCGATCGTCGCGGTGGTGGTGGTGGCTGTGGCCGCCACGTCGTGGGTCGCTCGTCGGTCGGACGTCAGCCACGCACTGCGGATGGGAGAGGACGCATGATGTCGTCGAACATGAGGTCCCGATGAACGAGCCGCTTCCCGAGATCATCGACCTCCCGACCGCCGAACGTCGGGCCAGGACGCCTCGCCCACGATTCGGCGGGCGCGCCATCATCGTGTGCGACAACCTGGTCAAGATCTACAAGGTCGCCGATCTCGAGGTGGTCGCCCTCCAGGGTCTCGACCTCCTCGTCGAACCGGGTGAATTCATCGCCCTCAACGGTGCGTCCGGTTCGGGTAAGAGCACGCTCCTGAACATCCTCGGGGGTCTCGATGTGCCGACCGCCGGCCGCGCCGTGGTGGCCGGCCATGAGCTCACCGACATCGGCTCGCGCGAACAGACGCGCTACCTCCGACACGTCATCGGGTTCGTGTGGCAGCAGACGTCACGAAACCTCATGCCCTACCTGACGGCGCTCGAGAACGTCGCACTGCCGATGGTCCTCGATGGGGTCTCGTCGCGCGACCGGGCCGCCTTCGCCCGTGAGCTGCTCGAGCGAGTCGGTCTCGCGGATCGCGCGGATCACCGACCTGACGCGATGTCGGGCGGCCAACAACAGCGTGTTTCGATCGCGGTCGCCCTCGCCAATCGCCCCGAGGTGCTCCTTGCCGACGAGCCGACCGGCGAGCTGGATACGACGACGGCGCACGAGATCTTCGACCTGTTCCGGAGTCTGAACCGAGAGCTCGGGATCACGATCGTCGTGGCGACCCACGATGCGCTCATCAGTGACCAGGTGAACCGCACCGTCGCCATCCGCGATGGTCGGGTCTCGAGTGAGGTGCTGCGGGAGCAGCGCATCTCGGATATCGGCGACCACCACCTGGTGTCGACCGAATATGCCGTCCTCGACCGGGCCGGCCGGCTCCAGCTGCCCAGGAGCCAGGTCGACGCTCTCCGGCTCGAACAGCGAGTCCGGCTCGAACTGCTCGACGACCACATCGAGATCTGGCCCGACCGCGACGATCGGGGCGACCGATGAGCGGGACCTCTCGCCTGGCTCTCGGGCGGACGGATCCGTCGGCTCCGACCGGCCCGATCATCGAGACGCGCGGGTTGACCCGCGACTTCCAGGTGGGTTCGAGCGTCGTCCACGCCCTGGTCGACGTCGATCTGCGTGCCGAGCGCGGGGAGCTCCTCGCCGTGCGCGGGCGGTCGGGATCGGGCAAGACGACCCTCCTGTCGGTCCTGGGCGGCCTGGACCGGCCGACGGCGGGGCAGGTGCTGGTCGACGGACGCTCGGTCGGGGAGATGGGTCAGGGGGAGCTGGTCGAATTGCGACGGCGCAAGATCGGCTTCATCTTCCAGGCGTTCGGCCTGCTCTCGATCCTGTCGGCCGCCGAGAACGTCGAAGTGCCCCTCCGACTCGTCGCGGCGGATCCGGGCGAGCGCGACGAGCGCGTCGTGGTCCTCCTCGGCCTCGTCGGGTTGAGCGACCGCGCCAGGCACCGGCCCCATGAGCTTTCGGGCGGGGAGCAACAGCGGGTCGCGATCGCTCGCGCTCTGGCCAATCGGCCGGACCTCCTGCTCGCCGACGAGCCGACGGGCCAACTCGATTCGGCCACCGGCCGGTCGATCATGAGCCTGCTCCGAGCCGTCGTTCGGAGCGAGGGGTTGACCGCGATCATCGCCACGCACGATCCCCTGCTCATTGACCTCGCCGACAGGGTGATCGAACTGCGTGATGGGCGGCTGGTCGGTGACACCGCCTGACCCGGGCATTCGTGCCCATCTGTGTCGGGGTACGTCGAGTAGACTTGCATCAAACGTATGCAGTCTGGATAGTGGCGGAGGACGCTCGCCTTGGCCCAGTCGTACGACGCGATCATCATCGGCGGAGGCCACAACGGCCTGATCAGTGCCGCCTATCTCGCACGGGGCGGGATGAAGACGCTCGTGCTGGAGCAGCGCCACGTCCTCGGCGGGGCGGCGGTCACCGAGGAGATCTTCCCGGGCTTCAGGTTCTCCGTCTTCAGCTACGTCGTCAGCCTGCTGCGCCCGGAGATCATCCGGGACCTCGAGCTCCCGAAGCATGGCCTGGACATCCTGCCGCTGGATGGGACGTTCACGCCGCTCCGCCCGGGCGAGGGGCCGGCCGCGGGTGGGGGCGACTACCTGTGGCGGGTCAACGACCATGGCCGGACGATCCGGGAGCTTCGACGTTGGTCGGCGGCTGACGCCGAGGCGTACGAGGAATATGGCCAGCTCATGGTCGAGATGGCTCGCTTCATCAAGCCGATCCTGGCGATCACCCCGCCGGACCTGAACAGCCTCGACCTTCGCCCGATGATGCCGCTCGCCGGTCTCGCCCGCCGCTTCCAGCAGCTGCCGGAACGCCAGCGGGCCGTGTTCATCCAACTGATGACGATGAGCGCGTCCGACTTCCTCGACCAATGGTTCGAGACCGACCCGCTCAAGGCGACGATGGCCGCGTCGGGGATCATCGGGACCTACCAGGGCGTCAAGAGCCCGGGGACGGCCTACGTCCTGCTCCATCACTACATGGGCGAGATCGATGGGGCCTTCCGCGCCTGGGGCATCCCGAAAGGCGGGACCGGCGGGGTGAGCGCGGCGATCGCCAACGCGGCCCGTGCGCTCGGGGCAGAGATCCGGATGGAGTCGCCGGTCGTCGAGATCATGGTCAAGGGCGGTCGGGCGATCGGGGTCGTTCTCGACTCGGGCGAGGAGATCTACGCGAGTTCCGTTCTGTCATCGCTCGATCCGAACCGGACCTTCCTCGGGTTGCTCCAACCGGGGGTTCTCGAACCATCGTTCGAGGACGATGTTCGCCGGTTCAAGTTCCGCGGCTCGTCCGGCAAGGTCAACCTCGCCGTCGACCGGCTGCCCGATTTCACGAGTCTGCCCGGCGTCGGTGAGCACCTCCGTGGAGCGATCAGCTTCAGCCCGTCGATCGATGACATGGAGACGGCCTACGACGACGCCAAGTACGGGCGGTTCAGTCGCAAGCCGTACATCGACATGATCATCCCGACCCTTGTCGATCCGACGATGGCGCCGCCGGGCAAGCACGTGATCAGCTGCTTCGTCCAATACGCGCCGTACAAGCTGGCACCCGAACTCGGGACATGGGACGACCAGCGTGAGGCGTTCGGCGACGCGGTCATCGACCGGATCGCCGAATTCGCGCCGAATATCCGCGAGATCATCCTGCACCGCAACGTCCAGACACCGCTCGACATCGAGCGGACGACCGGCCTGACCGAGGGCAACATCTTCCAGGGGGAGCTGTCATTGGAGCAGCTCTTCTTCAATCGACCCGTCCCCGGGTACGCGCGCTTCCGAACGCCGATCCGCGACCTGTGGCTGTGCGGTTCGGCGACCCATCCTGGCGGCGGGATCATGGGCGCCAACGGCCGGATCGCCGCGCTGGAGGTCCTCCGGGCCCGCGGTCGCAAGGTGGCCTGACGATGACGACCAGCGACTACGACGCCATCGTCATCGGTGGCGGCCACAACGGCCTTGTCACCGCCGCCTATCTCGGCCGAGCCGGCCTGCGCACGGTCGTCCTCGAGCGTCGCCCGACCGTCGGAGGCGCGGCGGCGACATCCGAACTGGCGCCGGGCGCCTTCGTCCCGACCCTCGCGCACACCGTGGGTCGGCTCCGCCCGTCGGTCGTGCGCGACCTCGATCTCAAGCGCCATGGCCTGTCGCTCATCGGGCCGGACGTCCGGGCCTTCGCCCCGGACCTCGACGGGGGAGCGGTCGTCCTGTGGGGCGATGCGGGACGCACGGCGGAGGGGCTTCGACCCAGATCGGCCGCTGACGCCGACGCGTACGAAGGGTACGACCGCCTCGTTCGTACCCTCGCCGGGTTCCTTGGCGGGCTTGCCGGCCGTACGCCGCCGGATATCGACAAGCCGGGCATGGGTGACGCGATCGCGGGCCTCCAGCTCGGCCGGACGTATCGGGGTCTCGGGCGAGATGCCGGCCGGACGATCACCCGCGTCCTGCCGATGGCGATCGCCGATTTCCTCGCCGAATCGTTCGAGTCGGACGCGGTCCAGGCCGCGCTCGCGTGGCGCGCCGTGCAGTACACGGCCATGGGTCCATGGTCGGCCGGCACGACCGCGGTCCTGCTTATCGACGCCGCCGGGAATGACGGCGGCGCGGCCGGCCAGACGGTCTACGCGCGGGGCGGTCCCGGAGCCTTGAGCCTGGCCCTGGCGGCATCCGCGACGGCGGCCGGTGTCGAGATCCGGACAGGCGCGGACGTCATCGCCATCAGCTCGCGCGACGGCAGGGCCACGGGTGTCGTGCTGGCCGGCGGCGAGGAGCTGACCGCCCGGGCCGTCGTGGCCGGGATCGATCCGAAGACGACCCTGACTCGCCTTGCCGATCCCGTCGCCATCGGGCCGACCCTGCTCTGGCGGGCCGGCAACCTCCGGATGCCGGGCACCGTCGCGAAGGTCAACCTCGTCCTGTCCGAGACGCCGCGGTTCACCGCGGCCGGCGATGATCCGAGCCTGATCCGTGGCCGGATCCTGATCGCTCCCGGGATCGATGCCCTCGAGCGGGCGCACGACGACGCCAAGTTCGGCCGTCCGTCCGCGGCCCCGGTGATGGAGGCGACGATCCCGTCGCTTGCCGACCCCACCCTCGTCGAAGGCGCGGAACCCGGGACGCAGGTCATGAGCGTCATCGTCCAGTACGCGCCGTACGCCCTCCGCGACGGGACCTGGGACGAACGGCGTGCGGCCTTCGGTGATCAGGTCGTGGCCGCGCTCGACGTGTATGCGCCCGGACTGGCTGGCCTCGTGACCGCTCGGCAGGTCGTGACGCCGCTCGATCTGGAACGGGATCACGGGCTTTCGGGTGGCCATCCGATGCACGGAGAACACGGCCTGGACCAGTTCTTCCTGTGGCGCCCGCTGCTCGGGCATGCCCGCTACCGGCTGGCCATCGACGGGCTGTACCTTTCGGGCGCGGGATCGCATCCGGGTGGCGGGATCACCGGCCAGAACGGCCAGAACGCGGCCAGGGAGATCGTGTCCGACCTCAAGAAGCGTCGCCGCTGATCAGCCGCCTTCGAGGTGTCGTGGTGGACCGCAGGCGTCCCATTCGGGTCCCCGTCTCGCTACCATCGTAGGGTCATGACCTCGTCGCCGACGTCGCCCTCATCGGGATCCCAGGTGGCCCGCGCGGCCGCCGATCCCGTCTCGGACGAGCACCGGGTATTCACGTTCACCCTGGAACGGATCGTCTTCTTCTCGGACGCCGTGTTCGCGATCGCGATCACCCTGCTGTCCATCGACCTGCGCCTGCCCGACCTCCCGCCGGGTCAGTCCGACGCCTCGTTCCTCGCCGCTCTCGGCGGTCTTGTGCCGTCCTTCGGCGCGTTCATCCTGAGTTTCATCGTCATCGCCGCCTATTGGATCGGCCACTATCGGACGATGCGCTACGTGACCGATCCGGACGGCCGCTTCGTCGCCATCAACTTCGCCTTCCTGTTCTGCATCGTGCTCATGCCGTTCGCGACATCGATCATCGCCACCGAGGGCGACCTCGCGAGTGGTGCGATCGTGTACGCAAGCCTTGGCGTGGCGACCGGGCTGACGTCGACCCTGCTGTGGGTCTACCCGGCCCGGATCGCCCACCTCGTTGTCCCGGCGGTCACCCCGTCGATCGCCCGGTACGTCACCGATCGGTTGGCGGTGGTCCCGATCGTGTTCGCGCTGTCGATCCCGGCTGCATTGATCAACCCGCGCCTCGCCTGGCTCCTGTGGTTCGCCGCCGCCCCGATCCAGGCGATCGTGACTCGACGCCATCGGACGGGCGGCCGGCTCGGGCTCGGTCGTCTGCGGCCGAGCCCATGAGCTGGGAACCCCGCGCTGCGGGTCGCTCGCGCGGCCGGGTCAGTCGTCCGGTGGCACGTCGGGGAGACGGAACTCCCAGGTGCGGAGCCGCTTGAGCAGGCTCCGGCCGGTCAGGTCAAGGTGGATCGGCGTGATCGCGATGCGTCGATTGATGACCGCGTGGAAATCCGTCCCGGGGACGGCCAGACCTGACGGTGGCGGTCCGCCGATCCAGAAGTAGGGGATGCCCCGCGGGTCCTGGCGTTCGATGAGTTGGTCCTGATAGACGCGTTTGCCGAGTCTCGTCACCTCGAACGCCGCGTCCGTCCCCGGTTCGACCGCCGGAACGTTGACGTTGATGAGTTCGCCCGGCGACAGTCCGTGCTCCAGGATGTTGAGCGCGACCGCCGCGGCGGCCCGGCCGGCCAGCGAGAAGTCGGGATGCTCGTAGTACTCCTGCGAGATCGCGAAGGCCGGGCAGCTGTTGATGACGGCCTCCATGGCCGCGCTGACCGTCCCCGAATAGGTGATGTCGTCGCCGAGGTTCGCCCCGTAGTTGATCCCGGATGCGACGAGGTCGAAGCCGTGGTCGAAGTAGCCAAGGAAGGCGAGGCTGACCGCGTCCGTGGGCGAACCATCCACGGAGTAGGCGAGCGATCCATCACCGAGCGTCCGTTCGCGGACCCGCAGCGGTCGCATGAGTGTCTTCTGGTGGCCGACCGCGCTCTGGTTGGTGTCCGGGGCGACGACCGTCACCTCGCCCAGCGGCTCGAGCGCCTGCTTGAGTGCGAGCAGGCCGCGCGACTCGACGCCGTCGTCGTTGGTGATCAGGATCCTGGGCCGGCTCGTCCACTCCCCGAGGGGTCGAGCATGCGCTCGCAGGGCGCGTGGGCCACCGCGCGCCGCACCTCCCGCGACCGGTTCCCCACGCTCCTTGTCGACGTCGCGGCGTTCCGATCGCGCGCGTTCGCGAGTCATGTCCGGCACCTCAGCCGAACGCTCCTTGTCCGTTGCCTCGTCTTCGGTCACGACGATGGAGCGGGCGGATCGGTCTCGTCGGTCGGATCCACATCGACATCGGCCGCACTGCCCGGTGCCGGCTCTCGCGGGACGCGCACCGGGCGCCCGTCGCGTTCCTCCAGTCGACGGGCCGCCCGGCCGGCGACCGTCCGGTCGGCGGAGGTCCGCTCCAGGAACTCCATGGCGAACGCGGAAACGACGGCCGCGAACGGGATCCCGAAGATCGCGCCGGGGATGCCGGCGATCCGGCCGCCGATGAGGACCGAACCGAGCACGACGATCGGGTGGATGCCGACGGCCCCCTGCATGATCCGCGGCTGGAGGACGTTCATCACGACGACCCAGCCCGCCCCCATCAGCAGGATCGTCGGGAGGACCAGGTCGGGTCGGAGCACGAGCGCGACGATCACCGGCGGGGTCCACGAGACGAACGGACCGAAGAACGGGATCATCTGGAGGAAGCCTGCCGAAACGGACGTCAGGGCGGCGAGCGGGAGGCCGAGCAGCAGGTTGGTGGCGAGGGCGATCAGGAAGTAGACGACGCCCATCAGGGCCTGTCCGCGGAGGAACCCGCCAAACGACCGCGAGACCGAGATCTCGAGGAGCCGCGACTCCACCGAGTACGACGGCGGCACGATCCGGAACAGGAAGGCCAGGACGGCGTCCCGGTCGAGGACCATGTAGATCGACAGGAAGAAGACGATGAGCATCGTCCCGACGGCGCTCAGGCTGGCGACCGCGATCGCCTGGAGTGGCTGGACGAGACTGGCCGCGAGCACGTCGAGGTTGGCCAGGGCCGCCTCCGCCTGCGCGACCAGGTCGATCTGACCGAGGCCGATCGAGTCAAGGCGTTCCTGCCATGGGGCGACGATCGACGGCAGGTTCGCCCGGATGTCAGGGATCGAAGCCGCGAACTGGGAGATCGACGTGGCCAGCGCGCCGGCCGCGATCACCACCAGGACCACCAGGACCGCGACCACGGCGGTGTAGACGAGGATCGTCGCGGCTGCTCTCGGGAGATGGGGGATGGCATTGACCATCCGGGTGACGACCGGGCTGATGATGAAGGCCAGCAGCCAGGCCAGGAAGAACGTCAGCAGGATGTCGCCGAAGTAGAAGAACAGGTCGGTCAGCAGGCTGACGATGTAGAAGACGAGGGCGACGACCCCGAGGATGAGCAGCGCGCTCAGGAGGCGTCGATCCCGCGGACCCGGCTGGACGTTCAGCATGGCATCAGCGCAAGCCCATCTTCTCCCGCACCTCGTCCATCGTCGCCTCCGCGATCGGGCGGATGCGTTCGGCTCCAGCCGCCAGGATCTCGTCGACCCGACGCGGGTCGGCCATCAACTCGGTGAACCGGTCACGAGCCTCAGCGTAGCGCGAGATGATCCGCTCGGCGAGGATCCGCTTCATGTCGACGCAGCCGGTTCGTGCCGTCCGTTCGCCATCCCACAGCGATTCGTAGTCGTCGCCGAAGGCCCGCTGCAACTGGCACACGTTGCAGACTTCCGGCCGGCCCGGGTCGGTCCGCAGGATCCGCTGGGTATCGGTGACCATGGACATGATCTGCTTGCGGATGACCTCCGGCGGGCCGAGCACGTCGATCGTGTTGCCGACCGACTTGGACATCTTGCGCACGCCGTCGGTGCCGAGCACGGTCGGTGCGTCCGTGTAGACGGCCTTCGGCTCGGGGAAGGTCTCCCCGTAGCGGGCATTGAAGGCTCGCACGATCTCGCGCGACAGCTCCAGGTGGGCGGCCTGGTCCTTGCCCACCGGCACGAGGGAGGCCTTGTAGATGATGATGTCGGCGGCCTGCAGCACCGGGTAGGCGAGCAGGCCGTGGTTGACGTCCTCGGGCTGGTGCTCGCGCTTCTCCTTGTAGGTCGGGGTGCGTTCCAGCCAGCTGACCGGGGTGACGGTCGACAGCAGCCAGGCCAGCTCCGTGACCTCGGGCCGATGACTCTGGACGAACAACGTGCAGCGGTCGGGGTCGAGCCCGAGGGCCAGCAGCGAGGCCGCCATCTCCCGGGTCCGACTACGGAGGACGTGCGCATCGTGGGTGCTCGTCAGGGCGTGGTAGTCGACGATGCAGTAGATCGCCTCGTACTCGTCCTGGAGTCGCACATAATTCCGGACCGCGCCGAGATCGTTGCCCAGATGGACGATCCCGGACGGCTGGATGCCTGAGAAGATCCGAGGTGCCTTGTCGGGCGACGCGAGTGGAGCGGGGGCGGGCGCGAGCTCGGTGGTCATGGCTCGCGAGTGTAGCGGACGGCACGGGCCGGCCGATCGCCCGCCAGCCTCCGGCCGCGTCGGCCACCCGCGCCCGTCGGCTACCATTCGGCGGATGTCCCGACCGATCGCCCGCAGACCATGACCGCAGCCCCACTGCGCGTCGGTGTCCTCGGCGCCGGCACCGTCGGACGCGAGGTCATCGCGGCGCTGTCGAGCGGAGTCGGCGAGCTCCGGTCGTCCGACGGTCTCCCGATCCAGCTGCGCGCCATCGCGGTCCGTGACATCGGGCGGGCTGCCGCATCCGGTCTGCCGACCGACATCCTCACCGACGCCCCGGCCCATGTCGTCGGCGACGATGCGATCGATGTGATCGTCGAGCTGATGGGCGGGGACGAGCCGGCCCGCACCCTCATCGCCGCCGCGCTGTCGATGGGCAAGGGCGTGGTCACGGCCAACAAGCACGTCATCGCCCACCACGGCCCGGAACTTGAGGCCATCGCCCGACGGACCGGCGCGGCGTTGCGGTTCGAGGCGTCGGTCGGCGGCGGGATCCCGGTCCTCGGTCCGCTGGCCGGCGACCTCGCCGCGAACCGGATCGAACGTGTCCGCGGGATCGTCAACGGCACCACGAACCACATCATCACAGCGATGACCGACCCGTCCCACCCGCTCGACTATGGGTCCGCGCTGGCCGAGGCGCAGCGGCTGGGGTACGCCGAAGCCGATCCGAGCGGCGATGTCGAGGGGCACGATGCCGTCAACAAGCTCGTCATCCTGGCCCGCCTCGCCTTCGACCGGTGGCTCGACCCGGAGGCCATCCAGGTCCGCCCCGACGGCGTGGATGGTCCGGCCGGTGCCGGGATCACGACCGTGACGACCGCCGATCAGGCAGATGCTCGCCGGATCGACCGGATCATCCGTCTGATCGCCACCGCCTCAGTCGGCGCGGATGGGACGATAAGGGCCGCCGTCCTGCCCACGGCTATACCGGTCGACTCACCGCTCGGCCGCACCGGCGGGGTCCAGAACCGGATCGAGATCGATGCCGCGCCGGTCGGGCGGCTGGGGTTCGACGGGCTTGGCGCCGGGGGCGCAGCAACGTCGTCGGCCGTGCTCGGGGACCTGCTGGCGATCGCCCGGCTCGGTGGCTCGACCTGGGCCGGACACCTGACGGCGGAACCGGCCGGTCCTGTCGCGCCGCCGCGGTTCGAGACGTTCGAGGCACGGAGTGGCATCCGGTATCCGATCGATGACTGATGCGACCTCCGCTCCCGGTCCGGTCCGGCCCCGCCTCCTCGAGCGGTATCGCGGATTCCTGCCGATCACGGAGGCGACGCCCGCGCTGACCCTCGGGGAGGGGTTCACCCCGCTGGTCAAGGCGGACCGGCTCGGGGCGGCCCTCGGCCTGACCGAGCTCTACCTCAAGGTCGAGGGCCAGAACCCGACGGGATCGTTCAAGGATCGAGGGATGGTCCTCGCGGTCGCCAAGGCCATGGAGGCCGGTGCCGAGGCGATCGTCTGTGCGTCGACCGGCAACACGTCGGCGTCCGCGGCGGCGTACGGCGCGGCCGCCGGGCTGGAGGTCATCATCGTCCTGCCGAAGGGCCAGATCGCGGTCGGCAAGCTGCTCCAGACGATGATGGCCGGCGCCCGGGTCGTGGCCATCGACGGGAACTTCGATCAGGCCCTGACCATCGTCCGGGCCCTCGCGGAACAGGACGATCATCCGGTCACCCTGGTCAACTCCGTCAATCCGCACCGGCTGCAGGGCCAGAAGACGGCCGCGTTCGAGGTGTGCGACGTGCTCGGGCGGGCCCCGGATGTCCTGGCCATCCCGGTCGGCAACGCCGGCAACATCAGTGCCTACTGGGACGGATTCCTCGACTATTCGGCCGCCGGTCTCATCGCGGCGCGGCCGCGGATGTGGGGGTTCCAGGCGGCCGGTGCAGCGCCTCTCGTGGTCGGGCACCGGATCGACCGGCCGGACACGATCGCGACCGCCATCCGGATCGGCGATCCGGCATCGGCCGCCAAGGCGATCGCCGCACGAGACGCGTCATCGGGCCGGATCAGCGCGGTGACGGACGAGGAGATCCTGTCGGCCTACCGGGCGCTCGCCCGGTATGAAGGGGTCTTCTGCGAACCGGCTTCCGCCGCGAGTGTCGCCGGCGTGACCAAGGCGGTCGGCGCCGGAGAACTCGGCCCCGACGACACCGTCGTCTGCGTCCTGACCGGCCACGGACTCAAGGATCCGACGACCGCCGAACGATCAGTAGGGCCGTTCCTCGAGGCCGACGCGACGACCGGGGCGGTCGCCGTGGCCCTCGGCTGGTAGGGAGGATGACGATGGGCCAATGGCTGGCAGAACTCGATGGCAACAAGATCACGGTCGAGGTGCCGGCATCGTCGGCCAACCTCGGAGCCGGATACGACTGCATCGGGATGGCCCTGGCGATCACCGACCGGATCGAGCTGGAGGTGCGTGCCTGGAGCCGCGGTGAGATCGAGATCACGGTCGAGGGTGAAGGTGCCGGCGAACTTCCGGGCGATCGGGACAACCGGTTCGTCCGCGGACTGGAAGGCGCCCTGCGAGCGGCTCGAGGCCCGCTTCCGGACGGCCTCGGGTGGCGCATCTCGATGCACAACGAGATCCCCCTCGCTCGGGGCCTCGGATCGTCGGCGGCCGCGACCGTCGGTGGCGTGCTGGTCGGCAACAGCCTGGCTGGCGACGCGCTGTCGATGCCGGAGATGCTCAAGATCGCCACCGACATCGAGGGACACCCGGACAACGCGGCGGCCGCGCTTCTCGGCGGGTTCGTCGTGTCCACGACGGCGCGGACCACGGTCGAGGCGATCCGGTTCGAGGCGCCCCGCGACCTTCGGGCAGTGCTGTTCATCCCGGACCTGCGCCTGCCGACCGACGCGATGCGGGCGGCCCTGCCGAGCGTCGTCCCGCTCGAGGATGCGGTGGCCAACCTCGGAGCCGTCGCGGTCGGCGTGGCCGGTCTGGCGACCGGGCATTTCGGCCTGCTATCGCTTCTCACCACGGACCGATTGCACGAGCGATATCGGGCGGCGGTCTACCCGCAGCTGCCGGCGATGGTCGAGGCCGCCCGCGAGGCCGGTGCCCTGGGCGCCTGCCTGTCCGGAGCGGGTTCGACCATCCTTGCGTTCGTCGACTCGATGACCGGGATCGCCCGGGTGGAGGCGGCCTTCGCCGCGGCCGCTGCCGATACCGACCTGGTCGGCCGGATGGTGGTCGTCGAGCCGCGCAACGTCGGGGCCAGGGTGGTCAGCCGGACCTGATGGTGCCGTTCGCGACCTAGCCGTCGCTGACGGTGTGGGCGCGCACGAAGCCGAGCACCTCGTCCCATGCCGCCGCGCTCTCCGCAGCGAAGTCGGCGGCCTTCCGATCGAAGAAGCTGTGTGGGGCGCCGGGGTAGGCGACGAGGCGGTGTTCGATGCCGGCCCCTGACAGGGCGACATCGAAGGCATCGATGTCCTGCTGCGGGATGCTCCCGTCCGCGCCGCCGAACAGACCGAGGACCGGGCACTCCATCTCATCGACCACCTCGACCGGGATCGGCGTACCGTTCGCCCGCGCTCCGACCGGTGAGCCGTAGAATCCGATCGCGCCGGAAAGCCCCAGCCTGAGCGTCGGCGTCGCGAGTGCCAGTCGGCCTCCGAAGCAGAACCCGACCGTGAACAGCTGGCCACCGCCGGCGTGGCCGCGCAGTTCGGTCGCGGCGGCGCGGATGTCGGCGGTCAGACCCGCGATCGTCGTCCTCTCGACATGGGGCATGTAGTCGAACGTGTCGTCTCGAGCGGTTTCGATCCCTGCCGTGCGCCCGAAGTAGTCGATCGCCAGGGCGTCGACCCCCGCCTCCGCGAACCGCAGGGCCAGTTCCTCGTAGTACGGATGCAGGCCGCGAACGTCCGGCAGGATGACGATGGCGGCTCCGCTGGGCCGGGCCGGTCGGGCGCGGAACGCGAGGAACCGATTGCCGTCACCGGCGTCGAGCACCAACGAGGCATGGTCCAGCGAGCCACCCGCGATCGGGGCGATGGGCGGACGGCTGTCGAGATCGAAACACATCAGGCGAACCTCCGGCGGCGGGACGCGACCATGGTCGCAGACCGGCCCCGTCCGGATCCAGGACGTCCAGCGGGTAGAATGCCCCGGCCATGCCTGCCCCGCTCGTCGTCCAGAAATACGGTGGCTCGTCGGTGGCCGACGCCGACCGCATCAGGCAGGTCGCCGGCCGGATCGCCCGCGACCACGCCGCAGGACTCGACCTCGTCGTCGTCGTCTCGGCGATGGGCGACACGACCGATGAGTTACTCGGCCTGGCTGCGGCGATCACCGACGAGCCCGACCCGCGCGAGCTCGATGTCCTGCTGGCTACGGGAGAGCACCAGAGCGCGACCCTCCTGTCGATGGCGTTGCAGGGCCTGGGCGTCGATGCGATCAGCCTGACCGGGCCGCAGGCCGGGATCACCACGGACGGTCGCTATGGCCGGGCTCGGATCGCCGGGATCGACCCGAGGCGGGTGCGCGCCGAGCTCAGCGTGGGCAAGGTCGTCATCGTGGCGGGGTTCCAGGGCCAGAGCGCGCGGGCCGTGGAGGATGACGAGATCACGACACTGGGTCGCGGCGGCAGCGATACCACCGCCGTGGCGCTCGCCGCCAGCATGGGTGCGGAACGTTGCCAGATCTTCACGGATGTCAACGGCGTGTACACGGCTGACCCGCGGCTGGTCGGGAAGGCACGCCAGTTGCACCTGATCGGTTACGAGGAGATGCTCGAAC
This sequence comes from uncultured Chloroflexia bacterium, assembly GCA_963720755.1. Taxonomy (GTDB): domain Bacteria; phylum Chloroflexota; class Limnocylindria; order Limnocylindrales; family CSP1-4; genus SPCO01. The sequence continues at coordinate 260,813 of CAVRGP010000011.1, forward strand.
TCGCCCACCAGGGCGCCCAGGTCCTGCAGGTCCGCGCCGTCGAACTGGGATGGATCAACGACCTCGTCATCGAGGTCCTGAGCTCGTTCGAGGATGCACCGGGTACGCTCATCACGGAGGACCCACTCGTGGAGCAGCGCAACAAGGTCCGTGGCCTGGCCCACGACCGGAACGTCGCCAAGGTCACCGTCGTGGCCGTGCCGGACCGACCGGGCGTGGCGCGATCGATCTTCGAGCCATTGGCGGCGGCGTCGATCAACATCGACATGATCGTCCAGAACGTGGGTCATGGCGGTGAGACCGACCTCTCGTTCACCGTCCCCCGGGTCGAACTGGCGGCGGCCAAGAAGGCCCTCGAACCACTCGTGCGCACGCTCGGCGCTCGGGAGCTCACGACCGATACGTCCGTCGCCAAGGTATCGATCGTCGGCGCCGGCCTGCACAACGCGCCCGGGTATGCCGCCCGGATGTTCGGGACGCTCGCCGACGCTGGCGTCAACATCGAGATGATCTCGACATCCGAAGTGCGGATCACGTGCATGATCGCCGAGGCCGATCTCGAGACCGCGCTGCGGGCGCTCCACGATGCCTTCGAGCTCGAGCGGCCGGAACCCGTCGACGCGGTCGACCCGGCGGTGGCGACGTGACCGTCTGTCGTCGGTTCCGGCCCCGCCGATGACTGCCGTCCTCGCTCGGCTCGAGCGCTTCGACCGGGTCGGTTCGACCAATGACGTCGTTCGCGACTGGCTGGCCGAAGGCACACCCGAAGTGTGCCTGGCCGTGGCCTCCGAGCAGACCGACGGCCGTGGTCGCCAGGGCCGGGCATGGGTGGGACCACCCGGCCAGGCCCTGCTGCTGTCGGTCGGGTTCCGCCCGACGTGGGTGGATCCCGCCGGCGTGTGGCGACTCGCGGCGACGGTGTCCATGGCGATGGCCGAAGCCGCCGAGGCGATGGCCGGTCTGCCGGCCGGTTCGATCCGCCTGAAGTGGCCGAACGACCTCGTCGTCGAGGTGGCGGGTCGGCCAGATGCGCCGGGCGCGGTCCGCAAGCTCGCCGGCGTCCTTGGCGAGACCGCCGGGCTCGGGACGCTGGACCCGTCCGCCGTCGTCGGGATCGGGATCAACACCGACTGGTCGGCGTCGGACTTCCCGGCCGACCTGAAGTCATCGATGACGTCACTCCGCGAGGTCGGCGGTCGGCCGGTCGATGGTGCTGCGCTACTCGATCGCTTCATCGAGCGACTCGGGGCGCGGATCGACGACCTGCGCGAGTCCGGTCGGTTCGACGCGGTGGCATGGGCGGACCGGCAGGTCACGACCGGACGGATGATCCGGCTCGAGCGTCCCGATGGCGCCCTGTCGGCGCTCGCGGTCGGCGTCGACCCGACGACGGGCGCCCTCATCATCCGCGAACCCGGGCCGTCCGGGCTGGACCGGTCGGTGGTTGTCGGCGAAGTCAGCCACCTCCGGTTCGTGGACCCAGTCGCGGCCGGGGTGTAACACGATGACCCGATCTGCGTTCTGGAAGGTAGGCCATCCGGAGGAGGACGGCCCGCGCCATGGCGATCTCGACCACGATCGACGTCTGGTCGAGGCGGCCAAGGCGGATCCGGCCCGCTTCGAGGCCCTCTATCGGAAGTACCTGGCCCAGGTGTACAGCTACGCGTTCTACGAGCTGCGCGACCCCCACGATGCGGAAGATGCCACCGCACGAACCTTTCTCGCTGCCCTGGCCAACCTCGGTCGGTTCGAGGAGCGCGCTCGCCCGGCCGATGGCGACGGAGCCTCGACCTTCCGGGTGTGGCTATTCCAGATCGCCCGGAACGCCGTGGCCGAACGCCGGCGCCGTCAGCAGCGACGCCCCGAGGCGCCTCTCGAAGCCGCTGGAGCGATCGCATCGCCGATCGATGTCGAAGGTGACGCCGCCCGTCATGACGAGGCGTTTGCCGCCTGGAGCGCCGTGGGTCGTCTGCCGGACGACCGGCGCCGGGCGCTCGTCCTGCGCTTCGTGGATGAGATGACGACCAGGGAGATCGCGGGCGTCCTGGGCCGATCCGAAGGGGCCGTCCGGGTCCTCATCCACCGCGCATTGCGCAGCCTCGCTCGCGACCTCGACGACCCGGCCGGATGACGGGCCTCAGCGGGCGGGACGCGATCGAGATCGAAGCCCTGGTCACCGACCGATACCTCGATTCGTTGCTGGACGCCCACGCCCGAGGGGCCGATCGCGCTCCCGCGGCCACGCTTCCGTCGCTCCCGATCCGTACGGTCGCCGACCGATTGGCACGGGACCTTCCCCGCTACCACCCCTCATTTCGGTTCGAGGAGGCGCTGGCCGGCCGCCTGGCCGCGGTGGCCGAGACGATGCGTGCCCACGGTGGCCCAGGCCCGCAGGTCGTGGCCTTCCCCGGCGGACCGATCGGATCCGATGTCCGGCCGGCCCGTGGTCGTCCGCTTCTCGTTGGCGGCGCGGTCACGTCCGCGGCCCTGTCGCTCGCCGGTGCTGGCTATCTCGTCTGGCGCCGGGTTCGCCCCTCGGCTGGGTCGAGGGCGATCTGATGCCGATCAAGCTGCCGTCGTTCCGGGCGCATCGCGATGTCTATCCGGCCGATCTGTGGACCAACTGTCCGACCTGCGAGACGATGGTCTTCAACAAGCAACTCGAGAAGGCCCTTCGAGTCTGCCCGACCTGCGGCCACCACTTTCGGTTGTCGGCGGCAGCGCGTCTCGAGCAGTTGCTCGATCCCGGGACCTGGTCGGAACGCGACGCCGGCCTCCAGTCGGTCGACCGCCTCGGCTTCGTCGACCAGAAGCCATACCCGGACCGCCTGGCGGCGGCTCAGGCCGCGACCGGGATGCGCGATGCCGCCGTGTGGGGCACGGCCACCATGTCAGGCCATCCCGTCGTGATCTGCGTGATGGACTTCGGGTTCATGGGCGGGTCGATGGGCGCGGTGGTCGGTGAGAAGGTCACCCGGGCGGCGGAATTCGCCCTCGACTCGCGGACCCCGTTGGTCGTGGTCAGCGCCTCCGGTGGAGCGCGGATGCAGGAGGGGACGCTGGCCCTGATGCAACTGGCCAAGACCATGGGCGCCATCGAGCGGCTACGGGCGGGTGGCGTGCCGTTCATCAGCGTCCTGGCCGACCCGACCACCGGTGGCGTGTTCGCGTCGTTCGCTGCGGTCGGGGATGTCAACATCGCCGAGCCCGACGCCCTGATCGGATTCGCCGGATCACGCGTCTCCGCCGGGACGATCGCCCAGGAGCTGCCCGAAGGGTTCCAGCGGTCCGAGTTCCTGTTCGAACACGGGTTCATCGACCGGGTCGTTGCCAGACCGGACCTGCGCGATGAACTCATCGGACTGCTCCGCCTCCTGCCCGCACGCTCCCTCGACGGGAGCGATCTGCCCCCGATCGACGGCGAACCGGCGGGTTTCCGACCGCTTTCGTTCCTCACCTCGCTGGCCGAGCGAGTGGCGGATCGGCCCTCCGGCGAACCGGCTGGCGGGCACGGGGAGGTCGCGACCTCGAGCGAGGATCCCCAGGAGGCGATGTGGGCCCGCGTCCAGCTCGCTCGCAACCTGCATCGCCCCAGGACCCTGGAGTTCGTGGCCTCGATGACCGACGAGTTCATCGAACTCCACGGTGATCGGTTGTTCGGGGACGATGCCGCGATCGTCGTCGGCCTGGCTCGCCTCGACGGACGCCGGGTGGCGATCGTCGGCCAGCAGAAGGGTGCTGACACCGAGGAGAACATCCGTCGGAATTTCGGGATGCCCCACCCGGAGGGCTATCGCAAGGCGATGCGGGTCATGGACCTGGCCGAGCGGTTCGGCCTGCCGGTGATCACCTTCGTCGACGTCCCCGGCGCCCATCCCGGACCGGAATCGGAGGAGCGCGGCATCGCCGAGGCGATCGCTCGGTCGACCGGCCTGATGACCCGTCTGCGCACCCCGATCGTCACCGTCATCACCGGCGAAGGTGGGTCCGGTGGCGCGATCGCGATCGCGGTCGGCGACGTGGTCATCGCGCTGGAGAACGCCGTCTACTCGGTCATCTCACCGGAAGGTTGCGCCTCGATCCTGTGGCGGACGGCCGACGCTGCACCGGCGGCGGCCCTGGCGATGAAGATGGGGGCCGCCGACCAGGAAGCGATCGGCGTCGTCGACGTGGTGGTGGCGGAGCCCCCCGGTGGGGCGCACACGGACCCTGCTGACATGGGCCGGCGGCTCAAGGCGATCATCGTCGACCGGTTGGATGCACTCGACCAACTGCCTCTCGATGCGCTGCTCGAAGCGCGCTATCGGCGGTATCGGGCGCTCGGGTCCTACACTGAGCTCGTGCAGCCAGAACTTGCCCCGCCAGCTCCCCGGGGCCTTGGCGATCGACTCCGTGACCTGCTCGATCCGGGTCGGCGCGTGGTCGGCGCCAGCGTGCCGTCCTGGTCGCGCGACGACCCGCCAGCGCATGAGGAGGTCTAGCCAGTGCCCCGTCCCGCCAAGCGGCTCGGTGACGACCACTCCGAACGGTCCGACGCCGACCGAACGGCCGATCACACGGCGATCGATCGCCTGAGCGAAGGATTGCTGCCGGCCCTCATCGCCAAGCTCGGCGCGACCGGCCTCGGCGAACTCGAAGTCCGTGAGGGCGGCTGGCGAGTGCGCCTGCGTCGCCCGGCCGGAGGCGTGCCGATCGGCTCACGTGATCGACGTCCCGGTGATCGCGACCGAACCCCGTGGGTCGCTGGATCGACCGGCGCCGCCAGCGTGGGACTCACACCTGTGGGACCCGGCCGCGACGACCGACACGATCGGGACGACACCGGTTCACGCGAACTCGGACGGATCGTCGCGACCGCGCCGGCGGTGGGCATCTTCCGGCCTCGCCCGGAGGCGCGCGCCGGCACCAAGATCCGGGCCGGCGACCGCCTTGGCTCGATCGACATGCTGGGCGTTCCGCAAGAGGTCATCGCTCCCTCCGACGGGGTCGTCGGGGCCAGCCTGGTCGAGCCCGGCGACGCCGTCGAATACGGGCAGGAACTCATCCTGATCGAGTTCGCGTCCGGCCCCGGTTCGGAGTCCTGATCGTGTTCCGCAAGGTCCTCATCGCGAACCGCGGAGAGATCGCCATCCGGATCCTGCGCGCGTGCCGAGAGTTGGGCACGGAGACGGTGGTGGCGTACAGCGAGGCCGACCGCGACTCGCTGGCGGTCCAGCTCGCGGACGAAGCGATCTGCATCGGTCCGGCCGATGCCCGGCGGTCCTACCTTTCCGCGCCGGCGGTCATCTCGGCGGCCCTGGTGACCGGCTGTGACGCCATCCACCCGGGGTACGGCTTCCTGTCAGAGGACGAAGGGTTCGCCGAGGCGGTGGCTGCCCACGACATCACCTTCATCGGGCCGCCGGCAGCGGTCCTGGAGCGGTTCGCGAGCAAGGCCGGCACCCGCCAGCTGTTCGCGGCCCACGGTCTGCCCACGATCCCGGGATCCGAGGGGATGTTGCGGGACGAGATGCATGCCCTCGACGAAGCGGACCGGATCGGTTACCCGGTCCTGATCAAGCCATCGGCCGGCGGTGGCGGCAAGGGGATGCGGATGGTCCGGACGGGTCGCGAGCTCGAGTCGGTCCTCCGGGTCTGCCGCTCAGAAGCCAAGGCCGCATTCGGAGACGACTCCCTCTACCTCGAGAAGTGGCTGGACGAGAACCGGCACGTCGAGATCCAGGTCGTCATCGATCGGTACGGCCACGGGGTCCACCTCGGCGAGCGCGATTGCTCCGTCCAGCGTCGTCACCAGAAGATCCTGGAGGAGGCTCCGACCCCTGCCCTGTCGGAGGCGGCCCGGGCGGATCTGGCCGAGCGCGCCGTCAAGGCGGCGATGGCCGCAGGCTATGAGAACGTCGGGACGCTCGAGTTCCTCGTCGACGCCGACGGCGCCTTCTATTTCATCGAGATCAACTGCCGCATCCAGGTCGAGCACCCGGTGACCGAGATGCTGACCGGCATCGATATGGTCGCGACCCAGATCCGGATCGCCGCAGGGGAGCCGCTGGGTTTCAGCCAGGCGGATGTGGCCCTCCGCGGTCACGCCATCGAATTCCGGATCAATGCCGAGGATCCGGCCAACGGTTTCCAGCCCGGCTCCGGGGTCGTCGAGCGATACCACGCCCCGGGCGGTCCGGGCGTCCGGGTCGATTCCCACCTCTACTCCGGATACGATGTGCCGCCGTATTACGACTCCCTTCTCGGGAAGCTCATCGTCTGGGGGCCGGATCGCACCAGCGCCATCGCGCGCTCGCGAGTGGCGCTCGACGAACTGGTCGTCGAAGGACTCGTCACCAACGTCGCCATCCACCAGGCGTTGCTGGCCAACGAGGCCTTCCTGGCCGGCAAGATGACCACGAACCTGCTCGACCGGGTCGGGAGTGAAGCGATCCTCGCGGCGGCCGCCCGACCGTGATGCATACCTGCACAGACTGCCTCGCGTGTCTGGGCCCGAACCCATCAGACTGAGACACACGACGAGGAGTCGCCCATGACCGAAACCATCCATACGACCCGTGAGATCGAGGCGCTCATCCCGCACCGTTGGCCATTCCTGCTCGTCGATCGCATCGTCGAATACGACGCCGCGGCGCAACGGATCGTCGGGGTCAAGGGAGTGACTGCGACGGAGTGGTTCTTCCAGGGCCACTTTCCCGGAATGCCGGTGATGCCCGGAGTCCTCCAGGTCGAGGCGCTCGCCCAGACGATGGCGGTCTACGTCGCAAAGCAGCCGGGGTTCGGGGACAAGATCGGCCTGTTCGCCGGTGTCGATGGTTGTCGTTTCAGGCGCGTGGTCAGTCCCGGCGACACCCTGCATCTCGAGGTCACCATGGAGAAGCTCGGGACGCGCTTCGGGCGCGGGCACGCGGTCGCAAGCGTTGACGGCGAGACCGCCTGTGAGGCGACGCTGAGTTTCGTCATCCCCGGCGAAGGCGTCCTTCGATGACCCGGATCGTGGCTCTTTCCGATGTCCACGGCAACGCGGTCGCGCTGACCGCGGTCCGCAAGGCGATCCGTGCCGAGAAACCGGACTTCGTCGCGATCGCCGGCGACCACGTCATGAACGGGCCTGATCCGGCCGGTGTCGTCGATCTTCTGCGAGAGATGGAAGCCGACGGGGCCGCGATCATCAGCGGCAATACGGATGTCGCCGTCGCCGACTTCGACTACGCCGCCGCGTTCCCGTGGATGCGCGACGGCGTCCCGGACATCTACCGGGCAGCGGCCGAATGGGCGCACGACGCGCTTGGCGACGAGCGCGTGTCATGGCTCCGGCGCCTCCCGACCGAGCGGCGCCTGCACGCCGAGGACGGGACGATGGTGCTCATCTGCCATGCGTCTCCCGGCTCGCAGACCGCCGGCTTCGACGAGGAGCTCGACCCCAGTGTCGTCATCGAGCGGGCGAGCGCGACAGATGCTCGAGTCATCGTCTGCGGTCATACCCACACGCCTGCGGTCCGCGATCTGGGCTGGAAGCTGATCGTGAACGACGGTTCGGCCGGGTACGTCTTCGATGGCGATGCCACCGCGTCCTACGCCCGGATCGACCTTGACGACGGGGAGATCGTCGCCGAGATCCGGCGAACTTCGTTCGACGCGCTCGCGGTCGCCGATGCCATCTCCGCCAGGGGATTGCCGGGCGACGTCTATCGGGCGGCCACGGTTCGAACCGGCAAGTTGGTCCGATGACCGATCGTCGTCGAGTGGTCGTCACCGGGATGGGGATGCTCACCGCCCTCGGGACGGACGTCGCGTCGACCTGGGAGGGCCTCATCCGTGGCACGAGCGGGGTGCGACCGATCGAATCGTTCGATCCGAGCCGGCTGTCGTCCCGGATCGGGGCCGAGGTCCAGGGCTTCGATGCGAGCCACGTCCTCGACCGCAAGGAAGTGCGCCGGACGGATCGATACATCCAGTTCGGGCTCGTCGCGGCGCGCGAGGCGCTCGACCAGGCGGGGTTGCCCGAACAATTCGAGGGCGACCTGGCCGAACGCACCGGGGTCATCCTCGGGACGGGTCTCGGCGGCGTCGGAACGCTCGTGGACGGCTTCTCGGTCAACGTGTTGCGCGGACCCGACCGGATCAGCCCGTTCCTCATCCCGATGGGCATCCCCAACGTCGGATCGGGGCAGATCGCCATCCAGTTCGGGATGACCGGACCGAACTTCACGACCGTATCCGCCTGCGCGACCGGAGGACACGCCCTCGGCGAGGCGAGCGAGATCATCCGTCGCGACGACGCCGACGTCATGGTCGCGGGTGGCGCCGAGGCCGGGATCTTCGAGCCCATGGTCGGCGGGTTCGCTGCGATGCGCGCGCTGTCGACCCGGAATGACGACCCGGCAGCGGCATCTCGGCCGTTCAATTCCGGGCGCGATGGGTTCGTGGTCGGAGAGGGGGCTGGCGTGGTCATCCTCGAGAGCCTTGAACACGCCGAACGACGCGGGGCCGAGATCCTGGCCGAATTGGTCGGCTACGGCGCGACCGCCGATGCCTCCCACATCACCCTCCCGGCTCCTGGCGGGATCGGCGCGGTCCGGGCGGCCCGGCGTGCCCTGGCCAAGGCCGCGATGACGCCGGCCTCGATCGACCACGTCAACGCCCATGCCACGTCGACCCCGGAAGGGGACAGAGCCGAGCTGCAGGCGATCCGGACGATCTTCGGTCTGGCCGCGGAACGGATCTCGGTCACGGCCAACAAGTCGATGCTCGGTCATACCCTCGGTGCCGCCGGGGCGATCGAGGCGATCGTGTCCATCCAGACGATCCGTGAGGGGTGTATCCCGCCGACGATCAATCTGACCGACCCGGATCCGGAGGCCGCGGGACTCGACCTGACCCCGAACGTGGCAGCGACCCGCCAAACGGACGTCGTCCTGAGCAACTCGTTCGGCTTCGGCGGGCAGAACACCGCGCTCATCTTCGCCAGGTACGGGCGATGACCGACGAGCCCGTGGAGATGGCGACCCCCGAGCCGGGTGAAGCCGGTGACGTGGAGTTGCTCGGGCTGATCGATCGCTTGGCGGAATTGCTGGAGCGCTCCGATCTGTCCGAGATCGAGGTCGAGTCCGGAGGCACCGGGATCGTCCTCCGGAAGCCACTGGCCGACGCACGGCCGGCCTTGGCTCCGATCGCCGGCGATCCTGCCCCGGGCGCGGACGCCACCACTGGCAGCGGCGAACCGTCGACCGCGGGACGCGATCCAGCGATGACGGCGCGTCCGTCGATCAAGGCGCCGCTGACCGGGATCTTCTATGCCTCACCGGCGCCCGGGACCGCGCCGTATGTCCAGGTGGGAGGTGAAGTCGCCGTCGGCCAGGTCATCGGTCTGATCGAGGCGATGAAGCTGTTCAATGAGATCAAGTCGGATCTCGCCGGCCGCGTCGTCCGGGTCGTCCCCGACAGTGGCGCCCTGGTGAAGGCGAAGCAGCCTCTCATCGAGGTGGAGCCCCTATGAGCACGCCCGAGCGACGAGCACACGTGACCGGATGGGGTCGATACGCTCCGTCACAGGTCCTGACGAACCACGATCTCGAACAGATGGTGGACACGTCCGACGAGTGGATCACGACCAGGACGGGGATCCGCGAGCGGCGAGTCGCGGCGGCCGATGAGACCACCGCGTCGATGGCGGCCGTGGCGGCGATGCGGGCTATCCGTACCGCGGGGATCGATCCCGACGAGATCGATCTGATCCTGCTGGCCACGCTCACGCCCGACTACTGGATGCCCTCGACCGCGGCCCTGGTCAAGGAGGCGATCGGCAATACTCGCGCGGCCGCCATGGACGTGGCGGCGGCGTGCTCGGGGTTCGTCTACGCGTATGCGACGGCCCAGGCCTACATCACGAGTGGCATGGCCAGGCACGTCCTGGTCATCGGGGCCGAACTCCTGACCCGGTTCCTCGACTACACCGACCGCAACACGTGCATCCTGTTCGGGGACGGTGCCGGGGCCGTCGTCCTGTCGGCGTCCGACGCACCCGGCGGCGGTCTCGGCATCGAGATGACGACCGAACCCCAGGGTGCCTACATGATCTGGCTGCCCGCGGGCGGGGCCAAGAGTCCGCCGTCCGCGGAGACCATCGCCCGCGGCGAGCACTACATCCGGATGGAAGGCAAGGAGACTTACCGCTTCGCGACGCGGACGCTGGCCTCGACCGCGCTGGCCTCGATCCGCCGATCCGGTCTCGAACCGGCCGACATCGCCCTGTTCATCCCGCATCAGGCGAACATCCGGATCATCGAGGCCGTCGCCAAGGGTCTGGATCTGCCGATGGACCGGATGTTCGTCAACCTCGACCGGTACGGGAACACGTCGGCCGCCTCCGTGCCGATGGCCCTCGCCGAAGCGGTCAACAGCGGCCGGGTCAAGGTCGGCGATCGGATCGTCATCGTCGCCTTCGGGGCGGGCTTCACCTCCGGGGCCGTGACCATCGAGTGGACGGCCGATCCGGCCCGTGGCATCGCCGGCGACGCTGCCGTGCGACCCGAGGACGTCCACGTCCGGTTGCCGGTCGACTGGGACTCGGTCGACCCGATCCCCGAGGCCCTTGCCGAGGTCATGCGCCGGCCGGGTGTCGTCGACGTCCCGCTGGACGACGTCGTGCCGGGTGAGCCGGAACCGGCGCGCCAGCACGAGGCAGCCGGTCGCCGGTGAGGGACCTCGGTGGGCTGTTCTCCGTCCTGCGCATCTTCGAGTACGTTTGGTGGTATGGGATCAGGCCCGTAGTCGGCTGGCGCCGTTGGAGGACCGATCGTAAAGATCGTCTCGATCTCGAGGTTGCCGCAGCGAACGAGCGGATCCGGGCGATGTTTCCGGCGCCTGAGCGCCGCCCGAGCCAAGACGTCCGGAGTGCGACACCGGTCGACCCCTTGATGACGGAGGACCTGACATGATCGACCTGACCGGCAAGGTGGCCCTGGTGACCGGCGGTTCGCGCGGGATCGGTCGGGCGATCGTCACTCGACTGGCGACCCAGGGCGCCGACGTGGCGTTCACGTACAAAGGCAATGTCGCCGCGGCCGCGGAGACCACCTCGGTCGTGGAGGGCTTTGGCCGGCGCGCGCTGGCCGTCCAGGGGGATGCGGCACAGGTCGAGACCGCGGAGGCGGTCGTGAAGGGCATGCTGGAGGCGTTCGGCAAGGTCGACATCCTGGTCAACAACGCCGGGATCACCCGCGACGATCTGATCATGCGGATGACCGAGAGCACCTGGCGCGAGGTCCTGGAGACCAACCTGTTCGGTGCCTTCTACATGACCAAGGCCGTGACCCGCCCGATGCTCAAGGCTCGCGGCGGCCGGATCATCAACATCACGTCCGTGTCCGGGCAGGCGGGTCAGACCGGGCAGGCGAACTACTCGGCCGCCAAGGCCGGCCTGATCGGGCTGACCAAGGCCACGGCCCGCGAGCTCGCGAGTCGGTCCATTACGGTCAACGCGGTCGCGCCAGGGTTCGTGCTCACCGAGCTGACGCAGGACCTTCCGGACGCGCTCAAGGACGAGATCACGGCCAGGACACCACTCGGACGGTTCGGCGAGACGAGCGAGATCGCCAACGCGGTCGCCTTCCTGGCGTCGGACGAAGCGGGCTACATCACCGGCCAGGTGCTGGCGGTCGATGGCGGCCTGGTGATGATGTAGCGAGGGGCCAGTCCGGGGTCGGGCGGATGGGTCGCGGGACGGGTCAGGCGACCGTGGCGACGCGCGGCGTCGGCTGGGACCGGCCGTCGCCCAACTGGACGACCGTGTAGCCGGCGGCCCGGAGACGCTCGGCGTCGAGCAGCCGACGCCCATCGATGATCAGCGGCCGGGTACCGGCGGCCGCCCACTCCAACCAGGGCAGATCCCGGAATTCGGGCCATTCGGTCGCGATGATCACGGCGTCGGCTCCATCGACCGCGGCCGGCGCGTCCTTGGCGATCTCGAGCGCCGGCAGGCGAGCCGACGCGTTCGAGCTGGCGGCGGGATCGAACGCCCGCACCCGCGCGCCCATCGACAGGAGCCGATCGGCCAGTCGGACCGCCGGCGAGTCGCGGATGTCATCGGTGCCGGCCTTGAAGGCCAGCCCGAGCAGGCCGATGGTCCGTCCGGATACGCCATCCATGAGAACGGCGACCCGATCGGCGAAGCGATCCTGGGCCGCCAGGTTCGCGGCCGACGCGGCCGTGGTCACGTGCATCGGCAACCCGAGGGTCTGGCCGGCGACCGCCAGTGTGATCAATTCCTTCGGCAGACAGCTGCCGCCGAACCCGAAACTGGGTTGCATGTAGCCCTTGCCGAGCCGGGGATCGGCCCCGATCCCGGCGAGGACTTCGTCCACGTCGGCCCCGGCTTCCTCGCACAGCGAGGCGATCTCGTTCGTGAATGACAGCTTCAGGGCGAGCATCGCATTCGCGCCGTTCTTGATGATCTCGGCGGCTTCGACGTCCACCACGAGTCGCGGCGCCTCGATCGGCGCATAGAGGGCGAGGACGGCGGCCAGGGCGATCGGGTCGGCATCGCTGAACCGCCCGATCACGATCCGGCTCGGCTGCGCGAAATCCTCGACGGCCGTCCCCTGACGGAGGAATTCCGGGTTGGTGAAGATCCTCGACGTCGGCAGACCGGTCGCCTTGACCGCCCGCCGCGTCCCGCCGACGGGCAGCGTGCTGCGGATCACCAGGATGTCATCGGCAGCGAGCCGAGGACGCAGGGCGTCGAGGGCGGAATCGAGTTGCCGCAGGTCGCTCTTGCCGTCGTCGCCGATCGGCGTCCCGACGCACAGCAACGTGATCCCGGGGTCGTCCTGGGGAGCGTCGCTGACGGTCAGCCGACCCGCTGCGGTCGCCTCGTCGAAGGCCTCCTGCAGGCCCGTCTCGTGGATCGGGATGCGCCCTGCACGGAGCGACGCGAGTCGGGTGGCTCCAGTCTCGACGAGGCGGACCTCGTGACCGAGGCGGGCCAGCCCGACGGCCGTCACGAGGCCGACGTAGCCGGCGCCGACGACCGTGATCACGCGCTCGCTCGATCCCATCAGCGGACAGGGTAGCAGGACCACCCGAGACGCGATGTAGCATGCACGCGTGCGCCTGACCCAGTACCGGATCGATGGTCTCGGTCACCTGTCGACGATCGTCGCCGACGATGCCGCCGGGGTCGCGGCCGTGGTCGATCCCAGACGTGACGTGGACATCTATCTCGATGCGGCTCGCGAAGCGGGTCTGGCCATCACCCACGTCATCGAGACCCACCTCCACAATGACTACGTCTCCGGTGGCCGGGAGCTGGCCGCGCTGACCGGCGCGACCCACGTCATCGGGGCCGGCGCGAACCTCGGCCACGAGCACCGACCCGTGGTCGACGGCGAGGCGTTCAGCCTCGGAGCGATCCGTTTCACGACCCTTGACACGCCCGGCCATACACCCGAACACGTGTCGTACGCCGTGGCGGATACGGACCGCGCCGCGGAGCCGTTCCTCGTGCTCACCGGCGGGTCCCTGCTCGTCGGGGCCGTCGGCCGGACGGATCTGCTGGGCGACGAGCATGCGCGGCCGTACGCCGCCGCGATGTACAGGTCGCTCCACGAGGTCCTTCTGCCCCACCAGGATTCGGTCATGGTCTATCCGACCCATGGGGCCGGCTCCCTGTGCTCGACGGGGATCGCCTCGACCCCGTGGTCCACGATCGGGTACGAACGCCGTCACGACCCGCTGCTTGGGCCGATGGAGATCGACGCATTCGCCCAGGCGCTGCTGTCCGGCCAGCCGACCATCCCTCGCTATTTCGCCAGGATGCGTCCGATCAACCAGGCGGGTCCCCGGCTGCTCGGCGGCGTCGTACCCGACATCCCACCGATGTCCGGCGCTGCCGTGCGGTCGGCGGTCGACGGCGGCGCGCTCATCGTCGACGCGCGGCAGCCGGCGATGCACGCCCTCGAGCGGATCCCGGGCTCGCAGTCGATCCCGGCTGGTTCCTCATTCGGGACCTGGCTCGGCTGGGTCGTCGACCCCGGACGGCCGATCATCCTGCTGCTCGATCGCATCGACGACCTGGACGATCTCGTCCGCCAGTCGCTCCGGATCGGCTTTGATCCCGTGCTCGGATACCTGGACGGAGGCCTCGGAGCCTGGCGGGCGGCCGGCGGCGAGGTCGAGATCGATCGACCCCTCGGGATCGATGCGCTGGCCGATCGGCTGACCGGCGATCCGGCCGACCGACCGCTCGTGATCGACGTTCGCCAGGCATCCGAGTACGAGTCCGGTCATCTGCCTGGTTCGGTCCACATCGGGGCCGGCGAACTCACCGAACGACTCGGTTCGCTGCCTTCGGACCGACCGATCGCGACGATCTGTGCCAGCGGCTACCGGTCGTCCGTGGCCACATCGTTGCTGCGTGCGGCCGGGTTCACGAGGGTTGCCTCGGTCGCGGCCGGGGTGCCCGGATGGGAGGCCAGCGGCCGGACCCTCGCCTACGGCGCTGCAGATCGCTGATCGATCGACGGGTCTGACGCCCCGGACCGGGACGATGGTCCTGCTGTGACCCAGGACTGTTGGCGCCTCCGACCGCGGGCAGGCTCGTGCCACCATCGATCCGTGCGCGCGCGTCCTGTCGTCCCGCTTGATCCGCTGGCCCGCGAGGGGACGTTGCCGGCCGTCCTCGACACCCCCCCGACCGGTCCCGCGTCGAGGTCGCGCAAGCTCGCCCGGACAACCCGAAGTGATCGACCGATGAACACGGGCGTCACCCGGGAACGGACCGTCTCGATCGACCCCGAGCAACCTGGGCGCGATGGTGATCTCGCCGGCAGGCTGGACGCCGTCCTGGAGATCGTCGGCCGTCTGGCCGCATCCCACGATCGGGCCGAACTCTTCCAGATGATCGTCGACGCCGCCGACCATGCCCTGCGGGCCGACGTGACCATGTTGCGGTCGCTCGGTGACGATCGCCTGGCCATGGTCGCATCGGTCGGGCTCTCCGACGAGGAGGCGACCACGCTATCCAGCTTCGGACCGGACGATGGGTTGATCGGTGACGTGCTGCGCACCCGTCGCGCGCTTGCGATCCCCGACGGTCGCCGGATCGACCCGGACCGATCGGGCGGCGACCCGGGGATCCCGGGCATCGTCGGGTACCTCGCCGCGCCGCTCATCCATGAGGATCGGGTCTTCGGTGTGCTGTCCGTGATGACTCGCGAGCCACGCTCGTGGACGAGTGGCGACGTCGGTTTCATGACGACCCTCGCTGCGCACGCGGCGATCGCGCTCAGCAACGCCCGACTGTTCGAGGAGACCGTCGCCCGAGCCGCCCAGCTCGAGGTGCTCCAGGCCGCCTCCGCCCGGATGAGCAGGGCGACCACGATCGAGGAAGTCGGGCGGACCGTCGTCGAGGAGACCCACGGGATCATCGATTACCACAACGCCCGCGTCTACCTGCTGGAACCTTCCGGCGACCTGGTCCCGATCGCCTTCGAGGGTCGGCTCGGGGCGTATCAGCAGGTCGACATGGAGCTGCTTCGCTGTCGACTCGGCGAAGGTCTGACGGGCTGGGTCGGCTTGCATGGCGAACCCATCCTGGCCAACGACGCGAACCGCGATCCCAGGGGCGCGACGATCGTCGGGACCGACGACATCGACGAATCCATGCTGGTCGTGCCGATGCGCTCGGACGGGCAGATGATCGGCGTCGCCACGCTCAGCAAACTCGGACTCGACGGGTTCGGGTCAGACGACCTCCGGTTGCTTGGGATCCTGGCCGACCAGGCCGGGACTGCGATCGGGTCTGCCCGTCTGCTCAACCGAACGCAGGATCTGGCCCGCGAATTGCGACGGCTCCTGGACATGAGCGCTGAGTTGTCGGGCAGTCTGGACCCCCGCCAGGTGGCGGAATTGATGGCCGAACACCTGGCCATCGCCATGGGCGTGCCCGACTGCGTGATCTCCTACTGGGACCGTGCCGCGGGTCGTCTGGAATCGCTCGGCTACTACCCCAGCCACCGCTTGCACGAGATCGAACCGTACTTCGAGGTCGACGGCTTCCCGGAGACTCAGCGCGTCCTGCAGCAGCAGGCGACCGTGATCATCGATGTGGACGATCCGACCGCGGACCAGGCAGAAGTGACGCTGATGCGGCGCGACGGGAACAAGGTCCTGGCGATGCTGCCGCTCGTCGCCAAGGGTCAATCGATCGGTCTGGTCGAGCTCGCATCGGGAGATCGGGTCACCTTCAGCTCCGAGCACCTGGAACTCGCGCGGACGATGGCCAACGAGGCCGCCATGGCACTGGAGAACGCCCGACTCTACGAAGAGGCTCGCAACCTGGCTGACCGGGATCCCCTGACCGGCTTCTACAACCACCGGTTCCTGCACGAGCGACTTGGCGAGGAGGTCGTCCGGGCCCAGCGGGCGCGGCGGCCGGTCAGTGTCCTGATGCTCGACCTCGACGACTTCAAGCTCGTCAACGACACGTTCGGCCACCTGTTCGGCGATCGGGTCTTGACCTGGACGGCTGAGCTCATCCGATCGACCCTGCGAGGCTCCGACATCCCGGCCCGATATGGCGGCGACGAATTCGCGATCATCCTGCCGGAGACCGACGCCGACGAGGCGCGCACGGCCGCCGATCGGATCCGGGCGGCGTTCCGGGAACGCGCCTTCGTCGGCGAGCAGCGCGGTCCGGTACCCATCGGCGCATCGATCGGCGCGGCCACCTTCCCGGGAGACGGCCGGACCGGAACGGATCTGATCGCGGCGGCAGATTCGGCGCTCTATCGAGTGAAGCGGGAAGGCGGGCATGACGCCGAGCCACCGGACGGTCCAGCCGTCTGAGTGCGGGCGATCCGGACGGATCGAGACCAACGGATCCTGACCGGCAGCCACCAGTACCACGACCCGGGATGGACGCCGGGCACACGGACCGCCATCCTCTATCCCTGACGTGAGCGACCGCCTCGACCCGCATGCCTCGCCACCCGAGACACCCGAGCGCCAGATCCGGCGGCGGTGGTGGGTGTTCGCCACCTCGTACGCGGTCCTCGGTCTGCTGACGGTCGCCCGGCTGGGCTCCGGAGCGGTCGGGCCTGCCGACATCCTGATCGTGGCCCTGGTCGTCGTCGTCGGGGTCGCCGCGGTGCGCCACCGCGAGGCCGTCGCCGCGCTCGAGGTGGGGCGCCGCGAGGAGGCCGAGTCGTTCACCCGGATCCTGTCCAGTCTGTCGCGGTCGGTGTCTCCCGATGCGATCCTGAGTGCCATCGTCACCGAGCTTGCCGCGGCGACCGGCGCCGACCACATCGTCGTCGCCCGGCGACGGCCGGACGCACGGATCCTGGACGCGACGCTGGTCAGCGCCCGCCCGGGCGTCCCGGACTCGACGACGCGGCTGCCGATCGGCGACCTCGACGACCCGATCGGGCCCATCGACCGAGCCGCCGATCGAGAGGCCGTAGGTATCCCGATCGTTGCCGACGCCCACGAACCGGTCGCTGCCGGTCGCCTGCGCAGCACGATCGATGGATTGACCAGCTGGTTGGTCGCGGGAGCGCCACGGCCAACGTTCGCATCGCCAGCCGGGGCGTCCTCGACCCCGCCACCGATCCAGCGTCTGCCCGCCGAGCGCCAGCAGGTCGCCGACCGGATCGCCTCCCGGACCCGCCCGGTCTACGGGCTGATGAACACGCTGGCGGCGCCGCTCACCTCAGATGGTGTCGTCATCGGTGCGATCGTCCTGTCGCGCCGAACGACCGGGGTCTGGCCGGCGACCACCCGGCGCCTCCTCGCGGGGGCTGCGACCGAGGCGTCGTCTGCTCTGTCGCGCGCCTACTCACTGCGGGCGGCCGAGGCCCACGCCACGACTGACGCACTGACCGGCCTTCCCAATCGCCGCTACTTCGATGAATTCTGCGGACTGCTGGCCAGGCGTCGACGGACCGGCGATGCGGTCGGGGTCCTGATGATCGATATCGATCGGTTCAAGGTCCTCAACGACACCTACGGTCACGCGACCGGCGACGAAGTCCTTCGGTCGGTCGGAGGGGCGATCGTGTCAGCTGTCCGGGAGGACGACGTCCCGGCCCGTTACGGTGGCGAGGAGTTCGTGGTCATCCTGCGGCGCCCATCACCCGAGGTGGCGCTCGAGGTCGGGGAGCGGGTGCGCGCCGCGGTTGCCGCTCTGGACCTGGCGAGGGTCGGCGTTCCCGGCGTCAGCGTCTCGGTCGGCGTCGCGGTCGATCGCGGGGTCGGTCGCTCGATCGGCGAGTTGACGGCGGAGGCGGATGCCGCCCTGTATCGGGCCAAGCGCGCCGGCCGGGATCGAGTCGTGGCGGCCTGAGGCTGCGTCCGGGCGGCGCGGCCCAGGGCGTACCATCCGGGCGTGTCCGATCCACCCCCGACGTTGTCCAACGGCGACCTGGCGCGCATCTTCCACGAGATCGGCGACATGCTCGAGATCCAGGGCGAGCTCGTCTTCAAGACCGTCGCCTACCATCGGGCCGCCGACACGATCGGCCGCAGTCCGGTCGACATCGCGTCCGCCTATCGATCCGGGTCACCGCCCCAGATCCCGGGCGTCGGCAAGGCCATCAGCGACAAGCTGGCCGAGCTGGCGACGACCGGTCACCTCGCGTTCTACGACCGGCTCCGCGAGGCGGTCCCTCCTGGGCTGCTGGAGATCCTGGAGATCCAGGGCCTGGGGCCGAAGACCGTCCGGCAATTGCACGAGGAGCTTGGGATCGAGTCGGTCGACGACCTCCGTCGAGCCGCCGAGACCGGGCAGCTGCGCACGCTGCGCGGGATGTCCTCCCGAACGGAGACACTCGTCCTCGACGGGATCGCGCGACTCGGGGACCGCTCCAGGCGGATGCGTCTCGATCGCGCGAAGGAGCTTGTCGACGCGCTGATCGACGGCCTGGCGGGGATGCCCGGCGTCCGGTCACTGGAGCCGGCCGGATCGTTCCGTCGCCGGAAGGAGTCGATCGGCGATCTCGATCTCCTCGTGGAGACCGACGAGCCGTCGCTGCTGATCGACGCATTCACCGGGATCCGGTCGGTCGCTGCGGTGATCGACCACGGGACGGCCAAGGCCTCGGTCGCCATGGACGCGGGGCCACGGGTCGACCTGATGGTCATGCCGCCAGGCGAGGCCGGGACCTACCGGATCCACTTCACGGGGTCGAAGGAACACAACGTCCGGCTCCGGGCCATGGCGCGCGACCAGGGCTGGAGCCTGTCCGAGAAGGGGTTCCTTCGGATCGACGACGACGGTCGGCCGCAGGCCGGGGCGGCCGCCGAGCTGCGGACGTTCGCGACTGAGCTCGAGGCCTACGCCTTCCTCGGATTGCCGTTCATCGAACCCGAGCTGCGCGAGGATATGGGAGAGATCGCCGCCGCCCTCGCCGGACGGCTGCCCGCCCTCATCGAACTCAGCGACCTTCGCGGCGACCTCCACAGTCACTCCGACTGGTCGGACGGTCACCAGCCGATCGAGGTCATGGCCGAGGCGGCGCGCAAGCGCGGGTACGCGTATCAGGTCCTGACCGACCATTCCCGGTCGCTGGCGATCGCCCGTGGCCTGACCCCGGAGCGAGTCGAGCGTCAGCGAGAGGTCATCGCCGGCCTCAACGCCGGGTATGCCGCCGAGGAAGCCGCCGGAACGGTCCCGCCGGGTGCCTCGACGGAGGGTTTTCGCCTCCTCCACGGCTGCGAGCTCGAGATCCGGGCCGATGGCCAACTCGACTTCGACGATGCCCTGCTGGCGCGGTTCGACGTCGTCGTGGCATCCGTCCATGTCGCCCGGCGGCAGTCCAGGGAAGAGTTGACGCGGCGGACGCTCAATGCGATCCGCAGCCCCCACGTCGACGTCATCGCCCATCCGTCGGGCCGCAAGATCGGCGAGCGGGACGACCTCGACCTGGATTGGGATCCGATCTACGCCGAGGCCGCCCGAACGGGCACGGTGCTCGAGATGAATGGCTCGCCGGCACGCCTGGATCTGGCGGTCGAGCGTGCCCGGCGGGCCGTCGAACTCGGTTGTCTGGTGGCGATCGATTCGGATGCCCACGACCTCGATGAACTCGACTACGTCCGGTGGGGGATCAGCCAGGCGCGCCGAGCCTGGGTCACGGCCGAGGCGGTGCT
Organism: uncultured Chloroflexia bacterium; assembly: GCA_963720755.1. Lineage (GTDB taxonomy): Bacteria > Chloroflexota > Limnocylindria > Limnocylindrales > CSP1-4 > SPCO01. The sequence goes on from CAVRGP010000011.1 coordinate 280,964, forward strand.
CAACACCCGATCACGAGCGGATCTGCTGGCGTGGACAGCCGGGAAGGACGGACGTCTGTGATCGGCCCGCGCTCATCGGCCGAGATCGAAGACCGCGCGGCACGTCGCGACCTGGCCCTCCTTGCGGTCACGATCGTCGGGTTGTCCCGGCTGGTCGAACCTCCGATCATCTGGTTGGTGGCCGCCGCCCTGCTCGCCGCGATGATGCTCGGGACGCTCCAGGTGCTCCACGACGAAGCGGCTCCGGCCCAGGTCTGGTTCGGGGTCCCGATCGAGTCGGTGATCGTGCCCTCGGTGGCCGCGGTCGCCTGCCTTGGGGCCATCCGCCTCGTCCCATTCGGGCTCTGGCTCGCCCCCGCCCTCCTGATGACCTGGTTGATCGTCGGTCGCACGCTGGCGCTCGAGAGTCGGATCCACCGGTCCGGGACCGGCCTGTCCGAGGACGAACGGACGGCCCTGCTGGTCACGATCCTTCTGGTCGCCTTCCTTGCCTTCACCGGGATCGCCGCGATGGTGCCCGGCGGCCTCGTCCAGGCCGGAGGCGCGCTGCCCGAGAACGACCTGATCATCCTCGCCGCCGGCGACGCACTGGTGGCGGGGCTGCTCGGCTATCGGGTCGCTGCGTTGCGAACCACGACCGCGCGCGAAGCGTTGTGGGCGGCGGCCACGTACGCCCTGGCCATCGCGGTCGGCGCGTCGGCACTGCGGGCGATGGAGATCCCGCGGCTGGTCGGACCGGCGCTGCTCACCCTGGCCTTCTACCTGTGGGATGCGTTCATCGGCACCGCGCCATCACACCGGCGTCGGATCGGCTGGATCGCGCGTTTCGGACTCCTGGCCGCGCTCGGCGTCCTCGTGGCCGTCTGGAACCTGTTGCTGCGCTCCTGAGCGCTTCGTTTGACGCGCCGCCCGGACGGTGCTAGAAAGCATGCTGGCTCCAGCGCAGCCGATACGCGCGCGCCCATCGCGCCCCGACCCGCCTTCCCGATCCCGCCGCGCCCCGAAAGGACGACCCCCTCGTGACCTTCCCCGATGTCGAGACCAGCGCCCAGAGCCCGGTCAATCTGAACCGCCAGAAGCGGCAACTGGCCGATCAGGCGATCGCTCAGGCAACGGCCGCGCAGTGGGCAGAATCGGCGGCGACGAACCGGCGCCTCCTCGAGCTCGGCCCCGACGCGGAGGCCGAGAACAGGCTGGCCAAGTCCCTGTGGGAACTCGGCGAGCTCGGAGCTGCGCGAGAGCACTACCAGACGGCCCTCGCTCTCGATCCGACCAACCGGATCGCCGAGCGCAACATCGACCGGCTCAAGGTGTTGCTCGTGGCGGCCGGGGAGAAGACCGTTCCGGCCCAGGAGGGCAGCAAGGCCCCGGTCGGCATCTTCGTCGAGGAGACCGGCAAGACCGGCTTCGCGTTCCTGACCGACCTCGCCAGTCCGCGCGAACTCGCCCAGGTCAACCCGGGTGACTCGGTCGAACTCACGCCCGAAGGCAACAGGCTGATCGCCCACAGCAATGGTGTGCGGATCGGGGTCGTGGAACCGCGCGTCGCGGCCCGGCTGCTCAAGCTCATCGCCGACGGGAACAAGTACGCCGCCGGCGTGACCTCGCTCGGCGACAAGGACGTCCGGATCATCCTGCGAGAGACCTTCCAGGACCCCGCCAACTACGGCAAGGTCAGCTTCCCGACCGCGGCGAAGTCGACCGACCTGCGACCGTATACCAAGGGCACCCTCGTTCGTGAGGAGATCGAACTCGAGGAGGATCTGGAGGACGACGAGGAGGACGACGAGATCGAGGATCTCGATCGCGTCCTGCCCCCGGACTCCACGACGGACGAGGCCTTCGAGGACGAACCGGACGAGTCGGACGAAGCGTAGCTCTCCGGCCCGGTGACGGGTCGCTCAGGTTCGACGCTCCCCAGCGTCCGCTAGCATCTGTCCGATGAGCGGTCGCGGATCCTCCGGCGCCCAGGCGGGCGAATCCCTGCCCTTGTTCGATCGGCTTGCGCCTGCTCCGCCGCCATCCATCGTGGCCGCCCGGATCGATGCGCACTCGGGCCCGGGAGATGTCGTCGCGGATCTGTTCGGTCGCGGGGGATGGGTCGCTCGAGCGGCCGTCGATCGTCAGCGCCGGGCCGTCTCGCTGGAATCGGACCCGCTGACGCGAATGCTCGCAGAAGTGGTCCTTCGGCCGCCGGACGTCCGCCATCTCGATGCAGCCTTCCAGGGTCTGGCCGCCTCGCCGCGGGGGGATTCGGGTCTCAAGACCTCGATCGGCGACATGTTCGCCACGCGCTGTGCGACGTGTCAACGCATGCTGGTCGCCGACGAGATCAGCTGGGCGGTCGATGATGACGCCTCGATCGCCGGTCGGGTTCGACCGGTTGAACGGCACTACCGGTGCACGGTCTGTCGCGATCAGCGCGGCGGGTCGGAGCATCGCCAGGAGCCCATGGATCGAGACGATCTCCGGCGGGCAACCGCCGACGTCGGCGCCGACGAGATGCGGGCCACCTTGCTTGCCCGATTCCCCGTGGTCGATGGTGCGGAGTCGCTGCCTCGCGAACTGCTCGACCTGCACACCGACCGCCAGCTCGTCGGTCTCGGCGCGATCCTCGATCGGATCGAGACCGACCTCCGGGCGGCCCCGGTGATGGCGGCCCTTCGCCTGGCCCTCTCGAGTGCCGTCCTGCCGGCCAGTCGTCTCGGGACCGGAACGGGCCGCCACGCCGCGCTGCGGATCTCGTCCGCCCACGTTCGGGCGCAGACGGGGACACGGATGCGGGAGCGGAATCCGTGGCTGGCCTTCGAAGATGGTTTCCGGCTTGTGCGCGGGTTCGTCCAGCATCTGGACAGCGGACCGTACGGCCCGATCCAGGCACGCCTCGGCGAGGACCTGCGCAGCCTCGGCGAGGGCGCGGCGACGGCGTTCATCGGTCTGGCGACGCAGGATGGCTCGGTCGCCCTGCGGGCCGAACCCGACACGTCCGGCCGCTCGAGCCCGGCAGCGCGCATCCGCCTGACCCTTGGACAGCCGCCGATGCGCCCCAGCCTCGACCGTCTCGCGGTCGCGTATCACGCCACGTCGTGGGCACTCGGACGCGACGCGGCGGCGTTGCTTCCGATCGGGTCCCTGGCGAGTCCGTCGGTCCGACGGTCCTGGGGGCAGCAGGCGACGATGATCGGCGACGCCCTGGCGCAGTTGGCGCCGGCCATGGCCAAGGACGGACGCATCGTCCAGCTCGTTGACGGCGGGCCGGAAGCGGTCGTGGCCACCGTGATCGCTGGTGCCCGGGCGGGTTGCCGGCTGCTCGCCGTGCACCTGGCTGACCTGGATGGGGTCGGCACATCGATCGTCGAGTTGCTGCCACCGGGTGGCCGCCTGCCCCCAGGTGCTCGGACTCGTGCCAATGTCCACCTGGATGCCGTGACGGGCGGAGCCGGCGATGCCGCCATCGTGTCGTCTTCCCGATTGTTTGCGCCACCGGAGCGGTTCGATGACCGGACGTTCTCGGCCAGCGAGGCCGCGAAGGTCGTCACGGTCGCGGCCGTCGAGACCCTGTGTACCCGGGGGGAGCCCGCGCGGTACGAGCACCTGCTCGGCGAGATCCTCATCGGTCTCGATCGCTCCGGCCAGCTCCACCGCCTGGTCGCCGAGGATCGCGCGACCGATGCGTCCGGTGTCGATATCGGATCCGGGCCGGACCCGGTCGACCGCTTGATGGCGCTCATCCGCGATGAGCTCGAACGGCCCACCCAGGGCCGGGTCAGCGAGATCGAACCGGGCCGCTGGTGGTTGGCCGACCCGGGCGATCTGGCCGACACGGCCGTCCCGTTGTCCGATCGGGTCGAATGGGCGGCCTTCAGTCTCCTGTCGACGGCCGGCCCCATGTCGGAGACCGCATTCTTTGATCGCATGGGGACCATGTTCAGCGGGCCTGACCTGGCCGATGACGATCTGGTCCGAGCATGCCTGGAGAGCTATCGCAGTGCTTCCAGCGACCCGGAGCGGGTCTCCACCGACGACGACCTGCTGGCGCGAAGCCAGGAGCATACCGAGTTGCTCGGCGCGATCGCCGGAGCCGGTCATCGGCTGGGGATGCGCGTCTGGATCAGTCGGCGGGAGCAGACCCGACGCCTCGGCGGTCGAGCGCTCGGCGACATCCTGGAGGGCATCGAGCAGCGGCCCTACCTGGGGACGATCGGGCCCGCCGTTGAACAGATCGCGGACGTCGACGCCATCTGGTACGTTCGCGGCAAGCTGGCGTTCCTGTTCGAGGTCGAGTGGACCGCGATGCTCGGCGAGCCACTGCTTCGGCGGCACGCATCGATCCCCGGCAACGATTCGATCGTTCGGTTCCTGGTGATCGCGCCGGAGCGGGTCGAACTCGTCCGCTACAAGCTGGCAGCGTCGCCGCTCCTCCGAGCCGCCATCGACGTCGGGCCGTGGCACATCATCCGGTCCGACCACCTCCGTGCCTTCCTCGCCCGGGATCCGCTCCAGATCGGCGATCTCGAGCCGTTCCTGGGCCTCGATCCGGCCGTCGGCCGGTCGGCCGAGCAGATGCCGCTCTTCAACGAGGACTCGGCCTGATCCGCCCGGGAGGTCCATCCACCCGGTCGCGGCGGTACTCTTGGTCCGATCCGCGGTCCGACGCCCGGCGCCCGGTCGCACAGCACGTGGAGGCCCCGTTTGAGTACCCCCGATCCATCGACGGACCAGGTCGAGGCGCTGGCTGACCGGTTCTGGGAATCGATCCTCGAACTCGACCCGACGACCGCGACGGTCTACGGCGACACTCGCTATGACGACCGGCTGGACGACCCCGGTCCCGATGGCCGGGCCCGGGTACGAGCGCTCATGGAGCGGACGGCCGCCGAGGCCGAGTCGATCGATCCGGCTGGCCTTCCGACCGAATCGCGGATCACCCTGGATATCCTCAAGGTCATCGCCGGTCTGCGCATCGAGGCAGACGACAAGGCGACCCACCAGCTGCGGGTGGTCGATCAGATGGGTGGCCCGCAGCAGGTGCTGCCCCAGCTCACCCAATTCCAGCCGGCCGACACGCCGGAGCGACTCGACGCGTTCATCGCCAGACTTCACGCGTATCCGGCATACATCGCGGCGAACATCGGCATCCTGGAGGATGGGATGGCGTCGGGCCTGACGGCCCCGCGCATCGTCGCCCAGCGCACGATCGCCCAGATCGAGCGGATGCTGGCCTTGCCGCCGGACCAGGCGGTCGTGCCGTCGATGGTCGCGGTCGCCTCGGAACAGGATCGTGATCGGATCCGCGCGATCGTTCGCGACATCGTCCGGCCCGCCGATGTCGCGTTCCTGGACGCCCTGAAGGGTCCGTACCTTCAAGCGACCCGTGAGGAGCCGGGGTTGTGGTCAGCACCGGGCGGCGAGGCCCTGTATCGGACGGCGATCCGCACCTGGACGACGCTCGACCTTGACCCGGTCGCGGTCCACCAGATCGGTCTCGACGAGCTTGCCTCGATCGAGGCGGAGCGACGCGAGATCAGCCGGGCCGCGGGCTTCGGTGACGACACCGCCGGGTATCGGGCGTCGATCGACGCGTCCATGGCGAACACGCCGCAGTCGAAGGACCAACTCGTGGCGCGCGCCGCGGAGGACATCGAGCGGGCGATGGCGGTCGCTCCGCGCTACTTCGGCGTGCTCCCTCGAGCCGGCTGCGAGGTCCGTCCGGTCGAGGAATACAAGGAGAAGGACACGCCCTTCGCCTACTACTTCCCGCCGACCATCGACGGCTCTCGACCGGGCATCTACTACGCCAACGGGTACGACCTTGCGACTCGAAAGTATTCGAAGCTTGCGACGACGACGTATCACGAGGCCGTCCCCGGTCATCACTTCCAGATCGCGCTCGAGATGGAGAACCCACACCTCGATGCCTTCCGTCGACTCGGCGCCCGGATGGCCGGCGGCGCCTATGTCGAGGGATGGGGGCTGTATGCCGAGCGGTTGGCCGACGAGATGGGTTTGTTCCGCGACGAGACGGAGCGGTTCGGGATGCTCGACGCGCAGGCCTGGCGAGCCTGCCGACTCGTGGTCGACACCGGCCTCCATGCCCTGCGATGGCCGCGCCAGCGGTCGATCGACTTCCTGATCGCGGGTGGCCTGTCCGAGACCGACGCCACGATCGAGACCGATCGGTACATCGGCTGGCCGGGCCAGGCCCTGACCTACAAGATCGGCCAGCGGGAGATCGAGCGGTTGCGCGCGGAGCTCACAGCCCGCGACGGCAGTGGGTTCGACCTCCGGGCCTTCCACGACGAGGTGCTCGGCCACGGCTCCCTGCCGCTGGCGACACTCAGCCGTGAACTTCCGACCTGGCTGGCCGCGCCGGCCTGACGGCTACGAGTCGAACCCGATCCCGAGCGCGTCGAGCGTCCGCAGCAGGATCGATCGCCGGCCGGCCTCCCGGTCCGCCCGATCGAGTTCGTGGCGGACGATGTCCACGGCAAGCGACCGGACCGGTTCGGGCGGGAATGGGACGGGCGGGCTCGAAACCAGGCGCAGTCGCAGCCGATCCTCGTCGGGCCGCAGGATGAAGTCCCGCACGACGCCCCCGGCCCACCGGCTCGCACCCACGCCCAGGCCGGTATACCCCAGCGCATAGGTGACTCGACCGCCCATCGTCTGGCCGAACGTGACGGTGAACCGCGTCGTCGTGTCGATGGCGCCTCCCCAGCGATACGGGAAGGCCAGATCCGGGAGCTGGGGGAAGGCGCGCCGGAACTGGGCCTCCAGCTTGGCGAACGTGGTGGGGCGATGGTCGAGTTCCGGGGCGACCCGACTGCCGCGGTAGTGGATTGCGTCGTAGCCGCCCCACAGGATCCGATCGTCCCGGGTCAGACGGAAGTAGTGGAACTGGTTGTTCGAATCGGACAGGCCCTGCCGACGGGCCCATCCGACCATCACGCGTTGGTCGGGGGTCAGCGGCTCGGAGACCAGGACGTAGTCGTAGACGGGGACGAAGACCGACCGCAGCCGGGCGAGCCACCCGGAATAGGCGGAGGTGGCCACGACGGCGTGGCTGGCCCGGACCGCGCCGCCTCCGACGACCGAGGCGACGACGCCGCCGGCCCGGCGCTCGAGGCGGGCCACCTGCGACCGCTCGTGGACTCGGATGCCGCGTTGCCGGGCGACCCGGGCCAGCCCGCGGCACAGGGCCGCCGGGTCGACCAGGACATCCCGGCCGGGCGGGCGATACAGGCCAGCCTGCCAGATCGGCGAACGGATCTCGTCCTGGACGGCCGCCCGATCCAGGAACTCGAGCGTCTCCCCGTACTCGGCTGCTTCGTCGACCCACGCTCGGAACTCGTCGACCTGGTGGGGCTGATCGGCCAGGCTGAGCGTCCCGGTCTCCTCGAGATCGCAGTCGATGCCGTGGTCGCGCGTGAACTCGACCAGTCCCTGCAGGTTGGCCAGACCCTCTGCCTCGAGCCGTTCCAGTTCGTCAGGGAAATGGCGGATCCCGTTGGCCAGGCCGTGGGTGAGTGAAGCCTCGCAGAACCCGCCGTTCCGGCCGCTGGCTCCGAACCCCACGGTCTCCGCCTCGAGGACCATGACGGTCAGGCTCGGGTCCGTGTCGGTCAGGGCGAGCGCCGTCCAGAGGCCGGTGAACCCGGCCCCGATGACGACGACGTCCGCTCGCGCGTCTCCGCGCGGTGGCGCCTCAGCCGGCGGGCCAGGCTCGCGCAGCCAATAGCTCACGCCTTCGACGGGTCCGGGTCGCCTGACGTTGGGTGACACCCATCTATGGTGACACGGCCATCGGTGCTTCCCGTGCGTGGAGACGCTGTCTGGTGCGGTATTCGTCGCATTCGTACGTGATCCGCACGATTATCGCGTTGACGAGCGTTCGGCGCTTGTGGCACGATGCGCAGGTTCTGTTCCGTCCAGCGCAACGAGCGTCTCGCGGAGCGGGCCGATCCGCCGTAGTTGAGGACCAGATGACCACCCGACCCGCCCTGCCCCAGCCCCTGGCGCGAGCCACCCAGACCGAGATGTACGCCCGAGCGCGTCGCACGCTGCCCGGCGGCGCCAATTCGAACTTCCGGGCCTGGGGCGACGACACGATCTATGTCGATCGAGGCAAAGGCGGCCTGGTCTGGGACATGGACGGCAACGAGTACATCGATCTGCGGATGGGGTATGGGCCGGTCATCCTCGGGCATGGCGACGAGCGGGTCGACGACCACGTCAACGAGCGGATGCGCAGGGGCGTCAGTTTCTCGCTGACGTCGGAGGACGAGGTCCAGGCGATGGAGCTGGTCAAGGAGCTGACCGGCTGGGTCGACAAGGTCCGGATGACCGTGTCCGGGACGGAAGCGACGATGCACGCGATGCGCGTCGCGCGCGCCTACACCGGCCGGGACCGGATCGTGAAATTCGAGGGCCAGTACCACGGCGTCCACGACTACGCCCTGATCAGCGTCGGGCCGGACAAGATGTCCGAGCTCGGCGACAAGGACGCGCCAGTGGCCCTGGCCTGGGGCCGGGGCATCCCTGATGCGGTCGCAGCCACGATCATCCCGGCGCGCTACAACAATATCGAGGCGCTCCGCCGGCTGTTCGAAGCCCGTGGTGAAGAGATCGCCGCGATCATCGTCGAGCCGGTCCTCGGCAACGCCCAGGGGATCATGCCCAAGCCCGGGTTCCATCAGGCGATGCGGGCGCTCACGGAGGAGTACGGCATCCTCCTGATCTTCGACGAGGTGAAGACCGGCTTCCGCTTCGCCAAGGGCGGAGCCGCCGAGTTCTTCGGCATCAAGCCGGACCTCGCGACCTACGCCAAGGCGATGGGCAACGGCTATCCGGCCGCCGCATTCGGCGGTCGAGAGGAAGTGATGAGCGTCCTTCCGGACAAGGTCAGCCACGGCGGAACGTACGCCGGCAACCGGGTGGCCGCAGCGGCCGCCGTGAAGACCCTCACCATCCTGCGCGACACGGACGCCCTCGATGTCATCCATGCCACCGGTCGGCGGGTCCAGGACGGCCTCCGCGAGGTGTTGAATCCGACCGGATTGCCGTACCACTTCACCGGCCACCCGAGCATGTTCGGGATCATGTTCTCGGTCGAGGAAGCGTCGGAGTATCGCGACTGGGCCGACACGGACCACGAGCTCTACGACGCCATCGCCGTCGGGATGCACGCTCGGGGTGCCATGCCCGAACCGGACTCGCGTGAGCCGTGGTTCTTCTGCGAGGCGCACGCCGAGGGTGACATCGTCGACCGGGTCGTCTCGATCTTCTCCGACTCCCTCGACGCCGCTCTCGAGGACCGGGCCCACGGCAAGCTCGGCGAGCCGACGACTGGCGCGATGTCACATCCGACAGCCGGTTGAACGGGCCGGGCGGGATGGTCCTCGACGGCAACGCCGTTCGGTCGGTCGATCGAGCGGCGGCGTTGCTACTCGCCCTCGGTGAGAGCCAGGGCGAGGCCGGGGTCACGGAGCTCGCCCGCAGGCTTGGGCTGCACAAGTCGACGGCATCGCGACTGCTCGCCACGCTGCAGAAGCGGGGCCTCGTCGAGCAGGACCACGAGACAGGCAAATACCGGCTCGGGCTCGTCGTCATCCGGCTCGCTGAACGTGCCGAGCGAACCCTCGATCTGCGCAGCATCGCCCTCCCGGAGCTCGAGCGTCTTGCCCGTCTGACCCACGAAACGACCGGTCTCGGGATCTTCGATGGCGACACGATGCTGTCGGTCGCCCAGGTGGATGGGCCGAACCTCAGCGCCGTCGCGGACTGGACCGGGCGGGCCACACCGCTCCACTGCGTCGCGACCGGCAAGGTCCTGCTCTCCTCGCTGGCCGAACGCGAGGTCCTTCGGATCGTCCGGCGTGGTCTGGTCAGCTACACGGAACGGACCATCGTCGAGCTCGAGCCGTTGCTCGAAGAGCTTGCGCGGATCCGGCGTCGCGGCTATGCCACGGCGATCGGCGAATATGAGACCGGGCTCAACGCGGTCGCGGCTCCGGTCTACGACGCCCGTGCCAATGTCGTCGCCGCGGTCGACATCTGGGGCCCGGCCTTCAGGCTCACTCCCCGGCGGATGCCCGAACTCGCGGCGCAGGCGCGGGAGGCGGCGGCAGCCATCTCCGTCCGGCTCGGCGGCGCGGCCGCCTGAGCCACGCCGCGGCCGGTCACGCGAACGGCGGTCGGCGCGCTACCCTTGGAGACGATGCCCGACTTCGAGTCCAAACCCTGGAATGAGATCGGCCGGATCTTCACCCAAGAACTCCTGCCGGTCCTGATCATCATCGTCGGCGGCCTGATCGCGATGCGCCTGTCGCGCGTGTTCGTCCACGGCATCGTCAAGTCGCTGCTCGATCGCGAGGTCGCCGAGGGGACGGCCCAGGAACTGAGCGCGGTCGAGTCGAAGAAGCGGATGGACACGCTCGACGGGTTTGGCGCCGCGACCATCCAGGCGTTCATCGCCGTCATCGTCACGCTGATGGTGCTCGGTCAGGTCGGCTTCGACATCGGGCCGGCGGTGGCCGGGCTCGGGGTCGTCGGGATCGCCGTCGGCTTCGGGGCCCAAAGCCTCGTCCGCGACTACCTCAACGGGGCGCTGATCCTGATCGAGAACCAGTTCGCCAAGGGTGACGTGATCCGGGTCGCCGGTGTCGCCGGGACGGTCGAGGACTTCACCCTTCGGCGGACGACCCTGCGCGATCTCGATGGGGTCGTCCATACCGTTCCGAACGGCGAGATCACCGTTGCCTCCAACATGACCCGCGTGTGGGCCAGGATCAATCTCGACATCTCGGTCGCCTACGGCACCGACATCGACGCCGTGTTCGAGATCGTCGGCCAGATCGGTCGGGACATGGCCGCCGATCCGACCTGGAAGCGCCGGGTCCTCGAGGCACCGGTGGTCGATCGGGTCCAGGCGCTGGCCGACAGCGGCGTGACACTCAAGGTACTCGGGACCGTCCGGGCGCAGGACCAGTGGGCGGCCACGGGCGACCTGCGGCGGCGGATCCTCGCCGCATTCGCCGAACATGGCATCGAGATCCCGTTCCCGCACGTCGTCGCCGTCATCCGCAGCGAGACGCCGGACGCCGGCGGATAGATCGGTCGTTCCACTCGGTTTCCGCGCGCGGTAGGATGGCTGCGCAGGCCGACTTCGAACGCGAGGGAACCGTGACCGCTGACCAGCCGACTTCTCCCCCCGAGATCGAGAACCTCCTCGCAGAGTCGCGACTCTTCCCGCCGGATCCCGCCTTCGCCGCCCAGGCTAACGCGACCGCCGATCTGTATGCGGAAGCCGACGCCGACTTCGAGGCGTTCTGGGCGACGCGCGCCAGGGAGCGGATCGACTGGTCCACGCCGTTCGAAACCACGCTGGAGTGGGACCTCCCATTCGCCAAGTGGTTCACCGGTGGCCGACTGAACGTCGCCTACAACTGCGTCGACCGTCATGTCGAGCGCGGACTCGGCGACAAGGTGGCGTACCACTGGATCGGGGAGCCCGGCGATACCCGGACGCTTACCTTCGCCGACCTCCAGCGCGAGGTCAGCAAGACGGCCAATGCCCTGAAGGAGCTGGGCGTCGAGACCGGCGACCGGGTCGCCATCTACATGCCGATGATCCCGGAGCTGCCGATCGCCATGCTCGCCTGCGCCCGGATCGGGGCGCCCCACACGGTCGTGTTCGGTGGATTCTCGGCGGAGGCGTTGTCCGGCCGGATCAACGACTGCGGGGCGAAGGTGCTCATCACGGCGGACGGCGGCTATCGGCGGGGCAAGGCGGTCGGCCTCAAACACCATGCCGACGAAGCCCTGGCGGATACGCCCACGATCGAGGCGACGATCGTCGTCAATCGGCTGGGCCACGATGTCCACATGGTCCCCGAGCGGGATCATTGGTGGCATGACATCGTCGATCGCCAATCTGTCGACTGCCCGCCCGTCCCGGTGGATTCGGAGCATCCCCTCTACCTGCTCTATACCTCGGGGACGACGGCCAAGCCCAAGGGCATCCTCCACACCACGGCGGGCTACCTCCTGGGGGCGTCGTTCAGCCACGACGTCGTCTTCGACATCAAACCGGACGACGTCTACTGGTGTGCGGCGGACATCGGGTGGGTGACCGGACACAGCTACATCGTCTACGGACCGCTGGCCAATGCCTCCACCGGGATCATGTACGAAGGCGCCCCGGACACGCCGGCGTGGGATCGCTGGTGGCAGATCGTCGAGGATTACAAGGTCACCATCCTCTACTGCGCGCCGACCGCGATCCGGGCGTTCATGAAGCAAGGCGAGGCCTGGCCGGATCGGCACGACCTGTCGACCCTGCGCGTCCTCGGATCGGTCGGCGAGCCGATCAATCCAGAAGCCTGGCTGTGGTACCGCGAACACATCGGCGGTAACCGGGCGCCGGTCGTGGACACCTGGTGGCAGACAGAGACGGGACAGATCCTGATCACCCCGCTACCCGGTGTGACGGTGACCAAGCCCGGCTCGGCCACCTTCCCGTTCCCTGGTATCGACGCGGATGTCGTGGACGCGGACGGCAAGTCGGTCCCGCTGGGCGGCGGCGGCTATCTCGTCCTCAAGCGCCCGTGGCCAGCCATGCTGCGGGGGATCTACGGCGATCCGGAGCGATACCGCGAGACCTACTGGAAGCGGTTCCCCGGGATGTACTTCGCGGGCGACGGCGCCAAGCGCGACCTGGACGGATACCTGTGGCTGCTCGGCCGGGTCGACGACGTCATGAATATCGCCGGTCATCGGATCTCGACGACCGAGGTCGAATTGGCCCTGGTCGACCACAAGTCGGTTGCGGAAGCCGCGGTCGTCGGCAAGAAGGACGACATCTCCGGCCAGGCGATCTTCGCGTTCGTCATCCTCAAGGCCGACCAGGAACCATCCGATGCACTCGGCGTCCAGCTCCGGGAACACGTCGCCTACGTCATCGGCCCGATCGCGCGGCCCAAGTTCCTGATGTTCGTCCCGGATCTGCCCAAGACACGCTCGGGCAAGATCATGCGTCGTCTGTTGCGAGATATCGCCGAGGGCCGGGCGCTCGGCGATACGACGACCCTGGCCGATGCCGGTGTCGTGGACACGATCCGCGAGCATTCCGGCGCGGCGGAGGAGTGACATGCCGTTCGACTTCCTGAAGCGCAAGAAGCCCGAGGCCGAGCCGCCCATCCCCACGGCGAACGTCGACGCCACTCCGCACGGCACCCAGTTCGATGGATTGACCGAGGAGTGGCGGTTGACCGGGCGGATGATCATCGACGGGCGGCTGTCCGATGCGCTCAACAAGCGGGAGCCGATCACCATCGATGACGTGAGCTGGGCGCCGGTGGACGGATCCGGGCCGATGGCCCCCGCCCCGGGCTTCAAGTCGGTCGATCCGTACGATCTGGTCATCGTCTTCGCCGACGAGGCCTCGCTCGCGGCTCAGACGGACGAGGAACGGGCCGCCCATCGAGTCCACAAGGTCACCTATGAAGTCGCCCTCGAGGCACCGCCATACCGTGTCGTCGGCACGGTCCTGCTGTACCCGGGGTCCGAACCCGATTCACTCTTGCAGCGGTCCTCGGAGATGTTCGTACCGGTCGTCGATGCGAGGGCGACCATCGGCGGCCGGCCCATCGGATCCGAGATCGCAACCGCCATCCTCGTCAATCGCCAATACCTGCGCGGGGTCGAGCAGGTCGATGCCCGGACCGGCGAGGCGCATGAAAAGCTGCCCGGAACGTCGATGGGCGGCGTCAACTGGTCGGATCGCAGTCGCTGAACCCGGTCGCGATCGCGGTCAGACCGACGCGGCCTCTTTGCTCCGGATGGGCAACCGGAACCCGACCTTTGGTGCGGGGGCAGGTTTTGGCGTTCCCAGGATCCGGTCGGCCAGCTCGACGAAATCGGTGGTGATCTTCTCTTTCGGAAACATATCGATGACCGTCCGTCCCTCGTTGGCCGCCCGAACGAACAGGAGACCCCCGGAACGGATCAGCGACAGCGCCGGCATCCCGACCGTTCGCTCCATGTCCGCGACGCTGAGGCCGCTGTTGGCACGATTGATGACCATCGCCAGACGCTCCCGACAGCCAAGGTCGCCGGCCACGTCGCGCAATTGGACGGCGGCCCGGACCGCCGGCACATCCGGTGTCACCGGCACGAGGATCCGGTCGGCTTCCTCGAAGATGGCCTGATTCAGCGTGCTGTAGGACGGGTGCAGGTCGATGATGATGATGTCGAACAACGACCGCGCTGCAGCGATCGCTGCGGCGACGCGCGGCGGATCGAGCACGTCCGTGTGCAGCGGGGAGTCGGTCAGGGAGACGACGCGCATGCCCGAATCATGGGGCGATGAGATGTCGTAGAGGCTCTCGCTCGGACCCCCGTCGGCTTCGTCCCGCCAACTGTCCGCGACGCTTCGCGTCGAGTCGATCGCCAGCGATGTCGTCACGTGGCCGGTCACCGTGTCCGCGTCGACCAGCAGGACCGACTTGGCCTTGTGAGCCTGGAATGCGGCAGCGAGGTTGGTCGCCACCGTCGTCTTGCCGACGCCGCCTTTCGGGTTGAACACCGCGATCGTCGTGGCGCGGCCACCCCAGCTGTTGCGCTCGATCTCGCCGCCTTGCAGGACCGGGCCGCTGCCGTCGTCGACGGTGTCGCGACGGATGCACATCGCCTCGACCCGCCAACGGATCGAGTCGGCCGAATACGGTCGCGTGAAGTATTCGTCCCCGACATGGCTGCTGGGCTGGCTGGCAAGCCGGTCGTATGCCCGCGGTGAGACGACGGTCAGCATCGGGACGGTCCGCTCGTCGCCCCCCAGATTCGCCTCGTACTCGAGCGCGACCTCGATGTCGATCTCACCGTCAAGGACGGCCAGACCGATCCCGCCACGGGTGTCCATGGCAGCCCGCAGCTCACCAGGATTCTCGACTGGGACCACCTCGAAGCCGGCGGCGTGCAGTTCCGCGCTGACCGCGATGGATTCACTGGTCGGCAGAGCGACGGCGATGGTGGGGCGGGCCACGCAAGACTCCTTCGGGGCTTTGGGTCTGGGGGTAGGTCAGGCTTCCGTGTCGGGGTCGTGGGCGGTGATGTCGAGGGCTCCGTCCGTTTCTCCGGTGACTCGTGCTTCGAAACCGGGCAATGCCACGATGGCCCCGCCAAGCGACAGGCCGGCATCGTGCTCGACCGTGAAGACGAACTCACCGTCCGGTCCTGAGGCGACTCGGATCCCGCTGACTCCGGGCGCCCGTCCGAGGCTTCGCTTGAACGTCGCGATGCTGGCCACGCTGACCAGGCCGACGACGGACACGCGAGTGGTCGTGCGCTCGCTCGAGGTCGGGGCATCGATGGCGATCGCCTCCTCGGTCCCGGAGGATTCCTCGACCGGCGCGTCGGGTTCCCGGTCCCCGGCGATGTTGAGGGCGGCGTCGTCTTCACTCAGGCTTCCGGCGAAGGTGGCGGCCTCGGCCTCGGCGGCAGCGAAGTCCGCCACCGGCTGGTCGCCGCTCTCGGATACGGTCGCCTGTTCGCTGCCGGCGTCAGGGGCCGCGGTATCCGCGTCCGCCATGGGGTGGCCCGGCCATGCGTCGGGGACCCGCGTGGCCGGCGTGACCGGATCGAACGGCTCGAAGGCCGGGACGGCGATCGATGCAGCCACACCGGCCAGGTCAGGTGGTTCGGGCATCGTCTCGGCCATCGAGGCGATCCGCGTCGGATCCTCCTCGGCCAGGAGGCGCTCGAAGAACGACGACATCTCGGATTCGAACTCTTCGACCGTCGACGCGACGCGCTGGACGCGAGCTTCGACGACACCGGCATGGGCGTCCATCTCGCCGTCGAGAGCCGTCTTGCGAACGGCGATCCGGGCCTCGGCCTCTTCACGGATCCGGGCGATCTCGCCCTTGGACCACTCGCGAACCGCGGCGACGTCGTCGTCGGCACGTCGACGAAGGTCGGCACTCTCGCCCGTGGCGGCGACCTGGATCTCCTCGACGACGGCCTTCGCGTCCGCAGAGAACCGGGCCATGATCTCTTCGCGCGAGCTGACGGCAGCCGTCTGCATCGCCCGGCTCATGTCGGCCATGATCTTGGTGGGTCGGCGGCCCGTCAGCGCAGCCATCGGGAAGGCCGGCTCAGGGGTCTGGACCTCTTCGGTCGCGGCGTTGGTATCGACCATGACAGGGCTATCGACCTCCTCGGTTGGGGCGGGATCGACGGAGGCCGGCGCCTCGGTGTCCGGCGTTTCAGTCGGGGCTTCGGCGGACGCCTTGTCGGCATGCGCCTTGTCCCCTGGCCACGGGAGCCTGAATCCTTGTGGTGTCTCGATCTGGGCCATGCGTCGCGATCCTCACGTAGGGGATGCCGGACGGGGTTGCCTGGCATCCACGGGCTTGGTCGCATCGTGGCAGCGAGGGTCGGTATGGTGCAGTTGGCTAGAGGTACCAGCGGTCTGCGCCGGTGGTACCGCCGAGCGACCCCCGGATTCCGGGCTACCATGCCCTGGATGGAAACCGACCCCGTCCGCGCCGGCGCTCACCCACCGATCGACACGCTCGGGCGGCCGATCCGCGATCTGCGGATCTCCGTCACCGACCGGTGCAACTTCCGCTGCACGTATTGCATGCCCAAGGAGGTCTTCGGGCGCGACTTCGAGTTCCTGCCCCGGGACCAGGTCCTCCACTTCGAGGAGATCGAGCGGATCGCCCGCATCTTCGTCTCACTCGGGGTCGAGAAGCTTCGGATCACCGGAGGCGAGCCGCTCGTCCGGCGTGACCTGCCCGATCTCATCGCGATGCTGGCGACGATCCGCCGGCCCGACGGCGGAGAGGTCGATCTGACCCTGACGACCAACGGATCGGCCCTCCGACGGCTCGCGCGTCCGCTTGTGCAGGCCGGATTGCAACGGGTAACCGTCAGCCTCGATTCGCTCGATGACGCGGTTTTCGGGGCGATGAACGGGATCGATTTCCCGGTCGCCCGGGTGCTGGATGGAGTCGCGGCGGCGATCGAGGCGGGGCTCACGCCGGTCAAGGTGAATATGGTCGTCCGGCGCGGGATCAACGAGTCGAGCCTCGTGCCGATGGCCACGTGGGCGCGTGAGACCGGCGTGATCCTGCGATTCATCGAATACATGGACGTCGGCCATTCGAACGGTTGGCGTCTCGATGAGGTCGTGCCTGCCACCGAGATCGTCGAGACGATCGCCGGCGTGTGGCCGGTGGAGGCGGAGGCCCCGTCGTATCTCGGTGAGGTCGCCGGCAGGTGGCGGTACGCGGACGGTGGTGGCGAGTTCGGGGTCATCTCCTCGGTCACCCAGCCATTCTGTCGGGACTGCACTCGCGCGCGCATCTCGGCCGAGGGTCGCTTGTACACGTGCCTGTTCGCGGTAGATGGTCACGATCTTCGAGATCGGTTGCGGGCGGGGATCTCGGACACGGAGCTGACCGATGCGATCGCCTCGATCTGGTCGCGCCGAGGCGATCGATATTCGGAGCGGCGGTCGGAGGCGACCACGCGGCTGCCGAAGATCGAGATGTTCGCGATGGGCGGCTAGGGTCGGGAACCGACGCTCGCGTGGCCGGCCCTGAGCGTGGTTGTCCACATCCTGTCCACAGGCATGGACAAGTCGTGGATGGCGGTCGGGTGGCCGGTCTCGAGTTCGTGGATAACCGCGTTGACCGTCGATCGGGCGCGCCCCTATCGTTGGTCTTGCCCGAAGGGGCCGACAGGTTCGAGGGAACCGAGATCACATCAAGGGACCCTCGCTCCGCCGCCGGTCGCTTCGGGCGCTTCGTTGCCGCGACGCGCCTGTCTCACGACGAGCGCCGGCGTGGCCCGCCCGACGGGACGTGATCGGCATCCCGGTGTCGATTCGCTCGTCGGGCCGGTGAAGCCTCCCGCCTCGACGATCGATCGCGATGCGCAGTGGAGGCAGCCATGTCCCGCCCGATGGCCGAGATCGACCCGACGATCCCGATCCGACCCGACGAACAGCCCGCTCGCATCGCCGCATTGGTGGCGGCGGTCCGGACGCGGGTGTCGCTCGTGCCGGACGTCGCGATCGTCCTGGGTTCCGGGTTGGGCGACCTGGCCGATGATCTCACCGATCCAGTCGCGATCCCGTTCGCCGATCTGCCCGGTTGGCCCGCCGCGACCGCCCCGGGCCATGCCGGACGACTCCTCCTTGGCCGGCTCGGGGGTCGGCCGGTCGCGATGCTCCAGGGCCAATTCCACCTGTACGAGGGGTTCGACCCGGGGCTCGTCATCGAGCCGGTGTTGCTGTTCAAGGCGCTCGGGGCGCGGATCGTCGTCCTCACCAATGCGGCCGGGGGGCTCGATCCGTCGTTCGGCCCGGGCGCGCTCATGGTGATGCGGGATCACATCAACCTGACAGGTCGAAGCCCGCTCATCGGTCCCAATGCGGACGAGCTGGGGTCGCGCTTCCCGGACCTGACCGATGCCTGGAGTCCAAGGCTGCGGGACCGCTTGCATGCGGCCGGGAAAGCCGAGGGGGTGCCACTCGTGGAAGGCGTCTACATCGGCCTGACCGGTCCCAACTACGAGACACCCGCCGAAGTGCGGATGCTTGCGGCCATGGGTGGCCATGCCGTCGGGATGTCCACGATCCTCGAGTGCATCGCCGCCCGCTGGGTCGGGCTCGAGGTCTGCGGGGTGTCCCTGGTGACGAACGCCGGGGCAGGGTACACGGGGTCCCCGCTGACCCACGACGAAGTCCTGGCCTCCGGCCAGGTCTCCGGTCCGCGTCTGGCTCGCGTGATCAGGCGATTCGTGACCGACCTGCCGGCCCGAGACTGACCGGGTACGCGGTCGGCCCCCGACCGACCGCCTCGTTCGACGGTCCTCAGGCGACCGGCAAGTCCCGTCCGGCTGCCCGCGCGGCCGTGGCCTTCTCCGCCCACGCCTCGAGCACCCGGTCCTTGTGCGGCCGGATCGGGCAGTGTCCGTCACGATTGTTGAACTCGTCGCAGTAGCCCAGCGGCACGCACTTGGGCGCCAGGAATGACCCGAGGAACGGCGACACGGTGAAGATCTCGTGGCGGATGAGCTGGAACAGGCGACGGATCTCCCATTGGGCCATCGTGCACAGGCGCAGTCCGGACATGTGGATCAGCGCTCGAAGGTTGGTGGTCATGACGAGGTTCGTTCGGGTGGCGTTCGGGAACACGAACCGCGCATCCTCGCCCGGCACTCCGGCGCCGAGCAGGTCGCCGTACAGGCCCAGTGCACCATCGACCTGCTCCTCGTATCTCTCGCGCAGGGCCGGGTCGCCCTCGGCGATCGAGTGGGGGAGCATCGTCGCGGCGCCCTTGAACTTCACGTAGCGCTGGCTCTGTTGATCGAATGCGACGCCAGCCCGGTGTCGGACGAGCTGGTGCGACAGGGTCCGCGAGACCCCGCTGATGGCGAAGGTGAAGACGACGTGCTCGATCGTGGAGCCGTGTCCCGATTCGATGACCGAACTGATCAGCCGCTGCATCTTGAGCGCGTCGAAGTCGCCGTCGACGGCCCGCTGGAAGATCACGTCGGGGTCCTGCTCCGAATAGCAGGTCCGGCATGCGGTGTAGATGATCGGGACATAGAAGCGATCGACGATGTCACGGTCCGGGAAGACCAAGGTGGCCCGCATCCCGAGGTCTCGCCGGCCCGGGTTCTTCGGGATGCCGCTCTTCTCTCGGGCCGGATCGGAGGCCCCGGGCCCCGCGGGCTGATTCGTCTGGGTCGTCATCCGCACATCCTACGACGCCGACTCGCCATGGACGTTCCGGTCGGTGTCGCCGAGCGCATAGGCGACCGCTTCATCCAACGTCAAGGCAGCGCCTTCGCCCGCGAGTCTGTTGAGATCGTCCGACGCCATCTGCGATCGGATCCCAGGGCGCGCGCCGACTTCGAAGGTGTCCTCCACGAACCGGGCCAGGTCTGTCCCTGTCTCGGTCGTCAGGTTCCGGGCCGCGCCGTGCAGGCGGGCCGCCCGCGGCAGGTCGCCCTCGGCGACGGCGATCGCCGACATGTCGTCCAGGCACAGGGTGAGGCCGGCGGCGTCGCCCGAAGCGTGGAAATGGCGGATCGCTTCCTCGACACATGCCCGAGCCTCTGACAGCTCGCCATTCCTCAGGAGCGCGGTTCCGAGCATGTGCAGGCTCCACGCCTCCATCGTCAGGTCTCCCACCTCATGGAACATCGCCAGGGCGGTTCGGAACCACTCGACGCCGTATCCGGGCACCTTGCGGAAGTACTCGTGATTGCCGATGCCCCACGTGGCATTGGCTTCGCCGCGCAGGTCCCCGATCTTGTGATAGAGATCGCGCGCGTGCTGGAGGAGCCCGAGCCCGATCGGATCCGGATCTGGGATCATGGCGCCCTCGGCGTCCATCTCCGGGACGGCGTCCGCGAACGAGGCGTTGTAGTACGCATTGGCCAGCTCGCTGGGGTCGTCCAGTCCCTGCCAGATCGTCAGCGCCTCGTCATACCAGCCCTTCATGGCCAGCAGGTCGCCCTGCCACCAGCAGGTCCCGCCGAGCGCTTCGACCAGCTTCGCCCGAAGGCGTGGGTCCGATCGCGACCAGTCGGCGGCGGCCATCGCGGTGAGGCGACGTCGCGCCTCGGCCAGGTGACCGTGCTTCTGCCAGAACCGCCACATGTCGAACGCGACCCCGATGGCCACGGCGGCGTGGCCGGCCTCGACTGCGCGATCGAGGATCGCCCGCACGTCGTCGTGTTCCGCCTCGAGTCGGTCGAGCCAGCGCCGCTGCCCCGGACCGGACTCCTCGGCGGCCGCCCGCTTGACCAGGGCGACATACCAGTCGCGGTGCCGATCGCGGACCAACTCGAGTTCACCGCCGGCCCCGAGTCGTTCTGCGGCGAATTCCCGGATGGTGTCGAGCATCCGGAACCGTGGTTCCCCGTCGCCCGTCTCCTCGACCTTCACCAGGCTCTGGTCGGCGAGGGTCATCAGGCCGTCGAGGAGGTCGCCACCGATCTCCTCGTTCGGCCCACACACGGCATCGGCGGATTCGAGATCACAACCGCTCGAGAATATGGACATCCGCTCCAGGAGCCGCCTGCCACCGTCGTCGAGCAGCTCGTAGCTCCAGGCGATCGCGCCGCGCAAGGTCTGCTGTCGAGCTGGCAGATCGCGCGAGCCCGCGGCGAGGATGTCAAGTTGGTGATCCAGGCGGGCGAGGATGGCCTCCGGAGACAGGATCTTCACCCGGGCCGCCGCGAGCTCGATGGCCAACGGCATGCCCTGGAGCCGGGCAGAGATGGCGGCGACCGCCGGCGCATTGTCATTGTCCACGCGGAAACCTGGACGCACCGCGACCGCGCGCTCGATGAACAGCTGCACCGCGGCGTATTGTCCGAGCGCGTCGAGGTCGATGGTCCGCATCTCGCCGGATCGCTGCATCCGGTCGATGCCCGACTGATGGCTGGGGTCCGGGGGGGCGGCCAGACCGGGGACGGGATACTCCTGCTCTCCGGAGACGTGGAGGACCGCGCGACTGGTGACCACCACTTTGAGGCCGGGCGCCGACCGGAGGAGGTCGGCCACGATCGGTCCCGCCTCGACGACCTGCTCGAAATTGTCGAGGACCAGCAGCACCTGCTTATCCCGCAGCCAGTCGATGAGCGAATCGAGGATCGGGCGGGTCGACCCCTCGACGATGCCCACGGCGCTGGCGATCCGAGGGGCGACCAGCATCGGATCACGGATCGGCGCGAGCGGGACGAAGTAGGCGCCGTCGGGAAAGTCGTCGGATGCCAGGCTGGCCAGCTGCAGCGACAGGCGCGTCTTGCCGGTGCCGCCTGGCCCGCTGAGGGTCAGCATTCGGGTCATCGCCAGGAGCGACGCAGCCTCGGCAAGTTCGGCATCCCGCCCGACGAACGTGGTCAGCTGGGTGGGCAGGTTGTTCGGGTGGACCTCGACCGTCCGGATCGGCGGGAACTCGGCCTGGAGGCCGTCCGCCGCGACCTGGAGGATCCGGACCGGCGCACTGAGGTCTTTGAGGCGATGCTCGCCGAGGTCGAGGAGTCGCACGCCGTCCGCCGGCACCTCCCCAGCGAGCTCCCCGGACAGCCCGGAGATCAGGATCTGGCCGCCGTGGGCGGCGGCGGCGATCCGGGCCGCCTGATTGATGGGGATCCCGACATAGCTGTCACCGACCCGCTCCGCACCGCCCGTGTGCAGACCCATCCGCACGCGGAGCGGGGCATCTTCCGGCCACGGTTCATGGGCCAGCGCACGTTGGCCATCGACCGCCGCCGCGATCGCCGGCGGCACCTCCTCGAACAGGACGAAGAACGAATCGCCCTCCGTACCCTGCTCGAACCCGCGGTATCTGGTCCAGACCGCACGGAGCAGATCCCGGTGTCGAGCGAGGAGCTGGCCGTAGCGCTCCCGTCCGATCCGGCCCTCGAGGCTGGTCGAGCCCTCGATATCCGAGAAGAGGAACGTGAACGTGCCGCGCGTCGGTGCCGCGATCGCGTCGACGTTCGGCTCGCTGGTCATGGGTCGGTGATCAAGGCTCGTCAGCTTCGGTGAGATCCCGCAGACGGCTGGCCACACCCCGCAGGATCGCGATCGCGACCCGAGGTTCCTCGACCATGACCGCTTCCAGGTCCCACGATGCAAGGGCCAGGCATGTCGTCGGTCCGATCGCCACGACCTGGGCGACGCGAGGTCGCCCATCGAGCAGCGACAGCTCGCCGAAGAAATCGCCCGGGCCGAGTGTGGCGATCACGACTCCGTCGCGGACCACGCAGGCCCCACCGCTGACGACGACGTAGAAGCCGGTCCCGATCTCACCCTGGTGGACGATGACGTGATCGGCCGGGAATGCCACCTCGACCGCTGCAGACGCGATGCGTGCCATGCCGTCGGGGTCGACACCGTCGAACAGGCGGACGGCCGCCAGCGTGTCCGCCTTGCGCTCGCGCGTCAGGGTCATCGTTGGTCTCCCTCCAGACGTTGCCCGTCATGCTGCCCCCGCCGGGGAGGGGCGTCAACACGCGGGAGGTCTCGCCGGCCGTCCCCGGCCGATCAGACCAATCGACGCTCGATCCGCTCCTGCCAGTCGCGGCGAAAGAACGGGTCGCCATCGATGTCGACCTCCAGCTCGACGGACAGGTCGAATGCCCCGGCGTCGCTTGTCTGCCTCGAGTGCGCCCGGATCTCCGTCTGGAACGCGTGCTCCTGCCAGCGATAGACGACGTCCGCCTCCAGGCTCGCGTGGGCCGGGTCTGCGTCGCTGGCGGTCATGGCCAGCGTCTCGGCGGCGTACAGCCGCCGGCCGTCCTCGAGCACGTCCTCACCGCCGTCGTGGACGGACACCGTGACGGTCCCGGCCAGGACGTCCGTCGTGATCTGCCAGGCAGGCGGATCGGTCCGACCGTCGCCCCCGACCTCGGGCAGCTCCGGCGGCGTCGACTTGAACAAGGGGACGGCCGCATCGCCCGCACCGCCGGCTGGCGGGATGACGGGCAGGATCAGGCGCGAAGGAGTGGCCGGGCCGTGATACAACGCGAAGTCGCAGGCCGAGGGCGACGGCCAGATCACCGGCCACGATGACGATGCCACGGAGAGCCGGATGCGATGCCCCGGGAGCCAGCGGTAGCCCGCCGGTCGGAGGGCGATCCGGATCGTCTCGATCCGATCCGGAAGCATCGGCCGGGGATCCTCATGGGACTCCCGATGGGTGAGGTTGAGCACGCCCGCCGTGACCTGGGCGGAGGTCCCATCGGGAGCGACGTCGGTCAGGCGGACCACCGCCGTGGCCACCGGGGCCGACGCGGCAAGATGCAGAACGACAGCCGGTACGCCGAGGATCTCGACCGGATCGACCAGGGGCGCGGAGGTATAGGTCGGGCCGAGCGACTCGTCCGGACGGAGGTCTCGACCCAGGCCGTTGGGCTCGCCGCCGGCGCCCCAGGACAGCGCCGCCTGCGTCCCGACGGTGGCCCGATGCGGATACCGGTCAACGCCGTCCGGGCCGGCGGAAGGGGCCGTCCCGAGTGAGCCGACGAGGGGCCACGCGCCCACGCTGAGGTACCACTCGCGCTCGACGGTGGATGGATGCGGGTAGGCCGTCGCGGCCCGCCAGCGACCGGGCAGCTCGACGGGGAACGGTTGCGGGTCCGCGTATTCGCGTTCGAACCAGGTCACGGCGGGCTCCGTCTCGGAACCGTTCGGGAGGCCCTTGAGCCAGTGATCGAAGAAGCGAACGACCTCATGGAGTTCGTCGACGTTCGGACCCGGGATCGCCGACGATGGCCAGCCATGGACCCAATTCCCGATGAGCGTGCGACTCGGGGCGCGACACGCTGCCTGCATCCGCAGCGCGGCGTCGACGTACGAATCCATCCAGCCGCCGACATTGAGGATCGCCGCCTCGATGGCGTCGTAGTCGGGTGCCAGTGAGCCCTGTCGCCAGTACGGGCCATCGTGTTGCCGTCGAAGCCATTCGATCAGCCACGGTGGGGTCGCCTCGAGTCGAGCCAGCCACTCGTCCTTCCAGCCGGTTCCGCGGAAGGCCGGGTCGGGCGGCATCGCGTTCATCCCGACCTGGCTCACGGCGTACTGGGACAACTCGCTGGCGGTCACGCAGCCGCCGAGGTAGTGCACGTCGGTCAGGTACCGGTCATCGGTCCCCTGGACCGGCACGATGGCGCGAAGATGCGGGGGACGGAGCTTGGCGACCTGGATCGAGGTGAATGCGCCGTAGCTGATGCCCCACATCCCGACCGAGCCATCGCACCACGGCTGGGCGGCCAACCATTCGACCGCATCGTAGCCGTCGAGCGTCTCGGCCTCGGTGTACTCGTCGACGGCGATCCCTTCCGAGGAGCCGGTCCCACGCACGTCGACCCGACACAGGACGTAGCCGCGCCGTGCGAAGTAGGTCCCCCGGGCGATGTCGGTGTTGCGGCGCCAGTTGTCCTTGCCATACGGGATCATCTCGAGGATCGCCGGGAACCGGTCCGGTCCACCGTCGATCGCCCGCGGGCGCCAAAGGTTGGCCGACAGGTCGATCCCGTCACGTGACGGGATACGGGCGTCCCAGGTCGTGTCGACGTCGTGACTCGGCTGGCTGGCAGGTCGGCCCAGGGCAGCATCGATCAGGGACATCAACTGAGTCTACGGAACCGACGACCCGGGCGGGCGGGGAACGCCGCCACATGCGACGATGCCGGGATGGCCGAGGACCTCCCCACCCGAAGCGGTCCGTGGCTCCGCCGCGAACGACGGATCGCCTATGAGAATGACTGGGTCACGGTCTGGCACGACGAGGTCACCCGTCCGGACGGGGCGCCCGGCATCTATGGCGTCGTCCATTTCGCGAACCTCGCGGCCGGGGTGATCGTCATCGACGACGCGGATCGGGTCCTGCTCGTGGGCCAGCACCGCTATGCCCTCGACGCCTATTCGTGGGAGATCCCGGAAGGGGGCGTCCCTGAGGGTGAGAGCGCGCTCGATGGGGCCCGGCGAGAGTTGCGCGAGGAAACCGGCGTCGAAGCGAGGACCTGGCGCGAACTGGCCCGTGTCCATCTCTCGAACAGCGTCTCGGACGAACTCGCCGTCCTGTTCCTGGCGACGGAGCTGACCCACGGTACCGCCGACCCGGACGGCACAGAAGACCTGGAGACCCGCTGGCTCCCGTTCGACGACGTCCTGGCGATGACCCTCGGCGGTACGATCTCGGATGCGATGACGGTCATCGCCGTCGAACGCCTCGCGCTCGAGCGGGTGGGGTAGGGTCGACCGATGGACGGACGCCGACGAGACTGGGACGCCATCGTGGTTGGGTTGGGGGCGATCGGGTCGGCGTCCACGTACTGGTTGAGCCGGACGCTGGGCGACCGGGTGCTTGGCCTGGAGCGCTTCGAGCTGGGCCATGCCAACGGCGCATCGGAGGACCACAGCCGGATCATCCGCCTTTCCTACCATCGGCCCGACTACGTCCGCCTGGCCCGCAGAGCGTACGAGAGCTGGGCCGAGGTGGAGGCCGAGGCGGATGGCCAGATCGTGACCGTGACCGGCGGCCTCGACCTCTGGCCTGCCGACCCGGCGATCCCGATGGCCGACTACACGGACAGTCTCAGCGCCGAACGCGTCCCGTTCGAGCTGCTCGATGCAGCCGAGGTCCGCCGACGCTGGCCACAGTGGCGGATCGCCGACGACGTGACTGCGATGTGGCAGGCGCAGGGCGGGTTGGCCGATCCGTTCCGAGGCAATGCCGCACACCGTCGGCTGGCTGTGGCGCGCGGAGCGACCCTGCTGGATCGCACGCCGGTGACGGCCATCCGCGACACCGGAGGCGGCGATCTCGAGGTCGTGACCGAGTCGGACACCTACCGGACCGGGCGGGTCGTCCTCGCCGCCGACGCCTGGACCAACCAGCTCCTCGCGCCGTTCGACCGACGACTGCCGCTGACCGTCACCAAGGAGCAGGTGACGTACTTCGCCTGTCCGGATCCTGCTGCCTTCATGCCCGACCGCTTCCCGGTCTGGATCTGGATGGACGAGCCGTCGTTCTATGGGTTCCCGACCTACGGCGAGGCTGGTCCCAAGGCGGCCCAGGATTGCGGTGGCGAGCCGGTCGATCCCGAAACCCGGACGTTCGACCGCGATGATGCCGCCTTCTCGCGACTGGAGGCATTCCTTGGCGCCAACCTGCCAGGAGCCCTGGGCCCGCCGATCTACACGAAGACCTGCCTCTATACGCTGACTCCCGACCGGGATTTCGTGGTCGACCGATTGCCCGAGGCGCCCGGTGTCGTGGTCGGCCTGGGCGCCGGTCACGGCTTCAAGTTCGCCTCGGTCCTCGGCCGGATCCTCGCTGAACTGAGCGTTTCTGGCGCGACGCCTTCTGCCGCTGAACTGACCGGGTTTCGGATCGACCGGCCCATCCTGCTGGAGGCGGATCCGCCGACATCCTGGATGATCTGACGCCCCGGGCGCGGCGACCGGATCGGCGCATCCAGCGGGACGATTTGCGTAGACGGCGAGGCTGTGCCACCGTACGACACGCTGGGCGCGGAGGGCCCGCTAGGAGGAGACCACACGATGCGACCATTCCTTCGCGCCCGCGGGGCTCGGGCACTCGCCGCTGCAGGCCTCGCCGTCGTCCTGGTGGCGCCGACCGCCGTGCCGGCCGCCGCGGCCGACCCCGTCATCCTTCGAGTCGGCACGACCCAGGATCTCGATTCGCTCAATCCATATGCGACCCTGCTCGTGGTCGGCTACGAGGCCTTCCAGCTGAGCTACAACCTGCTGGTCGATTTCGGACCGAACCTGGAGCCCGTGCCCGGCTTCGCCGATTCGTGGGAACGCGCCGCCGACGGCAAATCCTGGACGTTCCACATTCGCGACGGCATGAAGTGGTCAGACGGCGAGCCCGCGACCTCGGCTGACGCGTGCTTCTCCTGGCAGCTCGCCCTCGACGCGATCAAGGACGGCGGCGTCGGCAGCCTGGGGGCCGGCTACCTCGACCCGGGTCTCGATGACGCCAAGGTGACGAAGGTCGAATGCCCGGACGCCTCGACGATGATCGCCTACACCACCGACGCGTCGGATCGGATCCTCCAGACCTACCTTCCGATCATCCCGCAGCACATCTGGAAGGACGAGACGAGCGCGACGATCGGCGACGCGAAGTTCGATGCACCCCTCATCGGGACCGGCCCGTACCAGGCCGTCGAATGGCAGACCGGTCAGTTCGTCCGATTCGAGCGCAATCCGAATTACTGGGGCACCCAGGCCTATCCCGACCAGGTCGTGATCCAGGTCTTCAAGTCCAGCGACACGATGATCCAGGCCCTCAAGGCCGGTGAGATCGACTACGCCCACGGAGCCAACGCCGACCAGTTCAACCAGTTGAAGTCGGAACCGAACATCGAGACCGTGGTCGGGGCCTCCAACGGCTGGACCCAACTCGCGTTCAACACGTACGGCACCGGGACGGGCAAGAAGATCAAGGGCGGTGGTCCGTCGACCCAGGCTTTGCTCGATCCGGCATTCCGAGGCGCCCTCATGGAGGGCGTCGACCACCAGACCCTCGTCGACAAGGTCCTCGGCGGGTACGGCGATGTCGGAACGACGATCGTCCCGCCGGTCCTGACCCAGTGGCATGTCGAGCCGACGAAGCTCCGTCCGTACGATCCGGAGGCCGCGAAGCAGATGCTCGATACCGCGGGCTACAAGCTCGACGCGAACGGCAACCGACTCGACAAGCAGGGCAAGCCGATCACGCTCCGGATGTACATGCCCAGCACGGACGAGAACTACGCCAAGGCCGCCCAGTTCGTGGTTGCCTGGTACAAGGATCTGGGCATCAAGACGACGACCCAGACCCTCGACTCGGCGACGCTCGGCGAGAAGATCCTCCCGCCGGAAGCCGGCGACGGGTACACCGCCGACTATGACATCGAGCTGTGGGGCTGGGCCGGCAACGTCGACCCCAATGCGCTCCTCCAGATCTTCACCTGTGACGCGATCGGCAGCTCATCGGACAGCCAGTACTGCAACCCCGACTACGACAAGATGTATGCGGACCAGCTCGACGCCCAGACGTCCGACGCGCGCCACGCGATCCTGGCCGACATGCAGAACCTGATCTACGACGAGGCGCCGTACGACATCCTTTACTACGACTCGAACCTCGACGCCTATCGGACCGACCGCTTCGCGGGCTGGCAGAAGCAGCCGGTCACGAACGGGACGCCGATGTTCACGTACAGCACCCTCGACTACACCCGGCTGACCGACATCGCCCTCGCGGCGACCCCGGCTCCGACCGCAGCGTCGTCCGAGGCCGCCGCCGCTTCGGCAACGGCCGCACCGGCCGCGTCGGGCGATGGCACGACGGGCGGCTCGTCCACCTCGGACAACACCCCGTTGCTGATCGGGGTCGTCCTCCTCGTCATCGCGGCTGGCGTGGTCGCCTACGGGATGAGCCGACGGCGGAAGGCAACGGCGACCGGGGACGACGACGACGAGTAGGTCCTGAGCCGAGGCTGCCATGAGCGGCCGGTATGTCCTGAGGAAGACGGGGCAGGCGATCCTGACGATCTTCGCGATCGTCCTGCTCAACTTCCTCCTGTTCCGGATGATGCCGGGATCGCCCGAGCGCGTCCTGCTTCGGAATCCCTATCTGACCCAGGCCAAGATCGAGCAGGTCCGGAAGGAGTGGGGCCTGGACAAGCCGCTCATCCCGGACCAGTTCATCGGCTACATCAAGGCCACCGCAACCGGAGACCTCGGCTACTCGCTCAAGTTCCGTGGCCAATCGGTCGTCGAGGTCATCTCGGGCCGGTTCTGGCCGACCGTCATCCTGATCGGGCTTGCCGAGATCATCGCGATCATCGTCGGGCTGGCGGCGGGGTCGTACTCGGGATGGCGGCGCGGCAGCGGTGCTGACCGGGCCGCCAGCGGGACCAGCCTGATCCTGTACTCGATGCCGTACTTCGTGATCGGCATGCCGATGATCATCATCTTCGCCGCGACCCTTGGTTGGTTCCCGACATCCGGGATGCAGACCCCGGGGGCGAGTACCCAATCGTTCCTCTACCAGCTGACCGACTTCCTGCGTCACCTCGTGCTGCCCCTCGCCACGATCTCCCTCGGGTTGATCGGTGGCTACAGCATCATCATGCGGTCGGCGATCATCGAGACCCGTTCCGAGGACTACGTCACCACGGCGCGGGCGAAGGGCCTCAAGGACAGCCGGGTCCTCCGCCAGCACGCTTTTCCGAACGCGATGCTCCCGATGGTCACCATCATCGCAATCAATCTCGGGTATGTCGTCGCGGGCGCGATCACGGCCGAAGTCGTGTTCAACTGGCCTGGTCTCGGCACGCTGACCGTGGACGCGCTCGATGCCAGGGACTATCCGGTCCTGCAGGGCATCTTCCTGCTCCTGTCGGTCACGGTCGTGGTGGCGAATCTCGGCGCGGACCTCCTGTACGGCCGGCTCGATCCGCGGGTACGTTCGTGACTGGCTCGGTCAAAACCGTTCCCAACGCGACGAGTCTTCGC
Organism: uncultured Chloroflexia bacterium; assembly: GCA_963720755.1. Taxonomy (GTDB): domain Bacteria; phylum Chloroflexota; class Limnocylindria; order Limnocylindrales; family CSP1-4; genus SPCO01. The sequence continues at coordinate 311,031 of CAVRGP010000011.1, forward strand.
GCCGAGCGATGGCGCCTGCGGGCCAAGGGCGCCAGGGAGTTCGTCGGCCGGTTCCGGCGCCGGAGCGATGGGGTGATCGGCCTGATCATCCTGACCATCTTCGTGTTGATGGCGGTCCTTCCCGAGTTGTTCGTCGGCCCGAAGGAGACGGTCATCACCGCCACCGGCGCGGCCCTTGAGCCGCCTTCTGCCGCCCATTTCTTCGGCACCGACGAACTCGGTCGCGACATCCTCAACCTGACCGTCCATGGCGCCCGGATCTCGATGTCGATCGGCCTGATGGCGACGATCATCACGATCTTCTTCGGCGCCGTCATCGGGATCATGGCCGGGTTCCTCGGGTCCTGGACGGATAGTGCCCTGATGCGGGTGACCGACTTCTTCCTGGTCCTGCCGACGTTCGTGCTGGCCATCATCCTGGCGCCGGTCATCCTCGACATCATCGGGCCGGAAGCCGAGTTCATGGGCATGCGGGCGACCCTGCTCGTGATCGTCGTGGTCGTGGGCATCACGTCGTGGGCGACGACGGCCCGGATCATCCGGTCCCAGACGTTATCGATCCGCGAGCGGATGTTCGTGGATCGCGCCAGGGTCATCGGCAGTGGGTCCGGCCACATCATGCGCCGTCACATCTTCCCGAACGTCGTCAATCTCATCGTCGCTCAGGCAGTCATCACATTTGCCGCGGCAGTGTTCATCGAGACCAGCCTGGCGTTCATCGGACTGGGCGATCCGTTCGCACCGTCGTGGGGCCAGATCCTCGATTCGGCCCAGGCCGCCGGTGCTCCAGGGCTTGGGGCCTGGTGGTACATCGCCCCGCCGGCGACGTGCGTCGTCCTCGTCGTCCTGTCGTTCACGCTCGTCGGCAACGCGCTCGACGATATCCTCAACCCGAAGACCCAGGTCCGACGATGACCGACCCTCGCGAGGAGCTGCGCCTCGCCCGTGACCTCGAGCGTCGCGATCGGTTCACTGATGACGCCGACGAGGACGGGACCGGGGAGCCGGGGGACGCCGTCACGGAGGGGCGTTCGGCGAGGGTGGACCGCCCGACCCCCGAGGAGATCGCGACGATCCGCGGCCGACGCCAGTGGCCGCTGCCGAAGCAGGCGGACGCGGATGCGGCCCTCCTGACGGTCAAGGACCTGCGGACCCACTTCAAGCTCGAGTCGGGCTGGGTCAAGGCGGTCGATGGCGTGAGCTTCCGACTCGATGACGGCGAGGCGATGGGGCTGGCAGGGGAGTCTGGCTGCGGCAAGACGACCACGGCCCTGTCGCTCGTTCGGATCCTGCCCGACAACGCCCGGATCCGGAAGGGCAGCAGCATCGAGCTGTTCGGGATCGATCTGGTGCCCAAGACCGAGAACCAGCTTCGCCGCTACCGATGGCGCGAGATCAGTATCGTCTTCCAGGGGGCGATGAACGCACTCAATCCCGTCCGCCGGGTCGGCGAGCAGATCGCCGAGCCGATCGAGATCCGACTCGGGGTGACCCAGGATCGGGCGGCTCGACAAGCCGAAGAGCTGCTCGACATGGTCGGGATACCGCGCAAGCGGGCGACCGCCTACCCGCATGAATTGTCGGGCGGGATGCGTCAGCGGGCGATGATCGCGATGGCACTCTCGTGCGACCCGGCGGTCGTCATCGGCGACGAACCGACGACCGCGCTCGACGTGATGGTCCAGGCGCAGATACTGCAATTGCTCGAACAGCTTCGACGCGACCTCGGTCTGTCGCTCATCCTCATCACCCACGACCTGTCGGTGATCGCGGAGACATGCGACCGGACGATGATCATGTATGCCGGCCGGATCGCGGAGGAGGGGCCGGTCAGCCGGGTGTTCACCGCTCCCCGGCATCCATATACGCAGCGCCTCCTTGGTGCGTTCCCGAGCATCCACGCGGACCGGCGCACGCTCGAGACGATCCCCGGGTCGCTGCCCGACCTTCGCGACCCGCCGACCGGCTGTCGATTCCACCCTCGATGTACCGCGGCCATGGACGTCTGCCGGGAGGTCGTCCCGCCCGAGGTCCTGTTCCCGGATGGGGTCCGGGTCGCCTGCCATCTCCACCCGGCTGGGGCGGATGGTGGCGTCCTGATCAGTGCCGACGACGTCGTCGCGCGGCGGATGCCGGAGATCGACCGCTTCGCGCCGGATCACGCCTCGGCGCCGACCGCCGCCTCGGCCGGCGCAGGAGCCGACGCGTGACCGAACTCATCCGGATCGACGGTCTCGAGGTCCACTTCCCGATCCGCGGCAGCCTGACCGATACCCTCAGGGGTCGATCGCGTGGGGTCGTCCGCGCCGTCGATGGCGTCGACCTCGGGATCGAGCCCGGCGAAGTCCTGGGGCTCGTCGGCGAGTCCGGCTCGGGCAAGACGACGATCGGACGGGTCATCGTCAAACTGACCCGCCAGACAGCGGGCCGGATCACGTTCGACGGCCAGGACGTCTCGTCGCTCTGGGGTCCGAAGCAGCTGCGCGATTATCGCCGTCGGGTGCAGTTGATCTTCCAGGACCCGTACGAGACGCTCAACCCGCGCCAGACCATCCACGACTTCGTGGTCGAGCCGCTCGAAGTCAACGGCATGGAGCCGCGCCTCGCGGACCGCGAGAAGCGCGTGCTCGCAGCGCTCAATTCGGCGGGCCTGCCCGCCGACTTCGCGTTCCGCTACCCCCACGAGCTGTCCGGCGGCCAGCGCCAGCGGGTCGTCATCGCCGGAGCGCTCGTCATGGGTCCGCAGCTGGTGGTCGCCGACGAACCGGTGTCCATGCTCGATGTGTCGATCCGGACGGAGCTGTTGCGGCTGATGCTCGATCTGCGTCAGGAACGTGGGTTGACCTATCTGTTCATCACCCACGACCTGGCGCTTGCCTGGGTCATCGCCGATCGGATCGCGGTCATGTACCTCGGCAAGATCATGGAAGTCGGCCCGGCCCAGACGATCATCCGGACCCCGCGCAACCCGTATACCCAGGCTCTGGTGTCGGTCTCGCCATCCCCGGACCCGCCCGATGCCGGGACGCGCGCCAGGCGGACGATCCTCAAGGGCGAGACGCCCGACGCCGCCCACATCCCGACAGGCTGCCGGTTCCATCCCCGCTGCCCGGTCGCGTTCGACCGCTGCCGGGTGGAGGAACCGCCACTCTTCGAGCTCGGTGGAGGACAGTCGGCGGCGTGCTGGCTGGTCGAGAAGGACCAGCTACCGATGCTCGCCGGAACGGCCGCGCCCCGTCAGGCTGACTCGGCCGTCGGCTCCGCCTCCGAGCCGTCGACCTGATCCGACGGCTCGGGGCCCTGTACCTCTGGTCTAGGCGGACGCCGGTTCGTCGTCCGCGCCGGTCACCTTGTAGATCGCGTAGCCGATGATCCCGCCGATGGTCGGCCCGACGAGGTAGATCCAGAGGTTGCTCAGGTCGCCGCCGACCACCGCGGATCCGATCGAGCGGGCCGGGTTGACCGACGACCCGCTGGTCGTCGCGATCGCGAAGTGGATGCCGACGAGGGTGAGCGGGATAGCGATCGCCGCCAGTCCTGGTGCCTTCTTGGTGACGGTCAGGATGACCACCAGGAAGATGGCCGTGAAGATGGTCTCGAGGATCAGGGCGCCGCTTTCGGACACCCCAGGGCCAGGTGCCGAGATGCCGGCGGCGACCGCCGACTGGCTGATGGCGACGAGGATCACGGCCGCCGCGCCGATCGCCCCGATGACCTGGGCGATGATGTAGGCGAGACCATCCGCGGGCGTCGTCCGCTTGTCGAGGATCATCGCGATCGTGACCGCAGGGTTGTAGTGGCCGCCGGACAGGTGGCCGAAGGCGAAGATCGCGGCGAGCAGACCGAGCCCGAACCCGAACGGCACCACCACCAGTCCGCTGATCGGCGGATCGGCCACACCGACGGCGCTGACCGACGCGTAACCGAGCATCATGAACAGGAACGTTCCGAGCAATTCGCCGAGATAGGCGCGGGTGTTCATGTGACCTCCAAATCGGACCCGGAAGTGGGCCGGTCCACGATACCGAGATTCACCCGTGCGGCGCGAATCAGCATCGCGTCCCGGGACGCCCGGCAGAGGACCTCGATGAGTTCCAGGCGGTCGACGGCGTGACCTGGGTCGTCACCGACCGCATATGCCCCGTGGCGCTCGAGCAGGACGGCGTTTGCGAACGGCTCCGGTGGCTCGGTGAGGGCCGCAGCGATGCGCCTGGCCAGGCGCTGACTGCCCGGGATCTCCGTCGTCACGTACGGCAATCGAGGGAGCAGGAGTGCGGTCTCGGGCAGATCGGCAGGATCCGGGATCTCGCCGGCCATGGTGAGGCCCATCGAGGCGGGCAGGTGGGCATGGGCGACCGCTCCGAGCTCGGGTCGAGCAGCATGCACGGCCCGGTGGATGGCCAGGTCGGAGGTCGGCGGAAGACCCGACGGCGACCGGGCGTCCTCGTCCGGCCGACCGATCGAGACGATGACGAGATCATCCGGCGAGAGCTCGTCCTTGCGCCTCCCGGTCGGGGTCACGAGCAGCCGGTCTGCGTCCAGGCGGACCGACAGATTGCCTTCGGCCGCCGAGATCAGGCCCCGCGCACCGAGGCGCCGCCCGGCCGCGAGGATCGAATCGATGGCTGCAGAGGCGTCCATCGGCACATCCTACGGTCGATCGGCCCGTCCGGGGCGTCCGTGGATGCGGGTTCAGGCGGCCCGGGCGATCTCGCGATCGTCCGGCGCCCAGGCGACATCCACCCGAACGGAGCACGTCGCGCACTCGATCGTCTCATCGCCGTCGATGGTTGCCTCCGCGGCGCACCATGGGCACTCGACATGGATCATCTTGATGACTCCCCTGGATCGATCAGGAAGGACCGATGACCGAAAGCATCGCGATGGCTTGTGACAGCTAGCGTGTCAACCCCGGCCTTCGAATTCCAGGCCGTGTCAAAGTCGTATGGCCGGACGACGGCGGTGACGGGGTTGACCCTGGCCGTCGGTCGAGGTGAACTGGTCGGACTTCTCGGGCCGAATGGCGCCGGCAAGACGACGGTGGTCAAGCTGCTCCTTGGACTGGTCCGGCCGACGAGTGGCACCGGGCGCGTCCTGGGTCGGCCACTTGGCGATCGCAGCGCCAGATCGCGGGTCGGCTATCTGCCCGAGATGTTCCGATACCAGCCGTGGATGAGTGCGCGCGAGGTGCTGCGTCTCCACGCCGAGCTCGCGGCGATCGAAACAGCCGACCGTCGCGCGGCGGTCGATGCGGCGCTCGTTCAGGTCGGGCTGGACGACCGAGCCGACGATCGTGTCGGGAGCTTCTCGAAGGGCATGCAGCAACGCCTGGGGCTGGCCGTGGCCCTGCTTGGCGATCCCGAGCTCATCCTGCTCGACGAACCGACCTCGGCCCTCGATCCGATGGGCCGAATGGACGTCCGCTCGATCGTCCGAGCGGCGGCGGATCGAGGGGCGACGGTCGTGCTCAACTCGCACCTCCTGACCGAGGTGGAACGCGTGTGCGATCGGGTGATCATCCTCGACCGCGGGGCCGTCCTGGCGTCGGGTACGCTCGATGAGGTCGCACCTTCCGACGGGGTTCGTGTCCGGCTGGGTCCATCGGTGGCGCTGGCGTCGACCATCGCGGCCACGTTCGGGTCGGTGGCGATCGACGGCGAGTGGTTGACCGTTCGGCCCCTTCCTTCGGAACGGATCCCTGACCTCATCGCGGCGATCGTCGCGGCCGGGGGTCGGATCCAGGCGGTCGAACCCGGTCGCGCCTCGCTGGAGGCGCGGTTCCTCGCCCTCCTGACCGAGCGGTCCACCGACGCATGATCGTCATCGCCCGGCTGACGATCCAGGAGCTCGTCCGACGACGGATCATCTGGGTCCTGGCGATCCTGTCGATCGTGTCGGTCGCCCTCGTCGGATGGGGCCTGGACCGGCTCGTGTCGCTCGCGCGTCAAGACGGGACCGCCGAGCTGACGATCCGGATCGGTGTGTCACAGATCCTGATCCTGGTGGCCTTCATGTTCAACTTCGTCCTGGCGATGACCGCCGCCTTCGTCGGCGCTCCGGCCATCGGTGGGGACCTCGAGAGCGGGGTCGCTTACGCGATCCTCGCCCGACCCCTCCGGCGCACGGGACTCCTGCTCGGTCGCTGGCTGGGCTCGGCCGTTGTCGTCGTCGGGTACGCCGTGGTCTCCGGCTTCCTGGCCATCGCCGTTGCCGCTTTCGTGTCCGGATATTGGCCGCCGGACCCGCCATTCGCTCTGGTGTTCCTGGCCGCCCAGGCGCTGGTCCTGCTGACCTTGACCCTGGCACTCGGATCGGTCCTGCCGTCGATCGCGGCGGGTGCGATCGCGGTCGTGGCGTTCGGTCTCGGCTGGATGGCAGGGGTGATGGCCGGGGTCGCGGCGGCGCTGGGTGTGACCGGACTGGCCACCGCCGTCACGATCAGCCACTGGATCCTGCCGAGCGATGGCCTGTGGCGCGGCGTCATCTACGGCCTGGAACCACCGCTCGTCATCCTCATCGCCGCCGGCCGCGCGCCCGATCTCGTCGAGGCCAACCCGTTCTACGCGGCCGAGCCACCGTCCCCGCTCTTCGTGGCCTGGTCGATCGTCTGGATCGCGCTCGTCATCGGGCTGTCATCGTGGTGGTTCGAACGGCGCGACCTGTAGTCCGCCGCCCGCGTCGACCCGGTACCGGAAGCATCCGGGCAGGTGGTCATCGACCAGGCCGATGCTCTGCATGAAGGCATAGACGGTCGTGGAACCGACGAACCGGAAGCCGCGCCGTCGGAGGTCGGCTGACAGGGCGTCCGATGCTGCGGTGGTGGCCGGCACATCGGTCTCGGTCGCGTTGGCCGCGAGGCGCCTCGGTGGCGGCGGGACACGGTCGGTCAGATACGCGCCGAACGAGCCGAATGCCGCGGCGACCGCCAGGAACGCCCGGGCGTTGCCGATCGTGGCGTCGATCTTGGCGCGATTCCGAACGATCCCGGCGTCGGCCATCAGCCGTGTTCTGGCGGTCTCGTCGAGCGCTGCGACGAGTCGCGGGTCGAAACCCCGGAACGCCGCCCGGAAGGCCGGTCGCTTGTGCAGGATCGTCGCCCAGGACAGACCGGCCTGGAAGGATTCGAGCGCCAGTCGTTCGAACAGATCGATCTCACCGTCGACGGGCGTGCCCCATTCGTCGTCGTGATAGGCGACCATCGCCACGTCCGGGATCGGACGATCGGCACCGGCCCAGGAGCACCGCGGGCGAGGATCGATCACCTCCGAACGTTCACCCTGGTCAGGGGATCGGCGCCAGCGCGAACAGCGTGCTCCGCATCATCGGATCGGCCTTGGGCCGGCCGGCATTGAAGACGGAGCGGAAGACCGCACCGGAGACCTGCTTCGTTCCGGACGTGCCGATCAGGGTCACACTGATGAGCCGGCCCGAGACTCCGATATCGCCGAGGTCGAGCGCGGTCAGCGTCCCCACGGCGGTCCGCTTGTCGGCCGCGAACCAGGCCGACACCTGGCCGATCGTGTATCGGCGGGTATGCCACGTCGCGTACGGAGCGGCAGCGTCGTAGGCGCTCCCGTCGGGCGCGCGGTCCACGGATCCCCGGAGATAGCTCACCGGGCCTGCGACGATGGCCCCGGTCGACGATGTGAAGACGTTCTCGTTCGACTCCGTCGCGCCGCCGCCGGTCGAATGGAACAGCGCATTGGCGATTGCATCGCCACTCATCAGGACGATCCCGGCCGTGGTGCTGATCGTCGCGTTCGTCGACGCGCGCTCGCCCTTCTTGCCGAGGTAGACCTGGGAGGCTGACGTGTCCACGACGTCGTAGTAGGACACCCCCGGTCGCAGCCGACGGGCCGCATATGACCGTGCCGCGATCGATTGCGCCTCGAGGGCGGCCGTCGGCCAGGTCGACGGCATCTCAGCCGGGACGACGCCCCGCAGATAGGTGTCGATCCCCACCTCGTTGACGACCTTCAGCTTCGGCGCTGTCGGGGCGGTGATGACCCGAAGCGAACCGCGGTACTTGTCGTAGGTCGTCGGCTTCGATGCCAGCTGGAGCCGTCCGCCGGCCAACGTCGGCCGGACGAGGAGGTCGGCCGGTTTCGCGATGTCAAGCAGCACACTGCCGTCCTTCGACGAGACCCGGACGCGCCAGGTCGTCGGCTTGCCGGTGGCGGTCGTCGGGATCACCCGGAGGGCGGCGCCGGCCGGAAACACCCCGTCGATGCCGTCGATCGTCCACGTGGAGCCGCGGCCGTAGATCAAGAGCGGCGCGGAGGCGGTCGCCTTCCACTTCCAGAGGACACGGATCCGGATCGGCGTGTTGGGATCGATCGACCCGAGCGTCGTCCCGTCGTAGTAATGCGCCAGGATCGTTGGCGCATCCTCGCCCGCGAGGGCTCGACCGCGAGCTCCGTACTGGGACATGCCGACGCCGTGTCCGTAGCCGCGGCCGTAGAACTTGATCGTGGGACCGAGGACGGTCGGCCCGTCGGTGGACGCCGCCGGCGTCGTCGCCGCCGAGGCCGCTCGGACCGGGACCGTCGTCGGACCGAAGCTGGCGATCGTCGCGACGAACAGGGCCGTGATGATCACGGGCAGGAAGGGTCGGGCGCGTTGGCGGGTTCGATCGACTGTCACGGGCTCCTCGGTGTGGCGGTGGGACGAGGATGACGAACCCACCGGCGGCCGGCCATGACCCGACGGGACCAGGACTGTGGTACCCGTCGTTCGTCGTCAGGCTACCCTGTATCGATGGTCGCGTGCTGCTACCTGGGACACGGCGCGAGCGGCAACGCTGCGAGCATGGCGCCATTCGTCGAGGGCCTGGCGATCCGCGGGATCCCGGCAAGCGCCATCGACTTGCCGAGGCGCCGGGCCGAGGATGCCGTGGGTGCGTTCCATCAGGCGGTCCCGTCGGCCGATGGGATCGCCGTCGGCGGTCACTCCTACGGTGGTCGCGTGGCCAGTCTCGCGGCGGCCGAGGCCGACGCCCGGTACGTCGGCCTGGTCCTGTTCAGCTACCCGCTCCATCCGCCCGGCGCCCCGGATCGAGCGGCAGCCAGGACGGCACACTGGCCGTCTATCCGTTGCCCGGTCCTGCTCCTGTCGGGTACGTCCGATCCGTTCGCGAAGATCGACCTGCTGCGTGCCGCGGTGCGGGACCTGCCGGCCGCGGAGCTCGTGACGTACCCGCGCCTTGGCCACACCCTGAGGCCCGCCCTCGATGACGTCCTCGATCGGGTCGCGGCCTTCCTGCGGGCGTTGCCCGGGTGATCGGACGATCCGGCGCGGCCGAGGCGCCTTGCCCCGCGCACCGGTCTTCGCTATCCTGACCGACCCAAGCGTCCGGCCGACCAGAAAGCTCACCCAGGCACCGGGCGCCACAACTCATCCAGCCGCGGTCCGTCGCGCTCACCGCGCGGCCCCTGGCAGGAAGGAGTCACATTGCGAGTGCAGTCCGGTCGCCCGAGGGCGGCCCTCGTCGCATCTCTCGCGGCGATCATCCTCGTCGGCGCCCTGGGCGTCGGATCGACCCTCGCGGCCGACCCGCCCGGTCAGGCACGGTTCCTGTGGGCTCTCGGCAAGGTCGAGTCCGGCGGCGACTACTTCGCCCTGAATCCGACCACCGGCGCGTACGGCAAGTACCAGATCATCCCGTCGAGCTGGAGGGCGTGGGCGAACCGGTACCTGGGTGATCCGGCGGCGAAGCCGACGCCCGGCAATCAGGAAGTGGTCGCGTCGTCCAAGGTGCGGGCGCTCTATCGCGGGCTGGATCGGTGGCGCCGGGTCGCCTACTGGTGGCTGACCGGCTCGAGCCAGACGGCGGGTTGGTCCGGAGCTGCCACGAGCTACGTGTCGCGGATCATGGATCTGTATCGCTCCAGGGCCGGTGGAGGTCCGGGCACGCCGCTTTCGAAGCGCCATTCCTATTCCGAGAAGAGCCCGCGGATCGCCTATGCCGGACGGTGGAAGTCAGCCACCTACGGCGGGTACGCCGGCGGCGCGGTCGCCTATTCGACGGCAGCGGGAGCGACCGCCACCTTCACCTTCACCGGCACGCGGATCACCTGGTACGGGCCGGTCGGTCCGACCCGCGGTCGAGCGCGGGTCTTCGTGGATGGGACGCCGGTCAAGGTCGTCGATCTCCACGCGAGTTCGTTCACCGCCAGCAAGGCACTGTTCACGAGGCGCTGGTCGACCGCTGGTCAGCACACCCTCACGATCGAAGTCGTCGGGACGCCTGGTCGGCCATACGTCGCGATCGATCGGTTGGTCGTGCTCGAGTAACGTGATGCGCAACCGTCCACGCGGATGCCTGACGACGCTCAGCGGTCGCGCGACCGCCAGGCATCGCGCACCTTGATCCGACCGCCGACCTGGAGCACGGCTCCCGAGTAGATCCGGGCGCCGACCGAGAACAGCCCCCAGATGCCGAGCACGGTGATGACCATCGACAGGCCGATCTGCCACGGCGGGATCGCTCCGAAGGCGGCGCGCAGCGGCACGACGAATGGCGCCGACGGCGGGATGAACGTGGCGATCGTCGCCACGACGCCGGTCGGGTCGTCGAGGACGGAGAAGATGGCCACGAAGTAGCTCGCCATCGCGATCATCGATACCGGCGTCGAGGCATTCGACGCTTCTTCCGGTCTCGAAGCCAGGGCGCCGAGCGAGCCGAGCGCCGTGGCGTAGAGCGAGTAGCCGAGGATGAACCAGACCACCAACAGGGCGATCGCTCCAGGGGTCGTTCGCGGAAGCTCGACCTCGCTGGTCACCGACGTCGCGACGAGGGCGGCGACCATGAACACCGCGAGTTGGGCGATCCCGAGCACGCCGATCCCGAGGACCTTGCCCATGAGCAGATCGCGCGCCCGGACGGTCGACAGGACGACTTCGACGACACGACTCTGCTTTTCCTCGACGACCCCTGTCAGGACGGTGAACCCGAAGCTGAAGATGCCGACGAGGATGGCGATGGCGCCGATGTTGGCGACGATGAACTGGGCCTGATCCACTTCGGAACGGGCGTCGATCGTCGATATGACCGGAGGTTGCTGGGCAGCGGCCAGGCCGGCCTGATCGACGTCGCTGGGCGCCAGCACGCCCTGGATCCGCAATCCGATCGTCGCGGCCGACAGCATCTGCACGATGGCCGGATCGGCGTCCTTCTTGAAATGCACCTCGCCCGGTCCGCTCAGGTCGGCCGGCATGTCGACGACCACGTCGACGCTCCCGTCGACGAGGGCCGCGTCGGCCTGGGTAGCGGACTCGAACGTCGAGATCTCGACCGTCTGGTCGGATCGTTTCGCCACGGACTCGATGGCGACGTCGAGCCCGGGTGGAGCCGGCTGGACCACGCCGATCGTGGTGGTCGCATCGTCACCGCGCAGGATCGCCGGGATCACGAGCGATGCGACCACGATCGCGGTCGTGAACAGGACGCTGAGGATGTAGCCACGACTCCGTCCCCGTTCGAGGATCTCGCGGCGGGCGACCAGCCAGACGCTGCGCCAGCGCGGCATCAGGCGACCTCGCCGGGCTCGCCCGGAGCGACGGCCTCCATGAACAACTCCGAGAGCCGCGGCGGTTGGTAGGCGAAGGTCCTGACTTCGCCGGCGGCCCTCGCCAGGGCAAGCAGATCGTCGAGGTCTTCCGACCGGTCGACCAGGAGCTTGATCCTGTCGCCATCGCGCTCGACGACCATCACGTCCGGTCGATCGCGGAGCCAGGAGCCGCCCGATCCAGCAACGTCGATCTCGAGATGGCGGCGACCGGCCGCCGCCCGAAGCGCCTCGATCGCGCCGGACGCGACGATCCGTCCGCGCGCGATGATGACGACGTCCTCGCACACATCCTCGACGAGGTCGAGTTGGTGACTGGAGAAGATGACGCCGACGCCGGCTGCCGCACGCTCCCGGACGACCCGGGTCATCGTCGCGATGCCGATCGGGTCCAGGCCGGAGAACGGTTCGTCGAGGACGAGCAGGGTCGGGTCGTGGACCAACGCCGTGGCGAGCTGGATCCGTTGCTGGTTGCCGTGCGACAGCTCCTCCAGCTTCGACTTCGCGCGGTCAGCCAGACCCATCTCGTCGAGCCAGCGGATGGTCGCGGCATCGGCCGCCTTGCCCGACATGCCGTGCTGCTGGGCGAAGTAGCTCAGCTGGTCCGCGACACGCATCCGAGGGTAGAGCCCGCGCTGTTCCGGCATGTATCCGAACCGCAGCCGGATATCGCGATCGACCGCCTTGCCGTTCCACCGGATGTCGCCGCGATCCGGTCGAGCGAGTCCGAAGATGCAGCGCATCGCGGTCGTCTTGCCCGCGCCGTTCGGACCCAGGAAGCCGACGACCCGACCCGGGACGGCCTGGAACGTGGCGCCGTCGAGGGCGACGACGCTCCCGTAGCGCTTGGCCAGGTCGACGATCTCGAGCATCGGAACCCCCCCCGCCTAGGCCACGTCGAGGATCCGGTAGGCTCGCTCGCCGGCCGGGGTCTTGACGACCACGAAGTCGCCGATCTCCCGACCCACGAGGGCTCGACCAACCGGCGACGCCGACGAGATACGGCCGCGCGCCGGCTCCGATTCGTCCGCCCCGACGATGGTATAGGTGACCGTCTCACCGTCGTCGTCCACGGTCACGACCGACCCGAGCCCGATCCTCGAGCCAGCAACCGGTGCGGCCACGATCACCGCTGAGCGCAGGCGTGCCTCGATCGCCTGGACTCGTCCCTCGAGGAACGATTGCTCCTCGCGCGCGGCGTGATAGTCGGAGTTCTCCTTGAGGTCGCCGTGCTCCTTGGCTGTCCGGATCCGGGCGATCACCTGGGGGCGCTTGACCCGGGTCAGCTCGTCGAGTTCGGCGCGCAGCCGTTCCGCTCCCTCGGCGGTCAGCGCTTCCGCGACCAGCACCGGTGGCTGATCGTCGGCGGCCGGTGCCGCTTCGGTCGATACGGGCCGAGTCGGTCGCCTGGTCGGCCGGCGCTTTGGCTCGGGTGGATCGCCTCGAGCTCCCTCGGCGTCGCCGTCGGCGACGTTGACGATCCTGGTCGGTGGCGGAGGTGCCTCGACCGGCTCGACCAGCAGTGAACCGCTGATCCCGGTGATCTTGCGCTCGCCGGTCGGACGCCGGAGGTTCGCCCAGGGGAGGACGAGGTCGCGGTCCGGGAGTGCGGCCAGGTCCGCTTCCGGGACGCGTTCGGCGAAGGCCGAGAGCAGGGCATCCTCGTATTCCTCGGTGGCATCCGTCGCGGCCCACCAGATGCGCAGGTCGTCGAGCGAGCGCAGCGTCTTCAGCCAATGGCCGCCGGCATACGGCTTTCGATCCCCAAGCTCCGTCCGTGCCATGGCGCCGACTCGTCGGCCGACCGAGACCTCGGACACGCCGATGTACAGGATCGGCCGAGACGGCAGCCAGAACGACGCGAGCCGAGCCGCGAGCGCCTTCGACGTCGGTCGCTGGTCATCGAGCCGAAGGGTCTCGACGCGTTCGATCCACTTGCCGACCCGGGTCATCTCGATAGGGGCGCTCGCGACTGGCCCCGGCATCTCGATGATGAAGACGCCCGGACCCGGGGCGGGAACCTGGTGCCCCCACCGGCTGGGTCCATCGGCCATGAGGCCGATCGCGCGGAAGAGCGAGGCTGCGCCGATGTCGTTGGTCATCGGTCGATGGTACAGGTGACCGGCTCGCGCTATGGTGCGATCCACATGGACCGTCATCGCCCGTCATGATCCGAGTCACCCGACGCGCCCTCCTGGTCATCGCGGTGGTCATGGTGGCCATCGGGATCTGGCTGGTGTCTCCTCGGTTCGGATCGTCCGGGGGTCCCCTCGCCACTCCGGAGACCGGCCAGGCCGCCTCGGCCGCAGTGACCGCGTCACCGGCCGACACGGGGACCTCCGGCCCGGGCTCAGGACAGCCCGTGGTCCCAAGCTCGACCGTCCCGCCTGCATCGCCGACGGCCAGTCCCGTCGCTCCAGCCGCGGCCCCACCGCCGAGCGCCACCCCGGCGTTGACCGCCGCGCTGGACGCGCGTCTCGAACGGCTGCGGGCGAAATACGGGATGCCCGGCATCAGTGCCTCGATCCTGTTCGCCGACGGGACCAGCTGGCAAGGGACCGCGGGACTGGCGGACGTTGCCGCCGGCCGACCGGTGACACATGACACGGCCTTCTCGGTGGCGAGCGTGTCCAAGACGTTCACGTCGGCGCTGATCCTGGCCCTCATCGAGGATGGCCGGCTCAGCCTGGATTCGACCGCGCGGACGTACCTCCCGGATCTCAAGATCAACCGGGCGATCACGGTCCGGGAACTGCTCGACCACACAAGCGGGCTGCGCGACTACTTCTACAACCCGACGATCGACCACGCGTTGCTCACCAAGCCGGCCGCAGTGTGGAGCGCCGCCCGGTCACTTCGCTACCTGGGGAAGCCGTATTCCAAGCCGGGCGTGTCGTGGCACTACTCGAACACGAACTACTTGATCCTCGGCATGCTCGCGAAGGTCGTCGGTGGGGCGCCGGTCGCGGATCAACTCCGCGCCCGGTTCTTCGACCCGCTCGGGCTCGACCACACGTTCTACCAGTCGGTCGAGGCACCTCGGGGGCCGGTCGCACGGGGATATCGGTTCCTCGGCACGGACCCGTCCCTGCCGGCCATCGATCTGTCGGATGGGACAGACGTCGTGCCGTTCACCTCGGTCGTCACGGCCGCCGGGGCAGCGGGTTCGATCGCGACCGATGCCGTCGACCTCGCTCGCTGGGCGAAGGCCCTGTACGCCGGCCAAGCCTTGTCACCAGTGTCGCGTGCGGCGATGGTCGCGGATCTCCAGCGCACCGCGCAGTACGCCCCCGGGGTCCGCTACGGTCTTGGCGTCCAGTCCGTCGAAGTGGCCGGCCATCCCACCCTCGGCCATTCCGGCCGGTTCCTCGGCGCGCGTGCCGCGATGCGGTGGCTGCCGGACGAACAGATCGCCATCTCGGTCCTGACCAACCAGAGCCGCAGTGACCCGAACGCGGTGGTCAGGGCGCTTCTCAAGGTCATCCTTCCGACGCCGACACCGACCGCGTGTCCGACGTGCCCGGCTGCCCCCTGACGAAGGCTGGTCGACCGAGTGCCGGTGGTGCTCGTTGGCAACGAACCCTCGCGGGGTACGTACCACCGCCGACGCACTTCGGTACCGACGGGCTCTTTCCGGCGATCGATGCCGCGACCAGACTGGCGAGAACCCACGACGGGGGTGAAGATGACGGTCCAGGTCGACGCGTACACGAGTGCAGGGTTGGCGAGGGGAATGCTCGGCTGGCCCGGGTCGCTCCGCGACGTGCTCGAGACCGGGACGCTCCTGCTCGAGGGTGCAGCCTGGCAGGGACTCGGGGCGTCGATGCCGGAGTCCATCCGATCGCTGTCCATCCCGAGCGACGATGTGCTGGTCGCGGTCGGGGACGAGGACCCGGGCGTCTCGGTCCACGCCGCCTGGCATCACATCCGTCTCGAGGCCGGACCGTATACGGTGGAAGGCGAGCTTCCGACCCAGCCCGGGTTCGACCCGGGTCGCGCGCTGACCCGGCCGTCGGGTGAATTCCTCGAGTTACGCGACGTTCGGTTGACGTTGAGCGGTCGCCCCGACGGCGGCCTCGCGACCGGTCGTCACGCCCTGGTCAATCGCTATGCGGTGGAACGGATCCAGGCCGATCTGATGCTCGGCTTCTTCTTTCCCGGGGCGACCGTCGATCCCGACCCGATCGGCGACGCCGTCTCCGCGCGGCCCGCGCAGCCCTGAGCGTCAGCCGCCCGAACTCGGCGCTCCCGCTCGTCGGCGAACGGGCTTCCGGTGGGCGTGGTGTTCCGGGGCGGTCCGCGCGTGACCTGCCCGTGCGCCGAGCGGGCGGGGCTCGGCGCTCCGATCCGGGATGAACCCCTCCTCGACCGTCCAGGGGATGGCATGCTTGAGCATCCGCTGGACACCGCGAAGGAGATCGGTCTCGTCGATGCAGACGAGCGAGATGGCCTCGCCGGTCGCCCCGGCCCGGCCCGTCCGTCCGATGCGATGGATGTAGTCCTGCGGGTTCCACGGCAATTCGAAGTTGACGACCACCGGCAGATCCTCGATGTCCAGTCCGCGTGCCGCCACATCGGTCGCGACGAGCACCCGGATCTCGCCTGACTTGAAGGCGGCCAGGGCTTTCGTCCGCTCGGGCTGGGATCGGTCGGAGTGGATCGCCACCGCGTCGAGACCCTCGCGATCGAGGCGCGTCGCCAGGCGGCTGGCCGCCAGCTTCGTCCGGGTGAAGACGAGGACCTGACGCAGGTCATCCTTCCGGATCAGGTGCGCCAGGAGGGCCTCCTTGCGGTCGCGATCGACCGGGTAGACCAGTTGACGAACGGCTTCGGCCGCCGTATTGCGAGGGGCGACCTCGACGGTTGCCGGGTCGCGCAGGATGCCGCCCGACAGGCGCCGGATGTCGTCCGAAAATGTGGCCGAGAACATGAGGTTCTGGCGTCTCTCCGGGAGCAGCGCGATGATCCGCTGGATATCCGGCAGGAAGCCCATGTCGAGCATGCGATCCGCCTCGTCGAGGACGAGGATCTCGACCTGACCGAGGTTGGCGACCCGCTGGCCGACGAGGTCGAGCAGCCGGCCTGGTGTCGCGACGAGGATCTCGACTCCGCCCCGCAGTGCCTTGATCTGCGGGTCCATCGGGATCCCGCCGTACACGACGGTCGAGCGAAGCGGTACCGTCCGGCCATAGGTCTGCACACTGGCATCGACCTGCATGGCAAGTTCCCGGGTGGGAACCAGAATGAGGACCCGGACCGGATGTCGAGCCGGGGAGAAACTGGTGTTGGCGTGCGCCCGGAGGCGGTCGAGGATCGGCAGCACGAAGGCGGCGGTCTTGCCGGTGCCCGTCTGCGCTGCGGCCAGGACGTCGCGGCCCTCGAGGACGAGCGGGATCGCTGCGGCCTGGACGGGGGTCGGGGTTTCGTACCTCTCCTCGGCGACCATGCGCACGAGGTCGGCCGAAAGGCCGAGCGAGTCGAAGGTCAAAGAATGCTCCTGTGTGGTCCGGCCGTCGGCGCCGGTCAGGAGCGCGACGGTCGTCCGATCAACGTGCACCGATGGGTGCGGGCGGCGCCGGACCGCCGGAGCATAGCGGAAATGAGTAGGATCGGGCCGTGGCTGGCACCCGCACCCGAGCGATCGAGATCCTCCAGCGGGCAGGCGTGGCCCACGAGGTCCACGCGTATGACCTCCCGGAGCACCACGGTCGGGAGCGCGACCGGAGACCGCACTTCGGGGCCGATGCCGCGGCAGCGCTCGGCGTTCTCCCGGGACGAGTCCTCAAGACGCTGGCGGTCGAAGTGGATGGGCGCCTGGTCCTCGCGGTGATCCCGGTCGATCGCGATCTCGACCTGAAGGCAGTCGGCGTGCTCGCCGGCGGCCGACGCGCGACGATGGCCGCTCCCGCTGATGCGGAACGCGCCACCGGCTATGTCGTCGGCGGGATCAGTCCATTGGGCTGCCGACGGACGCTTCCGGTCGTGATCGACGAAGCCACCCTGGGGCACGAGTCGGTCTTCGTTTCGGCGGGCCGTCGTGGACTGCAGGTGCGGCTCGCACCGGACGATCTGGTGCGTCTGTGCAGCGCCAATACGGGTCCGCTGTCGAGGGACCATGGTCCGGGATGACGCCTCAAGTGGGTCCTGCCATACTGAGCAGGCTCACACGCAACGCACCCCTTCAGAGGCCAACAGAAGACCGCCGCCCCCACGGCAGCATCCCTGTCACCTCGTCGCGCTCCCGAGCGCGACTGTCTCCCGGAACGTCCAGGTCGGGCCACGCCATGGCCCGGGCCTCGGCACGAACCCGAGCCTGTCGTCGGAGGCCCATCACCGTCGTCGCGTGGCAGCGCGATGTTCCGGCGAACAGGAGGCATGAGTCTTGCCAGTCCCCAAGACCGGCGCCCAGCGGGCGTCTTCCAGCTGGATGATCCGAGTCATCGTCCTGGCCATGACGATGACCCTCGTCGGTGGCTATGCGGCATCGGATCCGACACCGGCATCGGCCGCGAGCATGAAGGTCGTGGTGATCGTCGGGCCGGTCGGTTCGAGTACGAAGAAATACAAGAAGAGCGCCAAGCGATACGCCGCCCAGGCCCGCTCCTATGGCGCGAACGTGATCGAGGTCTACAGCCCGAACGCGAGCTGGAAGCGGGTCAGGGCCGCTGCTCAGGGCGCGAACATCCTCATCTACCTGGGCCATGGCAACGGTTCGCCGAGCCCGTACGGCGCCTTCTCCAAGTACAACAAGGACGGGTTCGGTCTCAACCGGTCCGTCGGCCATGGCAATCGCAACACGCGGTATTGGGGCGAGTACTACATCAAGAACGGTCTGCACCTCGCTCCGAATGCGGTCGTGATCCTCAATCGCCTGTGCTATGCCTCCGGCAATTCGGAGTGGGGTCGTCCGAACCCGACCAAGTCGGTGGCCAAGCAGCGGGTCGACAACTACGGGGCCGGATTCCTCCGCGCGGGGGCCGCTGTCGTCTTCGCCGAGGGGATCACCTCGGCCTCGTACATCCTTGACGACCTGTTCACGTCGACCAAGACGATGGGCGAGATCTTCCGGGGTTCGCCCGATTGGGTCGGCGCGTACGACTTCACCTTCAGCTCGAGTCGAACGCCCGGTCGGAGCGTCTGGATGGCGCCGTACGCGCCGCATCGCTACTACCGATCGGTGGTCGGCCATCTCGGGGTCGCCGCCACGGCGGTACGCGGCTCGTGACCTAAGAGCTCGATCCGACTCGCCCGCCCTGCGCGGGCCATCGCTGCACCCACGGACCCTGGCCGGGACGATCTCCCGACCAGGGTCCGTGGTCGTCTGGGAGATCGGGAGCCGACAGAAATAGCTCGACTATGTAACAAAGTGAACTTAGGACTTGACAATCCGTAAGTCATATTGCTATAACTCGTCCTGCAACCACTAAACAGTCGCAGGAGACAGTCAAATGTTTGACCTTGGTCGGGCCGATATCCTGGCAACCGAGCGAGAGCGCCGCGTCGTCGAGACCGTGCGCCTCCGCCAGATCCTCAAGACGATCCCCGGTCGGGACGCCACGACGGAGTCCATCCCGGATCGAACACGGTTCGGGTCGGTCGGTCGGCCGACGCGTGTCGTCGCTGCCGAACGGTAGGGGTCCCGTCATGCCACACGACGTCATCTCGACGTGCCCGGTCTGCTCGAACGAGCTGGCCGTGACTCGTCTTCACTGCCGGAGTTGCGGGACGACGCTCGAGGGCGACTTCAGCGTGGGCCGGTTCGGCCGGCTGTCACGAGACCAACTCGTCCTTCTCGAGAGTTTCCTGCGATCTCGCGGCAACCTGCGTGAGATGGAGCGAGAGCTCGGGATCAGCTATCCGACCGTGCGGGGCCGCGTCGAGGCGCTCGTCCGGGCTCTCGGGTTCGGGCCGCGAGCCGACGCCGACGATAGCGGTGATCCGACCTCGGGCGAGCCCGCGACGTACCAGACGAGAGAGCAGATCCTGGAGGCGGTGGCCCGCCACGAACTCAGCGCCGATGACGCCGCGGCCGCGATCCGAGCCCTGGGCTCGACGAACCGATGAGCGCCACGACGACCGGCGATCTCGAGCACGCGATCGGAGCCGAAGGCATCTTCTCCGTCCGGCTCAGGAACGGCGATATCCACCTCCGCGCTGTCGACGGCGAGACCGTCCGAGTCCGGGGAGCGAACGGCCACGAACCGTTGGACCCATCGGCCGTCGCCCAGGGGCAGGGAAGCCTCGCGCTCGATCTTCGACGACGAGGTCGGTCGTCCCGTCTCGAAGTGGACGTCCCGCGCCGCGCTTCGGTCGTCGTCGAATCGGTGAGCGCCGAGGTCGACGTCGACGGCCTGACCGGTGACCAGCGGTACCAGACGACGTCGGGGGAGGTGACCCTCCGCGACGTGAGCGGCCGGATCGCCATCGATGCGATCTCCGGAGACGTCGACATCCGGGCGACCGACGACGCGGCCTTCACCCTCCGGACCGTGTCCGGCGACATCGAGCTTCGCGCCGCATCCATCACAGCCTTGTCGGCGACCACGACCAGCGGGGACATCGAGCTTGCCGGGCGCCTCGTCGGACCTGGCCCGTTCGGGATCGAAACGGTGAGTGGGGATGCCCTGTTCGCCGTCGCTGGCGATGTCCGGATCGAGACCGCGACCGTCTCCGGCGACCTCCGGTCGGAGGTCGACGGTGTCAGCGACGGCGGGCGTGGGCGTCGCTCACTGGCGATCGGCGGGGACGGTCCGCTGTTCACCTTCCGCTCGATGTCGGGCGACCTGCGCGTGGTGCCTGCGCGTCCGGTCGATGGTCCTTCGGCGAAGAGGACGCCGGCGCGGACGATCGCATCAGACCTTGACGATCGCCCCGTCGTTCCCGACGAGAGTCGTGGCGCCGACAACGTCAGAGCCGCCGATCCCACCGGCGCCGCTGACCCGATCGATGCCGCCTCCTTCGATCCCCGGCTTGACGTCCTGCGGGCGTTGGAGCGCGGCGAGATCGAGGTCGTCGAGGCCGCTCGTCGGTTCGCTGCGATCGACGGCGACGTCGGCGCCGATCCGAACGCAGACACGGTCCGCAGTGCGACGCAGGAGGCGTCCGATGCCTGACGACGCACTCGACCAGGTCTTGCGGATGGTCGCCGAGGGTCGACTCACCGCAGCCGAGGCCTTTCCGATCATCGAGGCGCTCGAGCGACGCCGGCAGCCGGATGAACGCGACGGATCGGCGGGTGAGGCGCCGGGCGAACGCGATGACGCGACGGCGCGTTTCGGCGATCGAGACGCACCCCGTGATCCAGGCGAGCACGCGTCGGTTACCGACGACGAGCCGGGGCGCCTGCTACGGGTCGTCGTGACCGAGGCCGGTCGGCCGGTCGTCAACCTCAACATCCCACTCTCTCTCGGGCGGGCCGCGATCGCTCGGTTGCCCGGCCTGTCGGGTCCCACTTCCGACCTCATCCGCCAGGCGATCGATGTCGGGCGAAAGGCGTCGATCGTCGACATCGACGATGGCGGAGATGGCGTCCGGATCTCCATCGAATGACGGCTTCACAGCTGGATCCGGCACCGGCGGTCGGGGCTATCACCCGCGTGCCCCTTCTGGCTCCGCTGTCGATCCGCGATTTCCGTTTGGTCTGGTTCGGCGAGAGCATCTCGTACCTGGGCGATCAGTTCCAGATCGTGGCCCTGTCGTGGCTGGTCCTCGGACTGACCGGCTCAGGCTTTGCCCTCGGGATGATCCTCATCGCGGCCGCGATCCCGCGCGGGACGTTCCTGCTGCTGGGTGGCGCTCTGTCGGACCGCGTCGCGCCGCGCGATCTCGCTCTCGTCTCGAACATCCTTCGGGCGGTCGTCACCGTCATCGTGGCGGGTCTCGTCCTCGGCGGTCGGATCGAGATCTGGCAGCTGGCCGGTGCGGGCATCGTGTTCGGGACCGTCGATGCCGTCTTCCTGCCGGCGATCAACACCCTCGTCCCGCGCCTTGTCCCGGTCGATCGACTGGCGTCGGCCAACGCAGCCCTGCAGGGCATGATCCAACTGGTCGGGACGATCGGACCGGCCGTCGCCGGCCTTGCCATCGCCGTCATCGGGATCGGCGGAGCGATAGTGGTCGATGCGATCTCATTCGCGCTGGCGGCCTACGCGTTGTGGTTCGTGCGCGGCGGATCGCGTCCGGCTCTGCCCGAGTCGCCGGTCACGGACGAGCTCCCGCGCGGGTCTCTGTGGGCGGCGATGTCGGACGGTGCACGCAGCATCCTGGGCGATCCGATCATCCGCGCCACGGTCATCCTGTTGACTGCCGCCAACCTGGCATTCACCGGACCGGTCGTGGTCGGGATCCCCTGGCTCGTCCTGATCCGTGCCGGCGGGGATGCGGCAGCGCTGGGTTTGCTCATGGCGTCATTCGGGGCGGGCATGTTCGGGGGCGTCGTCCTGGCTGGATCCGTGCGGCGACCGCGTCGAATTCGGCACTCTGTGGCTCAGCCTGCTGCTGGCCATGGGCATCGGACTGGGGGCCATCGGTCTCGCACCGTCGATCCCGGCGACAGCCGCCATCCTGATCGTGATCGGGCTGATGAACGGATATGTCAACGTCGTGTTCATCTCGTGGATCCAGGGCCGGACGGAACCGCATCTGCTCGGCCGGACGATGAGCCTCCTGATGCTCGGGTCGGTCGTCGCGGCGCCCTTGTCACTCGCTCTCGCGGCGATCCTGGTCGACCATCACGCGACCGCCATGTTCCTGGCTGCCGGTGCGCTCGTCGTCGGCGCAGCCCTCGTGGCCCTGACCAGTGGCCTGCCGGATCGGATGAACGGCGCCTGACCGTCGTTCCCGCGTACCATGAGCCGATGACGAGTCCGGATAGTCTTCCGTTCACGGGCGATCCGGTCGCTGACCACCTGCTGGCGGCTGATCCGTTCGCCCTGTTGATGGGCTTCGCCCTCGATCAGCAGGTGACCGTGCAGAAGGCATTCAGCGGTCCGCGTGACCTTCAGCAGCGGCTCGGCCACCTGGACGCCGCCCGCATCGCCGGGATGGACCCCGCCGATCTCGACGCGGTCTTCCGCGAGCGGCCGGCCATCCATCGCTTCCCCGGCGCGATGGCCGGAAAGATCCAGGCCCTGGCGGCCGTCATCGCCGCCGAGTATGGGAATGACGCCGCACGCGTGTGGGAGGAGGCAACCGACGGGCGGGATCTCGAGGCGCGGCTGCTCGGACTGCCGGGGATCGGCGAGATGAAGGCCAAGTCGCTCATCGCCGTGCTCGGCAAGCAGTTCGGCGTCCGGCCACCCGGCTATGAGGGCGTTGCCCCGACCTGGCCCACGCTCGGTGACGTGGATTCGCCGGAGGCGCTCGCGACCTATCAGGCGGCCAAGCGGGCGAAGAAGGCCGCCGACCGAGCTGCCAAAGGTTGACCACCGGCCCCCTCACGCGAGCGCTCGACGGGCGGTCCCTGGGCGTCTGACCGACTAGACTGAGCCCCTGTGGCTGACCCGATCGATGGACCCGTCCCGCCAAAGCCTCGCCGCCGTCGCGCCACGAAATTCGTCCTGCCCGATCACCATCGCGACGCGGTGGTGGACGACCGCACGGCCGAGCTCATCGAGGCGTTCCTCGACGGCCCCGCCGCTCCGACCTCGACGGATCGGCAGACCACGGGCCGTTCTCGCGGCCGACGCCGTCGCGACACCCGGCAGCGTCGTCCGTTCGAACTCGACTCACCGGAGGATTGGGTGTTCGCGCTGCGGCACGAGGGTGCCCGAGCCGCGCGCTATGGTCGTACCACGTCCGTCCTGGTGGTCGAGCCGGGAAGCTCACAGCCATCCGGTGTGTCGGAGCTGGTCGCCCGGCAGGTGACGGCCGCCATCCGGGCGGAAGCCCGGGAGACAGACCGGGTGGTGCGCGTCGGCTCGGCGGGCTTCCGCCTGCTCCTGCCGGAGACCGAAGCCCGCGCCGCCCAGGTCCTTGCGGACCGTCTCTCCCGGGCGGTCAGTGACACCAGCGATCCCGCGGTCCCGCCCGTCGACCTCCGGATCGACGTCCTGATGGTGCCGCCGTACGGATCCATCGAGGACTATCTTGCCGCGGCCGAGCGACGCATCGCCAACGAGCGCCGACCCGGGTCTTTCGCCGATGGTGACGCTGCCCCGCGATCGGACGTGGAACTCCAGGGGACCGGGGCCGTCGGTCGCTAGCTCGGGGTCACGAAGCGACGAGCGTGGCCATCAGATGATCCAGTTCGTCGGCCGGATCCGCGCACAGGCCCGAATGGACCTCGGATGTCTGGATGACCGTGCTGGCCGGGGCGACCAGCCAGTGGAATCGTTCGGCCTGGCTGAGCCGGGCGATCGGCCCGGCGCTCGGATCCCCCGCGACGATCCTCTCGATCGCGTCGAGGTGCGGTCGGATCGACGCCGGGTCCAGACCAGGCGCGAGCGCGGCCAGGCGTCGCTCGTCCAGCGCGATCCGAGCGCCGAGGTAGGGGACTGCGCGGCACAACAGGATGACCCCCGCGTTGAGGCACTCGCCGCGCTCGACCCTGGGGACGACCCGGATGATCGCGTACTGGAACGCGCTATGCGGCGCTTCGCGCACGGTCCGCCTCCTCAACGAAGACTCGCGGCGGTTCGAGCCGGAGCCGCAGGTAGCGGACGTACGCCGCGCGCTGGGCTTGCGCATCCCCGACCACTGGATCGTGCGGGAGCCACGCCTCGGGCAGCTCGTCGACGAGCCCGGTCAACAGACCGCTGTCGATCCTGGACGCGAGCCGTTCGTCCGCCTCCCGGATCGGGTCGGCGTAGGGCAGCAGGACGTGATCGCGGATACGCTCGAACGGTCGTCGAGCGTGGTCGTCCGGGTCTCGCCAGGCGTGGTGGACATACAACGCCGCCCCGTGGTCGATGAGCCAAGGTCGGCCATGCCAGACGAGCAAGTTCGGATTCTGGGCGGTCCGGTCCGGGTTGGTGACCAGACCATCGAGCCACACGACCTCGGCGGCATAGGACGGGGCGATGACCTGGCTCGCGGTCGTGGCGGCCGGGTTGAACGTCAAGGCCCCGGGCAGGAAGTCCATACCGAGGTTGCGGCCGGCGCTCGCCCGCACGAGGTCGTGGATCTCCTCATCGGGCTCGGAATCGCCGAGCGCGGCATCGACGTCGACGGCCACGAGGTCCGGTACCTGCAGGCCGAGCGCGCGCGCCAGCTCACCCGCCAACCACTCGGCAACGAGCGCGCGCGGACCCTGCCCGGCACCGCGGAACTTCACCACGTAGAGGCCGTCGTCATCGGCTTCGACGAGCCCCGGCAACGATCCGCCCTCACGAAGCGGGGTCACATATCGAGTTGCGATCACGGTTCGCATGTCGCACGAGAGCGTAGCGGAGTCTCGCCCGGCTGCGGGCGCTCGTGCAGTCGCGCACAGGTCCCACGAGGTCGGGGGTCTTCGGCGGCTAGGCTGTTCGGATGACCGACTACGACCAACTCGCCCTCCTCAACGAACTCGAGCCGGAGGCGGGACGACTGTACGACCGCCATGCCTCGGTCGCGCAGGAGTGGTTCCCCCACGACTTCATCCCGTACCGAGTGGGGCGCGACTTCGACAAGGACCCGTGGACACCGGATCAACCGCGGCTCACCGGGGTCGCCCAGACGGCCTTCGAGATCGGTCTCCTGACCGAAGACAACCTGCCCAGCTATCACCGCCTCATCTACGGCATGTTCGGCGCCGGTGACGGAGCATGGATCAACTGGGTGGGTCGCTGGACGGCCGAAGAGGGCCGCCACGCGATCGTCCTCCGCGACTACCTGACCGTCACCCGGAACATCGACCCGGTCCTGCTCGAGCGTGGTCGGATGACCCAGCTCCAGCAGGGCTACGACCGCGACTCCCCGGACACGCTCAGGGGTCTGGCATACGTCACGTTCCAGGAGCTGGCGACGCGGATCGCGCACCGGAATACGGGGCGCTACTCGAACGATCCGGTCGCCGACAAGATCATGGTCAGGATCGCCGCTGACGAGAATCTGCACATGGTCTTCTACCGCGACATCCTGGCCGCGGCGCTGGTCCTGGAGCCATCGGCGGCCGTGTGCGCGATCGTCGATGAGGTCCTCGCCTTCAAGATGCCGGGCGCTGCCATCCCGGGCTTCGTCCGCAAGGCGGCCCAGATCGCCAAGGCAGGCATCTACGACATCCGCGTTCATCGCGACGAGGTGCTGCTTCCGGTCCTCCGACACTGGCGGATCTTCGAGCTCTCCAACCTGGATGCGCGGGCGGAAGCGGCCCGGGCACGACTGGCAGACCACCTCGCCGCGCTGGAGGAGGCGGCCAAGCGGTTCGAGGAGCGGATCGCCGATTCGAACGTGCCCCGGATCTCCATCGCGGGCGGCTGATCCCCCGCTTCAGGTTCGTGGCGTCCCACCCTGGTCGCGCAGGAACCGCTCGATGTCCGAGATGAGGTCGTCGCCCGAGGGCAGGCGCTGTTCGTCATACATCGCCTCGAGGCGCTCGACGTACCCGCGCGTCGTCTCGTCGACCCCGGCGGCGGTATCGAGCCGGGTGCGTAACTCACGGGCCTCATCGGCCAGCGCCGGCGCCAGGATCTCCGTGCCCAGGTGGACGCTGAGCGTGCCCAGCAAGGCGACCGCTGCGGTCGCATACGGTCCTGACACGTAGTGGGGGACCTGGGCGAAGTAGCCGAGCGCCGGGATGCCGGCGGCCGCGACCTCGATCTCGAGCGCGGAGATGAGCGCCGCCGGCACGCGAAGAGTCCCGGCGGGTCCGGCCAGGACATCGCCACGCAACAGCCCGGGTGACGCTTCGGTGCCCATGATCGGCACGGACCGCGTGTGGGGTACAGCGGCCGGGATCGCCCCGACGCTGACCCACTCGACCACGCCGAGCCGCCGGACGAGCTCGAGGGTGGCCGCGGTGAACGCGCGCCAGCGGTAGTCCGGTTCCGGGCCGACGAGGACGAGCAGGTCGCGCTCTTCGAGGCGGGTCCGGCGTAGCGTGAGTTCGGGCCAGGTCAGGCTGGTCAAGCGGCCGTCGACGATCTCGAGTGGCGGGCGTCGGGCCCGGTAGTCGAACAGCCGGTCGGCATCGAACGTCGCCACGACATCGCCGTCATCCGCGAGGATCTGCAAGGCCGTGGTCGCCGCCGAGCCTGCATCCACCCAGCCGTCGAATGCCGCGAGCACCACGGGTTCGATGAGTTCGCGGCTGTCGTCGAGGGTGTACAGGCTCATGGGCAAGAGGATATGCGACGGCGGGTCGGACGGTCGTCCCCGCCGGCTCGGGTACACTGCCTCGACGCACCCTGTGACGGTGCATCGAAAGGACGGACCGTTGGCCAGGCATTCCAAGTTCGAGCGCGAGCGCCGTCAGGCGGAATCGGAGCGCGTCAAGCAGATCGAGGCTGCCTGGATGGGGAGTCTGCCGACGGCGACCGCGAAGGCGTTCGCCGAATCGGTCGCGGCCGCCCGCGCCCGTGGTCCGGAGGAGAAGCGACCGGATATGGCGCCGGGAACGGCGCCCCGTCCGCCTCGGCCGGGCCACGAACCGAAGCCACCGAAGGAAGAGCGGCCGCGCCGCTCGAACCGCGACTAAGCAGGCCCGATCGGCACTGTCGCGCGTGGCACCGCGGTCACGGCGTCGCTGACGGCGCGACACCGCTGGCGGCGACGGCTGCCAACGCCTCGCTCGCGAGCGTCTCGTCGTCCGTCCAGATGTCGAACGCGTACTCGTCCCGAGCGTAGATGTAGCTCGCGGGTACGCCATCCTGGCCGAAGTCGATCTTCTTGACTGCGGATCCGGCGAGCGTGACATCGGTCACGACCAGGTCCGGGTTATCACCCTTCCAGGCGGCGAGCAGCGCGTCACTCAGGGCGGCGCCGTCGACCCCGGGAACGTGGTAGACGTCGATGCTGACGTCGATGCCCTGTGTGGGATCCGATGCCTCCGCGAGGTGCAGGTCCGTCGCCGTCTTGTCGACGCTGGTCAGGAAATCCGAGATCGTCGTACTCCAGCCGTCATCGGTCAGGATCGCGCTCCCGTCGACGCTCTGGACATCGAGCGCGACGCCGCCGACCGTGGTCGGCAGGATGGTCTCGAGGGCGGGGTCGTCGTGACTCGGTTCGATCGGCGGCGCACTCGAGGCGTCCACGAGTCCAGGGTCGGCAGAATCGCTGGCCGTCGGCGAGGCGACCGCAGCGATGGGCGCCGGTTCGCGCACGGCGAGGAGAACGACGGTGGTCCACCCGGCGGCGGCGGCGATGAGGGCGACGATCGCGATCGCCTGCCAGACATTCGTGCCCGTCGAACCCTGGTAGGAGCGATGGCGGTCCAGGCTATCCCTGGTCCGACGTGTTCGGTCTGACTTTTCGCGCACGCGTCCTCCTGGATCGGTCGTCTGTCGGGCGAGCGTAAGAGTACCGCCGATCGGCGGTTGGTCAGTCTGGCCGGGCCGGTGCTGCCCATAGACCCGCGAGGTCGCCGCGTCGGGTCACCGACCGTCGGTCGGGTGGCGTCGCGCAGATCCCAGCGTCCGGTGGCTCGGTCGGGACGGCACCGAGCGATCCGGGGAGCGGACGGCCACCGACCGCCTGTTCCAGGTCGAACGCGAACCCCAGCAGGGTCGGTTCGGACAGGAAACCGGCTGACAGCCACACGCCGCCGGGCCTGCCTTCGGGTGTCACGCCGGTCGGAACGGAGATGTTCGGGTACCCGGACACCGCCGGACCCGACGAGTCCCCATAGGCGGGGCCGACGATGGCATCGAGCCGATGCTCAGTGAGGACTCGGTCGATCCCGCGTCTCCGGGTCAAGTCCAGGCAACGCCGCCGCGCCTCGACATACGCCGGATCGTCGAGGCCTGTCGTCGCTGCAGCGACGTGGAAGAGTTCCTGCCCGAAGTATCGCAACTCAGCGTCACAGTTCGCATCGTTGAACGCGATGAGATCGGCCAGCGATCGCATCGACGTGCGCCGGAGGCCAGCCAGATACGATGCCAGATCGGCCTTGAATTCGGTGAGGAGAACGGTCAGTTCGTCCTCCTCGAAGCCGTCTGAATCAGGCGGGTCGATCGGGTCGACCAGGGTCGCTCCCAGCGATGCCATCCGTTCGAAGGCGCGTTCGGCGACAACGTTCAACCCGGGGTTCGGATGAGCGCCGTCCCCGAATGCGCGCCGATCGATCCCGATCCGCGCACCGCGCAGGGCGCCCTGCCGCAAGGCGGACCGATAGTCCCGCGGCAACCGCCGGCCGCGAACCTCCCCGAACGGCGATCGGAGGACATTGAGCGCCAGGGCGACGTCGGCCACCGTCCGGCCCATCGGTCCGGCCGTGTCCTGGCTGTGGGCGATCGGGATGATTCCGTCCTGCGCGACCAGACCGACCGTCGGTTTGAGGCCGACGACGGCATTGCTCCCGGCGGGGCACACGATCGATCCGTCCGTTTCCGTGCCGACCGCCAGCGCGCAGAGGTTGGCCGCGACGGCGACGGCGGACCCGGAGCTCGACCCGCACGGGTCGAGGGCGAGATCGTAGGGGTTCCTGGTCGATCCGCCGCGGGCGCTCCATCCGTTGAGATAGAAACCCCGGTCCTCGAGCCCGGCCGGCGGGACGCCCCGGAAGTTCGCCCATTCGGACAGGTTGGCCTTGCCGAGGATGACTGCGCCCGCGGCGCGCAGGCGAGCCACGATCCTGGCGTCGCGCGGCACCCGGCTGCCGACGAGGGCGAGCGAACCGGCGGTCGTCTCCATCGCGTCGTTCGTGGCGATGTTGTCCTTCAGGAGGACCGGGATCCCGTGGAGCGGTCCCCGGAACCGGTGAGCGGCGCGCTCGGTATCGCGACGGCGGGCGACGGCGAGCGCGTCCGGATTCGTTTCGATGACCGCGTGGAGGGTCGGATCCACGCGGTCGATCCGGCGGAGGTAGGCGTCGGTCAGCTCAACGCTGCTGATGCTGCCCGACGCCATCGCGGCTCCGAGTTCTGCGATCGACGCCTCGAACCACGGGGCGCCGCGGTCGGGGTCCCGCCCTGGTGCCAGTGGCCCGTTGATGGCCGCCGTGCCGATCTACGCGGCCCGCTTGATGACGAACGGATCGTGATGGGGATGGAGGCCGGCGCGTCCGAGCCAGATCCGTCGGACCGGGAGCTTCGCTCCGGCCATGGCACCCCTGACCCGTAGCTGGGTGGCGCAGGCGGTGCGGATGTCAAGGCCGTCCACGCCGCCGTGATTCACGAAGCGGTAGGTCAGCGTCAGTCCGTCGCCGCTCAGGGTGTAGGTGTCGCGCGATTCGAGACGTCGCGGCACGACGGTCAGTGGCTGGTCAGAGACGATCTTCCCCGTGAAGACCACCCCTGCCGAGCCGCGGTGCGTGACCCGAAGGTGCCATCCCTTCGCGTTGTGCCAGAGGTAGTCGCCGGCGGCACCGTGCGCCTGGAGGGTGACTGGTCGGCCCTGGGTCCGTGCCGGCCAATGGCCAGCGGTACAACTCGCGGCGACGGTGGTCGCGGGCATGGCGGCTGGGCTCGCCGCGATCGACGTCGCCGGGGCGATGAGCGCGGCGCTCACGATCGCGACCCCGAACAGAGTGCGCAGCAGGACGCGACGACGGTGGTGGTGCATGGATGAACTCCCCTCGATCACTGTGGTCGTTGGCGCGTGTGACCATGGTCCATGGTCCATGGCCATGAGGAATGGGTCAAGACGGCGCCGTCCCGCTCCCGACCCGGGGGGAATCGTTCGACCCGGGTCGACTGACGGCCCGGGTCGGGGATCTACGCTGGTTCGGCGGGTCGTTGGTCGACCCGCACCGAGAGGATAGGGTCAGCCGCCGCGCTGGCTGCGGAAGCAATCACTGCAGTAGACCGGCTTGCCGCTGGTCGGTCGGAAGGGGACCGAAGCCTCCTTGCCGCACGACGAGCAGGTGGCGCTGAACATCTCGCGCGGACCGCGATCGTAGCCGCCACCGCCGTAGCTGCCGGCGCCGCTCGAATAGCCGCCGCCGGAGCTGTAGCCGCCACCGGAGCTATAGCCACCGCCACCCTCGGCGTTCCGGGCTGCCTTGCGGCTGGCTCGGCACGACGGGCAGCGACGGGGCTCGGTGAAGCCACGCTGCGAATAGAAATCCTGCTCGGAAGCGGTGAACACGAACTCTTGTGAGCAATCCGCGCAGGTCAGGTTCTTGTCGTTGTACACGAAAACGAAAACTCCTCTCGGGTAGCCAACGCGATCCCGTCGGGTTCTCGCGTCAGTCGTGAGAGGAGTCCGAGTGCGTGCGTCGAGCTACGTTTCTGGCCGCCGGTCGATCCGGTCGCGCCTTGACACATCCCATCATAGGCGAACGACGGCAAACCCGCCATCCTCCGTCAAGCGCAACGGTGACGGGCTCGACGAGGCGACACGCGCTCTGCCACCATGGCCGACCATGATCGAGATATCTGCCGTCACCGCCCGCCGCTACGTCATGGGTCGTCAGGGCCTTTGGCCCGGTCGGCGCTGGGCCGGGCTCGACGGGGCGGGCGCGGCGATGCGCGCGATGGAGGACCTCCAGCTTGACCCTCTCGTCGTCGTCGCTCGGGCCCACGACCTTGCCCTGCACGCTCGGGTCGCTGGCTACTCCCTCGGCGATTGGGCGACCCTGACCTACGACCGGCGCGAGTTCTTCGAGTGGGGTGGCTGGCTGGCCGTTCGGCCGATGGACGAACTGCCCTATTTCCGCCTGCTCATGCGGCGGGAACGTGAACAGGGCCATTGGCGGGAGGTGGAATCGGAACACGCTCTCGCGATCGAGGAGATGCGGGCGGTCCTGCGTTCCGGGCGCGAGGTCAGCAATCGCGATTTCCTGATGGGTGAGCGGACCCGGATCGACAGCTACCGGGGGCGCAAGGACAGTGCGCTGGCGCTCCACTACCTGTGGCGGGTCGGCGAGGCCATGGTGGCTCGCCGGGTGCGGTTCGAGCGCGTCTACGCGGCGAGTGGATCGGTGGCCCCGGCCTGGGCCCTCGGTGATGTTGACGAGGCCGAGGCGGAGGAGCGGCTGGTCCTCAAGTCGGTGGCCGCCACCGGGCTATCGCGGCTCACTGGGTTGAATTACCTGCTCAAGCGCACCGTCCCCGCGACCGAGCTGGCTGGCTGGCGTCGGCGATGGCTGGATCGGGGCGACCTGGTGGAGGTCCGGGTCGAGGGCCGGAAAGCGCCCCAGCTGGCGCCGGGGTCGGACCTCGAGGTGCTCGGCGAACTCCATGCGGGCCGGCTTCCCACGGGCTGGGAGCCTGTCGAATCGACGACCGAACAGGAGGCGACGTTCCTG
Source organism: uncultured Chloroflexia bacterium (assembly GCA_963720755.1). Lineage (GTDB taxonomy): Bacteria > Chloroflexota > Limnocylindria > Limnocylindrales > CSP1-4 > SPCO01. The sequence goes on from CAVRGP010000011.1 coordinate 342,924, forward strand.
TCGCCCCTCGACCCGGTCTCCGCGCGAGGTCGGGCGAAAGGACTGTTCGGGTTCGACTACACGTGGGAGGTCTACAAACCGGTGGAGCAGCGTCGGTTCGGCTACTACACGATGCCGATCCTGTGGGGAGATCGACTGGTCGGCCGGTTCGATCCGAAGCTCGACCGCTCGACCGGCACCTTGATGATCCTCGGCCTGTGGCTCGAGGACGAACGGTCGGGCCGGGACGACGCCTTCGCCGAGGCGCTCGGTCAGGGGATGACCCGGTTCGTGCGGTTGCTCGGGGCCGAGCGGATCGACGTCTCGGCGGTGCCCTACCCGAGGCTTCGAAAGCGGCTTCGTGCGGCCCGCCCGGTCAATCGGCGGAGACGGACGCCGGTACCGACCTGAGGTCGCCACGAGCGATCCATAGAAGGGCGAGTCCGCACCCGCCGGCCAGGACGGCCGCGCCGATCATCGCGGCGCCCAGACCGACGCTCACCGACATGAACCCCATCACCGGCGGATAGAGCACCGCGCCGATCACCGCCGTGCCCGACAGGAACCCACTGACCGCCGCGCTGCGAGCCGGATAGCGATCGCCTGCGACGGCCATGATCAGCGGATAGATCGGCCCGAACGCGAACCCGACGACAGCGAACAGCGCGATCGAGACGGTCAGCGACGGGACGAGGACCGCCGCCACCAGGGTCCCGCTCGCGACGAATGCGGCCGACGCAGCGAACCGGGCGTGATCGAAGCGGTCTCCGATCCTTGCGCTGATCAGCCGCGCCAGCGTCAGGCCACCCCAGAACAGCGCCAGGGCCGACGTCGCGAGCCCGATCGAGGCCGAATCGAGGAACCGGACCAGCCAGTTCGAGACGCCGACCTCCGAGCCGACATAGAGGGCGATGGCGACCGCGAGCGCGACGAGTGGCAGGGCCAGACGGATCGGCGCCGAGCGCACGTCGGTCGCCCGGGAGTGCCGGCCCGATGGCTGGTCGGCGGCGGCCACCAGGACCGCGAGCGGGATCGCCGCGACCGCGGTGCCGACCATGACCGATTGCCATCCGATCCCGGCTTCGATCAGTCGTCCGACCACGAGTGGCGACGCCAGCGACCCGATACTGAAGCACAGGTGGAGCAGGTTGAGCGAGCGTCCTCGGCTGGTCGGGTACAGATCGAGGATCAACCCGTTCGTCCCGCCATCGATCGCCCCGGCGCCGAGACCGAACGGGACTGCGCAGGCGAGGAAGACCGGCCACGTGGGCGCTGCGGCCAGGCCGATCAACCCGGCGGCGATGAACAGGAGCGCCATCGGCAGGACAGCCCGTCGGCCGAGACGTTCCGTGAGCAAGCCACCCAGGATCGAGCCGCCGACATAGGCGATCGAGTTGACGAAGAAGAAGATGCCGATCCCGGCATCCGTCTGATCCAGATCGGGTTCGATCGACCGGATGAGGGACGGCACGAGCAGCCCGGTCCAGCCGACGAGTCCGAGCGCGACACACGCGACGACGGCGGCCAGGTCGGAACGTCTCGGGGCGGGCAGCGCCATGGCAACGATGCTAGCGGTCGCGTCGCCCGTGTATCGTCGGGTGATGGCCGGATCGACGCCGACGGGCATCCTGTTGTTCGTTCACGGGGCGAACGAGACATCCGAGGGACTCATGGCGAACCTGACCCGCATCGAGGACCAGGTTCGGTCGCGAGGCTGGGACGTGGCCGTCGTTGCGCCGGAGTGGCGGCGTCACTCGGGATTGCGTCTCGGAGACTGGCGTCGCGCCATCCATCGGCGCGGCCGACCGTCGCCGATGCCGGTGCCGGTCATCCGCGCCGGGCTCCGCCGGGACACGGTCATGAAGATCGTGACCAACTACTTCGAGGATCGGCGCGAAGCCCTGTTCGACATCGTGGGGCCACAACTCCTGGCCGACGTGATCGGGTACCACGCCCACCGAGCGTCGATCCAGCTCGTCCTCAAGGAAGCGATGTTGCAGGCCGCCGCTGCGGCGCAGGGCCGCACGGTGCTGCCGGTCGCGGTAAGCCTTGGCGGCGTCGCTCTGGTCGATCTCATCGCGTCGTGGCCCGACGCGCCGATCGACGCGTGTGTCACGATCGGCTCGCAGGCCCCACTGCTGTACACCTTCGACGCGATCCCGTCGATGCCGTACGACGAAGCTGACCCACCATTCCTTCCGGTCCCCTGGCTGAACATCTACGACAGCCGCGATTTCCTGTCGTTCCTGGCCGAGCCGTTGTTCCGTCGATCAGACGGACTGGCGAGCGTGGTCGACCTGCGCGTTCGGTCGGGCAAGGATTTCCCCCGATCGCACGGCGCCTACTGGGAACTCCCGTCGGTCTGGGACGCCATCGCGACCGCGTTCAGCTGGCGACGCGTCGAACCGCTCACCGTTCGCGAAGCGCGCCGACTTGGTTTCGAAGCGCGCAAGGCACCGACCCCAGCCGGCGGATCGCCCCCGACGACATGAAGATGGCCGCCGAGCGCTGGCTCGGCGGCCTGGGACCTCAGGGATGTGCCGCCGCGGCTGCCGAGAGCAGCACCGCCACAACGACCCCAAGGGTCAAGATCGCGTGCAGGAACAGCCGCGCACGCGGGAATCGTTGGACCTCCAAGGTCCACCTCCTGTTCGGCAGCCCGGCTACCTGCGTGAGGCCCGTGGCTTTGCGTCCCCGCCTCGCGACGGGTTTGCCATTGTCGATCGATCCCCACCGGGGTCGATGGTGACCGACCGCACCAATGTAGCGGCGGCACGCTCGACGCGCGAGAGGCCTAGTCGGCTGGCGAATGCCCGTACCATCGTCGTGCGGATCGGAGCGTTGGGTGGTCGGGCTGGCGCGATCGATCGATCCGGGCGACCATGGTTCCATGATTCGCGCGTCGCGTTCCCAGCCCATCGCCCGGTTCGGCCTTGTCGTCGTCCTGGTCGGGATGATGATGGCGGGCTCGGCGACACTGCCCGCCGGGTCGGTCGCCGCCTCGACGTGGACCGGCGGTATCGATCTGTATCGGTCCGGCGTGTTCACGACCCAGAAGACCTGGCGCTGGTGCACGGCCGCGGACGTCCAGATCATCCGCAATATCGTCGACCATAAGACGAACCATTCACGAACAGCGCAGCAGCGCTACTTCGACTACATGCGAGCCCACAATCGGTATGCGATCCCGGTCTCGGACGGCGTTGATCCGGCTGGCTGGACGGCTGGTTTGCGTCGCTACGTCGACGACCGATACCGGCTCCGCGCCGATACCAGTTTCAAGGCGGCCATCCGCTCCGCCGTGAAGAACCTCCGCCGGACCAACCTGCCGATCGCGGTCACGGTTGCCCACGGGAACCACGCCTGGGTCCTGACCGGCTTCACGGCCACGGCCGATCCAGCCAGGACCGACGCGTTCAAGGTCACCAGCGTCCGCGTCGTCGGTCCGTTATGGGGCCTGCAGAGCCGCACCTATGGGTACGACATGCGACCCGACACGAGATTGACCAGGCACCAGTTCAAGTCGTTCTTCACCCCCTGGCACTACGCGCCCGTGACCATGGCCTGGGAGCATCGGTGGGTGTCGGTCCAGCCGATCGCGGGGACCTGATCAGGGATCGGCCGTGGACTGGGCGGCGCACGGCGGTCGCGATGATCCGGAGCGCCGCCTGAGTCCTCAGACTCACATCTCCATCGGGCTCATGAGCTGGAAGTAGTTGTCGTCCGGATCCGCGAAGGTCGCGATCTTCGACCCGGGCATGGACTCGAAGCTGTACGGCTCGGCGATGACGATGGCGCCGGCCGCCTTCATTCGGTCGAAGTCGGCCTGGACGTCCTGGCTTTCGATGTTCCAGATGATCCGCCCGGGCTGGGCGTTCTTGCCCGTGACCTCCGAGTGCGGGCCGACGGTCAGGAACCCGGAACCGAGCTGCCAGCCGGTGTAGCCGCCGTCCCCGAAGCCGGGTGCGCCGAACACTCGTGTGTAGTACTCGACCAGACGTCCGGGATCCTCGGACCCGATGAGGATGCTGTTGAAATCCATGTCGCCTCCTGCCGATTCGCGTTGCGCGTGTTGACCTCAGCATGACGCATCGTCAGATCACGAGGGCGACCGGATCCTCGCCTACGCGATGGGGGCCGTGTCGGTCCCCTCGTCCGATCCCGCGCCCTCGATGACAACGATCGCGATCAGCGCGGCCGCGACCACGACGAGCGCCCAGACGGGTTGCTGGGTGGCCACGACGAGCAACAGCACCGCCATCCCGACCAGGATCAGGAGCCGCGGTCCAAGGATCGGGCCACCGAGGATCCGCAACGACAGCGCGGAGCAGGCGACAAAGAGCGACACGCCGATGCCGAGGGCGGCCAGTACGGCCGCTGATGCGGGCTCATCCGGATGCGCGACGATCTCCTCGATCGCGACGGCGAACCCGACGATGCCACCGATCAACGGGAAGTGGGCCAGGCTGAAGGCATCCCGCGCCAGCGGCCCGAGCCGCTCGGCGGGTGCCGCCGCGAACCGGTGTTCGAGCGACTCCTTCAGCCAGCCGAAGTACGTCCACCAGAGCAGGCAGGCGACCAGGATCGCGGCGGTCGCGGCACCGACCAGAGCCCACGATCGTTCGTCACCGGCGGCGGCCGACCCGGCGACGATGAGCGACTCGCCGATCGCGATGATCACGAACAAGCCATGCCGCTCGGAAAGGTGGGCCGGGTTCAGGTCCCATGTCGCCTGCCCGGCCACCGAGGCCGCAACGAGGTCGGCGACGATGGCCAGGGACCAGATCCACGGCCGAAGCGATGGCGCCGCGATCGCTCCACCGAGCACGAATACCAGGCCGATCAACGAGAGGGTGGCCCACATGACGGTCCCGGCCTGGCCGCCAGCGTCCTGTTCGCGACCGACCCGGACCTGGAGACCGAGCCCGAGGAGGCGTACCACGACGTACGGGACGGCGAACCACAGCGCATCATCGGCGAACGCTCGTGGGACGGACGCGGCCATGACGAGGGCGACACCGGTCGCCGCAAGGGTCACCACGCGAACGATCGGGTGGTTCGTGTCAGCCGGGTTCAGGGTCCACGTGAACTGGGTCCAGGCCCACCAGATCAACCATCCGAGCAGGATGGATCGGACCAGGCCGTTCGGCGTCAGGTCGTCGGCGGTGGCCGCGGTGATCTGGGTCACCGCGAAGACGAAGACGAGGTCGAAGAACAGCTCGACGAACGTGACCGCCTGCGGTTCGGACGCCCGCAGGCGGAAGCGAGGGGTCGCGGTCACCGCGTCGAGCGCGCGATCCAGCCGATCAGCTGCAGCCGCTGGTGCTCCCGCAATTGAGGCACTTGTAGCAGCTGCCGTTGCGGACCATGATCGAGCCGCAGTCGGCACAGCTCGGGGCATCGGCCTGGGTCTGGAAGCTGACCCTGGTCGCGCCCAGGTTCAGGGTCACCGTCCCACCTCCGCCGCCATTCGAGGCCTTGCCGTTGCCGTTGGCGGCATGACCGTTCGCGTGTCCGTTCGTGGCGATCACCGCCAGGTCCTCGCCCTTCGCTGACTCCGCAGGGGCCGCGCTCGCCTTTGGCGTCTCGGTGTCGGTGGCCGTAGGCGGATCGACCGACCGTCCCCCGCGAGGGTCAGCAGAGGGGGCCGGCGGTGCATCCGCCGAGAGGCTGCCAATGTCAAGCCCGGAGACGACCGCGGCGGCGTCCCGGGAGGAGGCCGGGACATCCGCCACGACCGCGGAACGATCGATGAGGCCGAGGTTCGCCTTGTCGTCGGGCGACAGGAAGCGAGATCCGAGCCAACGGAAGATGTAGTCCACGATCGACTTGGCGATCGGGATCTCCTGGTTGCCGGTGAACCCACTCGGCTCGAACCGGACATGGGCGAACTTGTTGACCAGGTCCTTGAGTGGGACGCCGTACTGGAGGGCCACGGAGATCGTCGTCGCCAGGGTGTCCATCAGGCCCGAAACGGTCGATCCTTCCTTGGCCATCTTGAGGAAGATCTCGCCGGGCTGGCCGTCCGGATAGAGCCCGACCGTGATGTAGCCCTCGTGGCCCGCGATCTCGAACTTGTGGGTGACCGCGGAACGCTCGGCCGGGAGTCTGCGTCGATGAGGGAGGCCGGCCTCCACCTGGGCCTTGGCCAGGAGCTTGCGAAGCTGTTCGACTTCGGCCGAATCGACCGGTTCTGCGGCATCGCCGCCCTTCTTCTTGCCGGTGCTCAGCGGCTGGCTGCGCTTCGAGTTGTCGCGGTAGACGGCGATCGCCTTGAGGCCGAGCTTCCAGCCCTCGAGGTAGACCTTCTCGATCTCCTCGGCCGTTGCTGCCTCGGGCATGTTGACGGTCTTGCTGATGGCACCGCTGATGAACGGTTGGATGGCGCCCATCATCCGGACGTGGCCCATGTAGTGGATGGACCGCTCGCCGTTGGCCGGCTTGAATGCGCAGTCGAAGACCGGCAGATGTTGTGGCTTGAGGTGCGGCGCGCCCTCGATCGTCTCGTGCTCGGTCAGGTAGGCGAGGATCTCGTCGACCTCTTCCGCGCCGTAGCCGAGCTTGCGCAGGGCCGCCGGGACGGTCTGGTTGACGATCTTGAGGAAGCCTTCACCGACGAGCTTCTTGTACTTGATCAGGGCGATGTCCGGCTCCACGCCGGTCGTATCGCAATCCATCATGAATGCGATCGTCCCGGTCGGAGCGAGGACGGTCACCTGGGCGTTTCGATACCCGTGCTCCTTACCCAGCTCGAGCGCCTCGTCGAAGACCGCCGTCGCGTGCTTGAGCATGTCCTTGGGAACGCCCTCGGTCGGGATCCGGTACGCGGCATCCCGATGCTTGGCGATGACCCGCAGGAACGGCTCGCGGTTGTCCGGGTAGGCCTGGAACGGGCCTCCGTGGTCGCGAGCGACGATGCTCGATTGCTTGTACGCCTCACCGTGCATGATCGCGGTCAGCGCGGCGGCATAGTTGCGGCCCTCGTCCGAGTCGTAGGCGAGGCCACGGCTCATGAGCAGCGCGCCGAGGTTGGCGTAGCCGAGTCCGAGCGGCCGGAACTTGTGGCTGTTCTCTTCGATCCGGGGCGTCGGATACGAGGCGTTGTCGACCAGGATCTCCTGGGCCGTGATCGTCACCTTGGCCGCGTACCGGTAGGCATCGACGTCGAATTCGCCGTCCGCCCGGACGAACTTCATGAGGTTGAGTGAGGCGAGGTTGCAGGCCGTGTCGTTGAGGAACATGTATTCCGAACACGGGTTGGACGCGTGGATCCGATCCGTGTTGGCCGAGGTGTGCCACTCGTTGATCGTGGTGTCGTACTGGATCCCCGGGTCGCCGCACAGGTGGGCCGCCTCGGCCATCTTGCGGAAGATATCGCGTGCCTTGTAGGTGTCCATCGCGGCGTGCGGAGCGACGACGGCATGGGTCGTCCAGTCCTTGTCCTCGAGGACGGCGTTCATGAACTCGTCCGTGACCCGGACGCTGTGGTTGGCGTTCTGGAAGTAGACGCTGCCGTAGGCCTCGCCGGTGAAGCTCGGGTCGTAGCCGGCCTCGATGAGCGCCCACGCCTTCTGCTCTTCGTGGGCCTTCGAATCGATGAATTCAAGCACGTCCGGATGGCCGGCATCGAGGATGACCATCTTCGCCGCCCGGCGCGTCTTGCCACCCGACTTCACGACACCGGCGAAGGCGTCGTAGCCCTTCATGAACGAGACCGGGCCGGAGGCGGTACCGCCGCCCGCCATCTTCTCCTTGGATGAGCGGATCGTGCTCAGGTTGCTGCCCGCGCCCGAGCCGAACTTGAAGAGCATGGCCTCTGTCTTGGCCAGGTCCATGATGCTCGACATCGTGTCCTGGACCGAGTTGATGAAGCAGGCCGAGCATTGCGGCTTCTGCTCGATCCCGACGTTGAACCAGACCGGCGAGTTGAACGCCATCTTCTGGTGGACGAGCAGGTGGGTCAGTTCCGCCTTGAATGTCTGGAGGTCCGCGTCCGTCGCGAAGTAGCGCTGCGTCTCTGCCCACGCCGTGATCGTGTCGACGACCCGATCGATCAGCTGGCGGACGCTGGTCTCACGCTCCGGCGTGCCGAGATGGCCGCGGAAGTACTTGCTGACGACGACGTTGGTGGCGAGCTGCGACCAGAATTCCGGGACTTCCACGTCCTTCTGCTCGAAGACGGACTTGCCGGACTCGTTGGAGATGCCGGCGGTTCGATACTCCCAGGTGATCTCGTCATAGGGATGGATGCCGGGGCGGGTCCAGCGCCGCTCGAAGGTCAGCCCTCGCGCCCGGGTCGTGCCATCGGGCGCCGTGCCATCGAAGGAAGCGCCATAGAGGCCTGCGTGGCGGCCGGCGAGTGAGGTCGCCTTCGCGGTCGCGGCCTTCGCCGCCTGGTCCTTCACGGCGGTCGTCCCGGTTGCTCGAGCCATCGGTGTCGTTCCTCCTCCGTCCCTGCCCTGATGCGACAGCGGTAGCTGCGCGGGTCACGCGTCGTCGGCTGTGTTCCGAGGTGGTCCTGGGGGCCGCTCGCCACCGGCGGTCTGGCCGGTGAGGGAGCGTGTGGGCGTCTCGGTCTGATCTGGCGACCCGGCGAACGATACGCCGTCGGTTGATCAGCGTCAACCCCAAAAACACAAGATGTTGTGGTCCGAACGCCATCAGTCACGCTAGATGTGGTGGTTTCGCGATCCGGACGATCTCCACGCTCGCGGCCCCCTCGTCCACAGGACCGAGCGATCCGTCCACATCGCGCCGGACGGTTGTCCACGCCCGGTCCCCAGACCCCGATCGGTTGTCCACGGACGGCTCTGACCTCGCGAAATCGTACAGGCGTTCGACACGCGCGGTCCGGGGCGCACGACGATCGGATCGTCCGGAGACCCGACACCGCGTCGCTGGGCGGAGCGGACACGCAGGCCGGAAGCGACTCCGGCACCCGGCAGGATCCGCTCGACCGGTCCGCGGCAGGATCCGCTCGACCGGTCCGCGGCAGGATCCGCTCGACCGGTCCGCGGCAGGATCCGCTCGACCGGTACCCGGCAGCGTCCTCGCGCCCAGCACCTGGCAGGGTCCTCGCGCCCAGCACCGGCAGGGTCCTCGCGCCCAGCACCTGGCAGGATGTTCGTGGGCAGCACGTTATGGCTGATGAAACACCTCTGCAGCCGTTGTGACGCGGCGTGCTAACGGCGCTCAGGCTCGGAATCGCCCGGGTTCCGCGGGCGGGGGCCGACGCATGGTCGACTCAACAAACGCAATCAGCCATTACGGGCTCCCGGTGAGAATCCTGCCAGGTTGCGCCGCCCCGGCCACCACGACCACGGCCCGCCACGGTCCCGGCGCGATGGTCAGGCGCGGGCGAGGAGCCTCGACAGGAAGGCCTGGGTCCGTGGGTCCTGCGGCTGTTCGATGACCTGCTCGGGCGGACCGGCTTCGACGAACGTCCCCTCTTCGATGAAGTAGACCCGGTCGGCGGCTTCGCGGGCGAACGCCATCTCGTGGGTCACGACGATCATCGTCGAGCCTTCATGGGCGAGCTCCTCCATGACCAACAGGACTTCGCCGACGAGCGTCGGATCGAGAGCCGAGGTCGGTTCGTCGAACAGCAGGACCTTGGGCTCCATCGACAGCGCCCGGGCGATCGCCACGCGCTGCTTCTGGCCCCCGGACAGTCGCGACGGATATTCATCGCGCTTCTCACGAAGGCCGACCTTGTCGAGGTACCTCTCGGCGGTCGCGATCGCCTCGTCCCGGGGGACGCCCTTGACCCGGACCGGTGCGGCGATGAGGTTGTCGATGACCTTCATGTGCGGGAACAGGTTGAATTCCTGGAAGACCATCTGGGCACTGATCCGGATCTGCCGGATCTTGTTGCGGTCACTCGAGTCATGGGGACGGAGCGGGCTGCCTTCGACCTCGACACCGTCCACCGTGATCGTGCCGACGGTCGGCTCTTCGAGGAAGTTGATGCATCGGAGCAGCGTGCTCTTGCCCGAGCCGGATCGGCCGATGAGGCAGATCGTCTCCCGCGGGTAGACATCGAGGCTGCAGCCGCGCAGGACGTGGTTCCGCCCGTAGTACTTCTCGAGGCGTTCGACCGACACGATGGGCGGCGCCCCGGGTGGGGTCAGCAGACCCGGGGCAGCGAACGGGTCGTTGACCGGACGGACAGCCGTCATCGGACCCGGTCCCCGGCGGCCATCCGTCGCTCCAACCGGCCCTGGAAGGACGACAGGACGAGGGTCAGACACCAGTAGATGAGGGCCGCCACGATGATCGTCTGGAAGCTCTGGCCGGTGGGCCGGCCGGCAGCCTGCGCCCGCCACAGCAATTCCTGGACGCCGATGACCGAGATGAGGGCGGTGTCCTTGGTCATGGCGATGAAATCGTTGCCGACGGCCGGGGTCACGATCCTGAAGGCCTGGGGCAGCACGATCCGACGCATCACCTCCCGCTCGGGCATCCCCAGCGACCGGGCGGCCTCCAGCTGACCCCCTGGCACAGCCTGGATCCCTGCCCGGAAGACCTCGGTCAGGTACGCCCCGTAGTTGAAGGACAGCGCGATGATCCCGGTCGGCACCGCGTCAATGACGATCCCGGCCGCCGGCAGGGCCAGGAAGATGAACAGGATCTGGACGATCAGCGGCGTCCCGCGAACCACCGACACGTAGAGCGAGGCGAGTCCGTTGAAGAACGGGTTCGTCGACAGCCGGCCGAGGGCTCCGAAGACGGCCAGGATGACGGCGATGACGATCGAGATGATCGAGATCATCAGGGTGTAGTAGAGGCCGCCGACGATGAACGGTAGCCACGCCTGAAGGAACCCAGCGTTGATCCCCACGGTGGCGATGAGGAAGCCGCCGACGGCGGCCAGGACGACGACCCAGGTCAGGATGAAGACCAGCCTGAACGTCGATCGCCGCTGTCGTTGCGACGCCTCGATCTCGAGGACGATCGGTGGGACCGTGCTCGGGTCCGCTACAGCCTGGGCGCTCATGGCTCCTCCCTCGAAAACGACCGCAGGGGCGTCCGTTCGGACGCCCCTGCGAGATGCTGGACTCGGTCGCCCCTCCGGTCTACGAAGCTGATGCCGGCGGGTTCGTCAGGTCTTCCTTGAACCACTTCATGGACATCGCGGTGAGCGTCCCATCGCTGTGCATCTCGGTGACGATCGCGTCCAGCGCGGTCATGAAATCCGAGTCGTCCGGTCCGCTCTTGTCGACCGAAACGGCGAGCTGCTCGGTGAAGACGGGGTCGCCGACCTTGATGACCGGAGTCCCGTTCGTGATCGCCTGATCCACGGTCGTACTCGACGACAGGAATCCTTCGGCGTCCTTTCGGCCGGCGGCGATCGCCTGCGCGCACGCCTGGTCAGTGTCGAGCGTCTGCACCTTGACCCCGGCGGGCGGGGTCGCGACCGGACCGAGGGACTCGCTCTGGAGGTTGCCCTCGAGCCAATCCTGGTACGTCGTCGCCGATCCGACGCAGACCGTCTTGCCGGCAAGCCCGTCGAGGGTGGTGATGCCCGAGGCCGTCGTCGCCGTCATCTGGGCCGGCGTGTAGTAGTAGGCCGGGCTGAAGTCGAGGACCTCGCGCCGCGGGACCGTGATCGTCATCGAGCCGACGCTGATATCCCAACGGCCGCCCCACGAACCCGCCGTGATCGTGTCCCAGCCCGGGGTCGTGAACTCGACGGTGACGCCGAGCCGCTTGCCGATCTCGTTGGCGACATCGATGTCAAAGCCCTGGAACGTCCCATCGGGATTGAGGAACGACTGGGGCGCGTAGTTCGGGTCGGTCGAGACGACGATCTTCCCGGCCGTCATGATCTTGTCGAGCAGGCCGCCAGCGATCGGCGATGCCGCTCCCGGGGCGGCTGAACTCGCGCTCGATGGCGTCCCGCCGCTACTGCTGCATGCCGCGAAGGCAAGGGCGGCGACGGCGACCAGGCCGATCAGCCGCGCACGGGTAGACGGAGAGGGGGTCATGTGCTCCTCCTCGCGGCCTGCCGCCCGTGCGGTCACGCCGCAACACTTGCTACACGGCAACCATCGCCCGCGTAGATTGGCCGCAGTTTGGCACGGTTTCCGCGCGAACGCGAGTGCCAATCTCGGGGAGTGCCGGCCCGCGCCAGACCCTACAGGCCGCTGTAGGCGTGCAGGCCGCTGAACCACAACGACCCGGAATACGTGACCAGCACCATCCCGAACCCGACGACGAGGAGGAGGGCCGCCGGCCGGCCGGCCCAGGAGCGCTGGTTCCGGGCATGGAGGTAGATCGCGTAGACGAGCCAGGTCACGAGCGCCGCGGTCTCCTTCGGATCCCAGCCCCAGTAGCGCGACCAGGCGATCGACGCCCACCACGATCCCAGGATGATCATCGTCGCGAAGATCGGAAAGCCGATGATCACGGCTCGATAGGCGACCTCATCCAGGACCTTGTGCGACGGCAGCCAGGCGAACCGATCGTTCTGGCCCTGGGCGAGATAGGCGACCCCGGCCGCGAAACTCGTGGCGAAGATGCCGTAGCTGATGACCGCCATGCCGACATGGATCGTCAGCAGGGGCGGGTTCTGGAGTGCTGGCACGAGCGTCGAGATCTCCCTCGGCAGGCTGCTCGCGTAGAGCAGGATGGCCAGGGCCACGCCCGTCGGGATGAACCCGATCGAGCGGATCGCGTACCGACGTTGCAGGAACAGGTACCCGCCCAGCATCGAGAACGCGAACGCGACGCTGAACTCGAACATGTTGCCCCAGGGTCCGCGCCCGACGATGTAGGCGCGGAGCAGCATCGACAACCCGAGCCCGACGAACCCGGCGAAGGTCAGCCCGATGGCCACCCGCGACAGGGGACTCGGCGAGGCATACGTGCGCGGACCGCTGATCGCGGCGCTTTCGCGCTCGGCGACGAACGAGCCCGTGACGACGCCGGCGTAGGCGGGCTGGCGGGCCGGTGCCAGGGCCGGCAACAGACGTCGCCCGTTGGCCAGCATGACGGCGTGGCCGACGTGCGCCGCGAACCCGAGCGCGACGAGGATGACCCCGAGGGAGAAGATCGTCGAAGAAAGGCCAGCCACGGGCTCGATCAGGCCGCCGCCGCGCCGCCCGGCCGTGGCCCGGGCGTCGTCCGGATCGCAACGGCTCGAGGCTTGACCTTGAGGACGAGACCGCAGTTGGTGCAGGTATCGACGATCGCCGCGCGACCGAGACCACACATCGGACAGATGACCGCGAGCTCATCACGGCAGCGTTCGCAGCGGACGGTTCCCGACGGGAAGACGAGCGTGTCACGCCGGCAATGTGGCAGGCCCACCGGGTAGACCGGCTCGCCGCCAGGTCCCAGCTCCGCCATCCGCGGACCTTCTTCGAAGGCGACCTTCGTCCGTGGCTTGCGGATCAGGTAGATCACCGTGCCGAGGGCGAGGAAGGTCAGGAACGGCATGACGACGCCGAACAGGACGATGACCGGCAGGAGTCCGATCAGCACTCCCCAATCGGGCAGGACGAAGACGGACGTGACGTCGAGGATCTGGGTCCAGATCTGGTTCAGCACGTCGACGATATTCACGGCCGCATCCTACCAGTCCCGCCGCCCTTGGGAGCCTTTCGCGGATTGCCTCGTTTGGCGGTCGCGCCGCGGCCTGGCTTCCAGCCCGGCCGGTCGACGTCGGGTCCATCGCCTTCGGGTGATCCGTCGGCCGGTCGGGGTCCGGATCCGCGTGCCGGCCGCGGGTTCCCGATCGAGGGTGCCGCGAGCCGGCGTGCGTCCAGCCGGCCGAGCAACCAGTGCGACCCGGCGGTTCGGGCCCCGCGCAACCGGGCGGCGTGGCGCAGATCCCGATCATCCGTGACGACGAGCAGCGTCACCGTCCCGTCCGATCCGTCGACCAATCGGACGTCGTCGACGAGCCGGATGATGACCTCGTCGGCCGTGCGACCGCCGCTGTAGCGCACGGACACGCCGGAGGCGATCCGCTCATTGCGGAGACCCGGCTCTGGCGGCCCGTCGAGAACGAGCTCGATCGCCGTCCCGGCCGGGATCACGCCGCGCAGCCGGCCGATGAGTGCCGCCGGGGGAGCGGCATCCCTGGCCCGGGTCATCGCGTGGAGCAGGTTGGTCCCGTCGATGAGCAGGCGTTGCGTGGCGGCGAGCGGGTCGCGATCAGCGTGCGGCATCGACCCAATCGTACGCGCGGAAGGATGCGACGCTACGATCGGGGCGATGGGTCTCCTCCTGCTGGTCGATCTTGATGGCGTCGTCTATCGCGGCTCCGACCCGGTCCCGGGTGTCGCTGCGGTCCTCGCCGATCGGGCCTCGCGCGGCGATGACATCGTCTACGTCACGAACAACTCGATGCACTATCGGGCCGACTACCAGACTCGTCTCGCCGCGATGGGAGCGCCGGTCTCGCCGGACACGGTCGTGTCGTCGGCGCGGGCGACGGCCACCTACTTGCGCGACCACGATCCGGGGATCCGCCGGGTGCTCGTCCTTGGCGGCGGCGGGTTGGAGCGGGAGTTGCGCGACGTCGGCTATGACGTCGTGACCTCGGCCGCGGCCGCCACGCGGATGAGCCAGGAATCGGTCGATGGGTTCGTGGCGGCCGGCCGGCCCGACGCGGTCGTCGTCGGTCTCGATCCCAACTTGACCTATGCGCGGCTGGTCGTCGCGTCCGATTCGATCCGCGCGGGCGCGCACTTCATCGCGACGAACCGGGACCCGGTCTACCCCACGGAACGCGGACTTCGGCCCGGCGCGGGATCGATCGTCATCGCCCTGGAGGCAGCGACCGGGGTCGTGCCCGTGTCGATCGGCAAGCCTGCCCCGTACCTGCTCGAAGCGGCGGCGCGTGCGGTCGGGCGCGAGCCGGCCGAGGCGATCATGGTGGGTGACGGGATCGCGACCGATCTGGCCGGCGCCCACGCGGTCGGGGCGCGCTGCATCTTCATGCTGACCGGGGTCACGACCCGGGCCGAAGTGGCGGCCCTCCCGTCCGAACAGCAGCCGACCGCGATCGCCGCCGATGCCGCGGGATTGGCGGCAGCGCTCGAACAGCTCGACGCGAGCTGAGCCGCGACGCTATCGGCCGGTCGCCGGCTCGTCGAGTCCCGGGATACCCACGGCCCATGCCGAGAACTCGGCCCGCAGTCGGGCGAGCACGTCGTCATCCGCGAATGCGACATCGAGCGCCCGGCGATCGACGGCCCACAGTTCGGGCAGGCTCAGGCCGATCGCCCCGATCGCGCGGAGATACTCGTCGGACAGGCTGATGTCCGAGACGGTCGTATCGTCCGTGCTCAGGGTCACCGAGACGCCCGCACGATGCAGACGCGCGAGCGGATGCGCCTCGACGGACTCGACGATCCCGGCCTGGTAGTTCGAGGTCGGGCAGAGGTCCAGGGTGATGCCTCGGGCGATCAGCTCCACGCACAGGTCCGGGTCGTCGACGGCGCCCGGTCCGTGGGCGATCCGTTCCGGTTCGACCTCCAGTGCGCGTCGGACCTGGGCGGCCCCGCCCCATTCCCCGGCGTGGATCGTGATCCGCAGCCCGCCGGCCCTGGCGGCCCCGAACGCCGCTGCGTGGGTGAGGGGGTCCGGGAACGCCGCCTCCGGACCGGCGAGGTCCCAGCCGGTCAGGCCCTGGTCGCGGAACCGGCTGGCCGTCCGCGCGAGCCGGAGGTTCGCGTCGGGGTCATGTGAGCGGAGGGCGGTACAGATCAGGCGCACGACGGTCCCGGTTCGCGCCGCGGCCTCGTTCGCGCCCCGACACACGGCCCCGATCCCGGCATCGAGCGACAGACCCTTCGCCACGTGGAGCAACGGACCCCAGCGGATCTCGATGTACCGGACCCCATCGGCGGCCTTCGTCTCGACCAACTCCGCCGCGACCCGCTCCAACGCCTCGGCGTCCTGAAGCAGGGCGATCGGCAGGTCGAAGGCGCGCAGGAGTTCGGCCTGGTTCGCACACGGCATCGGGGCGATGAGCGCGGCGGACATCGCGGCCCGGTCCACTGGGGCATCGACGGCTCGGGTGCGTGCGAGCTCGACGGCGGTGTCGACCCGGAGCGAGCCATCGAGATGCAGGTGGAGCTCGGCCTTGGGCATCGCCTCGACGACGCGGTGGAGTGGCAGGGCGGTCGCGGGGTCGGTCACGACGACGATGCTACGATTCCCGCATCGCTCGGGTCGGACGCATCCGCACGTGCGCCGCAACCGAACCGTGAGCGATGGTCATCCACCCGGTTGACCCCGAGTCGAAGGACCTACCAACATGTCCGTCATCCTGGTCACCGGCGCCAGTGGCTTCGTCGGGAGCCACGTCGTCCCGACCCTGCTCACGAGCGGCCACCAGGTCGTTGCCCTCGCCCACACGCCGGACGCCGGCGATCGGATCCTCGGGCGGCTCGACGCCGCCGAGCGGATGAACGTCGAGATCCGGCCCGGCGACGTCACCCGACCCGACACGCTCCCGCCGGCGATGGCCGGGGTCGATGCCGTGGTCCACCTCGTCGCTCTCCCGCGCGACTTCAACGGCGGCGCCGATCTCCGACTCGTGAATACGGAGGGGACTCGCGCGGTCATCGTCGCGATGCGATCCGCCGGCGTCCGGCGCCTGGTCCACATGGGCGCGATGGGCGTCGAGGACGACCCCGATCTCCACTATGCGAGTTCCAAGGCCAGGGCGGAGCAGCTCGTCCGCGAGTCGGACCTCGACTGGACGATCCTCAAGCCATCGCTCCAGTTCGGCGAAGGGGACGGCTTCTTCAACATCGTCGCCGGCCTGGTCCGGATCTCGCCCGGCATCGTCCCGGTTCCCGGCAACGGCCGGGCCCGGTTCCAGCCGATCCACGTCGACGACGTCGCCAAGGTCGTCGTCGGCACGCTCGCCGACCCGGCGACCGTCGGAACCGACTATCCGCTCGGGGGTCCGCGGTACTGGACCTATCGGGAGATCACCCGCGAGGTGCTCACGGCGCTCGGCAAGAAGCGGGCGATCCTGCCGATGCCGATCCCGATCATCCGGCTGGTCGCCGGCAGTGCTGAACTCGTCCATCTCCCCTTCCCGGTCGCGACCGATCAGTTGCGCCAGCTGCGCCTTGACAACATCGGACCGCTGGACGTGATCGAGCCCACGTTCGGATTCGCGCCGCGGCCGATGG
Source organism: uncultured Chloroflexia bacterium (assembly GCA_963720755.1). Classification (GTDB taxonomy): domain Bacteria; phylum Chloroflexota; class Limnocylindria; order Limnocylindrales; family CSP1-4; genus SPCO01. The sequence continues at coordinate 360,062 of CAVRGP010000011.1, forward strand.
AGGGAGCCCTCGGCTACCTGCGCCTGAAGCGACGCGATCAGGTGCCGCCATCCCGATGACGAGGGCACTCCGCCAGCTGGCCGGTGGGATCGCCTGGCTGGCCATCGCCTTGCTCATCGCCCTGGGGGCCGCCGGGATCGTCGCCGCCATGGACCACGCGCCAGGATCCGCCGCCCGAACCGATAACACGGCGGCCGGCGACGCGGAGGTCACCGCCCGGCTGGACGCTGCCTCGGTCGCACTCGCCGGATTGGCCGACCAGGTCGATCAACTCGGGACCGATGCTCGCGGCGCCCTGGCCGCGCTCAACGGCACGGACCCGGCCGGAGCGGAGGCCGCCGTCGCGGCCGGCGACGGCCTCGTGGCCGAGATCGCGGCCCGGACGGCGACGATCCGGCGCGACCTCGATGCCGTCCCGTATGTGGCGACACCGACGGCCGGCCTTTCCGTATCGGATGCGGTGATCGCCCGGCATGCCGCGCTCGTCAAGGCCCTGGACGCGACCGATGGTCTCGATCGGGCCTGGTCGAGATTGACCATCGGGTCCGTGGCAGCCTCCCGGATGAGCGCCCTCCTGGCCGACCACGATCGGTTGGTTCATCTGGCCGTCGAGCGCGGCCGGCTGGCGAAATACGGCGAGGCGATCAAGCTGATCGACGAGGCATCGGCCCAGCTCGACGCTGCCAGGGTCCAGCGAGACCAGCTCGCCGCCACCGTCGATGTGTCGGTGCTGGATGACTGGATCGCCCGGAATGCCGCCTACGACGTCGCCCTGCGCGACCTGTATCGGGTCATCCCCAACGTCGGCAAGAAGGTGACCAAGACGATCAGGGCGGCGGTCGCCGCAGAGGCCGACGCCAGGGCGCGCCTGCCACCCGATCCCCGCGGCCTGGTGATCATCATGGCCGACATCGGCCGCGGCGGGATGAATGGCGCGGTCATCACCATCGAACAGGCGAAGGCGGCCCTGACGGATGCGCTCGCGCGCGCCGACGCGGCACCGACGATCAGTCCGTGACGGGCGGTGGCTGAGCGAACCGACCAGCCAGACCTGCGGCTGGCTACACTTGCCACCAACGTCCCAACCGGCCGCGTGCCATCCGAGCCTTGGCCCACCCTGCGGAGGATCCGAAACCCGTGCAACTACGTGTCGCAACCGATCAGCCGTGGGACGTGCCCGCGGATGTCCTCATCGTCCCAGTCAAGGCCGACCCGGCCGTGGAGGGAGAACTCGGAGAACTCGATCGGCGGGCCGCCGGTGAGATCCGGAACCTCGCCGATTTCGGCGAGCTGACCGGGAAGCGCTACGTCACGGCGCTGGCGGCGGGTGGCGAAACGAAAAGCGGTCGATTGCTGACGGTGTGCTTCGGTGACCCATCGAAGGTCGACCGCGAAACGGTGGTCCGGGTCGCGGCGTCGGCGGAGCGTCGCCTGGCCGGCAGGACCGTCAGGCGGGTCGCGGTGTGGCTCACGCCGCTGGCCGACGCGCTGGGTGGCGACGTCGCTGGCGTTGCCGAGCTCGTCACCCGCGGGATGGTCGAGGGCAGCTACGACCCACGGACGATCTACCGTGACGAGGTCGATCGAGTTCCTCCGATCCTGGAAGAACTGATCCTGGTCGCGCCAGGGGGCGATCGGGCCGCTGTCGCCGCCGGAGCCGAGCGCGGGATGATCATCGGCGAGGGTGCCAACATCGCCCGGACGCTCGCGAACCGCGCGGCGAACGATGTCAGTCCAGCCGTCCTCGCCGATGAAGCTCGTGACCTGGCCGAGCAGCATGGCCTGTGGATCGACGTCATCGACGCCCAGCGCGCGACCGAGATGGGGATGGGCATGTTCATGGCGGTCGGTCGCGGCAGCGACAACCCGCCGAAGATGATCGTCATGCGATCCGGGGCCGAAGGCGCGCGCGACGCGCTCGACCGACACCTGGCCATCGTCGGCAAGGGCGTCTGCTTCGACTCGGGCGGGATCAGCATCAAGTCGGCCAACCACATGGAAGAGATGAAGATGGACAAGACCGGTGCGTGCACCGTGATCGCGGCCATCGCCACCGTGGCCCGGCTTGCCCCCGGCACGCCCCTGCTCGCGCTGGCGCCGGCGGTCGAGAACATGCCCGGACCGCATTCCACCCGGCCCGGCGACATCGTCACCGCGCTCAACGGCAAGAAGGTCGACATCACCAACACCGATGCCGAGGGACGGCTCATCCTCGGCGACGCGCTGACCTACGCGGAGCGTCTCGGAGCGACTCATCTGGTCGATGTCGCGACCCTGACCGGAGCCGTATCGAGGGCCCTCGGCCACCTCGTGACCGGGGCGTTCGGGGCCCCGCAGGACTTCTACGACGCGGTCATGGGGGCCGCCGATCGCGCAGGCGAGCGCTACTGGCAGTTGCCTCTGATCGATGACTACGTGCAGGAGATGGACAGCTGGTACGGCGACCTCAAGAACTCCGGCACGCCAGAGGGTTCGCTGGTGAAGAGCGGCCTCTTCCTTCGAGAGTTCGTCACCAAGCCCTGGGTCCACCTCGACATCGCCGGGACCGGCTATTACACGAAGCCGCTGCCGTTCGCGCCCCGTGGCGCCAGCGGCTCGTCCCACGCCACCCTCGTCGAACTGGCCCTGGCCGGCTCGAAGGCCGGCTGACCGGGCCGGATCGAGGTCGGGGAGCGCTCGGGCAACCGCCAGATGGATCCGCTGGACTGGGTCCTCGCCGCCGCCGGGGCGGCCCTTGGGGTTGCGGCCGATCGGTTCGCCACGCGCTGGCCGGAACATGACGAGGAACATCCGCCAGGTCGTCCGATCGATTGGCGAACGGCCACGGCCGGGATCGTCGGGGCGATCGCCTTCGGTCTGCTCACGCCACGCTTCGGTGGAGAACCGCTCGCGCTGATCCTCTTCGGCGCTTGGTTCGCGACCCTCGTGGTCGGCCTGGCGACGGACCTCGATCAGCGACTGCTGCCCGATGAGCTGACCCTGCCGGTGATCCCGATCGCACTGGTCTACGCGCTGAGTGGCCAGAACCCGCTGGTCGGCACGGACGTGGTGCCGGCGATCGTGGCCGCGCTTGTCATCCCGGCGGTCCTGTACCTGCCGTCCATCCCGTTCGGAGCGGGGGCGTTCGGGATGGGCGATGTCAAACTGCTGGTCGGCGTCGGGCTGATGGCGGGTGGCAGCCGGGCCCTCGGCTCCGTGGTCTTCGCCCTGGTGCTGGCCGGCGTGGTCATCCTCGTCCTGCTCCTCGCCCGGCGGATCGGTCGTCGGACGTACATCCCGTTCGGGCCGTTCTTCATCCTGGGCGCGCTCTGGGCGGTTCTGATCCGGCTCTGAGCGGGCGGACGGTCAAGGCGCCCATCGACCCGGACATGCGGTCACCGGACGACCCGGACCATCGGCCCAGATGCCTGCTCGTATCCAGCGACTAGACTCCCCGAGTATCATGCCCTGAGCCGGTGTCGTCCTGAGTACGTGCCACTTCGGACGGCGACTCACCGGCGGGCGTCGCCCGTCAGATACCGACGGCCCCCAAGCCGAAGGTGACAACGGAGTCCAGCTCGCACGATGACATCGCCTACGTGAAGCGCCACCTGACCGACCGACCGGTCGACTCGACCCCCCAGGGATGGAGTTCGGCCACGGCGTCCGCATCCCCTCGTCGAGGGATCCGCCGCCGCCTCGGATCGATCCTGCTCCTCCTGCCCCTGGTGGTGGGCCTGCTGGGCGCGCCCGCGTCCCCGCAGAGTGCCCGCGGCGATGAACTATCCGACGCGAAGGCCCGCCAGGAACAGCTCAAGCGTGACGCCGCCAACCAGAAGGCGCAGATCGAGAAGCTACAGGCCCTCCAGGGTGGCCTCGCCGCCCAGATCCGCCAGACGACGGCCGAGCTGCACGGGATCAACGTCGACCTGACCCGGGTCAAGACCAAGATCGGGGTGATGCAGGACCAGATCGGCGTCATCCAGGCGGACTACGACGGACTGGTCAGCCAGCTCGCAGCACTCGACACGAAGCTGGTCACGATCGAGGCGCGGGAGGCCGCCAAGCGGACCGAACTCGCCGACCGTGAGGCGATGCTGGCCGACCGGCTCCGGAGCGCCTACGACACCGACCGGACATCGATGCTCGAGTCATTCCTGTCGGGTGGGTCATTCACCGACCTGCTGGCCGAGATGAGCTACTACATCGACGTCGGCGAACAGGACAAGGCGCTGGCGACCCAGATCGCCCAGGACCAGTCGACCCTTGCGGCCTACCACCAGGAGACGGTCGACACTCGCGCCCAGACGGAAGACCTGCGAATACAGACGGCCGCCCAGAAGCGCGAGCTGGACAAGAGCCTCCTCGCGCTCAAGGACGCGAAGGCGCAACTCAGGTTGCTGTCCCGCCGGACGGCGGCCGCGCTGGCTGCCCAGAAGCAGGCGTACGCGACGATCGCCCGGAACAAGGCCGCGGCGCGGGCGGCGCTGGCCAAGGCCGCGGCCGCCCAGAAGAAGCTGCAAGACCAGATCGATGCCCTCATCCGCAAGCGCGCCGCGCAGGGGAACATCCCGTCCATCTACAACGGCACCCTGAGCTGGCCGATGAGCGGCGACGTCACCCAGAACTTCGGTTGTACCGGATTCTCATGGGAGCCGCCGTTCGGGTCGTGTGCGCACTACCACAACGGGATCGATATCGTGGCTCCGTACGGAACGCCGGTGAAGTCGTCCGGCGACGGGACCGTTGCGTACTGCGGCTGGAACTATGCGGACGGCCCCGACCCGGCCTGGATCGTCATCATCGCGCACAGTTCGAACCTCCAGACCTGGTATGCCCACATGACGCCGAGTTGCCCCGTCCGCGCGGGCGGCCACGTCAACCAGGGTCAGGTGATCGGCCACGAGGGCAATACGGGACACTCGACCGGAGCGCATCTCCACTGGGGCGTCCGGCTCAACAACGATTTCGTGAACCCGCGCCTGTTCCTCTAGAGCAGACCTTCGGCCTGGCCGGCTCTTCCCGGGTCGATCGTCGCTCGACGCCGCGCTACGACCCATCTCCGGTCGGCTCCGGTTGACGAGATGTCAACGCCACGTTGATGTCCGCGCCGGACCGCCCGTGCTAGCATCCGATCGTGAAGCGGACGATGGCGGTGATCCTCGCAGGCGGCGAGGGTGAGCGTCTCTCGATCCTGTCGCAGGAACGGGCCAAGCCGGCCGTGCCCTTCGGCGGGAAGTACCGGATCATCGACTTCACCCTGTCGAACTGCGTCAACTCGGACATCGACGACGTCGTGGTCCTGACCCAGTACAACCCCCGCTCCTTGAACGACCATATCGGTCTCGGCCGACCCTGGGATCTCGACCGCAGCCGGGGTGGGGTCAAGCTGCTCCAGCCCTACATCTCGCGCGGGCGAGTCGCGGAGTGGTATGGCGGGACGGCCGACGCTGTGCTCCGAAACCTCGACGTGCTGGAGCACTACCCAGCCGACGTCATCCTCGTGCTGGCTGGCGACCACATCTACAAGATGGACTATCAACCGTTCGTCGCCGCCCACCGCCGGCGCCGAGCCGACGTCACGATCGCCGTCCGCCGGGTCCCATTGGCCGAGGCTCCGCGGATGGGGATCCTCGCGCTGGACGAGAACGACCGGGTCATCGACTGGCAGGAGAAGCCGAAGCAACCCAAGAGCGATCTGGCGTCGATGGGCGTGTACGTCTTCTCCAAGAAGACGCTCCGCCGATGGCTGTCGGACGATCGAGTGGATTTCGGGTCACACGTCATCCCGGCGATGCTGGCGGCCGACGCACGAGTCTTCGGCTATCGCTACAGCGGCTACTGGCAGGACGTCGGGACGATCCAGTCGTTCTGGGAGACGAATATGGCGCTCCTCGACGACGACCCCGAGCTGGACCTGTACGACAAGGAATGGATCGTCCACACCCGGTCCGAGGAGCGCGCCCCGGCCAAGATCGGCTCCACGGCCCAGGTCCATCGGAGCCTCATCAGCCACGGCTGCGTCATCTCCGGGACCGTCGTGAACTCGGTCCTGTCGCCCGGTGTCCGGGTCGACGTCGGGGCGGTCGTGCGAGACTCGATCATCATGTTCGACTCGGTCATCCGATCCGGGGCGGTGGTCGATCGGGCGATCCTCGACAAGGAGGTCGTCGTCGGCCCCGGAGCGATCGTGGGCGAGGGCCCCTTCCCCGATCGACCCAACAAGCAGGAGCCGGGCCGCCTCAATACCGGGATCAGCGTCATCGGCAAGCGAGCCGTGGTTCCCCGTGGCGTCCGGATCGGACGGAATGTGCGGATCGCTGCCGATGTCCGCGCGACCGACTACACGGGCCGCGTCGTGGCCAGCGGCGAGTCCGTCGATGTTCGCCGGGGTCGGAAGGACAGTCGGACACGGCGAGCGCAGACTGCCTCGGCCGACCCCGACACCTCCGGCGATGGTCAGCCCGATCCGGCTCGGCGGGCCGTCGGCGACCACTGACACGGCGACGGTCGTCCGGAGCGATCTCGGCTAGACTCCGCGAGCCATGCCATCCGCCGACCCAGGCGCGCCGAGCGTGCGCCCGGCCGATGTCGAAGGCTGGCTCGCGGGCCTCGGGCTGACGCCCACCGACCGAGCCGACCGCGACGGGATCACCAGCTGGGATCTCGTCCTCGACGGACGCCGCCGCTTCGACCTCCGCGTCACCGTCATCCTGGATCCTGCCCTGGCCCTCATCTGCTGGGCGCAGTACGCGCCTCCGATCAGCGACATGTTCCGCAAGTCGTATCGCCGCCTTCTGCGCTGGAACGACGAATTCCCATTCGCGAAGTTCTCGATCTCGGAGGACGAACGTCCCGTGCTCGCCGTCGAGATCCCGAGCGCCGAGGCAGGGGAGGACGCCCTGGGCCTCGCCATCGCGCGCATCCTCGGGATCGCCGACCATCTGCTCGATGAATCCGTCGACTGGCTCTGGCTGGGCGGTCGGATGCCCGACCCGGGCGACCGCAGGTCGGCCAACGAGCCGTTCCTCGAGCGCTACGCGGCGCGGCTCCCGGAGCTGTTGCGGTCGTGATCCGTCGGCTCACCATCGGGATCCTCGCGCTCATCGCGGCAGGAGGTTGGCTGATCTCGCCGTCCGGCGTGGCCGAGGTCCGCGCGGCCACGCCGGACCTGACGATCGTCAGCGGCGCGACGTACGACGTGCAGCCCGACCACCATCGCGTCCGCGTCACCCTCGACATGACTCTCGTCAACCATCTGCACGACACGCGGACGAAGCGGTTCTACTTCGACCGCGCGGTGCTCGTCGTCCCGCCGGGTGCATCGGGCGCAAAGCTGACCTGGGCGGGTGCCGGGAGTCCGCGCGCCGTCATCACCCACCGCTCCAAGACCTCGACGACGATCCAGCTCGACCTGGCGCAGCGCCTGTATAGCGGCAGATCGGCGGCCTACCGGCTGGTGTTCGAGATCGTCGACCCGGGTGGTGCGAGTACGAGGGCGGTCCGGATCGGGAGTTCGCTCGTCAGGTTCCCGGTCTGGGCGTTCGCCACCAACGACACCTCCGGCAGCACCGTCCGGGTCGTCTTCCCGACGGGTTTCCAGGTGACCGTCGCGTCGGGCGACATCCCGGCGCCGACGACCGACCAGAGCGGCCAGACGGTCTTCCAGACCGGCAGACTCAAGACACCGCTGACGTTCTTCGCCTACCTCGTGGCCGATCGACCCGGCGCCACGACCGTCCGGGTGGTCCAGACCACCGTCGCGTCGACACCGGTCGCCCTGTCCATCCGGTCGTGGGCCGACGATCCGGCCTGGTCGAAGCGCGTCGGCAGCCTGGTCCGGCGTGCACTGCCGTTGCTGGCCGAGCGGATCGGCCTGGCCTGGCCCCGCGACGGCGGACTGGTCGTCAGCGAGGCCCTCGGCCGTTCCACGGGTGGCTATGCCGGCCTGTTCGACCCCGTCGCCGGGACGATCGACGTCGCCTACGATGCGGCCGACGAGGTCGTCGTCCATGAGTCGGCGCATGCCTGGTTCAACGGCGGCCTGCTGGCCGATCGCTGGGCGAACGAGGGGTTCGCCTCCTACTACGCCCTCGACGCCGCAACCGACCTCAAGGTCAAGGTGGACCCAGCGACCGATGCCCTGACGCCCGAGATCGACGCGGCGCGGATCCCGCTGAACGCCTGGGGCCCCGTCGGTAAAGTCGACCGGGCGACCGAGGACTACGGCTATGCCGCGAGCCTCGAACTCGCCCGGGCCATCGCCACGCGGGCTGGGCCGGACGCCCTTCGCGCCGTGTGGTCCGATGCCGCGGCCGGGATCGGGGCCTATCAGCCGATCACCCCAGGCGATGCCCGTGGTTCAGCCGCCGGGTCGGCCGGCCCACCGGAGACCGTCAATTCGGCTCCGGACTGGCGTGGCTTGCTGGACTTGCTCGAGGAGCGGACCGGCACGTCGTTCACGGATCTGTGGCGGACCTGGATCGCCCGGGATTCTGACCTCGCCCTCATCGACCAGCGGACCGCCGCCAGGGCGCGATACGTGGCTCTGCTGTCGACGGCCGGCGACTGGCCGATCCCCAGGGCCGTCCGGGATGCCCTGCGGGCCTGGCGATTCGACGACGCGATGACCCTGATGGCCGACGTCGAAGGGGTGCTCGCGAGCCGCAACGAGATCACGGCCCGCGCCACCGCCATCGGGCTATCCGCCCCCGAAACCCTCCACAAGGTGTACGCGCAGCCAGACGGCGTCGCTGCCGCCGCCATTGAGGCTCGAGCGGAGATGCTGGCGATCGACCGATATGCGGCTGCCCAGGCGGCGCGTCCTTCGACGCCAGGGATGTTCGAGGAGATCGGTCTGTGGGGGTCGGATCCTGACAGTGACCTGGCTCGGTCACGAACCCAGTTCGCGGCCGGCGACCTATCGGATTCGACAGCGTCGTCCGCGTCCGCGGCGGCCGCATGGTCCGGTGCTGCCGAGCTCGGTCGCGGCCGGGCGATCAGCCTGGTCGTCCTGTTCGTTGCGATCCTGTTCGCGGTCGTTCTTGCCGGTGCCGCATTCCGCGGGCGTCGCCGACGACGGCGCGCGGATCGCGTCGTCTGGCCGGACCTCAGGCGGTGACCAGGCGACCCTGCCGGCGCTTCCGCCGGCCGCAGGTCATCGCTGTCGCTGCCATCGGGAACGGTGGGCCGTGCGCTACACTCGCCGCCACGCCGGATCCGCTCGAGCGAGACGAGGCTGGAGTGTCAGGCGGAATGGGAGCGGAGCCGGACTGATGGGCCTGTCGCGCTCGCGACCGTCGCACGAGATCCTGTCGGGCGATTCAGCCGATGTCTATTTCGCACGGGCTGAGACGATCCTCGCCGAAGAGGGGCTCGATCCGCTCGTGACGATGGAGGTCTTCACCCGCCAGGACGGCGTGCTGTGCGGGATCGATGAGGCCCGCAACCTGCTGGGCCACGTCCTCGCCGGCGCCGACCCGGCCGAGACCTGCCTGGAAGCGCTCAAGGACGGGGACGTCATCGGGCCGAAGGAGATCGTCCTTCGGATCCAGGCTCGCTACCGGCAGTTCGGCCTGTACGAGACGGCGTTCCTCGGGATGCTCGCCCAGTCGACCGGCTGGGCCACGGCCGCGCGCCGGTGCGTCGAGGCCGCCGCGCCCGAACCGGTCATCAGTTTCGGGGCGCGCCACGTTCACCCCGACATCACCGACGTCCTCGACTACGCGGCGATCGTCGGCGGTTGCGTCGGAGCATCGACGCCGGCCGGAGCCCGCCTCGCCGGCCTCGCCCCGACCGGCACCATGCCGCATTCCCTCGTGCTCATCTTCGGCGACACCGTCGATGCCGCCGTCGCGTTCGATCGACATGTCGACCCGGACGTACCCCGGATCGTGCTCGTGGATACGTTCAAGGACGAGGCCGAGGAGGCGCTCCGCGTTGCCCAGGCTTTGGGCGATCGACTGTACGGCGTCCGCCTCGACACGCCATCCGAGCGTGGTCGCGTGACGCCGGACCTCGTCCATGAGGTCCGCGCCCGCCTCGACCAGGCCGGTTTCCGGCACGTCAAGGTGACCGTGTCCGGTGGCCTCACGCCGGATCGCATCCGCTTCTTCAAGGAGGCCGGCGCGCCGGTCGACTCGTATGCGGTCGGCACGTTCATCAGCGGGGCGACACCGATCGACTTCACCGGCGACATCAAGGAGATCGACGGCCGGCCGATCGCCAAACGTGGCCGCATCCCCGGACGGACCGACGCGCCCCGCCTCGAGGCGGTCGACCTGGCGGCATACCGCGACGGCTGAACCGATGGCGGGCGAGCGTTCCGAGGACGAACACGACCGAGAAGCGGCCTACGACCTCCTGCAGCGTGGCCGAGCGTTCATCGCCGATCGGCATCACGCTCAGGCGGCGATCGTGCTGGAACGGGCCGATCGGCTCGAGCCGCGCAAGGGCTCGATCCTCGAGGCGCTCGGCCAGGCGTACTTCAACTCCGGCCAGGTGGAGCGGGCGAGTGCGACGTTCGAGGCGTTGCTCGAGATCGATCCGTCGTCGCACTACGGTCACTACGGGCTGGGCCAGAGTCTCAAGCGACTCGGGCGGCGCGCGGAGGCGCGCACCCACCTTCGGCTCGCGGTCGCCCTCAGTCCCGAGACGAGCCTCTACCGCGACGCCCTGGCCCGGCTCGGGCCAAGCCCGGAGGTCGGCGGCCGCCCGACCGGCCCGTCTACGAGCGAGTCGCCCTGATCCTCGCGACCATCAACAGGCCGACCAGGGTCTTGGCGTCACGGAACTCGCCCCGGTCCGCGGCCGCAAGCGCCGCATCCCAGGGAAGACGCTCGAGGATGAGTCGCTCATCCGGATCCGGGTGGAGCCGTTCGCCGTCCGCCGCGCGGAGGTCCGTCGCCAGGTACAGGTGCATCAACTCCGACGCGAAGCCGGGCGCCGTGTAGAAGCGACCAACGAGCTGCCACGAACCGGCGCGGGCCCCGGTCTCCTCCTCGAGTTCGCGCCGCGCGGCCCCGTCGGGGTCCTCGACGGATCCATCCGGGGCCAGGTCGAGCGTCCCTGCCGGGATCTCCAGCAGCGCCTCGCCGACGGCGAGCCGGTACTGGCGAACAAGCAGAACCTGATCCTCATCGTCGATGGCGACGATCGCGACCGCGCCCGGGTGGCCGGCGATCTCGCGCGTCGCCCGGGTCCCGTCGGCGTGCTCGATCGTGTCGACGCGGAAGGTCAGGAACCGCCCGCGGTGAACGACCCGGGAGTCGACCACGCGCTCGGTCAGATCGGCCCCGGAGGGATCCTCCGGGGCCGATGGGTCGCGCGTCGGCTGGTCGTCGTTCAGGTGGCGACCGCGGCGTCCGGGGCCAGGGTCAGCCCGGTCTCACCATCGAACAGGTGGAGCTTGTCGAGTGGGATGGTGAGGGTGACGATATCGTCCGTTTTGACCCGGTGCTCCGAGGAGACGATCGCGACGACGTCGCGGTCGGCGGCCGTGACGTGCAGGAGCTCCTCGTTGCCGAGATACTCGACCACGTCGGCTCGGGTCCGGAATGCGCCGACGCCGCTGCTCTCCTCGCCGATGTCGAGATGCTCCGGACGGAACCCGGCGACCAGGGTCTTGCCCTCGCGAGGAGTCGCCGTCTCGCGATATTGCGGCGGCAACGGGATGGACCAATCGGCCGGTCCCACCAGCCGGGCGCCCTCGCCGCTCCCCTCCATGTGGACCTCGACGAAGTTCATCGACGGACTGCCGATGAAGCCAGCGACGAACCGGTTGATCGGCTTGTCGTACAGCGCCTGGGGCGACCCGACCTGCTGGAGCAGGCCCTCGTTCATGACCGCGATCCGCGTGCCCATGGTCATCGCCTCGATCTGATCGTGGGTCACGTACACCATCGTCGTCTTGAGGCGCTGGTGCAGCCGGGCGATCTCCGCCCGCGTCTGGACGCGGAGCTTGGCGTCGAGGTTGGACAGCGGTTCGTCCATGAGGAACACCGCCGGTTCCCGGACGATCGCGCGTCCGAGGGCGACGCGCTGACGCTGGCCACCGGACAGCTCCTTCGGCTTGCGGTCGAGCAGCTTCTGGAGCTGGATGGTCTCGGCGGCCTCGTTGACCCGCCGCTCGATGTCGGCCTTGGGGACCTTGCGCAGCTTGAGGCCGAAGGCGAGGTTGTCCCGGACCGTCATGTGGGGATAGAGGGCGTAGCTCTGGAAGACCATCGCGATATCGCGATCCTTCGGCGGCACGTCGTTGACGACCCGGTCGCCGATCTTGAGGGTGCCTTCGGAGATCTCCTCGAGGCCCGCGATCATCCGTAGACTGGTCGTCTTGCCGCAGCCGGATGGCCCGACCAGGACCATGAACTCGCCGTCGCCGATCTCGAGGTTGAGATCCCGCACGGCGTGGAAATCGCCGAACACCTTGTTGACGTTTTCGAACGTCACGGTCGCCATGGCACCACCTCGCATCCCCGCCCGACCATCGCGGGCCCATGCATCCAGTCGGCGAAGCGAGCGTGGACGGGCCCCATACGTGGACGGATCAGGGTCTCGCCATCGTACGAGGGTCCATACCGAGGCGCAAGCCGGAGTTCCTGCCGCGGCCGGCCGAGGCCGGGCCATGCCCGACCTGGCCCGGCCTGGCTCCGGCCCGGCTCCGACCTGACGCCGGCCCGGCTCCGACCTGGATCCGGCCCGGCTCCGACCTGGGCACGACCTGGCCCGGCCCGACCTGACGCAGGCCCGGCCCCGACCTGGATCCGGCCCGACCCGGCGCCGGCCCGACCTGGCGAAATTCTCCTGGGTGGACCGTTGTGCGAGATCCACGAGCAGAACGCGGGTCGCGAGGGCTTCGACACCAGTTCTGCACGGCGACGCCGAGCGTGATTGACCGATTCCGTCTCGCCACATACCCCGCCGACACGCGGGAAGATGTCATAGCGGTCCATGCGTGAAAGATCCGCCAGGTTGCCGACGGACGTCCTGCCCAGGTCGTCAGCCGGACGGCGGGTACGGCTCGGGGGCGCCCTCGAGCGAAACCGTGCCCGCGCTGTCCGCGCGGACGGGCACCCAGAGGACCGTGTCGTCTCGGAGGAACAAGACCACGTAGCCCTCGTTGATCCCGAGGGAGAGCGCGCAGAAGTAGCCAGGCGGGCAGTAGCGGCCGTAGTGGAACGCGATCCGAAGGATGGGTGGACCGTCCGCCGGAAGCGCGGCGACGGCAGCTTCGATCGCGTTCTCACAGGTGAGCGTCCCGGTCGGCTCCGTGGAGGGCGAGCCGCCGAGGGGTCCGATGACTGGGCCAGAGCCGCAGACGATCTCCGGCGTCGGGCTCGGGGCGGGCGTCGGCCCGGCGGTCGGACTCGGGGTCGTGCTACGTGTCGGGACAGGCGCGCGGGCCACGCTTGCCGTGGGCGTAGGCACCGGGCTCGCACAGGCCGCCACGATCAGCCCGATCGTCATCAGGACTCCTCGTGGCGAAGTCATCAGCCTACCTCCGGGTGATCGCCCGATCCTGCCACGAGTTTACCGAGCTCATGACGGGGACTCCCTGACTCGACGGCGCCGATGGTCCGAGCTGACCCGCGACGACCACCATGTCGCAAGCGCACCACAGGGCGCTTCGCCAGGTCCTCACGGACGACCGGCGACCGGCGCGGTTGCAGGCGATCCACGCTTCGTTGAGCGTCGATCCACGACACGAAACGCGCCAGGCGCCCTCAGATGCGGGGAGTTGGGGTGGCCTACGGGTTTCGAACCCGCAACCTTCGGAGCCACAATCCGATGCTCTGCCGTTGAGCTAAGGCCACCATGGAGACACTCGTCCTGGCGGTCCGCCGACCGGCGGTCCACCCGAGCCACGGCAGTATAGCGGGACGGCTCCAGGCGACGGCCAGCGCCGCCGCGATCGCGATGCGGACCTCGTCCAGACCGGACCGGACCATACCAGACCGTCGCGGACAGGCCCGGACCCCACAGGACCGGACGGTACCTGTGAACCAGACCGCACCTGACCATCGCACCCCGGACATCGGCGCTGGTCGCGCCTACGTTGACGTAGACACCGACCGATCGGTTCGGAACGCCCCGGGGAGCACCACGCCTGCATGTCCATCACCGTCGAGCCCCACGCCAGCCAGCAGGCCCTGCGGCCGCCTGCCGATCGGTTTCGGTCGATGCGCCGGATCACGCTCGCGGTCGCCCTCCTCTTCGGCATCAGTTCGGCGCTCGCGCTTGCCGCCCCGCCTGGTGCCTTTGCCTGGAGTTCCGGCTCGTATAGCTCCTCATCCGAGTCGGAACTCGTCGCGCTGACCAATCGTGCCCGGGCCAACGCCGGGCTGAAGTCCCTGAAGGTCGACTCGACCCTCCGCTCGGTCGCCCGATGGCGAAGCAAGGACATGATCGAGCGCGACTACTTCGCCCACGAGATCCCGGGCTACGGTATGGTCTTCGACAAGCTCCACGCGATCGGCTATTGCTACAAGGTCGCCGGCGAGAACATCGGCTGGAACAATTACCCGGACGACTCGGCCACGGCCGAGATCGAGACGATGTTCATGGGCTCGCCGGGGCATCGAGCGAACATCCTCGGCAAGACCTGGGATGTGATCGGGATCGGCGCCTACAAGGGCGCCGACGGCAAGAAGATGTGGACCGTCCTGTTCGCAGACAAGTGCGGTTCGACCGGCGGCAGCGCCCCCAAGGCGACCCCGAAGCCGCAGCCGAAGGCGACCCCCAGGCCGGTCACGCGATCGACACCGAAGCCCACCCCGAAACCGACCCGGCGCCCGACCCCGGCACCAACGGCGACGCCGACACCGACCCCCGAGCTCGTGCTGCCCGAGACCCTGGACACGCCGAGTCCGTTACCGACACCGACACCGAGCCCGTCCCCGTCGGTGTCGCCCGAGCCCGAGATCGGAACGAATCCCGTCGGCATGCGCGTCGTCGATCCTGGGGCGGCCGGTGGGCTGCTCGAGACGATCGTCGGTGGCGTGGCCGGCTACTTCTTCGGAGGCTGAACACCGTGATCGTCGAGCGAACTGCGCCGATCGTCGCCGCACCCGCGCCGATCCCCGCACCCCCAGCCGACCTGCCACCGCCGATCCTCGAGGCCCACGGCCTGACCCGGGTCTATCGCCTCGGACAGACGACGGTCGAGGCCCTCAGGGACGTCTCCATGTCTGTCCAGGCTGGTGAGTTCGTGGCCCTCATGGGGCCATCGGGCTCGGGTAAATCGACCTTGCTCCAGGTCCTCGGCGGGCTGGATCGACCGACGACCGGCGAGGTCATCCTCGAGGGTCAGCGAATCGGCGCTCTCGATGACGACCAGGCGACCCGGCTTCGCCGGGATCGGACCGGGTTCGTCTTCCAGTCGTTCAACCTCATCCCGCTGCTCGACGTCACCGAGAACGTCGCCCTGCCGTTCACCATCGCCGGCGAGGATCCATCGAAGGGTGCCCTCCGCGAGCGGATCCAGGACGTCATCGACCTCGTCGATCTGACCGGCAAGGAACGCCACCGACCGGATCAGTTGTCAGCCGGCGAGCAGCAGCGGGTCGCCATCGCTCGCGCGCTCGTCACTCGTCCAGCCCTGTTGTTCGCGGACGAACCGACCGGCAATCTCGACTATTCGACGAGCACGGAGATCCTCGACGCGCTGTGGCGCTCGTGCACCGAGCGTGGGCAGACCATCGTCCTGGTCACACACGACTCCAAGGCGGCCGCCTATGCCGATCGGGTCCTCGTCGTCAGCGATGGCCGGATCCGCGACACGATCGAGCTGGGCCGCAGGACCAGCCATGACGCGACGCCGCTGATCTCACGTCTCGCCCAGCTCGGCCTGTAGGGGTCGACTCGTGGCCCTCCGCCGGCTTGCCCTGCGCAGCCTCCGAGCCCGGCCGATGCGAACGGGGGCGAGCATCATCGCGGTCGCCCTCGGGGTCGCCGTCCTGTTCGCCGGACTGGCGACTGAAGCGGGTATCGCGTCGTCGGTCGACGAGGCCGTCCGCGCCCAGATCGGCCGCGCCGACCTTCGGGTCGCGGCCTTCGACGAGACGGGTCTGTCCCCCTCGACGGTCGCCACGATCGCGACGACGCCCGGGGTCGACGAGGCGGCCCCGGTGTTCGAGCAGCGGATCTATCTCGGCCAGACCGGCGACAAGACGACGCTGCCCGCCCCCGTGACGATCCTGGGTATCGACCCTTCGATCGATCCGATCGTGCACGACCTGATGCTCGGATCGGGAACATCACTGACCGACCCGAACGCGCCGTTCGCGCTCATCTCGGAACGACTGGCTCGCGAAGACGGTCTGTCACTCGGGTCGCAGGTGTCGATGCAGGGCGCTGGCGACCGGGTCGTCTATCGCGTGGTCGGGATCCTGGCGGGTGACGGCTCGTTGGCCGGCACGCTCGGACGGACCGTTGTCGTGCCCCTCGCGACCGCCCAGGCCGTGTTCGGGACGTCCGGCGTCGATCGGGTCGATATCCTCGTCAGCCGGGGAGCGGACGCGAACATCGTCTCTGCCTCCCTCGAGTCCCGACTGTCGGGCGAACCGTACGTCCTCTCGACGCCACACGACCTGGCGGCCGGACTTCGAGCGTCGACGAACGAATTCCTGCTCACGACCGGGCTCATCGCAGCCGTGGCCCTGTTCTCGGGTGCATTCCTCATCTTCAATGCGTTGTCGATGACGGTCTCGGAGCGGGTCCGCGAGATCGGCCTGCTGCGAGCCGCCGGAGCGAGCCGTGGCCAGGTCATGTCGTTCATGCTTGCCCAGGCGCTCGTCATCGGCGTCGTCGGATCGCTGGCGGGCCTGCTGGTCGGCGGACTCCTGGCGGCGGCGATGGTGGCGGCCGTCGGGACGGTCGGTTCGGTGGCGCTCCACTGGCCCGGTCTGCCGCTCGACGCCATGGCCGCAGCCCTGCTGGTCGGTATCGGCGTCACGCTTGCCGCCGCGCTCGGACCGGCCCGTCGGGCGAGCCGGATCCAACCGGTCGAGGCACTCAAGACCCGGTTCGACGCACGATCCGTGCGCGGCACCCGGCTGCGCTGGCTCGCGGCGATCTTCGTCGTGATCGCGCTCGCCGGGGTCGTCTTCGTGCCACGAGTCACTGGCGGGACCGGCGCGGTCGGTTCACTTGCCGTGTACGGGATCCTGCTGCTGACCACCCTGCTCATCCCGGTCGTCCTGCCGGTCATGGCGCGCATCGCCGGGATGCCGTTCCACCTGATCCTTCGCGTCGAGGAGCGACTGGCCCGGAGCGCCATCGGTCGGGATCCGAGCCGGACCGCGCTGACCCTCGGCAGCCTGACGGTCGGGCTCGCCATGATCGTCGCCCTGGGCAGTGTCGGTCAGCACGCCCGAGCGGCCGCGTCCGGCTGGATCGAGGACGTGGTCCCGGGCGGGATCGTCCTGACGTCGATCCGGCCGATCGCACCCGACGAGGACGTGGCCGGCCAGCTGACCGACGCCGTGCCGGGGATCGATCGGGTCAGTCCGATCGCAACGTTCGACGTCGCCATCACCGGGATCCGGACCGACGCCGCAGCCGTGGTCGGGTCGGACCTGTCCGCTGACGGCCGCCTGCGGTTCACCGCCGGTGACCGCGAGACGGCCCTCGCCGCGCTCGATACAGGCGGCGCGACGATCATCCCGGCGGCGATCGCCGGCCGGTTCGGACTTGCCGTCGGGGATGTGGTGACGCTCCCGACCGCGGACGGAGGATCGCTCGACCTGCGGGTCGTCGGGATCGTGGAGCGGTCGCTGCCCGGCAAGACCGGGGAATCGATGCTCATCGGTTGGACCGATGCGATGGACCGCCTCGGCGTTGCGGGGGCCGATGCGTTCGCGGTCCGGTTCGGATCCGGCGCGGCACCGGCGAACGAGGCGGCCCTCCGGGCCACGGCCGACCTGCTCGCCCTGCAGGTGGTGCCGCTCGATCAGATCGAGGGCGCGATCAGCGTCGCACTCGAGCGGATCTTCGGCCTGTTCGATGCGCTGGCCCTGGTCGCGGTCCTCATCGCCGCCCTCGGGATCGTCAATACCCTCAGCATGAACGTCATGGAGCGGGTCCGCGAGATCGGGATCCTGCGCGCCGCCGGCATGAGCCGGAGCCAGGTCTGGCGATCGATCGTCGTCGAGGCCGGTGTACTCGGTCTGGCCGGAGCGCTGCTCGGGATCATGGTCGGGCTCGGGATCGGTGCGCTGATGGTCGTCTCGACCGGCGATACTCCCGATCTCGGAACGAGCGTTCCCTGGGCCATCATCGGGCTCACCCTCGTGATCGGCGTCGGACTGGCGATGCTGGCGGCGGCCTATCCGGCCCGGATCGCCAGCCGACTGTCCATCGTCCGGGCCGTCCAGTACGAGTGACACGATGCTAGACTCCGGCCGTCGATCGCCACGTCGGTGATCCACCAGTGGAGCCCAGATGTCGCTCGCGATCCCAAGACTCGACCGCAGCACGATCGCGGATCGCGGCCTCACCATCGCCGACTTCCTCGTCCCCATCCGAGTCGGGGAGCGAGTCAACGCCCGGGTCCGTGACGTCGCCCTCGTCCTGGCCGGGGCGATCTTCATCTACCTGACCGCGAAGATCAGCCTCCCGGTCCCTGGATCGCCGGTCCCGATCACCGGCCAGACCTTCGGCGTGCTTCTGGTCGGCGTCTCACTCGGGTTGCGGCGCGGCCTGTTCGCGGTCTCGCTGTACGTGCTGCTGGGCGTCATCGGGCTGCCGTTCTTCGCGGACGGCAAGGGCGGGCTGGACGTGATCTGGGGCGCCACGGGTGGCTACCTCGTCGGGTTCATCATCGCGGGTGCCGTTGTCGGGCGCCTGGCCGAGCTCGGCTGGGATCGTCATGTCGGCGGGGCGCTCGGGGCGATGCTCATCGGCAGCGCGATCATCTATGCCGTCGGGTTGCCCTGGCTCCTGGTCGTTCTCGATCTCACCCCGAGCCAGGTGATCGACAAGGGCCTGACCCCATACCTGCTGGGGGACGCGATCAAGCTCGTGCTCGCGGCGGCGATCTTCCCGGCTGCCTGGTGGCTCGTGGGGCGACGTCCGGACGATCGCTGACGATGGTGGCGCCGGACCCGGGCCTGTTCGGCCCCGCGTCTGAGGCCTGGCGGCTCGACCGCGAGGCGATGCTGCTGCCGGGTGCCGGGCCCCGCGCGCTCCTGCTCCAGCTCGCCCACCCGCTGGTCGCCGCCGGGGTCGACGAGCATTCGGATTTCCGGTCGGATCCCTGGCATCGGCTCGCGGCGACGTTGCGCAGTTACCTGACGATCATCTACGGGACGACGACGGCGGCGCGAGCCGAGATCGGTCGACTCAACCGGCTGCACGGATCGATCGCCGGACCCGGTTACTCGGCCCGCGATCCGGAGTTGTCCCTGTGGGTGCACGCGACCCTCGTCGACTCCACGATCGTCGCCTACGACGCCTGGCTCGAGCCGCTGTCGCCAGCCCGGCGGGCGGCCTTCTATGCCGAGACCCTGCCGATCGGCCGGGCGTTCGGGATCCCGGACGGACTGCTTCCAGCGGATCTGGACGCGTTCGAGCGATACGTCGCGCTGATGATCGGACCGGGGGGACCGGTCAAGGTCTCGCCGGTCGCGCGAGAACTCGCTGCGGTCGTGCTCCGACCGCCGTTGGCACCCCTGGCGGCACTGTTCCCATTCGAACGCGCGGCGGGGGACCTCCTCGGGCGAGTGCCACCGGGAACGTACGCGTGGACCCTGTGGCCGGCGATCGGGCTTCTCCCTGAGCCGGTCCGAAAGGCGTACCGACTGCCGTGGGGTGTCCGCGAGCGGCTCGTGTCAGCCTGGCTGGTGACCGCCTGGCGGGCGTGGCGACCGATCGTGCCGCCGGGTTTCCGACAGATGCCGCAGGCGCTCGCCGCCGACCGGCGCGTCGAGGCGGCCGCGGGCCACCTCTAGCGGCCGCGGGCCGCCCTCAGTAGAGGCTGGGAAGGCGCTTCGCGAAGAGTCTCGTCCCGAGATCGACCGGGGTCGCCGCGTCAAGGGCGTCGAGCAGCGTCGATGTCGACGAGATCGCGTTCTGCTGGTCCCGGATGTACCCGCGGAGGGCTGGCCAGAACACGCTCGAGCCCATCAGCCGGCGGGCTCGATCGAGCAGGTTTCCGCCCTGGATATAGATCCGCTCGTAGTAGCAGGCAGCCGAGTAGCCATAGATGGTCAGATCCAGGCGACCGCTCGAGCATCGGCTGGTGCGGCGCAGCCCCAGCACGAACCGCGCCGCGAAGTCGGCGGTGGCCTCGTCCGCGAACGGGTCGGCGGCCTGATCGTTCCCGACGATCCCGTAGAACCATTGGTGGGCCGTCTCGTGGGCGGCCAGGTAGCGAAGGTTCGAGACAGCGACGCCGGTCGGGATCCAGATCAGCGCCGGCGATTCCATCCCGTAGCCGCCGGCTGACTGGACGACCTTGAAGATGCGGTGGGGATAGGGACCGAGACGACGCTCGAGCGCATCGAAGGCGTCGGCCGCCGCACGGAGCATCGCTTTTCCCGGCCCACCCGGCCGGTAGTAGACGCGCACGACCGTGTCGCGGACGACCCGGGACCGCGTCCGATAGTCGGCGGCCGCGGTGACCGTGAAGTCCCGGACGTTCGTCGCCTGGAATGTCTGGCGGAGCCCGTCGGTACTCCGTGCGGTCCGGCGGCCCGTGGTGGCCAGGACGAGCGGTCTCGAGGTGGTGATCCGGACCGTCACCGACGGGCTGGTCGGAGTCTCGAATGGATCGCCGTGGTTCGGCCGGGCGAACCTGATCCGGCGGCTCACCCAGGGGAGCCAGCGATAGAGATCGACGACCCCGTTCGCGCGGGTGAACAGCCAGTCGGAGCCGGCGACCCCGCTGCGCAGCGTCGCCCGATATCGCAACCGGATGGTCGTCGTCGCACCGATGGGCAGGTCGTGCCCGAGAGGCACGACGATCGTCTGGCCCGTGACGGTGACGCCGACCGTGGTCCCGTCGACCGTCGCGGGTCCGAGCACCATCGCGCCGAGCCTGGCCGCGACCGTGTTGAACTCGATCCTGTCGATCGGACCGCCCCAGGTGTTGCGGACCGTGGCCGAGCTGTCCACCCGGATCGTGCGTGACGCCCAGCCCAGCCGGAGGGACGTGTCGTACGTTGCCTCGAGGAACGGGCTGGACCGATCGACCGAAGCGGGTGTGACGGTGGGAACCGGAACGCTTGACGGCACCACCGTCATGGCGTCGCGTGGCCGCACGTTCGGCGATGGAGCGCCGAGCGCCCCGACGACGATCGTCAGGCACGCGACGACGATGAGGCGATGCATCGAGCCCATCGTACCCGGACGTCTCCGACCGGGGCGGGGTTCGGAACGCGCGGCCGGTGACGCGAGTTTGCTAGGATCGCGATCATGCTCGCGCACGTGGGTGGGGCGCGGCTGGACATGACCGTCGGCGCGGCGGCACAGGTATCAGTCGGGACTCCCAGGACATGACCATAGCGGGACCGGTGCGTCGGTCGACCTCGGCCGTCACGAAGGCCATCCTAGCGACGCTGATCGTCGCCCTCCTGGCGCTGAGCTGCCAGGCGCCACCACCACCGAGTCCGCCCGCAGGTCCGTCCCCATCACCTGCCGTCGCGCTCCCACCGACGAGCCCGCTCATCGTCAACCTCGATCGGATCGGAGGCGGCACGACCGCGCATCTCGGTTATCCCGTCCCGCTCACGGTCGCGGCACTCGGCATGCGCGGGATCAGCGCGTTCGAGCTGTGGGCGGGGGGGATCGGGTGGAGTTCACGTCACCTCGCGACCCGAGCCGCCCAGCCGCCACGGCGCGATGGGACTGGATTCCCGCGACGACGGGCGATGTCGTTCTCGTGGCCCGCGCGTTCGACTCGACGGGTCACGCCAGTCAGTCGTCCCCGATCAGGATCCACGTCGTCACGGCGCCGCCGGTGACCTACCGGCTGATCGAGGTCGCCGCGGACGGAGGTGAGAGCCTCGCCTCGATCGTTGCCGCGAATGGCGGTGATCCAAGCGTCGCTTCTTACTGGAACGGCGCCCTGCCCGATGATTCGCTCCCCGCGGGGACGACCGTCGCCGTGCCCGTCCGGGACCCGACGCCTCCGCCACCGTCCGCATCGCTCCCGGCGGGCACGCCCGGCCTCGCGGACGCAGTGCTCGCCGCAGATCTGGCGCATCCGGTGCCGGCGGGACTCGAGACGCCCTCGCTGGAGCTCACGGTGAAGGGCTGCACGATCACCGGCAAGACAACCGGCGGCACGAACGCCACGACCGGCTTTTCCTACTCGGTCTTGCCACCTGCCTCCAATTCCTTCCTGCATCTACCCTCGACTGGCGGCTCCGGCGGCGGCGCCACGACGACCTTCTATGCGCTCGGCGGAAGGAACTATGTCACCGTGTCCGAGTTCTCACGGGACGCTGGGACGCCCTCGGCGATCGTGCCCGTCGATGTGCCACGCGAGTGCGGAGCCGGGCGCTGGAGCGGCACGGCGCGCCTCGACGGCGGCCAGCTCGTGACAGACCAGGCCGTTGATCGCGCCTACCTGTACCTCAGAGCCGGGGCCGGCGATTGGCAGCGAGTGCCGACGAGCGCAGACTCGTTCGTCGAGGCGACCGACGGTGTCCTGGACTTCAGGCCGGTCCTCCCCGCGGTCATGAACGCCGATCTCGCCCTCGAAGCGTGGGGATGGCGAGGTGGCACGCTCGTCAACCTGGGGAGCGGGACCTACGTCCCCCCGGCGGGATCGCTGTACCTTGGCGCCGCCGGCGATGCGGCAAAGCTCGCGGCCGGGCTGGGTACGAGCCTTGACATCCAGATCCACGCAGGGACGCCGGAATTCCACGAGGTGCTGTCGCGGGATTCGACGATCGATCGTCCTGGCCCGAACTCCACCAGCGCGAGCCGAACGTTCAAGTGGTCGACGACGGACGGGGGCGTGACGGGTCTCCAGTGGCAGCTCCTGCCGTACCCGGTCACCAATTCGACCGTAACGACCCCACCATTCCTCCTCGACACGGGAACGATCGACGTCCACGGCCTCTCGACCGGCACGTTCTCGATCGATCTCAAGCCGTATCTCGGCGGGAAGACAGCCGGGGTCACCTCGGCCAGCGCCTGGGGCCAGAACCAGCTCATCACCAAGCTCACCCAGATCGCAGCCAGCGAGGCTGCTGGTGGGCCTGCGGCAGCCAGCCAGGTCGTGCTGAACCAGAATGGGATCTGGCGACCCAGTCCGACGCCAAGCGCCGGATCCGGCGCCATCGGCGGCGGCACCTCCGGCCTGACCATCGGTTCGGCGGACAGCCTCTCGCAACTCCCGCTCACGATCAACGCCCTGTACCTCCGAGTCATCCCATACGCCGGCACGACCCCGGCCGGCGACGCGTCGAACCTTGTCTCGCTGAAAGTCGTCGAACCGGACGATCCGCTCTACTTCGATACGTCCCCGCCGCCACCGGCGCCCATGTACAACGATGCGTACACCCAGCACGCGATCTTCTATGCGCCGACCGGCTCCAACCCCCATGCCTTCCATTGCGTCCGGGTGGTGAAGGGTGGATTCAGCGTGCCGATCTGGGGTGACTGGACCGACGGGACGACCCACTGCAGGCCTGAGGACGACGGTGGCTGGTCGCTCTCGGACGCCTTCGAGGCGTTTGTCGACTGGGTCGGCGGCATCTGGGACTGGGTGAGCGACGCCTACGGCTGGGTCGAGGACCAGGTCGTGAACGTCGTCCTCGCCCTCGTCCCCTGCCAGCAGATCGCCGACCAGGTGTCCGACAGCGGCAAGGAGATCTGCAAGACGATCGCCAAGACCGGACTGCAGGCGGTCATGGTGTCGTTCGGGATCCCGCCGGAGATCCCGAACTGGGAGTCCACGATCTCGGCGGCGAAAGGCGACCTCAAGGACTTCGTCCTCGAGAACGCGGACCAGCTACCAGGTGTCAGCGAAGCCTGCGCCGCGGCCACCGCAGCCCACGCGGCGAAGGGCAGCTTCCCGACGTGCGATGCCCTCGTCGAGAAGGTCATCGCCGAGGCGACCTCGCGCATCGCCGCACAGCGGAGCAGCGCGGCCGCAGCCAATGCCGGCGTGCTGGTGCCCGATGGGGTCACCGTCGAGCCGGATCCGCGTGGGATGCCACAGCCGCCCCATTTCGATATCACCCTGACGAGGACGAACGCCGCGCTCCCGACCGGGGTCGACTGCACGATGACCGGGAGCATGACCAGCACACTCGACGACTGGAACTGGGACGAGTGGAAGTGGATGAATGGCCGCGGCACGTTCACGACCAAGTCGGGAACCGTCACCGGCGAGCCCTTCACGAGGGTGACCCAGGACATCGCGCGTCTGGCTCCAGGCGAGTCTGTCACCTATCAGCTTTGGCTCACCAAGAAGACCATGTGGTTCGAACCGGACGGACTCAATGACTTCTATGCCAAGCAATACGCCCTGGGCAACGGGGATATCAACCACGATTGGGTCCTGCTGCAGAAGGGCGCAACCGTCGTGGGTCGCCTCGCCGGCAATTGCATCCCCGGTGGCACACTCACGCAAGTGCTCGACGGGCAGGCATCAGATTGACGCTGCGACGCTCGCTCCTGATCGCGGCCCTGATGGTTTCCGTGGCGCTGGCGAGCACGAGTCTGGCCGCGGCCGCGACCAAACCGTCAGCCTGGATCGACGAGCCCCTGCCCGGGGCCGTGCTTGAACTTGGTCAGATCCGCGTGACCGTCCATGCTGCCGATCGCGGCGGGATCGCGAACGTGCGCTTCCTCGTGGATGGCAACGATGCCGCGACGATCGCGGCCCCCGAGGGCGATTTGGTCACCGTCCCATGGATGTGGGCCTCCCCGACGCCCGGCCAGCATATGATCACGATCCTGGCTGCGGCCAGCGGCGGTTCCACGTCGGATCCCGCATCTGTCGCCGTCACGATCGAGGGTCCGCCGGTAGCGTCTCCTTCTCCCGTCCCGACCCCGACGCTTGCCCCGACACCGATCCCGACGCCCAAACCGACCCCGAGGCCGACCGCGAAACCGACGCCGGCGCCCTGCACACCGCCGATGCCCGACAGGCTGAACCCGACGGACTTCTTCCTGGTGCAGGCATCGGCGAACCCACCCACAGTCAGGTGGGCGTACGGAACGCCACCCGCCTGTGCCCCGAGCGGTTTCCGCGTCTCCATCGTGGATTCGCCATCAACGGGATACAGCGTCACGTCAGGCGTTCTGCCAGCGACCGCGGAATCGTGGACTCCGCCGGCCGCACTGCCGATCACGCCCAGCTGCCTGAACTACCAATGGACCTTCGACGTGCTTCGCTCGGACGGCTCGGTCGGTCAGACGGTGAGCCGCACCTTGGCTGCCTGCCCCTGACCGGAGTTCGGCCAGGCCGCGACCCTGTCGAAGTCGACCTCATGGATCCCGGGCCTTCCCGTCCGGCCGCCAAGTAGACTTCGCGGAGTGACGACCGATATCGCCTCGGATCCGCTGGTCGCGGCGATCCGCGCCCGGCTGCCGGCCACGCGACTCCTGACCGAGCCGCTCGATCGCGAGAGCTACCGACTCGACGAGACGGCCTACCTGCACGCCGGGTTGCCCGGTGCCGTCGCGTTCCCAACGACGACCGGGGAGGTCGTCGAGCTGGTGCGCATCGCCGCCGAGCTTCGCATCCCGATCGTTCCTCGAGGTGCCGGGACCGGCCTTTCGGGTGGCGCGGCCGGCATCGAGGGTGCCCTCACCGTCGCCTTCACTGCGATGGACAAGATCGTCGAGATCGATCGCGAGAACCTGGTGGCGGTCGTCCAGCCCGGGGTCATCAACGCCGACCTCAAGGCCGCGGTCGCCGCGCATGGGTTGTTCTACCCACCCGACCCGGCCAGCTTCGAGCTGTGCTCGATCGGCGGCAATCTGGGCACCAATGCCGGCGGCCTGTGCTGCGTGAAGTACGGACAGACGCGCGAATCCGTCCTCTCGCTCGAGGTGGTCATGGCCGACGGGGCCGTGATCCGGACCGGTGGCCGGAACATCAAGGACGTGGCCGGGTACGCGCTGACCCACCTGTTCGTGGGCAGCCAGGGGACGCTCGCGATCACGACCGAGGCGACCCTCAAGCTCCGGCCGGCGCCGCCCCCGCGCCTGACCATGCTGGCCTTCTTCCCGACGCTCGAATCGGCGGGCGATGCGGTCGCGGCGATCGCCGCCGCGGGCCTCACCCCGGTGACCCTCGAGTTGCTCGATCGGTTCACGATCGCGGCCGTCGACGACATGAACGACCTGGGCCTGGATCGCTCCGCTGCGGCGATGCTGATGATCGAGTCGGACATGCCGGGCGTCGCGGCGACCGCGGAGCTCGAGTTGGCCGATACGGCCTGCCGTGGGGCTGGTGCCACCGATGTCGTCCGGGCCGCCGATGCCCAGGAAGCCGACTGGCTGCGGCAGGCGCGCCGGGCGGCCCACTACGCCCTCGAACGGCTCGGCGATGTCCGGATGGAGGATGTCGGGGTACCCCGGTCGCGCGTCCCGGAGATGCTTCGGGAGATCGAGCGCATCGCTGCCCGGCACGACGTCCGGATCGGGACATTCGGGCACGTGGGTGACGGCAACCTCCACCCGGATCTGGTCTTCGATCGCGATGACCCCACGGCCGAGGCGAAGACCGAGGCGGTCAAGAGGGACCTCTATCGGGCGGCGCTCGACCTGGGCGGCACGGTCACCGGGGAGCACGGCATCGGCAGCGCGCGACGCGAATGGCTGGAGATCCAGCGTGGCCCGGATGCGGTCCGGGTGATGCGCGCGATCAAGTCGGCCCTGGACCCGCTGGGGATCCTCAACCCGGGGCGCGTCCTCTAGCCGAGGTCGGGCCGGCCCGAGCCCCTCGCCCGGGCCACGATTGACGGTCCGGCTCTCATGCGAGCGGGTCGCCGATCCGGGCCAAGGATTCAGTCACGTCCCTCGTGCGGTCAAGTTGCCTGGCAGGACGCCGAGGCAGGCTACCTGGCAGAACATCGACGCAGGCTACCTGGCAGGACGCCGAGGCAGGCTACCTGGCAGAACGTTCACCCAGGGATCCTTATGCGAGATCCCGGGGCCGTCCAGCTTTGGTGGGCTGACTCGCCACGCTCGCGTCGCCCTGCCCGGCTGTCTCGTTTCGCCTGGATCCAGCCGATATCGCGGGATGGATCCGGCGTTACGGTCTGCTGGGGAGAATCCTGCCAGGTTGGGTCGCGCCGGATCCTCCGCCCAGCATCCACGTCCCCAGGGCCACGCCCCCGCCCGCCCCGCGCTCGGGCCTACGCCCCCGCCCAGCATCCACGTCCCCAAGGCCTACGCCCCCGCCCAGCATCCACGTCCCGAGGGCCGCGGTTGACACGATCGGCGCGCGCCCGGATGATGCCCGTATCGTGCATGCACATCTGTCAGATACAAACGTGCAAGACGGCCGATGAGCGACTTCGAGCAGCTCGTTCGGGCGAGCCGTCTGTACTACGAGCTTGGCGAGACGCAGAACGACATCGCGACCCAGCTGGGC
Source organism: uncultured Chloroflexia bacterium (assembly GCA_963720755.1). Classification (GTDB taxonomy): domain Bacteria; phylum Chloroflexota; class Limnocylindria; order Limnocylindrales; family CSP1-4; genus SPCO01. The sequence continues at coordinate 387,603 of CAVRGP010000011.1, forward strand.
GTGACTCGACCGCAGGTGTCGCGGTTGCTCAAGCGGGCTCGAGCCGAGGGGATCGTCGAGATCCGGATCATCGACAAGACTGCGGTCGAGAGCCCGGCTGCGACCGAACTGTGTCGACGCTACGACCTCCACGCCGTTCACCTCGCCCCGACGGTCGCCGGGCCTGAAGATCTGACCCACCGGATGGTCGGGCGCCTCGCGGCCGACGTCCTGCGTGGCGTCCTGCGCGCGAGGGCCATCGTCGGCATCGGTGACGGCGTGTCCGTCGCTGCCACGGCGGCGGCCCTCGAGGAGGCGGCCACGCCGGTGGCCGTCACCGTCGTCCCGTTGTGCGGCGGCCACTGGTCGACGGGCATGGAGCGCGAACCCTACGGACGGGTCGCAGATGCGCTCGGCGCGCAGGTGCACGGGCTCATGTCGCCGGGTCTCGTGGACGACGCGGCGACCCGTCGGGCGCTCGTGGCACATGCCGGTGTCCGTGCGATCATCGACCTCTGGGACCGACTCGATGTCGTGCTCTTCGGGATCGGCGGGCCCGCCTGGACGGCCGCCCGGGTCGGGGATGCGGTGGAGCTGGAACTCGAGGAGGCCGAGGCCGTCGGGGAGGTGCTCGTCGCCCCGTTCGACCTCGACGGCCGGTTCGTCTGCCCGGCCCTGCGCGAGCGGGTCATCGCCCTCGACGCCCGCCGGCTCGGCCAGATCCCCGTGTCGATCGGGGTCGCCGCCGGTGAAGCAAAGGTGCGTCCGATCCTGGGTGCGCTTCGGGCCGGCGTGGTGAGCACGCTGGTCACGGACGTGGCCACGGCAGAAGCGGTCGTCGCCCTCGATGACCTGGCCGGAGTCGACCGGGTCGGGCGGCGTTTGCCTGAGGGCGCCCGATGAGCTCAGCGCGAACCGGTCGTCCTCGGGATCGATCTCGGCACGACCGAGGTCAAGGCGGGCCTGGTGACCCTCGATGGACGCCTCGTCGGTCTCGCCAGGAGTGGATACGACCTCGATGTCAGCGGCGGCCACGGCTGGGCGGAGCAGGATCCAGGGGCCTGGTGGTCGGCCGTCGTCAGCGCGGTGCGAGCGCTGCGCGTCCACGATGTCCCGGCGGTCTTGGCGATCGGCGTGGACGGACACGGACCGACATTGGCGGCCGTTGACGCTCGCGGCGAGGCGACCCGGCCCGCGATCACGTTCCTGGACAACCGTGCCCACGAGGAAACGGCCGAGCTGGAGCGGACGACCGGGATCCGTGGCTGGGCCCTCGCCGGTCTCCCCGCGGCACTCTGGGTGGAGCGTCACGAGCCCGCCGTCGCCGAGGCGACACGCTGGTACCTCGCGACCTGGGAGTACCTGGCGTTCCGGTTGACCGGCATCGCCGCCGGACCGCTCGTCGCCGACCAGCTGATCGCGGATCCGGGCCTGGTGGTCGCGTCCGGGATCCCCGCGGCGAAGCTCCCTCCACCTTCCTCGACCGGCACGGTCGTCGGCGGCCTTGCCGAAGCGGCCGCCGAAGCCCTTGGTCTGGCGTCCGGGATCCCGGTCGTCGGTGGGACCGTCGACGCGTTCGCGAGCTATCTCGGGGCCGGCCTCCTCGAGCCCGGCGACGCCTTCGATCCCGGCGGTTCGGCCGGCGGCTTCGGGGTCTACTGGGATCGGCCGGTCGAGGTTCCCGGCGGCTTCGTCACGCCCGCGCCCATCCCCGGCCGGTTCAGCGTCGGAGCCGCGATGGCGGCGACCGGTCGGGCGCTCGACTGGTATCGCGACGAAGTCCTGGGAGACACGATCACCACCGATGCCCTGCTGACCGAGGCCGCTGCCACGCCGCCCGGTGCCGACGGCCTGATCTTCCTGCCGTATCTCGCCGGCGAGCGCTCGCCCATCTGGGATCCCGAAGCCAAGGCCGTGCTCGCCGGTCTCACCCTTGGTCACGGCCGTGGCCATATCGCTCGTGCCATCGTGGAGGCCTCGGCCCTCGCGATCCGCCACGTCGCCGAGCCGATGCTGGCCGCGGGCGTCCAGGTGACCGAGATGCGCGTCTGCGGCGGACCCGCGCGAAGTCCGTTCTGGAACGGCGTCAAGGCGGACGTCACCGGTTTCCCGGTGGCGGTACCTGCCGTCCTCGAGACCGCCGTTCTTGGCTCGGCGATCCTCGCGGCGGTCGGCATCCACGCGTATGGCGACCTGCCGGAAGCCATCCGGGCGATGACCCGGATCGCCCACCGCGTCGAACCTCGCCGGGACCTCGCCGAGACGTACGACCGGGTCTACGAGGCGTATCGATCGCTCTATCCGGCGACCGCACCCATCCTTCGGCCCCTCGCCGGGATCATCGTGCCCGGCGGGTCCGTGCGGATGGCGACATGACCCCGATCCCGCCGGCCACGGGCCGGCTCGACCTGCGCGATGTGACGTTCGGCTTCACCGATCGATCGGGCAACCCGCTGCCGGTCCTCGATCGCATCGACCTGACGGTCGAAGGCGGTGGCATCGTCGCGCTCATCGGCCCGAACGGCTGCGGCAAGTCCACTCTGCTCCGGGTGGTCGCCGGGCTGTTGGCTCCGGATCGTGGCACTGCGCTCCTCGACGGGGTACCGGTCGATGGACCCGATCCGAGGATCGGCCTCGTCTTCCAGGAACCTCGGCTGCTGCCGTGGCGTTCGATCGCCACCAACATCACCTATCCCCTCGAGCTCGCCGGTTGGTCGCCGGAGCGTCGAGCGCAGCGCCTGACGGCCCTGACCGACCTGGTCGGGATCGATCCGGCGGTCATGGGTGCGCGCCCGATCGAGCTGTCGGGCGGCACGCGGCAACGCGTCGCGCTGGCCCGGGCCCTGGCGCTCGAACCCGAGGTCCTGCTGCTCGACGAGCCATTCAGTGCGCTCGACGCGTTGACCCGTGAGCGCTTCGACATGGAGATCCTTCGGCTGTGGGAGCGGGCTGGCACGACCATCGTGCTGGTCACCCACAGCATCCCGGAGGCGATCATGGTCGCCGACCGGGTCGTCGTCCTGTCGCCACGACCGGGCCGGATCGTCATCGACCTGCCGATCGACCTTCCGCGCCCGCGTTCGATCGCCGACCTGGACGCGGCGGCCGTGTCGCGGGCATCGCGCGAGATCCGCGCCCACCTCGGAGAACCCGACCCGGCGGCGGACGCGATCGCGCCGGCCGACCTTCCGACGGAACTCGCGTCATGAACCGGGCGACCTTGCTGGCGGTGGCCGGCGCGTTCGTCTTCTTCGTCCTCGCCTGGAAGGCCGTGGTCATCGTCGGGGGTCTGCGGCCCTTCATCCTGCCCGGTCCGGACGTGGTCGCCGGCCGGTTCGTCGGCGCCTGGCTCGACGGGACCGTCTGGCCGCACTTCGCGGTGACGATGGTCGAGATCCTGATCGGGTTCACGGTCGGGGCAGGACTTGCCCTGATCGTCGGCTACGGGCTGGCGCGGAGCGTCCTGTTCGAACGTCTTGCCTCGCCGTACCTCGTCGCGGCCCAGGCGATCCCGATCCTCGTCCTCGCGCCGCTGTTCGCCGTGTGGTTCGGGCCGGGGCTGCTCAGCAAAGTGGTCATCTGTGCCCTGATCGTCTTCTTCCCGGTGGCCATCGCCACGATGGTCGGGTTCCGGTCCGTGGATCGACGGCTGATCGAGCTCGGGCGCAGCCTGCGGGCGACGCCCCGGCAGATCCTCGCCACCATCGAGATCCCCGCCGCGCTGCCCAACATCTTCGGCGGGCTGCGGGTCGGCGTGACCCTCGCGGTCATCGGCGCCATCGTCGGGGAGTGGGCCGGCGCCGACAAGGGATTGGCCGTCTTGATCAATCTGGCTCGCGGATCGCTGTTCGATATCCCGCTCATGTACGCCACGGTCGTCACCATCGCCCTGATCGGGGTGGCCATGTATCTCGTCGTCGTCTACGCGGAGCGTCGCCTCGTCGGCGCCCGGTAGCCTGCCTGTCGTTTCGGAGGTCCTCGTGTCAGTGTCGCGTCCTCGTCCGGTCGTCATCGCGCTCACGGTCCTGGTGGTGGCCGTCATGGTCGGAGGCTGCGCCCAGGGCTCCTCCTCCAGCCCAGGTCCGAGTGCCAGCCCCAGCGTCGCGCCGACGGCGAGTGGCTCCGCTTCGCCCGAGGCCACCGTCGCGCCCACGAAGCTGGTCGTCGGGCTGGGCTATATCCCGAACGTCCAGTTCGCCCAGTTCTACCTCGCCCAGCAAGAGGGGCTCTATGCCCAGGCTGGGCTCGACGTCGAGTTCCAGAACCAGATCGACCCCGACCTCATCGCGCTGGTCGGCCAGGGAGCCATCGATGTCGGCATCGGCGATGGGACGAGCGTGATCCCGGCCGTCAGCAACGCGATCCCGATCCAGTACATCGCGACGATCTACGGCAAGTTCCCGAACGTCGTCTTCGCCAAGGCCTCGTCCGGGATCACGACCGCCGCCGATCTGCAGGGCAAGAAGATCGGCGTACCGGGACGCTATGGGTCGGGCTGGATCATGCTCGAGGCGCTGCTCGCCTCGGCCGGTCTGACGACGGACGACGTGCAGATCGTCGAGTATCCCGACTTCACCCAGGAGATCGCCGTCGAGCAGGGTGCCGTCGACGCCGCGACCGGGTTCTCCAATAACGAACCGGTCCAGCTCGAACTCCACGGCCAGACGCCCGTGGTCCTGACGATCGACTCGATCACCCCGCTGCCGGGACCGGGCCTGATCGCCGGGACGGCCACGCTCGATGCCAAGCAGGACGCGATCGCCGCCTTCGTCGCGGCCACCCTCGAGGCGATGGCCCAGATCCAGGCCGACCCACAGGTCGGCCTGGAGGCGGCGATCAAGGCGGTGCCGGAACTGGCCAAGGCGACCGGGCAGGCCGAAGTCCTGGCGGCGACGATCAATTCGTGGGTCGGCCCGGTCCAGGTCGCGAACGGGCTCGGTGCCATCGACCTCGACGGATGGAGCGCATCGATCGACTACCTCGGGACGCTGGGCCTGGTGAACACACCTGTGACCACCGACGCTCTCGTGCGACAGGACCTGCTGCCGCCGGGAGGATAGGGTCGAGCCGGCCGGGAGGGCCGAAATCGGGTAGACTACAGGTCCCCCTCGTCCGCCGGGCGGCGTTCGCGCCACCCTATGGCGATGCCATCGCAGGAGATCGTGTGAACAGTCGCCCACCTGTCAAGCCCACCACGGTCGAGCCGTTCAAGCACGTCATCGATGAGTACAAGCACCAGGCGCAGACCATCACCTGCACGTGTGGATGGCATGGAAGCTCTGCGGCGCAGGATCGCGGCGGTTCGGAATGGACCGCCCACCTGTTCGAGGTTCGCGGCAAGAAACGCTGACCTGACCGGCTTCTCGCGCACCACGACCCGGGTCCTTCGATCCGGGTCGGACCACGTCCGGGGCCGATGAAGCCCTGCTAGCCTGTCGCGATGGACCTGCCGAGTGCGCCGTTCGCCATCCGGGCGCGCCTGCTCACGTCACTCGACGCGGGAGGGACACGGTCCGAGCGTGACGGTCTCGTGGTCGTGGACGCCGACGGCCGGCTGCGCTTCTCGGGTCCCGCATCGGAGCGGCCGGCGGAGGCGGATGCGGCGATCGATCTGCGACCCTGGGTCGTCATGCCCGGGATGGTCGACCTCCACGCCCACCTGCCACAACTGCCCAATGCGGGGATCGGGTTCGCGCTCGACCTCCTCACCTGGCTCGATCGGATCACGTTCCCGACTGAGCGATCCTGGTCGGACCCGACCGTGGCCGAGCGCCAGGCACCGGGGATCTTCGAGTCATTCGCGGCCGCCGGGACGACGACGGTCCTCGCCTTCGGGGTGGTCTATGAGGCCGCCATGGACGCCTCGTTCCGGGCGGCCGATGCGCACGGCATCCGGGCGATCCTCGGCAAGGTGATGATGGACCGGGGCACCTATGACGAGGTCATCGATCCGACCACGATCCTCGACCGGTCGCTTCGTGAATCGGCCGGGCTGATCGAGCGCTGGCATGGTGCGGATAGCGGCCGCCTCGGCTACGCCGTGACGCCTCGGTTCGCCCCGTCCTGTTCGGCCGACATGCTCCGCGGGTCGGCTGAGCTGGCAGCGACGACCGGAGCCTGGTGGCAGTCGCACGTGTCCGAGGATCCGCTTGAGATCGCGGAAGTCCGCCGGCAATTCCCCGACGCGCGCGACTACGTCGACGTCTATGACAGGGCGGGCGCGCTCGGGCCGAGGGCGATCCTCGCGCACGCGATCCACCTGTCCGCCGACGAACTCGCCCGGCTGGTCGACTCGGGGACGCACGTCGCTCACTGCCCGGCCTCGAACCTGTTCATCGGGGCAGGCGTCATGCCCCTGGCTCGGTACCTCGACGCGGGCTTGTCGGTCGGTCTGGGCTCGGACGTTTCGGGTGGCCCGGAGGCGTCCATCTTCTCGGTCATGCGGGTCGGGGCATATGCCCAGATGGCGCGACGTTCGGTGGCCGGCGATCCGGGTGCGATCCTCGATCCGCTCGATTGGTTGCAGATCGGGACGCTGGCGGGGGCCAGGGCGCTGGGCCTCGACGCAGTGATCGGCTCGCTCGAAGCGGGCAAGGATGCCGACCTCATCGCGTTGGATCCGAGCTACACCGCCGCCCTCCCCGGGACGGACGACGACGACCCGCGCGACCTCATGAGCCGGTTCATCTTCCGCGCGCACCCTGACATGGTCCGGGCGGCCTGGGTCCGTGGGCGGCGGCTGGACGGTCCCGGGCGCCGCTGAAGCTCGGTCGGGCTTCGGTCAGGCCCCACAGATCCGGATCGCGCCAACGCCCTCGGGCAGATCGAGCCGGACCGTCCAGACCGACGCATCGCCGATGTCGGGGACGCTGAGATCAACCGGGTGGTTCGCCGCGACGTCGAAGTCGATCGCCTTCGACGGCGGTTGGGTGAGGCCCAGCTGTGCGCTCAGGCGGACATCGGTCGAGGAGTCGATCCGGACACGTGTCCCGGTCGGGACGAGGATGGTGACCCGGGCATCTGGACCGGCCCGCATCGGGATCAGACACGCCCCGTCGGCCACGATCGTCACGTCCGCCTGGTTGACCACCGGCAGGTGGGTCGGTGTCTGGCCCCCGACGGCGGGGAGGGCGCTGAACCCTCCGCCCACCATCCATAGCAGGGCGGCCTCTCGACCCTTGGCGCCAGGGTCGCGGGCCACGGCCGGGACCAGGGAATCGTGCAGGGGGGATCCGAACCGCTCGACCGTCGCGATCAGGACCGGCAGGGGTGGGATCCGGAGTGGCCTCGATCCCGGGTCGATCCAATCCTCGCCGCCGCGCGTGAGGGCCAGCTCGATATACGCTCTGGTCAGGTTCGCGTGTGCCTGGAATTGGGAACGGATCGGACCGAATGCCGCGAGGTTGACCACGGTGACGACGAGGACGGCGACCGACACCACCGCCACGAGCGTCACCGAGCCGACTCGACGTCCCTTCGCCCAGTCGCGCAGCAACGGCAGCCAGTCCGCGGCGGATAACATCAAGAAGAATGCCGCGACGTAGACGTACCGGCTGCGAGTCGCGAAGTCTGCGGGCAGATCGGCTCGGACCGTTCCGATGATGGTGTACATGACCGCGATCGCGAACAGGGAGCCGGCGGCCAGGGCCGGCGGCCGATGGCTCCGGAGGACGGCCCATACCGTCGCCACAGCGAAGATCGCGAACAGGATCACGGACAGGCTGTCGCCGAGCGGCAGGCGGCCCAGACCCGTGAAGGCGCCGATCGCGTGGCCGATCCCACGGACGATGAAGGCCGCGACCTCCACCAGGCCCGCGAGGTGTCCATGTCGGTCGACCGAACCCTGGCCGACGGTCACGTACCAGACGGCGTAGACGACCGCTGGCGGGATGATCGCGAGCGCCCGTCGCCGGGCAGCCGGGTCGAGGAGCGTCCGGCCCGCACCGGCGACGAGAAAGAACAAACCCATTCCCGATGACATGAGCGCAGCGATCAGCAGGAGTGCGGCACCGATGACCGGCCCGCGTCCGCGACGGTCCAGCATCACCAGTGCCCATGACCCGAACGCGACGGACCCGACGAAGCCGGTCTGGAATGCCCAGAACAGGTTCTCCGAGCCGCTCCCCAGGAACAACAGCGGGACACAGGCGACGGTGGCCACCACCGTCCCGGCACGGTGCCGGATGAGGAAGAACGCCGCCGCCACCGCGATCAGGTGAAGGGCGATCACTTCCGCGAGATAGGGCAGATAGGAGTGCAGTCCGACGACGCCGAAGGTGGCCCGATACAGCAGGAGTGGGAACGTCGACCAATGCTCGTTGACCGGGCGGATGAGGTCGATCAGCCCGCCGCTGAAGGTGATCGAGCCCCATTCGTCCTGCCAGAACGTCATCGACCGGCCGAGGAACATGAGGACCGCGGCGGCGACGCTCCCGAGCAGCACGATCGGGATGTACGGTGCCACTCGACGCGAGCGCGGGACCGGCCGGGCGTCGAGCATCATGCGGGAGCCTACACCTGGATCGTTCGCGCCGCGGTGGAGCCACCGGGTCGGGTATCGTCGGTCCGTGACCGAACACGCCGACGTCCTGATCCGTGGCGGCAGCATCGTCGACGGGACCGGCGCTCCGCCGCTCGCTGCAACGGTCGCGGTCCGAGACGGCAGGATCAGCGTCCTCGGTCCGAACGAACCGGAACCGACCCACATCGCCCGGACCATCGACGCATCCGGCCGGGTGGTCGCCCCCGGGTTCATCGACCTCCACAGTCACGGCGGCCTGATGATCCTGGCCGACCCTCGCCACGAGCCCAAGGTCCGCCAGGGCGTCACGACCGAACTCGTCGGCGTGGACGGGAACGGGTTCGCACCGTTCGCCCGGCGTGCTGATCTCGAGGCCTTCGTCACGCTCGACTCGGGTCTCGACGGACGACCGGACCTCGACTACGACTGGACCACGGTCGGCGGTTACCTGTCGCGCTTCGACGGCACGGTCAGCGTCAACATGGCGACCCTTGTCGGCAATTCCCAGCTGCGCATCGCGGCGATCGGCTGGGACGACACGCCAGCCGACGCCTCGGCGATCGACCGGATGACCGCGTTGCTCCGCGAATCGATGGCCGAGGGCGCATTCGGGCTGAGCTCAGGGCTCGACTATCCGCCCGGAGCGTTCGCCACGACCGAGGAACTCGCCGCGCTCACCCGCGAAGCCGGTCGACGTGGTGGCTTCTACCACTCCCATGTGCGCTACGCGCTGGGCGACCGCTACCTCGATCCGTTCCGGGAGGCGATCGAGATCGGCCGCCGGGCCGAAGCTCCCGCCCACATCACCCACTTCTATCACCGGGCCACCCAGCCGGGCGGTCCCGGGCCGATGCTCGACCTGGTCGACGAAGCACGGAGCGCAGGGATCGACGTGACCTTCGACACCTACCCGTCCGAGTGGGCATCGACCCGATTGCTCATCCAACTTCCGCTCTGGATCCAGGCGGGCGGACCCGGTCCACTGAAGGCGCGGCTAGCCGACCGCGCGGCCCGCGACCGCCTTCGTGCCGACTTCTCGGCGCGGGGCGCGTCGTATGCCAGTTCGGCCGGCTGGGCGGACGTCCGCCTCGGCGCCTTTCGCCGACCGGCGAACCTGCGCTGGGAGAGCAGGACCGTGGCCGAGGTCATGGCGGAGATGGGTCGGGATGCCGTCGATGTCATCTGCGATCTCCTCCTCGACGAGGATCTCGGGGTCAGCCAGGTGACGACCGGGCCGGACGCCTCGACGATGCCCCGGTTCGTCGCGCATCCAGCCGGGATGGTCGGGACGGACAGCACCTTCCTCGGTGCCAAGCCAAGCCCGCGGACCTACGGCAGCTTCCCGCGGATCCTCGGCCAGTTCGTCCGCGACGAGGCACTCATGAGCCTGGAGGAGGCGGTCCGCAAGATGACCTCGGCACCGGCCGCACGTCTCGGCCTCCACGACCGCGGAGTGATCCGGGATGGGGCGGTCGCGGACCTGGTCGTGTTCGATCCGGCGACGGTCCGCGCGACTGCCACGTACGACAGGCCGCGGGCCTACCCGGTCGGGATCGAGCAGGTCATCGTCGGGGGGACACTCGTGGTCGCCGATGGCGTGCACACCGGCGCGACGCCAGGACGGTCGCTCCGGCTCGGCCGCGACTGAACGACCGGCTCAGGCTGGGGAGGGCGATCTCTCGGCGTCGTGGTGGGTCGGCCCGCTGGCACCGAGTCCGACGTCGGTCGACCGCCGCGCGCCACGACGAAGCTCCGTGAACATCCGTTCCTGGGCGACCGCCGCGGCGTCGACCAGGGTCGTGTCCGCGGCCGGACTGGCCCAGCCGATGGCGAGTTCGAGCGCGATCGCGCCGGACTCGAGCCAGAGTTCGCAGGCGTGACGGACGCGTTCGACGTAGTTGACCGCATCGACCTCACCCGTCTCGGGAGCAGGAGGCCGAACCGCTCCGGTCCCGATGCGCGCGACAAAATCGGCGCTCGCGTGCATTGCGCCGAATCGTATCGGCGAGCGCGGGAAGGACCCGGTCACCGGCTTCGCGGCCAAGCGAGTTGACGAGACGATCGAACCCACCCAATTCCACGATGACGACGGTGGCGGGGTGGCCGTAGCGATGGTTGCGGGCATCCTCGTTCAGGATGATCCGGTTCCATTCGGTGGCGAGGAGCAGACCCGGTCAGACGGATCGGTCCGGCTCGTCGGCGCCGGGGTCTCGAGCCGGTGGCATCCGGCTGACATAGCCGAGCGACTCCTGGGTCGGCTGGATGACCTCTTCGGCCTTGTCCGACCTGACGGTCCCTGCGGCGGAGCAGCACGGACCGGACGAGGGCGATCAGGATCAGGATGAGGTTCGCGGCCACGAGGATGACGAGCAGGATGGCGATGTTCTGGTTCATATCGACCGTGATAGGGACGGATGATCGGGGCCCGGATGAACGATGAAGGGCTCCCTGGACCGCGGATGATACCGGCTGGCGGGGTTGCGTGGCCCTGTTTCCGGTGCTGCCACGGACCATTTCACGGTGCCGTGACGCACCGGACCGTGTGGTCCGGACCCGTCTGGTGGAGTGCGCTGTGGAATCGTCACCCGAAGCTCCATGGACGCAGTCTTGCCTCGAGCGACGCGGAGCGGCCATGACCCGATGGTCACGGGTGGCCCGTTCCGCGCCGATCACGCCGTGAACTCCCGGTGATAGAGTCAGGTGCCATGGAGGAAGGCCCTTGCCTGACTTGACGAGCCGGACGGAGTCACCCGGCGCCCTCGTCATCCAGCCGGGCGTGGTGGTGGCCGGGCGGGCCCGTGGCGCGCCACCACTGCGTCGCGACGGGCCGGCGAAACTGACCGGCGCGGCCAAGTACGCGGACGACCTGGTCTTCCCCGGTGCCTGGTTCGGAACGACGATCCGATCGACCGACGCGCACGCCAAGCTGGTCGAGTTCGTGCCGGACCCGACCTTCGACTGGTCCCGGGTCGTGGTCGTCACCGCGGCCGACATCCCGGGTGACAACGTGGTGAGCTCGATCAAGGCGGACCAGCCGATCCTGGTCCCGGTCGGGGGCGAGATCCAACATCACGCCGAACCGCTCGCGCTGATCGCGGCACCGGACCGGGCGACGCTGCGGGCGGCCCGTCGCGCGTTTCGGGTCACGACCGAGGCACTGCCGGCCCACTTCGACCCACTCGAGTCGGACCACATCTTCGCCGCGTACGACCTGACGACGGGTGACGTCGACGGGGGCCTGGCAGCGGCGGACCGGATCATCGAAGGCGAGTACCGGGTCGGCCATCAGGAGCAGCTGTACATCGAGAACAACGCGATGATCGCCGTCCCGACCGACGACCACGGCGTCGTGGTCCACGGCTCGCTCCAGTGCCCCTACTACGTCCACGCCGCGCTGAAGCGGGGCCTGGCGATGGACGACGCCCAGGCCCGCGTGATCCAGGCGGAGACCGGTGGAGGGTTCGGCGGCAAGGAGGAGTATCCGTCGATGATCGCCCTGCACGCGGCTCTCCTGGCGGGCAAGGCAAGGCGCCCAGTGCGGATGATCTACGACCGGCACGAGGATCTGGCGGCCACGACCAAGCGCCACCCGGCCATCGTCCGACACCGGACGGGCGTCACCCTGGACGGCCGGCTGGTGGCCCAGGACATCGAGGTCGTGATGGATGGCGGGGCGTACTGCACGCTGACGCCCGTCGTCCTGTCGCGCGGCGCGATCCACGCCGGCGGCCCGTATCGCTGCCCGAACGTGCGCATCCGTGCGCGGGCGGCTCGCACCAACACCCCGCCGAACGGTGCCTTCCGCGGGTTCGGGGCGCCGCAGACCGAGTTCGCGGCCGAGACGCATCTGAATCGGATCGCCGAGGTGCTCGATCTCAGTCCGCTCGAGATCCGCCGACGCAATGTCTACCGGCTCGGCGATACGACGCCGACCGGCCAGCTCCTCGGCTCGAGTGTCGCCGGCGAGGAAGTCCTCGAGCGCGCCGCCGAGGCCGCCGAGTTCGAGCGCCTGCGGGTCCGGCATCGGCGCGAACGGACCGATCGCGAAGACACCGGGACCACCCCGGCGTCACGATATCGGACCGGGCGGGCCCGGCTCGCGAGCGGTGTCGGCCTGGCCCTCGGCTGGCATGGTGCCGGGTTCACCGGCTCGGGCGAGGTCCACCTGGCCTCGGTCGCATCACTCGGATTGACCACCGAGGGGATCACGATCCTGGTCGCCTCGACCGAGATGGGTCAGGGCACGAAGACCATCTTTCCGCAGCTCGTCGCAGAGGCGCTCGGTGTCCCGTTCGACGCCGTCGAGATCGCTCCTCAGGACACCGCCCACGTGCCTGATTCGGGTCCGACGGTCGCCTCACGAACGACGATGGTCGTCGGCGGCCTCCTGATCAAGGCGGCGCAGCGGTTGCGGGCCGATGTGGAAGGTTCGACCGGCGGTCCGTTCGCCGAAACGTACCGTGACTTCGCGCGGGCACACGGCCCGCTCCGGGTCGACCAGCGGTTCGAGCCGTATCCGGGCGTGGGCTTCGACGATGCGACCTACCGGGGCGATGCCTATCCGGCGTACGGGTGGGCGGCCTGCGTCGCGAGCGTCGAAGTCGACCTGGATACTGGCGAGGTCCACGTGCTCGATGTCGTCGCTGCCGACGATATCGGTCGGGTCGTCCATCCGGTCCTCGCCGAGGGCCAGGTCGAGGGTGGGACGCTCCAGGCTGTGGGCTACGCGACCATCGAGGAGATCAAGCTCCGCGACGGGCGCTACCTCAATGACCGCCTCGCGACGTACATCATCCCGACCGCGCTCGACGCCCCGCGGATCACGACGATCCTGGTCGAGGCCCCGTTCGACGGTGTCCCGCACGGAGCGAAGGGGGTCGGCGAGTTGCCGATGGATGTCGGGGCTCCGGCCGTGGTCGCGGCGATCGCGGATGCGACCGGCGTCTGGATCCCGGACCTGCCGGCGAGCCCCGAGCGGATCCTGGCTGCGATCGCCGGCATACCGGCTGCGGCCCCGCTGCCGCCCGGTGCGTCCGAACCGGCTGCCCGGCCATGACCGCGTACCGCTTCGTCGTCAACGATTCCGCCGTCGAGGTCGAGGCCCCGGGGATGCGCCGCCTGCTCGACGTGTTGCGCGAGGACCTGGCCCTGACCGGGACGAAGGAGGGCTGCGGTGAGGGAGAGTGCGGCGCCTGTACCGTCCTCCTCGACGGCCTGCCAGTCGACGCCTGTCTCGTGCCGGTCTGCCAGGTCGACGGCTCGTCCGTCGTGACGGTCGAACACCTGGCGGCCCCGCCCGCGGTTCCGGGAGCCCCGCCCGCGCTCGACGGCCTTCAATCGGCCTTCCTCGAGACGGGTGGTGCCCAATGCGGGATCTGCACGCCGGGCATGCTCATGGCCGCCCGGGCCTACCTCGAAGCGGGCGGCGGTCCGGACCACGATGCCATCCGCGAGGCGATCGCCGGGAATCTTTGTCGCTGCACCGGGTACACCAAGATCGTCGAGGCGATCGCCCTCGCATCCGCGCTGGACCGGAAGGTCTGAGCCGTGGCCGCCAGCCCGACGGTCGCCAGCCCCCAGACCCTGGCCGAGGCCTATTCGATCCTGGCCCACGGACCGGCTCGGCCGCTTGCCGGGGGCACGGATCTGATGGTTGCCCTGGATGGTGAACTGGAGGACGCCCCGGGAACCTTCGTCGACCTGTGGCGGCTGGACGCGCTTCGGGGGATCGCGCTCGATGGCGATTCGGTGAGCCTGGGTGCGCTGACCACGTATACGGCGATCCGCCGCTCGGCGTTGTGCACGGAGCACCTGCCGGTGCTGGTCGAGGCGGCATCGACGATCGGCGCGGCCCAGATCCAGAACCGCGGGACGATCGGGGGCAACGTGGCCAACGCGTCGCCCGCCGGAGACACGCTTCCGATCCTCCTGGCCGCGGACGCTTCGTTCGTGGTCGGGTCGGTGCGCGGTGAACGGACCGTTCCCGCGGCGGCGTTCTGGCCCGCCTACCGACGCACGGCCATGGCTCCGGACGAACTCCTCCTGCGCATCCGGATCCCACTCATGGCCGGGCGCGAGATGCGCTTTCGCAAGGTCGGCACGCGCCGCGCCCAATCCATCAGCAAGGTCGTCCTGGCGCTTGGCTGGCGCGACGGTCGGACTGCGGCGGTCCCGCTCGCTGTGGCCCCGTGGACGTCCGTCCGACTGGCCCTCGGCTCCGTCGCGGCGACACCCATCCGCGCGACCGAGACCGAGGCGGTCCTCGAGGGTCGGCCCCCGACACCCGAGACCGCCGACCGCGCGACCGAGGCCCTGGCCGCCGAACTCCACCCGATCGATGACGTCCGATCCACCGCCGAGTATCGACGGGTGGTCGCCGCGAGAGTCCTCCATCGCCTCATCCGCGAAGCCGGCGGCTGGTGATGGCCGGATCCCAGGTGCGCTCGCCCGATGCCCCGTCTATCGACGCTCTCGATGTCATCAGCCCAGGCGCCTTTGCCGCCGCCGTGTCCCCGCTGTTCGAGGGCGCCCGGGGTTTCCTCGGGCGACTCGCCGTGGCCCGTCCGTTCGGATCGATCGAGGCCCTGTTCAGGACGGCTCGTGCGATCGCGCACTCGATGCCGGCGGACGAGCAGATCGAGCTGATCGATGCGCACCCGCGGCTCGGTGAACCGCCGGAGAACGTGTCGCGCCTCTCGTTCCAGGAACAGGGCTACGCCTCCGCCGGCACGGAACGGGCACCGGCCGACGACCGGGTCGCGGCCGAGCTGGCCCGATTGAACGCCGACTACGAGGCCCGCTTCGGGTTCCGCTACTGCGTGTTCGTGGCCGGTCGCTCCCGAGCGGAACTCCTGCCCGGGCTGGCCGCCGCACTCGAGGCAGACCGCAGCGTCGAGATCCACCGGGCACTCGACGCCGTCATCGACATCGCCCGGGATCGCTATGCGAGGCTGTCACCGTGATCGAGCTCGGCGCCAATCGATACGGCAAGGCCGCCATCCGCCTCGTCCGGGTCGCGCGCGGAGGACAGGCGCATCGACTCCGCGACCTGACGGTCGCGATCGCCCTCGAAGGAGCGTTCGAGTCCGCCCATACCGACGGCGACAATTCCCCGGTCATCCCGACGGACACGATGAAGAACACGGCCTACGCGTTCGCCAAGGATCACCTCGACGGATCGATCGAGGCGTACGGACTGGCGCTGGCCGAGCATTTCGGCGCCGCGCCGCAGGTCGAAGTCGCGACCGTCAACATCCGCGCCCACCACTGGGCTCCCATCGATGTCGCCGGCCGGCCCGCCCCGGATGCGTTCGTCCGCGGGGGAGAGGGGACCAGGGTCGCCACGATCACCACATCGCTCGGCGGGACGACCGTCGAGGCGGGGGTCGAGGATCTGGTCGTGCTGAAGACCACGCGATCGTCGTTCAGCGGCTTTCCACGCGACCGCTACACGACGCTGCCAGAAGCCGACGATCGACTCATGGCGACGAAGATCACCGCGATCTGGCGGTACGGCGCCCCGCGGCTCGACCACGACGCGACGTTCGCGGCGGTCCGGGCGACGCTTCTCGAGGTCTTCGCCGACCACGACAGCGCATCGGTCCAGGCGTCGGTCTGGATCATGGCCCGGGCGATCCTCGAGCGCCACGAGGAGATCGATCAGATCCGGATGGTCCTGCCGAACCTCCATCACTGGCTCGTCGACCTGACACCGTTCGGGCTGACCAATGACGGCGAGATCTACGTGGCCACCACCGAACCGCACGGGATCATCGAGGCGACCGTCCGTCGCGGCGATGGCTGAAGATCGGGTCCAGGACCTCCCGCCCGGCGTCGCGATCCAGCGCGGAACGGTCGCCGGCTCGGATCGGGTGCTGACGCCAGGGGCGCTGGCGTTCGTCGCTGACCTCCAACGGCGGTTCGGACCGGCCCGGCTCGACCTGCTCGGTCGTCGCGCGGATCGACAGGCCGAGCTCGATGCCGGTGTTCGGCCGGACTTCCTCGAGGCCACGCTCGACGTGCGCGGATCCGACTGGACCGTCGCGCCTGCTCCGTCGGACCTCGACGACCGGCGGGTCGAGATCACCGGTCCGGCCGAACCGAAGATGATGATCAACGCCCTCAACTCCGGCGCCCGCGTCTTCATGGCCGATCTCGAGGACGCGCTGTCGCCGACCTGGGCCAACATGATCGGTGGGCAAGCGGCCATCGCCGACGCGGTCCGGGGCACGCTCCGATTCGATGCGCCCGATGGCAAGGCCTACCGCCTGGCCGACCGGACTGCGACGCTGGTGGTGCGCCCACGTGGCTGGCATCTCGTCGAGTCCGGGATGCTGGTGGACGGATCCCCCGTCGCTGCGAGCCTGTTCGACTTCGGGTTGTTCGTCTTCCACTGCGGCGAGGCGGCGGTGCGTCGTGGGTCCGGTCCGTACCTCTACCTGGCCAAGCTCGAATCCCACCACGAGGCGCGTCTCTGGAACGACGTCTTCGTCCACGCCCAGGCGGCCCTCGGGATCCCGCAAGGCTCGATCCGGGCGACCGTGCTCATCGAGACGATCCTCGCCGCGTTCGAGATGGACGAGATCCTGTACGAGCTGCGCGAACACGCCGCGGGGCTCAACGCGGGTCGCTGGGACTACCTGTTCAGTGGCATCAAGAAGTTGCGCGCCTGGCCGGCGCTGGCGGTGCCTGACCGGGCGCAACTGACGATGACCGTGCCGTTCATGCGCGCCTATACGGACCTGCTCGTGCGGACCTGCCATCGGCGCGGGGCCCACGCGATCGGCGGGATGGCGGCGTTCATCCCGAACCGGCGCGACCCGGACGTCACCGCGGTCGCCCTGGCCAGGGTCCGAGAGGACAAGGAACGCGAGAGCCGGGACGGTTTCGACGGCACCTGGGTCGCCCACCCGGACCTCGTGCCGGTGGCGATGGAGGTGTTCGACGGAGTGCTCGGCGCGGCTCCGAACCAGAAGCGCCGCCTGCGCGGAGACGTCTCGGTCTCCGCGGCCGACCTGCTCGACCTGACGGTCCCGGGCGGTGCAGTCACCGAAACGGGCGTCCGGGCGGATGTCCGGGTCGCCCTCGCGTATCTCGACTCGTGGTTGCGAGGGATCGGCGCGGCCGCCATCGACAACCTGATGGAGGATGCCGCGACGGCCGAGATCGCCCGCTCGCAGCTTTGGCATTGGCGCACCCGCGGGGTCGCCCTCGCCGATGGTCGGCCGTTCGATGCATCGCTCTACGCGGCCATCCGCGATGAGGAGTTGGCGCGGCTCGGCGGGGCAGGGGAGGGGCGGCTCGCCGATGCGGTCGGCTTGCTCGACCGACTGGTCCTCGATCCCGAGTTCGCCGAGTTCCTGACGCTTCGCGCCTACTCGATGCTCGACTAGCCGCCGGCGATCCGGCCGCGCTCCACGAACCGGCCGAAGTCCCGACGACCGACGAACGCGCCGTCCCGGATCACCGCGCTTCCACGTACGAACACGTCGCGCACCGCGCCGGCGACCTCCAACCCCTCGTACGGTGTGTAGTCGCTCGTGTGATGGAGGTCGGTGGCGCGGATCGTTCGCCGAGCCGTCGGGTCGAACACGACGAGATCGGCGTCACGGCCGACCTCGATCGCTCCCTTGGAACCCAGGCCGAACCTGGCCGCGGGCGTCGTCGCCAGCAGCTCGACCATGCGCTCGAGGCGGATCCGGCCCTTGGCCACGCCCTCGCTGTACAGGATGGTCAACAGCGTTTCGATCCCGGGGGCGCCGTTGCTGATCCGGTCGAACGGGACGCCCCGACCGGCCTCCGCCTTCTCCGAGTCGAGGCGGTCGGGGACATGATCGGTGGCGACCAGGTCGAGGGTGCCGTCGGCAAGCCCGGCCCACAGCGCGTCGCGATCCGCCTTCCGCCGCAGCGGCGGCGAGATGACGAACCGGGCACACGAGACGGGATCGGGGTCGTCGTATCGATCCTCGGACAGGACGAGGTAGTGGGGGCACGTCTCCGCGGAGACGCGGACACCGGCCGCCCTGGCGCGCCGCACCTCATCGAGGGCTGCCGACGATGACAGATGGACGACGTGGATCGGCGCGTCCACCATCCGGGCGAAGGCGAGCGCCCTGGCGGTCGCCACGGCCTCCACGTAGCTCGGCCGGGTCGACGCATGGAAACGCGGTCCGACGTCGCCGCGCCCGAGCGCGTCGGCCACGGCGGCATCGAGCAGGATCGGGTCTTCGCAATGGACCTGGAGCATGCCGCCGTGGCGGGCCATGACGCCCAGGGCCTCGTACAGCCGCTCGTCCGGGAGGCGGAAGTCGAAGACCATGAAGGCCTTGGAGGTGGCGATCCCCGCGTCGATCGTGGCCGGGATCTCGGACAGGGCATCGTTCGCTCGACCGCTGATCGCCAGACTCAGCCCGTAGTCGATGGCGCTGTCGCGGTCCGTGGCGGTGCGCCATTCGCGGATCCCGGTCCGGAGCGATCGCTCGGCAGCCGGTGACGATCCGGTGCCCGGGTTGTTGAACGACAGGAACGTGGTCGTGCCGCCGAACGCGGCCGCCACAGAATCCTGGAAGAAGCGGTCCGGCTGCGCATCGGTCGCGACGCGGGTGTGGGTGTGGACGTCCACCACGCCCGGCAGCACCAGGAGACCGGCGACATCGACGATCTGGTGCGCGCGTTGGGCGAGGCCGGTCAGGTCGGACTCGATCGCGCTCACTCGCCCGTCCCTGACGGCGACGTCGGCCCGCCGGGATCCGGTCGCCCCGACGACCGTGCCACCGAGGACGACGAGGTCAGGTGTGTCCGCCACCCGGGCAGGATACGCGGAGCGTGGTCAGCCGACCGGTGTGTCCGCGATGACCGACATGAGCACGGGATCGAGGCCCCCGAAATAGTCCTCGGAGGACGGCTCGATCTGGAGTCGCGGCCGGATCGTGATCCTGGCGTCGTCGGCGGTGCTCTTCTGCCAGTAGCGACTGGCGATGTAGACGACCTGACCCGCATAGGGCAACGGGATGGCCCGGACATCGGCATACAGGTTCGGGCTGCCGCCCATCGGCTCGCCGACGAATTCGGCGTCCGTCGTCTGTTCGATCGTGGTGGCGAAATTGGCCGCCGCCGAGAACGTCAGGCGGCCGATCAGCAGGGTCAGGCGGCCTGGCTGGTCGATGGCGGGATCCTGCAGGACGGACAGGAGCCGGCCATACGTCCCGTTGTCGCCGCCGCCGTTGTTGCGGAGATCGACGACGACCTGCGCGACGTCGCCCTGCTTCGCGCGAGCCAGGATCTCGTCGGCCACGGCGTCGATCCCGCCACGGACCTCGTTGTACTGGACGTACAGGGTCCGTGAACTCGCGAGGTATGTCCACCACAGGGGCGTGTCGATGTCACGCAGCCACATCGTATCGACCCGGCTCGGCAGGCGCAGCGGCAGTCCGCCATGCCACGCGACATCGTCGGCGGCCGGGATCGGCGCGATGTCCACGTCCCGGTCGTTGCCGTCGGCGTCGATCACGTTGAACGTCGCCGGTCCGACCTGCTCCTGGATCCCGAGTCCCGTCAGCAATTCGCTGACCCGCAGGTAGAGCGGCGCGTAGGCAAGCAGGTTCGACGGGTTGTCGCGTGGCGAGAGTGGTTCGACAAGGTCGAGGACATCGGCGATCGGCCGGCCGTCGATGGCGACGATCCGCGCACCGACCAGATCCTCATACGGCGCCCTCGCAGTCGTGATGAACAGCCCATCGCGAAACTGCCACAGGCGGATCGGGAATTCGTGGGTGGCGCTGTCCGCGGTGAACGGGAACATCCCCGTATGACCGTCGCGTCCGGCCCATCCCGGCATCGCGGCAAGGCGGACCAGCTCCACCAGCGCCTGGTCGTCGGACAGCGTCGGGATCCTTGCCTTGACGGCGTCGGCGGCCGCGACGTACTGCGCACGCGAGATCCCGTGCCACGGGTCCGGGTGGATCTGCTCCCGCGCGACGAGGAGCGCGTCGATGTCCGCCCGCCAGCCATCGGTGCGCGACAGGGTGGGAGACGGGGCCGCCGTCGGGGACGGCGCTGTCGTCGGCGAGCCACCCGGTTCGGTCGAGACCGGCCCGACCGGGGACGTCGCCACGGCAGATGACGGGCTCGGCGTCACGGTCACGCCGCAGCCACCCACCAGGATGGCGACCAGGATGGTCGCGATCGCTGCCGTCGGGAGCGCGGACGACTTCGTCTGCCTGGTCATCCCGTCGCCCGCATCGAATTGGAGGCCAACCTCGACTCGGCCTCGGCGGCGGCGTGCCCGATCGCGCGAAGCATCGCCCGGGCGTCATCGGCGTCGATCACGAGGGCATCGCCGAACCGGGAGTCGGCCTGGGCGAACGCCCGGCTGGCGGCGGCGTGGACGGCGAGACCGTCGCGGGTCAGCGCCAGTCGGTAGGATCGGCGGTCGTCGGCGACGGTTTCGCGCTTCGCGTGTCCCCGGTCCAACAGGGCGCGGACGTGGTGGGACATGGTCGTCGGCGGCATCCCCACCCGGCGGGCGAGGTCTGTTGGGGTCTGCGGCCCTTCGTCGAACAGGACGCTATAGACGGCGTACTCGTCGGGTCGAAGGGCGACGTCCGTCATCGCCCGCTGGACGAGCGTGCGCACGCGCTGTTCGGCCGCGAACAACTCGAACAGGAGCGACAGACGAGATCGGGGGCTCACCCCGAGATGATACCAGATGGTAGTACCTTGCCTCGCGGCTCAGTCGACCTCGCGGATGACGATCCGCTGCGCCCCTTCCCAGAGGCAGCGTCGACCGATCTCACGGAGGCGATCGTCCGAGCCCGGGTCGGGCAGGACGGTCGCGAAATGGTTGGCGGCGAGTTGGCCGACCTTGGAGGCCGTGGTACAGCCACCGTACGGGAAGAAGATCTCGCATTCGCTGATCCCACCGGGGTAGATCGCGAGCTGACCCGGAGCAGGATGTGACGTGTGGTTCTCGTAGTCGAGACCGGGCCGGAAGTCCCCGAACGGGATCCAGGTCGATTCGCCGGACCATCGGCAATGGATCAGGCGCGACTCGATCGGGAGGAGACGCCGGATCGCCTCGATCGTCTTCGGCGCAGCCGGTTCCCATCGAGCGCTACAGTGGAGGTCACCGACGACGATCTGCAAGGTACCCATGCGCGGAGGATAGCGTGGCGCGACAGGCGACCCAGCCGGCCCCGACCATCTCGACCCACGTCCTCGACACGGAACGTGGCGTGGCGGCTGCCGGAATCCACGTCACCCTCTACCGGATCGCGGACGACGGACGGGCGCTGCGCCTGACCCAGGCTCTGACCGATTCCGACGGGCGGGTCCGCGATCTCCTCGAGCGTCCGCTGACGGCGGGGGACTACCGGCTCGAATTCGACCTGGGCCAGACCACCGAGCCATCACCGGAGGGCGACGGGGCTCCCGCCCCGGTCCGCTTCTTCCAACGCCTGTCGCTGGACCTGCGAGTCACCGACCCAGGTCGCAGTCACCACGTGCCGCTCCTGCTCGCGCCGTACTCGATCACCACGTATCGAGGGACGTGACAGGCTAGGTGTCACGGCACCGGATCACGATCCGGCGCATGCAGGCCACAGTGCGACCGATCACCCCCATCCCACAGGCGCCGGACGCCGATCCGTCGACGAGTGTCCGGCTGGCCGGCGACCGCATCCTCGTGGACCACCTGATCCTCCCGGACCCTGCCCTGGCAGCGTTCCTCCGGGAGCGTCCGGCCGATGACCGCGCCGACCTCGTCGAGCGGGCCTTGCGGATCGGGTTGCTCGCGCTCCAGGATGCCGGCGTCACGGTCAATGTGGATGTCGTGCGGTCCGAGTTCGAGAAGCTCATGCACCAGGCGGAAGCGGTCAATGAGAAAGCCGCCATGGCCCTGGAGCAGACGCTCCGCGCCAATTTCGCGGACGGAGATGGGCGCCTGCCTCGGACCTTGGAGAAGTTCCTGGGCGATCGCGGGGCCTTGCGATCGATGGTGGACGAGCTGTTCGACGAGACGAAGCGGGACAGCGCGATCGGCCGGATCGGAACGATGCTGGAACGCTATTTCGACGGCGACGCCTCGAAACTGGCGCAACTGCTCGACCCGACCCGACTGCATTCACCGATGCACCAGTTCCGTCAGGAGATCGCCGATGGGTTCCGGTCCCTCGAGGAGCGCCTGGTCGCCATCGAGGCGGCCGCGGCCGCCCGCGGCGCGGAACGAGCGCGATCGACTGCCAAGGGCGGCGATTTCGAGGACCTGCTCGAGGCGATGCTGGCGGAGCTCGCCCGCGGCTCGGGCGATCTGCTCGATCGGACGGGGACGGACACCGGATCGATCATGAAGTCCAAGAAGGGTGACTTCGTGCTGACCCTTGACGCCCAGGTCGCCCGCGGCTGCGACGTGCGTGTGGTCATCGAGGCCAAGGATCGGCCGATGTCGATGCGAGCGATGCGCGAAGAGCTACGCGAGGCCAAGGAGAACCGGGGTGCGGCGACGGCGGTCGTCGTCTTCAGCCAAGCGCATGCGCCGGCCGGGATCGCGCCGTTCAACCTGGTCGGCGACGACGTCTACTGCGTGATCGACCCGGACGCGCCGGAACCTGCCTCGCTGGAGGCGGCGATCCGGCTCGCCCGGCTGCTCGCCCTCGCGTCGTTGGTGGAGCGCGAGGTCGACGTCGATGCCGCGGCGATCGGTTCGGCCCTGACCGCGGTCCGCGAGCAACTCGAGGTCGTCCGCTCGCTCAAGGCCCAGCTGACCTCGATCTCGAACGCGACCAAGGCTGTCTGGACCGGCCTCGACGCGATGCGATCGAACATCCTGGCCCGGGTTGCGGAAGCCGAGATGGAGCTCCACGCGCCCGACCGGTAGGGCTACGACGGACCCGGACCGCCAGACGAATGTGAGCGGGACGAAGGGGCTGTTGGCGAGATCGGGCTACAGGCGCATCCTTGCGCCATGCACCGCCGCATCGCGCCCCTGCTGTTTGCCGTGCTCATCGCCATCCCGGCCGTCGCTCCGGCCGCGGCGGCTGGGCCCACCGCCCCGGTCGCCCCCACCCCGACAGAGGCACCCACCCCGTCGAACGTGCCGATCCCGACCGAGGTCCCGACGCCGACCATCGAGCCGGTGCCGTCCGCATCGCCGACCGGTGTCCCGACCCCGACCGTCGACCCTTCGGCGTCGCCGGCCCTCGATCTCGCGCCTGCCGCGCAGCAACCCGTCCTCGATGGCGCTCCAAGCGCGCAGGACCGATATATCGTCATGCTCCGCAGCGGCTCGGACCTGAAGACGCTCGTCGCGAAGGTCCACCAGCGCGACGGCGTCACGGCCGATCGGCGGTTCGGGACCGCGTTCAAGGGTTTCTCAGCCAAGCTGGACGCGGCCCAGAAGCGGGACCTGCTCGCCGATCCGGACGTCGTCGCCGTTGTCCCCGACGGTGTCGTGCAGCTCACCCAGACGATCCCGACCGGCGTGTCGCGGGTCGGCGGTCAGCTCAGTGATGTCGCCGGGATCGACGGGACGGATCAGCGAGTCGACGCGGACGTCGCCATCGTGGATACGGGCGTCTCCGATCACCCGGACCTCAACATCGCCGGCGGCTACAACTGCGCGACGTCCGACCCGACGGCCTGGCGCGACAAGAACGGCCACGGGACGCACGTGGCCGGCATCGTCGGTGCCCTCGACAACAGTTTCGGTGTCGTCGGGGTTGCGCCGGGCGCCCGGATCTACGGCGTGCGGATCCTCAACGACAAGGGCTACGGCCTGATCTCCTGGTACGTCTGTGGGCTGGACTGGATCCTCGCCCAGCGTGACCCGACCGATGCCAGCCGACCGCTGTTCGAGGCCGTGAACATGAGCGTGACCAAGGCGGGCTCGGACGACCACAACTGTGGATACACGGGAAAGGATCTCCTGCACCAGGCCATCTGCCGCGTCGTTGCCGGTGGCATCACCGTCGTCGCCGCGGCCGCCAACGACAGCCACAATGCGTCGAAGAACATCCCGGCCAGCTACAACGAGGTCATCACGGTGTCCGCGCTGGCCGATACGGATGGGAAGCCCGGCGGTCTGGGCGGCCGCGCCTGCTACTCGTGGGGCGGTTACGACAAGGACGACACGTTCGCCGACTTCAGCAACTACGGCGGTGACGTCGACCTCATCGCGCCAGGCAAGTGCATCCTGTCCACCTGGCCCGGTCCGACCTACGCGACCCTCTCCGGTACGTCGATGGCGGCGCCCACGGTGACGGGCGCGGTCGCGCTCTACAAGGCCAGCCGGCCGAACGCGACGCCGGCGGAGGTCCGTGAGGCCCTCCGCTATCTCGGGAATTTCGGCTGGAAGACGTCCACCGATCCTGATTCCACCCACGAACCGCTCCTCGATGTCTCACGGATCAGTGCGCTTGGGACCTATTCCCTGGCCCCGGCGACCTCGACCCCACCGAATGTCGAGGGAGCGACCACCCTCGCCCTGCCGTTCACGATCGTCCGAAGCGACACCTTCTTCGAGCGCGTGAAGCTGTCGGTGACGTCGGTGCCCGCGGGCTGGTCCGCGACGATGACGACGACGAGCCTGATGGGCTGGTCGGCGAACGCAGGCTCGGTCAAGGTCTCGGTTCCCAAGGGAGCCGCCATTGGGTCGTACACGATCGGGGTCCAGGGCACGAACCAGGGCCGGACCGCGACTGCGGACCTCTCGGTCCGGGTCATCCAGGACTTCCCGACCGCGCAGGCGCCGACGGTGTCCCTCGCCACGGGCGTTCGGATGGGCCGGGACGTGATGCCCGTCCGCGTCGTCTGGCCGGCCGCCAGCGACCCGACCAGCGCGATCGGCGGATATCAACTCCAAAACCAGTCCAGTGGCGGGGCATGGTCGACGGCCGTCAGCCTTCCCGCCAGCGCCCGGTCGGCGGTCTACGCCATCCCGTTCGACACGAACGATCAGTTCCGGGTCCGGGCGATGGACGCGGCCGGCAACTGGAGTCCCTGGGTGGTCGGGACGGATCTGATCCGAATCCATCCGGTGGACGATCGGAGCGGCTCCGTGGTGCGGGGAGGGAAGTGGTACCGCTATACCGCCTCGAGCGCGTGGCACGGAACCACGACCGGCTCGTCGCGGCCCAAGGCCAGCGTTCGCTTCGCGTTCACGGGGCACGGCATCGCCGTCGTCGCGCCGAAGAGCAAGTACCGGGGCAAGGTCCGCGTGTTCGTGGACGGCCTCTACGTCGGTTCGGTGTCGATGCGGACGCAACCTCTCGGAGCCCGGCGGGTCGTGTTCAGCATGGCCTTCGCATCTGGCGGCCAGCACAAGATCACGCTCAAGCCTGCCGGAACCGGTGCCCATCCCCAGTTCCGTCTCGATGCCTTCGTCGTCCTGAAGTAGACGCCGGCGCGGTTGCGCGTTTGCGTGGTTGCGCTATGGTGGCCGTCCTCGACGCCTCGGACCGGAGATCCGAAGCGATCGATGCGATCTAGCGAGGACGGTCATGGCGCGTGCGATGTGGAAGGGAGCCATCCAGTTCGGGCTGGTCACCATCCCGGTGAAGCTCTACCTCGCGACCGAGTCCAAGGGCATCAGCTTCAACATGCTCCACAAGGCGGACCTGTCGCGCATCCAGATGAAGGTCTGGTGCCCCGTCGAGGACGAGCAGATCTCGCGATCCGACACGGTCAAGGGGTTCGAGTATGCCCCGGGCGACTACGTGGTCATCACCGACGAAGACCTCGAGAATGTCCCGCTCAAGACCGTCCGCTCCATCGAGATCGAGCAGTTCACCAAGGCCAAGCGCGATGATGCCGCCGTTCGGTTCGTCAAGAGCGCCTACTACCTCGAGCCGGACAAGATCGGGCGAAAGGCGTTCCACCTCCTCAAGTCTGTCCTGGAGGCCGATGGCCTGACCGCGATCTGCAAGGTCGTGATCAAGGACCGCGAGGCACTGGCCGCCCTCGACCCGTTCGGCGACACGATGCTGATGACCACCCTGCATTGGCCCGACGAGATCCGCTCGGTCGGTGAGCTGGACCTGGGCGACGAGGACTACGACTTCAAGCCGGCCGAGCTGGCGATGGCGCAACAACTCGTGTCAGCGATGACGGGTGAATTCGACCCATCCCAGTACAAGGACGAGTACCGGCAGGCGCTCGAATCGATCATCCAGGCCAAGGTCGAAGGCAAGGAGACCGTCGCACTCGAGGCACCGGAAGAGAGCAGCAATCTCATCGACCTGATGGCGGCGCTCGAGGCATCGGTCAACGCCGCGAAGGCCGCCCGTGATGTGAGCCCGGACAAGCCGGTCTCCGTCGCCGAGGCCAAGGAAGCCAAGGCGACCAGAGCGGCGAAGGCGACCAAGGCGACGAAGGCCAAGGTCGCCCAGACGGATGATGGCCAGGACGAGGACACCGTGGCCGCGAAACCCGCGCGGAGGCGCAAGTCGGCCTGATCGCGCGACGCAGGTCGGCGCCGCCGACTGGCACACTGATGGCCTGATGCCACTCGACGAATACCGCCGCAAGCGCGATTTCGCCAGGACTCCGGAACCGGCGCCAGCCGCGTCACCGGTCGAGCCGGGTCGCCCGGTCCGGAGCGGTCGCTTCGTCATCCAGCGTCATCGTGCTACCCGACTCCACTACGACTTCCGGCTTGAGGTCGCTGGTGTGCTCGTCTCGTGGGCCGTCCCGAAAGGCCCCACCCTCGATCCCGCCCAGCGCCGGATGGCCGTCCACGTGGAGGACCACCCGCTCGAGTACTTCGACTTCGAGGGCGTCATCCCGTCGCGTCAGTACGGCGCCGGCGATGTCATCGTCTGGGACTGGGGCACCTGGCAGGCCGAGCCGCCGACGAACGATGCGACGATCGCGATCCCGGCCGGGGAGCTGAAGTTCGAGCTGCACGGGCAGAAGGTCAGCGGCCGGTTCACCATCGTCCGGACGAGCGGACGCCGGCACAAGGCGGACGATCCCGCGGCCCGTGCGTTCGAGGACGATCAGGGCGAGCAATGGCTCCTGATCAAGAAGCGTGACCCGACGGCAGTGACGGGCTGGGATGCCGAGGACCATCCCCACAGCGTCAAGACCGGCCGAACCAACGACGACGTGAAGGCCGATCGCGACGCCCTCTGGATCGGTGAAGCGCCGGCGGCCTCGGCCGAGATCGACCTGGCCGGAGCCGTCGCGACCACGATGCCCCAGCGGATCGAGCCGATGCTCGCGACCCTGGCGGGCAAGCCGTTCGACGACCCCGGGTGGCTGTTCGAGATCAAGTGGGACGGCTACCGGGTGCAAGCGGTCGTATCCGACGGCAAGGTCCGGCTGTGGACCCGCAATCTCAAGGACGCCGAAACCTACTTTCCCGGGCTGCTGACCCCGCCCACCTGGATCGATGCGAGCCAGGCCATCGTCGACGGGGAAGTCGTCGCGCTTCGGGACGACGGTCGACCGGACTTCGGCCTCCTCCAGGAGCGGCTTGGCGATCGGTCGGCGCCCGACCTCGTCTTCGAGGCGTTCGATCTCCTCTATCTCGACGGTCGTTCGCTGGTCGACGTGGCGCTCGAGGACCGCAAGCGGCTCCTCAAGAGCGTGCTCCGGCCGAACCCGCGCGTCCAATTCGCCGCGCACGTCGAGGGCGAAGGGCGCGCCTTCTACCGTGCCGCCGAAGCGCAGGGCCTCGAAGGTGTGATCGCCAAGCTCCGTCGGTCGCGCTACGAGCCGGGCCGCCGATCCGCGTCGTGGCTCAAGCTCAAGATCCGCCCGGAGCAGGAACTCGTGGTCGGGGGTTGGACGCCCGGGGAAGGACAGGCCCGGGATCTCGGCGCGGTCGCGGTCGGCGTCTACGAGGACGGACGGCTCCGGTTCGCGGGCAAGGTCGGCTCCGGGTTCGACGCGCGGAGTCGCCGGCAGATCCTCGAGCGTCTCAGGACGCTCGAGACCGAGGTACCCGCCTTCGACCCGCCACCGTCGCGCGACCATCGAGGGCGATGGGGTGGCGACCTGCGTGATGTCCATTGGGTCCGACCGGAACTGGTGATCCGTGCCGAGCTCGGCGGCTGGTCGCGAGACGGGATGGTCCGGCAGGCGGCCTTCAAGGGGATCGAGGAGGGTCGCGATCCGACGACGGTCGTGCGCGAACGGGCGGTGACGACCGCGACCGCGGTCAGGGACGCGGTGTCGGAGATGGATGCAGCGTCGGGTGTCCGGACCGGTGCGGCGGTCCCTGGCACCGAGCCCGGCCACGAACCACGACCTGCGTTTGCCTGGGAGGTTGCGGACCCGGAACTGGACGCGCTCGACCGGCTCGGCAGGGAAGGGATCTGGTCGGTCGGCGGCAACGACCTGAAGCTCACGAACCTCGACAAGCCCCTGTTCGAGGCGCGGCCGGACAGTGGCGAGGGTCCGATCACGAAGCGTGAGCTGATCCGCTACTTCGCCCGGATCGCGCCGACCCTGTTGCCGCACCTCGCCGACCGACCGCTCAACCTCCAACGCTTCCCGAACGGGGCCGGGGCACCGGGGTTCTGGCAGAAGGACATCCCCGCGACGGCGCCGACGTGGCTGACCCGCTGGCACGAGACCGGCGTCGATGGTCGGGAGGACCGCGACGCGAACGACCACCTGATCGCCGATCGGGCGGCAACCCTGGCCTGGCTCGGCAACCAGGCGAGCTTCGAGATCCACGCCTGGACCGGGCGCCTGCCCGATCCGTGGCGACCGACGTTCGCCTACATCGATATCGATCCGGGCGAGCGGACGACCTGGGAGGAGACGCTCGTGCTCGCCCGGCTCTACCGGACGGCCCTCGGCCACCTCGGCGTCCACGGCTATCCGAAGACGACCGGCAAGCGCGGTATCCAGGTCTGGATCCCGGTCGAGCCCCGCTACGACTTCGGCGACACGAGCGCCTGGGTCGAGCGCATCTCGCGGGCGATCGGGGCGACCGTGCCGGAGCTCGTCTCGTGGGAGTGGGCCAAGGGCGCCCGCCAGGGCAAGGCTCGTCTCGACTACACCCAGAACGCCAGCATCAAGACGCTCGTGGCGCCGTATGCCGTACGACCTGCCGCCGGAGCCCCGGTGTCAGCACCGATCGCCTGGGACGAGCTTGACGACCCGGAGCTCCGACCGGATCGCTGGACGATCCGCGACATCGTGGAACGCGTGACCGAGAAGGGCGACCTGTTCGCTGCGACCCAGACCGACCTGCAGGCCCTACCCACGCTCTGATCTCCGGTCGGTCGTCATCGTCGCCTGGTCGGGCGCCGGCATGGCAGGATGGACCGATGCACGACGAGTCGATCCAGCTTCGCCAACCGACCGACGATCCCGAGTCGTTGCGCGCATACATCCGACCGGTATCGGCGGCATTCGCCGACGACTACACGGACCAGCAGTTCGAAACGGATCGGAAGCTCTGGGAGGTGGATCGGCTGATCGGCGCGGTGGACGGCGAGACGTGGGTCGGTGCGGCCGCCGGGTTGTCGATGCGACTGACGGTGCCGGGCGGGGAAGTCCGGGCGGTCGGCGTGTCCGATGTCGGGGTCGCCCCGAGTCACCGCCGGCGCGGGATCCTCACCCGGATGATGCGCTGGATCCTCGACCAGGCCGTCGAGCGGGGTGAACCGGTCGCCGTGCTGTACGCCTCGGAAGGCGTCATCTACCCGCATTTCGGCTTCGGGATGGCGACGCTTCGGGGCAGCTTCGAGGTCGAACGGCACGCCTTCACGTTCGCTCGGCCGGCCGAGCCGCTCGGCCGGGTCAGGCTGGTCGATGTCGACGAAGGGATGCGACTCGTCCCGCCGCTGTTCGATCGCGCGCGTCCGGAGCGGATCGGGGAAGTCACCCGGCACCCGGATCGATGGCGGCATCAGCTGCTCGCCGACGATGGACGGATGCGCGCGATCTTCGGCACGAAGTTCAACGCCGTCCTCGAAGTCGATGGCCTGCCTCGCGGCTACGCGATCTACCGCGTCAAGAGTGAGTGGGACGACCGAGGACCCAAGCACGTCCTCACGGCCCTGGAGGTCACCGGCCTGGATCCGGCGGCGGAGCGGGCCTTGTGGGAGTGGCTCGCCGGGGTGGACCTCGTGACCAAGATCCGGGGCCTGCGCACACCCGTGCCGGCGCCGTTGGTCCTGCAGATGGCGAACCCGCGTCGCCTCGGCTTCACGGTCACGGACGGGATCTGGCTCCGCCTCATCGAACTCCGGGCCGCGCTCGAAGGCCGGACCTATGCGGCCGGCGGCAGCGTGACCCTCGAGGTGACCGACCCGTTCTGTCCCGGCAACGCCGGTCGCTGGACACTCGACGTCCCCGAGGGTGGGGGAGCGGGAACCGTCGCGCCAGCGGCAGGCGATGGAGCTGCCGATATCGCACTCGACATCACGGACCTGGCGATGGCCTATCTCGGGACCTTCTCGTTCGCCGATCTCGTCCGGGCAGGTCGGTCGGAAGAGCTGCGGGCGGGCGGGATCGCCACAGCCGACCGCCTGTTCGCGACGACCACCCCGGCCTGGTCGTCGACGATGTTCTAGGGGGACCCGGGATCGCAGTCACCTCATGGACGCGCCGAACCGGGCGAGTCCGGGCTCCATACGACGCGTGAGCCAGCGTCAGCCCAGGTTCAAGATCCCCGACATCGTTTCGAGGGTCGACGCTCGTAGCCCGTCTCCATCGAGCGTGATCGCCACATCGTCCCGCCCGGGCCAGTTCGGATCGTAGACACGCAACGTGATCGACTCGCCGGCGATCTCGTACGCGTACGCCAGGACCTGGTGGCTTTGCATGAGGTTGAACGGGTTCAGGCCCTGATGCCGGACCAGGCCGACCATGGCGAGGCGGTCGGCGTCGATGTCCGATCGGATCCTGGGCCACTCCGCCTCGCGCGATCGACGGAGCGCACGGGCGGCGCCGAATGCGCCCATCCACCAGAACCTGAGCGGCGTCCGCAACCAATCGAGCGATCTGACCTGGCGGCGGACAAGCGCCTGGAAGAGGGGACTGCCGTTGACGGGTGCCTCCGCATCGGGCGGGATCGGCAAGCCGGCAGCGAACCGCTCGCGGACATACCAGCTCATCCCGCCGCACAGGCCCGCAGACGCATCGCCGATCCCGATCCAGCGAGGGTCGAGCGGGCCGAACCGGATGGTCGGTCCCGGAGGGAACCGGTTGGCGAACCGCAACCCATGGGTGCTCGGCAGGAACCCCGGGACGGCATGCGATTCGACCATGACCGGCCGAGTCTACGCCTTGACCGGTCATCATGGTCGGCTATCATGACCGACTATGAGAACCATCACGGCCATGGATATGCGCAGGCGTCTGGGCGAGATCCTCGACGCCGCCTCCGCGGGAGAACGGATCCTGATCGAGCGCGACCATCGACCCCTCGCCTACCTCGTGTCGGTGGAGGATGGCGATCGACTGGATCCGGACGTCGAAGACCTGAGCGCACGGCGGCGCGCCGCCCTCGACCGGTTGATGGCGTTGGGCGCACGGATGCGCGAACTTCACCCGCCGCCGGACGATGGCATGACAGACGCTGAGTGGATCCGCCACGAGCACGATCGGCGCGCCGATCAGATCACTCGCGCCGCAGCATCCAGGCCGGACGAACAGTGACTGGACGCTCGGCGCTGGTCATCGACGCATCGGTCGTGATCGCCATCGCCCGGATGGAGCCAGATGGTCCTCGCGCCGCAGCCCTGATCGATCGATCGACCCAACAGGGAGCTCGGACCGTCGTTCCCGCGCACTTCTGGCTGGAAGTGACCAACGTCCTGATGCGTCGGCACCGATGGGATGGCGCCGCCATCTTCGAGGCTACCCGCGAGATCGATTCGATGGTCCTGGAAACGATCGAGCTTGACCGACCGACCCTGCTCTTGGCCGTCGATCTCAGCGAGCGGCACGGCCTGTCGTCGTATGACGCGATGTACCTGGCGCTTGCCGAATTGGTCGATGGGTCCCTCTTCACCCTCGACGAACGCCTGCAGGCTGCCGCTGGCACCCGCGCCATGGACCTCAGCGGGCACCGGCTCCCGGATGCGGCCCCGCCGTACGAGCACTCGGTGACCTGGCCGGACTACAAGGGGGCGTCCACCTATCTCGCCCGGTTGCGCGTGGAAGCGCGCGCGGCCGGAACGCGAAGCTAGGCACCGGCTGGACCGCGGCACGGACCTCCCGCGGGCGGCTACCATCGGTCGCACGATGAGCGAACGAGTGAGCGCCGGGATCCTGCTGTATCGACGCGTGGACGGGCGGGATCATGGCCTGGAGCTGCTCCTGGCCCACCCGGGCGGCCCGTTCTTCGTGGACCGTGACCTCGGCGACTGGACGATCCCGAAGGGCGAACCGAACGGGTCGGACGAGCCGCTTCGGGATGTCGCCCGACGGGAATTCGCCGAGGAGACCGGGACCTGGGTCCACGCCGGGGCCGCCGCGATCGCCCTCGGCACGATCGTCCAGAAGGGCGGCAAGGTCGTCCATGCCTGGGCGGTCGAGGGTGACCTTGACCCCGCCACCGCCGAGTCGGACACGTTCGAGATGGAATGGCCACCGCGGTCCGGGCGTCGCCAACGGTTCCCGGAGATCGACCACGTGGACTGGTTCGATCCGGCCGAGGCCCGCCGCCGGATCAAGGCCAGCCAGCTGCCATTCATCGAGCGCCTGGAGGCGGCCCTGGTCGAGTAGGGCCGGCTCAGTCGGAAGCGGCGACGACCGTGATTCGGACCAACGTCGGATCCACGCCGGTCGCGACCAGCGAACCCTGGTCCGGGGTCAGGACATCCAGCACGAGCAGGTAGTCGCCCGGCGCAGTCGGTGCCACGAGGTCCAGGGTGGCATCGAACGAGCCACCTGGCTGGAGCTCGATCGGCAGGTCCGCCAGGGCTGTCCGCTCCGCGGGATCCGCCTGCAGCGCCGTCCCTTCGGACAGCGGGATCCAGCGGCCGACCAGGCGAGCCACCTCGGCGGGGACCCAGCCGGACAGGTTCGATACCGGCGGGATCGCGGCCTGCCCCCACGCTGTCCGGCCGAGGTTCGCGACGTGGACACCGAGCACGGCCGACGACCCGGCTGGGAGGACGGCGGCGGGGACCGCGGCGATCGATCCGTCGTAGTCCCCGGTCACTCGGACGACGAGCGAGGACAGCAGCGCCTGGGTCGCGGCGTCGTACGCCACGCCGTCCGCATCGTGCAGGGTGATCGTCAGCCGGTAGCGACCGGGCGTTGCCGGGAGCGCCAGGGGGAGGACCAGGGCTCGCTTGGTGACGTGCACGACCTCGGGCGAGACGACGTCGCCGAGCTGTTCCGGGACGACAAGATCGAGCGTCGCAGGCGGCACATCGAGCCGGGGTGTGGCGACCGTCGGATCACCGGCGACCGGTTCGACCGCCGGCCGGCGTGCGCCGACGCCGTCGGTCGTCGCGGACGGTGTTCCGTCGGCTGCCGGATCCGGCACGGCGTCCGGCGCCCCTTGCGCCGGCGCGAACTGGATGGCGATCGGATCCCAGCGCGCGCTGGCCCGGACCCCGTCTGGCAGCGCCTTCGGGTCCGGCATCGTGTACGGCACCGCCAGGCTGGCTTGTGTCCCGGCCGACGGCAGATCCCCGAAGGCCGGCGACCCGAGCCGCAGACCGACCCTGGACAGACTCGGCTGTGTCGCGAGCGCGCCGTTCACGTCGGGACCGGTCACCGATCCAGCGGCGCCGGCGAGGACGTCTGCCGGCGCCAGACCGGCGCGCATGACGATCGATCGGCTGAACCCGGACGAGGCGGCCTCCGGGTCCATCTGCGCCACGTAGCCGGGGCTGCGCTGGCTCGTGAACGCGATCCGATGGCCGTTCGCGCTCGGGGCGCTCTGCCACGCGTTCTGGATGGAGCGACCACCGCCGAGGATCGCCTTCACCAGGTACGACGGGCTGTCGTACGCCTCCGCGATGACGGCCGCGGCGCCGGCCAGGATGAACCCGGCGGCATAGTTGTCCACCCGTTGCTTCGCGTCGTCGAGCGTCCCGACCGCCATGCCCGGTTCGGTCAGACCGCTGGCGTAGCAGAGATGGTTCAGGAGCACGATCGCGTTCCGGGCGAGGTTGATCTGCGACCCGATGCTCGCCTCGCCGAAGTACTGATGAGCGGAGTCCCCGCCGCCCGTCGCGGGGTTCAGGCCGAAGCCATCCTCCGTCGCTGGAAACAGCTCGTTGTGGTAGGGGCTCGGCCACCCGTTGCCATGACCCATGTAGATGACAAGCGAGGCC
Organism: uncultured Chloroflexia bacterium; assembly: GCA_963720755.1. Classification (GTDB taxonomy): domain Bacteria; phylum Chloroflexota; class Limnocylindria; order Limnocylindrales; family CSP1-4; genus SPCO01. Next base: position 422,352 of record CAVRGP010000011.1, read on the forward strand.
CCATCCAGCGCAGCGCGGACGGCCGGCCAGGTGGCGTCAGGCGAGTAGATCTCCACGACGTCCGGGGTGTAGCGACGGGCGACCGCCGCCGCCGCGCGAGCCTGCGTCCGGTACCCGTCGGTGGCGGCTCCAGCGGGGCCGACGATCAGCACGACCTTCGGTACGGGGGCGCCGGCGGCCGAGACGGACCCAGCGGCGAACGATGTCGGGGCCAGGAGACCGGCGCCGAGGAGGCCCGCGAAGATGGCGATCCTGAGGCTTCTCACGATAGAGGGCAAGCTCCCCTTGTGGACCACCGAGGATACCGCTGGCGGTCGAGGTGGACCATAGCGATCGACCCTTACCACGCTCGTATCCACGACTTACGGTGCGCCGGCGCACCGATCGGGGCTCTCCTCCGTCTCCGCGTACCATCCGGGGATGCCCAACCGCCTTGCCGGAGAGACGAGCCCGTATCTCCTCCAGCACGCCCAGAACCCGGTCGACTGGTACCCGTGGGGTCCGGAAGCCCTGGCCGCCGCCCGGTCGCTCGATCGTCCGATCTTCCTGAGCATCGGCTATGCGGCATGCCATTGGTGCCACGTCATGGAACGCGAGTCGTTCGAGCATGCGCCGACCGCTCAATTCCTCAACGACCACTTCGTGTCGATCAAGGTCGACCGCGAAGAACGACCGGATCTGGATCAGGTGTACATGGCCGCGGTCCAGTCGATGACCGGCAGCGGTGGCTGGCCGATGTCGGTCTTCCTGACGCCGGACGGTCGCCCGTTCTACGGCGGTACCTACTTCCCGGACGAGCCACGGCACGGCATGCCGTCGTTCAACCAGGTCCTCCAGGGTGTCGATCGTGCCTGGCGGGAACAACGGGCCGAAGTCGAAGCCGCCGGCGGCCGCCTGGTCGACGGCCTGGTCGAACAGAGCCGACTCGAAGCCGCCGCGGACGACCCGACCGACGCTCTCCTCGAGACCGCGACCGAGGCGCTCGACGCGGCGTTCGACTGGGTGAACGGGGGCTGGGGCCGGGCACCCAAGTTCCCGCAGCCGATGACGATCGAGTTCGAGCTTCGACGCCATGCGGCCACCGGCGACCCCCGGCCGCTCGCGGTCGCCCGGCGGTCGCTCGACGCGATGGCCGACGGGGGCCTGCGCGACCAGCTCGGCGGCGGGTTTCACCGGTATTCGACCGACGCCTATTGGCTGGTCCCACATTTCGAGCAGATGCTGTACGACAACGCTCAGCTTGCCCGGGTCTACCTCCATGCCTGGACGCTGACCGACGACGACCGCTACCGCGTCGTCGCGCAGGGGACCCTCGACTACATGATCCGCGAGCTGACCACGCCCGACGGCGCCTTTGCCGCCAGCCAGGATGCCGACACCGAGGGCATCGAGGGCCTCACCTTCACCTGGCGAGCTCCGGAGGTTCGCGACGTGCTGGGCGAGGACGCTCCGCTGTTCATGGCGGCATACGGCGTGACCGAGGACGGCAACTGGGAAGGCGTGACCGTCCTCAGTCGGGTCGCGACCGACGACGACCTGGCAGTCAGCCTGGACCTCGCGCCAGGCGACGTCGCCACCCGCCTTGGCGAGGCGCGCATCCGACTCCTGGAACGGCGCCGGGAACGGCCGCAGCCAGCCCGGGACGAGAAGGCGCTGGCCGCCTGGAACGGGCTGGCCATCGCGGCCTTCGCTGACGGCGCGATGGCCCTCGGGGCGGTCGACCCGGTCGCGGCGGAACGGTATCGCGCCGCCGCGGTCCGGGCGGCGACGACCATCGTCGACGGCCTGCTCGCGCCGGATGGCTCACTCGGCCGTTCGTGGAAGGATGGCCGCGTGTCCGGCCGTGGTGTCCTGGAGGATTACGCCGATCTGGCCGACGGGCTCCTGGCCCTGTACGAGGCGACTTTCGTTGAGCGCTGGTTCTCCACCGCCCGTGGGCTGATGGATCGGGTCATCGACCATTTCGCCGATCCGGGCGGCGGGTTCTTCGATACCGCGGACGATCACGAGCGGCTCGTGACCCGGCCAAAGGATGTCCAGGACAACGCGGTCCCGTCCGGGAACGCGATGGCGACGCGCGTCCTCCTGCGGCTGGCGGCCTGGACCGGCGAGGCAGGCTACCGGGACGCAGCCGAACGGGCGATCCGCACCGTCGTCCCATTCGCCGCCCGGTATCCCGGTGGCTTCGCCCAGTGGCTGGGCGCCATGGACCTCGCCCTCGCCACGGTCGTGGAGGTGGCGATCGTGGGGCCGCCCGGGGACGTCGCGACCAACGGGCTGCTCGGCGAGGTTCGGCGCGGGTTCCAGCCGAATGTCGTGGTCGCGGTCAGGGCCGACCATGACGTGAGCGAGATCCCGCTGCTCCGCGACCGCGTCTCGATCGACGGGCGACCGACCGCGTATGTCTGCCGGGACTTCGTCTGCCGCCTGCCGGTGACCGACCCCCCAGACCTGCGCTCCCAACTCGACACGGGACGTCGGCGTGGCTGAAGCGACGCCGGTCGAGATCCGACCCGCCGCCACGGTCGCCCTGCTCCGACCCGGCCCGACCGGTCTCGAAGCGCTCCTGACCGTTCGGCCGACGACGATGGCGTTCGCGGCCGGGATGCATGTCTTCCCGGGAGGGCGAGTGGATCCCGCCGATGCCGACCCGGCTCTCGCCGCACGATCGGTCCGCTCGCCAGACCAGGCCGCGATCTCGCTTGGTGGCGACCTGCTCCCGGCCGAGGCACTGGCCGCCTACCTGGCCGGTGTCCGTGAGTTGTTCGAGGAGGCCGGCGTGCTTCTGGCCGATCACCGGGCCGGGGACGGACCGGTCGCCGCTGCACGGTCGGCGCTGCTGCGCGGCGAGGCGACCCTCGCGACGGTCGCCGCGGACCTTGATCTTCGCCTTCGGACCGATCGCCTGATCCCGATCTCGCGCTGGGTGACGCCGATCGGGTTGCCGCGCCGGTTCGACGCCCGCTTCTTCGTCGCGTCGTTGCCCGCGGGTGCGGTCCCGTCATTCGAGGGTGGCGAAGTCACCGACCACGTCTGGATCCGCCCCGGCGACGCCCTTCGGGCGATGGCCGAGGGCCGTCTGCCGATGTGGCTGCCGACGAGCACGACCCTCCAGCAACTCGAGCATGCCGGGTCGATCGACGAGATCGCGGAACGGATGACACCGTCCCCGCTCGGGCCGATCGAGGTCGACGATGTCTCGCCCGACGTGCGTCGAGTGGTGATGCCGGCCGCCGGCGGCGTGGCCGGTCAGCCGGTCGATGCCTACCTTGTCGGTCGGAAGCGTCTCATCCTGGTCGATCCAGGCGACCCGACCGGGCCGGCGCTGGACCGAGTGATCGAGATCGTGGCGGAGCGTGGTGGTGCGATCGAAGCGGTCGTTCTCACGAGCGTGGAGGCCGCTCATGCCGCGGGTGCCGAGGCGATCGCCGAGCCACTTGGCATCCCGGTCCTGGTCGGGCCCGGAGGCGGTCGGATCCTGCCATATCCCGTCGTGGAGGTCGCGGACGGCGACGTCCTGGCGATGGCCGATGTCTCGGTCCAGGTGGCCCACATGCCCGGTCCCCGACCGGACCACCTTGCCCTGATCGTGGCCGGCGGGGCGTACGTGATCAGCGGCGATCTGGGTGGCGTCCGCGGTGCACGGTCGATCCCGGGTCCGGCCGACGAGACGGCCTGGGCAGACTCCATCCGACGGCTGCGGACGCTGGCTCCGGATGGGCACTGGCTGGCCGGCCATCCCTCGCCTCCGAGCGAGATGGCGTGACGTGACGACCGACCGCCTGCGACCGATCCACGTCGTCGCGGTCCTGTTCGTCGGTCTGGCCATCGCCGACCTGTACTGGTCGCTGACCAGCCAGCCGCCCGACCCGGGCAGCTCAGCCGTCGACCTGGCGAACTACGCGCTCCAGGTCATTCCATCGGTCGTCTCGATCCTGCTGCCGGCGATCCTCCTCGTCCGACACCCCGATGCCCCGAGTCGGACGCCGGTCCTCCTGTTCGGCATGGTCCTGCTGGCCGTCGCCCAGGGCCTGGTCATCCTCAACGGCCAGCTCCAGGACCTCTTCGCGACCCTGACCCCGCCGAGTTCCGACCTGCCGTTCCTGGTCCCGTCGGCGACCATCTTCAACGTCCTGGTCAGCCTGACGACCGCCTTCGCCGTGGGGTACCTCGCGTCGGGTCTGACCCAGGCGCGCCGATACGAAGATCGGGGTGCGAGCGTGACCGCCGTCTTCGTCCCGGTGGCCGCGGTCTTCGCGACGATCGTCGGGGTCGTCTCGGTCGGTCAGATCGACTTCGGGTCGACACCGATGTCACCGACCCTGATCCTCTACCTCGGGGTCTCCATCGCCCTCGGGGTCCTCCGGATCTCGGTCTGGACTTATCTCGCGGCCACGACCACGCGAGGTTGGGCGGCGGGCGAACGACCGTCGATCGGCTGGCTGCTTGCCATGATCTCGGCGATGCTGATCGTGCTCGCGCTCGCGATGGTCAACCTGGGAGGCGTCCTCCCGCTCGACGATCCCGCGGTCAACCAGACCTACGGCTATGTGATCGTCGGCGCCTACGGGTTCGGGCATCTGGCCCTCCTCGCGGCGTTCGCCGTCGGTCTTCCGGCCCTCGACGACGACGAAGTCGAGGACGAAGAAGTCGAGGACGAAGAAGTCGAGGACTAGGCGCGGTCGGTCGGCAGGGCGGCACCGAGGTTGCGCAGGAAATTGAGGCCCTCGTCCACCTGTTCGATGGGTGCGTATGGGCCCGGCATCAGGAAGCACGGCCGGCCGGCCAGAGCCACCCCGGGGAGCTGGCCCCAGGGTTCTTCGAGTCGTCGCCCGGCCGCGACGGCGGCACCACGCTTGTAGATGAACACGATCGCGGCGGGACGCCAGATCGCGGCCTTCTGCCAGAGCGGACCGACGCCCGCGGTGAGCGCGGCATCGGTCGCCTCATCGCGCGCCGTCGGTACCTTGATCAGGTCGGTGATGCCGTGTCCCGCCGCGAGCAAGGCGTCATCTGCCGACTCGATCTGGCTGCCGCCCGGGATGATCTCCGCGGTCATGAGCCGGCGCCAGAACGTGCGGCCGAGGCGGCCCTGATGATAGTGCCCGGCATCGACGCTGACCGGGGAGGGGTTCAGGCCGACGAACAGGAGTCGATCGCGCAGCGGCGGCAGGTCGGCCAGGGTCACGACGGAGGCGCCGTCGATCTCGATCGTCGCGCGGTGCGGGCCAGGCTCGGGACGCCGAGTCAGCGCGTCGAAGTCGTCGGTCACGGTCTCCTGGATCGCCCTCAGGCGGGTCGGTCGGAGTCGCCGCCGGTCGTCGTGCCCTCGCCGCTGGCACGCGCCTGGATCTCGGTCTGGGCCTTGCCCGCTTCCGTCTTCGCTTCACGGACGCCTCGCCCGAGCGCTTCGGCGATCCTGGGCATCGTCTTCGGGCCGCGCCACACGATCGCGAGGATGAGGATGACCAGGAGGACGGCGAGCAGATCCATGCGGGCATGGTACCCCGCGCGGGAAGCGGTGAGGTGCTCCGGGTCAGCGGGGTCGACGGGCGACCGGGATGACCAGTCGGAGCGCGGTGTGGGTCGCCGAGAACGAGACGACCTTGTTGTCGACGAGGCCGGCCGCTCGCGCGGCCTCGATGACCTCCACATCGCGGAGCGTCGCCTGCTTGCCTTTGCGGGATACGACCCAGATGGCCCCCTTGGGTCGGATGCGGCCGGCCAGCGACGCCAGGTGGCTCAGCTCGTCGGACGAGTCGGCACCGAGGAACACGATGTCGGTGTCCGGCTCGGGCCAGCCGTCGGTGACATCGGTGGTCCGTTCGGCGACCGCTCGTCGGATCCCTGGGTCGTCGATGTCGAGGAATGCCACGCGCATCCCCGGGCGAACGCCGAGCTTGTCGAGCAGGGGTGTCGTGTAGACGCGTTCCATCACAGGTATCGTGCCACGGCGTGGGAGCACGACGATCCGAGTCCCCGACGATCGAGCTTCGGGCCGTGGCCGAGCAGCTGGGTTCGAGACTGATCTCGAGCGAGCCGGTTTCCTGGGGCAATTCGGCCTCGACCTATCGGATCGATCTGGCCGACGGCCGGGCGGTCGCTGCTCGTCGGTCGATCGGACCCGACGCGCTCGCGATGACCGAACGGCTGGCGGCCGTCATGGCCATGGCCGCCGCCGTGCGATTGCCGATCCCGACGGCAGTCGTCGTCGCCACGGATCCTTCGGTCTGGTTGGTCAGCCCGTGGATCGCCGGCGAGACCGGCGCGGCGTGGTTGGGAACGCCGTCGCGGACGATCACCCTCGCCGGTCGGATGGGGTCGCTCGCCCGCCACCTTCGCGGGCTGGACCGTCACCTGATGGGCTCAGGGGGTGGGTCACTGATGGTCGATGATGATCCGGCTGGCTTGACGACCGCCCTTCAGGAATTGGCGGGATCGATCTCGGCGGCCACCCGGATGTCGATCGGTGAGGCGATCGAGCGATCACGCACGGACTCATCCATGGCGCCGATATTCGTGCATGGCGATTTCGCTCCGATCAATGTCGTCATGGGACCCGATGGCGATATCAGGGCGCTGCTCGATCTAGAGCATGCCGCGCTCGGCGCGCCGCTGGCGGATGCCGCCTGGTGGGGATGGGTTGTTCGTCACCATCACCCGGAGGCCTGGTCTACGGCCTGGCCGGCCTTCTGTGCCGCCGCCGACATCGACCTCGAGCGCGACCGCGACACGATCCATGCGTTGGTGATGCGACAGCTACTCGCGAGGGCGGCCGCCGCCGGGATGCCGGATGTCCGATACCGCTGGCTGCACAGGCTGGAGGTCGCCGGCCGCTGGGAACGATGAGTCAGCCGACGTGCGCGATCGCCCGGATCGCGTCATGGACCGGGAAGCCGGTCGTGCCCCTCATTTGGATCCGCGCACCCCGCCGTCGACGAACATCCCCGACCCGAGCACGAACTTCGATTCGTCGGAGGCAAGGAACAGCGCGGCAGCCGCGACGTCCTCGGGTCGACCGAGGTCACCCGTCAGTTGGCGTCGCTTGAGCGCCTCGAGCCCGGCCACCGGGTCGACGTAGCTTTCCCGGAGGTATCGATCGACGAACGGAGTATGGATCGTGCCCGGCAGGAGGGCGTTCACGCGGATCCCGTTCGCTGCGTAGTCGGCCTGCATCTGGCGGGTCAAGGCCAGGACCGCGCCCTTCGATGCGGCGTACGACGCGCGATCGGCCAGGCCGATCTCGGCGACGGTCGAGGACATGTTGATGATCGAACCTTGGCCTGCGCTTGATCATCAGGGGCAGGACGGCACGAGCTACGAGGAACACGCCGCGGAGGTTCACCGCGATGACCCGGTCCCAGAGCTCGACCGACGTCTCGTGGAGCTTCCCGACGCCCGCGATCCCAGCGTTGTTGAAGAGGACGTCGATCCGTCCGAATCGAGCCAGAACGTCGCCCGACAACCGCTCGCAACTCTCGGGATCGGTCACGTCGACGGTGAACGCGGCGGCTCCGTCGGTCGGCAACAGCGAGATCGTTCCAGCCGCGGCTTCGGGGTCGATATCCGCCACCGCGATCTCGGCGCCCTCCGCCGCGAAAGCGATAGCGGAGGCCCGTCCGATGCCCGAGCCGGCACCGGTGATCAGGCAGACCTTGCCAGTGAGTCGGTCGGTCACGATCCGACCCCGAGGGGCGCCGTCGACCATGCCTTCCCGTTCGGATACGCGTATCGCTCGATCGACGCTGATTTCATCGTGATGCTGTAGCCGGCTGCCGTCGGGACGACGTATCGGCCCTCCTTGACGATGGCGGGATCGACGAAGTGTTCATGCAGGTGATCGACGTACTCGACGACGCGCTCGTCGAGCGAGCCGCTGACCGCGATGTAATCGAAGATGGCCAAGTGCTGGACATACTCGCAGAGACCGACGCCTCCGGCGTGGGGCAGACGGGGATCCCGAATTTGGCCGCGAGCAAGAGGACCGCGACGATCTCATTGACGCCGCCCAGGCGGCAGCTGTCGACCTGGGCGAAGCCGATGGCCTCGGCTTGCAAGAACTGCTTGAACATGACTCGGTTGTGGCAGTGCTCCCCGGTCGCGACACGGATGCCGAGCGGCCGCCTCAGCCTCGAGCGTCGGGGTTCGACCGCACGATCCCGGTCCAGGCCGTGATCTTGGGCGGGACCGCCGCGCTGGCCTGCTGACACGGTCCATCGCCGGTATCGTGCCACGCATGCTCCTCGTGTACGGACCCCGCTCCGCGTCCTACGACTTCGGGCCCGGGCATCCGCTCACCCCGAGGCGGTTCGGGCCTGGGATCGACCTTCTCCGCGCGGTCGGCGCGGAGCCTGGCCTGGCGCCCGAGCCGGCGCCCGACGAGGAGTTGTTGTGGTGCCACCAGCGCCGGTACATCGAGATCGTGAAGCGACTGTCGGCGGACCCGAACGGACGACCGGAGGCCGGGATCGGCGCGGCCGGTGACGATCCGCCCTTTGCCGGGATGCACGATGCCGGGGCGACGGTCGCAGGTGGCTCGCTGCGAGGCGTCGAAGCCATCCTGCGCGGCGACGTCGAGCACGCGTTCCATCCGGGCGGCGGGCTCCACCACGCGATGCCGGCCCGAGCATCAGGGTTCTGCATCTACGACGATCCGGCGCTTGCGATCGCCCGGGCGCGACGGGAGGGACTGCGTGTCCTGTACGTGGACCTCGACGTCCACCATGGCGACGGCGTCCAGGCGATCCATCGCGACGACCCAGGCGTGCTGACCCTCTCCTTCCACGAGAGCGGGCAGTACCTGTTCCCCGGGACCGGCGGTGTCGAGGAGCTAGGCGACGGCCCCGCGGCCGCGACCGTCGTCAACGTCCCGCTGGAGCCCTGGACCGGCGAGGAAGCCTGGCTGGCGGCCGTGCGGACGGTCCTGCCCGAAGTGGCCGCGGCGTTCGGGCCCGACCTGATCGTGTCGCAGCATGGCGCCGACTCGCATGCGTGGGATCCGCTTGCGCATCTGCGGGTCACGACGACGGCGATGGGGGAGGCCGCCCGGATCGTGGATCGAGTGGCGCACAGGTACGCCCAGGGTCGGTGGCTGGCGACCGGAGGGGGTGGCTACGATGTCTATCGGGTCGTGCCTCGCAGCTGGAGCCTTGTCTGGCTCGCCGGGGCCCATCGTGGGGCCCCATCGTCCACCCCGGTGGCGTGGCGTGACCGCTGGGCGCCCGACGCGCGACGGTTCGGTCAGGACCCGCCACCGGAGCGATTCGAGGATGCGCCGAATGCCGGGGAACCGCGATCGCCCTCACAGGTCGCCGCCGAGGTGGACTCAGCGGTGACCGTGGCCGTCGTCCGGCAGCTGGTCGTGCCGAGGCTGCTCCGGGTCGCCCGTGACCGTGGTTGGTGGGATCCTCTCGCCGACGCACCGGCCGCGGGTTCCTCGGGCGATGCGCCTCCTGGCGGATCAACCCCGACGATCATCCCGATCACGGACGGTGCCGCCTGGGCCGGGACCACGCTCGCCGGCGGGGTCATCGCCCCGGCTGATCCTGCGTCGGGCCATGCGCTGGTCGCGGCGGGACTCGACGACGGTCTCTTCGTCACGACAGCCGTCGTCGGCTCCACGGTCGTCGGTGCCGCGATCTCGCACCGGCTCGCGTCGAGGGGCCGTTGGACGTTGCTCGCACTCGGCGTCGCGCCGGCTTGGCGTCGGCGCGGACTGGCCGGCCGACTCCTGTCCACCCATGTCGATGATCCGCGGTCGGGTGGAAGTGAACACGAAGCCGAGGTCACGGTGGCCGAGCGGGATCCATCCGCCCCGCTCGGTGGCTCGCTTGGACGGACGATCGCCCGGCGCCTCCTGTCAGACAGCGGGTTCGTGTTCGACGACGTCGCGGAGCCGCTGGTGCGAGCGGCCGACCCGAGTGCCCTGGCCGCGGTTCGCTGGCCTGGCCTGGTGCCATGACCACCCCGCCCCTTGACGGACTCCCGGCTGAGGACATCGTCGACGTCCGCCTGATCGAAGCGATGCACGCATCGGGTTGTCCGGTGTGTGCGGTCCGTGCGCGTTCGGAACGCGCGACGCTCGATGCGATCATCAACGAGCGCGTGCTCGACATCGGGTTCCGGGCCGAGCTCGAACGGAAACATGGTTTCTGCCGCCGGCACGTGGCGGCCCTCGTCGAGACCGACCGTCGCGAGACCGGCGGGATCCTCGGGTCGTCCATCCTGCTCGGCGCCGTCGTGGATCGGCGGACCGGGGAGCTTGGATCGGCGATCGGTGCGGGTGGTCGGACCGTTCGAGCCCGTGTCCGAGCCGCCCGACGCCGACCCCCATGTCTGGCGTGCACCCAGGGCGCGACCGGCGTCGATACCGCGATCGCCCGTCTCGCCGCCCGGTCGAGTGACCCCGCCTGGGCCACCGTCATCAGCCGGTCCGAGTTCTGTCTCGATGACTTCCTCGCGCTCTGGGAGGAAGCGGCGTCCGAGCGCAGCTTCCAGGCGGTCGCGGAGGCGCAACTCGCCCGGTTCGCCGACCTGCGTCGACGGCTCGATGGCTATGCCTACCACTCGAGCCATGACCGACGACACCTGTTGACCGAGGACGAACGGTCCGCGGCCGACGAAGCGACAGACGCCCTCGGCGGCGACCGGCGCTGACCGGTCGTTCCGGCCGATCGCCACCACGAACCGAACATCTGGTCGAAATCGCGACGCAACGGTTACACTGGTTCACCCATGGTCGCGCCCGTCCGAGTCTCCGACCCACTCGCGCCGTTCTCACCGGCGGTCCGCGATTGGTTCGCGTCGAGTTTCGAGGCACCGACCGAGGCGCAGGCCCGGGGCTGGGCGGCCATCTCGAGCGGCCGGCACACGCTCATCCACGCGCCGACCGGGAGTGGCAAGACCCTCGCCGCGTTCCTGTGGTGCCTGGACCGTCTTGCCACGGATCCCAGTCCGACGCCGACGCGAGAGCATCCGGGGGCCGTCCGGGTCCTGTACGTCTCGCCGCTCAAGGCGCTGACCTACGACATCGAGCGCAACCTCAGGGCGCCGCTGACCGGGATCGCCCACGCCGCGGCACGCCTCGGCGAAGTCCCACCGGCCATTTCCGTCGCCAGCCGGACCGGCGACACCCCGACCGAGGAGCGGCGTCAGATCGCCCGGCGTCCGCCGGACATCCTGATCACGACGCCCGAGTCGCTCTACCTGATGCTGACCAGTGCGGCCCGAGAGGTGCTCCGTGCCGTCGAGTACGTCATCGTCGATGAAGTCCACGCCATCGCCGGATCCAAGCGAGGCGCCCATCTCGCCCTGAGTCTCGAGCGGCTCGATGCGTTGCGCCCCGAGGGCCGCTCGCCGATCCAGCGGATCGGGCTGTCCGCAACCCAGCGCCCGCTCGACACCATCGCCCGGTTCCTCGGCGGGCTCGGGCCGGACCGGGAGGTGGAGATCGTCGATGCGGGCTCGCGCAAGCCATTGGACCTCCAGGTCATCGTCCCGGTGGACGACATGTCGGCGATGGGCGAGGTCCTGCCGCCCGACGAGCGACCCGGTGGGCCGGCCACCGGCCCGGACGCGCGGACCAGCATCTGGCCGGCCATCCACCCGCGGATCCTCGAGCTCATCCGGGCGCATCGCAGCACGATCGTGTTCACCAACAGCCGGCGCCTGTCCGAGCGGCTCGCCCAGCGACTCAACGAGCTGGCCGGTGAGGAACTCGTGCGAGCCCACCATGGGAGTGTCGCCAGGGAGCAGCGGCTGGAGATCGAGGAGGGCCTCAAGGCCGGACGCCTGCCGGCGATCGTCGCGACCTCCAGCCTCGAGCTCGGGATCGACATGGGCGCGGTGGACCTGGTCATCCAGGTGGAAAGTCCGACGAGCGTCGCCCGCGGGCTCCAGCGCGTGGGTCGTGCCGGCCACCAGGTCGGGGCGCCCAGCAAGGGCGTGATCTTCCCGAAGTACCGGGGTGACCTGCTCGAGTGCGCGATCGTGACCCGTCGGATGCACGAAGGCGCCATCGAATCCACCCAGCTGCCGCGCAACCCGCTCGACGTCCTCGCCCAGCAGCTCGTGGCGATGACCGTCATGGACAGCTGGTCGGTCGACGACCTGCTCGCTTGCGTCAGCCGGGCGGCGCCATACGAGACCTTGACGCGCGAGGTCCTGGAAGGTGTGCTCGGCATGCTCGCCGGCGCCTATCCGTCCGATGAATTCGCCGAGTTGAAGCCGCGGATCGTCTGGGATCGGGTGACGGACCGCGTCGAGGGTCGGCGCGATGCCCGCGTCGTCGCCGTCACCAGTGGGGGCACGATCCCGGATCGTGGGCTGTTCGGCGTGTTCATGGTCGGCGAGGCGGGTACGCCCGGGCGACGCGTCGGCGAGCTGGATGAGGAGATGGTCTACGAGCTGCGGGTCGGGATGCATGGTGATGTCATCGTCCTGGGGGCCAGCAGCTGGCGAGTCGAGGAGATCGGCCGCGACCGGGTCACCGTCAGCCCCGCCCCGGGCGTCCCCGGCAAGTTGCCGTTCTGGCACGGCGATGCCGTCGGGCGGCCGATCGAACTGGGACGAGCGATGGGCGCCTTCGTCCGGGAGCTCGAGGCGGACCTCGGACGCGGCGTGACGGGTCGCCAAGCCGCCACCGACCGCCTCCGAGAGTCGCATGACCTGGATGAGCGAGCGGCCGACAACCTGCTGGCCTACCTCGAGGACGAACGCGCCGTCACGAGCGTGCTGCCGACCGACCGGCGGATCGTCGTGGAACGGTTCCGCGACGAGCTCGGGGACTGGCGGCTGTGCCTGCTGACGCCGTTCGGCGGACGCGTCCACGCGCCGTGGGCCCTGGCCCTGGAGGCGCGGATCGGGGAACGGCTCGGGCTGGAGGTCCAGACCATCTGGTCCGACGATGGGATCGCGATCCGTCTGCCGGAAGGGGACGCGCCGCTCGATGGCATCGAAGCGCTGCTGTTCCCCGACGCCGGCGAGATCGAGGACCTGGTCGTCGGCCGCCTGGCCACCTCCGCCCTGTTCGCCAGCCGGTTCCGGGAGAACGCCGGCCGCGCTCTCCTGCTCCCGAGGCGACGGCCGGGGACGCGCACGCCGCTCTGGCAGCAACGCCAGCGTGCGGCCGATCTGCTCGCGGTCGCGTCCCGCTACGGCTCGTTCCCGATCCTGGTCGAGACCTATCGTGAGTGCCTGTCCGACGTCTTCGACTTGCCCGCACTGCGGGAGATCATGGCCGGCGTCGCCAGCCGGGAGATCGCCGTGCACGCGATCGAGACGGCCTCGGCGTCGCCCTTCGCATCGAGCCTCATGTTCGACTATGTCGCCGCCTACATGTACGACGGCGACACGCCGCTGGCCGAGCGTCGCGCGGGCGCCCTGACGCTCGATCGAGATCTGCTCCGCGAGCTGCTCGGGCAAGAGGAGCTGCGCGAGCTGATCGATCCGGACGCGCTGGCCGACCTCGAGCTGTCGCTCCAGGCGTTGATCGACGAGCGGCGGGCGGCGACGATCGATGGCGTCCACGACCTGCTTCGACGGCTCGGCGACCTGTCTTCGCCGGAGATCGCCGCCCGCGTCGAAGGCGGCGCGGAGGTGGCCGACGCGTGGCTCGACGAACTGGCTTCTGCACGGCGGATCGTCCGCACCCGGATCGCGGGCGAGGACCGCTGGATCGCGGTCGAGGATGTCGCCCGCTTTCGGGACGGGGTCGGGATCGCCCCGCCGGTCGGCATCCCGGCGGCGTTCCTCGCTCCGGCGGTCGGCGCCCTCGATGGACTGTTGGCCAGATATGCGCGCACCCACGGCCCGTTCCTCACGCCCGACCCGAGCGGGCGCTGGGGCCTGCCGGGCGGGGTGGTCGGCGACGCGCTGGGCCGCCTGGAGGCGTCGGGGTCGCTGCTTCGTGGCGAGTTCCGTCCCGGAGGTGCGGAACGCGAATGGTGTGATCCGGAGGTGCTTCGCCTGCTCCGGCGTCGCTCCCTGGCGCGACTCAGGCGCGAAGTCGAGCCGGTCGATCCGGCGGCACTCGCACGCTTCCTCCCCGAGTGGCAGGGGGTCGCTCCGGTCGGCCCGGAACGCGCGGTCCTCCGCGGGACCGCGGCTCTCGAACGCCTGGCCGAGGTCGTCGATCGACTGGCCGGGCTGCCGATCCCGGCGTCGGTCCTCGAGCGCGATGTCCTTCCCGCACGGATCCCCGGCTATCAGCCGCGACTGCTCGACGAGTTGGGTGCCCTCGGTGAGGTTGCCTGGGTAGGGCGGGGGAGTCTCGGCCGCGACGACGGGCGGATCGTGTTGGTCCGGCCGGGTCGGGAGATCCTCCGGCCGACCGGCCTGCCAGATGGGGTCGAGTCTCCCTCGGGGGTACGCCACGTGGCCATCCGCGAGCATCTCGCCGAGCGCGGTGCCTCGTTCTATCGAGAGCTGTTCGCTGCGGCGGGCGGCCATTCGGACCGCGAGGTGCTCGATGCCCTGTGGGACCTGGTCTGGGCCGGCGAAGTCACCAACGACACGTTCGCTCCGCTGCGCGCCTTGCGCTGGAAGCGAGCGGGCAGTCGTGGGTCGCCCCGCGGCCACGGTCGTCCCGGTCGACTCACGGCCCTTGGGCCACCGGAAGCAGCCGGGCGCTGGTCCCTGGTGACGGCGGCCCAGGCGACCGTCGGCGCAAGCAGAGTCCCGGCGGGCGGTCCGACCGAGCGCCTGCATGCCCAGAGCCTGGAACTCCTGGAGCGCTACGGGATCCTCACCCGCGACGCGGTCGCAAGCGAGGGGATCGTCGGCGGATTCGCCGCCGTCTATCCGGTCCTGCGGGCGATGGAGGACGCCGGGCGCATCCGCCGCGGTTACTTCGTCGATGGGCTCGGCGCCGCGCAGTTCGCCCTGGCCGGAGCGCTCGACCGGCTGCGAGCCGTGCGCGAGCCGGCGGACCCGACGGGGTCGGGTCAGGTCCATCTGCTGGCCGCCGCCGATCCTGCCAATCCCTATGGGGTCGCCCTGGCGTGGCCGCGCCGGGGCGAGGCGGACCGGCGTCCACTCCAGCGTGCGGCAGGCGCCTACGTCGTCCTCGTGGACGGCGTCGCGACGCTCTATCTCGAACGGGGAGGGGCGACGCTCCAGACCCTGCCCGCCGCCGACGAGCCCGCCACGGCGTCCGCGGCGGCAGGCGGACTCGGAGCGCTCGTCGCGGACGGACGGTTTCGCGACCTGGTGATCCGAAAGGTGGATGGCGACGACGTCGCGGCATCGCCCTTCCGCCCGCGGCTGCTCGATGCCGGATTCGTGGCCGGCTATCGCGGTCTCGTGTTCCGGACGGGCCGCGGCTGATCCAGGATGCCCGAGGGCGACACGCTCCACCGGACCGCAGCCGGGCTCCGACCGTATCTCGTGGGCCGGAAGGTCACGGCCGCGCGCACCGCCGGCCCCGGTCGGGTGCCCCAGGTCCACCGGATCGTCGGTCGCGAGGTCATCGCGGTCGAAGCGATCGGCAAGAACCTGCTGATCCGGTTCGACGGCGGCCTGGAGATCCGGACGCATCTGCGGATGAACGGCTCGTGGCATCGGTACCGACCAGGCGAGCCCTGGCGACGGGCGCCTGCCCGGGCCCGCCTCGTGCTGGAGGTCCCCGGCGCCGTCGCCGTCTGCTTCGATGCGCCGGTCGTGGAGTTGCTCGAGCAACGAGCGGAGGGCCTCCACCCACCGCTCGGTGGCCTCGGTCCGGATCTCCTCGACCCGGCTGCCGACCTGGATGTCGTTGTTCGCCGGTTGCGGGATGCGTCGCGGGCCGATCTCGAGATCGGCGTGGCCCTGCTCGATCAACGTGCCACAGCGGGGATCGGCAACGTCTACAAGAGCGAGACCCTCTGGATCGAACGCGTCTCCCCGTTCGCGCCGGTCCGCGACCTCGACGACGGCACGCTCCGGCGGCTGGTCTCGACCGCGGCCCGGCTGCTCCGGGCGAACGTCTCGACTGGACACGGGCCGGAACGGATCACGACCGCAGGTGACCCCGGCGCCCCCGGTCCCCTGTATGTCTATCGTCGGACCGGGCGCCCGTGCCGGCGATGCCGGCGACCGATCTCGAGCCGGCGCCAGGGGACGGATCTGCCTCGGACCACGTACTGGTGTCCGACCTGTCAGGACCCGGGAGAGGCCGGCTGATCGGGTGTCCGTCCGATGCCCCACCGGCTGGCCAGCCAGGCTCGTGCCCCCGCGAGCCAATGTCGCCATGTCGCCGGCCGGAAGATGTCCAGTGGATCTTCCTTGCGGTAGAACCACGGAACGGTCGCCCACAGGTACACGAGGAAATCGAGCCGCACCGGCCGCGCCCCGAACCCGAACAGCGCCTTCATCTGGATGATCGTCAGGGGCAGGGTCAGGAGGCTGAGACCGACCGACACGACCAGCCAGAAGACCCCCCACTGTTTCGCTCGCCCGGGCAGGATCGGCCAGAACAGGACCGGGACCCATTTCATCCAGGTCGCAAGCGCCCAGAGCAACCCTCCAAGCCGGGGGCCGGTGAACTGGGCCGCCCAGAGCATCAAGGTGAGCTGCAGGTTGATGTTGCCGGTGTCCAGATTTGCGCCGAACGGGAAGGCCAGCGCGGCGACGATCAGCGCGGTCGTCAGCGGACGACGTCGATAGGCCCAGTGGATGGTCCACAGGAGCAGGAGGATCGTGCCGACCCGCCACACGAACCAGGCGACATCCCAGGGCAGCATCGCCCACGGGACGAACAGCGGCAGCATCCAGGGGGCATAGACGTACGGCAGGAATGGCCCGACCGGGTGGTAGGGGTCGCCGCCGTTGAGCCACAGCCGAACCCCGGCCCAGTAGGCCCGGGCATCGGCCCCGCCCGCGTCGCCCCGGGCGATCAGCCCGGACAGGACCAGCGCGAAGCTCAGGCTCAGGAGCACGATCGCCGCGACTCGCCGTGGATCGCGGAGGCGGAAGACCTCGCGGCGGAGGGCTCGTCGGAACACGCCCGCGCGTCGGCGTGTTCCGCGATCGATATGCTCGGACAGATCGACCACGATCCGACCACGGCCGCGGGCACTGCCTGGGACGGGCTGAAGGCCGTTTCCCGGCTGCAGGCCGTTCGGGGGCACGGACGCGCTCATGGCACCGGCATTCTCGCATGCGTGGTCGCCCCGGTCGCCCCGGTATACTCCGCCGGACATGGCCGATGGAACCGTCATCATCATCGGCGGCGCCGAGGACAAGGTTCGCGACCGCGTCATCCTGAGCCGATTCGTCGAGCTTGCAGGTGGCGAGAAGGCCACGATCGCCGTCATCAGCACCGCCTCATCTCTCGGGCTCGAAGCCGGGGAGCGGTACCGCGCGGTCTTTGGTGAGCTCGGCGTGAAGCACGTGCGGCCGCTCCATGCGGTGACCCGTCCACAGGCCAACGACGAGGCGGCCGTGAGCGCCGTCCGCGATGCGACCGGGGTCTTCCTGACCGGTGGGAACCAGCTGCGGCTGTCATCCACGCTCGGCGGCACCCGCCTGGCCGAGGCTGTCCTGGACCGGTTCCAGAACGGTGCGGTGGTGGCCGGCACATCGGCGGGCGCATCGGCGATGTCCAGCCACATGATCGCGTTCGGCGCCTCCGGGGCGACCCCGAAGCACCGGATGGCCCAGATCGCAGCGGGACTGGGCGTCCTGCCCGGCGTCATCGTCGACCAGCATTTCCAGCAACGCAACCGGCTCGGTCGGCTGCTCAGCCTGATCGCCCAGAACCCCAGCCTGCTCGGCCTCGGGGTCGATGAGGACACTGCCGGGGTCGTCGGCCCGGATCACATCATGGACGTCATCGGGCGCGGCTCGATCACGGTGGTCGATGGTTCCCACTCGGAGACCGATGCCTGGGAGGTCCATGGGCACCGGCCACTCATGATCAGCGGTGTCGTGCTCCACTCGTTGCCTGCCGGCTACCGCTTCGACCTTCGCCATCGGGAGCGCGTCGCCACCCCAGCGCTGCATGCACTGTCGGGCGGCGAGGCCGCCTCGAGCTAGCCCACGGCGGGACCGCCGATAGATGGAGGGAACTCGTGGCTGACACCGTGGCTGGCTCCCCATCCGCTCCCCGCAAGAAGCGGGCCAGTCGGGCCAAGGCCACGCCGCCGTCTGGTCCGGCGCCCACCTTGCGGATCCTCGAGACGCGCGTGCTGCGCGGCCCGAATTACTGGGCTCGCGAGCCGGTCATCCGTCTCCTGCTCGATCTTGGTGTCCTCGAGGCGTACCCGTCGAACCTCCTGCCGGACTTCGCGGATGCGCTCGTCGCGCTCCTGCCGACGCTCGAGGACCACGCCTGCTCGCTCGGCCGGCGCGGCGGTTTCGTCACGCGGCTTCGCGACGGGACCTGGGTCGGCCACATCGCGGAGCACGTCGCCCTGGAGTTCCAGAACCTCGCCGGGACCGATGTCCGGCACGGGAAGACGCGGGCGGCCGGGCCGGTCGGCCAGTACAACTGCATCTACGAATATCGCGAGGAGGCGGTCGGCCTCGAGGCCGGCCGGATGGCGGTGGCGCTCGTCAATCACCTCGTCGCCCCCGACGACCCATCGGTCTTCTTCGACTTCGCGCCGGAGATGGAGCGACTGATCCGGCTCGCCGAGCGGCAGGCATTCGGGCCATCGACCCAGGCCCTGATCGATGAGGCGGTCAGCCGCGACATCCCGTTCTTCCGGCTGGATCGCCACTCCCTCGTCCAGTTCGGCCACGGTGTTCATCAGCAGCGGATCCGGGCGACGATGACCTCGCTCACCTCGGCCATCGGGGTCGATGTGGCGTCGGACAAGAGCCTGACCAATCGCCTCCTCGACTCGGCCGGCTTGCCCGTGCCCAGAGCGGATGTGGTGGATACGGAGGAAGCCGCGGTCGCCGTGGCGCGGCGGCTTGGCTTCCCATGCGTCCTGAAGCCGCTCGACGGCAACCACGGCCGCGGCGTCCACCTCGATCTGCAGTCCGACGATGAGGTCCGCGCCGCCTTCCACGGAGCGCTCGCCCAGAGCCGGAGCGGCGACGTGGTCGTGGAAACGTACGTGGCCGGCAACGACTACCGCTGCCTGGTCATCGGAGGCAAAGTGGCGGCGATCGCCGAACGTGTCCCGGCGTCGGTCGTCGGGAACGGTGAGCACTCCATCCGAGCCCTCGTGGACATCGCCAACAGCGACCCGCGGCGGGGGATCGGCCATGAGAAGGTCTTGACCCGGATCAACGTCGACGAGGCGGCCGAGGAGCTGGTCCGTGGCCAGGGCTTCGAGCTGGATGACACCCTGCCGGATGGCGTCAGGGTCAAGCTGGCCCTGACCGGCAACATGTCGACCGGCGGGACGTCGATCGACCGGACCATCGAGGCACATCCCGACAACGTCGAGATCGCCGAGACCGCGGCTCGGATCGTCGGGCTCGACGTGGCCGGCATCGACTTCATCTGTCCCGACATCGCCACGCCCGTGCGGGAGACGGGTGGCGCGATCGTCGAAGTCAACGCGGCGCCCGGATTCCGGATGCACACGCACCCGACCGAAGGCGAGCCGCAATACGTCGCCCGGCCGGTCATCGACTCGCTCTTCCCGTCGGGCTCGTCGGCCCGGATCCCGATCATCGCGGTGACCGGCACCAACGGCAAGACGACGACCGTCCGGATGATCGCCCACATCCTCAAGCTGATGGGTCGCCGGGTCGGGATGACGTCGACCGACGGCATCGTGGTCGACGGACGGCTCATCAAGAAGGGCGACATGTCCGGACCGAAGTCGGCCCAGATGGTGCTCCAGAACCCGACCGTCGATACGGCGGTCTTCGAGGTCGCCCGTGGCGGCATCCTGCGCGAGGGGCTCGGATACGACCGCAACGACGTCGCGGTCGTGACCAACGTCACCGGCGACCACCTGGGCCTCGGTGGCATCGATTCGATCGGTCAGTTGGCGAATGTCAAGGGTGTCGTCGTGGAGGCCGTCCCTCGGTCCGGGACGGCGGTCCTCAACGCGGACGACAACCACGTTTACCGGATGGGCCGGCACTGCGCCGGCCGGGTGGTCCTGTTCAGCATGGCCACGGCCAAGGGCGAGGATGGCTACGACCGGGTGGACGGCCACACGTCGCGTGGCGGCGCCGCATTCCGGGTCGAAGCCTCCGACGAAGGTGAGCTCATCGTGCTTCGCCTCGGCTCCCGGACGATGCCGGTCCTGTACACCCACCTCATCCCGGCGACCTTCGGCGGCCGGGCCCGGATGAATGTGGCCAATGCCCTGGCCGCCGCCGCGGCCGCCTGGGCGGCTGGAGCTCATCTCCACGATATCCGCCAGGGCCTGCGGACCTTCTCGACGTCGTTCTTCCAGGCGCCCGGGCGCCTGAACCTCGTCGACGTCGGCGGCGTGCGGGTCGTGATCGACTACTGCCACAACGTGGACGGGATGCGCCAGCTGGCCGACTTCGTGAGCCGGATGATGGTCGACGCACCAACGAAGTCCGGGCGGATCGGCGCAGCCGCGACGGCGTCGCGATCCGGCCGAGCCATCGGGGTCATCGGGATCCCGGGCGACCGGCGCGACGACGACCAGCGGCAGTACGGGGCGATCGCCGCCAGCGCGTTCGACGAGATCATCGTGCGCGAAGACAAGAACCTGCGCGGCCGCACACCCGGCGAGACTGCCGTCAATGTCATCGACGGCGTTCGCGAGGCGAAGGCCGATGGGTCGGCGCGGGTCGGCCGGGCCGACAAGGTGCTCGACGAGATGACCGCCGTCCGGGCGGCCCTGCGCCGGGCGATCCCGGGCGACCTCGTCGTGTGCTGCGTCGACGATGCGGTCGGGGTGTACCGGGAGGCCATGGCCGCGGCCGGGTCGACCGGGGGCGGATCCGCGTTCGCCGATCCCGGTGAACTCGAAGCACCGGAAGGATAAGGATCGTCGCGATCAGGCCCGGCGCGGCCGTCCCTGCATCCTCGGGACGAGGGTCGTGAGCTCGGTTGCCACATCGATCGGTCGTGCGCCCATCTCGGCCAGCAGCTCGAACACGCCGTCGCGATCCTCGTGGCACATGAGCACGATCACCCTGGCGGCGTCCGGGCGGGCTCCGTGGATGCCACCGCCGGCTGCCCCGTTGAGTTCGGCCCGGAGCGCATCCGTCTCGCTGTCGTAGATCGGGACATCGGCCGGGTCGATCCCACCGGCGACGACCCCGACGAGGATCTCGCCCACCACCAATTCGGCGGTCCGTCCGCGGAGGTACCGAAGAGTCTGCTTGATGGCCACCCGTTGCGCCCGCTCGGCCGCGATCCGGCCGATCCCACGGAGCGTGTCATCGGGGCGGTCGCCGGCCGTCCCGATGATCGCGGTGATCGGTGCGGCCCGACCCGCGGCGCCGCCGGCGATCCCCTCTGCGACGTCGAGGACGGCCCCGACCCCGGCCTCGTTGTGGGCGAAGTCGACGATCACGGTCCGGGCTCCGATCCGGTACAGGTTGAGCCGCCCCGGCGAGCGTTCCGCGCTCGGCGCGAAGTCGGCCAGCCCATCGCGGACCTCGGCGATCGAGGCCCCGAGGCCGCGGGCGCCACCGGCGGCGGCCATCGCGTTGGCGACGTTGTGGCGGGCCAACCCCCCGATCGTGATCGGAACCTCGACGACATCGACGATCGGCGTCTCCGATGCCCCGTCGGCTTCGATGATCGTCCCGGCTCGGACCAGGTAGGCGCGACCGCCGCGCGCACGATGGCGCCGAACCACATCCGACCCGTCGCCATCCATCGTGAACAGCGCGACCTTCGCCTTCACCCGGCGGGCGACCGCGGCGACCAGGGCGTCGTCGGCGTTGAGGACCACCCAGCCGTCGGCCCGGGTGATCCGGCAGACCGTCGACTTGACCTCGGCCAGCTCCGGTAGCGTGTGGATCCCCTGCAGGTCGAGGTGGTCGGACGAGACGTTGGTCAGGATGCTGGCGTCGTTCGACTCATAGCCCATGCCGCGCAGGACGATCCCGCCGCGGGCCGTCTCCAGGACGGCCACGTCCACATCGCTCCGGGCCAGGATCTGGTGAGCGCCACCGGGCCCGGTCCAGTCCCCCTTGTCGACGATCCGCTCATCGACGAGTACCCCGTCCGAGGTGGTCGTTCCGACGTGGTGCCCGGCCACCAGGAGGATGTGCGTGATCATCCGGGTCACGGTGCTCTTGCCGTTGGTGCCGGAGATCGAAACGACCGGGACCCGGCGCTCGGCATCGCGCACCCACTCGGGTGGGGTCGTGCGGGCCGCCACGATCCGCTCGGTCCACCGCGTGACGAGGCGCTCCTGGGCGCCGGTCAGCCGCGCCGTCTTCGACGGCGACACATCGCGCGCCGCCAGGGCAAGGGCCGCCTCGGTCAGCGTCATCGCCCGCTCGGCCCCGGACCATGGGAACGTGATGATCCAGTGACCCGGGTCCGATGAACGATGGACCGCCACCCCGCCCTTGCCCTCGTCGTGATCGACGCGCAGGCGACGGATCCAGGCCACGACGGCGGCCACGCCATCCGGTTGGTCACGAGCCCGGACGTCGGCCCCAAGGTGGACGAGGGCGTGGCGCCCGGGGTCGCGCTGCCCATACCACGTTCGACGCCGGCCTGAAGCCAGCTCGACCTTGACCACCGGCTCGAGCCGGTAGACGTTCGGGCCCTCCAGCAGGCGGGTCTCGATGAGGCGCACGTTCCGGCGAGGATAGCAAGCCGCCGGAGGCTAGACTGGACGTCATGACCATCAGCCCGACCGATGCCTCGATGCCGTCCCCGCTCGAGCTCGGTGCGCTGCAGGAAGCGATCGCCGCCGACCTGCCCGCATACCTGGCCGACCTGAAGGACCTCGTGAGCATCGATTGCGGGAGCTACACCCCCGACGGCGTCGATGCCGTGGGCCGCTGGGTGCGTGCCTTCGTGACCGGTCTCGGAGCCGAGGTGGAGGTTCGGCCGGATCCTTCCGGACGGCTCGGCGCGACCCTGATCGCGACCTTCCATGGCCAAGCCGACGGACCGCGGGTCCTCCTGATCGGGCACATGGACACCGTCTTCGACCCGGGGACCGTCGCCGATCGACCATTCCGGATCAGCGATGGCGTGGCCTACGGCCCGGGGGTCACCGACATGAAATCGGGTTTGCTGGCCGGCCTGTACGCCATCAAGGCCATCATCGCGGACCGCGGCGGGCTGCCCTTCGAGCGACTCGTGTTCGTCGCCAACCCGGATGAGGAGATCGGGTCGCCGACCTCGACGCCGCACATCCGGGAGGTGGCCGCCGACAGTGACGTCGCGCTCGTTCTCGAATGCGCGCGCGCCAACGGAGACATCGTGTCGTCCCGCAAGGGGATCCTGGATCTGCGTCTCGTGGTCGAAGGTCGGGCCGCCCACGCCGGGGTCGAACCCGAGAAGGGCCGGAGCGCGATCGTCGAGGCCGCTCGGATCGTCGGCGAGATCCATGCTCTCAACGGTCGCTGGCCGGACGTCACCCTCAACGTCGGTCTGATCACCGGCGGCACTCGTCCGAACGTCGTCGCCGAACGGTGCGCGCTCGAGGTCGACCTGCGGGCGACGTCACGAGCGGCGCTCGAAGCCGCCGAATCGGAGATCAGGCGGATCGCCGACTCCACGGTCGTGCCGGACACGACGGTCACGTTCGAGCCGATGGCCCGCTGGTGGCCGATGGAGAAGCTGGAGCGGAGTGGCCGGCTCGTGGAGCACGCCCAGGCCGTTGCCGCCGAACTCGGTTTCACGATCGCCGATGCCGCCACCGGCGGGGCCTCCGATGCCAATACGACGGCAGGCATGGGGATCCCGAGCCTCGATGGCCTGGGTCCGATCGGCGGCAGCGACCATGCCCCGTCCGAATACCTCGAGATCGATTCCATCGTGCCCCGGACGACCCTTCTGGCGGGCCTGCTCCTGGCCATCGCCGGGGACCCCGACATCCCTGGTTGGCGTTCCGACCGTCCGGCCATCGGCGGCTGATCGCGGGTCGCCGGTCGGTGCCGGCCCGATCGGTGCCCGACCCTCGGACTCAGACCGGGATGGCGGCCAGCCCGGCGGCCCGGGCGACCGCGACGATCGCCACGGCGGCGACGAGGCCGAGCAGCAAGTTGCCCTTGCGAGCGACGATCGCCAGGCAGGCGAAGACGGCCACCCATTCGATCCCGACATGGAAGGACGGGACAGCGTCGTCACCGACGACCACCATCACGCTGACCGCGGCCAGCGCCGACAGGACGGCCGGACCCACCAGCTGGAGGTAGTCGAACGCGATCTTCGGCAGGCGGTCGAGGCCGGGTGCGAGAAGGCCGAGCGCGCGGGTCGGGTAGGTGACCGCGAACATCAGGATCGCCAGCGGGACGAGGTCCGTGCTCACCGGTCGGCCGGACGATCCACGGGATCGCCATCACCGCCGGCCTCGACGTGCGTGCCCGGTACCGAGTAACGCTCGGCGGATGGCACCGTGCCGAGCGGTGCGGTCTCCATCGCCGCCGCGGTCGGAACGAGAAGGCCGAACAGCGGCCCGACGACCCCACCGGTGACGATCCCGACCGGCGGACTGACTGCGAGGGCGACGACGACCGCGATGCCGGATCCGACGATCGCCGCCACCAGTTCGCGCCGCCCGGTGACCAGCCCGACCGCCAGGCCGATCATCGCTGCCGGGAAGATGATGTCGATCCCCAGGCGGGCCGGCTCGGGGATCTGGGCGCCGAGCACGACGCCGGTGAGTGTCGCCAGATTCCAGGGCACGAAGATGGCCCCGATGGCGGCCATCCAGTAGCCTCGTTCGTCCGGCCGCCTGAGTCGACGAAAGTGGCTGATCGACAGGGCGAATGATTCGTCGGTCAGGATGTGGGCCATGACCGCGCGCCGTCCCGTCGGGACGTCGCGGAGCCACGGCGCGAGGGCCGCCGAGTAGAGCAGATGCCGGGCGTTGAGCAGCGCCGTCAGGACGACGATCCCGGGCCAGGCGAGACCGCTCGCCACGTAGCCGACCGCGGCGAACTGGGCGGCACCGGCGAACACGATCGTGCTCATCGCCATCGCCTCGATGACGGAGAAGCCGGCTTCTCGTGCCGAGAGGCCGTACACGAACCCGAACCCGATCGCCGACACGGCGATCCCGATCCCGTCGGTGACCAGTCGGCGCCGGCTGGCCCTGAGGTCCGGATCGATCGCGCTGGTCAGCGCAGGAAGGTCTTGCCGCAGGTCCCGTCGCAGACCACGAACAACGCGTGCTTCTCGGCGGCATATCCGGCGACGTGGAGCAGGCCGGGACAACCCTGGGTCGGGCACTTCCAGACCCACCAACGATCGTTGTCATCAAGCGGCGTGCTCTCGGACGCGAGCGTCCCGCCGAGCGGTTCGCGGGCCGCGACAAGGGCCGCGACCGCCGCGGCGCGATCAGCCTCGGTCTCGCTCGTGTATGGGTAGTTCTGGCCGACGTTGGACGTCATCGCTCACTCACCCTCTGGCGCGGCTCCTCCGGCGGGGCCAGGCGAGTATCGCACAGGCGCCACGCACGTCGGTCATGCCTCGGCGGCTGCGTCCGGAGCCGTCATGGTGACCGCATCGAGTTCGTGTTCCTGGGTCCGCAGGCGAGACAGTGGGATGAGGGCGATCGCCAGAAGGATCGCGGTGGCGACGAGCATGCCATCGATCCCGCGCCAGGCGGCCGCGAACCCCCCGATCAGGCTGCCGGCGATCTGTCCGATCGCGAGGAACACGGAATAGAGACCCATGATCGCGCCTCGATCGGTCGGGAAGCGCTCGGACAGGTCGGCCAGCAGGCCGAGCGCTGCCGGCGTGGCCCCGGCCAGGATGAACAGGCCGGTGCCCGCCACGACGACCGCCCCGATGAGGACCGCCGTCGGCAGGTCGGCCGAATGGTTCACCACGAGGGCCGCCACGACCAACCCGGCGCCGCCGAAGATCCCGTACCGGATGATCGTCGTCCTGCGCAGGGCTTTGAACCGGTTTCCCCAATACAGCAGCCCGGCACCGAACACGATGGCGATCGCGATCGCGGCGATGGTGATCTGGTTCGCGTCGAAGCCGCCCATCAACACCTGGTCGGGAAACGCCGGATGTGGCCGTGAGAACTGGAACAGGGATTGGCTGAGCCACAGGCCGATGCTGGCGTTGATCGCGATCCAGGTCGGCGCCAGCAGGAGCACGTGGGCGGACCGGACCAGGGTGGCATAGCGACGGAACCCGACGTGCGGTCCGGCCACCGCCGCGACTTCGCCGGCGGGGTCCTTGACCCCACGCCAGTAGATCAGGAATGACACGGCGTAGATACCGGCATTGAGGAAGAAGGCGGTCGGCCCGATCGCCTCGAACAGCTTCGGCGCCACGATGAACCCGACGCCCAGCCCGGCGAGCGTCGCACCCTCGAACCGCGCCGCCGCCTTGCCGCGCAGGACCTCGTTGCCGGCGGTCGCCAGGGCGATGAAACCGAGGATCGATGGGACGCTGGCCGCGGTCGATGCCCCCTCGAACAGGCGGGTCACACCGAGGATCGGCAGGCTGGTCGTCAATCCGGTCAGGATCACCGCGATCGCCCCGAAGACCGGTCCGTAGAGCATGATCCGATGGTGCCCGTACCGATCCGACAGGATGCCGAAGATCGGCGAGAGGACCAGCTCGGTCAGGTAGAACATCGCGGCGAACAGGCCGACGACTCGGGCGTCGATGTCCGGGCCACCATGAGCGGGCAGGTCGGCGAGGTACAAGCCAAGCATCGCACCGGTCAGGCCCGTGCTGAAGCGCAGCGTGAACGTGCCCAGGAGCACGAACCGGAGTGACCGTTGCATCGTCCGAATCGTAGCGGGTTCGACTCCGTGCTGGACCCGGCCCGTATCATGCCCGCAACGTCCCGGCAGCCCACCGGAGGAGGAAACCCTTGAGCGGTGTCGCGATCTTCACGGATTCCGCGTCGGACATGGATCCGGACCAGGCCGCCGCAGAGGGGATCAGGATCGTCCCGCTGATGGTGAACTTCGGCAGCGAGAGCTTCCGGGCGGGTGTCGACTTGTCGACTGCCGCCTTCTGGGAGCGGATGACCGCGCCAGACGCCCCGTTCCCAACGACCGCCGCGAGCTCGCCGGGCGATTTCAAGTCCGCCTACGAGGCCGCCTTCGGGGATGGCGCCGACGCGGTCGTGTCCGTCCACGTGGCGGGAACGTTGTCCGGAACGATCAAGAGTGCCCAGGTCGCCCGGGACATGCTGCCCGACCGGGAGATCCACATCGTCGACTCGCAAGGCGCATCGATGGCGGAGGGGATCCTCGCGAGGATGGCCGTCCAGATGGCCGCCGACGGCCGGGCGCCGGCCGACATCGCCGAGACGCTCGAGGAGCGGGCGACGGACATCGTCATCTACCTCACCCTCGAGACGCTCGAGTACCTGAAGAAGGGCGGGCGGATCAGCGGCGCCCAGGCCGCGCTCGGCACGCTCTTGTCGGTCAAACCGATCATCCGCGTCCAGGACGGGGTCGTCGCCACGATCGACAAGGTCCGGACCAGATCGAAGGCGCGCGAGAGGATGCTCGAGCTGATCTGCGAGCGTCCGATCGAGCGGCTCGCGATCCTGCATACGATGAGCCCGGACGTGGAGTCCTTCCGGGACGATGTCATCAGGCGGGCTTCCGGAAGCCTCGACCCGGCTGACGTGACGATCGATCTGGTCGGTGCATCGGTGGGGCCGCACCTCGGTCCCGGATGCGTGGGAGCGGCGATCCTGTACCGCGCCTAGGGTTGCCGCTGGGTTGCGGGCAGGTTGCCGATCGGGGGCTATACTGCGGGATGGCCGTGCGCCCCGTGGGGTCGTCCGGGAGACGACCCAGACCGATGGCGATGCAGGTGATCGCCCGACACGTGAGGACACCCATCAGATGACCACCGAGCAAGTCGCTGCGCAGATCAACGTTTGGGAAGTGGCCCAGCGACAGTTCGATCTAGCCGCCGAACGGCTTGGCCTGGACGAAGGCATGCGCCTCGTCCTGCGCGAGCCGCGACGCGAGTTCACCGTCCATTTCCCCGTCCACATGGATGACGGATCCGTCCAGGTCTTCACTGGCTATCGAGTCCAGCACAATCTGGGCCGAGGGCCTGCCAAGGGCGGCATCCGCTACCACCAGAATGTCTCTCGGGACGAAGTCAAGGCCCTGGCGATGTGGATGACCTGGAAGTGCGCGGTCGTCGGGATCCCCTACGGGGGCGGCAAGGGCGGCGTCATCGTCGACCCCAAGAAGCTCAGCCAGAAGGAACTCGAAGGCCTGACCCGCCGGTACTTCACCGAGATCGAGATCCTGATCGGCCCGGAGAAGGACATCCCGGCGCCGGACGTCAACACCAACGCCCAGATCATGGCCTGGATGATGGATACCTATTCCATGCATGCCGGCTACACCGTTCCCGGTGTGGTGACCGGCAAGCCGATCAGCCTGGGCGGGTCGGAAGGACGGAATGAGGCGACCGCCCGCGGTTGCGTTTACACCGTCGTCGAAGCGGCCCGTCACCTTGGCCTGGATCTCACGACGGCGCGAGCCGCGGTCCAGGGCTTCGGCAATGCCGGCTCGATCGCCGCCCGTTTGATCGGCGAAGAGGGTGCCACCGTCGTGGCCGTATCGGACTCGACCGGCGGGATCCACGATCCGTCCGGACTCGATATCGCCAAGGTCGTGGCCTGGAAGCAGGAACATGGGACCGTCCAGGGGTTCCCGGGTGCGACCGATATCACGAACGCGGAAGTGCTTGAGATCGACTGCGAGATCCTCATCCCCGCCGCCCTCGAGAACCAGATCACGTCACGGAACGCCGGCAACGTGAAGGCACGATTGGTCGCCGAAGCGGCCAACGGCCCGACCACCCCGGACGCCGACGAGATCCTGTTCCGCAACGGCGTCTTCCTCGTCCCGGACATCCTGTGCAACGCCGGTGGCGTGACAGTCAGCTACTTCGAGTGGGTCCAGGACCTCAACCGTGATCACTGGAGCGAGGAGGTCGTCAACGCCAAGCTCAAGGAGATCATGGTCAAGGCGTTCGACGAGACCCTGGACATGGCCAAGCGCGAGAAGGTGAACATGCGCACGGCCGCCTATCTCGTGGCGGTCAAACGAGTCGCAGATGCGATGGAGATGCGCGGCCTCTACCCGTAGGGGTCGCCGGCGACGGGGCGCGGCCTGCAGCGCCGCGCCCTGGTGCTAGCATTCCGCCCATGCTCGATCACGAAGAGAAGTTCCTGTTCAAGGAGGAGATCCTCCACCTTTCCAACGCCGTGGCGGAGCCGGGCGTCCTGGACAATGTGGAGGATCTCCTGACCGACGTCATCACCAGCCCGCGCTTCGACTCGGAGGTCTTCACCCTCGAGCGGAGTCTCCAGGTGATGCTGGGTCCTCGCGCCGGCACGACCCTGGTCGGCCTGCTGACCGTCGCGCCGGAGGTGTTCGACGAGGTCGCCGAAGTGCGAGTCCCGTCCGAGATCCACGAGCGATTGGTCGCCTGGCGAGCGCGGTTCGGGCTTGCGATCGACAACGCCCTGAACTTCCTCAACAACCCGGACGGCATCCAGGGTCACAACTTCGCGACCCAGGTCGCCCACGTCGACGACCGGCGCGTCCTGCAAGGCCGGCTGACCCTCGTCCGATACAACAACGAGCCGCAGTTCTTCGTTGCCGACGCCAGCGTCTTCCTGGCCCTCGTCGCGGACATCATGGAACGGCTCGGCCCGTACCTCGAGCCGGACACTGTCGAGGCCGAGACGCTCGCCCGACTGCGCGACGCGATCCAGCTCATCGAGCGCAAGACCGCAACTCGCACCTGATCGGCGACGGCCATGCGCCATGTCTATCTGGCCGCGACCGGGCAGAACCGGGGTAAGACCACGGTCAGTCTGGGCGTGCTCGACGGCTTCCACCGGCGCGGCCTCTCGGCGGGTTTCCTGAAGCCGGTCGGCCAGCGGACGGTGATCGAAGACGGGGCGCCGGCAGATGAAGACGCCGTCCTGGTGAAGCAGGTCTTCGGCTTGCACGAACCCCTCAGTCAGATGAGCCCGGTCCACATCCCTCGTGGGTTCACCCAGTCGTACATCGATGGCGAAGTCGTCGCCGATCTGCCGGCCCGGATCCGCACCGCCCATGCCGGCTTCGCCGACCGTGACATCCTGCTCATCGAGGGGACCGGGCACGCCGGCGTCGGTGCGGTCATCGGGCTGTCGAATGCGACCGTGGCGGCGATGTTGGGAGCCCCCGCCATCATCGTGTCGGAGGGCGGGGTCGGGCGTCCGATCGACGAGATCGTCCTCAATGCCTCCCTGTTCGAACGGCATGGCGTCAAGGTCGCCGGCGCCATCGTCAACAAGGTCGACCTGGACGCCAAACCCGGACTGGCGCGGACCCTCGAACGGGGACTCGAACGTCACGGCATCCCGCTCCTCGGGGTCCTGCCGTATCGGCCGATCCTGTCCAACCCGACCCTCGCGATGGTCGTCGCGGGCCTGCATGGGGAGACCATCCACGCGGGTCCGAATCTCGACCAGGTCATCGGTGGGATCGCCATCGGGGCGATGGAACCCGAGCACATGCTCCGTCGGATCGGCCCGCGCAGCCTCGTTGTGGTGCCGGGCGATCGTTCCGATGTGATCGCCGCGATCGTCGACGCCCGGCGGGATGGATCCGACGGTGGGACCGGAGCGATCGGTCTGCTGCTCTCGGGCGGCTACGTGCTCGAGGACGGGATGCTGGCCGAGATCAGGGCGGCCGACCTGTTCGCGATGCGCGTGGACGAGGACACCTATCAGGTCGCCTCGGAGCTCCACGACCTGCTGGTCAAGACCCACCCCGCGGACGCCGGCAAGATCGCCGAGATCAAGGCGCTCCTCTGGGAATACCTCTTCATCGACCGCGTCCTCGAGGCTGCCGAGGAGGCACGGTTCGACTGAGCGCGACGCGGGCGGCCGGCGGTCGCGGGTGCCAGCAGCGGGCTAGTCGCAGGGGCAGCGGTGGTCGCAGGAGCAGCGGGCTAGTCGCGGACGCGGCCATCGCATCCGTGCCAGATACGAATTCTCGGTCGTCATCGGCGAGGCGGCCTTCGCATCCGTGCCAGATACGAACCTCGGTCGTCATCGGCGAGGCGGCCTTCGCATCCGTGCCAGATACGAACCTCGGTCGTCATCGGCGACGCGTGAGGCCCTCGGCGGTCGGCTCGTCGTGGGGTTTGCGCGCGCATCCACGCTGGCGAGTTCGCAGATCGAGTCCTCAAACGCGGCTCGTGTCGCCGAAGACGATGGTGGGTCGTATGTGGCAAGCGCCGTAAACCCAGGCACCGCGGGTGGCAAGCACCGGCGGACCGCAAGCACCACGGACCGCAGGCACCGGCCGACCGCAAGCACCACGGACCGCAGGCACCGGCCGACCGCAAGCACCACGGACCGCAGGCACCGGGCGCCGCCGAAATGCGGTCGTGACGATGCTCAGTCGAGGACGTCGTTGTCGATGAGGCGGGTCGACCCGAAGCTGACCGCCATCGACAGCAAGGCAGGCCCGTCGACCCGCTCCAACTCTGCGAGCGTGCGGGCATCCGCCACCGAGACGTAGTCGGCGACCGCCAACGGCTCTGCCTCCAGGACCGTCCGCATCGCTTCGCGCAGGGCCTCCCCGGAGCGCTCGCCGGCCTCCCACCGCTGTCGCGCGGCCAACAGCGCGCGGCGCAGGACCGGGGCGGCGGCGCGCTCGGCCGGCGACAGGTGGACGTTCCGGGACGACAGGGCCAGGCCGTCAGGCTCACGGACGGTCGGACAGGCGATCACCTCGGTCGGGATGGCCAGATCCCGCGCCATCTGCCGGATGACCATGACCTGCTGGGCATCCTTCTGCCCGAAGTACGCTCGGTCTGCGCCAACGAGGTCGAACAGGATCGCAACGACCGTCGCGACGCCATCGAAATGACCGGGCCGGGCAGCTCCCTCCAGCGGTCCGGCGACGGCACCGACCGAGATCACGGTGTCGAACCCGGGCGGATAGATCTCCAGCGGATCCGGGGCGAAGACGACGTCGATCCCCTCCTCGTCACAGATCGCGATGTCGCCGGCCTCATTGCGCGGGTACTGGGTGTAGTCCTCGGCGACATTGAACTGGCGCGGGTTGACGAAGATCGTCACGACCGTCGTGGCGTCACTCGCCCGGGCCTGGTGCATCAGCGCCCGGTGGCCGTCGTGGAGCCACCCCATCGTGGGGACCAGGCCGATCGGCCGAGCTGCCCCGGCAAGGGCCTCGCGCAGCTCGGCCCGGGTTCGTGCCAGTCGGGTCAAGCGGCGAGCGGTGCGACGGTCACAGGTCCCGGTCCAGGGGGATCCCGCCGATCGGGATCGAGTCGCTCGAGCGGTCGGACGAACCGCGTCCGAGGACCTCGTCGAGGATCGCGTCGTCCATCCGTACCGTCTGTTCGGGTCCTGGGAAGGTCCCCGCCCCGACGTCCGCGGCGTAGGCGCCGGCGGCGTCACGCATCTGTTCGCGCAGCCGCAGATAGGGTCGGGCGTGCTTCGGGATGAAGTCGCCGAGCCCGACGAGGTCGGTGATGATCTGGACCTGGCCGCTGCAGCCGGCGCCGGCTCCGATCCCGATGGTCGGCACGCTGAGGCGTTCCGTGATCGCTGCCGCCAGCTGCTCCGGGACGAGTTCGAGGACCATCGAGAACGCCCCGGCTTCCTGGACGGCACGTGCGTCCGCGATCAGCGACCGGGCCTGATCGCGGGTCTTGCCCTGGACCTTGACCTTGCCCGCGGCATTGATCGACTGGGGGGTGAGGCCGATGTGGCCCATGACCGGGATCCCGGCGCGGACGAGCGCCTCGATGATCCGAGCGCTGCGCACGCCGCCTTCGACCTTGACGGCCTGAGCGCCAGCCTCGCGCAGGAAGTGTCCGGCGTTCTCGAGGGCCTCGTCCGGCGTCGCATACGACAGGAACGGCATGTCCGCGACGATCAGGGCCCTGGCGCTGCCGCGAACCACGGCCTTCGTGTGATGGAGCATCTCGGCCATCGTCACCCGGACCGTCGTCTCGTAGCCGAGGACGACTTGCCCGAGCGAATCGCCCACGAGCAGCATCGGGATGCCGGCCTCGTCGAGGATCTGGGCCGTCGGGTAGTCGTAGGCGGTCAGCATCGGGATGCGCTGGCCGTCGGCGTACATCCTGGCGATATCGGCGACGGTCTGGCGACGGATGGTCTCGGCGGTGGCGCTCATGCTGTCTCCCCTGCGGGGTCGGTCAGGGCACCAGTCTGCGCGGCGCGCTCCCGCGCGTCCAGCGCCACCGCGATGCGGTCGAGTAGCTCGTCTGCGACGGCCCGCTTCGACTGGAGCGGCAAGTCCTCCCGGGATCCGTCGGCAGCCAGGATGGTGACCCGGTTCGTATCCGAGCCGAAGCCGGAACCCGCCTCGGCGACGTCATTGGCGACCAGGAGATCGACCCGCTTGCGGCTGAGCTTGTCGGCCGCTCGGTCGAGAGAACCCGTCTCCGCGGCAAAGCCGACCAGGATCGGACGAGGGGCAAGAGGCTGACGGGTCGGGCGGCCGTCGCTGTCGAGTCCGCGGGCGATCCGGGCGATCTCGGCGAGCAGGTCAGGTGTCGCCTCCAGTTCGAGCGACAGGGTCGAGACCCGCGCCAGCTTCGCATCGGCTGGAGCGACCGGCCGGAAATCCGACACGGCCGCGGCCATGACGAGGGCGTCGAACCCGGGCGATCCGTCGGGACGATGCGTGACCCTCAGCAGCGCGGCTCGAAGGTCGGCAGTGGACTCGACCCGGATCACGGTCGCATCGCCGGGCGGTGGGACGCTCATATCGGCGGCGATGAGGGTCACCCGCGCTCCACGATCGGAGGCGGCCTGGGCGATGGCTACGCCCATCTTCCCCGTCGAGCGATTGCCGATGAACCGGACCGGATCGATCGCCTCGCGCGTGCCACCCGCCGTGACCACGACATGGCGGCCGGCCAGGTCCGCGTCTCGACTTGGCGAGACGATGGGCGGCCGGGAGGCCGGATCGATCGCCCGGACGGGCCGGCCCTCGACCGCGGCGGCGACGGCATCGACGATGGACGGAAGGTCCGCGAGTCGTCCCACACCCGACTGCCCGGACGCCAGCGCTCCCACATCGGGGTCGACCACCGTATAGCCGAAGGTGCGCAGGCGGGCGACATTCGCGGTCGTCGCGGGGTGCGTCCACATGTCGCCATCCATCGCTGGGGCGACGATGACCGGAGCCGCGGTCGCCAGGCAGGCCGCC
The DNA here is from genome assembly GCA_963720755.1 of uncultured Chloroflexia bacterium. Classification (GTDB taxonomy): domain Bacteria; phylum Chloroflexota; class Limnocylindria; order Limnocylindrales; family CSP1-4; genus SPCO01. The sequence continues at coordinate 456,633 of CAVRGP010000011.1, forward strand.
GTGACGACATCGCCGGACAGGCCGGTGGCCATCGCCGCCAACCAATGGGCGGTGGCCGGGGCGACGACGATCGCGTCGGCGCTGTCGCCGATCACGATGTGGCCGATCCGGCCGTCGGGCAGGAGGTCGAGCACGTCCGTCTCGATCGGGTGGCTCGACAGGGCGGCGAATGACAGGGGGCCGACGAACCGGGTCGCCGCCGGGGTCTCGAGGACCGCGACCGCCGCGCCTTCGGCCTGGAGCAGACGGAGCAGTTCGAGAGCCTTGTAGGCGGCGATCGAACCAGTCACGCCGAGCCCGATCAGCCGTCCCTCAAGGCGTCCTGCGCCGCCGGGACCGGCCCCGCCGGTCATCGCAGACCCAGTTCCAGCGGTTCGCCGCCGCCGACCTCGGCATGCAGGATCGCGAGGCCCTTGAGGGTCAGGTCCGGGTCGACCGCATCGATGCCCTCGAGGCTCGCCGCCCACGGTGCCGCCGCACGTCCACCGGTCAGGATCGCCTGGACCTCGTCCTCGCGCACGCCGTTCGTTTCCGCGAGTTCGGCGCGCAGCCTGCCGAGCAATCCGGTCACCAGGGCAACGTGGCCGAGGACGATGCCGGATTGCATCGCGGTGATCGTATCCCGACCGATCGCCCGGTCCGGCGCACGCAGCTCGATCCGCGGCAGTTTCGCCGTCCTGGCGGCCAGCGCCTCGAGGCCGAGCGCCAGGCCAGGCGCGATCGCACCACCGACATAGGCGCCATCGGCTGCCACGCAGTCGAAGGTCGTCGCGGTCCCAAGGTCGACCACGACGGAGGGTGTGCCGTACAGTCGGGCCGCGGCGAGGGCATTGACCAGGCGATCGGCACCGACTTCGCCCGGCCGGTCGACCCGAACGGCGAGGGGCACGGACCCCACACCGGCGACGAGGAGCTGGAGGTCGCGCCGGCTGGCGATGGACTCGATGGCAGCCGTCAACGCCGGTACGACCGAGGCCAGGGCGATCGCGTCGATGTCAGCGGTGGCCAACCCATCGAGCCGGAGGAGCCCGTCGAGGAGGAGCTCGATCTCGTCGCTTGTCGCCGTACGGTCGGTGGCGGCTCGACGAGTCGCCACCAGGGCACCGGCGCGCAGGACGCCGATGGTGACGTTGGTGTTCCCGATGTCGAGTGCTAGCAGCATGCGACGGATGATACGCGGGCGACACGACCGCACAGCGGTGCGGTACCATCGCACCCGTCGTCCCCCTTCCGCCCACCGAGGAGACGCCGGGTGTCCAGCCCGCCGCACGCCAAGTTCTTCGTCAACGCCGGCGTCGTGACCAGTCGGACGGACATGCTCCACCTGCTCCGGCCCCTGCTCAAACAGACCGTCACGTACCGTTACCTGCGCGGTCGCGAGGTCGTGTCGCACGGGACCGGCTGGGTCGAGCGCATCGTCGTCGACGCGGATGACACCTCGACCTACTTCACCCCGCTGGCGATCACCCTGAACATCGATTCGTTCGAACACCTCGAGTTCGAGACCCGACCCGACCAACTCCTGGTCTACGCCCTCGTCCAGGGTGACGAGCGGATCGTCATGGAGTTCGCCCCGATCGGTCCCGGCGAGGCCGAAGGCTCGCCGTTCGCCCCGCGGCAGCTCACCTTCGATACCAGTGAGTTCGTCCAGATGGAGTTGCTCGGCCTCGAAGCCCACGAGGACGAGTAGCGGAACGGTCAGGTCGGGTGACGATCGGTCCGGCCGCTCACCCGGGACCGCGCTTCCAATCCGGTACCATCGCCTGCGATGTTCGAACGGACCGCGTTGCCTGCCGGCCCCCGCGTGATCAGCGCCCGATTACCCGCCGCCCGATCCGTCTCGATCGCCGCCTACGTGCTCGCCGGGTCACGACTCGAGCGCCCCGGCCAGATCGGCGTGGCCCACTTCATGGAGCACATCACCTTCAAGGGCACCGCCGCCTTCCCGTCGACGCGGTCCATCAGCGAAGCGATCGAAGGTGTCGGAGGCTCGTTCAACGCGGCGACCGACCGTGAAACCACCGTCTATTGGGTCCGGGTCCCGCGCCGCGAGCTCGACCGCGCGATGGATGTCGTCGGCGAGCTCATCGTCCGACCCCGTCTGACGTCCGCCGACATCGACAGTGAACGGACGGTGATCATCGAGGAGATCCGCTCGTACCTCGACGATCCATCGGAGTATTGCCAGATCCTGTTCCAGACGGCGATGTTCGGCGACGGGCCGCTCGGCCGCGAGATCTGCGGCGACGAGTCCGGCATCCGGGCACTGCCGGCGGCGGCCGTCCGCGACTTCTGGCGGACGACGTACCGGCCGAGCAATATCGTTGTCGCGGTCGCCGGCGATCTGTCCCACGACGAGGCGACCAGCCGGGCGGCGACGACGTTCGGGACCGGCGAGGGACCGATCCCCGGGGTCGCGCCGGCGCCTGTCCTGCCGGCCGGTGAGCGAGTCCGGATCGGGAAACGTGCGACCAGCCAAGCCCAGATCTGCCTCGGGGTGCCCGCCCTCCGTCGCGATCATCCGGACAGCTGGACCCTGGCGGTCCTCAATGCCGTCCTCGGCGACGGCATGAGCAGCCGTCTGTTCCTGTCGGTCCGGGAGGAGCTCGGACTCGCCTATGACGTCTCCTCCGGGTTGGTCGACTACGCCGATGCCGGCGCCCTCGAGGTCTCGGCCGGGATCGATCCGGCCGGACTCCCGGCCGCGCTCGACGCCATCCTGGTGGAGCTTGCTCGATTGCGCGACGAGCTCGTCCCGGCGGATGAACTGGCCAAGGCAAAGCGGTACCTGGCCGGCGGCCTGGAGCTCCGGATGGACGACAGCCGGCACGTGGCGTCCTGGATCGGCGGGCAGGAGGCGCTCCACGATCGGGTCCTGACCCTCGATGAGGCGCTCGAGGCGGTCGATGCTGTCGAGGCGACCACGATCCAGCGACTCGCCACCGACTTGTTCTGCGACGAGTCGCTTCGGTTGGCGGTCGTGGCGCCCGCACGTTATCTGCGTGGCCTGGAGCGAAGGCTCAGACTCCCGTCATGACCTCGGACACGGACCTCGGCCCCGCCGTCCCGCCTGACCCGTCGGACAGGGCCGTCGAGCTCGTTCTCGCCCGGATGCACCTTCGATCTGGTCTCCTGACCCTCGCGCGCTCAGAGCTCGAAGGCCTGTCAGACATCGATGCGATCGATCCGATGGGGCTCGCCGACCTGGCCGAGGTGCGCTGGAGGACCGGCGAGCTGGTCGGCGCGGGCCGGGCGGCCGACGCCGCCCTTGAAGCGGGGATCGACGATCCGGTCGCGCTGGTCGTCGCCGCGGAAGCCGCCGTCGATCTCGGTCGCCCGAGCGAGGCGCGGCGCGTGGCGGCACGAGCGGTCGACACCGCACCCGCCACGATCGATCGGATCTTCGCCGGGATGCCGCGCTCGGCGATCTGGCCGCCCGACGCCCACGAACCGCTGCCGACCGCGCCGACACTGTTCGATCGTGCTCCCGGGGTCGGGATCATCGTGACCGAGCCGTTGCCCGACGGCGAGGGGCAAGCATCGGCGGCCCTCGATGACCGGTCGGAACACCCGATGACGCTCGGTCTGTGGGCGGGCAACGAGAGCGAAGATCCGGCTCTGCCGACCTTGCCGGATCCGGCCGATGCCTTCGACATCGGGCGGATCGCGCTGATGGAGGGCGCATTCGACGAGGCGGCATTCCAACTCGGTCTTGCGCTGCGCCTCGCCCCGGCCCTCGCCCCGGCCGTCCTTGAGGTCACGGACGGAGCGCGCGCCAGGGGCCTGACGCTCGTTCGTGGAGACGCATACCGGCTCGCCGGCCACGAGAGCGAAGCCCGGCAGGCGTATGCGCTCGCGGCGCGCGGGGGGCTCCCGGAACGCCGGTCGCGGGTTCGCGTCAAGTCGAACATCTCGGGCGCGACCGCGGTCAGCACAGCAGGCCCGGTGGGCGGGGCGGTGGACCACAGCCCCGCCGGTGTCACCGAGGCGGACGAAGCGGCAGCCGACGCCACGGAGCGTATCGAGTTGGGATCGGTCATGGACATGGAGACGGGACCGATGGTCGAGGACGAGCCCGATACGGCCGTCGATGCGGAACCGGGACCGACGGCCGAGGACGAGCTCGCGGAGGATCCGTAGCCGGCGGGCGCTATCCGATACAATCCGGCCCGTCCACGTCCGACCGTACCCCAAGGAAGTCATGCCAGGCACAGAACGGACCCTCGTCCTCGTCAAGCCCGACGGCGTCCAGCGCCAGCTGGTCGGCCGCATCCTCGCCCGCTACGAGTCGCGCGGGCTCAAGATCGTCGGGCTCAAACTCGTCCAGGTCGATCGCGGCCTCGCCGAGCGCCACTATGCGGCGCACCGCGAGAAGCCGTTCTTTGCCGGATTGGTCGAGTTCATCACCTCGGCACCCCTCGTCGCTCTCGCCCTGGACGGCCCCAACGCGATCGCCGTCGTCCGGGCGATCAACGGTGCGACCCGGCCCCATGAAGCGGCGCCCGGAACCATTCGGGGCGACCTCGCGCTCGAGACCGCGCAGAACATCGTCCACGCATCCGATAGCCCGGAGGCGGCCGGGACCGAGCTCGCGCTCTGGTTCCAATCCAGTGAATTGCTCGACTACGAGCGCGACATCGATCGATGGGTACTCGCTCCGGGCGAGTAGCGCGGATCGTCGTGGCCAGGGCGGCAGCCGCTGACGGCGCTGGCGCGGCTACCGCGGTGGGGCCTCTGGCAGTGACCGCTCGAGGGCCGGCGGTCGTCCGGCTGCATCGGCCGGTCCCCCGAAGGTCCCGAGTGACGTGGCGACCGCGAGGCCGGCCAACAAGACGGCGACGGTGGCTGCCCCGAACGTTCGATTGGCACGTCCGGTCAGCCGCAACCACCCCAGGATGTCGGCCCGGTCGATCGGCGTGAGACGTGGTCGCCATGGGTCGACACCGGGAGGTACCCGATCCGGAGCCTCGAAACCGACCACCAGCAGGCGTCCGTAGTAGGCGATCGGCGCCAGCGTACCGAGCAGGACCAGGACGGTGAGCGGCCCGTCCACGGCCAGATCGACGATCGTCGATCTGGCCTCGAAGGCCACCGTTCCGGGGAGACCGACGCTCGCGAACACGACGGCGACGAGCGCGACACCGAGCAGCGGCGAGCGCCGGGCCCAACCCCGCAGGTCAGCCACGCTTCCGGTCCAGAATCCGGCGCGGATGCCGGCGACCCAGGCCGCGAACGCACTGCGAGATGCCACGAAGACGAGGATCCACGTCCTCGCCGGGGTCCAGACCGCGGGGTCGAGTGATCCCAGGGCGAGGATCACGACGCCGGCATCACCCATGATCGAATACCCGAGGACGTGCTCGATGTCGTCCTGTGCGAAGGCCGCCACGGCAGCCAGGACGATCGTGGCGATCGCGATCGTCTCGATGATCGCCTTGGCCGGACCAAGGTCGACGAGCGTCGGCGAGATCATGGCCTCGGTCCAGGCAAGGGCCACGACCGCGAGCGTGGCGGGCGCGATGGCCGTCACGAAGGGCAGGGCCGTCTCGGGGACGGCGTCCGCCAGGCGAGCGGCCCACAGGTGGAACGGGATGGTCCCGAACCGCAGCGCGACAGCCAGGGTGAACGCGAGATAGGCGGAACCGAGCACCACGGGCTGCGCGGTCTCGCCATCGAGGTTTCGGCCGAACCACGCCGTCGCGAAGATCGCCAGTACGCCCGCGATGACCACGACCCGCGCCTCGCGGATGCCGACGTCGGCGCTCGGCGCGCCCCCGCCCGGTGACAGCGTGACCAGGATTCCGAACAGTCCGCCGGTGGTCGCGACGATCACGGCGGCTTGTGGGTCGCGGAGGCCAAGCGTCAGGCCGCCGGCGGCAAGGACCAACATCGTCATCGCGAGGGCATCGCGCCGAGTCCCCGCGGCCAGCCCGAGGATCCCCAGGCCGAGACCGACGACCGAACCCAGGACCAGGAGATGTCGCAGGTAGTTCGTCGTGGCGAGCCCGGTGCCGGCAAGGTCGACCATCTGTCCGGGAACGATGGCCACGGCCGCCGCGCTGGTCGCACACAGGCCCACCAGCCCGATGACCGTGGCCGCCCGAGTCCGAGCTCGCAGGGCGAGCACCAGCCCGGCTCCGATCATCGCCACGGCCGTGAACACGATCAGGCTCATCGTGGACCCGCGGGGCGGACGACCTCGTCGGACCTGGCGGCGGCGAGGAGGAGCGCCACCGCGCCGCCCAATGTCGCCACGAGGCCGCCGATCAGCACCTGGTCGAATGACCCGGGCGTCCCACTCAGTCCGGTCAGGATGAGCAGCGAACCGGCAAGCAGCAGGCACAGACCAAGGCCCACGCGCAAGGTGTCCCGCCCGGTCACCACCGGCAGGACGGCCAGGCCGGCCACGGCGAAGCCTGCAGCGGTGGCCGATACGGGGCCGTCGACGGATACGCCAAGGCCGTGGCTTCCGTAGCCCGCGGCGGCTGCCGCCACGGCGAGGAAGACTTCAGTGGGCCAGCCGATCTGCGACCCACCCGTCTCCACGCGATCGCCACGAGACGCGATCCACAGGAGATACGCGGCCAGGACAGCACCGACGATCCGGGCAGCCAATCCGAGGGCTTCCGGGATCGGGGCGGCGATCGCCGGCGACAGGACCATGACGATGACCAGCCCGAAGATCGCGGTCCGTGCGTTCCTGGCGGAGGCCGTCACCACGGCTCCGGCGACGACCGCGAGCGCGACCCCCGCCAGGGCCGGGTTCACGGCGTCGGACTCATGGCGTCGCTGGCGTCAGTTCCGGGTAGGTCGGCGTCTGGAGGATCCCGAAGCCGTCGAGGGGCCAGTAGCGCAGCCATGCGCGGCCGATGACCTGCTCGACGGGGACTGGACCGAACGTGCGTGAATCCGCCGAATTGGCGCGATGGTCGCCCATGAGGAAGAGTTCGCCGGCAGGGATGACCCACGTGCTCTGGTCGTCCGGGACCGTCGTCGGTTGGGGTGGCACGTTCGGTGCGACCGAGTACAGATACGGCTCGTCGATCTGGGTACCGTTGATGTAGACATTCCCGTCGTGGATCGACACAGTGTCTCCGCCGAGTCCGATGACGCGCTTGATGAACGGGGTGTCATCCTGCTGCACCCAGTCCGCAGGCGGCTTGAACACCACGATATCGCCCCGATCGTAGCTGTCGAATCGGGGTGTCAGCTTGTCCACCAGAACGTACTGATCGGGCTCCAGCGTGTGCTCCATCGACTGCTGCTGGACCTTGTACGGCTGCGCGATGAACGTCTGGATGACGAAGAAGATGATGAGCGTGAGGACGAGCGTCTCGACGATCTCGAAGAGACACCCGAAGATGGGTCGTCGGGTCACAAGCGGGCAGTATAGGGGCTGACCTGACGGACCGCCGCGGGTCGGGCCGGATGTTCGCCGGCGCCGCTGCGCAAACGAGTTTGACCCGCCTTCTCGCGCCTTGCTACACTCGCCGCCGACTTGCAGGGTCTCGCCGCCATCGACACCTGGAGATCCCGGCAGGTACTCCCCAGTCGTTCGCGCCGGGGCGGCGCACGCCGCGAGCCCGGATCCGGTCACCAGCCCCAGATGGAGGACCCCCTGTCCTGATGGACGCCAGTCAGCTGCAACTGATCATCCTGCCGGCGGGCATCATCGCCATCCTGTTCGCGCTCTATCTGGCCCGCGATGTGCTGGCCCGCGACACGGGGACCCAGGCGATGCAGGACGTTGCCGGGACCATCTACGAGGGCGCTGTGGCCTTCATCCGGCGCCAGTACACGACGATCGGGATCCTGGCCGTCGTCGGGGCGGTGGTCATCGGCATCGTCATCGCCATCGTCGAGTCGGCCGAGGTCGCGGATGTGCCGAAGCTCGCCGGCCTGCCGATCGGTGTCATGACCGGGTTCGCCTTCCTCGTGGGCGCCGCTTGTTCGATGGCATCGGGGATCATCGGCATGCTCATCAGTGTCAAGGCCAACGTTCGCACCGCCTCGGCGGCACGTCGCAGTCTCGTGGAGGCGGTCCAGGTCGCCATGCGTGGCGGGGCCGTGTCGGGCTTCCTCGTCGTGGCCCTGTCGCTCCTCGGCGTGTGGGGCATCTTCACCTTCTACTCGACCTTCATCGGGGAGGTCACCGTCGCCGAAGCGCCGTTCCTCATCGTCGGGTTCGGGTTCGGCGCCTCGTTCGTCGCCCTGTTCGCCCAGCTCGGCGGCGGGATCTACACCAAGGCGGCGGACGTCGGATCCGACCTCGTCGGCAAGGTCGAGAAGGGCATCCCGGAGGACGATCCACGCAATGCGGGCGTCATCGCCGACCTCGTCGGTGACAATGTCGGTGACTGCGCTGGTCGTGGTGCCGACCTGTTCGAGTCGACGGCCGCGGAGAACATCGGCGCCATGATCCTGGGGGTCGGCGTCTACGCGATCGCGACTGCGGCCGGCTGGCCGAACCCTCAGGCCTGGATCTTCTTCCCGCTCGTCGTCCGTGCCTTCGGGCTGCTGGCCACCATCGTGGCCATCTTCTTCGTCCGCGGCAAGGAAGACGAGAACCCGATGAACATGCTCAACCGCGGGTACTGGGTCACCACCCTGCTGTCCGTCCTGGGTCTGTTGATCACGACCGTGATCATGATGGATACGAATGGCGGGACCGGGAACGGCGGGTTCCCGACCTGGGTCTACTTCTTTGCCGCGGGCCTGGTCGGCCTCGCGACCAGCGTCGCGTTCGTGTACATCACCCAGTACTACACGGCTGGCTCGTACCGCCCCGTGCGCGAGATCGCGGAGGCCTCCAAGACCGGTCCCGCCACGAACATCATCTCGGGCACCGCGATCGGCTTCGAGACCACGGCCGTGACGGCGATCACGATCGGGATCGCCCTGTTCGTGAGTCATTGGCTGGGTGAACAGGCAAACCTCGAGTCATCGACCGGTGTCAACGTCGGCGGCATCTTCGGGACGGCAGTCGCCACCATGGGCATGCTCATGACGACGGCCTACATCCTCGCCATGGATACCTTCGGCCCGATCACGGACAACGCCGGCGGCATCGCCGAATTCAGTCGGATCGAGGAAGGTGCCCGTGAGATCACCGATCGCCTCGATGCGGTCGGCAACACGACCAAGGCACTCACCAAGGGCTACGCGATCGCGTCCGCCTCCCTCGCGGCCTTCCTGCTGTTCAGCGCGTACATCGACAAGATCAACCTCATCCAGGGTCGCCGGATCGAAGCCGGTGTCCCCGGGGCTGAACTTCTCAACTCGGTCAACCTGGCCAATGTGAACGTGTTCATCGCGGCGCTGCTCGCGGCCACCCTCGTGTACTTCTTCAGCTCGCTGGCGATCCGTGCGGTCGGCAACACGGCCCAGTCCATCATCGTCGAGGTCCGTCGACAGTTCCGGGAGATGCCCGGGATCATGGACTACACCCAGCGCCCCGACTACGCCAGGGTGGTGGATATCACGACCGCTGCCGCGCTCCGCCAGATGATCCTGCCGGGTGTCGTGGCGGTCGCCACGCCGATCGCGATCGGCGTCGTCCTCGGGTTCGAGGCGGTCGCCGGCATGCTGATGGTCGGGACCATCGCCGGCGTCCTCCTCGCGACGGTCCTCAACAACGGCGGCGGCGCCTGGGACAACGCCAAGAAATACATCGAATCGGGCAACCTCAAGGACGACGACGGAAACATCCTGGGCAAGGGATCCGAGGCCCACGCCGCCGCCGTCGTCGGCGATACCGTCGGTGACCCGTTCAAGGACACGGCCGGCCCGTCACTCCACGTCCTCGTCAAGTTGCTGGCCACGATCTCACTCGTCCTGGCTCCGCTCTTCATCCGGTAAGGAGGTCGGAGCGGGCGCCGGCGCGTCCACTCACACGATCCGATGGACCCGATCTTCCAGGCACTGATCATGGGGATCGCCCAGGGACTCACCGAGTTCCTGCCGATCTCCTCGTCCGGTCACCTCATCGTCATCCCGTTCCTGTTCGGCTGGACGGATCCGTTCATCGACTCGCTGGCGTTCAGCGTGATGCTCCACGTGGGGACGCTCGCGGCTCTGCTCGTGTACTTCCGGGCGGACTGGATCCGGCTCGTCCCGGCCGGGTTCGCGGCGATCCGCGATCGATCGCTGGGCGATCCGGACCGGCGGCTCGCCTGGTTGCTGGTGGCGGCCACCATCCCGGCGGCGATCGCTGGCTACCTGCTGAACGACCTGATCGAGACGGCGTTCCGTGACGCCGGCCTGGTGGCCGTGACCCTGGTGGTCGGCGCGGCGATCCTGTGGCTCGCCGACGGCTGGGGCGGACGGGACAAAGGCGTCGAAGACGTGACGTTCCCGGTTTCGATCGCCATCGGCGCAGCCCAGGCACTCGCCCTCGTTCCAGGGATCAGCCGGTCGGGAGTCAGTATCTCGGCCGCCCGGATCGCCGGTCTGGACCGCGCCGCCGCGGCTCGGTTCTCATTCCTGATGGCGACGCCGATCACCCTCGGGGCGGCCATCTTCGAAGCGCGAAAGCTGATGGCGGGCGAGGCCGGCGTCACGATCAGCTACGGTCCGCTGATCGTCGGGATGCTGGCCGCCTTCGGAGCCGGGATGCTGGCCATCAGCTTCATGCTCCGGTACCTGCGAACGCGCTCCCTGACGATCTTCGTGGTGTATCGCCTCGTGCTTGCGGCGATCGTCATCGTGGTCTGGTTGCGGTAGGGGACGGCGGCCTCGCCACCGATGGAGCGCATGAAGGAGCATCGCCAGCGCGCGATCCGCGACGTCGTGGCCCAGCGGCCGATCCGAACGCAGCTCGAGTTGGCGGCGATCCTGCGGGATCGTGGATTCCAGACGACCCAGGCGACGGTTTCGCGCGACGTGGCCGAACTCGGTCTGGTCAAGGTCACCCGCGATGGATCGACGGTCTATGCGTTGCCGCCCCGGCTGGTCGAGGCCGAGGTATCGGGCGAGGATCGTCTGCGCACGTTGATGGACGACCTGCCGATCGAGATCCATGAGGCCGGCCTGTTGCTGGTGATCCGGACCCTCCCTGGTTCCGCCCACGCCATCGCCGCCGCGCTCGATCGTGCCCGCTGGCCCGAGGTCGCCGGCTCGATCGCCGGCGACGATACGGTCTTCGTTGCCTGCGCCAGCCGGGGAGCCATGCAGCGGATCCGGCGTCATTTCGCTCGTCTTTCCGAAGGCTGAGCCGGGCGACGCCCGAACGACCCAGCCACGCCGTACGGCGAGGCGGAGGCTTTGACACGCCCATCGGCTGCGACTACCATTCGCACCCGGTCGGAACTTCAGGCGCGCGAGAGGGATCGCAGCTTGCCTGGAGTTCTTTCCTTTATCGACAGACCGCAACATCGGTCTACCCACAGCCCGACCGATGACACGTGGGGGTCCCTGACCGTGAACAACAAGCCCACCTATCTCTCCAAGGATGGCCTCGCAAAGCTGCGACTCGAGCTTGACGAGATGACCTCGGTCAAGCGCCCCGAGGTCGCCAACCGGATCCACGATGCCAAGGAACACGGTGACCTCTCGGAGAACGCCGAGTACGAAGACGCGAAGAACGAGCAGGCGTTCGTCGAGGGCCGGATCCAGACGCTCGAAGCCCTGATCAAGAACGCCACGATCATCGAGGAGAACACCTCGACCGATCATGTCCAGATCGGTTCGACCGTCGCGGTCGAGAGCTCGGATGGCAAGGAAACTTTCACCATCGTCGGGTCGGCCGAGGCCAAGCCGGCCGAGGGCCGGATCTCGAACGAGAGCCCGGTCGGACGCGCGCTGCTCGGCAAGAAGAAGGGCGACAAGGTCACCGTGAAGGTGCCGGCCGGCGACTTCGCCTACAAGATCGTCGGGATCAGCTAGATCCCAGGAGGGCCCATGGACTGGGCGGACGAGCTCGCCTCTCGGGTCAGTGGCCCGCAGGTCGTCAACGACTCCAAGACGCCATCCGGGACGGTCCACGTCGGGAGCCTGCGCGGTCCGGTCATCCTCGACGTCATCACCCGCGCCCTTCGCGCGACGGGACTCGAGACGACCCTGCTCTACGGCGTCGATGACCTCGACCCGATGGACGCCCAGGCGCTCTTGACGCCGGATGCCATCGAGCGCGAGATGGGCCGCCCGCTCGCCCATGTCCCGGATCCCGTCGGCGACTGCCACGAGAGCTACGCGCGGCACTTCGCCGGGATCTTCATCGAGGTCTTCGCCGGGCTCGGGATCCACCCCGATCGCTACTACTGGATGAGCGATATCTACCCGACCGGCCAGATGGACCCGTTCATCCGGCTCGCCCTCGATCGGGCGGCCGTCGTTCGCGAGATCTATCGTCGGGTGGCCAACGTCCAGCACCCGGATACCTGGCACCCGATCGGCGTGATCTGTCCGACTTGCGGCAAGGTCGGGACGACGATCGTGACGGATTGGGATGGCGACCGGGTCTACTTCGAGTGTCGGGCCGATCTCGTCGATTGGGCGACGGGCTGCGGATCGTCCGGCTGGATCAGCCCGTTCGGCGGCGCCGCGAAGCTGCCATGGAACCTCGAATGGGCCGCCCAATGGTCGCTTTTCGGCGTGACCATCGAACCCGGCGGCAAGGACCTCTCGACCGCGGGCGGGTCGCGAGACCGCAGCGACGCCATCGCCCGTGAGGTCTTCGAGCGGGAGCCGCCGATCAACGTCCCGTACGAATTCCTCAACATCGCCGGCAAGAAGATGTCGACCTCGCGCGGTCGAGGCGCGGCCGCCCATACGATCGCCGAAGTGATCCCACCCGAACAACTCCGGTTCCTGTTCCTTCGACCGCGACCCAACCAGGCGATCGAGTTCGCTCCCGACGGGACGGATGCGATCCCGCGCCTGTTCGACGAGTTCGATCGGTTCGCCATGGCGACGGCTGGCCGAGAGGTCAAGGGCGAGATCTCACCGGGCTATGAAGCGACGTTCCGATATGCGCTGCTCGACCCAGCGGCCGATGTCGCCACCGAAGCTGCGGCCTTCCGGCCGGCGTTCTCCCACCTCGCTCTGCTCGCGCAAGTCCCGGGCGTGGACATCCCGGCCCGGATCGAAGCGGAGAAGGGGAGTGGTCTCTCCGGACACGAGGCCGACATCCTCGACGAGCGCCTTGCTGCCGCCCGGGGCTGGCTCGAGGTCTACGCTCCGGAACGCGCTCGGTTGTCTGTGCGGCGGGACGGCCTTCCCGCCGAGGCAACGGCGATCGAACCGGATCAGCGGACGTTCCTGGCCTCGCTCGCGGAGGCCGCCGAGAACCGGGTCCCGGCGGATGGGGACGCCTGGCAGGCAGCCATCTTCGACGTCGCGAACGGGCTCGGGCTCGCGGCAGGACGGGCGTTCGCCGCCCTGTATCTGGCGTTCCTCGGCCGGACCAACGGACCGCGCGCAGGCTGGCTCCTGGCAAGCCTCGAGACGGACCTGGTCCTCGAGCGACTGCATGCGGCAGCGGGAGAAGATCGATGAGCGTCGGACTCCAGCGGCTCCGCGAGGAACCAGATGCCATCCGTGACGGGGCGATCCGCAAGGGCGAGGATCCAGCCCTCGTCGACAGGGCGCTCGGTTTCGATACCGAGCGGCGCCGATTGCTCGCCGAGAGCGAGGCTCTCAAGGCCGAACGCAACACCGCGTCGAAGCGGATCGGGGAGGCGATCAGGAACGGAGCTGCGCCGGATGGCCCGGAAGTCGCCGACCTCCGGGCGGCGTCGACCACCGCCGGCGATCGGATCGGCGCCCTCGACTCGGCCCTCGCCGAGGTCGAGCGGGAGCTCGACGACCTCCTGCTTCGCATCCCGAACCCGCCGGATCCTGATATCCCGGTCGGCGGCGAGGAGGCGAATGTCACGATCCGGGTCTGGGGTGACCCGCTGGCCCACGCTGCACCCATGACCGGCGAGGTCGGAGCGGCCGCCCCGGCGAGCGGCGAGACATGGACCCGAAAGCCCCACTGGGAGCTCGGTGAGGCCCTCGACATCATCGACAATGCCCGCGGCGCCAAGATCGCCGGGTCTGGATTCCCCGTCTACAAAGGTGCCGGGTCGACGCTCCAGCGCGGCCTGATCAACTGGTTCCTCGACGTCCACACCCGGGAGAACGGGATGACCGAGGTGTGGCCGCCGGCGGTGGTGAACACGGCGAGCGCCACCGGGACCGGCCAGATCCCGGACAAGGAAGACCAGATGTACGTCGTCACCCGTGACGAGCTGTACCTCGTCCCGACGGCGGAGGTCCCGGTGACCAACCTCCACCGCGACGAGATCCTCGAGGCCGCCGAGCTGCCGATCCGGTACGCCGCGTACTCGCCCTGCTTCCGCCGCGAGGCCGGGGCCGCCGGGAAGGACACCCGTGGGATCCTTCGCGTCCATCAGTTCGACAAGGTCGAGATGGTCCTGTTCGAGCGTCCGGAGGATTCGGCCGCGGCCCTCGAATGGATGACCGGCCGTGCGGAGATCCTGCTCCAGCGTCTCGGCCTCGCCTACCGGGTCCTGTTGATGAGTACCGGCGAGATGGGTTTCACCCAGGCGCGCAAATACGACCTCGAGGTCTGGGCGCCTGGCGTGGAGCGCTGGCTCGAGGTCAGCTCGTGCTCGAACTTCGGCGACTATCAGGCTCGACGGATGGCCATCCGCTATCGGCCGGAACCGGGCGCCAAGCCGGAACTCGTCCACACCCTCAATGGTTCCGGGCTCGCACTCGCGCGGATCGTCGCCGCCTTGCTGGAGACGTATCAGCAACCCGATGGCTCGGTCGTCGTCCCGGAGGTCCTTCGAGCGTACGTCGGCCGCGCTACCATCGACTGAACAGGACCGCCCGTCCTGCCAGCGGAGGGAGCCCATCCATGACCTACTCGATGGACACGTCGCAGACCGGCCGACCGGGCGACGAGCCGGCACCCGCGATGGAGCTCGCCACGCCCGGCTCGAGGCTGGTCGCGTTCATCCTCGACATCGTCGTGCAGTTCGTGTTCGTCCTCCTTCTTGCCGGAGCCGCCCTGATCCTTGGGGCGATCTTCTTCCCGTTGTCGGCCATCCCGGCCCTCGGGATCATCGCCGTGACGATCGGCTACTTCCCGTACTTCTGGACGCGCAGCGGCCAGACGCCGGGGATGGCCGCGATGAAGATCAAGGTCGTGCGCCAGGCTGACGGCGGGGGGTTGACGGCAGGCTCGGCCATCCTCCGTTTCATCGGTCTGTATATCGGGATCCAGGTCATCTGGATCGGCGTCCTGTGGATCTTCGTCGACAAGCAGCGGCGTGGCTGGCAGGACCTGTTTGCCGGGACGATCGTGGTCGCGCTGCCGCCACCCGCCTACACGTCCTGACCGGCGCTCCACTCGCGACTCGCCTGGGGCGACCGCTCGCCTCGCGATATCCTTGCGCCCTGGAGAGGTGGCCGAGCGGTTGAAGGCGGCGCTCTTGAAAAGCGTTGAATCGCAAGATTCCGTGGGTTCGAATCCCACCCTCTCCGCCACCCGAACGAGCCGGGTCCGGGCCGGCCTTGACGCCTGAGCCGACCGCGACCCATACTCCGCGGACATCACGAACAGATGGCTGTGAACGGGACGAGTACCCGTCGCGCGTCGATCCAGAGATCCGGCGGTCGGTGTGAGCCGGAGCGACGACGACAGGGAATGGCCCCGGGAGCCTCCGGACCGAACGCGAGGCGGCGTCTGCCGCGGTCGTCAGTAGGCTCCGGCGCAGAGCGCCAGCGATACAGGGCAGCGCCGATCGGCGGTGGTGGCGGATACCGACACCAGCCGACCTGTCGGTCAGGCAGAGTGCGGCATCGCCGAATGAGGGTGGCACCGCGGAAGGCACGACCTTTCGTCCCGGGACGAATGGTCGTTTTGATTCTCCCGAGGCGCCGACAGATGACGACAACAGATCCGATCAGCCTGGCCCAGGCGCAACGCCTGGCCTCGAGCGCCGACACGATCCTCGTGCGCGCCACCCGTTCGGCCGACCTCGAGACACCGATCGGCGCATTCCTCCGACTCGATGACGGTGGCCCGGCCTACCTCCTCGAATTGGTCGAGGGCGGCGAACGGCTCGGGCGCTACTCATTCCTCGGCGTCGGGCCGCGGCGGCTCCTCGAGGTCCGGGATGGCGTCGCCCAGGTCCAGACCCGCCCGGTCACCGAGCCCGTCTACTCGGCCGACCTGCCCGTCGAGACGATGCCGGCTGCGGACCCGTTGGCCGCCATCCGCGCCTTCGTGCCGCGCCGTCGTGTCCAGCCGACCGAGGGGATGCCACGGTTCACCGGGGGCGCGGTCGGGGCGCTCGCCTACGACGCTGTCACCGCTTTCGAGACGACGGTCCCGCTCCCCGAGCCGGACCCGGTCGGTGTCCCGATGGCGGCCTTCATCGAGACAGACCTCGTGTTGGTCTTCGACCACCTGACCCACACCTTGTCGGCGATCGCGTCACTCCACACGGACACACCGAACCTCGAGGCGCGCTATCGGATCGCCGAATCGGCCATCTTCGAGGCCCTCGAGCGGACAGCCAGGCCGACCGCGGCCGAGCTTGCCGGTCCGCCGAAACGACCGGCGGCGCCGGCCGCTGCGGACCGCCTCCCCGAGCCGGTCGACACGAGCCTCGGTCGCGACGGGTACCTCCATGCGGTCGAGACCGCCAAGGAGGCGATCGCGGCCGGGGAAGCCATCCAGGTCGTGCTCGCCCGCCGCCAGTCCTTCGGATTGCCGATCGACCCGGCGACCGGCGAGGCGCTCGACGGGATCGGCCTCTATCGGGCGTTGCGCCGGGTGAACCCGAGCCCGTACCTGTTCTTCACCCGAACGCCGACCTTCGAGGTCGTGGGCGCCTCGCCCGAGCTCCTCCTCCAGGTGGAGGGCGACCGGCTGACGACCCACCCGATCGCCGGTACCAGGCCGCGCGGTGTCGACGCCCGAGCGGACGCCCTCCTTGCCGAGGAGTTGCAGGCCGACCCGAAGGAGCGTGCCGAACACGTCATGCTCGTCGACCTCGGCCGCAACGACCTCGGCCGGGTCGCTCGACCGGGGACCGTGACGGTCAGCAAGTACATGGAGGTCGAACGCTATAGCCACGTCCTGCATCTCGTCTCGCATGTGGAGGCGCGACTGCAGCCGGGGCTCGACGCGCTGGACGCGCTCCGGTCCGTATTCCCGGCCGGCACGTTGTCCGGGGCGCCGAAGATCCGGGCGATGCAGCTGATCGCCGCCGCCGAAGGCGAGCGTCGCGGCCTGTATGGCGGCGCTGTCGGGTACCTCGGCTACGACGGCAATCTCGACACGGCGATCACCATCCGGAGTGCGGTGCTCAAGGACGGCCAGGCCCACATCCACACAGGCGCCGGGATCGTCGCCGGGTCCGTGCCTGACAAGGAATTCGAAGAGACCGAGCACAAGGCGGCGGCCCTGCGCCGCGCCATCGAACTCGCCGCGGGCGTGGCCGAAACGCCACGGGCCGGTGACGCGGTGACGGACGACACCGCCGCGGATGAGGTCGCCGCCCGGCCATGATCCTCGTCATCGACAACTACGACAGCTTCACGTTCAACCTCGTCCAGGCCCTGCAGGCCGCGGGAGCCGACGTGCGAGTCGTCCGCAACGACGCGTTGGACCTCGACGCCGTGGCTGCGCTGGCCGATGATCCGGCAGCCGGGCTTCGTGGGATCGTCATCTCCCCCGGTCCCGGCGATCCGGACGATGCGGGGATCTCGGTCGGGACGGTTCGGATCGCGGCCGACCGCGGCCTGCCCCTGCTCGGCGTCTGCCTGGGGATGCAGTCGATGGCCGCGGCCTTCGGCGCGACGATCGTGCGAGCCCCGACGCTCGTCCACGGGGAGGCGACCGAGGTCACCCATGACGGCGCCGGACTGCTGGCGGGCATGTCGCCGGCGTTCATGGCTGCGCGCTATCACTCCCTCGCCGTCGATCCGGCAACGCTGCCGCCGGAGTTGCGGGTGACGGCGATGAGCGAAGTCGATCGCGTGGTGATGGGCATCCGCCACGTGGACCTGCCTCTCGAGGGGGTCCAGTTCCACCCGGAATCGGTTCTGACTCCGGAGGGACCGCACCTGTTGGCCAATTTCCTGCGCCTGGCCGGTGAGGGTGTCGCGTCGCGTCTCGATTCGGTCGCCGGCTCGTTCGCGACGGCCGGCCTGGCGGAGTCGGACCAGGCAGTCGCGGAGGCTCCCAGGTGAGTGACATCGTCCGCTCCGCCCTTGAGGTGATCGTCGATGGCGGGACGCTGCCGATGGATCAGGCGAGCGCGGCGATGGGCGCGGTGATGGATGGCGAGGCGACGCCGGCCCAACTCGCGGCGCTCCTCATGGGCCTTCGGATGCGCGGTGAGACGGTCGATGAGCTGGCCGGGTTCGCGCTGGCCATGCGTGATCGTGTGGTGCGAGTGGAGGCACCGGCCGGCGCGATCGACGTTGTCGGAACGGGCGGTGACGGCAGCGGGACGTTCAACATCTCGACCACCGCGGCGCTGGTCGCTGCGGCGGCCGGCATCCCGGTCGCCAAGCACGGCAATCGAGCGATGACGTCCAAGTCTGGGTCCGCCGACGTGCTCGATGCGCTCGGCGTTCGGATCGACCACGACGCCGTGTCCGCGGGTCAGGCCCTCCGGTCCATCGGGTTCGCGTTCCTGTTCGCACCGAACTTCCATCCGGCGATGCGCCACGCGGGGCCGACCCGGCGTGAGATCGGGGTTCGAACCGCATTCAACCTCCTCGGTCCGCTGACGAATCCGGCCGGCACGAAGCGCCAGTTGCTCGGTGTCGGGGACGCATCGGTCGCCGCTCGCATGGCCGAGGTCGCCCGCCGCCTCGGGACGGATCTGACTTTCGTCATCCACGGCGACGGGGTCGACGAACTGCCGCTCGACGGGAGCGGGGTCATGTACGTCATCAGCGAGAGAGGCATCGAGCGTCGTTCGATCGACGCCGCCGACCTCGGGATCAAGCGCGCGACGACGGCGAAGCTTGCCGGCGGGTCGGCGGCCGAGAACGCGCGGCTGTCCGAGGCGGTCCTCCGCGGCGAACCGGGGGTCCGGCGTGACGTGGTCCTGCTCAACGCCGCGGCGGCGCTGCTCGTGGCCGGCGCCGTCGGCGACCTGGAGGAGGGTATCGATCGAGCCGCGCTGACCATCGACGCCGGACTCGGCGTCGAGCTCCTCGCCGCCCTGCGGGCCGAGCGCCGCGGGGCCGATGGCCGTCCGACCGGTGCGGAGGGCTCCGCGTGAACGTCCTCACCGAGATCGCCGCCGAGCGCCGGATCGACGTCCTGGCCGAGACGACGGGCGTCGACCGTGGGTCGATCGAGGCCGCCGCGGCCGATGGTCCGGCACCGAGGCCGATCGTCGACCGGCTTGCGGCGCCCGGACTCCATCTCATCGCCGAGATCAAGCGCTCGTCCCCGTCGGCGGGTCGGATCGCGGCTCCGGACGAGGACATCGTCGCGCGAGCACGGGCCTACGAGGCTGGTGGCGCGGCCGCCATCTCGGTCCTGTGCGAGCCCCGGCGCTTCGGCGGGTCGGTCGACGATCTCCGAGCCGTCCGGGCCGCCGTCGCGATCCCGGTCCTGGCCAAGGACTTCGTGGTCGAGGCCGTCCAACTGCCGTTGTTGCGAGCGGCTGGAGCGGATCTCGTCCTGCTGCTGGCCGCGTTGCACCCGGCCAAGCGACTTGCAGGGCTCGTCGATCGCGCGCTTGCGCTTGGGCTGGAACCGTTGGTCGAGGTCCACGACCCGCGTGAACTGGAGCGCGCGCTGGCCACGGATGCGCGGCTCATCGGGCTGAACAATCGGGATCTGCGGTCCCTCGAGGTCGATGTCGAGTTCGCGGCGCGGACCCGGGCAGCGGTCCCGGACGATCGGCTGGTCATCGCCGAATCGGGTGTACGGGATCCGGCCACGATCCGACGCTGGCGCGCGCTCGGGTTCGATGGGGCGCTGGTCGGCGAGGCGCTCGTTCGAGCCGGCGATCCGGCCGCAGCGTCGCGGGCGTTCGCGGCCGCCGGGCGGCCGTCCTCCGATCCGGCAGAAGTCGCTCGCCGCCCGTTCGTCAAGATCTGCGGGATCACCGATGCCGCCGGGATCATCGCCGCCGTGGCGGCCGGCGCCGACGCGATCGGGTTGAACGTCGTCCCCGGAACGCCCAGGGAGCTGTCGCTGGACGAGGCGGCCGATCTCGCCCGACTCGCCCGGAGCGCGGCAGTCGGCGATCGGCGACCCCGCATCGTCGCAGTCACGGCCGACGCGAGTCCGCGACACCTTGCGGCGATCTCCGCGGCGTTCGATCCAGACGTCATCCAACTCAACGGGGACGAGCCGCCGGCCGCGGTCGCGAACGTCGGCCGCCGGACGTGGAAAGTCCTGCATCTGCCCGGGGAACCGCCAGCCGACCCGTCTGCCGCCGCCGCCGAGCTCGTGTCGCGCGGCCATGCCTACCTCACTGGCGGTGTCGAGCGCCTCCTCCTCGACACCGCCGGTGGGCCCTATCCGGGTGGGACCGGGCAACGAGCCGACGTCCGTCTGGCCGCCGCGGTCGCCCGCGAACTTCCGGTCACCCTGGCCGGCGGCCTTCGGCCAGGCAACGTCGCGGGCGCGTTGCGCGAAATCCAGGCGGTCGGGGTCGATGTCGCCTCGGGCGTGGAACGGCCCGCGGGCGCCGGCGGGCGCCCGGTCAAGGATCCGTTCCGGGTGGCGCTGTTCATCAAACGCGCCCGGGCAGCCCGTGATGACCGCCCGAACCTGCCCTTCGGCCCGACCCCGGTCCACGCCGGCCTGCTCGACGCCGACGCAGCCGGGCGGTGGGGGATGGAAGGCGACTTCGGCGGCCGGTATGTGCCGGAAACGCTGATGGCGGCCCTCGAACAACTCGAGGAAGCCTACGCCGTCGTCCGACAGGATCCGGTGTTCTGGGCGGAGCTGCGCGATCTGCTCGGATCGTTCGCCGGCCGGCCGACGGCGCTCTATCGGGCGGATCGCCTGGCCGACGCCGCTCGGACCGAAGCCGCGCGTCTCGCGAGCGGTGCCGATATCCCGCGTCTTCGCCTCTACCTCAAGCGTGAGGATCTCGCCCACACGGGCGCCCACAAGATCAACAACGCGCTCGGTCAGGCGCTGCTCACCCGTCGCCTCGGCAAGTCCAGGGTGATCGCCGAGACCGGGGCCGGACAGCACGGCGTGGCGACGGCGACGGCCTGTGCGCTCCTCGACCTGCCCTGCGTGGTCTACATGGGCGCGGAGGATATCGAACGTCAGGGACCGAACGTGCTTCGGATGCGTGCCCTCGGCGCCGAGGTCCGTTCGGTCACGTCCGGGACCGCCACCCTCAAGGACGCCGTCAACGAGGCCATGCGGGACTGGGTGACGAACGTGCAGGACACCCACTACGTGCTCGGTTCGGCCATGGGTCCGCACCCGTATCCGACGATCGTCCGGGATCTCCAGCGCCGGATCGGCGACGAGGCGGCGGCCCAGATGGTGGCGATCGAAGGGCGGCTGCCCGACCTGGTCGTCGCCTGTGTCGGCGGCGGGTCGAACGCGATCGGCCTGTTGTCCCGGTTCATCGGCGAGCTGACCGTTCGGCTGGTCGTCGTCGAAGCGGCCGGCGACGGGATCGACACGGGACGTCACGCCGCGGCGATCCTGGGCGGGACGCCCGGCATCCTCCACGGGTCGCGGTCCCTCATGCTCCAGGACGCCGACGGACAGGTGATCGAGGCGCACTCGGCCTCGGCAGGACTGGACTATCCCGGCATCGGGCCACAGCTGGCGGCCCTCGCGGAGGGCGGTCGCATCGGGGTCAGCGCGGCCACCGACCGCGAAGCCGTCGCGGCGATGAAGGCCACCACCCTGACCGAAGGGATCCTGCCCGCGCTCGAGACCGCCCATGCGGTCGCGGCGCTCCCCGGGCTGCTGGCCGGTCCCGGCCGGGTCGGCGACCCATGGCCGGATGACATCCTGGTCCTGCTCGGATTTTCGGGTCGTGGGGACAAGGACCTCGCGGCCCTGGAGCGGTTCGCGGACGTCGCGCCCTGGGCCGCCGTCCGATGACCCGCGTGGCCGCCGCCGAGTCTGCTTCGCTGGGCACGAACGAGACCTACGGCGCCCACAGGATCGCGGCGGCCTTCACCCGGGCCCGCGATGAGGGTCGCGCTGCGCTCATCCCGTACGTCGTGGCCGGCTACCCCGATGCCGACACGAGCTTCGAGATCGCGCTCACGGCAGCCGACGCCGGCGCCGACCTGCTCGAAGTGGGTCTCCCGTATTCGGACCCGCTGGCCGACGGTGCGACGCTCCAGCGGGCGTCCGGGATCGCACTCGGGGCCGGCGCCACGCTCGAGCGATCGCTCCGGCTCATCGAACGGATCGGAGCGGCCCGGCCAGATCTCCCCCTCGTCCCGATGGGCTATGCCAACCAGGTCATCGGCGGTGGTGACGGTGCGGCGGTGGCCAGGCGGCTGGCTGGAGCCGGAGCGGCCGGGCTGATCGTCGCCGATCTGACGCCGGACGAAGGCGCACCGTTCGAGGGTGTCGCCCGCGAGTCCGGGCTCGCTGTCGTCTACCTCGTCGCGCCGACGACCTCGCCCACCCGACGCGCAGCCGTGGCCGCGCGAAGTGGCGGGTTCCTGTATTGCGTGTCGCTGGTGGGGACCACCGGTGCGCGAACGGCGCTGCCTGCCAGCATCGGCCGGCTGGTCCGCGATGTCCGGGCGAGTTCACCGATCCCGGTCGCGGTCGGGTTCGGCGTGAGTCGGCCGTCTCACGTCCGCGCGATCGCCCGGGCCGGGGCGGACGGGATCATCGTTGCCTCGGCACTCGTCGACGCCCTCGGTCCGGATGGCCGGGATATCGGGGCGCTGGCCCGCCTCGTCGCGGGCCTTCGCGCGGCGACGGCGATGCCGGGTACGATCAAGACATGAGCACATTCGACGATCGCGCCCGCGACTGGGACGACACGGAAAAAGTCGAACGGGCGGCAGCCGTCGCCGCGGCCATCCGGCGTGCCGTGCCCCTCGATCGCACGATGCGCACGATCGACCTCGGTGCCGGGACAGGGCTGCTCGGCCTCGCACTCGCCGATGACGTCGGCGAACTGGTGCTGGCCGATCCATCCGAAGGCATGCTGGCCGTGGCGCGAGACAAGCTGGCCGCGAGCGCTCGACCGGCGACCTCGGCGGTCCGGCTGGACCTGGTGGCGGATCCGCCGCCGGGTGAGCCATTCGATCTGGCCGTGTCGCTGCTCGTCCTGCACCACATCGCCGATACCTCGGCCGGGCTCATGGCGGTCCACGGCCTGTTACGACCGGTGGCTCGGATGGCGCTGGCGGACCTCGACACCGAGGCGGGCACCTTCCACGATCCGGATGCCGAAGGGATCCATCACCGTGGCTTCGAACGTGCCGCCATCGCCGGGCTGGCGCGCGACGCCGGTTTCGCCGACGTGGCTGTCACGACGGCCACCGAGATCACCCGGGATGGTGTGACCTATCCGCTCTTCCTCCTCCTCGGTCGCAAGCCGTGAGTCACTCGGGCGACGTCATCGCCGTCTCGATCGAGACGGGGTCCAAGAAGGTCTTCGCCCGGGCCATCGACTGGCCGGGATGGGCCCGATCGGGCAAGAGCGAGACCCTGGCTCTGTCGGCGCTGGCGGCGTACGCACCTCGCTATGGGGTGGTGGCGTCGTCGGCCGGGGAACCGTTCGATCCGACCACCTACGACGTCGTCGAACGATCGTCCGGCGGCACCAGCACCGACTTCGGCGTGCCTTCGGCGATCACGGACGTCGACCGGCGGCCGATCGCGGACGATGAAGCCGCCCGCCGGGCAGCGGTCGTCGCCGCCGCCTGGGCCGAATTCGATCGCGTCGCCGCCACGGCACCCGTCGAGCTGCGGAAAGGACCGCGCGGCGGCGGGCGGGATCGGGACAAGATGATCGGACACGTGATCGGAGCGGACCACGCGTACGCACGTGAGATCGGCCATCGCGGACCGGAACCGGATCCCCACGATGTTCCCGCGGTCGCCGCCGAGCGCGCCGCGGTCCTGGCGATCCTTCGCCGGCCGTCCGACGGATCCGCCCTGGACGGCCGCAGATGGACGACGCGCTATGCCGCGGCGCGGATCGCCTGGCACGCCCTCGACCACGCCTGGGAGATGGAAGACCGGTCCGACCCGGGCTGACGTTCCGACCCTGGGTCAGGGCGGTCCGGACCAGCCGATCGCCTCGGCCGCGCTCGCGACGATCTCGGCGGCCGAGCGACCCGCGGCTCGAAGATCGCGGACCGAGGTGTCCCCGTCCGCCTTCGACAACTTGCGGCCATCAGCGCGTCGGACAAGTCGATGGTGGGCGAAGGTCGGCGGCCGTGCCCGGCCGAGCAGGCGGCCGAGCCGGATCTGTTCTCCCGTCGCACTCAGCAGGTCCCGTCCGCGGACGACCAGATCGATCTCGCCAAGCTGGTCGTCGACGACGACGGACAGCAGATAGGTCCAATTCCGTGCCCGGTCACGGATGGCTGGATCGCCGTGCGCACCGACCTCGGCCACACAGGGCCCGACGAGTGCGTCCATCCACGCCTCGGAGCCTCCGCCGAGGGCGACCCGCAGCGTCGGGCCAGGGACTGCGCGATCGCGACAGGAGCCCGGACAGCCGGGACCGCTCCAGGCGCGTCCGCGTTCCTGTGCCCAGTGTTCGATGGTGGTCCGCGAACAGTCGCAGCCGTAGACGACACCTTGTTCATCGAGTCGTGCCAGGGCGGCCGCATAGGGTGCGTCGTCGTCGCTCTGGCGGACCGGGCCCGCATCGGGAACGAACCCCAGCCAGGCGATGTCGTCGAGGACGGCGGCATCGTACTCGGGGCGGCAGCGCTGCCGGTCGTGGTCCTCGATCCGGAGCAGCACGTGGCCCGTCGCCGCCCGCGCCATCGCCCAGACCGCGACGGCGTTGGCGACGTGGCCGAGGTGCAGGTAGCCGGTCGGGGCCGGGGCGAACCGGGTCCGTGCGCCGGGCTCGACGACGCTCAAGGCTCGGGCGACGACAGCGCCGAGGGCGTCGGGACCGAGGAATAGACGAACGTCGGCACGACGCGCAGGTCAAGGGCGACCGCCGTCCCCATGGCCTCGTCCAGCGCGGCCTGGAGGTCGGCAGGATCGGGCGGCCGGTCGGGACCCGCGACCGCGACATCGACCTGGCCGTCGATCACGTCGAGCGTCACGATCGTGAACCCCGGGACCGGCGCCAGCCATTCCTCGACGATCCCGGTCACGAGTTGGGTCTCGTTCGCGACGATGATCGCCTGGCGTCCGCCGACCGTCAGCGGGATCAGCAGCAGGATGCCTGCCACCGCGAACGTCGCGAACCAACCCTGGGTGCGCTCGGCATTCTGGGCCAGGCGCCCGATCGGGACGACGCCGACCAGGACGAAGACGACGGACGCGGCGACGACGATCGACACGAAGTTGGTGATGAACAGCAACATCGCTCCGCTCGCGAGCGACCAATCGTTGTGGCTGATCAGGATCCCGGCGGTCGCCAGTGGCGGGACGAGGGCGATCGCGATGGCGACTCCCGGCAGCGAGTCGGCGACCTTGCTGTTCGAGGCGGCATAGGCTCCGGCCGCCCCCGCGGCGAGGGCGACGACGAGATCGAGGATGTTCGGCGATGTCCTCGCGAGGATCTCACTGTTCGCGATGACCGACGGGGCGCTGCCGAGCCATGCTCCCATCACGAACCCGATGACCACCGTCAGGCCGATCCCCAGGATCGACACCATCAGGCAGCGAACGGTCCGGGATGGCAGGCCCGTCACGATCCCGACGGCGATGCCGACGATCGGTCCCATGAGCGGCGCGATGATCATCGCTCCGATGATGCTTGCGACCGAGTTCCCGATCAGCCCGGCGCTGGCGATGACCGAGGCAAGGATGAGCAGGATGGAGAACCGCGCCAACCGCTCGCCATCGGCCGGATCGTAGTCGTACGCGGTCAGGATCTGGTCGCGGAAGTCGTCGCCGATGTCCCGCCGGCTGAGCCACCCACTGATCACGTCGGCCACGCCGTGCGGCGGGCTCGGGTCGTCCGGCTGCGTGCGGTCGGCCTGGCCGGATCCGACGATCTCGATCGTGCCGATCGCGATCCACCCGACGGCGGCCACCAGGAGGACGATCCCGAGCGCCACAGCGGGGACGACGACGAGGACGAGGGCGACGGCGGTGGCGAGTGCGGCCCGGATGGCCCGGATCCGTCGCGTGCCCGGGACGGTCGCATGCCAGCTGGCCCAGCCATCCACCACGGCCAAGCCGGCGAGGGTGACCGCCAGGACCTGCGTCTCGAGCGTGGACCCGCCACGAGAGGAGGCGAGGAGCGCGACGCCCACACCGACCCCGGTCACGGCCCAGATCCCGCGGCGCCGATGGCCGCGGACGGTCCGCGACGGATCGTCCGGTGCCTGCGGGATGGCGAGTTCCAGGAGGCTCGCGATGATCAGCGCGATACCCAGGATCAGCGGCGCCGCCTCGGGCCGGAGCAGCGACAGCGTCCCGGCCACGATCCCGATCCCGCCACGGATCCTGACGACGGATCGCCGGCGGACCACCGTGGGATCGTCGTCAGGCCTCTGGGTCACCGCCTGCCTCCTCCGGATCGTGGCGGTCGACGCGTTCGACGGCCCGGGTCGCGGCGATCAGTCGCCGATACAGCGCAAGGAGGTCGGCCTGGGGTAGTGGCCCCTCGTTGGCGATCGTGACCCGGAGGAGCACCTCGCGCTCGCGTTCACGGTCGCGGATGGCCCGCCAGCCGCTGGCGGACTTCTCGCGTCCGACCAGGCGGGCGAGCTCCGTTCGTTCGTTGAGCAGTTCGACGATCCGACGATCAAGCGCGTCGATCCGATGTCGGAGCCGGCGCAGTTCTGCCGTTTCGATCGGCTTGTCAGGCATCGTCGTCCTTGGCTCGCCGAGCGACCGTCTCGAGGGCGAGGATGTAGCCGGTCGGGCCCTGACCGACGATCAATTCCAGGGCGATGTCGGACAGGAAGTTGACCTGGCGGAACGGTTCCCGCTTTGCCGGGTCGGACAGGTGGACCTCGATGAACGGGCGCTCGACGGCAAGGAGGGCGTCGCGGAGCGCCACGCTCGTGTGCGTCAACCCGCCGGCGTTGACGATCGCGATGTCGAAATCGCGCCGGTGCAGCCGATCGATGAGCGCACCCTCGTGGTTGGACTGGAAGAAGTCGAGGATCAAGCCGAGATCGATGGCTCGAACGGCCATCGCATCGTGGATGTCCTCGAGCGATCGGCGACCGTAGATATCCGGTTCGCGGGTCCCGACGAGGTTGAGATTGGGGCCTTGGAGGACGAGGACGGTCGTCATCGGGCGTTCGCCACGGGGTCGACCAGCTGGCTCGCGGCGGCCCGTGCGACGACGGCAGGATCGATGTCGTCGCGAACGACCACCCCGTCGCCGGTCGGCAACACCCATCGCTGTCGACCGGCGACACGCTTCTTGTCGGCAGCGAGATGGTCCATGACCGCGGTGAGCGGATAGGGGAGTGGGTCGCTCGGCAGGCCGCATGCATCGAGCAGGCGTTCGATGCGCTGCGCCCGCTCCGCCGGCGTCACGCCGACCTCGAGTCCGATCCCGATCGCCGCGCGAAGACCGTACGCGACCGCCTCGCCGTGGAGCAGGTCGCCATACCCGGCAGCGGCCTCGTAGGCGTGGCCGAGGGAGTGCCCAAGGTTCAGGGTGATCCGGCCACCGCTCGGGCCGCGCTCTCGCTCATCCGCCACCACGACCTCCACCTTTGCCCAACTGGCTCGCTCGACGACTTCGGCGAGGACACCTCGCTCGAACACACCCGGGTCGGAACGGGCGATGGCCGGCCCCTCCGCTTCGAGGAGCTCGAACAGGCGCGGATCGCCGAGTACCGCCATCTTGATCGCCTCGCCGAGCGCAGCCCGGAGCTGGCGCTCGGGCAGCGTCTCGAGGACGTGGAGGTCGATGACGATCGCAGCCGGCTGATGGAAAGCCCCGATGAGGTTCTTGCCGTCGGGCAGGTCCACGCCGGTCTTGCCTCCGATCGACGAATCGATCTGGGCGACGAGGGTCGTCGGGACCTGGATGTAGCGGATGCCGCGCAGGTAGGTCGCGGCCAGGAACCCGGCGGTGTCGCCGAGGGCGCCACCCCCGACGGCCACGATCACGTCGCTGCGCTCGATGCGGTTTCGGGCCAGCTCCCGGGCGGCCGTCTCGATCACCGTGAGGCGCTTGGCGTCCTCACCCTGCGGGATCAGGATCTCGACGACCTCGATGCCCCGCCCGCGAAGCCCATCCGCAAGCTCCTGGCCATGGGCGGCCCACGCGCCGGGCTCGCTGACAACTGTCGCCCGTCGCGTGCCGAGGCGGGTCAGTTCCCCGGCGATGGCATCGGGCGCGATGCGATCGCCGATGACGAGTCGTCCGATCGAGGTGTCCGCCCGGAGCAGGGTCGTCGCCCCGGACCCACCGTCGAAGCCCACCAGCCGGCCGTCGACGGCATCCACGACCGCGTGGACGTCTGACACCCCGGACTGGTGGATATCCGCGGCGGCGTAGAAACGCTCTCGCTGGACGGCCAGCTCGCGGATCGCGCCGATCGGGTCGCGTCCCGTCACGAGCGGTCGGACGTGCGGGGATCGACGCAGGCGCTGGGCCAGGACCTCCGGCCGGCCGTCCAGCCAGACCGATCGCCGCCCACCAAAGAGCATCCATCGATTCTCGGGATCGACCACCGCGCCTCCGCCGGTCGAGATGACCCGACCGATCGCCGTCGCCGGGTCCGCTGGTCCGAGATCGGCGATCGCGGCTCGTTCCAGGGCGCGGAACGCAGCTTCGCCATCGTCCTCGAAGATAGCCGGGATCGTCCGACCGGCGGTCGCCTCGATCCGCTCGTCGAGATCGACGAATGCCGCTCCGTGTCGTCCGGCCAGCCGCCGGCCGACGACGCTCTTGCCGCTCCCGGGCAGACCGACCATCACCACGTCCATCCGCGGTCTCAGTCGTCGCCGCCGGATCCGGCCTCGTCGGTGCCGGTCAGGCCATGGATCATGGAGGCATCCGATTGCGCACCCGCGGGACCCCGCCGCCCGCCCGCGACCGGCGCCTCCGGTGGCTGTGCGATGCGCGCCCGGTAGCTGGCCAACCCGGTTCGCACGTCGTCGATCGTGTCGCCACCGAACTTCTCGAGGATGGCCGCCGCCAGGGTCAACATCACCATGGCCTCGGCGACGACACCGGCGGCCGGCACGACGCTGATGTCGCTCCGCTCGTAGTGCGCCTTGTCGACGGCTTCACCGGTGATGAGATCGGCCGACGGGAGCGGTTTGGCCAGCGTGGAGATCGGCTTGACCGCGCCCCGAACGACGAGGGGCTCGCCGTTGGTGACGCCGCCGGTGAGGCCACCAGCGTTGTTCGACCGGTGGATCCAGCGACCGTCGGACTCGCGGCCCTCGATGACGTCGTGGACGCTCGAGCCGAACCGGCGCGTCTGTTCGAATCCGAGGCCGAACTCGACCCCCTTCACGATGTTGATGCTCATGACCGCGGCCGCCAGCGCGCCATCCAGACGTCGATCCCAGTGGACGTAGGATCCGAGTCCGATCGGCAGGCCGTGCACGACGACTTCGAAGACGCCACCGACCGAGTCGCCGGAGGATCGCGCCTCGTCGATCCGGGCGATCATCGCGGCCTCGGCTTCCGGGTCGGGGCAGCGCAGCGGCGATTCGTCGGCCGCGTCCCGTGACCGCGTGCACCGATCCGGATCGACCGCGACGCCACCGACCTCAGCGGTGAACGACCAGGTCTCGATCCCGAGTTCACGCAGGAAGGCCCGCGCGACGCCGCCAGCCGCCACCCGGGCGGCCGTCTCTCGGGCGGACGCCCGTTCGAGGACGTTCCGGACGTCATTGAAGCCGTACTTGAGGGCGCCGGCGAGGTCGGCGTGGCCGGGCCGGACTCGGGTCACCGGGGTCGCCCGCTTGTTCCCCTCGACGGACGCCGCGTGGAGGGCCGCCGCCGCTTCGTCGTCGAGCGGCTCGACGGACATGACCTGGGTCCAGTTCTCCCAGTCCCGATTGCGGACCACGAGCAGGATCGGCGAGCCGAGCGTCAGCCCGTGACGGACGCCGGCGAGGATCTCGGCGCGATCCTGCTCGATCGTCTGGCGAGCCCCGCGTCCATACCCGCGTTGTCGGCGAGCGAGGTCGATGGCGATCCCGTCGGCACTGATGGCAAGACCAGCCGGGACACCCTCGATCGTCACCCCGAGGGCAGGGCCGTGCGACTCGCCGGCGGTCAGGAATCGGAAGGCGCCCATCGTCGGTCCGTCGGGTCCGCTGGTCGGTCCGGGTCCCGGTCGGTCAGTCGACGGCGCCGGCGGCCGAGGCGACATCGTCCGCCTCGACGCCCGTCGCTTCGCCTTCGGCAGAACGGAGCCCGTCCGCCCTGGCCGCCGCCAATCGTTCCTGCATCAGGTCGAGTGGCGCCGGTTGCCCGGTCCACAGGCTGAACGCAGCCGCGCCCTGGTGGAGGAGCATCAACTCACCGTCGGCGACCGACGCGCCGGCCGCCGCCGCGTCACGGAGCAACGTCGTTCGGGCGTAGATGAGGTCAAGCACGAGCAGGTCCGCATGGAGCACCTCGGCCGGGACGGGGCTTTCGGAATCCGTGAGCCCGATGGACGTCGCATTGACCAGCACCCGCGTCTTGGCCAGCTCGGATTCGATGATGGACTCGTGCCAGGGCATGGCTCGCAGTTCCATGTGCGCGGCGCTCCGCCCGAAATGCTTGACCAGGCCCTCGGCGCGATGGAGATGCCGATTGAACACGACGATCCGCTGGAAGCCCTCGGTGATCAGCCCGTAGACGACCGCGCGGGCGCCCCCGCCGGCGCCGAGGACGACCGCCTGTCGCGGCATCTTCTGCTTGCCGACGAGTCGATCGAGCGCGAACTTGAAGCCGGGCACGTCGGTGTTGTGGCCGATCAGGCGCTTGCCCTCACGGGTGATCGTATTGACCGCCCCGGTGACGTGGGCCTCGTCGGTCGAGCGGTCGATCATCGGGACCACTCGTTCCTTGTGGGGGATCGTGACGTTGGCACCGAGGAAGTCGTCGCCGCGGAGGCTGTCGATGGCCTCCGGGAGGTCCATCGGCGACCGATCCCACAGTTCGTACGTGGCATCGATCCCGGCCGCGTCGAAGGCCGCTTGCTGCATCGCGCCCGACAGAGAATGGGCGACCGGGTGCCCGATGAGGACCACGCGCTTCGTCATGCTCGTACCCTTTCGAGGTCATCGAAGAATCCTGGATAAGAGATCGTGGCGGCGTCGGGCCGCTCGATGGCCGTCTCGCCTGCTGCGGCCAACCCGGCGATGGCGAAGGTCATGACGAGCCGGTGGTCGTCGAGACCGTCAGTCGCGGCTCCGTGAAGCGTCTTGCCGCCGATGATCCGGAGGTCGTCGCCGTCGATGTCCACCCTGGCTCCCATCGCCCGCAATCCGGCGGCGGTGCCCGTCATCCGATCGGATTCCTTGTGACGGAGTTCGCCCGCGCCTCGGATGACCGTGGTCCCGGTCGCGGCGGTCGCCGCGAGGCACAGGATCGGGATCTCGTCGATCGCGGCGGCGACGTCGACCGGGCTCAGATCGATCGCGTGGAGCGACGAGGAACGGACGATCAGGTCGGCGATCGGTTCGCCCGCGCCGCGATCCGCTTCATCCGCGCTCGCGTCCGTCGGCCGTTCTTCGATATCGGCACCCATCGAGCGGAGGAGATCGATGATCGCGCGTCGCGTCGGATTGACACCGACACCACGGATCACGAACTCGGCGTCGGGGTGGATGGCTCCGGCAACGAGCCAGAACGCAGCGGCCGAGACGTCGCCCGGGACTCGTTCCGTCACCGCTTGCACCGGTATCCCTCCTTGGACCGTCCAGCCCACCGAACCGTCGGTCGCATCGGTGCGATCGACCGGCACGCCCCTCGCCCGTAGCATCCGTTCGGTGTGATCCCGGGTCGCCACCGACTCATGAACCGTCGTCCGCCCCTCGGCTCGCAACCCGGCCAGCAGGATCGCCGACTTGACTTGCGCGCTCGGGACCGCGGTCGTGTGATCGATCGCCCGGAGCGGGGAGTGGCCGACCACGGTCACTGGAGGGAGGGTGTCGCCTTGCCGGCCATGGAGGTCGGCGCCCATCGCACGGAGTGGCTCGATGATACGGGCGACCGGGCGCCGACGCAACGAATCGTCGCCGTCCAGGGTGGCCGTGACAGGCGATCCGGCGAGGACGCCGGCGAGCAGCCGAAGACTCGTCCCGGAATTCCCGCAATCGAGGACGGTCGTCGGCTGGGCCAACCCGGCGACACCCGCCGATTGGACGCGGTAGTCGACCGTCGAACCGCCGCCCGGCGACCGCTCCACCGTGACCCCGAGTGCGCGCAGGACGCTCGCGGTCGATCGCACGTCGGCTCCGTCGCCTGCGCCGTGGATCCGGCTTTCGCCGCTCGCCAGCGCGGCCAGGATGAGCGCCCGGTGGCTGATCGACTTGTCACCGGGCAGGCGCAGGTCGCCGCGCAGGCGACGGGCATGGCCGACCCGGGCCGCGGTCGGTCCGGTGGCAGACGAGGCGGTCACGGGGTCACCCCTGCACCGCGTAGACGGACCGGATCTGCTCGTGGAGCGGAACGACCGCCGCCATCATGTCGCGGAACTGGTCGAGCGTGAGTTGCTGGTCGGCGTCCGACAGCGCTGCGTCGGGATCCGGATGGACTTCGACCATGATCCCGTCCGCGCCGACGGCGACCCCACCGAGGGCCAGCGGTTTGACCAGCCATCGTTTCCCGGTGGCGTGACTGGGATCGACCACGACCGGCAGGTGGGTCAGGCGGTGGAGGAGCGGGACGGCGGCCAGGTCCATCGTGTTGCGCGTATAGGTCTCGAACGTGCGGATGCCGCGCTCGCACAGGATCACCCTGGGGTTGCCGGAGCTGACGATGTATTCGGCGGCCATCAGGAATTCCTCGATGGTCGCCCCGTAGCCGCGCTTCAGCATCACCGGTCTGGCCACCCGGCCGACGTCGCGCAGGAGCGAGTAGTTCTGCATGTTCCGGGTGCCGATCTGGAGGATGTCGGCGTACTCGGCCACGATGTCGACCTGGCTCGGCTCCATCACCTCGGTGATCACCGGCAGTCCGGTCCGCTCGCGCGCCTCGGCCAGGAAACGGAGGCCGCCGATCCCGAGCCCCTGGAACGCGTAGGGCGACGTGCGCGGCTTGAACGCCCCGCCGCGCAGGATGGTCGCGCCGGCGGCCTTGACCGCGTCCGCGGTTTCGAACAGTTGGTCCCGACTCTCGATCGAGCATGGTCCGGCCATGATCGTGAGGGAGCCGTCACCGATGGCCGTGTCGAGAACCTGGATGACCGTATCCTCGGGATGGAACTCTCGCGAGGTCAGCTTGAACGGCCGGCTGAGCGCGGTGACCGATGCGACCCCGGGCAGCCCACCGAACCGAGAGATCAGCGCCGGCTTGCGCGCGCCGATCTCGCCAACGACTGCGACCGTGGTCCGGCCATCACTGACGTGATCGAACGGTGTCAGGCCCTCGGACAGGATCTGGCTCTTGACGCCGAGGATCTCGGCTTCGCTGGCGCCGACGCTCATCACGACGATCATCGCGCTGGTGTCTCCCTCAGTCGGTCGCGCCGGCACAAAACAAAAAAGCAGAGGTCTCGCCTCTGCTTCGTTTGCCCGGCACGACCCGTGCCCCCGGTCTCAGCGACCGGGAAGCGTCATGCCGGGCATCGAAAGTAGAAGGTGTGGCTCATGTCTGTGCTCCGGACGGTATCGATTGGCGCCCTCGATGTCAACGCGCGGCCCCGTTCGCGCCGGCCGCGAGAGCCTGCGTGACGATCGCCTCCACGACCTCGCCCTTCGCATCGGCGTAGTCCTGCACGAATGTCCAGTGACGGGCAGCCAGCTCGCGCTTCGTTCGAAGGTACCGGTCCCGGTCGTCGTCGTGGTTCCTGAGCCAATCGCGGAACGCAAGCATCCGGTCGATCTCGGGCGAGTCGGCGCTGAACACATGCAGGTTGAGGTCGGCGTCCGGCCCCTTGAACACCCGGTGTTCGTGCCAGTCGGGTTCGCGGATCCGGAGCACGTACCCGGCCGCCTCCATCGGGGGGACATAGGCGGGCTCATCGGCCGAGTCGGCCACGCCGAGGACGATATCCACGATCGGCTTGGCGGGGAGACCCGGCACCGACGTCGACCCGACGTGCTCGAGCCGCAGGACCCGCTGGCCAAGTGCGCTCCGAACGCGCGCCGCTTCGCGTCCATAAAGCCTGGGCCACGACGGATCGTAGTCGGCGAGCAGGATCGGTCCGTCGATCCGCAGCCGCGGGCCGATCGTGACGGCTCGCATGTAGTCGTCACGACCCGTCGGCATCACCTACTCGAACGCGTCGAGCTGGGTCTCCGCCTGGAACAGGTTGATGCCGCTG
The DNA here is from genome assembly GCA_963720755.1 of uncultured Chloroflexia bacterium. Lineage (GTDB taxonomy): Bacteria > Chloroflexota > Limnocylindria > Limnocylindrales > CSP1-4 > SPCO01. Next base: position 491,184 of record CAVRGP010000011.1, read on the forward strand.
TCGATCAGATCGACGATGCGCTGGAGCTTCGACTCCTCCTCGGTCTGCTCCTCGATGAACCATTGCAGGAACTGCAGACCCCGATGGTCGCCCTGGGCGGTAGCGACGCTCGCCGCGCGATCGAACTGCCCGGTCACCGAGCGCTCCGACTCCAGGGCCCGACGCGCCGCCGCCGATGGCGACTCGAACCGGGTCGAGGTCGCCTTGAGCGCCGGCAGGTCGAACTCGACGTCGTTGTCGACGAGGAAGTCGATGATCCTCTGGGCGTGCTGGGCCTCCTCGACCGACTGCCCCCGGAACAGCTTGCCCCAGCCGTCGAGGCTCTGGCGCTCGAAGTAGATGGCGATCGCGAGGTAGAGCTGGTGGGCGGCAAGCTCGTTGCCGACCTGGGCGATCAGGAGCTTGCGGAGATCGGCGCTGAGCATGTCGGCTCCTTCGGGTTCGGCGGGACTGGTGGGCCGGGGTGGCAGAGCCTCCATGATAGGATTCCGGCCGCTGTCGCGACGGAGAGGTCGCATAGAGGTCTAGTGCAGCGGTTTGCTAAACCGCCATGTGGGGTAACCTGCATCGAGGGTTCGAATCCCTCCCTCTCCGCCATATTCACGCTCAGATCGAGCCCTGACGGCCCTCCTTCGGGATCCCCGCGTCGTCGTCCGGCGGACCACTTGACGCCCAATCTGACCACCAATAGGCCGTCGCGCCGCATCGCGGGCAGTCGGCCCGTGGCGACTCTGGCCGGGGGACGAGGGCCATATCGAGGCGGCGCTCCTGTCGATCCCGGGAGCGCGTCTGACGTGAAGCCGATCCTCGTCGTCCGGATCCCCGAGGTCGGCGAGGTCCGGTGGATCCGGTCGGCTGTCGGACCTTCCGTCCGGCTCCGGGATCGGCGAACCGGACCTTCGCGTCGATCCGGGCGATCGAACGGGCGATGATCGACCGCTGCCGACGGGAAGCCTCCCCGAAGGAGCAGATCGAGGCCCTCCTCGCCGCGTTCCCGGGCTCGTCCGTCGGGGTCCTGACCGACGACTTCTCCGAAGCTCCGAAGCCGACGTATGCCGGCCGCTGGCAGAGCCGATGGGGCGCCACGCGCCGGCGAGTCCCTACGAGCCGATGGCGCGGGTGACGCCGTAGCCGATCAGAGCCACCATCAGGAGCAGCGCGCCGAGGAGCGGGATCATCACCATCAGGATGGTCGAATTCAGGACGTCTCGATCGAGCCGTTCGATCTCTTCACTGTCCGCACCCGCCGCCGCTCGTCGAGCGCGCGCACGAGTCCGCCAGACGGCCGCAATGACAATGGCGACGACGAACACGAGGGCGGGAATGTTCACGAGCGGGTTCGAGCCCACATTCGTGGCCAGTGAGATTACAGCGAAGCCCCCACCAATGATGATCGGAGCCGCCATCAGTGCCGCCAGTCGCTGGTCGCCGCGCATGACACCAACGAACCCTACGATAAACAACGCCATCGATACGACGACGATGGGGACGAAGAGATCCTTGCCGTCCATGGTCGGCAGTGTGCCCTCGCGGACGTCAAGAGACAAGGTCGGTCGTCCGAAGCTCCGAAGCCGACGTATGACGGCCGCTGGCAGAGCCGATGGGGCGGGCAGCTACCAAGCGCCACGCGCCGGTGAGTCGCAGCTAACCGGGGCCCTGTAGGCTGTCAGGGGCGATCCTCGCCGGACGGACCGGCGGGCGTCAGGAGGGAGTCGATCCGGTCGACCCGACGGGCCTCATCACGGCCCTGATCGGCGTCGTCGACCGGGCCTTCGGGCGGCGACAGCGGATCCGCATGCGCGCCGACACGGCGGAGCGGATGCTCGCGTCGTTCTACCCGTACGACGACGCCTCGACGCTGATCACCCGCTACGGGCTGATCCTCGTCTACAACGGCGGCCCGGGGCGGGTGACGATCAATGAGGCCGGGTGGGAGGCGAAGGATGGGAGCCGTGTCGAGGCGTTCGTCCGACACGAGAGGACGATCGAACCGGGGAGCCCGGAGTTCGAGGCGACCGGCGACGCGACGGCGATCGTGAAGGCGCACGACGAACACGGCGGGCTCGTCCGTATGTACGTCCCTCCTCGCGGGTGACGAGAAGCCGCGCCGTCGAGATCTCCCGGGCGACTGGATCGAGAAGGTCCGGGCCCTAGCCGAGAAGGACCGCCGACGGCGACGGTAGCTAGTCGTCGAGTTCCTTCATCGCCTCGTCGGGCGTGCCGATCGACAGGCGGACCCCGAAGCTCCCGCGATCGCCTCCGCCTCGATCCCACCCGCCGCTGACACTCGCCCGACAGGCCGCGACCTTCCCGTCCGCCGCAAGCCGGTCGATCACCGGCCGGTAGGCGACGGCGTTCTCCCGGGACAGGTAGCCGATCGTCGCGCCGTCACCGTTCGGTGCGACAAGGAGGACTCGGACGGCGTTCACGTCATAGGGGTTCGACGGCTCTAGTAGGAGGATCGCCGTGTGATCTCGGATCTTCGGCCCGTCGATCGTGCGCCCTCCCGCGAGCCGCTCGAGGGAGCCCTGATAGTGCGACTCGCCGACGACGTCGACCATCTTCGGGGTCGGTTCGAACAGGACCGCCGGGAGGCTAGTCGAGAAGCTCGCCGAGCTATCCGGCCATGACGTGATCGGGCCGGGCGGAGGCCACGACACTTGCGGAGTTCCACCGAGAAGTCGCTTCAGGAAGCCCATGCCGCCCCTCCGTGCCCATGAGCGAGAGCGTCCGCCCTGACGCCCAATCTGACGCCCGAACCGGCGAACGTCAACGGACAGGAGCGGACGGATAGCGGCCCGGAAGCCCGTCGATTACACTCCGGCGGACGTTGGAGGACGCGGAAAGACGGGCGGTAGCCGAGTTGCTAAACCGCCATGTGGGGTAACCTGCATCGAGGGTTCGAATCCCTCCCTCTCCGCCAGTCCTCGTCGGCATCGTGCGCCCGTAGCTCAGTGGATAGAGCGTTAGGTTGCGGACCTAAAGGTCGTGGGTTCGAGTCCCGCCGGGCGCGCCAAGACCGCAACGTCGCCGCCGCCTGACCCACGCCGGCTACACTTCCGCCGTGCGGACGTTGACGACGCTGCTCGACGTACCGATCCGGTTCGATGTGGGCGACAGCGTGACCCATGCACCGATGGTCGATGCGCGGGTCGCCGGGCAAAGCACCCGGATGATCCTCGATACCGGTTCGACCGATCACGTGTTGACGATCGACCTCGTTCGTGCCGCGGGTCTCCCGCACCGCCCCGACGTACCCGGCACGGACCACGCTGGCGCCCAGGTGGATTCATGGTTCGTCGGTGACACCGGCGCCGAGATCGACGGGACCGGGCTCGCGCTCCACGACGTCGTCGCGATCACCGGGCCGGAACCGTTCGCGGGATGGGGCGTGGGAGGGTTCCTGAGCCCGCAGCACCTCCATCCGACTGCACATGCGGTGATCGATCTCGTCGAGGACCGGCTGGTCCTCATCGACGGAACGGAGGCCGATCTCGTTGCGTGGCTCCGAACACGTATGCCGGACCAGGACGTCCTCGAGCTCGAGCGCGATCCCGGCGAGGGGACGCCCGTGGTCCCGGCGGCGATCGAGCCGTTTGCGCCCGTCGCCGCCATGCTCAATACCGGTGGCCGCGGGACCGAGTTCGCGGCCGCTGCCGTCCCGGGTCTGGTCGGCTCACCGTCGGCCGATGCGGGCAAAGGCGTCGGCGGCGCTCCAGTGCTCGGTACCGTCGTCGAAGACCGCGTCCTCCGCGTGGGTGGGGCGCGACTGCCTGTCGGCACGCTCCTTATCCGGGACGAGATCGACACGATGCTGGGGCTGATCGGGATGGACGTCCTCCGCGGCACCGTGCTCGTCGTCGGCGCGGACCGATCTCGCCCGGTCCGGTGGTCGGTGCCCTCAGACCGTCTATCGGACGGCGGCACCTGACCGGCGACTGACGAACCAGTCCAGTGGGTCATATGCTGTCGTCGCCGCGAGTGCGGCACGCGCCGGGCGCGCCAACATTGGATGTCCGAGATCGAATGGTCGACTCTGCACAGGATCTTCGAGCACGGGCGATCGCCGTTCCCTCGGTCTGGATGGTGGCCGTCTTCTCGATCGCCGAGCTGGCCGACCCGCTGACCGCCCAGGCGACGGCCCTTGAGTTGAACCCATCGCGGCCCACCTCGTGGCCAGGCCGATCCTCGGACTCGCCCTCAAACTGGCACTCGTGGCGTTCGTCGTCGCCGTCGCCGACATCTGCGATCGGCAGCGGCCGGGTCTCGCCAGAGTGGTCCTCGGCGCCGGTGCGGTCGCCGGGATCTTCGGGGCGTTGACCAACGCGTTCGGCGCTCCGTTCAGTTGATCCCGCTCGACATCCGATCGAGACACGTCGCCGCCGGTGCGCCTTGAGACGATGGCCGAGGCGCCCCGCCGGCTCTGATCGGGTGCCGGCGCGGGTCGAGCGACCAGCCGAAGGGCTGGTTTGCTAGGCTGCCTCGACCGACCGATGCAGGGGGTGATCGAGTGCAGCTTCATCCGCACGATCGACGGGTCGTGGTCCGCGGGGACCCGTTCAACGCCGAGGCACCGTTCGAGGCGCTGGATTCGTTCATCACCCCGATCGATGACTTCTACGTCCGCAGCAACTTCCCGGTGCCACCGATCGAACCCGGTACCTGGGAGCTCACGGTCGACGGCCGCGTCGCGCGGTCGCTGCGGTTCTCGCTCGACGATCTCGAGGCTCGCACCCAACGGACGGTCGCGTGCACGTTGGAGTGTGCCGGCAACAACCGGACGCGCCTGGCCCCGATCCCAGAGGGTGAACCGTGGGGCCTCGGGGCCATCTCGACCGGGACCTTCACCGGCGTGAGCCTGGCCGAACTGCTCGACGAAGCCGGGGTCGACCCCGAGGCCGTGGAAGTGCGCTTCGAGGGCGCCGACCGTGGCACGCCCCGCGGCCAGATCCCGGAGATCTCGTTCGAGCGCTCATTGCCGATCGATATCGCGCGCCGCGACGACATCCTGCTCGTCCTTGGCATGAACGATGCCCCCCTCACCCCGGACCACGGCGCGCCGGTCCGTCTCCTCGTCCCGGGCTGGTATGGGATGGCCTCGGTCAAATGGTTGCGCCGGATCGAGGTTCTCGGCCACGCCCTGGAGGCACATTTCCAGACGCGCCAGTATCGGTTCCACGAATTGACCGGATCCACTGACGACCAGCCGGCTCCCCCGGTCACGGCGATCCGAGTCAATTCGATGATCACGAACATCGGATCGGGCGGATCGCTCCTCCCCGGCGGCCACGAGATCCTTGGAGTCGCCTGGTCGGGCGACGCCCCCATCGCCGCGGTCGAGGTGAGTGCGGACGCCGGCCCATGGACGCCCGCGACCCTGATCGGCGAGGCTGTGCCGTTCGTCTGGCGTCAGTGGCGGTTCGACTGGGCGGGTGCGCCGGTCGGACGGCATTCCCTTCGGACTCGAGCGACGGCCGCCGACGGATCGATCCAGCCCGATCGACCCGACTGGAACCGTCTCGGATATGGCAACAACGCCGTCGCCGTGACCCTTGTCGAGATCGTGGCAGAGGTCTGACCGAGCGAGGGCGACGGGCTCGTCCTGCTACGCTTGTCGGGACGCCGGAGCCCGGCAAAAGGGGCTCTTGTCGCTCCCACCAACGAGGTCTGCTGTGTCACCGTCGCGCCCCCGTCTCCTTCGGTATGGACTGCTGGCGGCCGTAGCCGCGCTCATGACCGCGGTCCTTGCGGTCCCGACCGCGGCGGCCAACGTGTCGGTCACGGGATCCTTGACCTACGTCGAGCCCGTGGCGCTGAGCCCGGACGCGGTCGCGATCGTCACCATCGTCGACACCACGGCGAGCCCGGATGCCGGTGCCGTCATCGGCCAGCAACGGATCGCCGCGCCTCCGACCCTGCCGATCCCGTTCTCGGTCGTCGTCGATCAGACCGCCATCGATCAGACGCATGCGTATGCCCTGTTCGCGACGATCAGCGACGGCACCAGCGTCTGGCAGAACCCGTTCGGGGCGCCGGTCATCACCGGCGGACCCACCCAGGGCATCGACCTCACCCTGCTGGCGGTCCCGACGACGCCGGCTGGGTCCGTCACCGGCACGATCGTGCCGCCCGTAGGCACCATCCTCGATGCCTCCGCCGTGACCATCGCCGCGCTGATCAAGGTCGACACCGGGACGCTCATGGCCCGCCAGGTCCGGCCGGTGACCGATCCGACGGACCTGTCATTCTCGATCGGGATCGACCCCGCGCTCATCGACCCCGCGGCGAGCTACGTCGTCAAAGGCGGGGTCGTGGACGGGCCGAACGTCTGGCAGAACCGCGACGGCGTGACGGCGATCGATGGGGGGACGGTCGTCCCCGCGATCAGCCTCCCCGTGACGCTCGCGCCGACCGGCCTGCCGGGGGCCAGTCCGCTACCCACGCCGCCGCCGGCGAGCTCGAATCCAACGACATCTCCGACACCTGGACCGACCTCGAGTGCCGGGGCGACGGCTTCCCCGACCCCGACGGCGACACCAGGCCCGACGGCGACACCGGCTCCGACACCGACCCCGACTCCGACCCCGACGGCCACGCCGATCCCGACGGCCACGCCGATCCCATCAGGGGCGCTGACACCCGCGCCCATCACCGGTCCCGTCACCGGGACCCTCACCTACCGCGAGCCCTATCAGTTGACTGGTGACGCCTTCGCCGTCGTCGCCCTTGTCCAGGGCACGGCCAGGGCGACGGAGAGTTCGATCGTGGCGTCGCAGATCGACCGTGCCATCACCAAGGTCCCGTATTCGTTCTCGCTCGACCTCGGTGGGGCGGCCATCGACCCGTCGCGGACGTACACCATCCAGGCCACCATCGTCGACGGCGACAACGCCTGGGTGACCGGCAAGGGCATCCCGGTGCTGACCAAGGGCAACCCGAGCGATGTCGACATCGCCCTGGACTACCGGCCGGACCTGCTCAAGGGGGCGGTCACGGGCCAGATCACGGCCGTCGGCTTCAAACCGTCGGCGGATGCCTACGCCATGGCCGTCCTGGTGAACCCGGCGACCGGCGAATCGCTCGGCATCGATGTCCAGTCGGTGACCGCCGGACTGCCGGTGGCGTTCGCGGTCCCGTATGCGATCGGCGATATCGAGCCTTCAGCCGACTACGTCGTGACCGGCGAAGTCGGCGACCAGACCGCCACCTGGCGGAATGTCGCAGGTGTCCCGGTCATCACCAACGGCAATCCGAAGACGGGCGTTCAGATCGTCGTCACCGAAGTCGCGCTCGCGACCCCGACCCCGGCACCCACCGCGACCCCGACCCCGGCACCGACGCCGACCCCGGCTCCGGAGCCCACCCGACCCGGCAACGGTGGGCTGCTTGCGATCATCGCCCTGATCGTGATCGTGGTCGCAGCAGCAGCGTTCTTCATCGCCCGTGGCCGAGGTGCATCGGACACGCCGCCGGACGGCGACGGCGGGGCGTCGACGCCTGCGACCCCCGATGCAGGCGCCAGTGGTCCTCCCCCAGAAGGACCCGCCGAGACGAAGTCATGACCGCCAGCTCGGCACGCGACCGAGGCCGCCTGGCGTTTCTCGGTCTCGGGACGATGGGGTCGCCGATGGCGGCCAATCTCGCCCGGGCCGGGTTCACGGTCACCGCGTGGAATCGGACAGCCGGTCGCGGGAGCGAACTGACCGAACTCGGCGTGGAGCTGGTCACCAGCCCAGCCATCGCGGTGGCGGATGCCGAGATCGTCGTGATCTGTGTCTCGGACACCCCGGACGTCGAGGCAGTCCTGTTCGGCCCGGATGGCGTCGCCGACGCGGCCCGACCAGGCTCCCTGGTCATCGACTGTTCGACCATCGCCCCATCCGGGAGCTGGGACTTCGCGGCACGGCTGGCGGAGCGTGAGATCCGGATGGTCGACGCACCTGTGTCCGGGGGGAGCGAGGGTGCTCGCAACGCGACCCTGGCGATCTTCGTCGGGGGAGACTCGATGGACGTCGAGCAGGCTCGGCCGGTCCTCGAGGTCCTCGGCCGGACGATCACCCACGTCGGACCGATCGGCGCGGGTCAGGCGGTCAAGGCGGTCAACCAGGTCATCCTCGCCGCGACCTACGTCGGCGTGGCCGAGGGCATCGTGCTCGCGATCAAGGCCGGGCTCGACGTCGAGCAGGTCGTCGACGCGCTGGGCGGAGGCGCCGCCCAGAGCTGGGTCCTCGCCAACCGGAGCGGACGGATGCTCGACAACGACTACCCACTCGGGTTCAAGGTCGCCCTCCACCGAAAGGATCTGGGCATCGCCATGGACCTCGCCGAACGAGTCGGTGTCGTCTTGCCGATCGCCGCGCTCACTGCCCAACTCGAGACAGGGCTGATCGCGGCCGGACACGGCGACGAGGACATCTCGACCGTCGCGCGCTCGATCCGGATGCTCGCGGGTCTCGAGTCCTAGGTCGCCAACGGGCGACCGGCCAGGTCAGTCGAGGCCGACCAGCAGCATCGGGTCACCGAGCTTGCCGTCGTACCGGGGCCGGAAGCGCTCGACGTTGTACATCTCCGGGACGTCCACCTTGCGTGGACCCAGCGCGGGATCCGGCAGGTCGGTGTGCGCGTACTTGCCTCCCTGGATGGCGACCATCCGGCCGGTCACGCCATCCTCGACCAGATCCATCGCGACATTCGCGAACGTCGTCGCGACCATCGAGTCCACCGAATCCGGTTCCCCGCTGCGCAGGTCATAGGTCAATTCGGAGGCCAGGGTCTCGATCCCGGTCCGCTCGCGCAACTCGGTGGCCAGCGCTTCGCCGACGTTGGCCTTGTGGCGATGGCCGAAGGCGTCCTCACCGCCGACGCCCGCCATCGCCGCGCCCCGCCAGATCGCCCCCTCGGCGGTGATCACGAACGCGTAGTGGCTCGGATTCGACGCATGGTCGGCGGCCATCAGGGCGGACAGTGCGTCGAGGTCGTATGGCGCCTCGGGGATGACGCACCGCGCCGAGGTCACATAGGCCGTGTACAGCGCCGAGAAGCCGGCATCTCGCCCGAAGATCCGGAAGACGCCGATCCGTTCGTGGCTCCCAAGCGTCGTCCGCTGGCGGTTGATCGCCTCCTTGGCCCGGGTGATCGCGGTCGAGAAGCCGATGCAGTACTCCGTCCCCTGGACGTCGTTGTCCATCGTCTTGGGGATCGCCACCAGCGGTACCCCGGCGTTGACCAGCACCTGGGAGTACGACAGCGTGTCGTCCCCGCCGATCGTCACCAGGACGTCGACGTGCAGGTCCCGGAGGTTGTCGAGGACCCTGGGCGTGAGGTCGTAGACGTCCTCATCGACCTGGTAGCGGGCTCGCTCAGCTTTCGTCATCCCCGGCGGGAGGCCGGCGGCGGACATCTTGCGGGGGTTTGTCCGTGATGTGTGCAGGATCGTCCCGCCGGTCCGTTCGATCGTCCGCGTGTTGGTCCGGTCGAGGGGCAGCGTGTACGTCTGGTCGAGCTCGACGCCCTGCTGCAGGTGCGTGAGGCCCTCCCAGCCACGGCGGATCCCGATGGCATCGAACCCGGCCTGGGTAGCGCGGTAGACCACGCTCTTGATGACGGCGTTCAGGCCCGGGACATCGCCGCCACCGGTAAGGATCGCGATCCGTCTAGGTTCAGTCATATCGGTCAGTCATGTCACTCGAATGCTACCGCTCCGGCGCATATCGGACCGGGCACACAGCGGTCCGGGGCCAGGGCGGCGCGGCGTGCCCTGACCCGTCTGCTAGCATCGGTGCATGAACTACGAGCTGTTCATGGACGAGGCACTCGAAGAGGCGAAACTCGCCCTCTCGGTCGGCGAGCGACCGATCGCCGCGGTGGCGGTCGTCGATGAGGCGATGGTCGTTCGAGCCCACGACCGGGTCCAGGAGACCAACGACCCGACGGCCCATGCGGTCATCGTCGCCCTCCGCGAGACGGCTCGCAAGCTTGGCTCCGTCCGTCTCGCCGACGCGACGATCTTTGCGACGCAGGAACCGTGCTCGATGTGCGTCGGCGCCCTTCTCGAGAGCGATGTGGAAGCCCTCGTGTTCGCCCTGGCGGATCCTCTGGATGGCGCCGCCGGGTCGGTCATCCAGCTCGCCCAGCATCCGGATCTGCCTCGCCGAATCAAGGTCGTCAGCGGCATCCGCCAGGAGCAGGCGGAAGCGCTGTTCGCCGCTGTCGCCACCACCTGACGGTCGGCCGACCGGGTCGGCCCCGGCTTGTTTGGTATCCTCTGCCGCGGAGAGGTGTCCGAGTGGTTGATGGTGCCGCTCTCGAAAAGCGGTGTGCGAAAGCACCGCGGGTTCGAATCCCGCCCTCTCCGCCAAACCGCCCCCGTCTCGGGTCGTCCGAAGCCCGTGTTGGGTCGGCCGCGTCTCCGTTCTCGCACCGCTGGGTGCGTTCGTTCTCGTGCTCCGCGCCGCCTTGGCCTCGACCGCCCGCGCTGACGGTCGGAGTCGCGGCGGAGGTCGTCGTCACCTGGAGAGGTCGCCTAGTGGACTATGGCGCCGCACTGGAAATGCGGTTCGGGGCAACCCGTCGCGGGTTCGAATCCCGCCCTCTCCGCCACCATCCGTGATCGAACCCGACGACATCCTGACCCTGGACATGGGTCGGTTCCGGTTCGCCGCGGACGAGCCGCTCGCCGGCGAGGTCGGCGCTGTCGTTGCCTATGTCGTCCGCCATCCAGGGGGGATCCTCCTGTTCGATACCGGGTTCGGGTTCGGCGACGACGGACTTGACGCGCGCTACCAGATCGAGGCCAGGCGGATCGGCGATGCCCTCGCCGATGTCGGGCTCACGACGGACGACGTGACGACCGTCGTGAACTGCCACCTTCATGTCGACCACGCTGGCCAGAACGGCGCCTTCCCGGGGATCCCGATCTTCGCTCAGCCGGCGGAGTGGGAGGTCGCGCACACGACCGACCACACGATCCTCGAGTGGATCGACACGCCGGGCGCCGATTATCGCCTGGTCGCCGGCGACCACGAGCCCGTCGAGGGGATCCGGATCGTCGCCACGCCGGGGCACACACCGGGTCATCAATCGCTCGTCGTACGAACATCGGCCGGATCAGTCGTCCTGGCCGGTCAGGCGATGTACTCACCTGGTGAATGGCTTGGTGACCCGACGGCGCGCGAGGGCCGTTCGCGCGCCCCGGATGTGGGTTCCTACGACCGCTCGATCGATCGCCTTCGCATGGTCACGCCGGTCGGCGTCCGGTTCGCTCACGACCGGGAGACCTGGGGTCGGTGAACCGCCGATGCGGTCCGCCCTGCTATCCTTCCCGAGCCGTGCTAGGCGGGGAACTAGCGGTGCCCTGTACCTGCAATCCGCTCCAGCAGGGCTGAATCCCCTCTCGAGGTCTCCGTTCTCGAACGCCGCCCGACGGCGCGACGTTGAGGACCGGGTCCCGCGCAGCGGCGAACCGCGAACCGTGTCAGGTCCGGAAGGAAGCAGCACTAAGCGATCATCGTCGGGTGCCGCGGAACGGCCTGGTCCGAGCCGCCCGTCACGGTGGGCACGGGAGCGTCCTGGTCGACGGAGGGTGCACGGCAATTCGTGCCCGTATGCCCTCGACCGGAGGAGGTCGTGACGTCGATCGTGCCGCACCAGGCGCTCTATCGGCGCTGGCGTGCCCAGACATTCGCCGAGATCGTCGGCCAGGAAGCCGTCGTCGAGACCCTGCGCAACGCGGTCCGGACCGATCGGGTGAGCCACGCTGTCCTCTTCGTCGGACCACGCGGGACGGGCAAGACGTCGCTGGCCCGGATCCTGGCCAAAGCGGTCAACTGCACGAACCTGCAGGACGGCGACGCCTGCGACACATGTCCGTCGTGCGTTTCGATCCGAGAGGGAACGACGCTCGACCTGATCGAGATCGACGCCGCCAGCAACCGCGGCATCGACGATGTGCGCGGCTTGCGAGAGCGGCTGGCCTACCCGCCCGGCCAGCTCCGGCGAAAGGTCTACATCCTCGACGAAGCGCATCAGATCACCGGACCGGCCTGGAACGCGCTCCTCAAGTCGATCGAGGAACCGCCGGATTTCGTCATCTTCATGTTCGCCTCGACGGAGCCGTCGGCCTTCCCGGCCGCGATCCTTTCCCGACTCCAGCGCTTCGATGTCCGGCGGCTCACGGTCGCCGAGATCGAGGGGAAACTCGACCGGATCCTGGCTGCCGACAGCCGGGCGGCGGATCCCGCGGCGATCCACCTCATCGCCCGTCTGGCGGCGGGCGGGATGCGCGACGCGGAATCGATGCTGGACCAGCTCCTGTCCGCCGCGCCCGATCGGATCGATGAGGCGACCGTCCGCGATCTTCTCGGTCTTGCCGACGCCGACGCCGTGAACCAGTTCGTCGATCATCTGGTTCGCGGCGACGGAGCGGCCGGGGTCGGTCTGCTCGACGCCCTCGAGGAGCGGGGCCGCGACCTCCGGGCGTTCCTCGATCAGACAGTCGAGGTCATCCGGGAAGGTTTGGGCACGGGTGCCGACGGTCGCGGTGGGCCCGGCCAGGATCCAGCCGCCCTGGCACGGGCAGGTCGCCGGTTGGCCGCCATCGACCCCAATCGGGCCGGGATCGGCGGTCTTCGGTTCCAACTTGAACTGGCTATGTTCGCGCCCGACCTGCCGGTGTCGCAGGGCGAGTCCGTGCCACGTCTCGAGACCTCGGCAGCGCCCGCAGCCCGTCCGCAACGAGTCGCGTCGACGGAGCCGCCGGCGCCCGAACTCGTGCCGGCGCCAGAAGTCGTGCCGGCGCCCGAACCCGTGCCTGAGCCGGCGCCCGAGCCTGAGCTGGCGGGCGAACCCGCGCCGGCAGAGCCGGTCCGTCCACGTCCAGCCGACACGCTCGCGGCAGCCTCGACGGGCCTCGACGGCATCCTCGCTGCCTGGCCGTCGATCGTGAACCAGCTCAGTGCGCATCCACCGACCAAGCCGCTCATCGTCGCGTGCCGCCCGGTCGCCGTCGACGGCGCGATCGTGACCCTCGGTTTTCCTGAGGAGCAGGCGTTCCTGAAAGATGCCGCCGAGCGGCGGAAGCCGGCGATCGAGGCCGGGATCTCGGCGGTCCTCGGTCAGCCCGTGTCGGTTCGTTGCGTCGTCGCGAATATCGAACTGCCCGGCGCCGGGTCGGACGACCTCGTGGCTGAGGCGCGGCGCATCTTTGCCGACGACCTGGCCGGCGTCGACGAAGTCAGCTGACCGGTCATCATCGGGACGCTGCAGTCGTCGGTCGGTTGCGGCAGACTGACCAGCACGATACGACGAGAGGAGACAGCCCATGGGGATGGCCAACCTGCAACGGATGGCGCAACAGATGCAGCAGGAGATGGTTCGGATCCAGGCCGAGCTCGAGAGCACCCTCATCGATGGTTCAGCGGGCGGCGGCGTCGTCAGCGCGACGGTGACGGGCAAGCAGGAACTGGTATCCGTCACGATCGATCCGTCGGCGGTCGATCCGGATGACGTGGACATGCTGCAGGACCTGATCGTCGCGGCCGTCAACGACGCCCTGCGAAGCTCGCGGGAACTGGCCGAAGGGAAGATGGCTGCGGTCACCGGCGGGCTGCGCCTGCCGGGGATGTAGCTGCCGGCGGATCGCATGGTCGACCCCGTCATCGAACCGGTCGCGCGCCTGATCGAGTCATTTGCGCGCCTGCCGGGGATCGGACCAAAGACGGCCCAGCGCCTGACATTCCACCTGCTGCGTGCGCAGGATTCCGAGGCGCGCACCCTGGCGGCTGCCTTGGTCGATGTCCGCGACCGAGTGGTGTTCTGTG
>CAVRGP010000011.1:510000-967978 GCA_963720755.1 uncultured Chloroflexia bacterium
GTTGATCGAAGCCGCAGTGAAAAGGCCCAGGCGACTGTTTAGCAAAAACACAGGTCTCTGCGAAAGCGAAAGCTGACGTATAGGGGCTGACGCCTGCCCAGTGCCGGAAGGTTAAGAGGAGAGGTGCAAGCTTTGAATCGAAGCCCCGGTAAACGGCGGCCGTAACTATAACGGTCCTAAGGTAGCGAAATTCCTTGTCGGGTAAGTTCCGACCCGCACGAATGGCGTAACGATCTGGGCGCTGTCTCAACGAGGGATCCGGCGAAATTGAAGTACCTGTGAAGATGCAGGTTACCCGCGGCAGGGCAAAAAGACCCCGTGGAGCTTTACTGCACCCTGACATTGGATTGGGGTTCAGCTTGTGTAGGATAGGTGGGAGGCTTTGAAGCTGGGGCGCCAGCCTCGGTGGAGCCAACGTTGAAATACCACCCTTGCTGGATTTCGTTTCTAACCGCGACCCGTGATCCGGGCGCGGAACAGTGTCAGGCGGGCAGTTTGACTGGGGCGGTCGCCTCCTAAAGTGTAACGGAGGCGCCCAAAGGTTCCCTCAGGCTGAATGGAAACCAGCCGAAGAGTGCAAAGGCATAAGGGAGCTTGACTGCGAGACCTACAAGTCGAGCAGAGACGAAAGTCGGGCTTAGTGATCTGGTACCTCCGAGTGGAAGGGGTATCACTCAACGGATAAAAGCTACCCCGGGGATAACAGGCTGATGGTGCCCAAGAGTTCACATCGACGGCACCGTTTGGCACCTCGATGTCGGCTCGTCGCATCCTGGGGCGGAAGTACGTCCCAAGGGTTTGGCTGTTCGCCAATTAAAGCGGCACGCGAGCTGGGTTCAGAACGTCGTGAGACAGTTCGGTCTCTATCCGCCGTGGGCGTAGGGAACTTGAGAGGAGTTGCTCCTAGTACGAGAGGACCGGAGTGAACGAACCGCTGGTGTGCCAGTTGTCCCGCCAGGGGCATCGCTGGGTAGCTATGTTCGGTTGGGATAAGCGCTGAAAGCATCTAAGTGCGAAGCTCGCCTCGAGATGAGGTTCCCCACCGGGTCAACCGGGTAAGACCGCAGGGAGACCACCTGTTTGATAGGCCGCATGTGGAAGTCCGGTGACGGATGAAGCTGAGCGGTACTAACGGTCGAGGGCTTGACCTCTTCAGCAACTGACCAGAGGTCGGTGGCTGGGGGATCGTGATCAGATCCCACTTGACGACTCGAAGATCGAAGATCCATTCCGGCGCCCCGCCCGGTCAACGCGACCGAGCGTCGAGCCGCTGCCGAAACCATCCAGACGCGAATGATCCCGGTGACTCTAGCGGAGAGGCCACACCCGTTCCCATCCCGAACACGGAAGTTAAGCTCTCCAGCGCCGAAGATACTGAGAGGGCAGCCTTTCGGGAAAATAGGTCGTCGCCGGGATTTTTGCGTTTCCGGCGCCGAGTCGGCCGGGTCCCTGGCACACCGTCGGCGAGCACCGGGCTATCCTTCCGGGCATGACGATCGTCGAGCCCGAGGCGTCCGCCCGCCCGCCGACCGAGGAGGCGCCGACGGTCGAACCCGACGCCAGCGCCATCTGCCCGTACCTAGCCTCCGCCGACGGGTCGTGGCGGAGTAGCACCGCCGCTCGCGATCATCGCTGTGGTGCAGTCGCTCCCGCTGCGCCCCTCGCCGTCGAGAAGCAACGCCGTCTCTGCCTGTCCGCTCGATATACGAGATGCGCGACGTTCGAAGCTGCCCAGGCGAGCCGACCCACCGGTCGGGAGCGCGATCCGCTCCACCGCCGGCCGTTCGCCCGGACGACGCCGCTCATCCTCGACCGAGGTCGGATCGCGGTCGCCATGCCGGCATTGCGGGCCGATCGACGGTCGGGACAAGCGGTCCTGATCGGACTGCTTGTGGTCGCCTTCGCCGCGATCGTCCTGGCCAGGCTGACGGGCGGCGGCGTTCCGGGGAGCACCGTGGCCCCATCGCCGGTCGCCGGAAGCATCGCCTCGGCGCTTCCGTCCGCGACCGCTCGACCGAGCACGCCGGCACCGAGCATCGAGGTCGCGCCGAGCGATGCGGTCCCGGCATCGGCCGCGCCCGCGACGCCCCGGCCGACGGCCGCGACCCGGACGTACAAGGTCAAGAGCGGCGACACGCTGAGCGGCATCGCGGCCAAGTTCGGGACCACGGTGAAGGCCATCCGGAAGTTGAACGGGCTGACCAGCCAGTCGACCCTGAGACCCGGTCAGGTGCTGCAGATCCCCTGATCGCCGCGCGTCGCGACCCGCGACCGGTGTCGCCCGGCGTCAGTGTTGACAGCCGCGGCAGAACGAGGTGATGAATCCGCCGGCCCGGACCTCGGTGATCCGAGTCCCGCAACGCGGGCATGGTTCGCCGCCCTTATCGTGGACAGCCAGGAAGTCCCGGACCTGGCGTTCGAATGTCGGCGGGACCCTGGTCCGGAGCGTCGCGATCGCATCCACCAGCGTCTCGCGCATCGCGGCATACAGAGCGTCGACCTCCTCATCGGCCAGGCTGGATCGTTTCCGGAATGGCAGCAGGCTCGCGCGGTGCAGGATCTCGTCGCTGTAGGCGTTGCCGATGCCGGCGACGAACGCCTGGTTGCGGAGCAGGTTCTTCAATTCGCCCGGGTGTCGACGGATGCGCTCGCGCCAGGAGTCGATGGTCAAGTCAGGATCGTCCGCATCGGGACCCTGGTCGGGTGGGCCCAGACCGGGCACCGGCCGATCGACTCCTGCAGGACGCAGGTAGACCTTGCCCATCTGCGTCGGATCGCGATAGCGGACCTCCGGGCTGGCGTCATCCGCCGGGAGCCACGAAGCGCCCTGCGTCCAGGGGGCCGATGGCTCGGCGTCATCCGCGCCTCGCCCGCGCGCACCGAAGCCAAGGACGACGGCCGTCTTGGTCGGCCGGCGTTCGCTCTTCGCCGCCAGCTGGAAGCGACCCGTGAGCATCGGGTTCCACGCGACCGCATCCTGCTCAAGGGCCATCAGCAGGAACTTGCCTCGACGCGTGATCGTGCCGACCCGTTGGCCGACGAGCGCATCCAACTCCGCCGGCGTCCCACGGACCGCGAGCGGACCCGGGGCATCGACCGTGTCGACGGGTCGACCGGAAAGAGCAGCCTGGAGCGCTTCGGCGACCACGGTCAGATCGGGCAATTCGGGCACGGCCGGGCGATTGTAGCCGTCAGAAGTCGTGTGCTAGACTCTCCCGGCCCCAAGAGGCAGGACAGCTGAAGAGCGCTGGACAAGCCATCGACGCAGGAGGACCGGACCGCGGAGTAGAGAACCACGGACCACCTGATCGCATCGGACTCGGCTTGAGCGTCGCTCGAGCCGATCGTGATTCTCGGGCGCAAATCCACCATAGGAGTGACTACCACCTTGACCGAAGAGCAGTCGGGCGGGACCGCGCCGGAGCCGGAAGCCACCGCATCCGTCGCCGACCAGGCGTCCGAAGAAACCGTCGCGGCGGTCGCCGTCGCTGACGAGCCCGCCACCAGTCCAGTCGATCCGGAGACCCCCGAGCCGGAGCGCATCCCGGAAGCGTCGAGCGATGAAGCGCCGGGCGATCCCGCCGTCGATGGGGCACCCGCGGATCCGGCTGAGCCCGTCGCGGCCGAAGCCGAACCAGTCGCGGCCGACGCCGCGCCGGATGCGCCCGATGCTGCGCCGGAGGCGCCCGATGCTGCGCCGGAGGCGCCCGCCGCCGCACCGGCCACGACGGAGACCGCCGCCGCCGCCGCTGCTGGCGACGATGGATCGGCCGAGGAGGCTCATCCGGAGCCCGCGCCCGCGCGCGACCTCGGACCCGAACCGACGACGATGGAGGAGCTCCTCGCCGAGCAGGATTCCGATATCAAGAGCTTCAAGCACGGCGACGTCGTCGAAGGCCAGGTGGTCCGGATCGACAAGGACGAGATCCTCGTCGACATCGGTGCCAAGAGCGAGGGCGTGGTCAGCAACCGGGAGCTGTTCGGTCGACACGGCGAAGGCCAACCGGAGCTCGCGATCGGCGATACGGTCCTGGTCTACGTTCTCCAGCCCGAATCGCCAGAGGGTCATGTCGTCCTGTCATTGCGCCGGGCCGGGCTTGAGCGCAAGTGGCGGGCGATGCAGGAGCAGTTCGAGGCGGGCGTCATCATCGAGGCGCCCGTCATCGACCACAACAAGGGCGGACTGATCGTCGATTGCGGAATCCGCGGTTTCGTCCCGATCAGCCAGATCGTCGACTTCCCGAGGCGTCCGCAGAACGACCAGCCGCGCGACGCCGCCCAGGAGATCGCCGAGAAGCTGATGCCGTTCGTCGGCCGCAAGCTTCGACTCAAGATCCTCGAGGTGAACCGCAAGGCGAACCGACTCATCCTGTCCGAGAAGGTCGCCCTCTATGAGGAGCGCCGCGAGAAGCGGGATGAGCTGTTCAGCAGTCTGCAGGTCGGCCAGAAGGTGACCGGCACGGTCCGCTCGATCGCGCCGTTCGGCGTCTTCATCGACCTTGGCGGCATCGACGGGCTCGTGCACAAGAGCGAGTTGTCGTGGAACAAGGTCAACAACCCCGAAGCCGGCTACGAAGTCGGTGAGGAGGTCGAGGCCGAGGTCATCGACATCAATCACGAGCGCGGCCGGATCAGCCTGTCGATCCGGCGGCTGCAACCGGATCCGTGGCATTCGACCGTCGCCGACTTCAACGTCGGGGACATCATCGACGGGACGGTCACCAAACTCGTCAACTTCGGCGCATTCGTGCGTGTCCGCGACGGGCTCGAAGGGCTCATCCACATCAGCGAGCTGTCGCATCAACGCGTCGCCCACCCCGGTGATGTCGTCCATGAAGGCCAGTCGCTCAAGTTGAAGATCATCTCGCTCGACTCCGAGCGACATCGCCTTGGGCTGAGTCTCAAGCAGGCGGAGGAGCCGCCGGCCCGGCCGGCGGTCGAGGCGGGATCACCCGCCCCCGGTGCGCCACGGCCAGAGCGTCGTCCGCGGCCGGAACGCAGTTACTCGATGTCCGATGCGGTCCAGGAACCCGAGGGCGGGATCGATAACACCCTGGCCTCGGCCTTCGCCCAGGTCCGCCAGCAGCTTGCTGCCGCCGAGGTCGACGAGGTGGTCGCGACCGTCGCCGAGGACGAAGCGAACGAGGAAGCCGACGCGATCGATCGCGTCGATCAGGTCCTGACCAACGTCGCCGAGGATGAGGCCATCGAGGAGGCCTTCGCCGCAAAGAAGATCGACGAGATCGGCGATGCGGTTGTGGAGGATGAGGCCGCCGAGGAAGCCATCCTGGCTGAGTCGGTCGAGACGATCGCCACCAACGTCGCCGAGGATGAGGCGATCGAGGAGGCCTTCGCCGCCAAGAAGATCGACGAGATCGTCGACACGGTCGCAAGCGACGAGGCGGCCCTGGAACAGGCCGCTGCAGCCGAGGTCGACCGCCTCGCTGACGTGGCCGCGGCCAACGACGACAACGCTGCGGCCGCGACCGAGGCCGAAGTGGACGTCGTCGAGACGGTCGCCGCCCTCGAGCAGGCTGAAGAGCAGGTCGCTGCGGCAGAGATCGAGACGATCGTCGAGACCGTCGCCGAAGACGAGGCAGCCGAAGAGGCGATCGCCGCCGAGACGATCGAGACGATGGTCGACAACGTTGCCCAGGACGAGGCGGTCGAGGAAGCCGTCGCGGCCGCCGAGGTCGACGAGGTCGTGGCGACCGTCGCCGAAGACGAGGCAGCCGAAGAGGCGATCGCCGCCGAGACCGTCGAGACGATCGCCGCCGAGGTGGCGGCCGACGAGATCGCCGAGGAAGCGGCCGCGGCGGAGACCGTGGAAGAGATCGCTCGCAAGACGATGGAGGCCAACACCGAGGGGTAACCGCCCCTCGGCCGATCGACGACCCGCCGGTGTCCGGCGGGTCGTGTCGAATTCCTTACCCGTTCGCCAAGCCTTGGGTGACAGGCGGCGTGCTAGCATGGCCGGAGCGCCGCCAGACGGTGTCGGGAAGGGAACAGGCGTTCGACTCGATGGATCGCTTCGACAAGTTCACGGATCGCGCGCGCAAGGTCCTGACCCTCGCGCAGGACGAAGCGCAGCGGTTCAACCACAACTACATCGGCACGGAGCATCTCCTGCTGGGTCTCGTCCGGGAGGGCGAGGGTGTGGCTGCGCGCGTCCTTGAAAACATGAACGTCGAGTTGCCCAAGGTCCGGACGGCCGTGGAATTCATCATCGGCCGGGGTGACCGGCCGGTCGTCGGCGAGGTCGGGCTGACACCACGGGCCAAGCGGGTGATCGAGCTCGCGATCGACGAGGCACGCCGCCTCGGCCACAACTACATCGGCACGGAGCACCTGCTCCTTGGCCTCGTCCGTGAGGGTGAGGGGATCGCCGCCGGTGTCCTGGAGTCGCTGGGCGTCAATCTCGACAAGGTCCGTCACGAGGTCATCCGGGTACTGTCGCAGAGCTCGTCCGCCGGCCCCACACCAGAGGCCAAGCGAGCCAGCAAGACGCCGACGGTGGACCAGCTCGGCATCAATCTCACCGACGCGGCCCGTGCAGGAAAGCTGGATCCCGTCATCGGCAGGGAGAAAGAGATCGAGCGGGTCATCCAGATCCTCTCGAGGCGCACCAAGAACAACCCGGCCCTCATCGGCGAGCCCGGCGTCGGCAAGACGGCCATCGCCGAGGGTCTCGCCCACAGGATCGTCGCCGGCGACGTCCCGGAGACGCTGCTCAACAAGCGGGTCCTGACGCTCGACATCGGCTCGCTGGTGGCAGGGACCAAGTACCGCGGCGAGTTCGAGGAGCGACTCAAGAAGATCATCGAGGAGCTCCGCAACACGAACGACGCGGTCCTCTTCATCGACGAGCTCCACACGCTCGTCGGGGCTGGGGCAGCCGAGGGCGCCATCGACGCCGCCAACATCCTCAAGCCGCCGCTGGCCCGCGGCGAACTCCAGTGCATCGGCGCCACGACTCTCGACGAGTACCGCAAGTACATCGAGCGCGATGCCGCCCTCGAGCGACGGTTCCAGCCGGTCATGGTCGAAGAGCCCACGCTCGAGCAGACCGTCGATATCCTGCTGGGGATCCGTGCGCGCTACGAGGAGCATCACAAGGTCACGATCACCGACGAAGCGGTCAAGGCCGCGGCCGATCTGTCGACCCGCTACATCACGGATCGGCACCTTCCGGACAAGGCGATCGATCTCATCGACGAGGCTGCGTCACGCGTCCGCCTGCGTCACGCGTCGGCTCCGCCCGCCTTGCGCGAGGCGCAGAAGGAGTTGGAGCGCGTCACCAAGGAGAAGGACGCCGCGATCAACAACCAGGAGTATGAAGAGGCGGCCACCTTGCGCGAGGCGGAGGCGACGGCCCGGGAGAGCGTCGACACCCTCCGGGCCGAGTGGCAGGCGCAGGTTTCCGGTGAGCAGCCGACGGTCGGCGAGGAGGAGATCGCCCAGGTCGTCGCGATGTGGACCGGCATCCCGGTCACCCGGATCGCCCAGGAAGAGTCGGAACGACTGCTCAAGATGGAGGAAGTCCTCCACGGGCGGGTGATCGGCCAGGAGGAGGCGATCGGTATCGTCTCCAAGGCGGTCCGCCGCGCCCGGGCTGGCCTCAAGGATCCCAAGCGCCCGATCGGTTCGTTCATCTTCCTCGGTCCGACCGGCGTCGGGAAGACCGAGCTGGCCAAGGCCCTCGCCGAGTTCATGTTCGGCAGCGAAGACGCCCTGATCAAGATCGACATGAGCGAATTCATGGAACGGCACAACGTCAGCCGACTCGTCGGTGCCCCTCCGGGTTATGTCGGGTTCGACGAGGGCGGTCAGCTGACCGAGGCCGTCCGGCGGAAGAACTACTGCGTGGTGCTTCTCGACGAGGTCGAGAAGGCGCACCCGGAGGTCTTCAACATCCTCCTGCAGATCCTGGAGGACGGGCACCTCTCGGATGCCAAGGGTCGACGCGTCGACTTCCGCAACGCCATCATCATCATGACCTCGAACCTGGGAGCCAAGCAGCTCCAGACGAATTCGAGTCTCGGTTTCCGGGCGATGGGCTCGACCGATGCCAACCGCGCCGAGAGCTCGTACGAATTGATGCGTGAAAAGGTCGCGGCCGAGCTCAAGTCGAACTTCCGCCCCGAATTCCTCAACCGCATCGATGCGACCGTGGTCTTCCGCTCGTTGACGATCGAGGAGATCGCCCAGATCGTCGACCTGATGCTGGCCCGCGTGCGCGACCAGCTTCGGGCGCAGGGCATGGCACTTGAAGTCACCCCGGCCGCCAAGGAGCACATCATCAAGCTCGGCTATGACGTCGCCTACGGCGCGAGACCCCTCCGCCGGGTCATCCAGAACATGGTGGAAGACGTCCTGGCGGAGCATCTGCTCCTTGGAAAGTACGAGCCGGGCTCGACGATCATCGTCGATCGGGACCCGGACGCCGGTCTCGACATCCACCTCGCCGAGCCCCGGACGCCGGTCGAGGCCAGATGATCCGCGCCGCCAGCCTCGTCGTCTAGCGATGGCGCGGCCGAAGAGCCGCTTTGTCTGTCAGTCCTGCGCGGAGTCGTTCCTCCGTTGGGAAGGGCAGTGTCCGGCCTGCGGCCAATGGAATTCGCTTGTCGAGACCGTGGTCCGAGAACACTCGCGGAGCGAGCGCTTGGCCGGCCGGGCCGATCTGCCCGGTCTGATCGGACTCGGGTCGATCGCGGATGCGGACGTGCCGCGTCACCGATCCGGGATCGCCGAACTCGACCGCGTTCTTGGTGGCGGACTTGTACCCGGGTCGCTCATCCTCGTCGGTGGTGAGCCCGGGATCGGCAAGTCGACCCTGCTGCTCCAGGCGGCCGCAAGCCTGACCCATGGTCCCGATGGCCGTCTGCGCGTCCTGTACGCCACCGGCGAGGAATCGCCGGGTCAGGTCCGGCTGCGGGCAGCCCGCCTCGACCTGCTCGACGGCACAGCGGCCGATGGCGTCCAGGTCCTCGCCGAACATGACGTGAGCCGGATCGTCGAGGCCGCTCGGGCCACCAGGCCGGGCCTGGTCGTCGTGGACTCGATCCAGACGGCCACCGTCGATGAGCTCGACGGCGCGGCGGGCAGCGTCGGCCAGGTCCGCGAGGCGACCCTCAGGCTCATGGATCTGGCAAAGGGTGACGGCATCTCGGTGATCCTGGTCGGTCACGTGACCAAGGACGGTTCGATCGCTGGCCCGAAGACGCTGGAGCACCTCGTCGATGCGGTCATCAGCCTGGAGGGCGAACGCTACGCTGCGCTCCGACTGCTCCGGGCAACCAAGAACCGATACGGGTCGACCGATGAAGTCGGCGTGTTCGAGATGGCCGAGAACGGCCTCCGCGAGGTGGCCGACCCCGCGCGCGCATTCCTCACCGATTCCGACGGGTCCGCACCGGGCAGTGTCATCGCGCCGACGCTCGAAGGGAGCCGCCCGCTCCTGATCGAAGTCCAGGCGCTGGTCAGCCCGACCGGGTACGGCAACCCGTCGCGGCGAGCGAGCGGCGTCGATCCGAACCGGTTGAACTTGTTGATCGCCGTGCTCGGGCGCCGGGCAGGCATCGCCCTCGGTGCGCACGATGTCTACGCGAACCTGGCGGGCGGCCTGTCCGTCGCCGAGCCTGCCATCGACCTTCCACTGGCCCTCGCCCTGGCCTCATCCGTGCGCGACCGGGCGATCCCACGCGGCACGATCGCGATCGGGGAGGTCGGTCTGCTCGGGGAGCTTCGGAGCGTGGTCGGGCTCGAACGCCGGCTCCGCGAGGCGGCCCGGCTCGGGTTCGATACCGCCATCGTCCCTGGCGTTCCCGGCGAGGCGGGACCGGGTCCGATCGAGGGTCTGGCCATCCGTCCAGCTCGGACGATCCGGGACGCGATCGAGATCGGACTCGCCGATCGGCCGACCAGTCGTGGCGACGCGCTCCCGGCGATGCTAGGCTGACCGTCCGTCAGGCTGCCACGAGAACGTGACGCCGGTCGTGTCCGAGGATTCCAGTTGATCCGCTATATCCGCCTCCTGGGCGCTGCGCTCGGGGCCGCTGTCGGGTTGGCCCTAGGCTCTTCCGGCCTGTTCGCGAGCAGCGCCTACGAGGGTGCCTTTTTGGCCGCCTGGGTCGTCGCCTGGATCGTCGTCGGGTTCGCCATCCTGCCGTACCTCACGATCGTGCCGGCGCAATGGTTGATCAGGCAGGTCGAGGCGCTGTCGACCGCCGAGTTCGTCGCCGCGGTCATCGGTCTGCTCATCGGTCTCCTGATGGGCCTGCTCCTTGCCGTCCCGCTGTCGGGGCTGGCCGCTCCCTGGGGCCAATGGCTCCCGCTCGGCGTCTCGATCCTGTTCGGACTGGGGATGCTCGGTCTGACCGTGGCCAAGCGGAAGGACCTGCTCCTCGCGGCTCAGACGGTCGGACTCCTCCGTCAGGCAGGGACTGATCGCGCGGCGTCGGGCGCGGGCGACCCACGGATCGTCGTCGACACCAGCGCGATCATCGACGGCCGGATCGCCGAGATCGTCGAATCGGGCTTCATCTACGGCACGCTCGTCATCCCACGGTTCGTGCTCGAGGAACTGCAGCACATCGCCGACAGCTCGGATGCGCTCCGGCGGAACCGTGGTCGTCGCGGACTCGAGATCCTCAACCGGATGCAGAAGGAACCGGGGACGCCGGTCGAGATCGTCGAGGACGACGTCCCCGGGATCCCCGAGGTGGATGCCAAGCTCGTCGCCCTTGCGATCGCCCGCAGCCGGGTCATCCTGACGAACGACTTCAATCTCAACCGGGTCGCCGAGCTGCAGGGTGTCCGGGTCATGAACATCAACTCGCTCGCCAACGCGGTGAAGCCGGCGGTGCTCCCGGGCGAGGAGCTCAAGGTCAGGGTCATCCAGGAGGGCAAGGAAGCGGGCCAGGGCGTCGGCTTCCTCGATGACGGCACGATGATCGTGATCGAGGGTGGTGCGCGCTACATCGACCGCGAACTCGACGTGTCGGTCACCCGGGTGCTGCAGACGGTGGCCGGCCGGATGATCTTCGCGCAGCCGCATCTCGATTGAGCCCACTGGACGCTGCGCTCCGGGCGGACGCGATCGTCGTCGCGGCGGGCCGGTCGACCCGGATGGACGGCAACGACAAGCTCGCGGTCGAGGTCGGTGGGCGACCGCTCCTTGCCTGGACGCTCGACGCCGTCGCGGCCGCCACGGTCGTCGACCGGATCATCGTCGTGGCCCCGCCCGAACGGCGGGCCGCCGTCGCGGCCGCGGCCTGGTTGCCGGCCAAGGTCATCGATGTCGTGGACGGTGGCAGCCGTCGGCAGGAATCGGTCTTTGCCGGGTTCACGGCGTTCGACCGACACGAACCGGACGAGGCCGGCGTGGTCCTGGTCCATGACGCGGCGCGGCCGATGATCGATCGGGCCGTGATCGAGGCGGTCGTCCGGGTCAGCGCGGAGCGAGGCGCGGCTGTGCCGATCGTGCCCATCGTCGAGACCCTCAAACGCCTCGACGGTGACCGAGTCGGCGAGACGGTCGATCGGACCCGATTCGGGGCGGCCCAGACGCCCCAGGGCGCTCGCCGTGACCTGTTCCGGAAGGCGTGGACCGCGTTCCGGGCGGATGGGCCGGAGACATTCACCGACGAGGCTGCTCTGCTCGAAGCCTGTAGCATTCCGGTCCATGTCGTCGCCGGTGATCCAGGGAATCGCAAAGTGACCGTCCCAAGCGATCTGCGCACTGTCGCGGCCGCGCTGCTCGGCGTCGGGCCCACGCGGACCGGGATCGGCCATGACAGCCACCCGTTCGGGCCGGGCGAGCCGCTCGTCCTCGGGGGGATCGAGATCGCCGGTGCGCCGGCGTTGGCCGGGCACTCCGACGGCGACGTCGTCCTCCACGCCGTGGCCGATGCCTTGCTCGGTGCCACGGGACTCGGCGACCTCGGGCGGCTCTTCCCGGCGGACGCGCGGACGCCCCGCGGGATCGCCGGTGCGTCGCTCATCGAGGAGGTGCGCCGGCAGATCGCTCCCACCGGCTGGCGGCCGTCGACCATCGACCTCACCGTCGTCGCGGCGCGTCCGCGGCTCGGCGCCTACCTCGATCCGATGCGCGATCGGATCGCTGCCCTGCTCGACCTCGATCCGGGGTCGGTGAACGTGAAGGCGTCGAGCGGCAATCTTGACGGCGCGGATGGCGGTGGCCGATCGATCTCGGCCCTGGTCATCGCCACCGTGGAGTCGACAGGATGACCATCCGCCTGCATGACACCCTGTCCGGCGAGACGCGCCCGCTCGTGCCGCTCGAGCCGAGCCGGGTCGGCGTGTACACCTGCGGACCGACCGTCTACGGTCCGGCCCACATCGGGAACTTCCGGACGTTCCTGGCCGCGGACGTGCTCGTGCGCTACCTCCGTTGGCGAGGCCTGACCGTGACCTGGGTGATGAACATCACCGATGTCGACGACAAGATCATCCGGGGCGCGGCCGCGACAGGGGAGACCATGGAGGCCCTGGCGGACCGCTACACCGCCACCTTCCTGGCCGACGCCGCGACGCTTCGGATGACGATGCCTGACGTCCTGCCGCGGGCGACGCGACACATCGACGAGATCGTCGGGCTCATCAGTACGCTCCTCGAGCGGGGTCACGCGTATCGGACGGACGATGGATCGATCTTCTTCCGGATCGCATCGTGGCCGCGTTATGGCCGGCTGGCTCGGCTCGACCCCGAGGGACAGCGGGTGGGGGAGCGCGTCGAGGCCGACGAGTACGGCAAGGACGATGTCCGCGATTTCGCGCTCTGGAAGGCACCGAAGCCCGGCGAGCCCGTCTGGGAGACGGACATTGGCCTGGGCCGACCCGGCTGGCACATCGAATGCTCGGCGATGAGCATGGCCCACCTCGGACCGTCATTCGATATCCATACCGGCGGGGTGGACCTCACGTTCCCGCACCACGAGGACGAGATGGCCCAGAGCGAAGCATCGACCGGGCTGCCCTTCGTCGGCACGTGGTTCCACAGCGCCATGCTCCGGATGAGCGGCGCCAAGATGGCCAGGTCGATCGGTAACATCGCCCGGGTCGACGACATCGTCTCGGGGGGCATCTCGCCCCGGGCGCTCCGCCTGGCCCTCATCTCGGTCCACTACCGGTCGAGCCTCAACCAGTCGGACGAATCACTCTCAGCGGCGGTGGCCGCGCTCGACCGCCTGGACGCAGCGGTGGCGGCCCTGGGGGCGTATCGCGGTTCGACCGGCGAGGACGACTCGACCCTCGAGTCACGGCTGACCGCCGCGACCGCGGCGTTCGTCGCCGCCCTCGATGACGACCTGAACATCTCGGCTGGCCTGGCCGCGGTCTTCGAACTCATCCGCGACCTCAATCGGCGGATGGAGCAGCGCTCCATGTCGACCGCCGACGCCGGACGTGCCCTCGGGGTCCTCAGGGACCTGGATCAGGTACTCGGCATCCTGGCCGATGCCGAGCAGGAACTCGATCCAGAACTGTCGGGCCTGCTCGACGAGCGCGCGGCCGCCCGGGCAGCTCGCGACTTCGCCGAGTCCGACCGGCTTCGGGATGTCCTCGCGCTTCGAGGTGTGACCGTCGAGGACACCCGTGATGGGCAGCGCTGGCGACGGATCGGGGAGCTCGACCGTGGCTGACAGGCCGGAAGATCGAGACCACCGGCCCCCGGGCCGAAACGGCAAGAAGGCCGGACATCGTTCGGATGGCCGGCAGCCCGGCAGGCCGCCCGGCGCAGGTCGTCGAGGTCGGCCCGGCCCAGGTGGCGACGCCGGCCACACCGGTCCGACGGGCCGTTCGGGCCCCAGGGGTCGATGGGACGACACACCGGGTCCCGGCGATGCAACGCGGCCGATCCGCCCACCGTGGGAACGCCCACCGTGGGAACGCCCCGGCCACCGTCCAGTGGACGGCCATGGACCTCGCCACGGTGGTCCATCTCGCGGATCCGGCCGCGATCCAGGCCCGCCAGCCGACCGCGGGCCGGCTCGACCGCCCGCCGGTCAGGGCGACTGGCGACCACGATCCGATCGCGGCCGACCACCGGGCCCACGCCAGCCATGGGCTCCGCCACCCCGTCCGGGATGGCCCCCGGGTCCGCCAGGGTACCGACCGGGGATGCGTCCGCCCGGTCTCGGGGCGCCCGCGCCACGCACGCCGGCACCGCTCCCGGCCCCGGACCTCCTGGAGCCCGATGAGGCCCTGGTGGCCGGACGTCGCCCGGTCGAGGAAGTGTTCGCATCCGGGCGGACTGCGCTGCGTCTCCTGGTGGTCCCCCAGCGGCGACAGGCCCTTGAACGACTCGTTCTCCACGCAACCCGGCTCCGGATCCCGATCGTCGAGGTCGAGGGCGGGACACTGACCGCCATCGCCGGGTTCGACGGCCACCAGGGCGTCGCGGTCGTCGTCGAGCCCCGGAGCTTCGCCACCATCGACGATGTTCTCGCCCGTGCGGCGGAACGTTCGGAGCCGCCGTTCATCCTCGTCCTCGATTCGCTCGAGGACCCCCAGAACGTCGGGACGCTGCTCCGGAGCGCTGAGGCGGCCGGGGTGCATGGCGTGTTGTTCCCGACTCGGCGCCAGGCACCACTCTCTCCGGCCGCCGTGAAGGCCTCGGCGGGCGCCACGGAGCATCTCCTGCTCTGCCCGGTCGACGACCTCCCGGGCGCGCTCGCCGATCTGCGGATCCACGGCCTGCGGATCGCGGGATCCGAGGCCGAGGCGCCACTGACCGCTCGACAGACCGACCTGCGCGGGCCGCTGGCCATCGTCGTGGGGAGCGAGGGCCAGGGCCTGGGGCCGGCCGTCCGTCGACGATGCGATCTGTTGATGCGGATCCCGATGCGCGGCGCGATCGGGTCGCTCAACGCCGCCGTCGCGGGTTCGGTCCTGCTGTTCGAAGCCGTCGCCCAGCGGGAGCCGGAACCAGGGAGCGCGGTGCCGGTCGCGCCCGAGGCAACGCCCACGCCCGCGGCGGCGAAGGCGTCGCGCCGGCGCCCGCGGGCGCATTCGACGGAGCCGCGGACGTCGACGCTCGAACAGGCCCCCACGCCCGCGGAGGGTGGCGATCCCGATGTCGAGCAGGAGCTGCTGCCGGGCGGTCCCGGTCCGGCAGTCGAGCCGGATGCGCCCTGACCAGGAGGACCTGAACCGGCACGCTTGACCCATCCGGCCGGCGCGCCCTATCATTCCCCGGCGCCGGAAGGGTCATCTGCGGTATGACCCTGCCTGTCGTGCCGACGTAGCTCAATTGGTAGAGCAGCGGTTTTGTAAACCGCAGGTTCCGGGTTCGAGTCCCGTCGTCGGCTCCAGAGCGAAAAGATCCGGTGGCGGATCGCCCGGGCCGCAGGCCGGACACGAAAACGCTGCCACAGTGGGTAGGTTGAGCAGGTGGTGAGCTCCGCTGGCTGTAGACCAGCCGCCTTCGGCTGTGGGGGTTCGATTCCCTCCCTGCCCACCAATACAGCGAAAGTGATCGGTCCCGGGCCCACATAGCTCAGCTGGCAGAGCACTTCCTTGGTAAGGAAGAGGTCATCGGTTCGAGTCCGATTGTGGGCTCCACGCCCAGGCGGCCCGAAAGCCCCCTGAAGTCGACACAGCGGCGAAGCCGCGCCTGGTAAGGAGTGAAACGGTCTCGTGGCCAAGAAGAAGTTCGAGCGCACCAAGCCGCACGTCAATATCGGCACGATCGGCCACATCGACCATGGCAAGACGAGCCTGACGGCGGCGATCACCAAGTACCTCGCCCTCAAGGGCGAGGCGGAGTACCGCGCCTTCGATTCGATCGACAACGCGCCCGAGGAGCGCGAGCGCGGGATCACCATCGCGATCGCCCATGTCGAGTACGAGACCGATGCCCGCCACTACGCCCACGTCGACTGCCCCGGGCACGCGGACTACATCAAGAACATGATCACCGGCGCCGCCCAGATGGACGGCGCCATCCTGGTCGTGGCCGCGACCGATGGCCCGATGCCCCAGACCCGCGAGCACATCCTGCTGGCCCGCCAGGTCGAGGTCCCGTTCATCGTCGTCTTCCTCAACAAGGTCGACATGGTCGATGACGAGGAGCTCCTCGATCTGGTCGAGCTCGAGGTCCGCGAGCTGCTCACCAAGTACAACTTCCCGGGCGACGACATCCCGGTCATCCGCGGCTCCGCGTTGAAGGCCCTCGAGGCCGGCGACGATCCGGCCGATCCGGCCTATGCCCCGATCCAGGCCCTGATGGATGCGGTCGACTCGTACATCCCGACCCCCGAGCGCGATATCGACAAGCCGTTCCTCATGCCGGTCGAGGATGTCTTCGGGATCAAGGGCCGGGGCACCGTCGCCACCGGCCGGATCGAGCGCGGCATCGTCAAGGTCGGCGACGAGGTCGAGCTGGTCGGAGTCAAGGCGACCCGCAAGATCGTGGTCACCGGCGTCGAGATGTTCAAGAAGCTGCTCGACGAGGGCCGCGCCGGCGACAACGTCGGCTGCCTCATCCGGGGGATCGAGCGCGAGGAGATCGAGCGCGGCCAGGTCCTGGCCAAGACCGGCTCGGTCAAGCCCCACACCAAGTTCACCGCCCAGGTCTACGTCCTGACCAAGGAGGAGGGCGGTCGGCATACCCCGTTCTACAACGGCTACCGACCGCAGTTCTACCTGCGCACCACGGACGTCACCGGGGCCATCGGCCTCCCTGACGGGGCCGAGATGATCATGCCCGGCGACAACGTCGAGATGAGCGTCGAGCTGATCACCCCGATCGCCATCGAGATCGGCCAGCGGTTCGCCATCCGCGAGGGTGGCCGGACCGTCGGTGCCGGCGCCATCGTCAGCATCGTCGAGTAGGGACGACATGGCAAAAGTCGAAGCTCGTCCGACGATCCAGCTCGCTTGCACCGAGTGCAAGGAGCGGACCTACACGACGCGCAAGAACAAACGGAACGACCCCAACCGCCTGGAGCTTCAGAAATACTGTCCACGCTGCCGACGACATACACTTCACCGCGAGGCGAAGTAGGCAGGCGAGCCCCACAGGGGTGTAGCTCAATTGGCAGAGCACTGGTCTCCAAAACCAGCGGTTGTAGGTTCGAGTCCTATCGCCCCTGCCACTTCACTTCCGTAGCCCGAGAGAAGAAGAACCACTGACGTGACCCGCATCCGCCGTTACTTCGACGAAGTCTGGTCCGAGCTCCGCAAGGTCTCGTGGCCGACGCGCGAGCATGTCCGGAACCTCACGGTCCTGGTCTTCGCGATCAGCCTGGTGGTCGGCATCTACATCGCGTTCTGGGACGCCATCTTCCAGAACGTCATCGCGTTCATCGCGGGCTAGGGACGAATGATGACCGAAACGACGACCGAGACCAAAGCCGAGAAGCGCTGGTATGTGATCCATACCTACTCAGGCTATGAGAACAAGGTGAAGGCCAACCTCGAACACCGCATCGAATCGATGGGGATGGAAGACAAGATCTTCCAGGTCCTCGTCCCGATGGAGGACGAGATCGAGATCCGCCAGGGTCAGCGCCACACCGTCCAGAAGAAGGTCTATCCCGGGTACGTGCTCGTCGAGATGATCCTCGATCCGGACAGCTGGTTCGTCGTCCGCAACACGCCGGGCGTGACCAGCTTCGTCGGCGGGGCCAACATCCCGGGCGTTCGCAGCGAGCCGATCCCGCTCGACGAGAACGAAGTCAAGCAGATCCTGCGGCACATGGGCGT
The DNA here is from genome assembly GCA_963720755.1 of uncultured Chloroflexia bacterium. Lineage (GTDB taxonomy): Bacteria > Chloroflexota > Limnocylindria > Limnocylindrales > CSP1-4 > SPCO01. Next base: position 527,728 of record CAVRGP010000011.1, read on the forward strand.
GGAGACGCCGAAGTACCGCGTCGCATTCACCAAGGGCCAGAGCGTCCGGGTCACCGACGGGCCGTTCGCCGAATTCATCGGCACGGTCGACGAGGTCAACCCCGAGCGCAACAAGGTCAAGGTCCTGGTGAGCATCTTCGGCCGCGAGACCCCGGTCGAACTCGACTTCCTGCAGGTCGAGAAGCTCTAAGAAAGGAACCCTGACACCCGTGGCCAAGAAGATCCGCATCGTCCTGACCCTGCAGTTGCCGGCTGGCAAGGCGACCCCCGCCCCGCCTGTCGGCACCGCCCTGGGCCCGCACGGCATCAACATCGTCGAGTTCACCAAGTCCTACAACGAGAAGACCGCCGACAAGGCCGGCCAGATCATCCCGGCCCAGATCACGATCTTCGAGGATCGGTCGTTCTCGTTCATCCTCAAGACGCCACCGGCGGCCGACCTCCTGCGCAAAGCGGCCGGCGTCGAGAAGGGCGCGGTCGCCACCCGCCGGGAGACGGTCGGCCGAGTCACCCGAGACCAGGTCCGCGAGATCGCGGGCATCAAGATGGCCGATCTCAACGCCAACGACGTCGATGCGGCGATGCGCCAGATCGAAGGAACGGCCCGGAGCATGGGCATCGAGGTCATCGGCTAGCCGATCGCACCGCGCCGCGGCGACGCTCGATTCGCCGAACGAGGACCCCACGAGACGGGGGAGATCGAGCCAGGCTCGACCGCAAGAAGGGAACGTGGACATGGCACACGGCAAGAAGTATTCCGAGGTCGCGAAGCTCGTCGATCGCGAGCAGATCTACGCCCCGCTGGCCGCGGCGGAACTGGTCAAGGAGACGACCTACGTCGCGTTCGACGCCACCGTCGAGGCGCATCTCCGACTCGGTGTCGATCCTCGGCATGCGGACCAGATGGTCCGCGGCACGGTCGTCCTGCCGCACGGCACGGGCAAGGTCGTCCGGGTCGCCGTCTTCGCCCAGGGTGAGAAGGCGCAGGAAGCGCTTCGGGCCGGGGCCGACGAGGTCGGTGGCGAGGATCTGGTGAAGAAGATCGAAGCTGGCTGGCTCGAGTTCGATGTCGCCATCGCGACGCCTGATTCGATGGGGCTGGTCGGCAAGCTCGGGAAGATCCTGGGTCGGCGTGGCCTGATGCCGAACCCGAAGGCCGGGACGATCACCTTCGATGTCGACCGGGCGGTGCGGGAGGTCAAGGGCGGCCGTGTCGAGTTCCGGGTCGACAAGAGCGCCATCGTCCATGCTCCGGTCGGCAAGAGCAGCTTCGAGCCGGCGGACCTCGTCGACAACCTGGCTGCCCTGGTGGACGCCATCAACCGGGCCAAGCCCGCCGGGTCCAAGGGTCAGTACATCCGGGGCCTGACCATCGCCAGCACGATGGGCCCGGGGATCCGGGTCGACGTGCCCGCCGTTCTTGCGGCCGCGGTCGCCTAGTCACCATCCAGGGGCCGGCGCCAGCCGGTCATCAACCACGGTGGCGGTCGAGAGGCGCGTCACCTGACCATACAGACGAAACCGCCGCAGACAGCCTGCGCCCGCGGGTTCGCCAGCGCCCAAGCGCTGACGACCGGGGCTTGATCCGTCGGACCGGATCGATCAGTTGCCCAGACTGGGTCGCCGATCGGGGACGCCGACGAGCACGCCGAGGCAGACGCGCCGCTCCACCCAACGGTGGGACGCGCTCCTGCGAGTGGGGGACGTCGCAGGGGCCGGCCGGTCAAGTGATCGGCGACCCACCGTCGCACGCCGGTCGCGTGCCGGAAGAAGGAGCAGGCATATGCCGACGGAGGCCAAACGAGCGACCGTCGCCGAGCTGCGCGAAGAACTCGCCAAGGCGCGGACGATGATCGTGTCCGAATATCGCGGCCTCGACGTGAAGGAGATCGCCGAGATCCGGCGAAACCTGCGCAAGCAGGACGTGACCTACCGGGTCGTCAAGAACCGGTTGATGCGGATCGCCGCCGAGGGTTCGGTCGGTGATGCCCTGAGTCCATTGCTGGTCGGCCCGACCGCGATCGCCTTCGGCACCGACGAGGCCTCCACGGCCAAAGCGGTCATCGATGCCACCCGCCCGTATGCGCGGGTCGTCCGGATCACCGGCGGCGTGCTCGGGGACCGGGCCATCGGCGCCGACGACGTGACCCGCCTGGCCGCCCTGCCGTCGCGCGACGTCCTGCTGGCCAAGTTGGCCGGTGGGATGCAGGCACCGGTCGGGACCCTTGCCGGTCTGTTCGCCGCCCCGCTGCGCAACCTGGGTTATGCCCTGCAGCAGGTCGCCGATCAGAAGGCTGCCGAGTCGGGGGCCTAGACCGTCCAGGCTCGCTCACACCACCTCACCAGACACGACACAAGGAGAACACCATGGCTGTCCTGACCCAGGATGATCTGCTCGAAGCGATCGACAAGATGACCGTCCTCGAGCTGTCCGAATTCATCAAGCGCTTCGAGGAGCGGTATGGCGTCACCGCTGCCGCCCCGGCCGCTGCCGCTGCCCCCGCCGCGGCCGCGGGAGCCTCTGAGGCCGTCGCGGCCCCAGAGGAGCAGACCGAGTTCACCGTGACTCTGACCGAGATCGGGCCGAACAAGATCCCGGTCATCAAGGTCGTTCGCGAGCTGACCGGGCTGGGCCTCAAGGAGGCCAAGGACGTGGTCGATGCCGCGCCCAAGGCCGTCAAGGAAGGCGTCACGAAGGACGAGGCCGAGAAGATCAAGGCCGCCCTCGAGGAGCAGGGAGCCAAGGCCGAGATCAAGTAGTGCCGGCGCCGGGCGGCGCATCCGTGCGTTGCCCGGCGACCCCACGGGTCAGCTTGGTTGCGGACGGATCCAGGTCCCTAGCATCTCTGAAGGCGTTTGACAAGATGCGAAATCGCGGTATCCTACTCCTTCTGTGAGCCCGGCCTCTCTTTTCCCTTTCTACCTCCGTCAAGGAGTGGTGCTTCATGCTGTCTGCTGAGTCTTTGACTCGCGCCCGGACCCCATCGGGTCGCATCTCGTATGCCCACATCGATCGCAAGGTCGACGGGATCAGTTACGAGAAGTTCGAGATCCCCAACCTGATCGAGCTGCAGCTCGACTCGTTTGCCTGGTTCGTCGAGCACGGCCTGCGGGACCTGCTTGATGAGATCAGTCCGATCAAGGACTTCACGGGCAAGGTCATGGAGCTCGAATTCCTTGACTACGAGTTCGGCGCTCCGAAGTACTCCGAGGAGGAATGCCGGACGAAGGACCTGACGTTCAGCAAGCCGCTCTACGTCAACGTCGAACTCCTGATCAAGGAAACCGGCGAGATCCAGCGCCAGCGGGTGTACATGGGCGACTACCCGTGGATGACCGACCAGGGGACCTTCGTCATCAACGGCGCTGAGCGTGTCGTCGTCAGCCAGTTGGTCCGCTCACCGGGCGTCTACTACAGCGAGACGGAGGACCCGGCATCCGGCCGGATGCTCTTCAGCGCGAAGGTCATCCCGAACCGAGGCGCCTGGCTGGAGTTCGAGACCAACAACAAGGACCAGCTCTGGGTCAAGGTGGATCGCAAGCGCAAGATCGCGGCGACGACCCTGCTCCGCGCCGTCGGGTACGAAGAGAACGACGAGATCGCAGCGCTGTTCAGCCCGGTCGATGTCGACCTGGAGCATCCGTATATCGCCGCAACGCTGGACAAGGACCTGACCCACACCCAGGGCGAGGCCCTGATCGAGGTCTACAAGAAGCTTCGGCCCGGCGATCCGCCCACCGGCGACAATGCCCGCCAGCTGGTCGAGAGCCTGTTCTTCAACTTCCGGCGCTACGACCTCGGCCGGGTCGGCCGGTACAAGTTCAACAAGAAGCTGGATTCGGTGGCCGGGCGGCTCAACATCGAACTGCCGCGTGAGGGCCGGACGATCACCCGCGAGGACATCGCGGCGATCGTCGGACATCTCATCGAATGCAACCGGGGACTGCACCCGAAGGACGACATCGACCATCTCGGCAACCGCCGGATCCGGGCCAACGGCGAGCTGATCCAGAACGCGTTCCGGATCGGCCTGCTCCGCATGGAGCGCGTCGTCCGTGAGCGGATGACGATCCAGGAACTGGACAAGGCGACCCCGAATGCCCTGATCAACATCCGGCCGGTCGTCGCCGCGATGAAGGAATTCTTCGGTGGCAGCCAGCTCAGCCAGTTCATGGACCAGACCAACCCGCTCGCCGAGCTGACCAGCAAGCGTCGCCTGTCGGCCCTCGGACCGGGTGGCCTGTCCCGCGAGCGAGCCGGTTTCGACGTCCGAGACGTCCACCACAGCCACTACGGCCGGATCTGCCCGATCGAGACGCCGGAAGGTCCGAACATCGGCCTGATCGGCTCGCTTGCGACCTATGGTCGGATCAACAGCTACGGCTTCATCGAAACGCCGTACCGCCGGGTCAAGCGAACCGTCAGTTACGAGGATGCGGACCTCACCCGGTACGAGGCCGGAGACGACCTCGTGACGAAGAGTGGGGACGTGGTCCTCGCGGCGGGCAAGTCGTTCGACGCGAAGGCCGTGGCGGAACTCAAGAAGCAGAAGGCCCGGGCATTCCCGATCCGTCCGGTCGTGACCGACGAGATCCATTACATGCCGGCCGATGAGGAAGAGGAGCACGTCGTCGCCCAGGCCAATGCGCCGCTCGACGACGAGGGTCACTTCACCGCTGAGCGGATCCCGTCGCGCTATCGCGACACGTTCCCGGAGGCACGCGCCAGCCAGATCGAATACATGGATGTATCCCCGAAACAGGTCGTTTCGGTGGCCACGGCGCTCATCCCGTTCCTCGAGCACGACGACGCCAACCGGGCCCTGATGGGTTCGAACATGCAGCGCCAGGCAGTCCCACTGCTCGAACCCGAATCGCCGATCGTCGGCACGGGGATGGAGGAGCGGGCGGCTCGAGACTCCGGCCAGGTCCTCGTCGCCAAGCGCGGCGGGCTGATCACCAGCGTCACGGCGGAGCGGATCCACATCGAGACCGATGCCGGCGAACTCGACGAGTACAAGCTGCTGAAGTTCGTGCGCAGCAACCAGGGCACGTGCATCAATCAACGCCCCATCGTCAACGTCGGTGATCGGGTGGCGGACGGTCAGCCGTTGGCCGACTCCAGCTCGACCCAGCTGGGCGAGCTCGCGCTCGGGCGCAACATCCTGGTCGCGTTCATGAGCTGGGAGGGCGGCAACTACGAGGACGCCATCGTCATCAGCGATCGCCTCGTCCGCGACGACCTCTTCACCAGCATCCACATCGAGAAGCACGAGATGGAGTCGCGGGACACCAAGCTCGGCCCCGAAGAGATCACCCGCGACATCCCCAACGTCGGCGAGGAGTCCCTCAAGGACCTCGACGAGGAAGGGATCGTCTACATCGGGGCGGAAGTCCGGCCCGGTGACATCCTCGTCGGCAAGATCACGCCGAAGGGCGAGACCGAGCTGACCGCCGAGGAGCGCCTCCTGCGGGCCATCTTCGGCGAGAAGGCTCGCGAGGTGAAGGACAGTTCGCTGCGCCTGCCCCACGGGGAGCGCGGCAAGGTCGTCGAGGTCCGCGAGTTCCGCCGAGAGCTGAACGACGACCTGCAGCCCGGCGTCAATCGACTCGTCCGGGTGTCGGTCGCCCAGAAGCGCAAGATCAGCGTCGGCGACAAGATGGCCGGCCGCCACGGCAACAAGGGGGTCATCGCCAAGATCCTGCCGGCCGAGGACATGCCCTTCCTCCCGGATGGGACCCCGGTCGACATCATCCTCAATCCACTCGGCGTGCCGAGCCGGATGAATATCGGCCAGATCCTCGAGACCCACCTTGGCTGGGCGCTCCACGCCAAGGGCCTGAAGGCCGCCACGGCGGTGTTCGACGGCGCCACCGAGCACGACATCCGGACCGAGCTCCTCGAAGCCGGCCTGCCCGAGAATGGCAAGACCGAACTCCGGGATGGCCGGACCGGTGAATCGTTCGACCGCCCGATCACCGTCGGCTACATCTACATGCTCAAGCTCCACCACCTCGTCGAGGACAAGATCCACGCCCGATCCACTGGTCCGTACAGCCTCATCACCCAGCAGCCGCTCGGTGGCAAGGCCCAGTTCGGCGGCCAGCGGTTCGGTGAGATGGAGGTCTGGGCCCTGGAGGCGTACGGCGCGGCCAACATCCTTCAGGAACTGCTGACCGTGAAGTCGGATGACGTCCTTGGCCGGGTCCAGACCTACGAAGCCATCGTCAAGGGCGAGGAGATCCAGCCACCACGCGTCCCCGAATCGTTCAAGGTCCTCATCAAGGAATTGCGGAGCCTCGGTCTCAATGCCGAGATCCTCGATCCCAACGACGAGGAGATCCCACTCGCGGAGGACGATGCCTCCGGCTACCTGTTGCCAGATCTCGGCGGGATCAATCTCGCCGGGTTCGAGGACTGATCGTCTGTCATTGAACCTGTCCCCGACCCGATACCCGCAGGCTCGCGTCATGGCCGTCGCGTTCCTGCCCGCTCACGGTCCGCATCGCGTCGCCGAGCCAGACGGCAGCGCGGAGGAGAACCATGCTCGAAGTCAATAACTTCAGCGCGATCCGCATCTCGCTCGCCAGTCCGGACCAGATCCGGGAATGGTCGAAGGGCGAGGTCACGAAGCCCGAGACCATCAACTACCGGACGCTCAAGCCGGAGAAGGATGGCCTGTTCGACGAGCGCATCTTCGGTCCGACCAAGGACTGGGAATGCTATTGCGGGAAGTACAAGCGGATCCGCTACAAGGGCATCATCTGCGACAAGTGCGGCGTCGAGGTCACCCGTTCGAAGGTCCGGCGCGAGCGCATGGGCCACATCCAGCTGGCCAGCCCGGTCAGCCATATCTGGTATTTCAAGGGCACCCCGAGCCGTCTCGGCATCCTGCTCGACATCAGTCCGCGGAACCTGGAGCGGATCCTCTACTTCGCCCTGTACATCGTCACCCATGTCGATGAGGACGCGCGCAAGCGCGCCCTGGCGGCGCTCGAGGAAGAGGCCGAGGGTCGGGGCGGCAAGGCAGGCGAAGACCTCGCCGCGCGTGAGGATGAGTTGCGCTCCGCCCTGGATCGGACCCGGGATGAACTGAACGCGGAACTCGCCGTGACGAAGGCGAACCTGGAAGCCCAACGCGCCGAGCGGACCGAGGCCATCGCGGCCGTCGCCCAGACGACGCAGGCGGCCCTGGCCGAGCTGAAGTCCGGCGTGGCCGAGAACACGATCGCCTTCGAACCGACCGGTGAGGTCGTGGTCGCCGCGGGCGACAAGGGCGGCAAGGAGGCGACGGCCCGACTGCGCAAGATCGTCGGCGACTACACCGAACAGGTCAACGCCGACCTCCAGCAGCGTGGTGCCGACGAGGCGCGCGCCGTGGAGCAGAAGATCGAAGACCTGCGGGCCGCCATGGACGACACCCTGCGCCAGGAGCGCGAGCAGCTCCAGGAGCAGGCCCAGGGCACCAAGGACGAATTGCGCAAGCTGCGCGACGAGCTCGAATCGCTCAAGCCGATGCAGACGCTCGGCGAACTCGAATACCGGAACCTTGACGAGCGCTACGGCGCGGGCGCCAAGGGTGGGCGCGTCTTCGGGGCCGGGATGGGTGCCGAAGCGGTCCGGGAGATCATCAGCCGGATGGACCTGGAGGAGCTGGCACGCTCGCTCCACGTCGAGGTCCGAACGAGTTCAGGTCAGCGCCGCAAGAAGGCGATCAAGCGGCTCCGTCTTATCGAGGCGTTCCGCCGGTCGGGAACGCGTCCGGACTGGATGATCCTGTCCGTGCTCCCGGTCATCCCGCCGGATCTGCGGCCCATGGTCCAGCTTGATGGTGGCCGCTTCGCGACCTCCGATCTCAACGACCTGTACCGGCGCGTCATCAACCGCAACAACCGGCTCAAGCGCCTGCTCGAGCTGGGGGCTCCGGAGATCATCATCCGCAACGAGAAGCGGATGCTCCAGGAGGCGTGCGACGCGCTGATCGACAACGGCCGCCGCGGCCGGGCGATCGCCGGGACCGGCAACCATCGCCTGAAGTCTCTGTCCGACATGCTCAAGGGCAAGCAGGGCCGGTTCCGCCAGAACCTGCTCGGCAAGCGAGTCGACTACTCGGGCCGTTCCGTGATCGTGGTCGGGCCGGAGCTCAAGCTCCACCAATGCGGGCTGCCCAAGAAGATGGCGCTCGAGCTGTTCAAGCCGTTCGTCATGCGCCAGCTCGTCGAGAAGGGCTTCGCCCACAACATCAAGAGCGCCAAGCGCATCGTGGAACGTGTCCGTCCCGAGGTCTGGGACGTCCTCGAGGAAGTCATCAAGGACCATCCGGTCCTGCTCAACCGCGCCCCCACGCTCCATCGACTCGGGATCCAGGCGTTCATGCCGGTCCTCGTCGAGGGCTCGGCCATCCAGATCCATCCGCTGGTCTGCACGGCGTTCAACGCCGACTTCGACGGCGACCAGATGGCGGTGCACGTACCGCTCTCGACGGCCGCCCAGGAGGAGGCCCGGACGATGATGCTGTCGACCGCGAACCTCCTGTCGCCCGCCGACGGGAGCCCGGTCGTCGCCCCGACCCAGGACATGGTCCTCGGTTGCTACTACCTCACGATGGACGCCGAGGTGACCAAGGGCAAGGCGAAGCCGGTCCCGATCCACGCCTCAGAGGACGAAGCCATCCTCAGCTACCGCCTTCGCGAGAAGACGGGCGCGACACTCCACCAGCTGGTCGATGTCGAGGTCAAGGTCTGGGACCCGGAGACCGAGACACTCCGCCCGGAGCGCCGGCGAACGACCATCGGCCGGATCATCTTCAACCAGATCCTGCCCGACCCGCTTCGCTTCCATGACACCGTCATGCGCCGGGTCGATCTCAAGGAACTCGTCGATGTCTGCTATCGCCAGCTCGGTTCCGAAGAGACGGCGCACCTCGTGGACGGCATCAAGAGTGTCGGCTTCGAGTTCGCCACACGCGGCGGGATGACGATCGGACTGTTCGACATCGAGATCCCGGCCGACAAGCCCGCGCGCCTTGCGGCCGCCGACGAATCTGTGCTGGCGATCGATCGCCAGTTCCAGCGCGGCCTGATCACCGAAGACGAACGCTACGAGCAGGTCGTCGGGGTCTGGCAGGAGACGAGCTCGGCGATGTCCGAGCAGATGATGCAGTCGCTCGACCCGAACGGGCCGGTGACCATGATGACCGCGTCTGGTGCCCGCGGGAACAAGGGCAACATCGGCCAGCTGGGTGCTATGCGTGGCCTGATGGCCGACCCGTCCGGCCGGATCATCGACGTTCCGGTCCGGAGCAACTTCCGCGAGGGCATGACCGTCCTCGAGTACTTCATCTCGACCCACGGCGCCCGCAAGGGTCTCGCCGACACCGCTCTGCGCACGGCCGACTCCGGGTACCTGACCCGGCGCCTGGTCGATGTGGCCCAGGACGTCATCACTCGTGAGGAAGACTGCGGCACCGAAGAAGGCAGCTGGATCATCCGGACCGAATCGAGCGACGAGAAGGGCGCCTTTCAGAAGCGTCTCGTCGGTCGGCTTGCCGCGGCCCCGCTGCCCGACCCGAGGGTCGCGACGAAGAAGGGCAAGGAGCCGACGCTCCTGGTCGATCGCAACGAACTGATCATGGAAGACGTGGCAGCCCGGATCGATGAGGCCGGGGTCGACGAGGTGCTCGTTCGCTCGCCACTCACCTGCGAAGCGCGCCACGGCGTCTGCCGAGCCTGCTACGGCCGAAATCTCGCCACCGGCGAGATGGTCGCCTCGGGCGAAGCCGTCGGGATCATCGCCGCTCAGTCGATCGGCGAGCCCGGCACCCAGCTCACCATGCGCACGTTCCACACCGGCGGCGTCGCCGCGGGCGTGGACATCACGGCCGGCTTGCCTCGCGTCGAGGAGCTGTTCGAAGCCAGGATCCCGAAGGGCAAGGCGGAGATCAGCCACATCGACGGGATCGTGGAGATCGTCCGAGGTGATGGTCCGACCAAGGTCAAGGTCGTGTCGCGTGAGGTCTACGACACCTCCATGGCCCTGCCTGCGGATGTCGAGATGCTGGCCGCCCCAGGCGACAGCATCGAGCTCGGTCAGGCGGTCGCCCGATCCGAGGTGGACGGCACCAAGACCGATGTCACCGCACCGGTCGCGGGCCAACTGATCAAGGGTGACGACGGCCTCGTCATCCGGGCCGAGGATGTCGTCGAGCGCGAGTACCTCATCCCGCACAACGCCAAGATCCTGGTCGAGAACGGCGCGGAGATCCGGGCCGGTGACGCCATCACGGACGGGCCGATCAACCCGCAGGAGTTCCTCGACACCCGGGGCAAGGATGCGGTCCAGCGCTACCTGGTGAAGGAAGTCCAGAAGGTCTACAAGAGCCAGGGCGTCACGATCAACGACAAGCACATCGAGATCATCGTCCGGCAGATGCTCCGCAAGGTCCGCATCGATCAGCCCGGCGACGTCGACCTGCTGCCCACGGAACTCGTCGACCGTCTCGAATTCGAGGAGCACAACAACCGAGTCCTGGCCGAGGGCGGCGAGCCGGCGACGGCCCAGACCGTTCTGCTCGGCGTGACCAAGGCGTCGCTCAATACCTCGAGCTTCCTGGCGGCCGCCTCCTTCCAGGAGACGACCCGGGTGCTGACGGAGGCGGCGATCAACGGCGCCAAGGATCACCTGATCGGGCTCAAGGAGAACGTCATCATCGGCAAGCTCATCCCCGCCGGGACGGGCGCGCCGGCGAACGTCGCCGCCCGCAAGGAGCGCGAGCGCCGCGCGGCGCTCGAGGCGCTCGCGGGCGAGGCGCTCGAGGATCTCGGCACCGAGTTCAACCCGTTCCTCGAGGACGGCGAGGCTCGGGTCGTCGACGACGATGCCGCGGGTCTTGCCCTGGCTGCGACGATCGCCGGGGCCGGGGAAGACGAGGTCGAGGCCGCCAATCCCTTCACCGGCGAGGCCGCCGGCAAGGACCCAGAGGAGGCCGACGCCAACCCGTTCCTCGAGGACCTGTCCGAGCTTGCCAAGACCGGCGAGGAGGCCTGACCAGGCAGCTCGCGAAACCGTCATCTGGCGGCTCCACGAGCGTTTGACACGCTCGTCGGGCCGCTGATAGACTCCGCCTTCGTGGCCTCGGGAGGGGTCCGCCCTCGGCGCGTGCGCCGGAGACCCATCTTGGACCCCAGACACACCCGGTCGACGACCGCCGACCAGCCGGCGGCGACCACCGACCCGCCCCGGTCGGTGACGACCGACCAACCGACGATCCGACCGAAAGGAGCAGCGACTTCGTGCCGACGATCAGCCAGCTCGTCCGCCACGGCCGCAAGCGCAAGATCTCGAAGATCAAGGCGCCGGCCATGCGCAAGAACTGGAACAGCCTGCGGCAGCGCCAGGTTTCGATCCCGGGCGCCCCACAGAAGCGCGGGGTCTGCCTTCAGGTCCGGACGATGACGCCCAAGAAGCCGAACTCCGCGTTGCGCAAGATCGCCCGCGTGCGCCTGACCAACCAGATGGAGGTCACGGCCTACATCCCCGGCATCGGTCACAACCTGCAGGAGCACTCGGTCGTGCTCGTCCGCGGCGGCCGGGTCAAGGACCTGCCCTCGGTCAAGTACCACATCATCCGGGGCACCCTGGATGCGGCTGGCGTTCGTGATCGAAAGCAGGGGCGCAGCAAGTACGGCGCGAAGTCTGCGGGCAAGGCAGGGATCCGCTAGATGCCACGCCGCACGAGCATCCCGCGCAAGTCCAAGTACGAGACCATCCCGGCCAACCGGATGACCGCCCGGTTCTCGGCCAAGTTGATGAAGGGCGGCAAGCAGAACCTTGCCGAACGGATCCTGCGCCAGGCTCTGGCCCGTGCTGAAGCCCAGGCCGGGCGGCCGGGGCTGGAGATCCTCGAGGCGGCGATGCGCAATGCGACCCCCATCATCGAGGTCAAGCCCCGCCGTGTCGGCGGCGCCACCTACCAGGTCCCGGTCGAGATCCGGGGCGATCGCCGAATGTCGCTGGGTGTCCGCTGGCTCGTCCAGTCGGCCCGCAAGCGAAACGGCAAGAGCATGAGCGAGAAGCTCGCCGCCGAACTCGTGGACGCGATGAACGGCCTCGGGGCAGCGGTGAAGCGACGAGAAGACACGCACAAGATGGCGGAGGCCAACCGGGCCTTCAGCCATTTCAAGTGGTAGATCCGGGAGCGTAGGCAGACCGTGGCACGACAGGTTCCGCTCGCGAGAACGCGGAACATCGAAATCATCGCGCATATCGACGCCGGCAAGACCACCGTCACCGAGCGGATCCTTTTCTATACGAAAAAGATCTACAAGATCGGCGAGGTCCATGAGGGCGCGGCCACGATGGACTGGATGCCCCAGGAACAGGAGCGGGGGATCACCATCACGGCCGCCGCGACAACGGCATTCTGGGGCGATCATCGCATCAACATCATCGATACGCCCGGGCACGTGGACTTCACGGTCGAAGTCGAGCGAAGCCTCCGCGTCCTCGATGGTGCGGTCGTCGTGTTCGACGGCGTGGCCGGGGTCGAACCCCAGTCCGAGACTGTCTGGCGGCAGGCCGACCGCTACGGGGTGCCGCGCTTCTGCTTCATCAACAAGCTCGACCGCACGGGTGCCGACTTCTGGCGCTGTGTCGACTCGATCAAGGACCGACTCGGTGCCAACGCGGTCCCGATCCAGATCCCGATCGGCCGCGAAGACCAGTTCCAGGGGGTCATCGACCTCGTCGAGATGAAGGCCGTCTACTACCGTGACGACCTCGGCAACAACATCGACGTGGTGGACATCCCGGAGGAACTCGTCGCCGATGCCGAGAAGCATCGCCACATCCTTGTCGAGGCCGTCGCCGAGATGGATGACGACCTGACCCACAAGTATCTCGAAGGCGAGGAACTGACCGTCGCCGAGATCAAGCGTGGTCTCCGCCTTGGCACCCTGACCACGAGGATCATCCCGGTCCTGACCGGTTCGGCTCTCAAGAACAAGGGCGTTCAGAAGATGCTCGACGCGGTCGTCGACTACCTGCCCTCGCCGCTCGATGTCCCGCCGATGATCGGGGTCGACCCGCAGACCGGCGCCGATCTCCTGCGCAAGCCGGATGACAGCGAGCCATTCAGCGCCCTCGCCTTCAAGATCGCAGCCGACCCATTCGTCGGCAAGCTGGCCTTCTTCCGGGTCTACTCCGGGACGCTCAAGGCGGGGTCGTACGTCCTGAACCCGACCAAGGGCAAGAAGGAGCGGATCGGTCGCATCCTGCAGATGCATGCGAACCACCGCGAGGAGATCGAGATCGTCTACGCCGGCGACATCGCCGCCGCGGTGGGTCTCAAGGACACCTACACCGGTGACACCCTCACCGATCCGGAGCACCCGGTCCTGCTCGAGTCGATGACGTTCCCCGAGCCCGTCATCGAAGTCAAGATCGAACCGAAGACGAAGGCTGACCAGGACAAGCTCGCCATCGCCCTCCAGCGTCTGGCCGAGGAGGACCCGACGTTCCGGGTCAAGACCGATCCGGAAACCGCCGAGACCCTGATCGCCGGGATGGGCGAGCTCCACCTCGACGTCCTGGTCGATCGGATGATCCGCGAGTTCAAGGTGGCGGCCAACATCGGCAAGCCCCAGGTCTCCTATCGCGAGACCATCCGTCGGGCTGCCGAAGGCAATGGTCGCTTCATCCGCCAGACCGGCGGCAAGGGCCAGTACGGTCACGCTGTCATCAAGCTCGAGCCCGCCGAGAAGGGCTCAGGCTACGAGTTCATCGACAAGATCGTCGGTGGCACGATCCCGCGTGAGTACATCAAGCCGGTCGACCAGGGCATCCGCGAGACGCTGGCGACAGGGATCTATGCCGGTTTCCCGGTGGTGGATGTCAAGGTGACGTTGTTCGACGGTTCGTACCACGACGTCGACTCATCGGAGATGGCGTTCAAGATCGCCGGTTCGATGGCCGTCAAGGATGCCTTCGCCAAGGCCCAGCCCGCCATCCTCGAACCGATCATGCGGGTCGAGGTGACGATGCCCGAGGAATTCATGGGCGACGTCATCGGCGACCTGAACAGCCGCCGCGGTCAGATCGAGGGGATGGAGTCGCGTGGCACGACCCAGGTCGTCCGTGCGTTCGTACCGCTCGCCCAGATGTTCGGATACGTCACGGACCTGCGAAGCATGTCGCAGGGTCGGGCGACATCATCGATGGAATTCAGCCACTACGCCGAGGTGCCAGCCAATCTGGCCTCGGAACTCGTCCAGAAGTCCAAGGTCTAGCAGGAAGCCGGGAGCAGCCCAGATGGCCAAGAAGAAGTTCGAGCGCACCAAGCCGCACGTCAATATCGGCACGATCGGCCACATCGACCATGGCAAGACGAGCCTGACGGCGGCGATCACCAAGTACCTCGCCCTCAAGGGCGAGGCGGAGTACCGCGCCTTCAATTCGATCGACAACGCGCCCGAGGAGCGCGAGCGCGGGATCACCATCGCGATCGCCCATGTCGAGTACGAGACCGATGCCCGCCACTACGCCCACGTCGACTGCCCCGGGCACGCGGACTACATCAAGAACATGATCACCGGCGCCGCCCAGATGGACGGCGCCATCCTGGTCGTGGCCGCGACCGATGGCCCGATGCCCCAGACCCGCGAGCACATCCTGCTGGCCCGCCAGGTCGAGGTCCCGTTCATCGTCGTCTTCCTCAACAAGGTCGACATGGTCGATGACGAGGAGCTCCTCGATCTGGTCGAGCTCGAGGTCCGCGAGCTGCTCACCAAGTACAACTTCCCGGGCGACGACATCCCGGTCATCCGCGGCTCCGCGTTGAAGGCCCTCGAGGCCGGCGACGATCCGGCCGATCCGGCCTATGCCCCGATCCAGGCCCTGATGGATGCGGTCGACTCGTACATCCCGACCCCCGAGCGCGATATCGACAAGCCGTTCCTCATGCCGGTCGAGGATGTCTTCGGGATCAAGGGCCGGGGCACCGTCGCCACCGGCCGGATCGAGCGCGGCATCGTCAAGGTCGGCGACGAGGTCGAGCTGGTCGGAGTCAAGGCGACCCGCAAGATCGTGGTCACCGGCGTCGAGATGTTCAAGAAGCTGCTCGACGAGGGCCGCGCCGGCGACAACGTCGGCTGCCTCATCCGGGGGATCGAGCGCGAGGAGATCGAGCGCGGCCAGGTCCTGGCCAAGACCGGCTCGGTCAAGCCCCACACCAAGTTCACCGCCCAGGTCTACGTCCTGACCAAGGAGGAGGGCGGTCGGCATACCCCGTTCTACAACGGCTACCGACCGCAGTTCTACCTGCGCACCACGGACGTCACCGGGGCCATCGGCCTCCCTGACGGGGCCGAGATGATCATGCCCGGCGACAACGTCGAGATGAGCGTCGAGCTGATCACCCCGATCGCCATCGAGATCGGCCAGCGGTTCGCCATCCGCGAGGGTGGCCGGACCGTCGGTGCCGGCGCCATCGTCAGCATCGTCGAGTAGGGACGACATGGCAAAGCAGCGGATCAGGATCCGGCTCAAGGCGTACGACCATCGACTGCTCGATCAGTCGGCGGCCCAGATCGTGGAGACGGCGCAGCGCACGGGCGCTGACGTCGTCGGCCCGGTGCCGCTGCCGACACGGATCGAGAAGTTCACCGTGCTCCGTTCCCCGTTCATCGACAAGGACAGTCGCGAGCAGTTCGAGATCCGCACCCACAAGCGGCTCGTGGACATCCTCGACCCGTCCTCGAAGACGGTGGACGCCCTGATGCGACTCTCGCTGGCAGCGGGCGTCGACATCGAGATCAAGATGTGATGGAGATCGGACTGATCGGCCGCAAGGTCGGCATGACCCAGGTGTTCCAGGACGACGGCACGATGGTTGCCGTGTCGGTGCTCGCCATCGAGCCCAACACGGTCACCCGCCTCCGAACGCCCGAGCGCGACGGCTACACGGCCGTCCAGCTCGGTACCGAGGTGTCCAAGAAACTCAACAAGCCGGAGTCGGGCCAGCTCAAGGACCTGCCCAAGGTCGCCACGATCCGTGAGTTCCGGGTCGACAGCGTCGCCGACGTGACGGTCGGCCAGACCTTTTCGATCGGCGACCTCTTCGCCGCCGGCGACCTCGTCGACGTGACCGGGGTCTCCAAGGGCAAGGGCTTCGCCGGGCACATCAAGCGCCACAACTTCCACCGTGGACCGCAGACCCACGGCTCGGACCATCACCGCGCCCCGGGCTCGATCGGGCCGGGCACGACACCGGGTCGCGTCTATCGCGGCCTGAAGATGGCCGGCCACATGGGCGATGAGCGGGTCACGATCAAGAAGGTCCGCGTCGTGCGGG
Organism: uncultured Chloroflexia bacterium; assembly: GCA_963720755.1. Classification (GTDB taxonomy): domain Bacteria; phylum Chloroflexota; class Limnocylindria; order Limnocylindrales; family CSP1-4; genus SPCO01. The sequence goes on from CAVRGP010000011.1 coordinate 544,077, forward strand.
CCGATCCCGATCGCAACCTCCTGCTGGTCAAGGGCAGCCTGCCCGGCGCTCGTGGCGGGCTGATCCTCGTGAAGAAGGCCTGACCGATGCCCCAGACCAATGTCTATGACAAGACCGGCAAGACGGTCGGCAGCGTGGACCTGAGCGATGCGTTGTTCGCAGCGCCGGTCAATGCCGCGGTCCTGCACCAGGTCGTGACCGCCCAGCTGGCCGGTCGACGGACCGGCACCGCCGACACCAAGACCCGTGGCGAAGTCCGCGGCGGCGGGAAGAAGCCGTACCGCCAGAAGGGGACCGGCCGCGCCCGACAGGGCACGGTCAGCGCTCCGCACTATCGTGGCGGTGGAACGGTCTTCGGGCCGCATCCCCGGTCCTACGAGCAGCGGCTTCCCCGCAAGATGAAGCGTCTCGCCCTGCGCGGCGCGCTGACCGCGAAGTTCGGCGACGAGGCGATCAAGGTCATCGACACCTTCGGACTCGAAGCCATCCGGACGCGCGACCTCGTCGGCGTCCTGAGCGCGCTCGAAGCCAGCGGACGTGTGCTGGTCGTCTCCCCGGGTCGCGACGAGCGACTCGAGCTGTCGGCCCGCAACCTGCCGACGGTCGAGATCATCCTGGCCGACTCGCTCAACGTCGTCGACCTGCTGAAGGCCGACATCGTGCTCATCGAGCAGCCCTCGCTGGCCCGGATGCAGGAGGTCTACGCATGAGCTCCCTGACGGCACCCGAGATCATCCTTCGGCCGGTCATCAGCGAGAAGTCGATCGACGAGTCCGGCCGCGGCAAGTACACCTTCGCCGTGCACGATCAGGCCAACAAGATCCAGATCAAGGCCGCGATCGAGGAGCTCTACAAGAAGGAGAACGTGACCGTCGTGTCGGTCCACGTCCTGACGACCAAGGCCAAGGAGAAGCGCCGCGGCAATCGCCGCGGACAGACCGTCGGCCACACCACGCCATGGCGCAAGGCGATCGTCACGCTGGCCCCCGGCCAGAAGATCGAGTTCTTCGAGGGGGTCTGACCGATGCCACTACGCAGTTACAAGGCCACCTCGCCGGGGCTCCGGCAGATGACTCGCTCGACCTTCGAGGAGATCACCACCAAGCAGCCCCACAAGCCCCTGCTCGAACCGCAGGTCCGTGGTTCGGGTCGGAACAATGCCGGCCGGTTGACGGTCCGCCATCGAGGCGGCGGCGAGAAGCAGCATTACCGCAAGATCGACTTCAAGCGGGACAAGCTCAGCGTGCCCGCGCGACTGGCGACGATCGAGTACGACCCGAATCGATCGGCCCGGATCGGGCTGCTCCACTACCGGGACGGCGAGAAGCGCTACATGCTCCTGCCTCACGGCCTCAAGGTCGGCGACGTCGTGGTCGCGGGACCCGATGCCGAGGCGCGGGTCGGGAATGCCCTGCCCCTGGCCAACATCCCTCTCGGCACCACGATCCACAACATCGAGCTGGTGCCTGGCAAGGGTGGCCAGATCGTCCGGTCGGCCGGCGTCTCGGCCCAGCTCCTGGCCAAGGAAGGCGACTTCGCCACCGTCCGGCTGCCGTCGGGCGAGATGCGTCGCGTGCCGCTGCGCTGCATGGCGACCGTCGGGCAGGTCAGCAACCTCGACCACGAGAACCAGAACCTCGGCAAGGCCGGGCGCGCCCGCCATCTGGGTCAGCGACCCGAGGTCCGAGGCGTGGTCATGAACCCACGCGACCATCCGCACGGCGGTGGCGAGGGCAAGTCCCCGACCGGGATGCCGCCCAAGACCCCGTGGGGCAAGCCCGCCATGGGCTATCGCACCCGGCGGTCGAAGACGACCGGGCGACTCATCGTCCGATCACGGCATCGCAAGTAGCAGGGGAGGAGGTCACCGATGTCCCGCTCGATCAAGAAAGGCCCGTTCGTCGAGGCCCGTCTCCTCGGCCGCATCGAGGCGATGAACAAGCGCAACGAGAAGAAGGTCGTGAAGTCGTGGTCGCGCGCGTCGGTGATCTTCCCGACGTTCATCGGCCACACCATCGCGGTCTACAACGGCAAGAAGCACATCCCGGTCTACGTGACCGAGAACATGGTCGGCCATCGACTCGGTGAGTTCAGCCCGACCCGCAACTATCGCGGGCACGGCCGACACACCGACCGATCGACGGCGCTGAAGTAGGTGCCGAGCATGCGCGTCTCCGCCACCGCCAAGTACCTCCGAGCCTCGACTCGCAAGACCCGTCTGGTCACCGAGGCGATCAAGGGCAAGCCCGTCGAAGAGGCTGCCGCCCTGCTCCGGTTCATGCCCCAGAAGGCCGCTGCCGACGTTGCCCGCGTGCTCAAGAGCGCCACGGCGAACGCGGAGAACAATCACAACCTGTCGGCCGAGGACTTGTACATCGCCGACGCCATCGCCGATGAAGGCCCGACGATCAAGCGGTTCCAGCCTCGGGCCCAGGGTCGCGCCTTCCCCATCCACAAGCCCATGACCCACATCACCATCATCGTCGCGGACCAGGAGGCCTGACATGGGACACAAGGTCCATCCGTACGGCTTCCGGCTCGGTGTCTCGCGCACCTGGACCGCGAAGTGGTATGCCGATAACAAGGAGTACACGGCCTCCCTCCAGGAGGACATCAAGATCCGACAGCTCATCGACAAGCGCCTGGCCAACGCCAGCGTCAGCGGCGTCGAGATCGAGCGGGGCATCAACCACGTGACCGTCACGATCCACACGGCCAAGCCCGGGATCGTGATCGGCAAGGGCGGCGCCAATGTCGAGGTCCTGCGCCAGCAGATCGGGGCGATGACGACCCGCAAGGTCAAGCTGGAGATCAAGGAGATCCGACAGCCCGAGCTCGACGCGTACCTGGTCGCGATGAATATCGCCGGGCAGTTGAGCCGGAGGATCGCCTTCAAGAAGGCGATGAAGCAGGCCATCCAGCGATCGATGAAGGCGGGTGCCAAGGGCGTCAAGATCGCCGTCGCCGGCCGCCTCGGTGGCTCGGAGATGGGCCGTCGCGAATGGGACAAGGAGGGCCGGATCCCGCTCGGCACCCTTCGCGCCGACATCAGCTACGGCCAGGTCCACGCCCACACCACGTATGGCCGGATCGGCGTCAAGGTCTGGATCTATCGGGGCGACATCACCCCGGAGCGCGCGGCGCGTGATGCCGGGGTCCCGACGGTCATCGGGACGGGGGTCTGACCCATGTTGATGCCGAAACGAGTCAAGCATCGCAAGGTCATGCGCGGTCGCATGTCCGGGATGGCCAAGGGCGGACACACGGTCGCCTTCGGCGAGTACGGGCTCGCGACCCAGGAGCCTGCCTGGATCACCAGCCGCCAGATCGAGGCCGCCCGGCGGGCGATGACCCGATCGGTCAAGCGCGGCGGCAAGATCTGGATCCGCGTCTTCCCGGACAAGCCGGCGACGAAGAAGCCAGCCGAAACCCGGATGGGCTCGGGCAAGGGCGCTCCCGACCATTGGGTCGCGGTCGTCAAGCCGGGCCGGATCCTGTTCGAGATGGCCGGCGTCGACCATGAGTCGGCGGTCGAGGCGATGCGCCTCGCCAGCCATAAGTTGCCCGTCGCCACCCGCGTCGTCGTGCGCGAGTCGGCGAAGGAGTCGAATTGATGGATATCGAAAAGGTTCGCCAGCTATCCGATACCGAGCTCGAGGCCGCCCTTCGGGAGGCCAAGCAGGATCTATGGGGAGCGCGCTTCGCGCTGTCCACGCGACAGCTGAAGGACTACAGCACGATCCCGCAGACGCGGCGAACGATCGCGCGGATCCTGACCGTCCAGCGTGAGCGCGGAGCTCAGCCGGCCGGCTCGAGGGAGATCACGCGATGACAGGAGCTGACACCCAGGTGCAAGGCAAGCGCAAGACCAAGGTCGGGCGCGTCGTGAGCGACCGGATGGACAAGACGATCGTCGTGTCCGTCGAGCGTCTCGCGCGCCACCGACTGTACAAGCGGGTCATCCGCTTGAGCACGAAGTTCAAGGCACATGACGAGACCAACGACGCCCGCATCGGGGATACGGTCCTCATCGAGGAGTCGCGGCCGTTGTCCGCGACGAAGCGATGGCGACTCGTTTCGGTGGTCCAGCGAGCCGGGGACCAGGGGCTTCCCGGTGAGGTCGTGACCGACGAGGCCGACACCTCGGAAGCCATCCATGCCGCCGCCCACCCGGGCCGGACTCGGGATAGCGAAGCGGAGATCGCGGACGCGCCGGTCGAGGAGGCCGCCCAGTGATCCAGTCCCAGACGCGTCTCAAGGTGGCCGACAATACGGGCGCCCGGACGATCCAGTGCATCCGGGTGATGGGTCGCTCGCTCAAGACCGACGCGGGTGTCGGTGACGTCATCGTCGCCAGCGTCAAGCAGGCCATTCCCAACGCGGCGGTCAAGAAGGGCGACGTCGTGCGCGCGGTCATCGTGCGGACGGCCAAGGAATACGGCCGGCCCGATGGCAGCTACATCCGGTTCGATGAGAACGCCGCGGTCCTGATCAACAACCAGGGCAACCCGCGGGGGACCCGCATCTTCGGTCCGGTCGCCCGCGAGCTCCGCGACCGCAACTACATGAAGATCGTTTCGCTCGCTCCGGAGGTGCTGTGATGGCCGTCCGGGCTGCGCAGCCACGTGCGCCCAAGGTGCCCGAGATCCGCAAGGGCGACACCGTCGTCGTCCTGGCCGGCAAGGATGCGGGCAAGCGGGGCACGGTCGAACGGGTCATCCGCCGGACGGCCGCTCCGTCGGCGGCGCGAAGCGTCTTTCGACGCGGATCGCCGGCCGGGGGCGCCTTCGTCGTCGTCGAAGGCCTCAACATCGCGAAGCGCCACACCAAGCCGCGCCAGGCGGCCGGGACCAGTGACCGCGTCCCGAAGATGCAGCAGGGCGGGATCCTCGAGATCGCCCAGCCACTGCCGGTCAGCCGGGTGATGCTCGTCTGCCCGAGTTGCTCGAAGCCGACCCGGATCGCGCATGCGACGCTCGAGACAGGTCGTCGCGTCCGCATCTGCCGGCATTGCGGCCAGCAGCTGGAGGTGAAGGGATGACCAGTCGTCTCCACGAACGGTATGCGGCCGAAGTCGTTCCGGCGCTCCAGAAGCAGTTCGAGTACGGGAACTCGATGGAGATCCCGCGTCTGTCCAAGATCGTGGTCAACATCGGTCTTGGCGAGGCGCTCACGAACGCCAAGGCGCTCGACGCCGCGCTCGGCGACCTGACCACCATCACCGGCCAGAAGCCGATCGTGACGAAGGCCAAGCGCTCGATCGCGCAGTTCCGCGTCCGGACCGGCAACTCCATCGGTGCCAAGGTCACCCTGCGCGGGGACCGGATGTGGGATTTCATGGATCGCCTGACCACGCTCGCCCTGCCCCGGATCCGCGACTTCCGCGGCATCCCAGGCAGGTCGTTCGATGGACGTGGCAACTATTCACTCGGCCTCCGGGAGCAGCTTGCCTTCCCGGAGATCGACTACGACAAGGTGGATCGTCTCCGCGGGCTGGAGATCAGCATCGTGACGACGGCGAAGACCGACGAGGAATCGAGAAAGCTTCTCGAACTCCTCGGCATGCCCTTTGCCTCGTAGGCGCGGGGAGGGAGACTCATGGCTAAGAAATCGATGATCGCCAAGGCGAAGCGGACCCCGAAGCACAAGGTGCAGGCGTATCACCGCTGCACCGTGTGTGGACGACCGCGTGCCTTCATCCGGCGGTTCGCCCTGTGCCGCATCTGCTTCCGGGAGCGAGCGCTCCTCGGGGAGTTGCCGGGCGTCACGAAGTCGAGTTGGTAGGGGACCGATGAACATCTCCGACCCCATCGCGGACATGCTCACGCGCGTTCGGAACGCGTCTCGGGCGCGCCACACGGACGTGGTCGTCCCGGCGTCGCGGACGAAGCGTGAGATCGCGCGCATCCTCAAGGCGGAAGGCTTCATCGCCGACGTCTCCGAGGAGCAGGATGGGCCGACCGCGACCCTCCGCATCACCCTCAAGTACGTCGACGGGAAGGTCCCGGTCGTCTCGGGCCTCAAGCGCATCAGCAAGCCGGGCCTGCGCGTCTACGCGCGCAAGACCGACATCCCGCGGGTGCTCGGCGGCCTGGGCATCGTCATCGTCAGCACGAGCCAGGGGATCATGACCGGCCAGGAGGCGCGACGGGCGCAACTGGGCGGCGAAGTCCTCGCGTTCGTCTGGTAGGCAGGACGACATGTCGCGTATCGGACGCCTCCCCATCACCGTCCCGCCTGGTGTCGACGTCACCATCGACGGCCGCCTCGTCACGGTCACCGGTCCGAAGGGCAGCCTCAGCCGCTCCCTGCACCCGGACATGACCCTCAGTCGGGAGGAACAGACGCTCGTCGTCACCCGACCGACCGAGCAGAAGATGCATCGCCAACTCCACGGTCTCACCCGGACCCTGGTCAACAACATGGTCGTCGGCGTGACCGACGGGTACCGCAAGGGCCTGGAGATCACCGGTGTCGGGTATCGGGCGGCCCTCAACGGCCGCAAGCTGACGCTCAACCTGGGCTACAGCCACCCGATCGAGATCGATCCGCCTGAGGGCATCAGCTTCGAAGTCGAGAACCCGACCCGCCTGGCGGTCGTCGGGATCGACAAGGAGCTGGTGGGCCAGATGGCGGCCAAGGTCCGCTCCACCCGCAAGCCGGAGCCATACAAGGGCAAGGGCGTCCGCTACTCCGGCGAGTACATCCGTCGCAAGGCGGGCAAGGCCGGCAAGATCGGCGGCAAGAAATGACCGTGACTGACAAGGAACGAACACGATGACCCAGGTCGCCACCCGCGGCGCCGCCCGGCGCAAGCGCCACGAACGGATCCGCCTTCACCTGGCGGGCTCCGAGGCGCGCCCGCGTCTCGCGGTGTTCCGTAGCCTCAACCATATCTATGCGCAAGTCATCGACGACGCGTCGGGAACGACGCTGGTCGCTGCCTCGACGGTCGAGAAGGGACTCAAGAGTCCCGCCAAGACCAAGTCGGAAGAAGCCGCCGCCGTCGGAAAGCTGATCGCCGAGCGGGCCAAAGCCGCTGGCGTCGAGCGCGTGGTGTTCGATCGCGCCGGGTTCCGGTACCACGGGCGGATCAAGTCGCTCGCCGATGCCGCCCGCGAAGCCGGCCTCGAGTTCTGATCGGAAGGAGCCCCCGTGGCACGAATCGACCCCAATAAGCTCGCGCTCGAGGAGCGCGTCGTTCAGATCAATCGCGTCGCCAAGGTCGTCAAGGGTGGCCGTCGGTTCAGCTTCAGCGCGGTCGTCGTCGTCGGCGATGGCGCCGGCCACGTCGGCGTCGGCCTGGGCAAGGCCGGAGAGGTCCCCGAGTCGATCCGCAAGGGCGTCGAAGACGCAAAGAAGAACCTGATCCGGATCCCGATGGTCGGCACGACGATCCCCCACGAGGTCCAGGTGGTCTTCGGCGCGAGCAGCGTCCTGCTCAAGCCGGCCTCGCAGGGCACCGGCGTCATCGCCGGTGGCTCGGTCCGCGCCGTCCTCGAGGCCGCGGGCGTGCGCGACATCCTGTCCAAGATCCATGGCTCGACCAATCCGGTCAACGTGACCAGGGCTACGATCGAGGCGCTCCGAAGCCTGCACTCCGCCGAGGAGCTCGGCGCCCGACGCGGGGTCAAGCTGGTCAGCCGGATCGCCGGCCAGCCGGCCCCGGTCGCTGCGGAGGTGTCGGGTGGCCGCTAAGCTCAAGGTGACCCAGATCAAGAGCACGATCGGCCACATCGCGCGCAATCGTGGGACGGCCAGGGCTCTCGGGCTGCACGGGATCGGCAGCACGAGCATCGTGACCGACAACCCGGCGACTCGAGGAATGGTCCGACAGGTCCGTTTCCTCGTCAGCGTCGAGGAGATCGAGGAAGCCTCAGGATCCGATTCCGGGGAGAAATCATGAAGCTCCACGATCTACGACCGGCCGAGGGTTCCCGGAAGGCGCGGACACGCGTCGGCCGCGGGATCGCCGCCGGGAAAGGCAAGACCGCGGGTCGCGGGACCAAGGGCCAGAAGGCTCGAGCCGGCGGCTCGATCCCGCCCTGGTTCGAGGGTGGCCAGACACCGCTCCACGTCCGGATCCCCAAGCTTCGCGGCTTCAAGAACCGGTTCAAGATCGAGTACGAGGTCGTCAACGTCGGCGCGATCGGCGCCCTGGCTGAGCGCGGCGCCCTGACCTTCGAGGGCGACAAGAAGGCGTCGTCCAAGGCGCCGATCACGGTCAACCAGGACATCCTCCGTGCCCTCGGTCTGGTGCGGACCCTCAACAAGCCGCTCAAGATCCTCGGCGCGGGCGAGCTATCGGTCCCGCTGTTCGTCGTCGCCGACGCGTTCACCGCGTCGGCCCGGGCGAAGATCGAGGCGGCCGGTGGGACCGTCTCGGTCCTCGAGATCCCGGCGTCCCCGCTGGCTGCGTTGGGCGTCAACGCCCCATCCGAGCCTGACGTTGCCGAGACCGAACCGGCTGTGGCCGAGGCGACCCCGGTCGCCGACAAGCCGGCCAAGGCCAAGAGCCGGTCCAAGCCGACCAAGACCAAGCCCGCCGCGACCGGCGACGACGGATCGCCACTCGCCGAGGAGGCAGAGCTGCCCTCCGGCGACGACGCCTGACCCGTGTTCGAATCGCTCCTCAACGCCTTCCGAGCGCCGGACATCCGGCGCCGGATCCTCTATGTCCTCGCGCTCCTGATCGTCTTCAGGCTGCTTGCCTCGGTGCCCATCCCGGGCGTCGACAAGGCCCAGCTGAAGGTCTTCGTGGAGGGCAATGCGCTCGCCGGACTGCTCGACCTCTTCTCGGGCGGCGGGTTGTCGCACTTCTCGGTCGTGGCACTGGGGATGAACCCGTACATCAACGCCTCGATCATCATGCAGTTGATGACGGGCGTCGTGCCCTCGCTCCAGGCCCTCAGCCGGGAAGGTGAGTTCGGCCGCAACAAGATCAACCAGTACACCCGCTATCTGACCGTCCCGATGGCGATGCTGCAGGCCTATGGCGTGCTCGCCCTGCTCAACTCGCAGAGCGTCCTGACCGGCGCGTTCGACCTGTCGAGTTTCGAGACGCTGACCCAGATCGCGACCCTCACCGCCGGCGCCATCGTCCTGATGTGGGTCGGTGAGTTGATCACCGAACGTGGGATCGGCAACGGCATCAGCTTCATCATCTTCGCGGGCATCGTCAGCCGCGCGCCCGGCGCGCTCAACTCGTTCCGACTCAATCCGAACATCGGGCTGGCCGTCGCTTTCGCGATCGTGGCTGTCGCCGCGGTCGGCGTGATCATCTACATCCAGGAGGGCCAGCGCCGGATCCCGATCCAGTACGCCAGCCGCGTCCGCGGACGGCGGATGTATTCGGGCGGCCAGACGTTCCTTCCGCTGCGAGTCAACCAGGCCGGCGTCATCCCGATCATCTTCGCGGTGAGCATCCTGCTCTTCCCGCACCAGCTGGCGACCTACTTCTCGACGTCGGATATCCCGATCATCAAGGGGATCTCCGAGTTCATCGTGACGATCTTCAGCTCGACCTCTCCGTTGTACATCGTCATGTACTTCCTGCTGACGATGGGCTTCACCTACTTCTATACCGCCTTCACGTTCAAGCCCGACGAAACGGCGGAACAGCTGCGCAAGAACGGCGGGTTCATCCCGGGGATCCGGCCGGGACGCCCGACTCAGGACTACCTCGCCAGGGTGGTGACCCGGATCACCTTCGCCGGCGCCCTCTTCCTGGCCATCGTGGCCGTCTCGCCGTCGGTCGTGGCCCTCGCGGTCCCGGACCTTGCGACGCTCGGCCTCGGCGGCACGAGCCTGCTCATCGTCGTATCCGTGGTCGTCGAGACGATGAAGCAGATCGAGGCGCAGCTGATGATGCGCAACTACGAGGGTTTCATCCGATGACCCCAGCCGGCGTCGATCTGATCGCATGACCGTCCTCGTCCTGCTCGGCGCCCCAGGGGCCGGGAAGGGCACGCAGGCGCCGGCGCTCGCCGCTCGCCTTCATGTCCCGGTCCTGGCGTCCGGTGACCTGCTTCGGGAGGCGGTCGCCGCTGGGACGCCACTGGGCAGGGCGGCAGACCGGTACATGAGCCGCGGCCAGCTCGTGCCGGACGAGACGATCGTTCGCGTGTTCCTCGACCGCCTCGATGCGGCCGATGCGGTCGATGGAGCCATCCTCGACGGCTTTCCCCGGACCAAGGTCCAGGCCGAGGCGCTCGATATCGCGCTCGCGGAGGCCGGGCGCCGGGTCGACCTGGCCGCCTACATCGACGTCCCGACCGAGGATCTCGTCCGCCGGATGGCCGATCGGCGGATCTGCAGTGCGAACGGCCATGTCTTCAATCTCGTGTCGAATCCGCCGACCCTCGACGGTGTCTGCGACATCGATGGATCGGAACTCGGACAGCGGACCGACGACGAGGAATCGACGGTCCGGGCGCGGATGGCCCAACAGCTGCCGCCGTTGCTGGAGGTCGTCGAGCACTACCGCGCTCGCGGCGTCCTGACGACGGTCGACGGCGGAGCGGGGATCGACGAGGTGACCCGCGCGCTGGTCGCTGCCGTCGAGACTGCCATGGCGTCCTGACATGGTCACCCGCAAATCACGAGCCGAGATCGAGCAGATGCGCCGGGCTGGCCGTGTGGTCGGTGAGATCCTCGACCTTCTGGGTGCGGCCTTGCGGCCGGGCGTCTCCACGGCCGATCTCGATGCCCTTGCCGAGCGCCACATCCGCGCGGCTGGCGCGACACCGTCGTTCAAGGGCTACCCCGGGATCAACCCGCGCCGGCCATTCCCGGCCAGTGTGTGCATCTCGATCGACGATGAGATCGTCCACGGCATCCCCGGCGACCGCGAGATCAGGGCCGGTCAGATCGTATCGATCGATGCCGGCGCGATCGTCGACGGCTGGCACGGCGACGCGGCTCGGACGTTCTATGTCGGTGAGCCACCCGCCAGGATCGGCACGCTGATCGATCTCACCCGCGAGGCCATGATGGCCGGCATCGCCGCGTCGATCCCGGGCAACCACATCGACGACATCTCGGCGGCGGTCGAGGCGGTCGCCGATCGGGTCGGTCTTGGCGTCATCCGTCAGTTCGTCGGGCACGGCATCGGGACGGCCATGCATGAGGATCCGCAGGTCCCGAACTATCGAACGGGGCGTCCGGGCCGTAAGCTCGAGCCCGGCTTGTGCCTCGCGATCGAGCCGATGTTCACGCTGGGCGGACATGACACCCGGATCCAGCCGGACGACTGGACCGTCGTGACCGCGGACGGGTCGATGGCCGCACATTTCGAGCATTCGATCGCCATCACCGACGACGGTCCGCAGATCCTGACGGTCGCGTGACCGGACGGTTGCCGGGTGCGGTCATCTTTGGTACGCTACGCGTTCGTGTGTCGGCCCGACTGGGCCGACACTGCGCGTGAGAAAGGGAAGCACGCAAGCCTGTGGCCAAGCGAGACGCGATCGAAGTCGAGGGAACGGTCATCGAACCGCTCCCCAACACCATGTTCGCGGTCGAGCTGGAGAATGGCCACCGGGTGCTCGCCCACATCAGCGGCAAGCTGCGCATGAACTTCATCCGCATCCTGCCCGGTGACCGTGTCCGAGTCGAGTTGTCTCCGTACGACCTGACCCGGGGCCGGATCACCTACCGACTCAAGTGACGCCACCACCAAGAACACCGAGGATCCGTTGAAAGTCAGAGCTTCCGTCAAGGCGCGCTGCGACAACTGCAAGGTCATCCGTCGCCACGGCACCGTGATGGTCATCTGCACCAACCCGAAGCACAAGCAGCGGCAGGGGTAACCGATGGCACGTATCGCCGGCGTCGACATCCCTCGCGAGAAGCGGGTGGAGGTCGCCCTCACCTACGTCTTCGGGATCGGTCTGCCGACCAGCCAGAAGATCCTCGCTCAGACCAACGTCAACCCGGACACCCGGGTGCGCGATCTGACCGAGGAGCAGGTCAATCGACTGCGCGAGCTCATCGACCGACGCTACAAGGTCGAGGGCGACTTGCGTCGCGAAGTGGCGCTCAACATCAAGCGCCTGATCGAGATCGGCTCGTATCGCGGTGTGCGCCACCGGCGCAACCTGCCGGTCCGCGGCCAGCGCACCAAGACCAACGCTCGCCAGCGTCGCGGACCGAAGAAGACGGTCGGCGTCAGGCGCAAGAAGTGACGAAGGACTGACCAGGCATGGCAGAACGCAAGCGAGCGGTCAAGACACGTCGGCGTGAGAAGAAGAACGTTCCTCAGGGCCACGTTCACATCCAGGCCACATTCAACAACACGATCATCACGATCACCGACCTCAACGGGGCCGTCATCAGCTGGGGCTCCGCCGGCGTCGCCGGGTTCAAGGGGTCGCGCAAGAGCACGCCCTACGCGGCTGCGCTCTCGGCTGACGGCGCGGCCAAGCGTGCGATGGAGCACGGCATGCGCCAGGTCGAGGTCTATGTGAAGGGACCGGGCGCCGGGCGCGAGCAGGCGATCCGGTCGCTCCAGGCAGCCGGCCTCGAGGTCAGCGCCATCACCGACGTCACACCCATCCCGCACAACGGTTGCCGCCCGCCCAAGCGGCGCCGAGTCTAAGAGTTCGAGGACCCATGGCCCGTTACACCGGATCCGTCTGCCGCCTCTGCCGCCGCGAGGGAGCCAAGCTCTTCCTGAAAGGCAGCCGCTGCTATTCCAAGAAGTGCTCGTTCGAGCGCCGACCGACCCCTCCCGGCCAGCACGGCGTTCGTCGCCGGAAGGTCGGTGAGTACGGTCTCCAGCTTCGGGAGAAGCAGAAGGTCCGCCGCACCTACGGCGTCCTGGAGCGACAATTCCGGAACTACTTCATCGACGCCGAGAATCAGCCGGGCGTGACCGGCGAGAACCTGCTGCGCTCGCTCGAGCTGCGGCTGGACAACGTCGTCTATCGGCTCGGCATCGCGTCGTCGCGCGCCCAGGCCCGCCATTTCGTGGGCCACGGACATTTCGCCGTCAACGGCCGCCCGACGAATATCTCCTCGTATCAACTCAAGCCCGGCGATCGGATCGAGGTTCGCGAATCCCATCGCGTCCGCGAGCCGTTCAAGATCGCAAAGGAGACCCTCCGGTCGCATCAGGCGCCGGAGTGGCTGACCATCGATGCGGCCAACCTGTCCGGGGCTGTCGTCGCGCCACCATCCCGCGACCAGATGCCGCTCGATCTCAACGAGCAGCTCGTGGTCGAGTACTACTCGAGGTAACCCGCACCCATGATCGAACTCGAGAGCCCGCAGATCGAGCCCGTAGAGGAAGCCGGCACGTACGCCAAGTACGAAGCCGGGCCGCTCCAGGCCGGGTACGGCGTCACCCTCGGCAATGCCCTCCGACGGGTGCTCCTGTCGTCGCTGGAGGGTGCCGCTGTCACCAGCATCCAGATCCGCGACATCTACCAGGAGTTCTCGACGATCCCCGGCGTCAAGGAAGACGTCACCCAGATCGTGCTGAACGTCAAGAAGCTACGCCTCAAGAGCTATGCCGGGCATCCGGTCCAGCTCCGCCTGATCAAGAGTGGGGCAGGCGCGGTGACCGCGGCCGATATCGCCGAGTCGGCCGATATCGAGATCGTCAATCCTGACCTTGTCCTGATGACCCTCGACACGGACGACGTGACCATCGAGATGGACCTGACCGTCGAACGCGGGGTCGGTTACCTTGGCGCCGAGCGTGCGGAGGCCCTGCCGATCGGGGTCATCGCCGTGGACGCGATCTTCACGCCGGTTCGCAAGATCAACTACTGGGTCGAGAGCATGCGGGTCGGTCAGATGACCAACTACGACAAGCTCACGATCGAGATCGAGACCGACGGGACGATCAGCCCGGAAGAGGCACTCAGCCGTTCGGCCGAGATCCTGGTCAACCAGTTCCGGCCGTTCGTGACCGTGGGCGTGCCGACGGCCCCGCCAGCTCCGGTGACCGGGGCGGCAGCCCTGCCAGCCAACATGCTGGACATGCCGATCGAAGAGCTCGATCTCCCGATGCGGGCCTACAACTCGCTCAAGCGCAACAACATCGTCAAGGTCGGTCAGCTGCTCCAGCTGAAAGACGAGGACCTGTTGCGGATGCGCAACTTCGGCAAGAAGTCGCTCGACGAGATGAAGGAACGGCTGCGCATGCGCGGGTTCATCGTCCCCGAGACGGAGGCCGAGGGCCTCGACGACATCGATGCGCTCGAGACGGACGAGCCGTTCGAGGATGAGGCTGAGGACTGACGATGGCGCATCGGATCGGCGGTCGCAAACTCAGTCGCAAGCAGGGGCCGCGTCTCAGCTTGTTCAAGAACCTCACCGTGTCGGTCATCCGCTACGAGAAGGTCAAGACGACCGAGGCGAAGGCCAAGGAGATCAGCGGGCGCGTCGAGAAGATGATCACGCTCGCCAAGCGGGGCGACCTGTCGGCACGCCGTGCGGTCGTCTCCCAGTTTCCCAATGAGCCGCTCGTCGTCGCCAAGCTGTTCGACGAGATCGCGCCCAAGTATGCCGACCGGACATCGGGGTTCACCCGGATCGTCCGGCTCGGTCAGCGCCGCGGCGACGCGGCAGAGATCGTCCAGATCGAACTGGTCTGAACGCCGATAACGAAGACCCGCCGCCTCGGCGGACCCAGCCCGAGACCAACGACGGCATGAGTCGCCAGAGTGGCAAGTCAAGTGTCCGAGAGGGCACACTCCGGCGCTTCCGCGCCGGAGTGGAATACGACGGAACGGACTTCGCCGGGTTCCAGGTCAACCCTGGGAAACGGACGGTCCAGGGGGTCCTGGAGGCAGCGCTGGCCCACCTCGGAAATGAGGTGGACGAACGGGTCGACGGGGCGGGCCGAACGGATGCCGGTGTCCACGCCACTGGGCAGGTGATCGCATTCACCTACCACGGGCGACTGTCGGCGACGGAGCTGGGTCGAGCGCTTGACGCGCTCCTCCCACCGGATGTCGCGGTCAAGGACATCCGACCGGCACCGGACGGGTTCAACCCTCGCTATGCGGCGCGGTACCGGGAGTATCGCTACACCGTCTGGAACGGGCCGCGCAGTCCGCTTCGCGAGCGCACCGCGCTCGGGGTTCGGGCCCCGCTCGATACCGCCGCGATGGCGCGGGCCGGGTCGGCCTTCATCGGCCGGCACGACTTTCGCTCATTCGGGGCGGCGGGCCGAACGTCGGTCCGGACCGTGAACTCGGTCCGGGTCAGGCGAGATGGCCGGCTCGTGACGATCGACGTCCGCGCCGATGCCTTCTTGCGCGGGATGGTCCGCCGGATGGTGGCCGCCCTCCTGGAGGTCGGTCTCGGTAGGATGGAAGAGACAGCGGTCACGGTGGCACTGGCCACCGAGGGCCCGGCCTTTGACGGGGCATCGGCTCCGGCGAAGGGGTTATGTCTCAGGCACGTCGCCCTCGGGCGCACACCTGGGCGATCGAACGGAGATGACGAGGAACGATGAACGCGAAGACCTATTCGGTCCGAGAGGGCGAGATCGAGCGACGCTGGTACGTCGTCGACGCGACGGACGAGACGCTCGGCCGCCTTGCCTCGCGCATCGCGCCGGTCCTCGAGGGCAAACACAAGCCCACCTATCAACCGAGTCTCGATTCGGGCGATCACGTGATCGTCCTCAATGCCGGCCGGATCGCCGTGACCAGCGACAAGCTCGAGACCAAGGTGTACAACCGCCACAGCGGTTATCCCCACGGGTTCAAGCAGGAGACCCTTGGTCATCTGTTGGAACGGCGACCGGAGGAAGTCATCCGACGCGCGGTCAAGGGGATGCTGCCACATAATCGACTCGGGACCCAGCAGCTCCGCAAGCTGAAGGTCTACCCCGGATCGGATCATCCGCATCAGGCCCAGCGGCCTGAGCCGCTCGCCTGATCAGGAGCCTGCCGACCATGACCATCCCCGCGTTCTACTCCGGAACCGGTCGCCGCAAGACGGCGATCGCCCGTGTTCGTCTTCTGCCCGGCGATGGTGAGATCGTCGTCAATGGCCGGACGATCGACGAACACTTCGGCAACGCCATCAACGAATCCGATGTGCGGATGCCGTTCCGTGTGACCGGGACCGAAGGTCGCTACAACGTGATGGTCAAGGTGGAAGGCGGTGGCGTGACCGGCCAGGCCGGGGCGATCCGCCATGGCATCGCCCGCGCCCTGCTCGAGATCGACCCAGAGGGACACCGGCTGCCCCTCCGCCAGGCCGGCCTGCTCACCCGAGATCCGCGGATGAAGGAGCGCAAGAAGTACGGCCTCAAGCGGGCTCGCAAGGCGCCGCAGTACACCAAGCGGTAACGGGCGCGTCCGCCGGCCTGTCGCGATGACGTCGACGTCGCTGCGGGGACGGGATCTGCTCAGCGTCGCCGACCTGTCCGCGGCAGATGTCGGGCAGGTCTTCGAGACCGCCACGACGCTCAAGTCCGAGTTCCGGGCGACTCGGCGACACGCAGACCCGCCGCTGATCGGTCGGACCCTGGCGATGCTCTTCCAGAAGCCGAGCCTGCGGACGCGGGTGACCTTCGAGGCCGGGATGGCCCAGCTCGGGGGCCATGCCATCTACCTGACCCACGACGTCGTGCTGGGCGCGCGCGAGAGCGTCCGCGACGTCGCCCGGAACCTTGAACGGTTCGTCGACGGGATCGTCGTACGCACGGGACCCCACGAGGTAGCGGTCGAACTCGCTGCCCAGGCCGACATCCCGGTCATCAACGGCCTGACCCTGCGGGAACACCCGTGTCAGGCGCTGGCCGACGCGTTCACCATGCGGGAACGGTTCGGTCGACTCGATGGCCTGGTCGTCGCCTTCGTGGGCGACGGGAACAATGTCTATCACTCACTGGCCCTGCTCGGCGGCGCGTTGGGCATGGAGATCCGGCTGGCGCATCCACCCGGTTACGGACCGAACGAGCGGATCGTGGCTCGAGCGACCGAAGCCGCGAGCGTGGGTGGCGGCCGTTTGAGCTTCGGCCACGACCCGGTCGAGGCCGTTCGGGGTGCATCCGTCGTCTACACCGACGCCTGGACGTCGATGGGCCAGGAGGCCGAGACCGAGGAACGGCGCGACGCGTTCGCCGGGTTCCAGGTCGACGATGCACTCCTCGACGCCGCGTCAGCGAACGCCGTCGCGATGCATTGCCTTCCCGCGCACCGAGGAGAGGAGATCACCTCGGCCGTGATGGATGGAGAGCGTACCCTGATCTGGGAGCAATCCGAGAATCGGCTCCATGTCCAGAAGGCCCTGCTGGTCGAACTGCTGCGAGGCTGAACGAATGATGCGTGAAGCGCCGCTCGAGCTGTACAAGGAGGCGCTCAGGCGCGGCCACGTGGCCGCCCTCCAGGGGCGACTCGATGCGGCGGCGGGGGCCTATCGCGAGGCCTCTCGGATCGCCCCGGATCGCAGCTTGCCGTACGTCGGTCTCGGTGGCGTGCTGGCGCGCCTTGGCCGATCGGACGACTCGCTCAGGGCGTATGGCGCCGCTCTCGAGCGGTCTCCGGGCGATGAAGGTGCGATGCGTGGGCGGGCCGATGTCCTGATCGCGCTCGGACGCCGGGCGGAGGCCGCCGAGACACTCGATCACCTGGCCGAGACCATGGAGCGTGATAGTCGCCTGGCGGATGCCTGCGATGTGGCCAGGACGGCTCTCGAACTCGCCGAATCCCGCGGTCGGCGCCAGCACGTCGAGCGGATCGTCGCGGGACTCCGGGCCACCTCGCCCGTTGACGCGGCGGCGGCTGAAGCGCTCGCCCGCGCCGAAGGCGTGCTGGAAACGGCGCCGGGAGTCGGTGCACCGCTCACCGCCGCCCCGGCGGAGGCGCCCGACCCTGCCCGGTTGACGCTCGCCGTCGAAGAGGCGCTCGAGGCGGGAGATCTGGAGGAAGCGCGCCGACGCGCGCTCGTCGCCGCCCAGGCCCATCGAGCCGTGGGCCAATACCACGCGGCGATGGACGCGTGCTATCAGGGCCTCGCCATCGAGCCCGCGGACCCCGATATCCATCTGCTGCTTGTGGAGCTGTATCTCGACCGCGGCTGGAATGGACCCGCGGCAGACAAGCTCGTCCTGCTCGGTCGCTTGTCGAAGTTGACCGGCGACGGAGCCACACGCGGACGGCTGTGCTATCTGGCCGCGGCCAAGTTCCCCGATGACCCGAGGCTCGCGGCCGTCTGTAGCTGACGGCGCCGGCTGCGGACCGACGCATCTGCCTGGCGCGTCCACACGCGGCGATCCCCATTCGAACCGTCGAGTCGCCGGGTGGCACGATGCTACACTCGGTCTCGATGCCCCTCTTCGGCTCCATCCTCGAGACGGTCCGCCTGACGACGGTCGTCGACATTGGGATCACCGCGCTCCTGATCTACTGGCTGTTCATCCTCATCCGTGGGACGCGAGCGGTCCGCCTGGTGATCGGCGTCAGTGTCCTGGCTTTGGTCTACGGCCTGGCCGTTGCGTTCGACCTTCGGCTGTTGACCCGGATCCTCGAGACCGGGGCGGTGGTCGGGCTGTTCGCGCTGGTCGTGATCTTCCAACCCGAACTTCGACGGGCGCTGGAGCGCATCGGGAGTGTCGGGTCGTTCAGCTGGCTCCTGTCGCCGGCCGAGTCGCGAGCCGTCGAACACGTTGCCACGGAAGTCGCTCACGCTGCGGCTGAGATGTCCGCGGATGGACACGGCGCGCTCATCGTCCTCCAGCGGGAGACCGGACTCGAGGAGGTCGCCGAGACGGGGGTGATGATCCACGGCGATGTCTCCGCCGATCTGTTGCGGACCATCTTCATGCCCAAGTCCGCCTTGCACGATGGAGCGGTGATCATCAACGACGAGCGAGTGGTGGCGGCCGGCGCGCTGCTGCCGTTGGCGGAGATGTCGATCCACACCGAGCGGTTCGGGACGCGTCATCGTGCCGCCCTCGGGATCACCGAGCAGACCGACGCGGTGGTCGTGGTGGTCTCCGAGGAGAATGGCCAGATCAGCCTGGTGGAGCGGGCTCGCATCGTCCGCAACCTGACCGAGGTCGGTCTCGCGCGGGCGATCAGGCTGCTCCTCGATCCGGGAGGCGGGCGGCGCACGCCATTCGCCTGGTGGTCGACCGGAGGGCGGTCGGGTGACGCCGGACGCGCGCCCCGATTGCGCGATCTCGGTCGCCTCGTCGGGCGACCGCCGACCGTGATACCGAAACCCGCCCCGCCGTCGGCAGCGCCGGCGCCACCGGGCCCACCACCTGCCGGCTCGTCGGCACCAGCCCCGTCGGTGGCGAGCCCGCCGGTCGAGGATCGCGGTCCGTCCGCGGCTTCCACCCGGCAGTGAGACGGATCCTCGGTCGGATCGTCCACAACTGGCCGCTCAAGCTGGCCGCCGTCGGCGTCGCCATGCTCCTGTACGGCGGGCTGGCGCTGTCGCAGAACACCCAGACGTACCCGGGCGTCATCCCGGTCCGACAGATCAATGCGCCGCCCGATACCTATGTCCTGACGCCCTCGCCGCCGGTGACCCTGATCCGCTACTTCGCGTCGAACGGGGTGTCGGTCGCGGCGAGCTCGTTCCTCGCCACCATCGACCTCGAGAGTTACGCCGATACGGTCGGTGTCGTGAGCGTCCCGATCGTGGTGAGCAGCCCGGATCCGAGGATACGGATCCTCGGCTTCGAACCGAGTTACGCCGTCATCGAACTCGATCATCTCGTGTCGAAGGGCGACATCCCGGTGCGTGTCGACCATGGCGCCGTCCCGGATGGCTTGACCCTGGGGGAGGTCACGGTGGAGCCGTCGACCGTGACGGTCTCGGGGGCGGCGTCGATCGTCTCCAAGGTGGACTCGGTCAGGGCCGATGTCGCCATCGGGTCGACCGGGATCAATGTCGACGAGGATGTCACCCTCGTCCCGGTCGACAAGCTCGGCAACGCGCTGCGGCCGCTCGACGTCACGCCGCCGACGGCCCGGGTCCAGATCCCGGTGTTCTCCGATCGGCAGAGTCGCGCATTGCCGGTCAACCCGGTCATCTCCGGACAGCCGGCGGCTGGGTTCGAGATCGCCTCGGTGACCCCGACGCCGCAGGTCGTCCTCGTCGCCGGTGACGCCAACCAGCTGGCCGATCTGAAAAGCGTCGATACGGATCCGATCTCGATGGCCGGGGTGTCCGGGAGCGAGACGGTCACGGTCGGCCTCGCCCTGCCTGACGGGATCGTGGCCGTCGATGGCGAGACGATCACGGTCACCATCGCGATCCGACCGGTCACCGCGACCCGGACCTTCGAGTCGGGACTCCGGCTCGTGGGCGCAAGCAGCGATCTCACCTACACGCTGTCGATCGATCGGGTGCTCGTGACGATCGGCGGATCGACCGCCGACCTTGATCGACTGTCGGGTGCGAGCCTGGTGATGGATCTCGACGTCACCGGACTCGATCCGGGGGTCTACGATCTCACACCGACCGCGACCCTCCCAGCGGGTACCGCCGTCGTGGCGGTCAGCCCAGCGACCGTTCAGGTCACGATCGCCGGGCCCGTGGCGAGTCCGAGTCCGGGCAGCTCCACCTTCCCGTCGGCATCCCCGGCAGCGTCTGGAGGCTGATCCGAGGATGGCTCGCCTATTCGGCACCGATGGGATCCGTGGGGTCGCGAATGTCGATCTCAAGCCGACGGTGGCCTATGCTCTCGGCCGGGCCGTGGCCCACCGGCTGGTCGGGCCAGGCGGCGCGATCGTGGTGGGTCAGGACACCCGCCGATCCGGGGACATGTTCGTGGCCGCCATCGTGGCCGGCGCCACGAGCCTCGGCGCCGATGTCCATGTCGTCGGCGTGGTCCCGACGCCGGCCCTCGCCTTCATCACGAGCCAGGGGCCATTCGCGGCCGGGATCATGGTCTCGGCTTCGCACAACCCCGCCGCCGACAACGGACTCAAGGTGCTCGACCAGGACGGACTCAAGCTCGACGACGCGATCGAGAACGAGCTCGAGGCGCTCATCTGGCGGACGGAGGAACTCGCCGGCCGCTCGAACGACGAGCTCGGCCAGGTCGTCGAGGCGAGCGCCCGGATCGATGACTACCGAGCGCATCGGATCGGCCTCGCGCGCGAGATCGATGCCAGCGGGTTGCGGCTCGTCCTCGACGCGGCCAACGGATCCGGATCGGCGGTCGGCCCGGAAGTCCTGGCGGCGACCGGCGCGACCGTCGAGGTCATCCATGCGGCCCCGGACGGCATGAATATCAACGTCCGGTCTGGTGCCACGGCCCCCGCCTCGCTCGCAGAGGCCGTCCTCGCCTCGGGTGCGGATGCCGGGTTCGCGCTCGATGGCGATGCCGATCGCCTGATCTCGGTCGATGCGGCGGGGCAGGTCGTGGACGGCGATCAGGTCCTGGGGATCCTGGCGCTGGATCGCCTCGAGCGCGGCGTCCTTCCCGGTGGCGGCCTGGTCGTGTCCGTCCTCTCGAACGGTGGGTTGCAGGCGGTCGTGGAGGCGGCCGGTGGCGAAGTCGTTCGAACGCCCGTCGGCGACAAGTACATCCTCGAGGGGATGCAGGTCTCCGGGGCGGTCCTCGGCGGCGAGAAGAGCGGTCATGTCATCGTCCTGGAACACACCACCTCGGGCGACGGTATCGTGACGGCGCTCGAGGTCCTCCGGGTGATGGCCCGACGTCGAGCGAGCCTGGCCGAGCTCGCGGCCGCGATCCCGCTCCTGCCCCAGCAACAGCGGGCGGTCAGGGCGCGTCACAAGGACCAATGGGAAGGCGACCCGGTCGTGCAGCGGGCCATCGCGGATGCCACCAGCCGGCTGGGCGAGCACGGGCGCGTCCTGGTCCGGCCATCCGGGACGGAACCGGTCCTGCGGGTCATGGTCGAGGGGCCGGATGCCGCACTCGTCGAGTCGCTGGCCGACGCGCTCGCGGCCCTCGCCGGGGAGCGACTAGACTAGCCGCGGTGCCCATCGATCGGAGTCACCACTGTCGCGCGGCGTTGGATCGCCGGCACGCACGGAGGACCTGACGGCATGTGCGGCATCGTCGGATACACAGGCCCGCGAGAGGCGGGACCGATCCTGATCGAGGGCCTGCGCCGACTCGAGTACCGTGGCTACGATTCGGCCGGGATCGCCCTGGTCGACGATGCGGGCGACCTGTTCGTCGAGAAGCGAGCTGGCAAACTGGTCAACCTCCAGACCGCGATCGCCGACCGTACCCCGCACGCTGCCATCGGTCTGGCCCATACCCGCTGGGCGACCCACGGGCGTCCCAACGACTTGAACGCCCACCCCCATCGCGACTGCACCGGTCGGATCACGGTCATCCACAACGGGATCATCGAGAACTTCCGGGAGTTGCGCGACGGGCTGGAGGCGCGCGGCCACGTTCTCACGTCCGAGACCGATACCGAGGCGATCGCCCACCTCGTGGAGGAAGCCTACGACGGTGATCTGGCCGACGCCGTCCGGTTCACCCTGCGGCAGCTCGAGGGGGCCTATGCCATCGCGGTCATGCATATCGGTGAGGGAGACCGGCTGGTCGGGGCGCGCAAGGATGTGCCACTCGTCGTCGGGCTCGGCGATGGGGAGACCTTTCTCGCCTCGGACGTCGCCGCCATCCTGGCCCACACGGATCAGATCATCTTCCTCGAGGACGGCGATGTCGCCGACCTGCGGCCGTGGGGTGCGACGATCACTGACGTCGCCGGGGTGCCGAGGGAGCGCTCGGCGACGACGATCGACTGGACGCCCGAGGCGGCCGAGAAGGGCGGCTTCGACCACTTCATGCTCAAGGAGATCCATGAGCAGCCGGCCTCACTGGGTCAGTCGATCATGGGCCGGGTCGATCATGCGGATCGGATCAATATCGAAGAGCTGGCCGGTCTCGAGGCGGTCCTGGCCGGTGTGACCAGGGTCGAGCTGATCGCCTGTGGCAGTGCCTACTATGCGGCGATGATCGGCGCGGCGGCGCTCCAGGATTGGACCGGGATCCCCGTCCGCGCCGCGATCGGATCGGAGTTCCGGTACGCGCCGCCGCCGCTCGATGCGCACACCCTGGTCATCGCCGTCACCCAGTCGGGCGAGACCGCAGATACGATCGCCCCGACCCGACTGGCCCGTGAACGCGGCTGCCCGATCATCGCCGTGACCAATACGGTCGGGTCCGCCATCACCCGGGAGGCCGACGCGGTCCTGTACCTGCAGGCCGGTCCGGAGGTCGCGGTCGCCGCGTCGAAGACGTTCGTGACCCAGGTGACGACGCTGGTGGTCCTGGCCGCCGCGATCGCCAAGATCCGCGGAGCGCTTGGTGACGCGGACGAGCTGGCCCTCGGCGCGGCCCTCCGAGCCCTGCCCGGCAAGGCGGGCATGGCCCTTGAGACGGCGACCGCCGTGTCCCCTGAGTTCGCTCGCCGGTACGTCAATTCGCGAGGGTTCATGTTCGTGGGCCGGGGCACGACCTACCCGGTCGCGCTCGAGGGAGCGTTGAAGCTCAAGGAAGTGAGCTACGTTCATGCCGAGGGCTATGCGGCGGGCGAACTCAAGCATGGCCCCATCTCGCTCCTGGACGCCGAGTGTCCCCTCGTCGCCATCGCGACGCGCTCGCCCGTGTATGACAAGGTCATCAGCAACGTGATGGAGGGGCGGGCGAGGGACGCCCGGGTGATCGCCGTCGCGACCGAGGGAGATACCAACATCGGTCGGATCGCCGATGACGTGTATTGGGTACCCGAGACCCACGATGCGCTCACTCCGGTCCTGGCGATCATCCCGTTGCAGTTGTTCGCGTATCACATCGCGGTCGCCCGCGGGACCGATGTGGACCAGCCACGAAACCTGGCGAAGTCGGTCACGGTCGAGTAGCCGCCGGACCATGACAGACGGCCCTGATCCCGGCACGGTCGCCCTGCCGCCCGGTCTCGTCCCGCCCGGAACGACCGAGCTCGGTATCGACATCATCAAGGTGGACCGGATCGCCGGGTCGCTCGAGCGGTTCGGCGAACGCTTCACGAAGCGCGTGCTGACGGACGCGGAGCGGCGCTACGTGCGGGGTCGGCCCGAGACGATGGCCGGTCGCTGGGCCGCCAAGGAAGCGGTCTCCAAGGTCCTTGGCCTGGGTGTGCGCGGGATCGGCTGGCGCGACATCGAGATCGAGCGCCTGCCGACCGGCCAGCCGAGCGTGCGCCTGCACGGCCGGGCCGCCGTTCGAGCGGAGCAGTTGGGGATGGGCCGGGTCGCTGTTTCGATCTCACACGAGTCGGAATACGCCGTGGCCGTCGCGTTCGGGGTGCGGACCGCTGGCGGGCGGTACGTCTTTCCACTGGACATCGACGACCGGCTCGACGATCGCGAGCGACAGATCCTCGCCCGGATCGAGCGCCTTCGAGCGATGGCGGTCGCCGGCGGCGTCGAGGGGCTGGCCGCCGACGCGCCGGGCTCGCAACGACCCGCCGAGGATGAGGTCGATGGCTGATCGCAGCCCGGTCGGCTTCGGGCGCCGTGAGGTGGCCGCGGATGATCCGACTCCCGCCGACGGCCCATTCCCGGACGGAGCCACGGTGCTCGACGAGGCCATCGCATCTGGGCTCGTCCCGGAGCGCTCTGCCAGAGGACACAAGGGCTCCTTCGGCAAGTTGCTGGTCATCGCGGGATCGCTGGATTACGCGGGCGCGGCCCTGCTCGTCTGTCGCTCCGCTGCGCGGACCGGCGTCGGCCTGGTGACCCTGGCGGTCCCCGAGTCGCTCCAACCGCTCTTCGCGGCCAAGGTCGTCGAGGCCACGACCATGGCGCTGCCCGAGGATGACGTGGAGGAAGTCGACCCCGAGCCGGCCCTCGCTCGGATCCTTGATCACGAGCACGATGCGATCGTCGTCGGCCCTGGACTTCGGCCGGGCCTCGCGACGACCGAACTGGTCCGGTCTCTGCTGTCGGCGTCCGGTGACAACGATACGGTCCCGATCGTGCTGGACGCCGAGGCCCTCCGGGCGATGGCCACGATCGAAGGCTGGTGGACGGGCGAGCGGCGCCCCTCGATCCTGACGCCGCATGCTGGCGAGTTCGCTCGACTGCGGGCCGGGAGTGGCGACCGTCCGACCGACGACGGTGACGTGGCCCTCGACGACGAAGCCCGTCTCGCGGCGGCTCTCGACGCCGCAGCGCTGTGGGCTTCGATCGTGGTCCTCAAGGGGGCTCGCACCGTCATCGCGACCGCCGACGGTGAGGCCTCCATCGCGCCATTCGCGAACCCCGCCCTGGCGACCGGCGGGACTGGCGATGTGTTGTCCGGTGCGATCGGGGCCCTGCTGGCTCAGGGTCTTTCGCCCTATTCGGCCGCCCGCCTGGGGGTCTATCTGCACGGGCTCGCGGGCGAGGCGGGCCGGGAGCGGTTCGGCGACGCCGGGATGATCGCCTCCGACCTTCCCGACGCGATCGCCCAGGCACGCAAACGGCTCGCGCTGGTGGCTGAACGGCGAGCGGCCAGCCAGCGCCTCGGGTTCGGCGCACGTTCCCCGGTGGCCCGATCCGAGGGTCCGCCGTGAGCGCGCTCCGGACCCGGTGACCGGGATCCTGCCGCCGCGTCGACCCATCGAGCGACGACTGGCCGACGCTGGGCTGCCTGCGCTGCCCCGCACCGCCTGGCTCGAGATCGACCTGGTCGCCCTGTCCGATAACCTGGCGCTCATTCGTGAGGTGGCGGGAGCCGACGTACCGGTCTGGCCAGTCGTCAAGGCGGATGCCTACGGCCATGGCGCGGTCCCCGTGGCGCTCGCTCTCGAATCGGTCGGCGCCGATGGCTTCTGCGTGGCCACGATGGATGAGGCCCTGGAACTCCGGGCCGGCGGCGTTCGCGGGCCGATCGTGGTCCTCTACCCGGTGCCCCCGAGCTGGGCTGGTGAGGCGGCCCGATCGTCGATCGCCGTCGCGGCCGGGGACCTGGGGGCGTTGGCCGATCTGGTTCGAGCGGCCGCGAGCGCCGGGCAGGAGGGCCTGCTCCGGATCCATCTGGAGGTGGAAACCGGACTTGGGCGAGGCGGGCTTGATGGAGCGGACGTCGTCGCCGCAGCTCGTCTCGTTGCCGGATCGCCGAAGGTCGTCCCGGCCGGGTTGTGGACCCACCTGCAGGCCGTCGAGGATGCGGCCACGACGGCCTCTCAGGTTGCCCGCTTCGACGCCGCGGTGGCGGCCGTCGCAGCCGCCGGTATCGACCTTCCGCCGCGTCACGTGGCAGCCAGTGCCGCGATCATGTCGGCCGGGGTCGTGGCCTACGATGCGATCCGACCCGGGCTGGCCATCTACGGACTGGTGCCCGACGAACTGGACGGGTCGGCGATCGATCCGAGGATCCACGGCCGGCTGCGGCCGGTGATGTCCCTGATCGCTCGCCCGGTCCGCGTCGCCGACCTGCCGGCCGGCCATGGCATCAGCTATGGCCCGACCTTCCGGACGTCGCGCCCAAGCCGGATCGCCACCTTGCCCCTCGGCTATGGGGACGGCTGGTCGAGGCAGCTCTCGAATCGGGCAAGTGCGATCGTCCGGGGCGTGCGCGTGCCCCTGGTCGGCAACGTGGCGATGGATGCGGTGATGGCCGATGTGACCGACGTTCCCGGGGCGCCGGTCGAGCCCACCGACGAGTTCGTGTTGTTCGGCGGATCCGGTGGTGAGCGGATCACGGTCGCAGCGCTGGCGCAGGCGCGCACCACCAATCCGTGGGAGGTGGTGACGGCGATGTCCCGCCGCCTCCCTCGGGTGTACCATGCCGCCTCGGGGCCGGTCGGTCTGCGGACGTTGACCGGGAGGAGAGGCTAGGGCATGGTACGGATCGAGCTGTGGAACGGTGACATCTGTGATCTGGAGGTCGACGCGATCGTGAACGCGGCGAACCCGTCGATGTGGATGTCAACCGGCGTTGGCGGGGCCTTGAAGCGGGCTGGTGGCGATACGATCGAGTTTGCCGCCGTCAGGCAGGCTCCCGTTCCCCTCGGAGGTGCGGTCGTCACCCCGGCCGGCACCCTCGCCTGCAAGGCGGTCATCCACGCCGTCTCGCTCGATCGCGATCGCCGGACGAGCGGCCCGGTCATCGAGGCCGCGATCCGCAGCGCCATGGCCCGCGCCCGGGAGATCGGCTCGACGAGCATCGCGTTCCCGGCACTCGGGACCGGTGTCGGTGGTTTCCCGCTGGACGAGGCTGCCCGGATCACGGTCGCGACCGTACGGTCCGAAGTGGAAGCCAGCCCAGCCATCGAACATGTCATCTTCGCCCTTCGTGGAGCGGCTGCCTACCACGCCTTCGGGGCGGCGCTCGAGCCGGTCACGGAAGGGGTCACGGGACCGTCGTGAGCTCGCCCTACGAAGCTGATGAAGCGCAGCGCGACGAGCTCGTCGAACTCGTCGCCCGTGAGATCCAACTCCTGGGTCTGACTGGTCCGGCGGTCCATTTTCTCGAGGCCAGTCGGCCGTATCGAGAGCTCGGCGCCAACGCGATGCTCTTCTTCGACCCGGTCCTGCGCGGGGTCTTCGGCGGGGATCTGGCGTCGGCGAGCGAGCTTCTGGCCGACGACATGGGGATCGAATTGCTCATCGCCCGCCTCGAGGGGGTCGATGACGAGATGATCTGGGACGCCTGACCGAGTCCCGCTGAGTCGCCGGCCGGCCCGGCCGGGTAGCATGCACGGGTGACGAGCGAGCCCCGAGCCTTCCTCGCCCTCGATATGGGCGCCGCCACGATCGCCGCGACGTTGATCGGACGGGTCGATGCGCGTTGGCGTCTCATCGGGGCCATCGCGATGCCCGCCGAGGCCGACGTCGAAGCGGTCGTCGCCCTGCTCGGCGATCGGGCGATCGACGCCGACCCGGCGCTGGCGACCACCATCGGCCTGCGCCGAGGCGCCGCCGCAGGATTGCCCCGTCTCGAGGTCGAGAGTCATCCCCCGCGGGTGCTGGCGGTGGTGGCCGCCTCCGAACGTGCCCTGGCGCCGCTGGTCGCGTCGGCCTCGCGAAGCGGATGGCGGACCGTCTCCGGCAGTACGGAATCGGTCGACCCGTTGACGATGTCGGCCATGTTGCTGGACCCGGATGTTGCCGGGATCCTCGTCGGTGCGGGTGATCCGCCAGGCGCCGATGAACGGCGAGCCCTCGGCGAGCTATCGGCACTGGTGTCGGCCGCCGCGAGCCGACGGCCCGACCTGGTGATCGTCCTGGCCGGCGGGATGACCGACCGGCTCGCGGCGTTCGGTGACGCGGATCAGCGTTCGGGTGAGATCGTCCTGGCGCCGGCGGCGACCCGCGGGGTGCCCGGCGGACCGCTGGCCGACCTGCTCATGGAACTCGCCTTGCCACCGGTCGATTCGCACCGTGCTCTGGGCCTGGCCGCGATGGCGCTGGCCGAGGTGCTCGACCGACGAGTCGACGTCGTGGAGATCGGATTCGACGCCGGGACCAGGGCCGCGGCCAGCCCGAGCGTCGGCGGTGGCCCTGCGTCGATCGACCTTGCCGTCGTCCCGGCCGCCGCCCTCGCCCCGGTCGATCCGGATGACGGGGTCGTCGATCGGGTCGGGGCCTGGTCGACCTGGGGTGCCGATCGGCATCGGCTGCGGGATCGGCTCCGGGAATTGCGGGTCGCCCCGTGGAGCGATGCGACCGGAGATGGGATCACCCTCCGGATGGCGTCTGCCCGAGCGGCGCTCGGCCGGCTCGCGGAGTGGACGCCAGAATGGATGGACCGCCCGCCCGCCGACCTCATCGTGGCCGCCGGTGGCGCATGGGCGGTCGCGCCGGCCCCGACCGCGGCCCTCGCCATCGCCGACGTCCTGCGCCGGCCCGGGGCGAGTCAATTCGCCCTCGACCACGCACGCTTGCTGGCACCCCTGGGCGCGATCCCCGACGCGGATGAGCGGCGGGCCATGGTCGCCGACCTTCTCGATGATCTGCTCGCACCCCTCGGCACGTTCGTCACCCCAGCCGGTCTTCGGCCCGGCCGGAGCGCAGGCTCGGTGGTCGTCCACGGCCAGAGCGGAGACATCCAGCACGACCTGAGGCCGGGTGGTCTCGCCCTCGTCGACCTCGCGCCTGGCGCCACGGCCAGCGCCGAATTCCGATTTCGCGACACGGTCCGACTGGGCGCCCGCGGCCGGCATTTCGTCATCGATGTGACCGGCGGACTTGGCGGTCTGGTCGTCGATCTGCGCGACGTCCCGCTCCGCCTCCCTGACCGAGCCGATCACCGCGGGGAGCTCCTCGAGTCATGGCAGGCAGCCCTGCTCACCGGACGTTCGACATGACCAGCGTCGGTATCCGACTCGTTCCAGCCCGAACGATCATCTCGTCCCCGGTCGATGCTCGATTCCGGTTGTCGCCGGGCGATCGTCCGCTGGTCAGCGCGGGCGATTCGGTCGTCGTCGGCGCACCGATCGCCGAGCGCCTGCGCGACCCGCGCCTCGACCACGTCGATGTCGCTCCGGAGGCGCCCGATCCCCGACCGGGTGCGCGCTGGGCCGGGCGATCGCGCCACGGAGCCGATCACGGGCCGACCGGTGAATACATGTTCGCGTGGGATGGGCGCTGGCGGGTCGCCGTCGGCGATATCGCCGATCCGATCGAAACGCCATTTGCCGGGATCGTCCGCGAAGTCCGCCCCGGGACCGACATCACCATCCGGGCAGCCGGCCGGGGGATCCGCGGTGTGGCCGCGTTCGGGACGGCGACCCGTGGTCGCCTGCACGCCGGCGCGGATGGTGAACTGCGATCGGGTGGCCTCGACGTCGGATCGGCCGGGACGATCCTGGTCGTCGGTGCCCGCGTCGACGCGGAAACCCTCACGCGGGCGCGGGCGATGGGCGTCCGGGGCGTGATCGTGGCTGGGATGTCGAGCAAGGAGCGCCGCGACTTCCTCGGGTCGGAGGCCCGCCAACGGGCGGCCCTCCACCGTCTGCCGCCGTTTGCCGTGCTCGTGCTCGACGGCGCCGTCCGTCGCCCCCTGTCGGGTGCCGTGCAGGCCGTCCTGGGCGCGCTCGCCGGCCATCAGGTGGCGATCGTGACGGATCCCCCGATGCTGGTCTTCGACCAGCCCAGCGTCATCATCGAGCCGCCCCCGAGCGACCTCGTCCGGATCCGTTCCGGCGCGCTCGCGGGTCGTGAAGGACGGTTCGTCTCCGCGATCGGCCCTCGCCGGTTCGCTGGTGGCGTCCATCTCGAGGCCGGGATCGTCCTGCTTCCGGATGGGACGGAGGCAGCGATCCCGATCGGCGATCTCGAGCGGTTCGTCTGAGTCACCGATGCCGTCCGATACCCGGCTCGAACGCCGATCCACCTGCCCGGATCCGGCCGCGACGAGTGCCTTGGGAGCGGCGCTGGCGGCGGTCGCCCAGCCCGGCGACGTGATCTGCCTGTGGGGCGATCTCGGCGCGGGCAAGACGCACCTGGCCAAGGCCATCGGGCGGGCCCTCGGCGTCGAGGAGACCATCACGTCGCCGACGTTCATCCTGATGGCCGAATACCGGGGTCGCCTGCCGCTGTTCCACATCGACCTGTATCGGCTGGCCGACGCCACCGACGCCCTGGCCGGCGGCCTGATCGACGACCGCCAGGCCGATGGGCTGACTCTGATCGAATGGCCGGATCGACTGGGACCGGCGCTGCCGACCCAGCGCCTCGACATCGTCATCGACGGTTCCGGCGACGAAGAGCGCCTGGTGACGGTCCGCGCGTCCAGTCCGGCGAACCAGCGGTACCTCGAGGTCGTGCCGTGACGCTGGACGCGGCCGCCGCGGTGGTCCTTGCCATCGATACGTCGACGACGCGGGTCACCATCGCCCTCGGCACCGCCGACGGGAGCCTTCTCGCTGGCGACGCCTGGCCGGCGGGCCATCGCCACGGTGAGACCCTCATGCCGGCCATCGAGTCACTGCTCGGTCGTGCCGAGGTCGACCGATCGCGGCTGTCGGCGATCCTCGTCGGGACTGGCCCCGGCGCGTTCACCGGCCTCCGGGTCGGGATCGCGACGGCCAAGGGTCTCGCGGTCGGGCTCGGGATCCAGCTCGTCGGCATCTCGACGGCCGACGCGATCCTCGCCGACGCCCCGGTCCGATCGGTGCTCCTGCTGCCCGCCGGGCCAGCCGATCGGCTGCTGGCACGTCCGGGTGAGCCGGCACTCCTGCTGCCCGCGGGGACGGAACCGGGTCTTGCGATCGACGAGACACTCCTCGCGGTCGACCTCGCCGGAAGGGCGCCAGCCGATGCGGTGGAGCGTGGCGAGGCCGCGCGGGGCACGCTCGGCCGGTCGATCCTCGGTCTGGGCACTGCGCGACTCTCTCGTGGCGACGCCGATGACCCGGCAGAACTCGTGCCGGAGTACGTCACGCTTCCGCGTGGTGTCCGAACCGAAGGCGGGGAGGTGGCATGGTCGCGCGACCGCCGTTGATCTTGCGGATCGAGCCGATGGAGGTCGACGACCTGCCGGCCGTCCATGCCATCGAGGCCCTGAGTTTCGACGCTCCGTGGCCGCCCGAGGCGTATCGCAACGACCTTGAGACCAATCGCCTGGCCCAGTACCTGGTCGCCCGGGTCGGGGACGAGGTCGCCGCGTTCGGCGGGATGTGGCTGATGGTCGACGAGGGCCACATCATCACCTTCGCCGTCCACCCGGTCTGGCGGCGCCAGAACGTGGGTGGGCGTCTGTTGCTGTCGTTCCTCGATCTGGCGGGTGACCGCGGCGCCCACGAGGCGACCCTCGAGGTGCGCCTCTCCAACCTGCCGGCCCGCCGACTGTACGAGAAGTTCGGGTTCCGACCGGTCGGCCTGCGGCCGCGCTACTACAGCGACAACGGTGAGGACGCGCTGATCATGACGACCGATCCGCTCGCCGATCCCCGGATGCGCGACCGCATCGCTCGGCTGCGGGCAGCCATCGATGCCGCTCCGGCGCCCAGCCGGCGGCCCGACGCATGAGTGGGGGTCTGATCCTCGCGGTCGAATCGTCCTGCGACGAGACCGGGATCGCCGTCATCGAGGACGGTTCGCTGATCCGTTCCAACGTCGTGGCCTCGCAGGTTGCGCTCCACGCCCCGTCCGGCGGGATCGTGCCCGAGGTGGCTGCGCGGGCCCATCTGCGCTGGATCGTGCCCGTGCTCAAGGACGCCCTGCGCGATGCCGATGCCACGTGGGACGACATCGACGCGGTCGCCGTCACGTATGGCCCGGGCCTGGCCGGATCGCTGCTGGTCGGGGTCAACTTCGCCAAGGCGCTGGCCTGGGTCCACGATCGGCCGTTAATCGGCGTCAATCACCTCGAAGGACACATCTACGCCGCGTGGCTGCGCGATGCCGGAGAGGCTGACCGGCCGGATCCGATCTTCCCGCTGGTGGCCCTGGTCGTGTCCGGGGGTCATACGTTCCTGGCGGAGATGCCGGAGCACCTCACCTATCGCCTCCTTGGATCGACCCTCGATGATGCCGCTGGGGAGGCATTCGACAAGGTCGGCCGGTTGCTCGGGCTCGGGTACCCGGGCGGTCCGGCCATCGGCCGCGCGTCGGCGTCGGCGACGCACCACGACCGCGTCTTTCCCAGGGCGTGGCTCGGCGATTCGTATGACCTGAGCTTCTCGGGGCTCAAGACCGCCGCCCGTCGGATCATCACGGAAGCTCGGGTCGACGCCGGTCTCGCCGGCGACCTGGATGCACCATTGGCGGACGACGTCGTCGCGGACCTTGCCTGGGGCTTCCAGGATGCCGTCGTCGACGTGCTCGTGACCAAGACCATCCGGGCGGCGACTGCGACCGGGGCCAGGTCCATCGTCATGGGCGGCGGGGTGGCCGCGAACAGCGCGCTGCGAGAGAGGTTGACCGGCGAGGCCGAGGCGCTCGGTGTCCCGTTGATCGTCCCGCGACCGGCGTTGTGTACCGACAATGGGGCGATGATCGGTGGCGCCGGGGCGCGCCGGTTCGCGGTGGGGGAACGGTCCGGCCTCGACCTGGATGCCCGCCCGTCGTTGCCCTTGGCGGTCCGTTGACCTCGGTCGACCCCGAGTCGGTCCGGGCGACGCTCAAGGCGGCGGGCCTGCGCGCCCGTCACCGTCTGTCGCAGAACTTCCTGGCGGATACCGACGTCCTCGATGCCATCCTGGCCGAGGCGGGACCCGGGCCTGGTCGACGTGTCCTCGAGATCGGCCCCGGACTCGGCCTTCTGACCGGAGGTCTGCTCGCATCGGGTGCGGCGGTGACGGCGGTCGAACTCGACCGCGGGCTGGCCGCATTCCTGGCCGACCGCTTCGGCGACGACCAGGCCCTGCGGTTGATCGAAGGGGACGCGCTCGATCAGGACCTCGTCCATCTCGTCGAGCCACCGTATGACGTCGTTGCGAACCTCCCGTACCACATCACGAGTCCGATCCTGCATGCACTCCTCGGGCAGCCGCCACGCCCGGAGCGCCTCGTCCTGATGGTCCAGCGGGAGGTCGCCGAGCGGATCGCCGCGCCGCCCGGGAAGATGAGCTACCTGTCGGTCTTCGTCCAGTACCACGCCAGCGTGCGGATCGCGATGGCCGTGCCGGCGGCCGCCTTCGAGCCGGAGCCGGCGGTCGAGTCGGCGGTCATCGTCGTCCAACCGTTCGCCGACGACGACCGCCTTGGGCCCGAGGATGAGGACGAGCTGTGGCGGCTGGTCCAGGCAGCCTTCCGGGAGCGTCGCAAGATGATCCACAACGTCCTGAGCCGCCAGTTGCCGCTGGATGCCGGCCGAGTCATGGCGGCGCTCGAGACGGCCGGGATCGCACCGGACCGACGGCCGCAGACGCTCGCGGTGGGGGAGTGGCTCGTGCTCCGCGAGGCGCTCGGACCGATCGGCCCGGATGGGCGCGGTCGCCGGTCCGCCTCATGACCGACCGCGACCCGATCCGCCGCCTGATGCCGGTCGTCCGACTGGCCCCGGCCAAGCTCAATCTGAGTCTGGCGGTCGACGCACGACGCGATGATGGCTATCACCCGCTCCACTCGGTCTTCGTCCCGCTCACCCTTGCCGACCGGCTGAGCCTGGCGCCGGCCGGTGGCGACCGGGACACACTCCACGTGACCGGCCTCGACGCCGGACCGCCGGCCGACAACCTCGTCTTCCGGGCGCTCGCGGCGGCCCGCGCCGCGGTCGGTGGTGGCTGGGCGGGTGGGCCCGGTCCCGCGCCCGCGCTGGCGGTTCGGCTCGACAAATTGATCCCGGTCGCCGCGGGACTGGCCGGGGGCTCGTCCGATGCCGCCGCCGCGCTCGACGGTGCCCTCGAGGCGTGGGGCGCTGATCTGGAGCCTGACGCGAAGCTAGCGACCGCCGCCCGGATCGGGTCCGACGTGCCGTTCTTCCTGGCGGGCGGTCCAGCCCTGGTCGAGGGCCGTGGCGAGCTCGTCGTGCCGCTTCATGGCCTTCGCGGGACGCCGGGCGTGCTCCTCGTGACACCACTGGTCCCTGTCTCGACGACGGATGTGTTCGCCGCATTCGACGCCATCCGGACTCGAGGTGACAGCGCCGTTCGGATGTCGTCCGCACACCTGGCCGAGGAACTCCGGTCGGGACTCACGACCGAGAATCTCGTTGCGCGGGCAGGTGTCCTCGCCTCGGCCAACGACTTGTTGCCGGCGACGGCCCTGGTCGTGCCGGACCTGATCCCGTTCAAACGCGCCCTGAGCCGGCTGCTCATGCGGCCGATCGGGCTGTCCGGTTCAGGCCCGACGCTCTGGGCGCTCTATCCTTCAAAGGTGGATGCCGCCGAGGCAGCCGAGGTCGTCGGGTCCGCCCTGCGCGCCGGCGGGATCGCCGCGCCCGGGATCGGACAGCCGACCGTCATCGCGACCGCGATCGTCGGTCACCAGGAGCAGGGGAGTGGACCATGACCCGCCACGCGATCTCGACCAACGGAGCGCCAGCCGCCATCGGGCCGTACAGCCAGGCGATCGTCGCCGACGGATTCCTGTTCAGCGCCGGCCAGGCCGCCCTCGACCCGACGTCCGGCACCCTGGTCGAGGGAGGGATCGAACCAGAGACCGAACGGGTGATGGCGAACCTCGGCGCCGTGCTCGACGCCGCCGGGGCTTCGTGGGGCGACGTCGTCAAGGCGACCATCTTCCTCGTCGACATGGCCGATTTCGCAGCCGTCAATACGATCTACGGTCGGTTCGTCGGCGATCCACCACCGGCTCGCTCCACGGTCGCGGTGGCGGCCCTGCCGAAAGGCGCCCGCGTCGAGATCGAAGTCGTGGCTCGACTCGGTTGACACCCCAGAGTGACCGACCCTACGATGCCCCGACCCACTGATGACTGCTGACGCATCCGCGACGGACCCCGAACGGGTCGGGAGCGACGACCGCTCTCGCATCCGCACCCGACGGCACTCGTCGTGAACCCCCCGAGTACCTCGCCGAGCCACGGCACGGTCGCCGTCGTGCTGGCGGCTGGCCTGGGCACCCGGATGCGATCGACCGTGCCCAAGGTCCTGCACCCGCTGTGTGGGCGGCCGATGCTCGCCTACGTGCTCGATGCCTGGGGAAGTACGGACGATGGCGTGGCCGGCGGACACCCGGTCGTGGTCTTCTCGCCGTCGGTCGCGGCGATCATCGATGTGTTCGCCGACCAGGCGGTGTTCGCTCTCCAGGATGAACCACGAGGGACCGGGGACGCCGTCGCTGCGGCCCTGGCGATCGTCCACGCCGAAGCGACCGAGGTCGTCATCCTGTCCGGGGACGTCCCCCTGGTGACCGGAGCGGACCTCGAGGCGGTCATCGCCGCGCGGCGCGAGGACGATGCCGCGATCGCCCTGGCCAGTGTCTTCGCAGCCGACCCGGCCCAGCTCGGGCGGGTCGTTCGAGGGGAGTTCGGGACGGTCGAGCGGGTCGTCGAGGCCCGGGACGCGACCCCGGATGAATTGACCGGCAATGAAGCGAACGTCGGCCTCTACGCCTTCGATGCCGAGTGGCTCCGGCGGCGGATCGGCGCCCTGACCCCGTCGAGTTCGACGGGCGAGCTGTACCTGACCGATCTCGTCCGGCTGGCCCGTGAAGACGGCCGGATCGTCAGCGCCGTCGCATTCGAAGACGACGGGCGGTTCGACGGGATCAACGATCGCTCGCAGCTGGCGGCCGCCGAATGGAGCATGCGGGTCCGGCTCAACGAAGCGCACATGCGCAACGGAGTCACGATGCGCGACCCCTCGACCGTGTACCTGGACTGGACGGTCGATCTGGGCGCGGACGTCATCCTCGAGCCGGGCGTCATCCTGCGGGGCGCGACCTCGGTCGCAGATGGTGCGGTCATCGGTGCCGGGAGCCAGCTGATCGACGCCACGATCGGCGCGGGTGCTCGGGTCTGGGCTAGCATCGTCGAGTCGTCCGTGGTCGAGGACGGCGCAACCGTCGGACCGTTCAGCCACCTGCGGCCCGGCAGCGTCGTGAGTCGCGGCGCGGAGGTGGGCAACTTCGCGGAGCTCAAGAACACGCGCCTCGGGCCTGGGTCCAAGCAGCATCACATGAGCTACCTCGGCGACGCCGACATCGGGGTGGGCGTCAACATCGGGGCAGGCACGATCACCGCCAACTACGACGGCGCGCGCAAGAATCCGACGACGATCGGCGACGGCGCCTTCATCGGCGTCGACACCATGATCGTCGCGCCCCGGGTGATCGGAGAGGGCGCCCGGACCGGGGCCGGCGCGGTGGTGACCCGGGACGTGCCACCCGGAAAGCTCGCGGTCGGCGTGCCCGCCCGGATCCGCGAGCCGCGGGCGGCATCAGGGTCGACCTCGCCGTCCGAGGAACCCGAGGAGCCCGGTGCGGTTGCCGAGTCAGCTGTGTCACCCAAGCCGCCCGAGCCTGCCGACCCCTAGATGGACACGATCCTCCAGCTGCTCGTCATCGGCGCCCTGACCTTCCTCGAGGCCATCTTCGTGGCCAGCGAGATCGCCCTCGTGACCGTGCGGCGGACCAGGATCGACCAGCTCGTCGACGAAGGCGATCGGAGCGCCGAGCGGGTCAGACGACTGGTAGCCCAACCGGGTCGGTTCCTGGCGGTCACCCAGATCGGCCTGACGTTCATCGGCTTCCTCGCCTCGGCCTATGCCGCGGTCAACCTGACGACGAGCCTGCAGACCTTCTTCGTGTCGACCGGCATGCCCATCCTGTCGACGTCGTCCGAGGCGATCGCGTTGATCGTCGTGACCCTTCTCCTCAGCCTGTTCACGATCGTCTTCGGCGAGCTCGTGCCAAAGAGCCTCGCACTCGCGCATACCGAGGCCTTCGCGCTCCGACTGAGTGGGTTCATCACCTTCCTGCTGCGGCTCTTCGGACCCCTCGTGGGGGCCCTCACCGCGGTCACGACGGGGATCTCACGGATGCTCGGCGCCGGTGACCAGAGCGAAGGCGTGATGAGCACGGAAGAGCTCAAGATCCTCGTCGAGCGCGGCGGCGAACAGGGCATCCTCGAGGCCGAGGAGGAACAGATGATCCATGCGGTCATCGAACTCGGCGACCAACGCGTCCACGAAGTGATGGTGCCGCGGACGTCGATGGTCACCCTGCCCGTGACCGCTTCGCTGGGCGAGGCGATCGACACGGTCATCGACGGCGGTCACAGCCGCATCCCGGTCTACGGGGAGTCGATCGACGAGGTCGTCGGGCTCCTCTACGCCAAGGACCTGCTGCCGTTCCTCAAGGAACCGGCCGAAGAGCGGCCGAGTCTTCGCTCGATCCTGCGCACCCCGGTCTTCATCCCCGAATCGATGAGTGTCGACGACCTCCTCCATGAATTCCAGCGGCGGAAGGTCCACATGGCCATCGTCCTCGACGAGTACGGCGGGACAGCCGGCATGGCGACGATCGAGGACCTGCTCGAGGAGATCGTCGGCGAGATCCAGGACGAATACGACGTCGAGGAGCCGCTGATCGTCCGGCTATCCGAACATGAGGCCCGGATCGACGGTCGGATCGACGTCGATGACCTCGGCGACCTGTTCGATATGAAGCTCGGGCTGGAAGATGCCGACGAGTACGACACCCTCGGCGGTCTGATCTATCACCGAATCGGCGGGGTGCCGAAACCGGGCGATCAGGTCGAGCTCGACGGCCTGACCCTGACCGTCGAGTCGACCGACGGACGACGTGTCGGCAAGGTGCTGGCCGTCCGGGATCACGACCGGGGTGCGCTCGGGGACGACGAGGCGGATCGCTGAGGGCGGACGGAGCGCGGAGACGCCGACAGCCGGCGCCGACCGTCAGGCGCTGATGACCGAGACGATGATCTGCTCGAGCCGGGCGCGAGCCTCGGGCCGGACGACGCCGGCCCCGTCGAGTTCGGCCAGCGCTTCGTCCCGGTAGTGGCGAGCCTGATCCCGTGTGTAGTCGCGGGCACCCGAGCGCTCGAGGATCGCGATGATCTCGGCGACCGTGCTCGGGTCCGGATCCGACGCGGCATACAGTTCGCCCAAACGCTCGCGGTCCTCGGGGCCGGCGTGCTCCCACGCGTAGATGACCGGCAGGGTCTTCTTGCGGTTGGCCACGTCCGATGGTTCCTTGCCGGTCGCCTGTTCCGGCCCCCAGATCCCGAGCAGATCGTCATTGAGCTGGAACGCCAGGCCGAGGGCCCAGCCGAACCCCCGATAGCGGGCGATGACCTCGTCGTCATCGGTCGCCAGCAGCGCCCCGGCTTCGATCGATGCGGCGATCAGGGACGCGGTCTTGCGCCCGATCATGTCGAAGTAGAGATCCACGCTCCCGAGATCGGGTGCGTTGCTCACCGCGATGTCGATGTACTGACCCTCGCACAACGCCAGGCAGGTCTCGTCGTACAGCCGCATCAGCCGCAGGACCGTGCGATCCGGGAACCCCAGATCGGTCAGGCGATGCAGGGCGACGCGGGAAAGGCTGAACAGGGTGTCACCGGCGTTGATCGCCTGCGGGATGCCGTGGATGGTCCATAGCGTCGGGCGGTGGCGGCGCTCGACATCACCGTCCTCGATATCGTCGTGCACGAGGCTGAAGTTGTGCCCCAGTTCGACCGCCGCCGCGCCCGGGAGCGCCCGCTGGTGCTCGCCGGTGATGCTGGCGTAGGCGAGCAGGCCGAGGAGTGGCCGCATCCGCTTGCCGCCGGAGGCGCCGGACCCGTCCAGGGCGAGGTGATATCGGACCATCTCATAGAGGCCATGGGTGGACGGATCGCGATCCTGCACGAGCCGGACGATCTCGCCTTCCGTGTCCGCGATCAGGGCGGCGAGGTCGATCTCCGGGGATGCGGTGGTCATCGTGGCCGGAGTGTACACGAAACGTGCGCGGCTCAGGTAGCCTGATTGTCCGTCACGTCGCGCCGGCAAGTGGTACCGTCGCCTCGATGCCAACCCCGCGCCGCTACACGACGGACGCGATCGTCCTGTCTCGATTCGATCTCGGCGAGGCCGACCGGGTCCTGACCCTGATCACGCCCGATGGCGGCAAGCTCAAGGCGATCGCCAAGGGCGTCCGACGACCGACGTCCCGGCTCGGCGGCAGCCTGGAGCCATTCGCCGAACTGACGGTCGCCCTCGCCCGGGGCCGGACGTTCGACGTCGTCACCCAGGTCAGCGTCGGGCACGCCTGGTTGAATCTGCGCGACTCGCTCGAATCGGC
This sequence comes from uncultured Chloroflexia bacterium, assembly GCA_963720755.1. Taxonomy (GTDB): domain Bacteria; phylum Chloroflexota; class Limnocylindria; order Limnocylindrales; family CSP1-4; genus SPCO01. Next base: position 583,668 of record CAVRGP010000011.1, read on the forward strand.
CGCGACGGCCTGGTACCTGGCCGAACTGGCGGACCGGTCGCTCGAGGAGCGTCACCCGGCGCAACCGCTCTATGCGCTCCTCCGTCGCGCCTACGAACTGCTTGATGCGGCGATGGCCCCGGGACGGGTCGCGCGCTGGTACGAGATGCACTTGCTTGACGAGCTGGGCCAGCGTCCCGAAGTGGACCGCTGCGTCGAATGCGACCGGATGCTCGAACCCGACGAGCGCTACCGCTGGGTCCCGCCTCTCGGCGGGGTCCTGTGCCAGCGCTGCCCGGGTCCGCCCCATGAGCGGGCCGGGATCTCGCTCGAGGCGCTCAAATTGTTGAAGGCGTATCAGCGGCTCGACATCGAGGCGATCGCGGCCCTCCGCCTGGCCCCCGACGTCGAACGCGAGACCGAGTCTGCGATGCGATCGTTCGTCCGCGACGCCCTCGAACGCGATGCCCGATCACTCGCGTTCCTCGACGAGGTGCGCACCCCGCTCCAGGCGATGGTCGGCCAGCCGTGAGCGCCGCCCGGCGGTTCGCGACGGTGGGCCTTGGCGCTGCGGCCGGGATCGCGACCGCCATGACCGCACGGGCCGGCGGCCGGGCGATGGTCCGGCGGACGGAGGCGCGCCTGTGTGAGACGACCAATCGGCCCCCGTACCCGGCGTCGGACGAAGCCGTCGCCCTGCACCGCGACCTATGGGTCGCCGACCTCCACGCCGATTCGCTGCTGTGGGGCCGCGACCTGCTCCAGCGCTCCAGCCACGGCCAGGTCGATGTCCCGCGTCTGATCGACGGCAATGTCGCCCTCCAGGTCCTGGCGGCGACGACGAAATCGCCACGCCACCTCAACATCGAGCGGAACGACGACCGAACGGACGACGTCATCCTGCTCGCGATCGCCCAGGGCTGGCCGCCGGCCACCTGGCGCCGGCTGCTGCCGAGGGCGCTCCACCTGGCCACTCGCGCCGACGCGTTCGCGGCCCGGTCGGACGGGCGCCTCACGATCATCCGCTCACGGGCCGACCTCGCCGCGTACGAAGCGGCTCGTTCGGCGCGACCGGACATCACGGCCGGGCTGCTCGCGATCGAGGGCGCCCACGCGCTCGACGGCGACCCGTCGAACGTCGAGGTGGTCGCGGATGCGGGGTTCCGGATGATGTCGCCTAGCCACTTCTTCGACACAGCGTTCGGCGGCTCCGCCCACGGCCTGGTCAAGGGAGGTCTGACCGCGGCCGGTGCGGAGATGGTCCGGCGGATGGAGGCGCGCGGGATGCTGGTCGATGTCGCCCACGCCTCGGCGATGACGATCGATGACATCCTGCAGATGGCCGCCCGGCCTGTCGTCGCATCGCACACAGGCGTACGGGGCATCGCCGATAACGCCCGCAACCTGACCGACGACCAGGTCCGCGGCATCGCCGAGACCGGCGGCGTGATCGGGATCGGGTTCTGGCCGACCGCGTCGGGCGGCGACGACGCGGCGTCGATCGCGCGTTCGATCCGGTACACCGTCGATCTCGCCGGCGTCGACCACGTCGGGCTCGGCTCCGACTTCGACGGCGCGGTCCCGGTGCCGTTCGATGCGACCGGTCTCGCCCAGGTCACCGAAGCCCTTCTGGCAGCCGGGTTCGATCGGGACTCGATCGCCAGGATCATGGGCGGCAACGTCCGGCGGCTGCTGATGGAGGCGTTGCCGGCCTGAATGGTCGGCGGCCACCCCGGCGGGCCTCTGCTAGCATCGATACCCAGCCCCGCCGCAGACCGTCCATGCCACGGTCGGTCGCCCACCCGGAGTCCCCTGTGACCGAAACCCGAACCGTCGATCCGGACGATATCGCGCCCGCCGTCGAGGACCTCGACACGATCGTGTCGCTCTCGAAGCGACGCGGCTTCATCTTCCCGTCCAGCGAGATCTATGGCGGGATCAACGCCGTCTGGGACTACGGACCCCTCGGTGTCGAACTCAAGAACAACGTCAAGCGAGCCTGGTGGCGGTCGATGGTCCAGGAACGCGACGATATCGTCGGACTCGATGCCGGGATCCTGATGCACCCGCAGGTCTGGCTGACGTCCGGACACGTCGGATCGTTCAGCGACCCGCTCGTCGAGTGCCAGACCGACCACCGTCGGTTTCGGCTCGACGAGTTGCCCGGCGCGGAGGCTCTGACCGCGACCGAACTGCAGGACCCGACCATCGTCGAGCGGCTCGGCCTGCGCTGCCCGGTCGACGGTGGGCCGCTGTCCGCACCGCGCCGGTTCAACCTGATGTTCAAGACGTTCATGGGGCCGGTCGAGGAGGACGCCTCGGTCATCTATCTCCGTCCGGAGACGGCGCAGGGCAGCTACGTCAACTTCAAGAACGTCCAGCAATCGTCGCGCAAGAAGCTGCCGTTCGGGATCGCCCAGATCGGCAAGTCGTTCCGCAACGAGATCAGTCCCGGCAATTTCGTCTTTCGGATGCGCGAGTTCGAGCAGATGGAGATGCAGTACTTCGTGCGCCCGGAAGCCGAAGCCGCCGCTGCGTTCGATGCGTGGCTGCCGAAACGGCTGGGCTGGTACGAACGCTACGGCGTGACGCCCGCCCGCCTGCGCCTGCGCGAGCACGCCCCCGACGAGCTCGCTCACTACGCCAAGAAGGCGATCGATGTCGAATACCGGTTCCCGTTCGGGTGGAAGGAGCTGGAAGGCGTCCACAACCGGGGCGACTTCGACCTGTCGCGTCACTCGGAGGCGTCCGGTGAGAAGCTCGAGTACTTCGACCAGGCGACCGATGAGCATGTCATCCCCTGGATCGTCGAGACGGCCGCCGGAGCGGACCGCGCCGCGTTCACGTTCCTGATCGACGCCTATCGCGAGGAGGAGGTCCGAGGCGAGAAACGGGTGTCGCTGGCGCTCCACCCCGACCTGGCTCCGTACAAGGTGGCGGTCCTGCCGCTGCTCAAGAAGCGGCCCGAGATCGTCGAGCTCTGCCACCGGATCAAGGCGGATCTGCAACGCCACACGATGGCGGTCTACGACGATACGGCGGCGATCGGCAAGCTCTATCGCCGGCAGGATGAGATCGGCACACCCTGGTGCATCACGGTCGACGTGGACTCGCTGGAGGACCGCGCCGTCACCGTCCGCGACCGCGACTCGATGACCCAGGAGCGAGTCCCTGTCGAGGGGGTCACTCGGCTCATCCAGGATCGGCTGGAGGCCGCTCGGGTCGAGTAGGCGCCGCTGGATCGCCCGCGCTCAGGCCCCGGTCGGTGCGGCTTCGCTCTCGGCTGCCGCGGGCTCCCCGAACCCGAGGTAGGTGTTGATCGCCGCTGCCGACCGCTTCCCGTCGCCCATGGCCAGGATCACGGTGGCCGCGCCGCGGACGATGTCGCCTCCGGCAAAGACGCCGTCCATGCTCGTCATCCCGGTCTCGTCGGTCTCGATGTAGCCGTATTCGCTGACCCGCAAGTCCGGCGCGGTCGACGTCAGGAGCGGGTTGGAACGGGTCCCGATCGCGACCACGACCATCTCGCACGGGATCTCGAATTCGGACCCGGGGATGACCACCGGCCGGGCTCGTCCTGACGCATCGGGCTCACCGAGCTCCATGCGCACGCAGCGAAGGGCGCGGACCCAGCCATCGTCGTCGCCCAGGACCTCGATCGGAGCGACCTGCAGGTCGAACCGGATCCCCTCGGCTTCGGCATGGTGGACCTCTTCGGCCCGGGCCGGGAGTTCATCGCGACCGCGCCGATAGACGATCACCGCTTCGTCGGCTCCAAGGCGTCGGGCCGTCCGGACGGAGTCCATCGCGACGTTCCCGCCGCCGACGACCGCGACTCGCTGGCCATGGAGGACCGGCGTCTCCGAATCGGGGTTCCAGGCGCCCATCAGGTTCACCCTGGTCAGGTACTCGTTGGCCGAGTAGACGCCCTTGAGGTTCTCGCCGGGAACGTCCATGAACACCGGGAGCCCCGCCCCGACCGCGAGGAAGACCGCATCGAAGCGGTCCCGAAGTTCGGGCAGGGTATAGGTCTTGCCGATGATCGAATTCGGCACGATCTTGACGCCGTCGGATACCAGCCGGTCCACCTCGGCCTGGACGATGTCCTTGGGCAACCGGAATTCCGGGATCCCGTAGACGAGGACGCCGCCGGCGGCATGGAACGCCTCGAAGATCGTCACGTCGTGGCCGCGCTTGACCAATTCGCCGGCCGCAGTCAGGCCGGCCGGTCCCGAGCCGACGATCGCGATCGTCTTTCCGGTCGCTACAGGCTTGGCGTGGATCAGTTCCTCCGGGTGCGCCTGGGCCCAGTCGGCGACGAATCGCTCGAGATGGCCGATCGCCACGGAGTTGCCTTTCTTTGCCCGCAGGCAGACACCCTCACACTGGTTCTCCTGCGGGCAGACGCGGCCGGTCACGCAGGGGAGGGCGTTGTCGTCGAGGAGCGAATCCGCCGCTCCGGGCAGGTCGCCCTCACGCAGCAGCTTCAGGAACCGCGGGATATTGACGCTGACCGGGCAGCCGCCGACGCAATAGGGTTTCGGACACTGGAGGCATCGCTCGGCTTCGAGCATCGCGATCTGCTGGGTCAGCCCGAGATTGACCTCTCTGAAGTTGACCGCCCGGACCGTCGGATCCTGTTCCGGCATCGACACCCGCTCGATCGCCATCCGCTCCTTGGCGGTGAGCAGGTGGATCGGCTCGACGGTGGGTTCCTCGTCGGTCATCGGGCGGCCGTTCCTGCGGTCGGGCCGGTCGGACCGGCACTGGCGCCCGTCGCACCGGCATGTTCGGCCAGGCCGGGGATCAGGCAGGCTTCGCGTCTGGCCAGCGTCTGCTGTTCGAACGCCTTATAGGTCGTGAGCCGGTCGGCGAGGCTCTTGAAGTCGACGGTGTGGCCGTCGAATTCCGGGCCGTCGACGCAGGCGTACTTGGTCGCCCCGTCGATCGACACGCGACACCCGCCGCACATCCCGGTCCCGTCGACCATGATCGCGTTGAGCGAGACGGTGGTCTGGATGCCGTACGGACGAGTCAGCTCCGACACGGCCCGCATCATCGGGACCGGTCCGACCGCGAAGACCTCGTCGATCCCGCCCAGCTCACACAGATCCTTGAGCGCCTCGGTGACGAATCCGTGCCGACCGTAGCTGCCGTCGTCGGTACAGACGATGACGTCGCCGGCCGTGCGAAGCTCGTCTTCCAGGATCACCCACTCCTGCGAGCGTCCTCCGATGATGCTCGTCACCGCCACGCCGCGCCGGTGGAGTTCCTGGGCGATGGGATAGACCACCGCCGTGCCCACGCCGCCGCCGACGCACACCGCGTGCCCGGTCTCGAGCAGGTCCGTCGCGCGGCCGAGGGGTCCAGCCACGTCCCGGATCGCGTCGCCTGGCTGGAGCGCGACCAGGCCCATCGTGCTGGCCCCGACCGACTGGATGATCAGGCTGATCGTGCCCTTGACCGGATCGGCATCGGCGATCGTCAGCGGGATCCGTTCGGCCCCTTCATCGAGTCGGACGATGACGAACTGTCCCGGACGACGGATCTCGGCGATCCGCGGTGCCTCGAGGACAAGGCGTGTGACGTTCGGCGAGAGTTGTTCGCGCTCGATGATCGGATGCATTGACCGCCTGCGTTCGTGTTCGGCCCATTGTGGCCCGTAATCCCGATGCTACGGTCCGGCGGTCGTTGCCCCATGCGTCAGGCGGCCCATTCCATGCGGGCCGAATGGCACGTGCCGCAGGAGGGAGCGGCCGGCTCAGCCGCGAAGGAGCGCCGCATCCTTGCCTTTCGGCCAGTACAGCTCCTTCTTGACGTGGAATTCGGGGAAGCCGAGGTCCATCAGGAGCGATTCGCTGTTCAGGATCATGTCGGGATTACCGCAGATGTAGACGACCGTGCGGTCCGGCCGCAGGTGGAGGTCCTTGCACACGCTCGCGACGACCTGCTCGACTCGCCCCGTCCGCCCGGTCCAGCCGACGTTGCGCGGGTCATCCGGACGGCTGATGGTCGGGACGTACGTGACCGGATACGTCCCGTCCCGCTGCCATGCTTCGAGCTCGTCCCGATAGCCGAGCTCGTCGACGTACGAACACCCGTGCAGGACGACCGTCTTGCGAGGGTGCCCTTCTGCGAGCGTCTCGCGGATCATCGAGATGAACGGGGCGATGCCGGTCCCGGTCGAGATGAACAAGTGGGTTCGGGCGTCAGTCGGTTCGAGGAGGAACTTGCCCTTGGGTCCGATCATCCGCATGGCATGGCCGACCGGCAGCCGCCACAGCAACGTCGTGAATCGGATGATGGGGACGAGGCGCACGTAGAACTCGTACCCGCCATCCGCTGACTCGCGCGGCGCGGACGCGACCGAATAGGGCCGCTGCCACAGCTTCCCGTCGGCAAAGACGCCGATCGTCATGTACTGACCAGGTTCGAACGCGATCGGCTCGCCATCGAGCTTCACCCAGAAGTAGGCCAGGTCGTCCGTGTGGTCGACCCGTCGCACCAGGGTGGCGTTGTACTGGGGCGCGCTCGCCTCGATGACGCGATCGTCGTTCGGCAGGCTCATTCGGTCGGTCTCCGTCGGATCCGTGGGTTTCGTCCACCCGATGGTACCCGGGAGACCGACCGTGAGGGTTCTCAGGCGGCAACCGGAGTCCATCCGGCCGCGACGGTACAATCGATGTGAACCATCAGCATCCAGCCCGCGGCCGCTCGAGAGCCGCCGCAAGCCCCGGAAGGATCCGCCCGATGACCTCGACCGCCTCGTCTCCAAGTGACCGCGCGCACGAAGCCGCCAAGCGCTACATCTACGCCTGGGGCGGGGGCAAGGCCGAGGGTGACTCGTCGATGCGTGACCTGCTGGGCGGGAAGGGCGCCGGCCTCGCCGAGATGACCAATGCCGGTTTGCCGGTTCCGCCAGGCTTCACCATCACGACCGAGGCCTGCAACGACTATTTCTCGGCCGGCCAGCGGCTCCCCGATGGGCTCTGGGCGGACGTCCTCGAGGCGGTCCGCGAGGTCGAGACCCTGACCGGCAAGGGCTTCGGCCGCGCAGCGGATCCGCTCCTGGTCAGCGTGCGCTCCGGCGCCAAGTTCTCCATGCCCGGGATGATGGATACGGTCCTGAACCTGGGTTTGAACGAAGAGACGCTGCAGGGACTGGTCGCCCTGACCGGCAATGAGCGCTTCGGCTGGGATGCGTACCGGCGCTTCATCCAGATGTTCGGGCGGATCGTCATGGACGTGAAGGGCGAGCGTTTCGACCACGCGCTCGACGCCGCCAAGGCCGCCCACGGCGCTGCCCAGGACACAGAGCTGGATGCGGCAGCGCTCAAGGCGTTGACCGGCACCTTCAAGGACATCGTTCGCGAGGATACGGGTCGTGAATTCCCGAGCGATCCACTCGACCAGCTCGACCTCGCCATCAAGGCCGTCTTTGCCAGCTGGTTCGGCAAGCGGGCGACGGACTATCGAAACAACCAGAAGATCGCCCACGATCTCGGTACCGCGGTCAACGTCGTGACCATGGTCTTCGGCAACATGGGAGATGACTCCGGGACGGGCGTCGCCTTCACCCGTGACCCGAACACCGGGGAGAAGGTCCTGTTCGGCGAGTACCTGACCAACGCCCAGGGCGAGGACGTCGTGGCCGGGATCCGGACCGCTCCGAAGATCAGCCAGATGGCGACCGAGATGCCCGCCGTCTACACCGAGTTCCTGCGGATCGGTGAACAGCTGGAACGACACTACCGTGACGTCCAGGATCTCGAATTCACGATCGAGCGCGGCAAGCTCTACATGCTCCAGACGCGCTCCGCCAAACGGACCGCCGCGGCCGCTGTGAAGATCGCCGCCGACCTCGTGGACGAGGGCCTGATCACTCGCGACGAGGCGCTCATGCGGATCGAGCCGGCGCACGTCGACCAGCTCCTGCGCGACCAGTTCGACCCCGCCGCACGCGCCTCCGCGGCACGGATCGCCAAGGGTCTGAACGCCTCTCCAGGGGCCGCCGTCGGACGGGCCGTCTTCGACGCCGACACCGCCGTGGAATGGGTCGAGCGGGGCGAGCGGGTGGTACTCGTCCGCGTGGAGACGTCACCGGACGACTTTCACGGGATGGCCGTGGCCCAGGGCATCCTGACCGCCCGTGGTGGCGCCACCAGTCACGCCGCCGTCGTTGCCCGCCAGATCGGCAAGCCGTGCGTGGCCGGGTGTCACGACCTGGCCGTCGATTACGGGACGAAGACCGCGACCGCCGATGGCATCTCGTTCGCCGAGGGCGACTGGATCAGCGTCGACGGCAGCACTGGCGAGGTGTTCGTCGGGGCGTTGCCCACCGTCTCGGCCCGATTCGAGGACCAGCCCGAACTGCAGCGCATCCTGGATTGGGCCGATGAGGTCCGACGGATGGAGGTCTGGACGAACGCCGACAAGCCCGAAGAGGCGGCCATGGCGCGAAGTTACGGCGCCCAGGGGATCGGTCTGTGCCGGACCGAGCACATGTTCCGTGAAGGGGAGCGGCTGGAGATCGTCCGCGGGGCGATCCTGGTCGCCAACGTCGCGACTCGGGCCAAGGCCAGGCGAGCGACGGGGGCGGCCCTCGATGCCGACGAGGCCGATGCCGTCGCCACCTTCGACGCGGCGATGGCCAAGCTGGAGGTCCTCCAGCAGGGCGACTTCGAGGGGATCTTCCGGGCGATGGACGGGCTGCCGGTGGTGGTCCGCCTGATCGATCCGCCACTCCACGAGTTCCTGCCCAACCTCGAGGAACAACTGGTCAAGGTCACCCGGGCCGAAGCGACCGGCGGCGCGTCCGACGAGGACAAGGAGCTGCTCGCGACGATCCAGAGCATGCACGAGCAGAACCCGATGCTCGGTCTGCGCGGCTGCCGGCTGGGCCTGATGATCCCCGATTTCGTCAAGGTCCAAACGCGGGCGATCCTCAATGCCCTGATCGCGGTCAAGGCATCCGGCGGCCACCCGAAGGCCAAGATCATGATCCCGCTGGTCGGGCACGTGAACGAATTGAAGGCGACGAAGGACTTGCTGGAGGCCGAGGCGAAGGCAGTCGAATCGGCGGCCGGCGTCGACGTCGAGTACGTCTTCGGGACGATGATCGAAGTCCCGCGCGGGGCCTTGACCGCTGACGAGATCGCTCGTCATGCGGCGTTCTTCAGCTTCGGCACGAACGACCTGACCCAGATGACGTTCGGCTATAGCCGCGACGATGCAGAGGGTGGGTTCCTCCTCAAGTACGTCGAGGATGGGATCCTGCCGGTCAACCCGTTCCAGACCCTGGACGATGCGGTCGCCGGGCTGATGCGGACCGCCGTCGAGAAGGGCCGGTCGACCCGCCCCGATCTGGAACTGGGGATCTGCGGCGAGCATGGCGGTGACCCCGAGTCGATCCACAAGTGCGAACGGATCGGCCTGGACTATGTGTCGTGTTCGCCGTTCCGGGTCCCGGTCGCCAGACTCGCCGCTGCCCAGGCGGTACTCGCAGGCGTCGAACGCGATCGCTAGCTCTCGGTCAGGTCAGGCCCGCACTCGATGACCGGTCGGGCGCGGAGCCTGTTCCTCGATACCACCCCGCTTCGGCGCGATCGAGACTACCGCTGGTTGTGGTCCGGTCAGGTCGTCAACGGGATCGGCAATCAGATCACCAGGATCGCTCTCCCGTATCAGGTCTACGTGCTGACGGGCTCGACCCTTGCCATCGCGGCGCTGACCTTGTTCCAGCTCGTGCCGATCCTCCTGTTCGCGCTCGGAGCCGGCTCGCTGGCGGACGTGATGGATCGGCGTCGCCTGCTGATGATCACCCAGACCGGGCTGGCGGCGTGCAGTCTGGTCCTCGCCCTGCTCGCAGCCGGCGGCGCCCCACCGGTCGGGGTGTTATTCGTGGTGGCATTCCTGGCCGCCGGTCTGGCGGCGGTCGATCAACCGGCGCGAGCGTCCGCCATCCCCCGGCTGGTCCCGGCGGTTCGGCTACCCTCGGCGATCGCGCTCAACCAGCTCAACTTCCAGATGGCCTCGATCGTCGGCCCCGCGATCGGCGGGCTGCTCATCGCGACAGTCGGGCTCGCCGGTGCGTACACCGTCGACCTGGTCAGCTTCATCGCGTCCTTCGTCGCCCTGCTGGCAATCCATCCGCTGCCGCCGATCGGGGCGGTGAGCCGGCCGGGTCTGGCGGCCATCCGGGAGGGGCTCCGATTCGCGCGCCAGCGCCGGGCGATCCTCGGATCGTTCGTGATCGATCTCAACGCGATGATCTTCGGCATGCCGACGTCGTTGTTCCCGGTGCTCGCGCTCGACGTGTTCGGGACGGGGGCGGCGGGGTTCGGATTGATGGCCGCGGCCCCGGCTGCCGGGGCGTTCCTCGGCGCGTTGCTGTCCGGCTGGGTCAAGTCAGTCGACAGGATCGGTCGGGCGATCCTCCTCGCCGTCGCCGCGTGGGGACTGGCGATCACCGCGTTCGGGCTGGTCACCGTGTCGTTTCCCTTGGCGCTCGTTTGCCTGGCGGTCGCCGGCGCGGCCGATGTGTTCTCGGCGGTGTTCCGCTCGACCCTCGTCCAGCTGGATACGCCCGACAACCTGCGCGGCCGGGTCTCCTCGATCCACACCCTGGTCGTGACCAGTGGTCCGCGCCTGGGCGATATCGAAGCGGCGATCGTTGCGACCCTGACCAGCCCGCAGTTCGCGGTCGTGTCCGGCGGTCTCCTCTGCGTTGCCGGGGTCGCGGTCGTTGCCCGGCAGTTCCCGGAACTCGCCAACCACATGATCCGGCGGCCCGCGTCAACGTGAACGACCGTTTCCGGACCGCACCAATTCCGGGCGCAGGGACTTGACCCGATCGGGTGGATGGCCAATGGTACGAAGGTCATCATCCCATCCGCGTATCTGGTCCGACCTCGCCCGATGATTCCCGCCAGACGATCGAGAGGCCACCTGCCGGCCCTCGCCTCGCTCGTGTTCGTGCTCCTCGCAACGATGCTGTCGTTCGGGGTGTCGCCAGTGCTCGCCGAATCGCCAGCGAACGTTCCCACCGGTTTCGCGGACCAGCTGGTCTTCGGCGGCCTGGACAATCCGATGGCGATCGCCTTCGCGCCGGATGGCGAAGTCTTCGTGGCGGAGAAGCGAGGCGTGATCCTCCGCTACTCCAGCCTGTCGGACACGACGCCCACCGTGTTCGCCGATCTCAACACGAACGTCCACAACTACTGGGACCGGGGCATGATGGGGCTGGCCGTCGATCCGGCGTACCCGACCAGGCCCTACGTCTACGTCCTGTACGCCTACAACCACGTCTTCGGTGACCCGGCTGCGGCGCCCAAGTGGCCGTCCAACTCCGGATCGGGCTACTACGGCGACCGCTGTCCGTCACCGCCCGGGGCGAACACGGACGGCTGCGTCATCTCCGGCCGACTGTCGCGTTTGACGTCGTCCGGCGGGGTCATGTCCGGGTCCGAGCACGTCCTGATCGAGGATTGGTGCCAGCAGTTCCCGAGCCACTCACTGGGCAACCTGATGTTCGGAGCCGACGGCTCGTTGTACGTCTCTGCCGGGGAGGGCGCCGGGTTCAGCGGTGTCGACTACGGCCAATTCGGCGGATCCCTGACCGACACGCCGACACCCGCGAACCCGTGTGGCGATCCGCCGGGCGGCGTCGGGGTCGCCCTCAGCCCACCGACCGCGGAGGGAGGCTCGCTCCGCGCCCAGGATCTTCGGACGGCGGGCGATCCGGTCGGGCTGGACGGGGCCATCCTGCGGATCGATCCGACGACGGGGGCCGGCTGGCCGACGAACGCGCTCGCCGGCTCAACTGATCCGAACGCACGCCGGATCATCGGCTATGGGCTGCGCAATCCCTTCCGGTTCACGATCCGCCCCGGCACGAACGAGATCTGGCTGGCCGATGTCGGTTTCGCCACCTGGGAGGAGATCGATCGTCTGCCCGATCCCACGGCCACGCCACGGAACTTCGGCTGGCCCTGCTGGGAGGGCAACGCGACCTTCCCAACCTACCAGGCGCTCGGCACGTCGATCTGTAACGGGCTCAGCGCCGGAGAGGTCACGACGCCGTTCTACGAGTACCAACATGGGGTCGATGTGGCCAGCGGCGATGGCTGCGGCACGTCGAATGGCGGATCGATCTCCGGCGTCACGTTCCTGCCCGCCTCGTCCACGTATCCGGGCGCCTACGACGGGGCGTTGTTCTTCGCCGACTATGTTCGCCGCTGCATCTGGTACCTGCCAGGTGGTGCGGGCGGGCTCCCGAGTGCAGGGCCAGCCAAGCTGTTCGCGGACCTCGATCGCACGGATGCCAGCGCGCGCGACGGCGGCGCGGTCTTCCTCACGACCGACCCGAACGGCGAACTGCTGTACGTTGACTACGACCGGGGCGAGGTCCGCCGGATCCACTATTACGGTCTGGCCAACCCGCCGGTCGCGAAGTTCACGACGACGCCGTCGTCCGGCCCGGCACCACTCCAGGTGTCCTTCGACGCCAGCACCTCGACGAGTTCGCACGGTGCGTTGACCTACGCCTGGGACCTCAACGGCGACGGCCTGTTCGACGACGCGACCGGCGCGACCGCTCAGCGGACCTACTCGTCGCTGGGCCAGGTCACCGTCGGCCTGAAGGTGACCGACCCCGCCAACCTGACCGGGATGACGACGCACGTCATCTCCGTGGATGAATCGCCGCCGTCGGTCACCATCGACCTGCCCGACCCCGGCCTGCACTGGAAGGTCGGCGACACGATCGACTTCAGTGGGTCGGCGACGGATCTCCAGGACGGGGTCCTTCCCGCCTCGGCGTTCGACTGGACGATCATCATGCGGCACTGTCCATCGGGCTGCCACTCCCATATCATCGAAACGGACAGCGGGGTCGCGTCGGGTAGTTTCGTGGCCCCGGATCACGAGGTGCCGTCGCACATCCAGTTGAGCGTCACCGTCACCGACTCTGCCGGCCTGACCGGATCGGCCTCGATCGACCTGTACCCGCTCACCGGTACGGTCACCACGACCTCCGCTCCGACCGGCATCGCGACGACGGCCGGCGACGACACGGGCCAGACCGCCTCGGCGACCGCCATCGTCAAGTCCAGCGTCAGCGTCAGCGCGCCGGCGTCGAGCGTCATCGGCGAAGACATCTGGTCGTTCCAGTCCTGGTCCGACGGGGGTGCCCGGACGCACCAGGTCCCGGTCGTGACCGGGACGACGGCGCTGACGGCGACCTACACACGAACCGGAACGGTCGACGCATCCGATACCTGTTCGGGAGCGGCTCCACCCGTTGACCCGACGGGGAGATGGCAGACGGCCTCGTTCGGGGTACCGGGAGACGTCGATTGGTATCGATTCAAGCTGACCGCGACGAAGCGAGTCCGTCTGGTGCTCGGGGATCTCACGGTCCCGGGGAGGCTGGCTCTCTACCAGGGGTGCAGCAAGCTGCTCAGAGTCTCGGATCGTCCGGGACTCGGCTCCGAGGAGCTGATCCAAGAAGCTGGCAGCCGGGAACTATGCGATCCGCGTGAGTGGAAGCGGCGGTCCATCGACCGGGCAACACGCCCTGCTCATCAAGAGGATGCCGGCCGGCGTCCGTGTGCTGTCATCCAAGGCGCGGATCGGCGGCAGCACCCTGCGCCTCGTCGGGGAGGTCTATAACAACACCTCGAGGACGGTCGGACCAGTCGTCGTCACCGCCAGGCTGTACGACGTCACGGGCAAACTCCTCGCGACCCGGTCACATGCTGTCGACCTGAAGTTCGTCAAGCCCCTGACCCGGGCGCCGTTCAGCATCGTCGGCAGCCTGCCCGCTGGGTTCGACCACGCCGCGTGGAGCGTCAAGGCACCGACGACGTACAAGCATATCGTCAGGCCCAGGGCGACGATCCTCACGTCGGGACCGGATGCCGCCGGACATTGGGTCGTGACCGGCACGATCAAGAACACCAAGTCGTACACGGTCCGGTACCTGCGCTTCGCGGTGACCCTCTACGACGCCCGCGGGAACGTGGTGGATGTCGTGCGCGCGCACGTCGGCCAGCGAACCCTCGGGCGTGGGAGATCGACGACATTCGTGGCGACGTTCGGGTCGACGGGGATCACCCCGGATCGGGTCGACGTCCGGGCGATGGCGGTTCGCTGACCGGCTTCGCGGTCCGTTTCACGGTCCGGATCCAGGGATCGCCCACAGCTTGCCCGCAGCAGATCCAGCTAATGCCCGGCGATGATGACTTGGCGAAGTCCATCGCCGTCCCGCAGGCGTGCGAACGCCCCTTCGAGGTCGTCAAGCCCGATCCGCCGGTCGATGAGGCGTTCGATCGGAAGGCGGCCGGCGAGATTCAGGTCCGCGTAGTGGGGGAAGTCCGCCGCCGGGTCGGCAAAGCCGTAGTTCGAGCCGAGGACCCGGCGGCTGCCATCGACGAACGGGTACACGGCGAATGACGCGCGGGCGTCGGCCGGCGTCATCCCGACGAGCACGGCAGTCCCGCCGATCGGCAATGCCGAGATCGCGGATTCGACCGTCGTCGGGCTGCCGATCGCCTCGAAGATGAAGTCGGGCCCACCATCGGTCAGGTCACGCAGGGCCTCGACCGTCGCGGCGGGGTCTTTGCCGGCGAGGATCCCGTGCGTCGCGCCGAGCGCGCGGGCCGTGGCGAGCTTCGCCTCGACTTGGTCGATGGCGACGATCGGCGATGCTTTGGCAAGGACGGCCCCCATCACGCACGACAGGCCGACACCCCCGAGTCCGAGCACCGCCACGCTTGCACCCGCCGGCACGGCCGCCGTCTTCAGGACCGCCCCGACTCCCGTCGTCACGCAACAGCCGATCAGGGCGGCAACGGCAGGATCGACACCGTTCGGGATCGCGATGGCAGCGGCCGCCGGGACGACGACCGCCTCCGCCATCGTGCCGATGCCGCAATAGGACAGGATTGGGGCGCCGTCCCCCGACGTGAACACCGTAGATCCATCCGGCATGCGGTGCCGGAACGAGGGCGACTGGGGACAGAGCCATGGTCGCCCGCCGCGGCACGCCCGGCAGGTCCCACAGGGGACGAGCCAGGACAACGCCACCGGCTGGCCGACCGCGAGATCCGCGACGTCGGGTCCGATCGCCTCGACGATGCCCGCCCCCTCGTGGCCCATGACGATCGGTGTGGGCCGCGGCCAGTCGCCATCGCGGACGTGCAGGTCCGAGTGGCAGACACCCGATGCCAGGACTCTGACACGGACCTCACCGGGCCGAGGATCCGCGAGGGCCAGATCCTCGATCGTGACGGGTTTGCCTGTCGAACGAAGGACTGCTGCTCGCGTCGCCGTCATGTCCGGCGACGTTCGACCGCCCGGTCGGGTCGATACGGCACGTAGTCGGGCCACCACATGGCGGCGTCGATGACGGCCTCCACATCGGTCGACGGGTCGATCCCGGCAAGACCGGCGTCGATCGCCTCGTGCGCGACGGCGGTCGCGATCGAACGTGACACCTGGCGCAGGTCGTCGACCGGCGGGTAGATGACCCCGGCCGCCAGCCGTGCTTCGGTGACCGCGGACGCGAGCGTACCTGCGGCCAGCAGGAACATCCGGTCGGTGATCATGCTGGTCTCGGCGGCGATGGCGCCGAGACCGAGGCCCGGGAAGATGAACACGTTGTTGGCCTGACCGATGATCTGCCGCCGTCCGTTCGCGTCGACGGGCTCGAATGGCGAACCCGTCGCGACGACGGCTCGACCATCGGACCAGCGCAGGACATCGTCCGGGGTCGCCTCGGCGGCCGAAGTCGGGTTCGAGAGCGGCAGGACGATGGGTCGCGGTACGCCGGCGGCGACGGCCCGGATCGTCGGCTCGTCGAACGTGCCGCCGACGCCGGTCGTCCCGACGAGGACGGTCGGTCGAACCCGTTCGACGGTCTCGATCAGCCCCGGATATTCGGTCGAGAAGCCGTAGTCCGTGAATGCTCCGGCCGGGAGGGCGAGCTCACGCTTGCTCGGGTCGAGATCTTCGCGCCGGTCGTGGACCTGACCCTTTGAGTCGACCAGGACGAGTGACCGCCGGACATCCGCCTCGGGGATCCCTTCTTCGAGCATGGCCAGTCGGAGCAATCGGGCGATCCCGATGCCGGCGGCCCCGGCGCCGGCCAGGACGACCCGCGCATCTGCCAGCGATGTCCCAAGGAGACGCAGCCCGGCGAGCAATCCGCCGAGCACGACCGCCGAGGTCCCCTGGATATCGTCGTTGAAGGAGGGCACGCGAAGTCGGTATCGATCGAGGATCCGCAGCGCGTTCGCCTGCTTGAAGTCTTCCCATTGGATCAGGCAGCCGGGCCACACTTCGGCGACGCCATCCACGAACGCCTCGACGAGGGCGTCGTATTCGGATCCGCGAAGCCGAGGTTGGCGATACCCGACATAGAGCGGGTCGGCCAGGAGGGTCGGATTGTCGGTGCCCACGTCCAGTGAAACGGGCAGCGTGAGCGCGGGATGGATACCACTCCCCGCCGTATACAGCGCCAGCTTGCCGATCGGGATGGGCATCCCGCCGGCACCCTGGTCACCGAGCCCGAGGATCCGTTCGTTGTCGGTCACGACGACCAGACGGACATCCTTGTACGGCCCTTGCCGCAGCAGGGTCGGGATCCGGTCCCGGTCGGCGGGGGTGATCCAGGTGCCCCGGGTCCGCCGCAGGATGTGGCTGAACTGCTGGCACGCCCGGCCGACCGTCGGCGTGTAGACGATCGGCAGGAACTCCTCGAGATGCTCGGCCAGGAGCCGATAGAACAGCGTCGCGTTGCGGTCCTGGAGGGCCGCCAGCCCGATGTACTGCTCGAGCCCATCGTCCTTGCGGCGCAGATGCTCGAGTTCGAGGTCGACCTGTTCCTCGATCCCGAGGACCGCGTCGGGGAGGAGTCCGCGGAGCCCGAACGCATCGCGCTCGGCGGGCGTGAACGCCAGGTCCTTGGTGAGCAGGCGGCTGCCCAGCAGGGCGGGCCCGGCCAGCCCGACTGGCGCGGTCCGACCAGCCGCGATGTCGTCGAACGGCACGGGCAACGGTCGCACGTCCTCGAGCATAACCGGGCCGGCCACGGGCGTCTCGGCTATGAGGTCCTGGCGACCCCTGGCCCCATCCGGGGGTGACAGATCCAGCCGTCGTCTGTGATGCTGTCGGCATGCGACGTCGCGCCGCCCTCGCCCTCGCCCTCATTTCCCTCCTGACATTGTGGGCGACCCCGTTCACCCGCGCTGCCGACTTCCCGGCCAAGGATTCCGGCTACCACACCTACCCGGAGATGGTCGCGGAGATCGAGGCGACGGCCGCCGCCTACCCGGATATCGTCGCCCTGTCGTCGATCGGCCACAGCTATAAGGGCCGCGATCTGTGGGTGGCCAAGGTGTCGGACAACGTCGCCACGGACGAGCCGGAACCGGAGGTCCTGTTCGACGCGTTGCACCACGCCCGCGAACACCTGTCGCTCGAGCAGAACCTGGCGATCCTGCGTTGGCTGACTGAAGGCTATGGCACGGATCCCCAGATCACGAACCTCGTCGACGAGCGGGAGATCTGGATCGTGTTCGCGGTCAACCCGGATGGTGCCGAGTACGACCTTACCGGCTCGCCGTATCGCGCCTGGCGGAAAAGCCGCCAGCCGAATCCTGGCTACAAGGCCATCGGCACCGATCTCAATCGCAACTATGGCTATCACTGGGCCTGCTGTGGCGGCTCCTCGACCCACCCGGCGTCGGACACGTACCGCGGGCCGTCCGCCTTCTCCGCCCCGGAGACACGGGCGATCCGCGATTTCATCGACAGTCGTCGGATCGGTGGTATCCAGCAGATCAGGACGGCCGTCACCTTCCATACCGCCGGGGAGCAGATCCTGTGGCCGTACGGCTACACGAAGCAGGCCGTGCCGTACGACATGACGATCGCCGACCACAAGGCGCTGGCCGCACTCGGCAAGCAGATGGCGGCGACCAACGGCTACACGGCGATGCAGTCGAGCAGCCTGTATGTCACGGACGGCGATGAGATCGACTGGGCGTACGGGATCCAGCACATCTTCATGTACACGTTCGAGCTCTATCCGAGCCACGCCAAGGTGAATTCACTCAAGCGCTTCTATCCACCCGACGAAGTCATCGGTCCGCAAACGGAACGGAACAAGGCGGCCATCCTGAAGCTCATCGAGGCCGCCGGATGCCCCTACGGCGCCGCCGGCACGGCCAGGAAGAATTGCGGCCCGCTCTACGACTCCTTCGAAACCGCGGGCGGCTGGACGGTGGACCCGCTCGGGACCGATACGGCGAGTGCCGGGGGGTGGCAGCGCGCCGATCCCAAGGCGACAGCCCGCCAGGCCGGCTCGGTGCCATCCGGGTCCCGCGCGCTCGTGACGGGTGCCAAGGCCGGTTCGAGCGCCCACGCCTACGACGTTGACGGGGGCGTCACGACCGTTCGCTCACCAGCGATCGAGCTGACGGATCCGGTGGGGGATCTGACCTTCCGCTCCTACTTCGCCCACAGCGCCAATGCCACGAAGGCGGACTACTTCCGAGTCTACGTGGAGGGCACGGACGGCATCCGAACGCTCGTCTTCCAGGAGCGTGGTGCCGCGAACAAGGACCTGCCTCGATGGTCCAACGTGTCGATCCCGATGACGCCGTGGGCCGGCCAGACGATCAGGATCGTCTTCGCCGCCGCCGACCTCGGTCGGCCGAGCACGATCGAGGCCGCAGTCGACGACGTCAGGATCACTCGCCCCTGACCGGCAGGCGCACCACGATGGTCGTCCCGGCCCCGATTTCGGATGTCGCCTCGATCTCGCCGTCGTGAGCGACGACGAGCTGACGGGCGATCGCCAGGCCGAGCCCGGACCCTGCAGACGCATCGCCCTTGGCGAACCGGTCGAAGACCAGGGGCAAGAGACTCGGTTCGATGCCCGTGCCGGAGTCGCGGACCTCCAACCGGACCCAGCCCGCGTCCACCGCGGTTCCGGTCACCCTGATCGTGCCGCCCGACGGCGTGTGACGAAGCGCGTTGGCGACGAGGTTCGAGATCACCTCGCGGATGCGGACCGGATCGATGTCGACCATCGGTAGATCGGATCCGATATCGGCGATCAACTCGACGCCCGCCGTCAGGGCGGCAGGTTCGAACGACCGCACGACATCCGAGGTGAGGACGTCGAGATCGGTCGGCTCCCGGTGCAGCGTGAGGGTCCCGGCCTCGGACAGGGCCAGCGTTCGTAGATCGTCGACCAACCGGGCAAGGACGCGGGTCTCCTCGAGGATCGTCTGGAGGTGTGCTCCGTCTGCCGGATAGATGCCATCGAGGATGGCCTCGATGTGGCCCTGGACCACGCTCAGTGGCGTGCGCAACTCGTGGCTGATATCGGCCAGCAGCGTCCGCCGCTGTCGTTCGTCGGCCTCCAGCCGTGCGGCCATGGCATCGAAATCGCGATCGAGTTGTCGAGCTGCCCGGATGGCCCCGGCCGACGATCGGGTCGACCCGATCCGGACCGAGTAATCACCCTCGCTGACCCGCCGGGTCGCCTCGACGAGGCCATCGAGCTCCCGAGCCGTGGCGAACAGCGTCCGACCCATCCAGCCGAGGACGAGGGCCAGGAAGCCCAGGGCCACGATGACGGGCAGCGCGCCAAGGCTGGACAGGACCAACGTCGTGGCGGCGATCAACGATCCGGCGATGAGCAGGAAGACCAGCCCGAACAGGCAGCCGAATCCCTGGGGTGGCCCGTAGCGGGCGGGCCGGTGGCCACCCCGAGCCCGCCGCCTGAGCCGGGCCTTCCGCCACTCGTCGCGGGTCTGTCTCCAGTCCTCGCCGGATCGCGGTCCCGACTGGTGATCCTCTTCCCCGGGCATCAGTCCGCATCCCGATCATCGGCGAACCGGTAACCGACGCCATAGGCGGTCAGGATGTATCGCGGGCGACGAGGATCGGGCTCGAGCTTGCGCCGCAGGTTCTTGATATGCGAATCGATGGCCCGCTCGTACGTCTCGAACGCGACGCCGTGCAAGGCATCGAGCAGCTGGCCACGGGTGAAGATGCGGCCCGGTCGGCCCGCGAGGGTGGAAAGCAATCGAAACTCGGTCGAGGTGAGGTCGACCGCCGAGCCCGCGAGCTCGGCTCGCATCGTCGGCAGATCGAGGGTCAGGTCGCCGGCGCGGATCGTCTCCCCGCTGTCGGGAGCCCGCTCGGTCCGCCGAAGGACGGCACGAACGCGGGCGACCAGCTCGCGAGGGCTGAATGGCTTGGTCAGGTAGTCGTCGGCACCAAGTTCGAGTCCCAGCAGCTTGTCGAATTCGTCGTCGCGTGCCGTGAGCATCACGATCGGGACGGATGACCCACGACGGATCTCGCGGGTCACATCGAGGCCGTCCAGCCCGGGCAGCCCCAGATCGAGCACGATCAGATCGGGCCGACGGGTCCGGAAGGCGGAGACCGCGGCGTTGCCGTCGTGGGCGGTCAGCACGGCGAACCCGGCGTGCTCGAGGTAATCCCGGGCCAGCGCCGCGATCTTCGCTTCGTCATCGACGACAAGGATCGTCTTCATCGGCCGATCGTAGTCGGACAGGCGCCTCGGGACGAGCCGGACCCCGAGGCGCCGATGGTGGTTTCGTGTCGGGGCCGGCGCTCAGGACGGGTCGATCGGACCGGCATCTGGTTTCGACGGGTCGCTCGGCTGGCCGGACGACCCATCGTGAGCCAGGCGATGCCAGGTGTCGAAGGTCTCGCGTGCCCGACCCTCCCATGACGGCTGACCCCAGGAACCCCCGTGCCCGTGGTCGCTCCGCATCGCACCCGGGTTCCAACCGCCGCGTCGCCACATCCCGCGGAAGAACACGAGCCGCAGCAGCGCGAAGACGACGAACACGAAGAAGAGGGTCACAAAGAGGTCGAAGACCCCGAACCCTGCGCCGTGCCAGGCGGGTCCGTACGGGACGATGACGGGTGTGACGACCGATCCACTCGTGATGCTGGAACTGATCGCCGAGTCGAGTCCAGCTTGATAGGCGGTCGTGGCGATCACCCCGCCACCGATGGCGAGGACGACGATGAGAAGGATGGCGGCGATGGCGCGCATGGGTGCAGCACTCCTGTGACGTGCCAGGTCCGCCCTGGACCTGGTCCCCTCGATCGTCACGGCCCGATGTGGAGGAGATGTGGAGACGGCATGGCGAGATCGACGCCCAGGAGCGGTCGAGCACCTTGTTCGGGGCTGTATAGTCCGCTCCGAGGGCGTCCGAACAAGTCTGCCTGTGCCCTGGCAGCGGACGCCGAGAGGGTTGGAGGAACTCGATGTCAGTCGAGGGGATCATCATCGGCCTGCTGGCCATCGTCATCGGCCTGGCCTGGGCCACGTACGGACTCAAACTCTTCACGATCCTGCTGCCGCTATGGGCATTCCTGTTCGGACTCGTCGCCGGGGCGCAATGGGGTCAGGATGTGTTCGGTGACGGGGTCTTCTCGACCGTCCTGTCGTGGGGGATCGGTCTCGTCTTCGGCATCGTCCTCGCGGCGATCTCCTTCTTCTGGTACTACGCCGCGATCGTGCTCCTGGCCGGGGCGGCGGGCTACACGCTGGCCGTCGGCTTGTTCGTCACGCTCGGGACGGGGACGGGCCTCATCGTCACCCTGATCGGCCTGATCGTCGGGGCGATCTTCGCCGTCGGTACGTTCATGCTCGGGGTCCCGATCCTGCTGGTCATGGTCTTCTCGGCGGCGACCGGCGCTGCAGCCGTGGTCAACGGCGTGTTCATCTTCCTTGGCCAGATCAAGGTCGAGGACCTGTACGCGGGGATCTTCGGATCGCTGCTTCACTCGGGCCTCGTGGCCACCGTCGTCTACATCGTCCTCGCCGTGGCGGCCCTGATGTACCAGATCCGTGACGTCGGGTCGTCCGTCTCGACGGTCGATCGGAGTTCGTACCGCTACTAGCCCCAAGGTGCAAGCACGCTCGCTCGTCGCCGCCATCGACCAGGGGACGACGAGCAGCCGCTGCATCCTGTTCGACCGGGCCGGGCACCCGGTTGCCAGCCACCAGCTGGAACACGCCCAGATCACGCCGCGACCCGGCTGGGTCGAACACGACGCGGACGAGATCCTCGAACGTGTCCTGACCTGTGTCCGGGTCGCCCTGCGTGAGCACGGCGCCGATGCCCGCGCGCTCGCCGCCGTCGGGATCAGCGATCAGCGCGAGACCTCGGTCGTCTGGGATCGTCGGACCGGACGGCCGATCCATCGTGCCATCGTCTGGCAGGACACGCGGACCGCCGATGCGGCCCAGGGCCTGGCCGCGGACGACCCGCTCGGAGTGGATCGGTTCCGCGACCTGACCGGCCTGCCGATCTCGACGTACTCCTCAGCGCTCAAGCTTGCCTGGATCCTCGACGATGCGGGGCCGGACGCACGAGCGGCCGCTGCCGCCGGAGACCTGTTGTTCGGGACGATCGACACATGGCTCATCTGGCACCTGACCGGTGGGATCGACGGCGGGGTCCACGTGACCGACGTCACAAACGCCTCGCGGACCATGCTGATGGGTCTCGGATCGTTGGCCTGGGAACCGGCGCTCCTCGAGGCGTTCCGGATCCCGGCCGCCATGCTCCCGGCCATCCGCTCGTCGTCCGAGGTCTACGGACCCGGTGTCGGGGACATCGCGGGTGTGCCCGTGGCCGGAGACCTCGGGGATCAACAGGCCGCCCTCTTCGGTCAGTCGTGTTTCGACGTCGGTCAGATCAAGTGCACGTACGGCACGGGTTGCTTCATGCTGATGCACACGGGCGCGCGGCCCGTCCACTCGAACCACGGCCTGATCACGACGGTCGCCGCCCGGCTCGGCAGTGATCCCGCGACCTACGCCCTCGAGGGATCGGTCGCGGTCGCGGGGTCCCTGATCCAGTGGCTTCGGGACAACCTCGGGATCATCGGCGACGCGTCCGAGGTCGAAACACTGGCACGCTCCGTGCCGGACAGCGGCGACGTCGTATTCGTGCCCGCGTTCTCGGGCCTGTATGCACCGCACTGGCGGAGCGATGCCCGGGGGATCATCGCCGGGCTGACCCGCTATGCGTCGCGTGGGAACATCGCCCGCGCCGCCCTTGAATCGACCGCCTACCAGGTCTACGACCTCGGGGTCGCGATGGCGGCGGATCTTGGCGAGCCGCTGCCCGACGAGCTCCGGGTCGATGGCGGGATGATCCGCAACGGACTCCTGATGCAGTTCCAGGCCGACATCCTCGATCGTCCGGTCGTGGCGCCGCCGATCGCCGAAACGAGCGCGCTCGGTGCGGCGTACGCGGCAGGGCTCGCGGTCGGATTCTGGGATGGGCTCGATGACCTGCGGGCAATGGATCGCGCCGATCAGCGTTGGGAGCCCGACATGGACGTGGCCACCCGAGCGGCCGGGATCGCCCGATGGCACAAGGGCGTCGAGCGGACGCTCGGTTGGGTGGACGCGAACCCCTGAGGCGTCCTGACGGGTTGTCGCGAGTGCCGCGCGGGATGGCCAGGGCCGGCGGTCTCGCCGGACTCCGCGCCGGTTACGAGGCGAGTGCACCCTGCTGGGGGAGGGCGGCTGTTCGCGCACGCTCCGCACGCCAGGCCGGGAGGTAGAGCGGCGCGGCGACCGCACAGATGATGCCGCCGGCGATCATCGCGGTCGATACCGACGTCCCGTCGGCGAGGGCCGACAGCACGATCGCGCCGATGGCCCCGGCCGGCTGGCCGACCATCGAGTTCAGCGACAGGACCGTCGTCCGAAGCGGGCCTTCCACTTCGCGATGGAGCAGCGTCATGTGCATCGGGTTCGATGCGCCGTGGGTCATGTAGCAGGCGAGGTACGCGACGACCAAGCCGATCGGTCCGGCCACCAGGCCCATCGCGACCACCGTCGCACCCTGCACGACCCGCAGGACCATGGCCGATCGCGCCACGCCGACGCGGCCGCTGATGAGGACCACGCCAGCGGCGCCTGCTGCGGCCGCGAACCACGCCAGCGACGCGACCGGCCCCATCGCCGCGGCGGCCTGCGCCACGTCGTCGAGCGTCTCCGACAGGCGGATGGGGAACAGGCTCTCGAAGGTGACCATCGAGAAGCCCCAGAACAGCTCGACTCCGACGATCCCGAGCAGCACGCGGGAGCCGCGCAGGAGGCCGATCCCGTCGCTGACCACCCGCGGCACCTCTCGGACGGAGTCCTTGACCGCCCCGATCCCGCGCGCCACCCGGACCTCGCTCATCAGCAGCACGATCGCGACGAGGTTGACGACTCCGATGGCGATCGCGACCAGGACCGGGAGCGCGAGGGCAGGCACCGAGTCGGTCGGATCGAGGGCCACGATGCCCCCCGACAGGAGCGCCCCGAATGCGATGGCCAGGCTCAGCACCGTGCTTCCGGCGCTCAGGCCCTTCTCGATCTCGTTGTCGGGATCGGCGACCAGGGTCGCATCGACATACCACGCCTCGAGCGGCCCGCTGTCGAGTGCCCGGTAGACGCCCATCAGCGCCATGGCCGCCGCGAACAGCCCGACCGAGTCGGCGCTGTAGAACAGGCCGAGCGAGAGCAGCCCGATGACGTTCGCCAGGATCAGGACGGGCCGGCGCCCGAGCGCGTCCGACAGGCCGCCGGTCGGCAGTTCGAGGAAGAGGACGACGAGGCCCTGGATGCTGAAGACCAGGCCGATCTCGGTCAGCGACAGGCCGCGTGACAGCGCCAGGAGGACCATGACCGGGATCAGGAGGCCCGTCGACAGCCAGCGCAGGGCGACGAGGACGAGGTAGCGGCGGCGGGCGGCGCGGACGTCGAGCGTGGTCATCGTGGTCGCGCGTCCATCGGGAACGCGAAGACGTAGACCTGCACACGCTCCTCGTCGGTCGGGACGTCGGTCGGCGTGGTCGCGTCGGGATCGGGCAATTCGCGGTATCGCCCGATGAGCGCCTCGACCTCGGCGTTGAAAGCGGCGAGCCGAGCCGCCGAGACGTGGAGCGGGTAGTCACTGGAGCCGGCGGCGTCGCGCCACTCGATCGGCCACGTGCGCTGGACCTCGAGCCAGCCCTCGTAGCCGTCGACGAAGAAGCGCAGGTAGGTCCGGCGGAGCCACGCGGTCGCGGCCTGGCCATCGGGATCATCGACGACGTCGCTCTCGTCCCACGCGTGCATCTGGGTGGCGGCCTGCCAGCGTCGCTCGCGCCGCTGGCCACCCTCGACCTCTTCGACCAGGCCCACCGACGCGAGCTTGCGCAGGTGGTAGCTCGTGGCCCCGGTATTGGTCTCGAGCGAGCGGGCCAGGTCGGTCGCCGTGGCCGGACCGTCGATGCGGAGGGCCGTGAGGAGCCGCGCCCGGAGCGGGTGCGCGAGCACCCGGAGGCCGGCCGCGTCGAGGTGGAGGATCGAGGGCTGTTCGGTCGTCATGGAGGCATGTTACCAGGCACACTTGGTGTGCACAAGTAGTATGCACAAGACTTATGGCACGGATCCAGGGACCGGGATCCGTGCGATGTCGGCCGACGGCACGGGCGTGGCCGGCGCCTCCGGACTGACGCTGATGACGCCGCGGCCCGACACCCAGGCGAGGAAGACCATCGAGGCGATGATCAGCACCACGAGCGCGATGGAGGCAGCGCGACGGAGCCGGCTCGGTGGTGTCGTCGGGGGCGGACCGGGATCGTCGAAGTCGAACGATGCGGACATGGCGACACGATACGGGACCGGTCGGATTCGATGGTCTCGGAGGTCTTCAGACATATGCGGCAGTGCCGGATGTTGACGACTCGATGTAGCATCCGCCTCGCGCCGCGCGATCGAGTCGCGGCCCAAGGAGGGCTTCAGCCACTGTGGCGACACGCAAGCGAAAGACCGTCTACCCCCCGGCGCGGACTGATACCAAGCCGACCCAGCGGCCAGGGGCAGGGCCTGAACCATACGTGCGCCCGACTGTGGCGACGATCGATCTCACCGCCGGTAGCGGCAGGGCTGGTCTGGCGGTCGGGGATCGGGTCAGGATCTCTGGCGGGGGCCTCTACGCCGGCGAAGCGGCGGTGATCGAGAAGCTGACGTCCGGCGTCATCCCCGCGGCCCTCGTCCGCACCGAGGCTGGGCGCTCCCGCCAGGTGCGAACGATCGACCTGGAGCCCATCGCCCGCGACGCCTGACCACCCGATCGTACCGGAGGCAGCGGTACCTTCGGACCGTGGCTGTCTCGTGGCCCGGATGGCACTTTTTCGGCAGACGATCACGGGCCTAATGGACGGACCGGCTTGGGCCTGGGCGATCGTCGCCGGAGGTTCTTGATGGGTGGAGCACGGTCATCCGTAGGTCGTGGATCGGACGGGTGGGCGTGGAAAACCCATTGACGATGAGTGATGCTCCTCCTCCGACGAGGCAGGTGGCGTTTCCGGATCCACGGCGTCCCCTGTGACGGATCAGGGACAGCTCTCGGCCGACGGATGGGATGACGCCATCACGCTCCGGCACGGTGCGAGCCACTCGACCACCCTTCTGTTCGTGTTCACCGGGGTCGAGATCATCGCGGGCCTGGTCGCTCTCTTCTGGGCATCGTTCGCGTTCGACATCTGGCCAGGGATCTCGCTGACATTGGCGGGCGGCAGCGAGGGGATCCTCCTCGGCCTGGTCTTCTGGATCCTCCTCGGCCTGCTCGGTGGGATGCGGGTCCAGCATCTGCACGGATACGGCGTCCTGACCTTCCACCTGCCGTTCATCATCGCGGCCACGGCCCTCGGCGGCCCGGCGGCCGGAGGCTGGGTGGCGATGATCTCGACGATCGAGACCCGGGAGATCCGCGAAGTCCCGTGGTACGGCACGTTCGCCAATCACGCTGCGATGGCGCTGTCGGCCGTTGTCGCCGGCGTCGTCTTCGATGTCGTCAGGAACCACGCACTGGTGACGGTGACGGACCAGCCCCAGGCCGTCGAATTGATCGCGATCGTGCTCGCAACGTTTGTCATGGCCGGGCTGTCCTCGGGCCTGGCCACGGTGACCCGGATGCTCCGCGACGGCCTGACCCTGCACCAGGCGACCAGGCTCATGGACACGGCCTTCCGCGCGACGTCGGCCAGTGAGATGATCCTGGGTTGGGTGTTGATCATCGCCTACAGCACGATCGGCTGGTGGGCGGCGTTGCTGTGCTCGTCGCTCGTGCTCATCATCTGGCAGGCGCATGACTACAGGGAGATGGTCAGACACGATGAGATGACCGGCCTGCTCAGTCGTTCGGGGTTCGACGCCCGCCTCGAGGAGGTAGCACAGCGGATCCATCGCGGGGGCGGCCGGGCCGCGCTGCTGGCGATCGATCTGGACGGGTTCAAGGCGGTCAACGACACCTTCGGCCACGAGACCGGCGACGACGTGATCCGGGAGGTCGGCAGGCGACTGCGCGACTCCGGTCGATTGACCGACTCCGCGGTCCGTCGAGGTGGCGACGAGTTCGGCGTCCTGCTTGCCGGCGTCTCCGATGCCGCGGCAGCGGAACATCTGGCGACTCGGATCTGGGAGCAGCTGTGCGAGCCGATCGACACTGGCGCCGGCGAACTTTCGGTCGGAGCGTCCGTGGGGGTGACCCTGATCGAAGCCGGCGGTCCCTTGTTGACCGTAGACCGGCTCCATGCCCTCGCGGATCGTCAGATGTACCTGGCCAAGGACGGAGGCGGGGGCGTGCGCATCCAGCAGCCAGGGACCGCCCAGCCGGCGATGTCGCGAAGACCCGCAAGCCGCGGTCGGCCGGCCAAGCGCAAACGGAAGGTATCTGCGACGTCCGAACCCTCCGCGTCAGCGGTCACCCGTCGGGCCGAGGGTTCCAACTGACGGTATCCTGACGCGATGCCGAATACCTTCGTCGACGTCCCGGGTGGCCGCCTCATGGTCGCGGAGGAGGGGACCGGACCGCCGATCGTCCTGCTCCACGCGGGCGTCGCCGACCTTCGCGCCTGGGACGACATGGCGCCGCTTCTCGCAGAGGCGGGATACCGGGTCGTCCGATACGACGCCCGCGGGTTCGGTGGATCCACGTCCGAGGACGTCGCCTTCTCGCCTCGAGCCGACCTGCTCGCGGTGCTCGAGGCTGTCGGCGTCGGTCGGGCCGCCCTGGTCGGGAATTCCCTCGGCGGCATGGTCGCGTTCGATACCGCGATCGAATCGCCAGACCGGGTCATCGGCGTCGTCGGCGTCGGTGCCGGCCTGGGCGGCTTCGAGACCGGGCCGTCACCCGAGGAGCAGGCCATCGTCGAGGAGTACGAGCGGGTCGACGAGGCAGAGCCCTTCGATGCCGCCGCCCTGACCGAGTTCGAAGTCCAGGTCTGGGGCAACGGTCCGGGCCAGCCGCCCGATCGCCTCGCCCCGGCGATCCGCCAGAAACTGTTTGAGATGGGCCTGCCCCTCAATCAGCCCGGCCGGGTGTCCGGTCAAAGGGTCGACCTCGACCCACCGGCCGAGGCGCGACTCGGAGACCTGCGATGCCCGGTCCTCGCGGTAGCCGGCCGGCTGGACTTCGACGAGGTCGTCGCCACGGCGCAACACCTCGAGGGCGACGCTCCGAATGCGCGCGCGCTGATCTGGGACGACGTCGCCCATATGGTCGGGATGGAGCAGCCGGAGCGCCTTGCGGCGGCGATCGTCGACTTCCTTCGCCCGCTCGGCAGCTGGGCCTGACGGGAAGGTCGCGGGCGATCGCCGGTCCGGCTACATCATCTGGTGCACTTCGGCCAGCTCGATGTCGGAGCCGCCGTCGAGGACAGGGCAGCGTTTCGCCAGCTCCACGGCGGACTCGAGATCGTCTGCCTGGATGATGACGTAGCCGTTGACCGTTCGGCCGTCACCGGACCCGACCGTTCGATCCGGGGCGATCGTCCGCTCGACCGAGAGCGGGTTCCCTCGGTCGACCACCGCGGCACCGAGGTCCGCGTACCAGTCCGTCCAGGCCTGCATGAACTTGGCCCCGGCCTCGGGGCTCTCGGGCATGCTGCCGCCGTGACTCAGGATCAGGAAGTTCGCCATGATCGGCCTCCGATCTACGGACGCGCCAGCGGCGGTCTGCCGATGAGCCGCGCCATCCGACAGGACGACGAACGACGTTGTGCGAATCGACAGGATGTGACCGAACTTCTCAGTATCTTCTCAGGGTTCGGGCCCAATATCGGACATGTTCTCTCCTCCCAGCGAACGAACGCCGAAGGCTCCGGATCATGGTGACGATCTCCTCCCTGTCGCCAGCGATCGGCCGCCTTGCGGCGTTCGTTGTTTCATGGGCGGAACGGTCCGCTTGACCGGGATCGCTGCCTCCACCACGCTACCGTCATGACCCGACGGCCTCTGCTCGGCGTCGGTGTCGTCGCCGTCGCACTTACCGCCATCATCGGCTTCAACCTCGCATCGACGCCCGATCCGAAGGGGCCTGGGCCGACAGCGACGCCCGCGGGGAGTCCAGCGGCCATCCTGGAGCCGACCCCGCGACCCACACCCCGGCCGGACCCTGGCCACGAGCTGTATGGGTTCGTCCCGTACTGGGAGATGACGCCAGGGATCGCCGAGGATCTCCGAGCGGCCTCCCTGACCACGGTCGCCCTGTTCTCCGTCACCAACACGAAGAAGGGCGCGATCAATACGTCCCAGAACGGCTACAAGCTGATCACCGGGCCACTCGGCCGGCAGCTGATCCGGGAGGCGCACGATCGAGGATCTACCGTCCAACTCGTCTACACGAGCTTCGGGACGGCGCGCAATGAGCGTCTGTTCACCGACCCGGCCCTTCAGGATTCGACTATCGCGTCACTCGTGGCGCTGGTCGGGGACCTTGGTGTCGATGGCGTGAACGTGGATGTCGAGCAGGTGCGAGCAGACGTCATCCCCGCATACGGCCAGTTCGTGGCCGGCCTGCGCGAAGCCCTCCGGGCGGTCGACCCGACGGCCCAGGTATCGGTGGCGACCGGCGCCGGGCGGACCGGGGCGGCGATGGCCCTGGCCGCATCCACGGCCGAGGCCGATCGGATCTTCTTGATGGGATACGACTACCACTACGGGACCGGCGATGTCGGCGCTTCGGCGCCGATGGATCGTCGCGACGGCGCGGATGCCGACCTGGTCTGGTCGCTCGACCTGTACGAGGCGCTCGGTGTGCCTGTCGAGCGGACGCTCCTGGGCCTGCCGCTGTACGGCTATCGGTGGCGCGTGACCGGACCAGAGATCGGCGCGCCCAGGCTCGGGAACGGGGTCGATTGGGTGCCGGGGGACAACCCCAACTTCCTTGCGAACCCGCCGATCCCGGCCGAACTCGACCCGATCGAGGTCGTCGAGTTCTACGCCGTGCCGCCGACGGTCAGCCCGAAGCCAGGTGATTCGCGGGCGACGGCCGGATGGCAGGCGATCTACGTCAATTCGCCGCGCACCCTCGCCCCGAAGCTTGCCCTAGCCGACGATCGCGGACTCGCCGGGGCCGGCTTCTGGGCGATGGGCTACGAACGCGGGTTGCCCGGCTATCCGGAGCTCTTCAGCAGTTTCGCCGCGGGCACGCTCAAGTAGCGACGGGTCGCGCGATCACGACGTCGGGGTCGAGCCCCGCTGCGATGAAGGCCAGGAGGCGAGTGCCTTCCTCGTCCAGGTCCACGCGCTCCCGATCCGGGATCGGCGCGAAGGGTTCGATGGTCAGGGTCGCGGCGGAAGTCCCGATCCGTGTCCGCCAGATGCCCGCCAGCATCCCGTCGACGAGGACGGTGCCTTGTTTCGCGCCATTGCCTGGGAGCAGCGGGATCGACCGCCCCGGCGGGATGATCCTGGAACGGTCCGCATGGCCGATCAGGATGTTGTCGTATTCCGGCAGGAAGCGGATCGGCACGGGCGTGTCGGGATCCGGTCGCGGGGCGTCGGGCAGGTCGAACACCTCCCGGCCGCGATCGTCCTGGAACGTGATCAGGCTCGGCCGCAGACGTTCGAACACGTCGCGAAGGCGGGTCATCCCGGACCAGGCCTGGGCGTCGCGTACGGTCGCCGGGCCGAAGGCTCCGAGGTAGCGCAGGACGATGGCATCCGGTGATGGGTCTTGCTCCAGGCCCCGGCCGAGCCACGACGTCATCGGCGCTCGAGCGGCTGGCCCCGACGTACCCCAGACGCCGCGTGGCGGAACCTGGACGAGCGGGCTGAGGTAGGCGACGGCTGTGGCCATCGACGCCGGATCGTACGACGGCCATCGGCGGGAAAGCTCACGACCGAGCTCGACGTTGGTCCGCGGCCGCTCGTCCAGGAGGTCCCGGCCGGCGCTGACGAGCTGCTCCAGGTCGATCCCGGCGATCTGCCGTGCGAACGGGCTGCTTGCGAACCCGCGCCTGACGACCGGCTCGATCCAGGGACGGAGCGCGAGGGCATCGCCCGCCGTGACCAGGTGGACCGTGGCGCGCATGAGCGTGGCCCGAACGACGGTTCGCTCGACGAGCGTCGTCGCCAGTGTGTCTGGGTCGAAGGCATGCAGCCTTGACCAAAGCCCGACATAGGGCGCCAGTGGTGCCTGCGACTGCAGGCCGACGAGACGCTCGATGGCGGTCACGGTCGAGACCGTGTGCCGCTCGATCAACATCTGTCGGGCAAGCAGCGCCCGATCGAGGGCGCGCGGACTCAATACCGTCATTGGGGGTGTCGGGGTCGACGGGTGCCGCGCTCAGGGCAGCGGCGACGTCACGCCGGGCGGTTTCGGCTGGATGATCGACAGGGCGTTCCCGCTCGGGTCGATGAACCATGCCGCCCAGGCGAAGCCCATGTCGGCGACCCCGTCCGTGGTCTTCGGGTCTGGTTCCTCGTACTCCTCGATCCGGACGCCGCGCGCCCGAAGGTCCGCGATCTCGGCCCGGATATCCGACACGCGCCAGGCGAGCTGGGTCTGACTGTCGGCCGTCCCGACCGTCGATCGGGTCACGCTGATCTGCGAGCCACCGCCACATCGGAAGATGACGCGCTCCTCGTCCTCTCGGAGGATCTCGAGGCCGAGCGCGTCGCGGTACCACAGCCGGTCCCGGTCGAGGTCCCTGGAGAGGAGGATGGGGAAGACGAGATGATCGGCGAGCATCGGCGGGACTCCTCTGGTCGGATCGGAAGCGATCGACGCAAGTCTGGCCCACCTTGGGTCGCGGCGTCGTCCTCTCTGCCGTCGTCTAAGCTGGCGACGTCAACTAGGCCCCGTTGACTCTGGGGGTAGACCAGATGGGCGAACGACGGAACGTCAAGGACTTGCTCGCGGCGTCACGCTCGAAGATCGAGCGACTCGATCCGGACGCCGTGCTCCCTGCCACGCGAGCAGGCGCGATCGTCATCGATACGCGGTGCGCCGAACAACGACGGGAGACGGGCGTCATCCCCGGCTCGATCCACGTCCCGCTGTCCGTCCTGTTCTGGCGACTCGATCCGGCGTCAGGCTTCGAGGACGAGCGGCTCGCCGATCTCGATCGGCAGGTCATCCTGGTTTGCGCGCATGGCTATTCGTCCAGCATCGCCGCCGCCACGCTCCACGACCTCGGGTTCGCCCGAGCCTCGGACCTCGACGGTGGCTTCGAGGCGTGGCAGGCCGCCGGCCTGCCGATCGAGGCGGCCGCTGACTGACCCGGGCATCAGGTTCTGACGAGGGTCTCCCGCATCCTGACCAGGACGAGAACGCCCGATCCGGCGGTCAAGGCCGCGACGGCGACGATCGCCGCCGGCATACCGAAACGATCGGCGAGCAGGCCCGCCATGAGCGCTCCGAACGCGAACCCAAGATCGCGCCAGAGCCGGTAGACGCCGATCGCCGAACCGCGCCAGGCGGGGTCGGCGGCGTCGGCGACGGCCGCCAGCAGCGTCGGGTAGACCATCGCCGTCCCGAGCCCGAGGGCCGCCGATGCGACCAGCCAGACCGCGAACGTCGACCCAAGGGCGATGACCGCGATCGCACAGGCCTGGAGAAGCATCCCCCCGACGATGAGCGGCTTGCGTCCGATTCGATCCGACAGGCCCCCGGTCCCGACCTGGGCGACCGCCCAGACGGCTGGATAGACGGCCGCAAGGACGCCTACCTCCCCGATGGACAGGCCCGCGGCGACGTAATAGAGCGGGAGGAGGCCCCAGGCCATCCCGTCGTTGAGGTTGTTGACCAGGCCGGCCTGCGAGGCGGCCGAGAGACTTCGGTCGTGGAGTGTCGTCCTCCAGAAGACGTCGCGCCACGGCGGGGCGTCCGGACGATCGATCATCCGCTGCTCGAGTTCGACGTGAGCGCGGGTCTCGTGGATGAGGAACACGGACATGCCCAGGCCGAGGATGGCGTAGGCGAGTCCGAGGAGGAAGGGCCCTGGTCGGAGGCCGTACTCGGCCGCGATCCATCCCGTGGCCAGCGCCGTCAACGCGACCGCGCCGTAGCCGGCGGCCTCGTTGAGACCCGTGGCCAGGCCGCGTCGGACCGGGCCGACGAGGTCGATCTTCATGATCACGGTCGTGGACCAGGTCAGCCCCTGGTTGATGCCGAGCAGCACGTTCGCCACGATCACCCACGACCATGCCGGCGCAAGGATGATCAGGAGCGGCACCGGAAGCCCGACGAGCCATCCGGAGACGAGGACCGGCTTGCGGCCGAACCGGTCGGCGAGTGCCCCAGCCGCGAGGTTCGTGAAGGCCTTGGCGATCCCGAACGCGACGACGAACGTGAGTGCGGCTGTGAACCCCGTGAGCCCGAAGACATCCGTCGCGAGGAGCGGGCCGACGGTGCGCTCCTGGCCGATCATCCCGCCGACCAGGGCGTTCACGACGAGGAGCAGGGCGAACTGGCGGGCGTTGGCGCGCAGCCCCAGGACGACGCTCACCGGCGCCGGGCCAGGACGGTCGGGATCGGCGGATCGACGGTCACGGTCGGAGCGTACGCCCTCGCGACTGGTGGATCGCCACGCGAAGCGGTCCGCGACCCATGTCGGGGTTCAGCGGAAGTACGCACATGCAACTGACCATTGACCGGTGGGTCGAGCCACCGCATCCGGTCATGATCGAACGACCGCCACTATCGAAGGAGCCATGCCCCGATCAAGCCGACACCGAGTCGCCGTCGAGCGCGCTCGACCGTCCGAAGACGGCAGAGCCGAGCAGGACCATGCCCAACGCGTCGAGTCGGCGATCCTCGCGGCGATCCCGGATGCGGTCGTGGTGACCGACGTCGACGGCACGATCACCTACTGGAATGATGGTGCCGCGTCACTCTTCGGATACACGGCAGCGGAGATGCTGGGCCGGCCGGCCGATGTCGTATATCCGCCCGAGGACCCCGATCTCCCGAATCGGATCGGCGATTCGTTCACGGGCGAATGGCGAGGTCTCAACAAGGATGGCGAGAGCGTCTGGATCCAACTTCACGCGCAACCTCTGGTCGATGAGGACGGGGTCACCGTCGGCGGCATCGGGATCGCGACCGATATCACCGAGCGCAAGCAGCGCGACGAGGAGCGCCAGTGGCTGGCGACCGCGGTCGCCCAGGCCGCTGAATCCGTCGTCATCACCGACCGCGACGCCCGTATCGTTTACGTGAACCCGGCATTCGAGCGCCTGACCGGCTACAGCAGCACGGAAGTCCTCGGGGAAAACCCGCGGATCCTCAAGAGCGGCGTCCAATCGACCACCTTCTATCAGGCGATGTGGGCCGCGCTCTCAAGCGGGATCCCGTGGATCGCCGACATGACCAATCGACGCAAGGACGGCTCGCTGTTCCAGGAGTCCGGCGTCTTTACGCCACTCAAGGACGAGGCGGGCTCCATCACGGGATATGTCGCCGTCAAGCGAGATGTCACCCGGGAGCGCGTGCTCGAGGCGGAAGGGGCGGCCGCTGGTCGCGAGCGAGCGCTCATCGCGGAAACGCTCAGGAGCCTGCCGGCCGGGATGTCACCGGAAGCGACCGGGTCGGCGGTCTGCCGTCAGGTGCTCAGCATGGCCGGTCTGACCCACGCTCATATGTTCCTGTTCGCAAGTGACGGTCGGGCCACGCCGATCGGCCTGGCCACCATCGATGACCACCCTGTCGATGCCCGACGCCTCCCGGTGGGGCGGAGCCGAGTCCTGCATGCCAAAGCCTCCGCAGGGCCATGGATCGAGCCATGGTCGCCCCGCAATGGACACCCGTTCAACCAGTTGATCCAGGACCTGCAGGTCGGATCGGCAGCCTATGTGCCGATCGGTTCGGGAGAAGGTCTGATCGGGATCCTGATCGCGGGGACGCGGGGGGATGACGGGACGATCACCCTATCAGCCGCGTTGCCGGGCCTGATGGAGTTCGCAAGCGTCGCCGGAACCCTTCTGGATCCGGCTCTGACCGCAATCGCCGCGGCCGCAAGCGAGTATGAACGGATCGCCGGCGTGATCGATCAGCGAGCGTTCGCGACGGTCTTCCAGCCGATCGTCGACCTCGAGACCGATCGGCCGGTCGGGTTCGAGGCATTGTCCCGATTCGGCGACGGGACGCGACCTGATCTGGTATTTCAGGCTGCCCGGCGAGTCAACCTCGGGCGTGAGCTCGAGTTGGCCGCGATCGACAGTGCCCTGGGAGCGGCGCGGGTCCTGCCGGAGACCGCCTTCCTGAGCCTCAACGCATCACCTGATCTGATCCTGGCCGGTTCGGAGCTGTCTGCCATGATCTCGGGCTGGGAGGGTGCGGTCGTGCTTGAGATCACCGAACACCAGCCGATCGCCGACTACGACCGCCTGCACACGGCGCTCGATGCCCTCGGACCCGCCATCCGGCTCGCGGTCGACGATGTCGGTGCCGGGATCGCGAATTTCGACCACCTGATCGGCGTTCGACCGCAGTTCATCAAGGTCGACATCGGTCTGGTCCGCGGCGTCGACGCTGACCTCGCTCGACAGGCCCTGATCGTCGCGCTCCTCCATTTTGCCGAGACGACCGGCGCTCAGGTCATCGCGGAAGGGATCGAAACAGCCGCGGAACTGGCGACATTGCGCAGGCTCGGCGTGCGGCTCGGACAAGGCTTCTACCTTGGCCGGCCCGCCGAGGCTCGCACATTCACGCGGCGACCCACGGCGCCTTCGCGGGGTCGTCGGGCGACCCGGGTCGGTGTGACCGCCGGCTGACGACCCGGCGGTCAGGAGGGGCCGATCGGCCCAATGCCGATGACACTCGGCATCTGTGACATCTCAGCGTTCAGTGTGATGTTGATCGCATGAGCCAGCCTCTCCCGATGTTCCCGGAGCCGCGCCTCGATCTGACCGCCCCTGACGTGACAGATGCCGCTGCGATCGCCGCGATCCTGGCCGACCCCATCCGGGCCGGCATCCTCCGACTCCTGGCCGACGGGCCTCACTGCGTCTGCGAGATGGCAGCCGCCCTGGGTGCCCGCGAAAACAACGTGAGCAACCACCTCGCCCGGCTCCGCGAGGCCGGTCTCGTGCGCGCCAGCCGGCACGACGCGAACGGCCGGTATCTCTACTACGAGCGCGACGAGACGGCCGTGGGCCGGGCTCGTGCGGCCGTTGCCGACGTCCTCCGATGACATCCGCGACACTGCATCGGGCCCAGCCACCGATCGGACTCGCGATCGCCGTGGGGACGGTCATGTGGCTGGTAGCCTGGTTCCTCGCCTTGCCAGCCGCCGACTGGGCAGCGTACGGGGCCCTGGGCTTCGAGCGGGGCTCGCAGGCAGGCGACTCGATCGCGTTCTTCCTGTATGACGTGCCCAAGGTCCTGCTGCTCCTCACCGGCGTCGTCACCCTCGTGTCGTTCCTGCGTTCGTTCGTGTCGCCTGAGCGCGTTCGGGCGGCCCTCGCAGGTCGGGGTGTCCTGCCGGGGACGATGGCCGCTGCGGGCTTCGGCGTCATCACCCCCTTCTGCTCCTGTTCCGCGGTGCCGTTGTTCATCGGCTTCGTGGAAGCCGGTGTCCCGCTCGGTGTGACCTTCGCCTTCCTGGTCGCCTCACCGATGGTCAATGAGGTCGCCATCGTCCTGCTGTGGGGCCTGTTCGGCCCGGGGATCGCGTTGACGTACATCGGCGCGGGTCTCACCGTTGCCGTCGTCGCCGGTCTCGTCATCGGCCGGCTGCACCTCGAGCGATATGTCGAGGACTACGTGTGGCAGATCCACGCCTCAGGTTCGACCGTCGACATCCGGCCGACCCTCGACGAGCGCGTCCGCGACGCCTGGCGCTCGACCCTGGATATCGTCAAGCGCGTCCTGCCATACGTGCTCGCCGGGATCGCGGTCGGCGCGCTCATCCACGGTTTCGTGCCGACGGACGTCGTCGTCTCGGTCGGCGGACGCGAAAACCCACTCGCCGTTCCGGCGCTGGTCATCCTCGGGATCCCGCTCTACGGCAACGCGGCCGGGACCATCCCGATCATCGAGGCCCTGCTCGCGAAGGGCCTTCCGGTCGGCTCCGCGCTCGCCTTCATGATGGCCATCACGGCCCTGTCCATCCCCGAAATGGTGATCCTGCGTCGGGTCATGAAGCCACGGCTCATCGTCACGTTTGCATCGATCGTAGGCGCCGGGATCCTCCTGGTCGGCTACGGCTTCAACCTGTTCCTGTCCTGAAGGGAGTCCTCCTGTGCACGTCATCGAAGTCCTCGGCCCCGGCTGCCAGAAGTGCCAGTACACCGAGAAGGTCGTTCGGGAGGTCGTCGAGTCGGCCGGCATCGCGGCCGAGATCACCCACGTCACCGACTACGCGGAGATCGCCCAGCGAGGCGTGATGTCGACGCCCGGCCTTGTCATCGACGGCACCGTCGTCCTTGCCGGTCGCGTCCCGACCCGTGATCAGGTCGCAGCCTGGCTCGGAGTCGCTTGATCGCAGTTCGGAGGCTCGGCGGCGCCGGCGGATCGACCCGATGCCGCCCCATCCAGCCGTCGATGGATACCCACCTGGGGTATTGACAAAGTATTGACAAATGCCGCCCTGGGGTGGCAAGATATCGCTACTTGGGCTTGTCAAGACTTGACAGGCCCACAGGCATGTCCGGGTCCAGGAGGCGCTGTTTGGCGGTCGGTGTCGCAGCCGAAGTGAAGAGCAAGCTGTCGGTCGTCGATGTCGTCGGCGAATCGGTCAGCTTGAAGAAGGCCGGCACCACCTACAAGGGTCTCTGCCCGTTCCACGGTGAGAAGACACCTTCGTTTGTGGTGACCCCGCACCGCGAGACCTGGCACTGCTTCGGGTGTGGGCTGGGAGGCGACATCTTCAGCTTCGTCATGCAGCGAGACAGCGTGACCTTCCCGGAGGCGTTGCGGACACTTGCCCAGCGAGCCGGGGTCGAGATCGACGAGCGAACGAAGCGAGAGGATGCCCATCAGGCACGGCTTCGTCAGGTCCTCGATAGCGCGATCGCCTTCTACCATGCCGTCCTGACATCGTCGAATGCCGGCAAGGTCGCGCTCGAGTACCTCCATGAGCGTGGTTTCACGGACGAGACCATCGCCGCGTATCAACTCGGCTGGGCGCCTGCTGGTTGGGACCAGATGACCCGGACCCTGGGCACGAAACGCGATGTGCGCCCGGAGGAACTCGTGGAGGTCGGTCT
Source organism: uncultured Chloroflexia bacterium (assembly GCA_963720755.1). Lineage (GTDB taxonomy): Bacteria > Chloroflexota > Limnocylindria > Limnocylindrales > CSP1-4 > SPCO01. The sequence continues at coordinate 622,195 of CAVRGP010000011.1, forward strand.
CGCCTCGCCTCGGCAGGGGGGCCGGGGCGGTGTCTACGACAAGTTCCGTTCACGGGTGACGTTCCCGATCCGCGACCAGAACGGCCACGCCGTCGGACTCGGGGGCCGTCTGCTCGAAGGCGACGGGCCGAAGTATCTGAACTCACCGGCGACCCCGCTGTTCGACAAGAGCCGGACGCTATATCTCATCGACAAGGCCAAAGGGCCCATCCGCAAGTCCGGCCAGGCCGTCATCGTCGAGGGTTATACGGACGCCTTGATGGCGCACCAGGCCGGGTTCGACAACGTCGTGGCCAGCCTCGGGACGGCCCTGACGGCCGGGCAGGTCGCCCTGTTGACTCGGTATGCCAGCCGGATCGTGCTCGCCTACGACGTCGACGCGGCTGGCGAGAAGGCGGGCCAGCTCGGGGTGACCGCGCTGACCGGGCTGATCGGCCAGCTGCAGGCGGATACCTCCGGGGTCAAACTCGAGGACGTGCGGGTCGCCCGGCTGCCGGACGGCAAGGACCCGGATGACGTGGTCCGCTCCGATCCGGCCGGGTGGGCGTCGGCGGTGGCGGGAGCGAAGCCGCTCGTCGAATACCTGATCGAGCATCACGCCGGGCGCTTCGACCTCAAGACTTCGTCGGGCCGGATCGGCTTCGTCGAGGCCGTCATGCCGGCCATCCGCGACATCGCCGATCCACTCCGCCGCGATGAGGCGCTCGGCGAGGTCCGGCGCGTGTCGGGAGTGGAGGACCGGGTCCTGCGCCAGGTCCTTGAGCGACCGGCGCGCAATCCGATCAGCCAGGGTCGCAACGGACGAGATGGCGACACGCGGATGAGCGCGGACGCGGTCATCGGCTCACCCGATGCGCTGCCCATCCATGACATCCTGCGTGCGATCACCCCGGTCGAGTCAGAGCTGCTCCGCCTCCTCCTGCTCGTCCCGGACCAGCAGCTGCGGGTCGTCGACGAACTCGGCCCCGACCGCCTGCCGAGCACGGTCGCTCGTGAATTGTTCCGCGCCATCGTCCTGCAGCGTGCCCCGGACGATGCCGGTGTCCATCCGTCGTTCGACGGCGCCGCTCTCCTGCTCTCGGTCGACGATGAAACGGCAGCGCTCGCTCGAGCGTTGTATGCAAAGGCGGGTCCGGACCCTCGTGGCCTGACCGCGTCCCAGCTCGACTACGAGGTCGCCCGTCTGCTCCTCGAGCTGGAGGATGACCAGTTGCGTGAGCGGAGTGACTACAACGAGGCCGCCCAGGGGGAGGCCGAACGAGCCGGTGATCATGAGGCGATGACCCGGCTGATGCTCGAACGACGCCAGATCAACGAGATGCGCCTGTCGCTTGACCGGCGCCGAGACCAGACCCGGCTGCTCGCCAGCCACCGGAGGTAAGCCATGTCCGCCGATCCCCTAGACAAGCAACTCGTCGAGGCCGTGCTGTCGCGGCCGCGCCGTGGCAAGGCCGACCTGGAGGAGGCCAAGCTGGCCGGCCTGCGACCCTCACGGGCGACCGGCGTCGCCGTTGCCGACGACGACGACGACGAGGAGGATCTCGAGCTCGAGACCGAGGCCATCGACGACAGCGAGACCGAGGTCGTGCTGGTGGACGGCTCGGCGATCGCCGGTCCCGCGGCGAAGCTACCCGCCGATGCCCCGGCGAAGATCGACCCCAAGGAGGTCGAGGAACCGTCAGCCGAGGAGCTCGAGGCTATCTCGGCCGACATGATCGGGATCGACGATCCCGTCCGGATGTACCTCAAGGAGATCGGGAAGGTCGCCCTCCTGACCGCTGAGGAGGAGGTCGTCCTGGCCAAGGCCATCGAGCTCGGCGAGTGGATGGTCGAAGCTCCGTGGAAGGCGATGGTGTCACTCCACGAATGGACCCTCCACGACACGGAGCACAAGACCCGGACCACGAAGACCCAGCACCGGCTCCCGTTCGGCGAGGAAGCCCACGACCTGGTCTGGCGCGGCATGTCCGACGAAGGGGCCCGCGACCTGCTGGTGCCGTCGCCCGATTTCCATCTCGTCAAGGCCGGCCGCGACGCGCAGTCCGACGGGACGAAGGAGCGCCTCAAGGAGGCCAAGAAGCTCGTCCACACCTACAACGAGACGCTGTCGCCAGAGTCGTTCATGGAGATCCTGGACTGGTCGTTCCTGTCGGTCCACAACGGCGATCTGGATTCACGCGACAACGTCGGCTTGCGCGCGATCTGGGACTGGTCCCGCGAGGAGATCGCCTACGTCGGGCTCGAGCGCTGGATCCTGGCAGGCAACGATGCGGACCTGCTCAAGCAGATGGGCTACGACCCGGAAGTGCCGCTCAACACGAAGCTGCGTGACCGCAAGGGGACGATCGTCGTGATCGGGCGTGACGCCCGGGAACAACTCACCTCGGCCAACCTTCGGCTGGTGGTATCGATCGCCAAGAAGTACATCGGCCGGGGGATGTCGTTCCTGGACCTCATCCAGGAGGGCAACATCGGCCTGATCCGGGCGGTCGAGAAGTTCGACTACGAGAAGGGCTTCAAGTTCTCGACGTATGCCACGTGGTGGATCCGGCAGGCGATCACCCGGGCCATCGCCGACCAGGCGCGGACGATCCGGATCCCGGTCCACATGGTCGAGACCATCAACCGGCTGATCCGTGTATCCCGCGGCCTGCTCCAGGAGTTGGGTCGCGAGCCGACGGTCGAGGAGATCGCGGAAGCGATGTCCAAGGGCCAGGAGGTCCAGGTCACGCCGGAGAAGGTCCGCGAGATCATCAAGGTCAGCCAGGAGCCCGTCTCGCTCGAGACGCCGATCGGCGAGGAGGAGGACTCCCACCTCGGCGACTTCATCGAGGATCGCGGCGCCCTGGCGCCGGCAGAGGCTGCATCGCACCAGCTGCTCAAGGAGCAGGTAGAGGCGGTCCTGGATTCGCTGACCGGTCGCGAGCGCCGGGTCCTGCAGCTCCGGTTCGGGCTCGAGGATGGCCGGGCTCGGACCCTTGAGGAGGTCGGCAAGGAGTTCAACGTGACCCGTGAACGGATCCGCCAGATCGAGGCCAAGGCGCTCCGCAAGCTCCGGCACCCGTCCCGCAGCCGCAAGCTGAAGGACTATCTCGAGTAGGGCGAGGGTGCCGGGATTGGACGGACTCGCTTCGCGGGTGGCCACCATGCGCTTCCTGAGCCAGTGCATCGGCCTGCCGGTTCGCGACCCGTCCGGCGAGCCGATCGGCACCATCGCGGACCTGATCGTCGCCATCGGCGACCGGTACCCGCCCGTGACCGGGCTGGTCGCAAAGACCGACCGCCGTGAGATCTTCCTGCCCTGGCGCAACGTCGAGGTCTTCGACGATGGCGGGGCCCGTCTGCGAGTCCCGACCATCGACATCGGCGTGTTCCAGCAGCGCCCAACCGAGATCCTGCTCAAGGCCGATCTCCTCGACAAGCAGATCGTGGATATCGAGGGGCGCAAGGTCATCCGGGTCAATGACGTCAGCCTGGACGAGATCGATGGCCAGTTGCGGGTGGTCGCCGTGGACGTGGGTGCCGCCGGGCTGCTCCGTCGGCTCGGGATCGAGGGTCGGCTGCGAGGCGTCGCCCGCAACCTCAAGGTGGCGGTGCCGGAGCGCTATATCGACTGGGAGGACGTCGACCCGCTCGAGAGCACGATCGCCAGCGTCCGGCTGCGCGTTCCCCACGCCAAGCTGGCCGAGCTCCACCCCGCGGACCTCGCCGCGATCATCGAGGAACTCACCCCGCGCGACCGCCTGGGGGTCCTGTCCTGGCTCGACGACGAGGCGCTTGCCGACGTCGTCGAGGAGATGGAGCCAGATACCCAGGTCGAGGTCCTCGAGGACCTCGAGCCCGGGCGGGCCGCCGACATTCTCGAGGAGATGAGTCCGGACGACGCGGCGGACCTGGTGGCCGACCTGTCGGACCGGAGCCGCGCCGAGATCCTCGCCCTGATGGAGGCCGGCGAAGCCGACGAGGTGCGCGACCTGCTCGCCTTCCCGGAGGATTCCGCGGGCGGGATGATGACGACCGAGTTCGTGGCCGTGGGAGCGACCCTCACGGCGGCCGAGACGATCGAGCGATTGCGCGAGTTGGAGCCGGACGCCGAGACGATCTACTACGTCTACGTGGTCGACGACGTCGGCCGATTGGTCGGGGTCCTGTCGCTCCGCGACCTCATCGTCGCCCAGCCGGACACCCGGCTCAGTGACGTCATGATGGACGAGCCCGTGGCCGTCGGCGTGCTCGAGCCGGCCGAGTCCGTCGCCGAGACCATCGCCCACTACAACCTCCTCGCCGTGCCCGTCATCGGCGACTCGGGCCGCCTGATCGGGATCGTGACCGTCGATGACGCGATGGACACGGTGGCCCCGTCCGCCTGGCGACGCCGGCTTCCCCGGGTGGTCGCCCGACCCGATCGTGATGGCGTGCCGGGCGAGCCGATGGCCGCCCAGGCGCAGCCGCCCGACACCGATCCGCCCCGGTGACGCACGGTCGGGGCCTGCGCGACACCGTGGTCGCGCAGCGTCGGCGCGTCGCGTCGCGTCTGCCGCGGATCCCGGTCCCGCGTCTCCGCGGTCGGTTCAGGCGTCGTGGCCTGCTCGCGTTCCTCGCGGTCATGGGTCCAGGGATCATCGCGGGTGTCGCCGGCAACGACGCGGGGGGCCTGACGACGTACTCGGTGATGGGCGCGGAGACGGGGCTCAGCCTCCTGTGGATCTTCCCGATCACGATCGTGATCCTCGCCGTCGTCCAGGAGATGGTCGCCCGCCTGGGGGTGATCACCGGCCAGGGCCTGTCCGATCTGATCCGCGAGCGGTTCGGCGTTCGCTGGACCGTCTTCGCGATGGTGGTCCTGCTGGTCGCGAACATCGCCAACACCATCGCGAATCTGGCCGGGGCGGCGGCAGCTCTCGACATCTTCGGTGTTCCGAAGTGGCTGACCGTCCCCATCGTGGCGATCTCGATCTGGGGGCTGGTCCTGTTCGCCAGCTATCGGAATGTCGAGCGGGTCTTCCTGGCCGTCATGCTCGTGTTCCTCGCCTATCCGATCGCAGCCGTGATGGCCACCCCGGACTGGACGCCCGTGGTCCACGCCTTCGTGTCCCCGTCCTTCGCCCTCGACCCGGCGGTCATGCTGCTGCTGGTCGCAGTCGTCGGCACGACGATCACGCCGTACATGCAGTTCTACCTGCAATCCGCAGTTGCGGAGAAAGGCATCGGCGAGGAGGAACTTCGCCTGGAGCAGGCCGATGCCGTCGTCGGGTCGGTGTGGACGAACCTGATCGCGGTGTTCATCGTGGTCGCGACTGCGGCCGCGGTCGGTGTCGCCGGCGGGGCGACGATCAATTCGGCCGCCGACGCCGCCCAAGCCCTGGAGCCGGTCGCAGGACCGTGGGCCGAAGCGCTCTTCGGGATCGGGTTGTTCGGGGCGTCCGTTCTGGCGGCAACGATCATGCCGATCTCGACCGCCTTCGTGATCTGCGAGGCGTTCGGCTGGGAAAGCGGCGTCGGCAAGCGCTTCGGGGATGCCCCGATCTTTTTCGGCGTCTACACCTTCATGCTCGCGCTCGGGGGCATCGTGGTGCTGCTCGTGGCGGACAGCGCCCTGGTCCCGATCATCGTCGGCAGCCAGTACCTCCAGGGCATCCTGCTGCCCGTCGTCCTCGTGTTCGTCGTGCTCCTGGTCAACGACCGCCGCCTGATGGGCAGGTACGTCAACGGCCGGTGGGGCAACGTGCTCGCCTGGGGTGCGGTCGCGGTGGTCGTCGCACTCAACGTGGTGGTACTCGGCGTGGCGTTGCTGGGCGTCTTTGGGATCACCATCGCCTGACCGGGTCATCCAGGGCGGGCCGTCCCGCTGCCCCGAAGGTGACTCATGGCCCTACGCACCGGTGCCGAATGGGGCGAGAGTCATGGTTGGATCGTGGCGCGAGTGTGCGCCGCGCTAGACGAAGACGACATGAACGCAGGGATCCTGCAGGACGATGGTGAGGTGGCTCCGATGATGACCGTTCGCGATGTGATGACCAGTCCGGTGGTCTCGGTCCTGCCGTCGACGCCCCTCAAGGAGGTGGCGATCCTGCTGATCGACAACCGGATCAGCGGTCTGCCCGTGGTCGATGCCGAGGGCACGCTGCTCGGGATCGTTTCCGAGGCGGATTTCCTGATGAAGGAGCAGGGTGCCGAGGCGATCCGCCACCGGCGACTTGCCCGGTTCATCGGCGAGTCGCGCGAGTCCCGCGAGCGGCTCGAGAAGGTCGAAGCGATCACCGCCGCCGACGCGATGACGTCGCCGGCCGTCACGATCGCGTCGCGGAGCCGGATCAGCGAGGCGGCTGCATTGATGACCTCGCGGAAGGTGAACCGCCTGCCCGTCGTGGACGACGGGACCCTGGTCGGGATCGTGACCCGCGCGGACCTCGTCCGAGCCTACGTCCGCACCGACGAGGAACTGGCGACGACGATCCGGGAGGAAGTCCTGCTTCACGTCCTGTGGCTCGACCCGACGACGTTCAAGGTCTCGGTGCGGGGCGGCGTGGCGTCCATCAGCGGACACGTCGAGCGCCACTCGACCGCCGGGATGGTCGAGCAATTGTCGGCCATGGTCCCGGGGATCATCGGCGTCCATACCGACATCACCTGGGCCGTTGACGATAGCCAACTCACCCCGGCCTCGAGCGATCCGGTCTTCCCGTTCGGCCAGCGCTGATCGGGGTTCCGGGCTTCAGCGAGTCGACGTGTTGCCGGGCTGCCCAGGTTCAGGGTCCCCGAACGCACCCGGCTCCGGTCCCGTGGCGATGGGCATGCCGGCCTGCGTCCAATCGGAGTAGGAACCGGGGTAGAGGATCGGATCCGGCAATCCGGCCAGCCGCATCACGAGGCTGTTGAAGCAGGCATTCACGCCACTGCCGCACGAGGTCACGACCGGGCCCCTCGACCCGTCCGCGCCGGCCGCCGCGAACCGCGCCGTCACGTCGGTGGCCCCGAGGATCCGGCCGTCGGGATCGAGGCTGTCCGCGGTCGGCACGTTGATGGCTGTCGGGATGTGGCCCGGGACGCGGTCGATCGGTTCGGTCTCCCCGAGGTAGCGCGGCCCGGCCCGCGCGTCGAGCAGGACGACCGATCCAAGCTTCGCGGCGAGCTCGTCGCGGTCGATGACGTTCGACCAGTGGTCGCGGAGGTGGAGATGCCCGCGCGGCCGAGGCGTCGCTGCTTCGATGCTCATCGGCAGGCCGGCCGCCAGCCAGCCCTGGATCCCGCCATCGAGTACCGCGACACGGTCGTGCCCGAGGTCGTCGAGCATCCACCACAGGCGGGCCGCGATCGTGCCGCCGCTGTCGTCATACGCGACGACCGTGTCCTCGCTGCCGATCCCGGAGGTCTCGAGGCGATCGCGGAACGCCGCCGGGGTCGGCAGGGGATGGCGACCCGGTCCGGTGGGGGCAGCAAGATCGATATCCACATCCAGGAAGATGGCGCCCGGCAGGTGACCGGCGTCGTAGGCCGCTCGACCGCCGCCCGGGGTCCCCAGGACCCAGCGGACATCGACGAGTCGAACGTCGTCTCGCCCAAGCTCGGCAGACAGGGCACCGGGCGAGATGATCGGGGAGCGCGTCCTCATGGGACCTCGAGTATGAACGACCCTTGGCCGCTCGATCTGGCCGGACCTTCAGGATGCCGTGCTATCCTTTCGCGCGGCGTCCGACAGGGGCGCCCGCGACGCCCGCGATCCGGCCAGGTCCGCGATCGGGCGCCTCTCCGCTCCGGCGTAGCTCAGTGGTAGAGCGGGCGGCTGTTAACCGCTTGGTCGTAGGTTCGAGTCCTACCGCCGGAGCCAACTTCTCCTCGTGGATCGTCATTCCCGGTCGCGCGAACCGTGCGAGACTTCGTCGATGGCCACTGAGCCGGCGTGTCTTCTGATCGCCGATATCTCCGGGTACACGGGCTACCTCGCTGCGGTCGAGCTCGATCATGCCCAGGACATCCTCACCGACCTGATGGGGACCATCGTCAGTGCCCTGCGACCCGGTCTACGGCTCGCAAAACTCGAGGGTGATGCGGCGTTCATGTACGCGATCACCGACAAGCTCGACGGATCGCTGCTCCTCGACACGATCGAGCGGTGCTACTTCGGCTTCCGACGGCGACGCCGCGACGTTCGCCAGGCGACGTCGTGCGAATGCAATGCCTGTGTCCGGATCCCGGATCTCAACTTGAAGTTCGTCGTGCATCACGGGACGGTCCTGCGACAGCGCATCGCCGGCCGCGACGAGCTGCTCGGGACGGACGTGATCGTCGCGCACCGCCTGCTCAAGAACGAGGTGGTTGCGAGCACAGGGATCGAGGCGTACGCCCTGTTCAGCCAGGCCTGCGTCGACGCGATGGATCTGGACGTGTCCGTACTCGGTATGCGGTTGACCAGCGAGACGTACGAGCACATCGGCAACGTGTCGGTCTGGGTCCACGATCTGGAACTGCGCTGGCAGGAGGAAGAGGCGCGCACCCGGGTCTTTGTCGATCGTGATGAGGCCGTCTACGAGGCGGAAGCGCCGACGTCGGCCCCGCCACAGGTCGCCTGGGAATTTGTGACCACGCCGGGGCGGCGCGTCTCCTGGCAGCTCGGGGTCACCGGGGTGGAGGTGATCGCCCCCGGGAACCGCCGTGGCGTGGGCGCCACGAACCACTGCGCGCACGGCGAGGGTGTGAGCATCGAGGAGCTGCTCGATTGGCGCCCACACGACTACTTCACCTTTCGCAATACGGTCCCCACGCCGATGGGTCCGGTCACCTTCCTGGTCACGACGGAGTTCGAGCCGACGCCGGGAGGGACCATCATCCACGAACGGTTCGCGCCGCCCGCGACCCCGAAAGAGCGGGACGTGATGGACCAGATGGCGGGCTGGATCGATGAGGCGATGCGGACCAGCACCGACCGCCTCATGGAGCAGATCGACCAGGAGCTTGAACGCCGCCGGTCGGACGCTCCCGAAGAGCCGGATCTGCCACAGCCCCGCCGGGACGGCGTGCTGGCCGGCCTGTCAGCCGGCGACGCCTAAGCTCGACGACGCATACGCTCGACCGAGCGGACATCCCAAGCGATCGAGCGCGGATCCCGTCAGCGCGCGGCGGTCGGGACCGGAGGCTGGCTGTAGCCGCGTTCGGCGATCTCGCCGGCGCGCGCACGATAGGCCTCGGGGCTCGGTGCCGTCTGGGCGCGGAGCCCATCGACCATCCGGTTATACATCGAGAAGGCCGCCGCGATCAGCACCGCGAGCTGGACATCGGCATCGGTCGCGCCCGCGTCGACGGCGGCAGCCACATCGTCCGTGGTCAGATCGCGCGGTTCTCGCTGCACGGTTCGCGCGACATGAAGGAGCGCACGCATCTTGGCGTCGAACCCCTCCGACGAGCCGACCTTGATCACGTCGATGAGGGGGGTTCGCTCGGTCGCGCCGGTCCGTTCGAGCAGGGCCGTCGCGAACGCGCCATGCGAATCCATGCAGAAGAAACAGTCGTTGGCCGCCGACACCGCGGTCGCGAGCATCTCCCGCTCGGCGCGTTCGAGCGTGGCGCCCGGAAAGTCCTTGACCAGCAGTTCGTCGGCCAGGCCCCGCAGATGGGTGCCGAGACCAGGCGTCAATCGCATCGCCACGTTGATCCCGGGGGCGTCGGGCAAGCTGCCCACGATCGGGGCTTCCTGGGAGCGGGTCAGGCGCTCTTCGTCACGTGCCATGGTGGCCATCTCCTGTCGTACTTCGAGCGTGCCGGACCAGTATGGCGCACAACCGGACGCCGGGCCGTTCAGCCGCCGGACCCCGGTGGCAGGACCGCGACATTGAGCCAGCGATCCCCGGTGGCGCGGCGCAACGCGAAGGTGAGATCGAACGGGATCTTCCGGCTCGACTGGAGCGTTCCCGATGCGTCGTAGGTCTCCTGGGTCAGCGTTCCCTTGGAGGCGAATCCGAGGCTGAGGCCATCCTGCTTCCCGAACGGGACGAGCAGGGAAACGTCCATCGAATCGAACTGGTAGCGGGCGATGACGGTGGTGCCGGTCTCGATGGCCCGTTGAAGTCGATCCTGCATCTCCGCCAGGCGGTCGCCGTGATCGACCGCGGTCAGGATCTGCGGATCGTGCCGAAGCAACGCCTGGTTCTCCAGCTCGAGGTTCTCGGCCAGCGTGAGCACGATCGCCTGCATCCCCGGACCCGCGATCTCATGGTCCCAGTCGGCGACACCCTGGTCGACGGTGATGGTCGGGAACGTCGACGGATCGAGGTTGTGCGGGACGCGCTCGAGGATCGCGGCGGTGTCGACGGCGGCGACACCGCGGGCCGGGGTACCGGCCGCGACGATGCCGACACCGACCATCAGCACGGCGGCGCCGACGATGCCGACCCGCAGCGCTGCGCGGACGATGCCGGCCCCGGCGCCAGCGCTTGCCCGGCCGATCGTCCATCCGGTGGCGAACCGACGGATGTCGTCCGCTGCGGATCGAGGTTCGGGCAGCAGCCGGTCCAGGATCGGCCGAGCGGCGCACACGACGATCAGGCCGGCCAGCAGCCCGACCTTGGCGCCGTACTCGTCGGTCTGCGGTGCCATCAGGAGCGTGCTGGCGACGGCGACGAGGATGCCGAACACGATCCGGCCGACGCGCCCGGCCGGGACGGTCTTCGGGTCCGTGATCATGAAGAACAGGAAGATCAGGACCTCCGGTGAGATGATGATCACCCGCCAGAAGTCGAACCCGCAGACCGGGGCGAACGCCCAGCGGGCGGTCATGCAATGGCCCGAGCCCGCCAGGATCCCGACCCCGATCGCGAGCGCGACCCAGAACGTCGCCGCCAGGGCCAGGAGGTGCAGGCGCCTGGTGATGAGCAGGCCGCCGGTGATGATCCAGGCATACGCGGCGATCATCCAGGGGTCGCTCAGCGGGGCCCACCAGAAATCCAGTGGCTCGACCCGTGAACTGCCGAGGACGACGAACGCGACGACCAGTCCGAGGTTGGACGGGTTGAAGACGTGGGAGCCGCGGTAGCGGATGAGATATTTGGTCAGGAGTGAGAAGCCCGCGACCCCAGCGAACACGTACCACCCATAGGTGGTCCAGTGGTCATCGAGAGGCGTTCCCACCACCCGCAGGATGAGCGCGACGCCGCTGCCGGTGAGCATCGCACTGGCGGGCCACACGAACGACCGGGTCTGGCGAAAGGTGATCGCGACCTCGATGACGGCGCAGGTCAGGATGGCCGCGAGGATCTGCGGCACGCTGACCTCGAAACCCAGGCCGACCTGCCCGAGGATATGGATGGTGATGATGACCGCCGCGACGTGGAGGCGGGGATCGCGGATGTTCGGCAGGATCAGCGGATACTGGCTGGCCCCGAACGTGACCGACCGGCTAGTCACATCGGTTCGGAGTCGCGAAACCGCTCAGAGTCGCGAAACCGCGCGCGGACGAAACCCGCCTCAGACCTGACCATCGCCGAAGTGTAGCCGGACCCGTGATTCCGGCTCCTCGGTCGTCCCCACCGGTCGGTCGCAGGTCACGTTCCAGGTCTCGACGACTCGTTCGGCCCGGTCCCATCCCAGGATGGATATCGTCGCCGTGCCCAGCGCGAACATGCCGCCCGACGTCGGCGGCAGGTCGAGCCAGCGCGCCGCCAGGATCCGCAGCAGGTGTCCATGCGCGAACACGAGCACGTCGCCGTCGACCTTGTCGATCCGTGCGAGGACCCGGTCGGCCCGAGCACCGACCTCGTCGATGGTCTCGCCACCGGGCCACGGTCCACGCCAGATCGCCCAATCCGGGTGGCGCTGTCGGATCTCAGCCGTGGTCAGCCCTTCCAGGTCACCGTAATCCCACTCCTGGAGATCCGGATCGGCCACCACGTCCGCTGTCGGGACCGCGATGGCCGCGGTATCCCGTGCACGCAGCAACGGACTGCTCAGGATCTCCGCGAAGGCGTGCCCGGACAACCGATCGCCGAGGGCCCGTGCCTGCGCCCGTCCGATCTCGGTCAACGGCACATCCGTCCGGCCGGTGTGGCGCCCGGTGCGGGCCCATTCGGTCTCCCCGTGGCGCACGAGCCAGAGCTGCCGGGGGCGTGGCGCCGGCTCGTCGTCGTCCGGTCGGTCGCCGGTCATCCGGGGGACCGGAGGTCCGTGTCCGGGCGGGCCAGGTCTGCGGCGTCCGCGGCGAAGAATTCGCGTGCCTGCCAGCCGAACACGGGTGCCAGGAGCAATCCCGGCAGCTGGATGATCCGCGTGTTGTAGCGGTAGACCTGGTCGTTGTAGAGCTCCCGCCGGTCCGCGATCATGCCTTCCAGCCGCTCGATCTCGTCCTGCAGGTCCAGGACATTGGCCGCCGACTTGATCTCCGGATAGCGCTCGACCACGGCGAAGAGCGAGCGGACGGCGGCCGTGGTCGCCTCGGACGTCGCCGCCTGGTCGTGGATCGGCGCATTCGGCGCGTAGGCCGCCCGGGCCTCGGTGACCCGGACCAGGACGTCGCGCTCGTAGGCCATCAGGTCCCGGACGGCGGCGACCAGGTTCGGAAGCTGGTCATGGCGCTGGCGGAGGACGACGCCGATATTCGACCAGGCCTTGTCGATCCGCTGCCGGAGATCGACGACGGCGTTGTAGGTGACCAGCGCGACATAGCCGACGACGACCACCACCAGGCTGACGGCGAAGATCGCAGCGACCCCAGCCGGGCTCACGCCGCCATCCGTTCGCTCAGGCTGAGGGCGAGGACCATCGCAGAGGCGATCGCGAGCACCGCCCCGAGCAGCCCGACGAGGAAGGTCGTCTGGCTGCGCCCGACGACCGCACCGGGAGCCCCGTGGGCGATCAGGAGGGGCACCTCGGCGGACGCCGCCACGACCAGCGTTTCGGGTTCGATCTCGAATGTCCGTTCGGCTTCGGCCGCCTGAGCCGGGGTGGCCAACGACATCGGGCGGGCAGACGGGTCGATGACGGGTGCGGTGACCGGCCGGCCGATGCCGAACCCCGGGATCGCCGCGTTCCCCCAGGCAGTTTCGGCATCCCGGGCCAGCGTGCCCGCCGCGCGGGCGGCCGCCAGGTCCGCGGCGATCTCCGGGTCGTCCAGGAGAGGGTCGGACCCGGAACCGATGTCGGCCGAGGTCGGATCGGCCAGGTCGGAGAAGGGGAGGGCCCGCCCGATGATGGTGACGGCATCGCCGGGCTCCAGGCGAGACTCCCGGTAGTGGTGCCGGTCGTGCCGTTCCCTGGAGGACAGGCCGAAGTCCGGGGGCGCTTCGTCGTGGACCCGGAGCAGCGCGGCGATCGCCAGGTCGCGATCGAGTTCGCCGACCTGGGTCGAGCCCCCGCGCCGGATGGCCAGGCCCGTCGGTTCATCGCCGCTGATGCTCGTCTCCGCCTCGTAGCGGACCGGGGCATCGAACCGGGCGCCACGCGGGAACACGCGGAGGCTGCCCGTCTCGTCGCGGATCCGAAAGCCGATCGATCGTTCTTCCGCGTAGGCGGGGTTGTCCCCCAGGCCCTCGAAGCGAGCATCGATCGTCGAGCGGTAGTACACGCACGGCATGCTCTGGAGGAGCGACACGAGGGTCATCTCGGCCGGCTCGATGACACCGCTGACCCGGACCTCGCCGGCCGCCAGTGACCCGATCCTCGATGTGGAGATCCCCGACACGCGGACGAGTCCGCGGTAGCCGGCCATGCCCCGGGCCAGGACGAACAGGCCCGCCGCCACGCCCACGCCGGCCAGGATGGTGATGTTCGGGTCGGCGAACGAGTCCACCCGCCCATCCTACGTGACGGCCATCAGGCCAGGGTCACGACCAGGTTCGGGCGGAGCAGGAACGGCGGCAGGCACGCCGGGATGTTCGAGAATGGCAGGACGTCCGGATGCAACTCGATCCCGAGGACCTTGGCCATGAACCGCCGCCGGGCCTCGATGCGAGCCCATGCCCCTGGATAGCGAACTGCGAGTAGCGCCCGGAGCGTCTCGTCGGCCAGCGCGATCCCGTCCTCGATGTTGGTCGTGAAGTAGGGCGTGCCGGTCGCCGGGATGATGTCGACCTGGAGGGCCATCCCGGACCGCAACTCGATCGCGGAGCCCGGTCCCACGGGCGAATTGACCCACTCGTCCAGATGGAGCTGGTGTCCGGGGTTGAGGAAGATCCCGAAGAACGGATCGCCAAGGTGGCGGTCGATGATCGCCTGGAGCGCCCCACCCGTCTGCCCGATATGGAGTGCCTCGTACCAGTCGGCGACCGCGCTGAAATACGGACCCACGAGTCGGTCGACATAGTCGCGGATCGGTGGCGGCATCTCGGCCGCCTCCTCGACCACGAAGCCGGCGCGACAGGTCAGGGCACCCCAGATCCCGAACGCCACGGTGAAGGGGTCCCCGCGCTCGATGACCCGATCCCCGGGGCTGAGCAGGCCGAGCGCGGCCCGCGGCCCCGCCGTCAGCATCAGATGGCACGACAGCGGTGTCCCGTCCCAGCCGAGCCATCGCACGGCCTCCGACTCGCGCATCCCCGGTCGCAGGTCCCGGAGCAATCGGGACACCCCTGACGAGGTCTGGCACGATGCGAATTCGAATGCGGCCAACTGGTCGACATCGTTGATGACCCGAAGACCGTCGGCGGCGTCGATCATGAGATCGCCGGCATTCTCGACCAGGCCCGTGCCGCCGACGAGCTCGCGGAGTGCATCGACGATGAAGGCCGGCGCCTCCATCGTGGCCCGCGTCGCGTAGGTCTTCCAGCCGATGACCCCGACTCGGCTGCCGCGTTCGATGCCCTGGTCGCCGAGGATCTCCTGAAGGGGTCGGGATCGGTCCCGCGGCTGACCCGGCAGGCTGAAGTCCTGGAACCGGTATCGCTCCATCGGCAGCGGGGCGGCGTCGGCCATCCCCCAGCACTCATTGCCCACGAGCAGGCCCGGCCGGCCCGTCCAGCCAAGCACGAGCAGCGCCTCCTCGAACCGGGGATCGAACCCGGACAGGAACGACAGGTTCGCACTGTGCTCGCGATCCGCGTAGACGAGGAGATGGTCGTAGCCACGCTCCTCCGCCCGGGCGCGCAGGGCCTCCACCCTCGCCGCGTACGTCGCGGTCGGCAGTTCGGGCCGGATCTCCGGCAGGCCGAACTCCGGCAGCTCGACTTCGGCCAGGTGGACCGCCTGCGATGCCGTCCGTCGGGTCGCGCTCACGGTCGCGGGACCCAGGGCACGATCGACGGCGGGGTCCCGCGACACGATCGCGTACTCGTTGGCGGCGATGTCCTGCCAGGGCCCGAACGATCCATCGGGCCACTGCACGCGAACCTGGGCGGTCGAGGCAGGACCGAGCCCAAAATGGATCCAGCCGAGCTGGCCGCCGGCGTGACCACCGCCGATCGTCACCTCGCGCACGACGACGCGATCCCCCGTCTTGACCTGGATCCACGATCCGATGGCGTCACGATTCGGTCCCGGCTGGACGAGTCGGAGGCCGATCCAGCCACCCATCGCCGCCGGTGCGGCGGCATCGCCCCAACCGACATCGCGCCAGAGCTTGACGTCCGACATCCGCTTCACCTCGACGAGATCCACCATCCCGTCCATGTTGAGGTCGACCAGGGCCGCACCGCGGCCGCGTTCGAAGTCGACGATCCCGGCCTGCTGGGCCACCTCGACGAACGAACCGTCGGCCTGGCCCAGGAACAGGTTGCTGGGGTCCCTGGCGGCGAAGTCGGGCATCGCCTCGACGTTCCCCTTCGAGATGTACAGGTCCATGTACGTGTCGTTGTTCACGTCCTCGAACTCCGGGTGCCAACCGGTGGACCCGAGGGTCGTGTCACCGACGAACGGTCGATTCGCGGTCACGCCATCGCGCAGGGCGATGTCCTGATAGGTCGGGCCGGTCGCACCGCTCGAGAGCGTCTGGAGCTTGTTGTCGTTCTGGCTGGTGAGGAAGATCTCCGGACGTCCGTCCCCGTTCAGGTCCTGGCTCGCGATACCCATGCCCCAGATCTTGACGGGCTTCCAGCCGTCGGCCTCCGTGTACAGCCGCGGCGGCTGTCCGGGGAGGATCTGCCACAACTGCTCCTCGCCACCACTGTTGTCGCGGTAATAGTGGCGATCGTTCGAGATCCGCAGGTCGGTCTGTCCGGAGTGGCTCCAATCGCTGAACAGCATCGACAGGTCGCACCAACTGGGCGACAGGGGCACCGGAGGGCCATAGCCGTTCCCGGTGGAGGCCGGACGGATCAGAACGTTGCCGGCACAGCGCTCGATCCCGTCCGCGGCCGCCGGCCGCTGCAGGTAGTCGCCGACGGCGAGCGTCGGGAGGGTCGCCCCCTGTTCCCAGGTGGCACTGAAGGCGGTCGTCCAGCCGTCGCCGCCGTCGAAATGCCAGGCCTCATTGGCACGCTCGAACCGGCAGTCTCCCAGGCCCCGGAGGAGGACGTTCTCGCCGTTCCGGAGCACCGCCAGATCCGTCTTGCCGTCACCGTCGATGTCGATCGGGTACGCGCCGGTCACCGCATCCATGTCGGTGGTGGTGGCAGGCACGACCTGGAACCTGAGTGGACCGCCGACCGTGCTTTCGTTGCGATACAGCGCGGCCTGACCGCTGCCGCCCGCGAGGTAGAGGTCCGGCCGGCCGTCGTCGTTGCAGTCGAGGACGGCGACGCCGCCACCGACGTAGTAGTCGAAGTCCCCGAGATACTTCTGGGCGACACCTGACGCGGTCGTCTCATCGATGAACCGCGGGGGATCCATCGCCGACCCCCCGTTTGCGATCACGCCGGCGCCGACCGCGATCAGGCTGCCCCCGATGACCACGACCGCGATGGCCAGGACGAGCCAGACGACCCTGGGCGCCCGGCGCACCCCGTCGGTGGCCGTGGCGCGCGTCGCGGGGAATGGGTCCGTCACGCCGGGCATTGTGCCGCAGACCCGCTCGAACCGTCGGTCGGCGCGGGCCTGCGACGTCCCGGTGCGCCCGACCCGGGGTGCGCTTGGAGCCTACGCGCCGTCGCCCGCCGTGAAGATCCGTTCGATGACCCGCAGGTTCGCCACGGCATCCTGGGGTGGGGTCGGGACCCGCCTGCCGTCGAGGATCGCCGCCGCGAACCGGTCGGCCTCGACGGTATAGGGATCGGCGGTCGGGAAGGTCAGGACCTCGATACCTGGGGCGACGGGCGGGTCGCCGCCAGCCACGATCGAGATCCTGGTCGGCCGGTCGGGCGGGATATTGAACGGGATCTGGATCGAGATCCGGCCAGTCGTCCCATAGATGTCGACCCGCTGGTCACTCTCCATCCGGGTCGAGCAGGTGAACGTCGCGACGCCGTCCGGGAACGTCAGCATGGCACTGGTGACGATGTCGACGCCACTGGATGGGTCGCGGGTGACGACCGCCTTGACGTCGATCGGCTCGCTCCCGAACAGCATCCGCGACAGGTTCACGTTGTAGCTGCCGACGTCGTACAGGGCGCCGCCACCGAACGCGGCGATGTTCCGGATGTTGTCGGCGTCGTCGTTGAAGTACGAGAACCAGCTATCGACGGCCACGAGGCGTCCGATCCGGCCGGAGGCCAGCAACCCTCGAGCAGCATCCCACGACGGATGGAGGCGATACATGAACGCCTCCATCAGCTGGACACCTTCGGCCTCGCAGGCATCGACCATCCGCTGGGCGTCCACGGCAGTCATTGCCAGCGGCTTCTCGCACAGCACGTGCTTGCCGGCGCGCGCGGCGGCGATCGTCCACTCGGCATGGAGGTGGTTGGGCAACGGGATGTAGACGGCATCGACCTCCGGATCGGCCAGCAGCGACTCGTACGAGCCGTGCGATCGTTCGATGCCGAGCCGGTCGGCCACCCGACGGGCCACGACCGGATCGCGAGAGGCGATCGCGAAGACCTCGACGCGAGGAGCCTTCTGCATCCCCGGGATGACCTTGCTGATCGCGATATCGGCCGTGGACAGGATCCCCATCCGCAGGACGGTCATGGTTCGCTCAGCCCCACGAGGTTTCGGTGACCGGTCGCTGGGCGAGTTCCAGCATCCGGAAGGTCCGCGGCCGGGTCAGGACGAACATCACGGTCTCGGCGACGTCTTCGGGATCCATCATCCCGGCCAGGGCGGGCATGTCGGGGGTCCGGCCGCGGCCCATCGCGAAGTCCGTCGCCACGCCACCCGGGCAGACGTTGGTGCAGCGCACGCCCTGCTCCCGCAGTTCGTGGTCGAGGGCCCGGGTCAGGCCGACCTGGGCGAACTTCGATGAGCAGTAGACCGCTTCGAGGGGGAGGCCGCGTCGACCGGCCTCGCTGGCGATCATGACGATGTCCGCCGCCTCGCTGCGGACGAGGTGGGGGAGTGCGGCGCGGATGGTATAGATCGCCCCCTTGACGTTGATATCGATCATCTCCTCAAGCTGGTCCATCGGCAGGTCCAGGAACGGCCCGTAGGCGCCGACCCCGGCATTGACGACGAGGATGTCCAGGCGACCGAAACGCGCGATCGTGGCGGCCACCATCGCTTCGACCGACGCCGGGTCGCGGACGTCGCATGGCTGGGCGACGGCGTCCCCGATCCCGAGATCGTCACCGCTTCGGGACGCCAGCCCCAGGTGGACACCCACCTCGTCGAGTGCGTGGGCGATGCTCGCGCCGATCCCGCGGCTCGCTCCGGTGATCAGGGCGACTCGCCCGTCGAGTGACTGCATGTCGTTGTTCCTCCGTCGGTCGATCCATCCCGCTGTTCGCGGGCGGCGTTTGTGCGTTTCGGCTCTTGACAACCAAGCGTCCCTCATAGAGTCTCACACGAGCGTTTGGAAGAGAGGACAACAAACCATTGGAGATGGTCCTTCGCGGCGTGTCCGGGCAACGCAGCGGAACGATCCGCCGCGCGAACCTGAGTACGATCGTCACGGAACTCCACCGGAGTGGTCCGTTGTCTCGATCCGAATTGGTCGCGCGGACGGGGCTGACCAGGAGCGCGATCCGGTCGCTGATCGGCGAACTTGCCGCCTCCGGCTTCGTCAGCGAGACGACATCCGTTCTTGACGGAACGCCCGGCCGGCCATCAGCGCTGGTGCGCCCGGAGCCCTACGGGGCGGTCACCCTGGCGCTCGACGTGGCCGTTGAGTCCCTCGACGCGGCGATCGTCGGCCTGGGCGGCGAGGTCCTCGACACCGCCCGGATCGATCTGCGTGCGGACCGTTCGAGTCTGGATGACGTCGTCGACGCGCTGGCGGGCCTTGCCGCACCACTGCTCGATCGGGCTGGACGGGAGCGCCAGATCGTCGGCGTCGGCGTCGCGGTCGTCGGGCTCGTCCGCCGGCGCGACGGGATGGTCGCCATGGCACCGAACCTGGGCTGGCACGATGCGCCCCTCGGGGCTCGCCTGAGCGACATCCTCGGGCCTGAGGTCCCGGTCACGGTCGCCAACGAGGCGGATCTGGCCGCCCTGGCCGAGTCACGCCGTGGCGTCGGGCGCGGCGTGGACGATTCGATCGTCGTCTGGGGCTCCGTCGGGGTCGGGGGTGGCCTGATCGTCGGAGGACGACCGCTCACCGGGATCGAGGGCTACAGCGGCGAGATCGGGCACCTGCCGGTGGATCCGGACGGTGACCCATGCTCCTGCGGATCGACCGGCTGCTGGGAAACGAAGGTGGGCACGCGAGCGATCCAGCGTCGGGCCGGTCGCCCGGTCGACGACAGCCTGGGAGCGTTCGACGCACTGGTCCGCGACGCGGAGGCCGGAATACCGGAGGTCATCGATGCCCTGGCCGAGACGGGACGCTGGCTGGGGATCGGCCTGGCCGGCCTGATCAACGTCTTCAATCCGGGGTTGATCGTGCTCGGCGGCCGGCTGGCCGAGATCGAGCCCCACGTGCGGCCCGCGCTCGAGGCTGAGCTCGACCGCAGGGCGATCGCGCCATCCCGCCGCGCCGTCTCGATCGTCCCGGCCGACCTCGGATGGACCGCCCAGCTCCTTGGAGCCGCCGAGCTGGCCTTCGACCCACTACTCGCCGACCCTGCGGCATGGCTGCGCTCGCGCACGCCCGATGCTGCGCTGGCAACCGCCTGACGGAATTCAGCAGCAGAAGGAGGAGCCCACGATAGACATTGCGGGGGTGGTAGCCTATGTTGCCCCCGGGGGGAGCCGGGGTCGTCTCGTTTGAACGTATGGAGGAGTACTGAGCATGTCCATCAAGAGGTTGACTGCGCTCTCTGCGAGCGCCGTCATCTTGCTCGCTGCGTGTAGCAGCGGCGGCTCGAGCACCGCGCCATCGGCTGCGGCGTCGACCGCGTCCGGGGCCGGTTGCACGGTCGGTGTCTCGTGGAACAACTTCCAGCAGCCGCGCTGGGCCGCACACGACGAGCCCAACCTGAAGGCCACGGTCGAGGACGCTGGCGGCAAGTACATCAGCGCCGACGCGAACCTCAGTGCTGAGCAGCAGCTCACCGACGTCGACACCCTGATCTCGCAGGGCGCGAAGGTCCTGGTCCTGCTTGCGCAGGACAACAAGGCCATCCTGCCGGCGGTCCAGAAGGCCAAGGATGCGGGCATCCCGGTCATCGCCTACGACCGCTTGATCGAAGATCCGACCATCCTCTACATCACCTTCGACAACGTCGCCGTCGGCAAGGCCGAGGCTGACGCGGTCATCGCCAAGGTCCCGAAGGGCAACTACGTCCTGATCAAGGGCGACCCGGGCGACCCGAATGCGTCCACGTTCCTGCCGCAGGGCTGGGACGACGCCGGCCTGAAGGACAAGGTCGCCTCCGGCGACATCGTCCTCCTCAACGGACCTGATGGGACGTTCACCGACGCCTGGAAGACCGAGAAGGCGCAGTCCAACATGGAAGCGATCATCGACAAGGCCGTCGCCGACGGCACGAAGATCGACGCGATCCTCGCGGAGAACGACAGCACCGCGCTCGGTGTCGTTGGTGCCCTCACCGCCAAGAGCTACGGCTTCCCGCCCCTGAGCGGCCAGGATGGCGACACCGCCAACCTGAACAACGTCGCCCTGGGCAAGCAGTACGTCGACGTCTGGAAGAACGCCAATGAGCTGGGCAAGGCGGCCGGCGCCGCAGCCCTCGCACTGTGCAATGGCACGGCCATGGCCAGCCTCACGCTTCCGAGCGGCCTGATCGACGCTTCGGTCGCTCCGGTCGCCGGTCTGTCGGCCCAGCCGTTCACGACCCCGGACGGGACGAGCGTTTCGTCCTTTATCCTCCAGCCGACCCCGCTCACCGCGGACAACCTCCAGGTGGCGGTTGACGGCGGGCAGATCACCAAGGAAGAGCTGTGCAAGGGTGTCGACGCCGCGTCGGCGCCGACCGCTTGCCAGTAAGTCGCCGATAGCAACCGAGTAATCTGCGACCTGCGGGCCCCACGGACCCGCAGGTCGCTCAGTATCTGGGACAGTGATCGGATCCACGTGGCCGGAGGATTGACGTGACGAACGCGGCAGGCGCCGTTCCAGGTCAGACGCAGGCCCCCAAGCGGACGTCGGTCCGCGGTTTGTTGGCCGCGACAGAGATCGATCTCCGACTGTTCGGGATGCTGATCGCCCTCGCGGCGATCCTGCTCACATTCAACATCCTGAGCGGGGGCAAGTTCTTCCAGCCGAACAACATGATCACTCTGGCGGTGCAGGCGACCGGCATCGCCATCATCGCGACCGGGATGGTCCTGGTCATCGTGTCGCGGAACATCGACCTTTCCGTCGGTTCGCTGGTCGGGGTCATCGCCATGACCTACGCCATCCTGATGACCGACTGGATGCCGAACATCCTCGGCATGGGGGCGGATTTCCCGTTCCGATGGCTCATCGCCCTCGGTCTCGGCATCCTCCTCGGAGCGCTGATCGGCGCCCTCCAGGGGTTCATCATCGCCTACGTCGGGGTGCCGTCGTTCATCGTCACCCTCGGCGGGTTGTTGTCGATCCGAGGGGCTGTCTGGTATCTCTCCAGCGGTGCATCTGTGTCGGGGCTCGACCCGATCTTCCAGCTCATCGGCGGCGGGGCGCAGGGCTCGCTCGGGGGCACGCTGACGTGGGCCCTCGCGATCGTGGGATGTATCGCCATCATCTGGCTTCTCTTCAACGGCCGGCGTCAACGTCGCCGATTCGAGTTCCCGGTCAGGCCGATGTGGGCCGAGGTCCTGATCGGCGTCGTCGGGTGCCTTGCCCTGGTCGGGGTCGCCGCATTCGCCAATGCCGCCCTGTGGCCGGAGGGTCTCGCGAACCGCATCGCGACAGAACAGAACTGGGGCCCGAGACCAGAAGGTGGCTGGAACGTCCCGACCGGGATCCCGTTCCCGATCATCCTGTTGCTGGGCGTGACCCTCGTCATGACCTGGATGGCCACGCGCCGCAGGTTCGGGCGATACGTCTACGCGTACGGTGGCAATCCTGACGCCGCCGAGCTCGCCGGCATCAACACGAAGTGGACGATCCTCAAGACCTACGTCGTGATGGGGATCCTGTGCGCGCTCGCCGCTGCCATCGCGTCGGCCCGGCTGAATGGGTCCACCCTTGACATCGGCGTCAGCTACGAGCTGTATGTGATCGCGGCGGCGGTCGTCGGTGGGACGTCGTTCTCCGGGGGCATCGGCACGATCCCCGGTGCGGTCATCGGTGCCTTCGTGATGCAGTCACTCGCTTATGGACTGAGCTTCATGGGCGTCAACTCTCCCGGTCAGAACGTCGTGGCCGGAATCGTGCTGGTCGTTGCGGTCGGCTTTGACACCTTCAACCGCCGGCGCGGATCCTGAGCGGCAAGGAGGCATGACGATGACGGTCGAGACGAGCGCTCCGCTGGTCGAGATGCGCAATATCAGCGTCGCGTTCGGCGGCGTCCACGCGGTCAAGGATGTGACCATCGACCTCAATGCCGGTGAGGTCATCGGTCTCGTCGGCGGGAATGGGGCCGGCAAGTCCACCCTGATGCGTGTCCTGTCCGGCGCGCACCCGGCCGATAGCGGGAATATCAGCATCAACGGGAAGCCGGTGACCATCTCCAACCCGCGCGACGCGAAGCACTACAACATCGAGACCATCTACCAGACCCTCGCTCTCGCCGACAACATCGACACGCCGGGGAACCTCTTCCTGGGCCGGGAGAAGACGACCCGCCTCGGGAGCCTGGACGACACCGCGATGGAGGCGGAGACGCGAAAGGTCATGGGCCGGCTCAACCCCAACTTCACGAACTTCAAGATGGCGGTGAAATCGCTGTCCGGCGGCCAGCGTCAGGCAGTCGCGATCGCGCGGGCCGTCTACTTCAACGCCCGGATCCTGATCATGGACGAACCCACGGCTGCGCTCGGCCCCGCCGAGACCGCTCAGGTTCGCAATCTGGTGCGCCAACTCAAGGACGAGGGCATCGGGATCTTCCTGATCAGCCACGACATCCACGATGTCTTCGACCTGTCGGACCGGATCAGCGTGATGTATCACGGCGAGGTCGTCGACACCGTGCGCAAGAGTGACGTCACGGCGGACGACGTCCTGGGGATGATCATCCTTGGCAAGAAGCCGGACGAGGTCACCGATACGGACAAGGCCGCGATCGAGCTCCGCGGCTGACGCTCGACGCGGATCAGAGTCGAGGGAAGATCGGAGCGAGGGCCGGATAGAGTCGGCCGTACGTATCGTGGATGTCCGCGTATCGAGCCGCATCGGGTCCCGGGTCGGCGACGGGTGTGGCAACGACGAGCGCGCTCGTCGCGCCCTGTACCGTGGTGAACCAGCCGGCAGCGACCGTGGCCAGCAGCCCGGCACCGTAGGCCGCTCCCTCCGACGTGTTGACCGTGGCCACCTCGGCGCGGAGGACGTCGGCCAGGATCTGCCGCCACAACGGGCTGACGATCCCGCCACCGGATGCCCGGACCTGGGTCGGTGCCGCCATGCCAGCGCCGATCATCTGATCGAGGCCGTCGCGAAGTCCGAAGGCGACGCCTTCGAGCACCGCCCGGGTCAGGTGCCGGCGATCGTGCGTCGCGGTCAGCCCGACGAATGCCCCGCGGGCCAATGGATCGGGATGTGGACTGCGCTCGCCGGTGAGGTAGGGGAGGAAGAGCAGGCCGTCGCTCCCGGGCGGGATTTCGGCGGCGGGAGCGACGAGGTCTGCGAACTCGACCCCGGGCGCCAGTGCGTCGCGGAACCAGCGAAGGCTTCCGGCCGCGGACAGCATGACCGTCATGAGATGCCATCGATCCGGGATGGCGTGGCAGAAAGCGTGGACCTGTCCAGCCGGGTCGCGGATCGGCTGGTTCGTCGTTGCGAAGACGACGCCCGATGTCCCGAGCGACAACGCCACGGTCCCTTCGACCGTCGCACCGACACCGACAGCATTGGCCGACTGGTCGCCGCCGCCCGCGACGACCGGGGTCCCGGCGCGCAGGCCCGTCACTGCTTCGGCGGCACGACTCACCGTGCCGGTGATCTCCGGACCCTCGAAGGTCGGCGGCATCCAGGCCGGATCGATCTGCAGGGCCGCCAGCACCTCGGGTGACCAGTCCCTGGCGGCCAGGTCGAACAGCAGGGTACCGGCGCCGTCGGCCTTGTCCAGGGCGTGTTCCCCGGTCAGTCGCAGGCGAACGTAGTCCTTCGGGAGGAGGACGTGGGCGGTCCGCTGCCAGACGTCCGGCTCGTGATCGCGGACCCAGACAAGCTTCGGCGCGGTGAAGCCGGTCAGGGCGTCGTTGCCCGTGAGTTCGATGAGCCGCTCAGGCCCGACCGCCGCCCGGATGGCATCGCACTCGGCCGCGGTCCGCTGGTCATTCCACAGGATGGCCGGTCGGAGGATGCGGTCGCTTGAATCGAGCAGGACGAGCCCATGCATCTGTCCCGTCAGACCGATCGCAGCGACGGTCGACGGGTCGGTACCGGACGAGCGGAGGACCAGACCGATGGCGTCGACCGCCGCGTCCCACCACAGGGCAGGGTCCTGCTCGCTCCACAGAGGCCGAGGCTGGTCGTACCCATACTCCGAGGCTGCGATGCCGACGACGGAGCCGTCCTCGCCGACGAGGACGGCCTTCGTGGCCGTGGTCGAAACGTCGATGCCGAGCACGACGCTCATCCGCTTCAGCCTTGCGCGTCGCGATCGGCGGCCCAGATCCGCTGGTTGACGAGTCCCTCGAGGCGTTCCTGCTCCCCGGACACCGGCCGCGGGTCGATCTCGCCGGTGGCGACCCGTGCCTCAAGGGACGCCAGCGTCTCCGAACCGCTCAGGATCGCGCTCCCGAGTTCGCCACTCCAGCCCGCGTAACGCGCCTCGACGAGGGTCGACAACGTGCCGCGCTCGAGCATGTCCGCCGCGACGAGAAGCGCCCGAGCGAGCGTGTCGATCCCGCCGATGTGCGCGTGGAACAGATCCGTTCGGTGCAGGCTCTGCCGACGCAACTTGGCATCGAAGTTGAAGCCGCCTTCGGTGAACCCGCCGGCCTTGAGGATCTCGTACAGCGGCAGGGCCAGATCCTCGACCGAATTCGGGAACTGATCGGTGTCCCAGCCGTTCTGCGGATCGCCGCGATTCGCATCGATACTCCCGAGGATCCCGTGGGCAACGGCGTACGCGACCTCATGGTGGAAGCTGTGGCCGGCCAGCGTCGCGTGGTTCGCCTCGATATTCACCCGATACTCGCCATCGAGCCCGTTGGCCACCAGGAAGCCGTGAACGGTCGCGGTGTCGAAGTCGTACTGGTGCTTCGTCGGCTCCATCGGCTTGGGTTCGATGAGAAGTTGCCCCTTGAACCCGATCTTGTGCTTGTGCTCGGCGACCAGATGGAGGAACCGGGCGAGCTGCTGGCCCTCGCGCCGAAGGTCCGTGTTGAGGAGGGTGTCGTACCCTTCCCGGCCGCCCCACAGGACATAGTTCGTCCCACCGAGGCGCTGGGTGATCTCGAGCATGTTCTTGACCTGCGCGGCCGCGAAGGCAAAGACCTCGGGGTCCGGATTCGTCGCGGCGCCGGCGGCGAACCGAGGATGGGTGAACAGGTTGGCGGTCCCCCAGAGGAGTCGGACACCGGTCCGTTCCTGGTACTCGGCCGCATCGTCCGCGATGGCGTCGAGGTTGGCTCTGGTCTCCGCGAACGACGCGCCGTCGGGCGCGACATCGCGGTCGTGGAAGCAGTAGTAGGGGACACCGAGCTTGGTGAAGAACTCGAACGCCGCCGCCAGTTTCGCCCTGGCCGCCGCCATGGGATCAGCCGACGTCGTGATCCACGGGCGATCGAGCGTTCCGGCCCCGAACATGTCCGTGCCCGGCCAGGCGAACGAATGCCAGAAGCACACGCCGACCCGGAGGTGGTCCTCCATGCGCTTGCCCAGGACGAGTCGGTCCGGCTGGTAGACCTTGTAGGCGAGCGGCTCGTCTAATTCGAGGCCGCCGAACGGGATCGGCCCCGTAACGTCCGCGAAGAAGTCCTCGCTCATGACCAGAGCCCTCCTGTGCCGGCCGCGACGGCCGTCCGATGTGAATCACCCGGTGATCTGTGGGTCCGACGAGCATATCGTAGTTTTGTGCGAGAGGAACACAAAACCGGTACGGCCGCGATGGGCGCGGTTCTCGGGATCGCATCCGGACCGGCAGATCCGTAGCGGCGCGGCCTCAACCTCCCCGGCGACCAGGCATGACCGCCACGACGATCAGGATGACGCCGAGCCCGATGAGGATCAACGGCCACCACGAGCCGTAGTCGATGGCGGGGACGAGTTGGCGAACGAGGAAGGCCGCCCCCAGGAGGATGAGGATCAGGCCACCGATCAACCCGCCCTGGCCCTGACGGGCCGGGTCGCGGCGGGCCCGCCGGGTCGCTGTCGGAGCTGCCATGCCCGGGGAAGCGGGGGCGGTGCCGGCGCTGGCGACGCGGGCGGTTTCGGTGCCCGCCGGATCGGCACTGCCCGGTACGGCGCCTTGGTTCGGGTCGGCAGCGGTGGTCGATGCCCCGCTGGACGCCAGTCCGTCGAGCGGTTCGCCCTCGGGCACGACGATGGCCATCACGATGTACACGAGGAGCGCCAGGCCACCGGTCAGGAAGATGAGCACCGCCCAGACGATCCGGATCAACGACGGGTCCGCGTCCAGATGTTCGGCGAGACCGCCCGCCACACCGGCGATCATCCGGTCGTCCGGGGAACGGTAGAGACGATCAGCCACAGCCATCCTCCGGGTCGAGCTGGATGGATCCCGCATTCGCAGTGGTTTCTAGGTCGATTCGCACCGTCGCGTCATCGAAGCCGGGTGTGGTCCACGTGGTGCCGTCCTGGACGAGTCCGTGGCCGCCGAAGTCATAGCTGCCAAGGAAGCTATCACCCGTCCGGAATCGGAGGCCGGCAGCGGGTGGGGCACAGATCCGAGCACTGCCCGCGTTCAGGTGGATGGATCCGGTCATCGACACGTCCGGGAGAGTGACCCCGATCGAGCCGGCATTGAGCTCGAAGTCGATGTCGTCGATGGCCCCGACCGAGGTCAGGTCCACCGTCGCCGAGCCGGCGTTCGTCTGCAGGTCCATCGTCCCGAGGGTCGCGCCGGCCAGGACGAGCTTCGCCTCGCCGGCATTCACCTGCACGTCGAGGTCGAGCCGCGGGCCTCCCGGGAGGGTCACCTGCCACGTCTCGCGCGTGGCCGCGAGCCAGAATGGACCTTGCTGGTCCGCGCTGCGGATCCGCAGTGACGAGGCGTCCGCACTGACGTCCGGCCCATCGCCATCGGCACTCCGGCCGGCGATCTGCCACGCGTCACCCGAGGCTGCGGTCACGTCGATGGTTCCGCAGTCGAGCTGGAGATCCACGGTGCCCGAGTTCGAGATCGACCCCTGCCGCTCCGGGAAGGCGACGGTCCCGGTCGTGGATCCGCACGACGCGACGGAGGTCGAGGCGACCCCTCCGCTGAGCAGGCCGCCGACCATCAGTCCGAGGGTCACCGCCACGATCACGCCGCCGATCAGGCCGAAGCGGGTGCGAGAGAGGACCAGCCCGAGGCCGATCCCGATCAGGATCAAGGGCCACAACTGCCACCAGCCGGATACCTGCTGCTCAGTCAGGTAGCCGGCCCGGACCGCGAGGGGGATCCCCCCGGCCAGGATCAGGAAGATGCCCCAGCCGAGGAACGATCGCCGGATGCGCATGGGCAAAGGTTAGCGAACGCGTCCAGTCCCAGGACGGGCCGAATGGCACCGATTCGGACCGATTCGGTGTGCTAGCCTCGAACCCTGTTCCGGAGGTTCCCGTGCGGCTCAGTGGTTGGCGAGCGAGCGCTCCGTTCAAGGACTCCGTCTCGCCCAAGGTCCTTGCGGTCGTTGGCGAGTCCCTCGCCTTGCTCGGTGCGGATGCCGATCCGGAATGCTGGGTGGTCTGGGGCGACGACCCTGCGGTGCGATACCTGCTGTTCGTCCCGACGGCGAGCGGACTGGTCCAGGTGAATGTCCGGGTCAACGTCCCAGGCGAGGGGCCCAGAAGCAGCGGCAAGATCGTCCGCTGGAACCGCACCCAGTTCGGTGAACTCGCGGTCGAAATCCACGGCGGGCATCGGCTGGTCACGTTCCAGGTCGAGGCCCAGGCGCTGCACGGCGCCGACGACGACGCGGATGCCATCTCGACGTTCGCCCAGACCCTGTTCGCGGCCGTCGACGGGCGGCCGATCCAGGCGCCGACCATCCCGAAGAGGCCGCGGCGGTCGTCGATCCCGAAGAGTCGAGCCGTTTCCACTGCCGGGAAGTCCGGCCGCCCGTCGGCCAGCCAGGGGTCGTGACACCGGTCGAAGCGGTCATCTTCGACCTGGATGGTGTCCTCGTCGACTCCGAGATCTGGTGGGACGAGATCCGGATCGCCTTCGCCGCGCGCTACGGCCGGTCATGGGGTCGGGCTGACCAGGCAGCCGTCATGGGGGCCAACTCGGCCGCCTGGGCGCGGATCATGCGTGAACGTCTCGACCTTGATCTCGATGGATCCATGATCGAGCGCGAGATCGTCGACAGCGTGGTCGACCGATATCGGCGGGAAGGCCCACCGGTCATCCCCGGGGCGGCCGAGACCGTGCGCCGGATCGCCGGCGGCTGGCCGGTCGCCCTCGCGTCATCCGCCCACCCCGCGGTCATCGCGGCCGCCCTGGACGCGAGTGGTTTGACGGACGTGCTGCGCGTCGCCGTCTCGTCCGATGAGGTCGCCCACGGGAAGCCGGCTCCGGATGTCTACCTCGAAGCCGCTCGCCGTCTCGACGTCCGCCCGGCCGGTTGTCTCGTCATCGAGGACTCGTTCAACGGCGTCCGCGCCGGCAAGGCTGCCGGGATGACGGTCGCCCTCGTGCCGAACGCAAGCGTGCCGCCCGCCCCGGGCACCGCGGACCTGGCCGACGTCGTGCTGGAGCGGCTGGCCGACCTGGACCCTGCCGCGATCGCGGCCGAACCTGCCCCTGGCGTGGCGGGTCTGGCATACTTCGACCGGCCCGACTGAGCAGGAGGAACCGTGGCTGCGACCGGCCTTTCCGCAGAT
Source organism: uncultured Chloroflexia bacterium (assembly GCA_963720755.1). Taxonomy (GTDB): domain Bacteria; phylum Chloroflexota; class Limnocylindria; order Limnocylindrales; family CSP1-4; genus SPCO01. The sequence goes on from CAVRGP010000011.1 coordinate 651,680, forward strand.
CCGACCGAATACCGAGCACGGCTCGCCGACCAGGATGACGAGCAGATCGACGCCTGGACGGCGGAGTTGATGCGGGATGTCGTCATCCGGCGGGGGATCGTGAAAGTCGTCGACGATTTCCGGCGCGCCACCCGACTCGATGAACCCGGATTCGAACGCGTGTTCGCTTCTGGGGGTGGACCCCCGGCTGTGATCGGTCGAGACCGGGCTGGACGACTGGTGGTGCCGGCGACGACGCTGTTCGCCCTCGTGCCCGGGATCCGAGCGCAGGTGCCCGACGGGCGCGAGCGACTGATCGAATACCTGGCCGAGAACTTCGACGAGATCGTCTACGTCTGAGCGGGGAGTCGGTGGCCTGATCCGGCTGATCCACCCCTTTCCCTCGATCCTCGACGGTGTCGTCGTCGCCGCGGTCGCGCTGGTGGCCGGTGCTGACACCGGTACCGCGTTCCGGCTCGCTGTCTCCATGGTGGCCCTGCAGGGCTCGATCGGCGCCCTCAACGACCTGATCGACGCGAGGACCGATGCCGAGCAGAAGCCGGGCAAGCCGATCCCCGCCGGTTCGGTCAGCACCCAGGGCGCCGGCGTCGTCGTCATCGTCGGCGCGGCCGTGGGACTTGGCCTCGCGCTCCCGTCCGGTCCCGCGCTTGTCGTCCTGGCCGTGATCGGCCTCGCGATCGGCTACGGCTACGACCTTCGTTTCAAGGGCACGGCCTGGTCCTGGGTGCCGTTCGCGGGCGGGATCCCACTCCTGCCCATCTACGGCTGGCTCGGGGTGACGGGGTCGATGGCCCCCTGGTTCATGATCCTCGTGCCCCTCGCCGTGGTCGCGGGAAGCGCACTGGCGGTGGCCAACGCCCGCGCGGATGCCGATCGCGACCGGTCGGCCGGGCTTGACTCGGTGGCCATCCGCCTCGGTCCCGATCGATCGTGGTCGGTCAACGCGGCGTTGCTTGCCGTGGTGGTCGTGGTCGCGGTCGGGTCATCGGTCGTCAGCGGGGCGCCATGGCCGGCTGTCCTCGGGGCCGGGGCCGGCGCCCTGGTGGTGGCCGTCGGCGTGGTGGTCGGCCGGTCGTCGGACCCACATCGACAGGAGCTTGCGTGGGAGGTCGAGGCGATCGGGCTCGGGATCCTCGCGACCGGTTGGCTGGCGGGCGCGGTGACGGCCGGACTCGCCTGACCGTCCTCGGTCAGTACCCGGCGTCGTCGCTTCTGACGAGGGCGATCGCGTTCTCGAGTCGGAGCTTCGCGATGGTCAGGTACTTGGCGAGGTTCGCCCGGTCTGTCGCTCCGATGGCCCCACGGACCTCCGGGCTCGCCAGGACCCCGACCAACTCCTCGACCGCATCGGCCAGGCCCTGCTTGGCGACCACGAGCGAGTCGTCGCCGATGAGTCGTGGCGCGGCGTCGTCCGAGCGCCAGGTCGGCCCTTCCGACGACTCGGCTTCGCTCGGGGTCGTGTCCGCCGAGTCGATCTCGTCACTGATGGCGATCTCCATCGTGGGATCGGCGACGGCATCCTGCCGCGGTCGGCGTCCCTCGATCTTGTCTCGAAGCTTGATCAGGGTCAGCTCGCCTCGGGCGACCTGCTCCGCAAGGCGACGCCGCTTCCTCGGGTCGGTCACCTTCATCAGCTCGTACGCATGCGACAGACTGTCCTTGCGCAAAGACACGAGTTCGCGGACCTCGGGCGGCGCGTCCGCGAGCCGGAGCCGGTTCTCGAGATAGCCCTTGTCCTTGCCCAGCTTGTCGGCGAGCTTGCGGATGCTGTAGCCATGCTCGTGGACCATTCGGTCGTACATGGCCGCTTCATCGAGCGGCGTGAGGTCCTCTCGCTGGAGGTTTTCGATGATCGCGATCTCGAGGGCCGTGTCGTCGTCGATCTCCTCGATGAGGGCCGGGATCGTGGTCAAGCCGGCCTGCCGTGAGGCTCGCCACCGACGTTCGCCGGCGACGATCTGGTAGGTATTGGGACCGAGCGGTCGGACGAGGATCGGTTGGAGGACGCCGTGCTCCCGGATCGATGCCGACAGTTCGTCGAGGGCATCCTGTTCGAAGAGCATCCGCGGTTGTTCCGGGTTCGGTTCGATATGGTCGATCGGAACGACGCGAACACCGACCGACCGGGTCGGGCTGTCGGGCGTCAGCAGGCTGACGATGGCGGGGGAGAGGGCCGTGTCCTCGGACAGGCGTCGGGCGGCTGCCGCGCGGAAATCAGTGCGAGCCAAGTTCGATCACCTCCCGGGCAAGCTGGCGATACGTCCTCGCCGCGTCCGTGTTGCTGGCATACGTCGTGATCGGCCGTCCGACCAGTGGCGCCTCGCCCAACTTGACCGTGTTCCGAACGATGCTCGTGAAGACGTGGTGATCGCCGACGGTCCGCAGTTCCTCGAGCATGTCCTTGGCCAGATTGGTCCGTCCGTCAAAGAACGTCGGCAACAAGCCGAGGATCCGGAGGTCGCGATTCAGTTTGAGGCGGATGGCGTTGATGACCTTGACCAGGTTGTTGAGGCCCTTCATCGCGTAGTACTGCGTCTGGACCGGGATGATGACCCCGTCGGATGCGACCAGCCCGTTCACCGTCAGCAGGCCGAGGTTCGGCGGGCAATCGATGAGGACGTAGTCGTACACCGCGATCTGCCCATCGAACGCTTCACGCAGGATGCCCTCGCGGCCGAGTGCCGTGAACAGTTCGCCTTCTGTGGAAGCCAGGTCGATGTGTGCCGGGGCGACGTCGATGCCTTCTGTCCCCGTGGCGATGATCACGTCGCTGAGTGACGACCGACCATCGGCCAGTACATCGGCCATCGACTGCTCGACCGTATTGAGGTTGATGCCGAGCCCGGCGGTCAGGTTTGCCTGCGGATCCATGTCGACGCACAGGATCCGGTACCCCTCTTCCGCAAGCGCGCCGGCCAGATTGATCGCCGTCGTGGTCTTGCCGACCCCGCCCTTCTGATTGGCGATCGCGATCACGTTCGTCACCTGGGCTGCACCTCAAGTTGTCGTGGAGGCGGCACATCGGCCGTCGGGTCCCGGAATGGATTCGTGCCATGGTACCCCCGCGGCGTGCACCCAGGGCACCCTGGTTATCCACACGCTTTGGAAGTTGTTCACCGAATTTGTGGATATCCCGAACGTCGCAAGTGGGGCGGTCGGGGCAGATATGATGGTCGCGTCCTTGCGCAAAGACAGTCGATAAGGAGCGCCGAACGCGTGTCGACGAACGCTGAACGGTTCGCACGCCTGGATGCGATGCGCGCGTCGTCACGATCGGGTGGCGGTGTCGCGCGGGTCAAACGGCAACATGATGCAGGCAAGTTGACTGCTCGGGAGCGCCTGGAGCTGCTGCTCGATCCGGGCTCCTTCGTCGAACTCGGTGCGTTCGTGATGAACCGTGATCCAGGCAAGTCCGGATCGTTCCTTGGCGATGGCGTCGTGACGGGTCACGGCGAGATCGATGGCCGAACAGTCTTCGTCTTCAGCCAGGACTTCACGATCTTCGGAGGCTCCTTGTCGGAGGCCTACGCCGAGAAGATCTGCAAGGTGATGGATCTGGCGACGCGGGTCGGGGCGCCGATCATCGGCCTGAACGATTCGGGCGGCGCCCGGATCCAGGAAGGGGTCGTCTCGCTCGGCGGATATGCGGATATCTTCCTGCGCAACGTGCTGGCGTCCGGGGTCGTGCCACAGATCTCGGTCGTCCTCGGACCATGCGCCGGTGGCGCGGTCTATTCGCCGGCGATCACGGACTTCACGATCATGGCCGAGACAACGAGCTACATGTTCGTCACCGGACCAGGTGTGGTGAAGACCGTGACCCACGAGGATGTCGATGCGGAGTTCCTCGGCGGCGCGGTGACTCACACCACGCGCAGCGGAGTCGCCCATTTCGCCGCACCCGATGAAGCCCATGCGCTCGACACGGTTCGCGACCTGCTCGCCTATCTGCCGCAGAACAACATCTCGTCGCCGCCGATCGTGGCGACCCAGGACCCGACCGATCGGGCCGATGTGTCGCTCGACTCCATCGTCCCGGACGATCCCCGGATGCCGTACGACATGCATGACGTCATCGAGCCGATCATCGATGACCGGGTCTTCCTGGAGGTGCAGCCTGATTGGGCGCAGAACATCATCATCGGTTTCGCGCGCCTGGGTGGCCGAAGCGTCGGCGTCGTTGCGCAGCAACCGGCGGTCCTCGCTGGCGCCCTGGATATCGATGCGTCGGTCAAGGCCGCCAGGTTCGTCCGAACCTGTGATGCGTTCAATGTGCCGCTCGTCACGTTCGTCGATGTGCCGGGGTTCCTGCCGGGCGTGGACCAGGAGCACGGGGGCATCATCCGACACGGGGCAAAACTGCTGTACGCGTACGCGGAAGCGACCGTACCCAAACTGACAGTCATCACACGCAAGGCGTATGGGGGCGCCTATGACGTCATGAGCAGCAAGCACATCCGCGGGGACATGAATCTCGCCTGGCCGACGGCAGAGATCGCGGTGATGGGCGCGGAAGGGGCGGTCAATATCATCTACAAGGATGCGATCGCGAACGCCGCCGACCCGGAAGCGGAACGCGAACGACTCGTCTCGGAGTACCGCACCGAGTTCGCGAACCCATTCATCGCGGCGGCCCGGGGGTACGTCGACGACGTGATCAAACCTTCTGAGACCCGACCTCGATTGATCCGCGCGCTCGCTCTGTTGGCGGACAAGCGCGACAGCAACCCGCGCAAGAAGCATGGCAACATCCCGCTTTGACCTGGCAGCGGGCAAGCCGTCTTTGCGCAAAGACGCGGGCAGCTGGATGACGGGCCAGGTCCGTCCGTTCGAGCGCGTCCTGATCGCCAACCGAGGTGAGATCGCCGTGCGGATCATCCGCGCGTGCCGGGACCTCGGGATGGAATCGGTCGCGGTGTACAGCGACGCGGACGTGGACGCCCGACATGTTCGGATGGCCGATCGGTCCGTGCGGATCGGCCCGGCACAGCCATCGGAGAGCTACCTTCGGATCGAGGCGATCACCGAAGCCGCGGTCGCCAACGATGTCGACGCGATCCATCCGGGTTACGGGTTCCTGTCAGAGCGGGCAGCCTTCGCCCGCGCAGTCGAGGATGCAGGTATCGCGTTCGTCGGTCCGCCATCGGCTGCCATCGATGCGCTCGGGGACAAATTGCACGCCCGGCGGGTCGCTCGGTCGGTCGGCGTCGCCGCGGTGCCGGGTACGATCGATCCAGCAGCGGTCGAGCGCGCCGACCAGGTCGACGCGATCGTCGCCACGGCGGAGGAGATCGGGTTCCCGCTGCTGGTCAAGGCGGCGGCCGGCGGCGGTGGTCGTGGCATGCGCCGCGTCGCTGATGCGGCGGGGTTGCCGGCGGCACTCGCCGCCGGGGCGGCGGAGGCGCAGGCGGCCTTCGGTGATGGAGCGGTCTATCTCGAGCGAGAACTGCGCCCGGCCAGGCATATCGAAGTCCAGCTCCTCGCTGATACCGCCGGCCAGGTGGTGGCGATCGGGGAGCGGGACTGCTCGCTGCAACGGCGTCATCAGAAGCTCCTCGAGGAGGCGCCGGCGCCAGGACTGTCGGGCGAGGAGCGCCGACACCTCCATGAACTCGCGGTACGGCTTGCGGACGCGGCCGGCCTGCAGAATGCGGCCACGGCCGAATTCCTGCGAACCCCGGACGGCGCGTTCTACTTCCTTGAGGTCAATACGCGGCTGCAGGTCGAGCACGGCGTGACCGAGCTCGTGACCGGGCTCGACATCGTCAAGGAGCAGTTCTGGCTCGCCGCCGGATACCCGATCTCGCCCGCCGTGCTGAGGGCCGCCGACGCCGCCACGAACCCGGGCCGGCACGCCATCGAAGTCCGTGTCGCGGCGGAGGATCCCGGCCGAGACTTCGCGCCGGCTCCCGGCGTGGTCACCCGATGGACGATGCCGGCCGGCCCCGGGGTCCGAGTCGATACGGGGATCGGATGGGGCGACCGCGTCCCGCCGGAGTACGACAACCTGATCGCCAAGATCCTGACCGATGCGGGGGATCGGAATGGTACGATCGATGCCCTGAGGCGCGCACTCGATGAGACCGAGATCGGCGGCTTCCAGACGACCCTGCCGTTCCATCGCTTCGTGGCTCGACACGCAGGGTTCCGGGCCGGCGATCTCTCGATCGATTGGGTCGCCGAGCATTGGGACGGCGCCGGAGAACGAGCCCAGGTCGCCCACGAGGCGGCGGCTGCTGCCGCGGCTGCCTTCGCGGGTGACGGCCGGTTCGGAGGTGCGGCCGGCCCGGGCGCCGAACCCGGGCCCGGGGCAGCCCTCAGCGCGGAGTGGGGGAGGCGCGGCCGAATGGACGCCGTCGACCGGTGGCCCCGATGACCCGGCTCCGAGTCACCGACCGGGTAAGCGGCGAGGTCCTCCTCGATGACGAGGTCGATGGCGATGACCACGGGATCATCTCTCGGCCCGATGTCCGCGCAGTCGTCCTCCCGCTCACATCGTCGGGCATGCGTGGCCGGTCGGCAGTCGAGGTCGTCGTCGAGGGTTGGCGCTTCGAGCTGGAGGTCGAGGACGCGTCGATCGCCGACCTGCGCAGGCGTGCGACAAGCGAGCGAACCGGGTCCAGCGACCACGGCCCGATCGAGGTTCGTGCCATCATCCCTGGACGAGTCGTCTCGATCGCCGTGGAGATCGGCTCATCCGTGGAACAGGGGCAGCGGCTCCTTGCCGTGGAGGCGATGAAGATGGAGAACGAGTTGCGTGCGCCGCGGGCCGGGGTCGTCGAGCGCGTGGCGGTCGTCGTCGGGCAGAACATCGAGCTCGGAGAGATCCTGGTGGTGCTGCGATGACTGGATCGTCGAGGCCGGATCGCCGAGTCGGGGAGGCGTCGGACCCGGGCCGCGAGCGTTGGCGGGAAACCGTCCGAGCCCGCGCGCTCAAGGGCGCCCCGGAACGGCGTGAGGCATTCGAGACAAGCTCCGGCCTCGTCATCCGTGACCTCTACACCGCGGCGGACACGGCGGCCATCGACGAGGATCGCGACCTCGGGCGTCCGGGGGACTATCCGTTCACGCGCGGCGTCCAGCCGACGATGTACCGGAGCCGCTTCTGGACGATGCGCCAGTACGCGGGGTTCGCCACTGCCGAGGAGACCAACGAGCGGTTCCGCTACCTTCTGGCCCAGGGCCAGACCGGCCTGAGCGTGGCGTTCGACCTGCCGACCCAGATGGGCTACGACTCGGATGCACCGGATGCCGAAGGGGAAGTCGGCCGGGTCGGCGTCCCGATCTCGAGTCTGGCCGACATGGCGGTCCTGCTCGACAGCCTGCCGCTCGGCGAGGTCAGCACATCGATGACCATCAACGCCACGGCCCCGATCCTCCTGGCCCTGTACGTCGCCGCGGCCGAGGCCCAGGGCGTCCCGCGCGGGTCGATCGCCGGGACGACCCAGAACGACATCCTGAAGGAGTACATCGCCCGCGGGACGTACATCTTCCCGCCGCGCCCGTCGATGCGGCTGGTCACCGATGTCTTCGAGTTCTGCGCGGCCGAACTCCCGAAGTGGAACACGATCTCGATCTCCGGCTACCACATGCGCGAGGCGGGCGCGACCGCCGCCCAGGAACTCGCGTTCACGCTGGCGGACGCGATCGCCTACGTCGAGGCGGCCGTCGCTCGCGGCCTGGACGTCGACGACTTCGCGGGTCGGTTGTCGTTCTTCTTCGCGGCCTGGTCGGAGCTGTTCGAGGAGGTCGCCAAGTTCCGGGTCGCCCGACGGATGTGGGCGTTCATCATGAAGGAGCGCTTCGGGGCAACCAACCCGCGCTCGATGGTCTGTCGGTTCCACGTCCAGACCGCGGGGTCCAGCCTGACCGCCCAATCGGTCGACAACAACGTCGTCCGGACCACGATCCAGGCGCTCGCCGCGGTGCTCGGGGGCGCCCAGAGCCTCCACACGAACTCCCGGGACGAGGCGCTCGCGCTCCCGACCGAGGAGGCCGCCCGCCTTGCACTTCGGACGCAGCAGATCCTTGCCCACGAGTCGGGCGTGACCGAGACACCGGATCCATTGGCCGGCTCGTTCTACGTTGAGAGCCTCACCAATGAACTCGAGGCCGCCGCCTGGGCGTACCTCGACGAGATCGAGTCGATGGGTGGCACGCTGGCCGCCATCGAGGGGGGGTTCCAGCAGCGCCAGATCCAGGAGGCGGCCTATCGCGTGCAGCGGGCGATCGAGACGGGTGATCAGATCGTGGTCGGAGTCAACCGGTTCCGCGACGACGAGTTCACGACGCCGCCGATCCATCGGATCGACCCGGAAGGGGAGCGACGCCAGATCGAGCGCGTCCTGCGGGTCCGGGCCGAACGGTCCGGCGCGGACTGGTCCGCCGCCATGGACCGGCTCGAGCAGATCGCTCGAAGCGACGGCAACCTGATGCCGCCGATCCTGGAGGCGGTCCGGGCCTATGCGACCGTCGGCGAGATCAGTGACCGGCTCCGGGCCGCGTGGGGCGTGCACCGCGAACTGATCACGGTCTGACGGGCTGGGGCACGCTGTTCGAACCCTGATCCAGCCTCAGCGTTCGTCGCCGAGCCGAAGGCGCCAGCGTGGATGCCACAGGTCGTCGTCGCCCTCGCCGAGCACCTCCAGGGTGTCGACCCGGTGGCTGAACGGCAATGCCATCGCGGCCTGCCCGGCGATCACATCGAGCGGAGCGTCGTCGGATTCGCACACCGTCAGGTGCGGGACGATCTCGTCGAACACACCTTCGTATGGCGGGAACTCGGGAAATCGCGCGACGATGGCCTCGGTCAGTTCCACGAATGGCGCCGCGGGCTCAGGGGCGAGGTAGACCGCCGTCGAGAACCGTCCGACTCGTTCGAAGGTCACCACGAATGGCCGATGGCGCTCCGCGATCGAGGCCAGGTCGCTGCGAACCTCGGGCCCGAGACGGTCGACGGGCAGGTACGGGAACAGGATCGTGACGTGGGGTGGCACGCCCGCCGCAGCCATCGGATCCCACCGGGCGCGCAGGCGGCGGAGGGCGCTCGGCAGCGGGATCCTGGCGACCACGGCGCTGCGTGGCTCGGTCGCGACCATGCCGAGAGAGTACGCTGACCGCATGGCATCGACGCCGCCCATCCCCACGCACCTGCGCCACCTCGGCAAGATCCATCACGTGGCGCTCATCGTCGACTCGATCGATTCGGCCCTGGTCCTGTGGCAGGACGCGCTCGGCCTCGAACTGGAAACGATCATGGATATCCCGCAGGATCGGGTCCGGATCGCCTTCCTGGGTGTCGGCGACTCGAAGATCGAACTCGTCGAGCCGACGGACGAGTCCACCGGCGTCGCCCGCTTCCTCGCCGCCAAAGGTGAGGGGTTCCATCACGTGTGCTTCGAGGTGGCCAACCTGGCCGAAGCCCTCCTCCACCTCGAGATCGATGGCATCGAGCTGATCGACACCGCCCCACGAAAGGGTGCCGAGGGACCGGTCGCCTTCCTCCACCCACGATCCTGCCGGGGCGTCCTCGTCGAGCTGATCGAGGCGCCGGGTGGACCGGCCTGGGCGTCGCTCGGCTACTGAGCGGACGGCCGTTCGGGATCAGGCCGGTTTCGTGGCCAGGAGCGAGAACATCAACGGCAGCTCGCCAGGGCCGCCATCCGGTGGCCACCGCCAGGTGCCGTCGGGCGATTCGACCAGGAAATCGACCTTCCAGTCGAGGAATGGGTGCTCGACCAGCGATCGGATCTCAAGCCCGGCATCGATCAGCGCGCTCACGATCTCGCCGAGGCCGTGATCCCAGGAATGCTCGGTCTGGCCAACGACATCGGCGTCCGGGTCGGCGTACGAGCCCTTGACCTCGAACCGGAAGGGATCCTCGTGCTCCCAGTACGGATAAACGAGTCGGAGCTCGCCAGGGGCCACCCCTTCGTTCTCGAAGGCCATGATCACCGGGTGCGATTCAGTGATGAAGAAGATGCCGCCCGGAGCGAGGAAATGGGCCACGACGCGGGCCCAGGCCCGAATGTCCGGGAGCCAGCCGAGGACGCCGCGGGACGTGTAGACGACCTCGAACCGATCCTCGAGTGCGTCCGGCAGGTCGTACAGGTTGGATCGGATGAACCGGGCTTCAGGGAAGCCGAGATCGACGGCGAGGTGGCGCGCCAGGTCGATCGCAGCGGGCGACAGGTCGGTTCCGGTGACCCGTGCCCCGAGTCTGGCCCACGACAGCGTATCGATCCCGAAGTGGCATTGGAGATGCAACAGCGACTTGCCGGTGACGTCGCCGATCATCTCGATCTCATACGGGCGGATCCGGATGCCTCCGGTGCGGAAGCCATCGAGGTCGTAGAAGCCGCCCTTCGCGTGGACGGCCGTCCACGCATCCCAGAGTGCCTCGTTGGCCGCGAACGCGTCGTGATGCCGGTCGCCGGGTCCGCTCACCGCAGCGACCAGGCGAACAGCACGTCCGGGGCTCGATCGGCCGACTGACAGAACGCCACGATCCGGCCGGCGAGCTCGCGGATCCACGGCTTCTCCTCGCGGGGCAGGTGCCCGAGCTCGTCTTCGACGAGTTCGATCCATCGGCCGGCGATCGCCGAGATGTGGTGCTCCGGGATCCGGGCTACGGCACCGATCCAGCCGCTGTCCACCCGCTCGATCGTGCAAGCCCCTTCCAGCTCCGGTCCGTCGATCTCGAAGCGGGCGTCGATGAAGTCGGCCGGCGCCTCGCCCCCGGTGACGGTCCGGGCAGCCTCGGAGAACAAGTCGAGCCAGGTCGGATCGAGGCCGCTTCCAAGGGCCAGGTGGGCACTGAATCGCGTTCGATCGTCGAGTGCCGCCAGATCGTCCAGGCCGATCGCCATGAGGATGTCCGGTGCATCGCCCGCGACGAGGTCCATGAGTCGGCTCATCCGTCGGTCGCGCTCGCGGATCCGGCGAAATCGATGAAGTCGAGGTCACCGGGGGAGTGCCCGGCGGCCGTCAGCAGGACGGCGGCCTCGGAGCGATGCTGGGTCCCGTGATTGACGACGTGTGTCAGGACGTGCCAGAGCGCGATGCCGTGCTCCGTCTGGTGAAGCCAGGCGGGGTCCATGGCATCGAACCACGCGTCGTACCCAGCCCACTCGCGATCCCATGCCTCGCGCAGCGCACCAAGGTCGGGCAGCGGGCCGCGCTCGGGTTCAGGTGCCTCGCCGGACCCGCCGGTCAGCATGTGCCGCCAGCGCTGGGACGCTCCGAGGTGGTGGATCAGGATGCCGCCCAGACCGCGTGCGTCGATGACATTCGTGGCCGACCAGGTGTCGTCGTCGACCCCGGCGGATGCGTCAAGGATCCTGGTCGTCGCCCAGCGATCGAACGCGAACAGGAACCGGATGTCAACGAGATCCATTCGACGCCCTCCTAGCCCCGGTAGCCGGCGTCACGCAGCAGGCCCGGCAACTCGGTCGGTGAGCCCGCGACCCGGAACCCGGCTGCTTCGAGGGCGGTGACCTTGGAGGCGGCCGTCCCTGAACCGCCCGAGATGATCGCTCCCGCATGGCCCATCCGCTTGCCTTCGGGGGCCGTCCGCCCGGCGATGAAGGCGACCTTGGGGAGGTGGGCGAGGTGCTCCGCCGCCCAGGCTGCGGCCTCTTCCTCCGCTGCGCCGCCGATCTCCCCGATGAGGACGATCGCCTCGGTCTCCGGGTCCTGGGCGAAGAGCTTCAGGACGTCGAGGTGGGTCGTCCCGATGATCGGATCGCCGCCGATCCCGATACAGGTCGACTGGCCGACCTCGGCATCGGTCATCGCCTGGACGGCCTCGTAGGTCAGCGTCCCCGAGCGGCTCACGACGCCGACCCCACCCTCGCGATGGACCGAACCGGGGATGATCCCGACCTTGGCACGTCCCGGAGAGGTGGCACCCGGGCAGTTCGGCCCGATCAGCGTCGCCCCGGCTCGCTTGACCTGCTCGACGGCCGCGATCATGTCGAGGGCGGGGATCCCCTCCGTGATGCAGAAGATGGTCGCGATCCCGGCGCTCGCGGCTTCCATGACCGCATCCGGGGCGCCAGCCGCCGGAACGAAGATGCACGATGTGTTGGCGCCGGTCTCGCGGACCGCATCCGATACCGTGTCGAAGACCGGGACGGCGCCATCGAGCGCGGTTCGGCCGCCCTTGCCCGGGGTCACCCCGGCGACGATGTTCGTTCCGTATTCGGCCATCGCGCGACTGTGGAATTCACCTTCTCGACCGGTGATCCCCTGCACGATCAGACGAGTGTCACGCCCGACGAGGATGCTCATGCCGTCGCTCCCCGGGTTGCCGCAACGGCCTTGGCCGCCGCGTCGTCCAGGGACGATGCGGTCGCGAATCTGGCCTTCTCCAGGAGGGTCGCCGCCTCCTCCGCATTCGTCCCGACGATCCGGACGACCATCGGAACGTCGCGCGTCTGTTGCGCCCGAGCCTCGATGAGACCGAGGGCGACCTCGTCACCCCGGGTGATCCCGCCGAAGATGTTCACCAGGATGGCTTCGACCTTCGGGTCGGCGAGGATGATCTGCATCGCGGTCGCGACCCGGTCGGAGCGCGCCCCGCCGCCGATGTCGAGGAAGTTGGCGGGCTCGCCGCCGGCTCGTTTCACGAGGTCCATCGTGGTCATGGCCAGGCCGGCGCCATTGACCATGCAGCCGATCGTGCCGTCCAGCTTGATGAAGGTCAGGCCGGCCTCACGCGCTTCGCGATCCGCCGGGTCCTCTTCGTCCGCATCGCGCAGCGCCTCGAGCTGGGGATGTCGGGCGAGGGCGGAGTCGTCCAGGGTGACCTTCGCATCGAGGCAGACGAGCCGCTCGACGGCCGTCCCGTCGGGTCCGGCTTCGCGGATGATGGCGAGCGGGTTGATCTCGACCAGGTCGGCATCGTAGGCCACCATCGTCCTGACCAACCCCTCGGCGATCCCGACCGCCGCCTTGAGGTGGGCGCGGAGTCCCATCGAAAAGACGAACTCGCGCGCCTGGAAGTCCAGCAGCCCGAGCATCGGATCGGCGTGGTGACGGACGATCGCCTCCGGGTGATCCACGGCGACTTGCTCGATCTCGACGCCGCCTTCTGCCGAGCCCATGAGCAGGATCCGGCCGGCGGCCCGGTCGAGCACTGCGGCCATGTAGAACTCGCTGACGATGTCCGCGGCGGCCGCAACGAGCACCTTGCGGACGGTGATGCCCTTGATGGTCATGCCGAGGATCGAGCGCGCCACGCGTTCCGCCTCGTCCGTGGTCGAGGCGAGCTTCACACCTCCGGCCTTGCCGCGACCCCCGACCAGCACCTGGGCCTTGATGACCACCGCCGAAGCGCCCGTGGCCAGGATCCTCTCCGCGGCGGCCCGGGCCTGCGCGGGCGTGTGGGCGACCTCCCATCCGGGGACCGGGAGACCCTGCGCGACGAGCAGCGTCTTGGCATCGGCTTCCTGGATCTTCACCTGGTCAAGGGCTCCTTCAGTGTGGACGAGGCGGTCGGGGGCGGTCGTCGGCCGGGGAGACGATGGTAGACCAGCGGGACCGTGTCGCGCCGCGGAGCGAGGTCAACCGGAGGCGTCGCGCGGCTTACAATCGGGTCATGACCCACACGATCACGCTCATCCCCGGCGACGGCATCGGTCCCGAGCTGGCGGAGGCGACCTGTCGCGTCCTCGATGCGACGGGCGTGGCCTTCGAATGGGAGACGGTCGTGGCGGGCGAGGCGGCCATCGAGCGCCACGGGACGCCGCTCCCGGAGTACGTCCTGGAGTCGGTGACCCGCAACGGCATCGCCCTCAAGGGTCCGATCACCACGCCGGTCGGGGCGGGCTTCCGGAGCGTCAACGTCGCGCTTCGCCAGGCACTCGACCTGTACGCCAACCTGCGACCCGCCCGCTCCATGAAGGGACTCGATACCCGGTACGAGAACGTCGACCTGATCATCGTCCGGGAGAACACCGAGGACTTGTACGCCGGCATCGAGCACATGGTCGGGCGCGATGCTGCGGAGAGCATCAAGATCATCACCCGGGCTGCATCCGAACGGATCGCCCGGTTCGCCTTTGACTACGCGGTGGCCAACGGTCGGAGCAAGGTCACGGCCGTCCACAAGGCCAACATCATGAAGCTCTCGGACGGCCTGTTCCTCGAGAGTTGCCGAACGGTCGCCGGCGAATTCGCCGGTCGGGTCGAATTCGAGGACCGGATCGTCGACAACATGTGCATGCAGCTCGTCCAGAAACCGGAGCTCTACGACGTGCTCGTGCTGCCGAACCTGTACGGCGACATCGTCAGCGACCTGTGTGCCGGATTGGTCGGGGGCCTCGGCGTCGCGCCGGGTGCCAACATCGGGACCACAGCCGCCGTCTTCGAGCCGGTCCATGGGTCGGCGCCGAAATACGCGGGTCAGGACAAGGCGAACCCGACCGCCATGATCCTGTCCGGCGCCTTGATGCTGCGTCACCTCGGCCACCCGGACGTGGCGACTCGCGTGGAGGCAGCCGTTCGCGAGGTCATCGCCGAGGGGACGGCCACGACCTACGACCTCGGCGGATCGACCGGCACCGCGGGTTTCGCCGACGCGATCGTCGAGCGCCTCACCACCGGGTCGAACGCCCGATGACAGGCTGGCCGGCAAGCATCCGTGGATCCCGGCCGCCCGCCAAGCCGGCCGGGACGGCATCGATCGGATTCGGCCAGACGAGCCGGCTCGATGGCTGGTGGTGGGCACCTCTCGGCGTCGGGTTCTGGCTGGCGGTCCTCGTGCTGTACTCGTTCTTCAGCGCGCTGCTGTGGCGACAGCTGTTCGGTACGGACTACGAGAGCGATGGCTACACGTCCCCGTTCTTCGCGCCGTTCTTCCGCGATGCGCCCCTGCCGGCGTGGCTGTCCCCGGCGATCCTGACCCTCTGGATCCCGATCGGATTCCGAACGACCTGCTACTACTTCCGGCGCGCCTACTATCGGGCCTACCTGGTCGATCCACCCGCCTGTGCGGTCGGTGAGCCGACGGTCCATCGCCGCTATCGGATGGAAGCCGCCCTCCCGTTCATCCTCCAGAACCTGCATCGGTTCTTCCTGTACCTCGCGGTCGTGCTCCTGGTGATCCACTGGACCGAGGTCGTCGGGACGTTCAGCGTGGACGGCCGGCTCCGCCTGGGGCTCGGCAGCGTCATCCTGCTGACCGACGTCCTGCTCCTGACCGGATACGTCTCCTCCTGCCACTCACTCCGGCACATGGTCGGCGGTCGGATCGACTGCTTCTCGTGCACCCGACGCAACCAGGTCCGTCACTCGGCCTGGAAACGGCTGAGCGGCCTCAACGAGCGCCACATGATCTGGGCCTGGGCGAGCCTGGTCTCGGTCGTCGTCGCCGATCTGTACATCCACCTGCTGGCATCCGGCGTCGTGACCGACCCGGCCGTCTGGTTCTAGGCGCGAGGGAACGAGGCGCGATGACGACCTTCGATACCCACGGCCACGATGTGCTGGTCATCGGCGCCGGTGGCGCCGGGCTGCGGGCCGCGATCGCGGCCAGGATGGCCGGCGCCGACGTCGGGCTGGTCTGCAAGTCCCTGTTGGGCAAGGCCCACACGGTCATGGCCGAAGGCGGCATGGCGGCGGCTCTCGGTCACGTCGCACCGGCGGATTCGTGGCAGGTCCATTTCCGCGACACGATGGTCGGCGGCAAGTTACTCAACAACCCGCGGATGGTCCAACTACACGCGACGGAGGCGCCGGACCGTGTCCGCGAACTCGAATCGTGGGGCGCCGTCTTCGACCGGACACCGGATGGCCGGATCCTCCAGCGGCCGTTCGGGGGCCACTCGCATGCGCGCCTGGCGCACGTCGGCGACCGGACGGGCCTCGAGATGATCCGGACGCTCCAGGATCGCGCGGTGGCGCTCGGGATCAAGGTCTACATGGAGTGCACGATCAACCGGCTCATCAGCGGACACACCGGCGTCACCGGGGCGTTCGGGTACTGGCGAGTCACCGGTGAGCCGGTCCTGTTCAGCGCCAGATCGGTCGTTCTCGCGACGGGCGGCATCGGTCGAGCGTTCGAGATCACCTCCAACTCGTGGGAGTACAGCGGTGACGGCCAGGCGCTCGCCTATGACGTGGGCGCGGAGCTCATCGACATGGAGTTCGTCCAGTTCCACCCGACCGGGATGGTCTGGCCTCCCGGCGTGCGTGGACTGCTGGTCACCGAAGCCGTCCGCGGCGAGGGCGGGATCCTCCGCAACAAGGACGGCGAACGGTTCATGTGGCGGTACCTGCCGGAGGATCGACGAGCCGAGTACGCCGCGACCGACGAAGAAGCGGCACGTTGGGTGGCCGCGCTCTCGCAGGGCCACCAGACCGATGCACGACGACCGCCCGAACTGTCCACTCGCGACAATGTCGCTCGGGCCATCTACACGGAGGTCAAGGAGGGCCGCGGCAGTCCCCATGGCGGCGTCTTCCTCGACATCAGCTACCTGCCTCCAGAGACGGTCAAGCGCAAGCTGCCGTCGATGTACGAGCAGTTCAAGGAACTCGCCGACGTCGACATCACGAAAGGCCCGATGGAAGTGGGGCCGACGACGCACTACGTGATGGGCGGGATCCGGGTCGAGGCCGAAACGGGCGCCACGACCGTGGCCGGCCTGTACGCTGCCGGCGAGGTCGCGGGCGGGATGCACGGCTCCAACCGTCTGGGCGGAAACTCGTTGTCGGACCTGCTCGTGTTCGGGGCCAGGGCGGGGGCGGCCGCTGCCGCGCACGCCGGCGAGACCGCGGACCCGTACCTCGATCCGGTCCAGGTCCAGACGGCGATCGCCGATCTCGTGGTCCCGCTCGACCGACCCGATGGCGAGGATCCATACGCGATCCAGCGCGACCTCCAGGCGATGATGGGTCGGCTGGTCGGGATCTTCCGGGAGGAGGCCGACCTCGATGCGGCCCTGGCCGCCCTTGCCGAGCTTCGTCGACGCTGGGCGAATGTCCGGGCGGTCGGTGGCCGGAGCTACAACCCGGGTTGGAACCTCGTTTTCGAGCTCGACCATCTCCTGACCGTGTCTGAGGCGATCACTCGGAGTGCCCGGCAGCGGACCGAGAGCCGAGGCGCCCACAGCCGACTCGACTACCCGGACACCGATGACGCCGGTTGGGGCCAGGTCAACAGCGTCATCGTCCGTGGCATCGATGGCTCGATGACCGTTCGGACCTCACCGCTCATCGAGATGTCCGATGAGATGCGCGGCCTCCTCGGCAGCGCCGGCCATTGAAGCGACGGAGGATCGGATGCCCGACGCACACCTGAAGGTCTTCCGTGGCGGCCCGGGCGAAGAGGGTCGGTTCGAGTCGTACGACGTGCCCGTCGAGGAGGGGATGGTCGTCCTCGACGCCCTCCATTGGATCCAGGGCCATGCGGCGCCCGATCTCGCCGTGCGCTGGAACTGCAAGGCGGCCAAGTGCGGCTCGTGCAGCGCCGAGGTGGATGGGCGCCCCAGTCTGGCCTGCAAGACGCGACTGTCCGACTTCGATCTGGAGCAGACGATCACGGTCGAGCCGATGCGCGCCTTCCCGTTGATCCGCGACCTCGTGACCGACGTGTCCTGGAATTACGAGGTCAACAAGACGATCGAGCCATTCACGCCGCCCGACGACGTGCCCCAGACGGATTGGCGCTGGCAGCAGCAGGACATCGAACGCGTCCAGGAATTCCGCAAGTGCATCGAGTGCTTCCTGTGCCAGGACGTCTGTCACGTCCTGCGCAGCCACGAGACGGACCGGCCGTTCATGGGGCCGCGCTTCCTGGTTCGCGCCGCTGGCCTGGAGATGCACCCGATGGACCAGGCCGACCGACGCCAGTACCTCAAGGAAAGCGGCGGCGTCGGTTTCTGCAATATCACCAAGTGCTGCACCGAGGTCTGCCCGGAGCACATCCGGATCACCGACAACGCGATCATCCCGCTCAAGGAGCGGGTGGCCGATGCCTACTACGATCCGGTCCAGTGGGCCTGGCGGAAGTTGCGCGGCCGGGGATCGGGCTCTGGCAAAGGCACGGAGTTGCCGGTCCTCCCGGGATCGCCGCCGCCGGTCGACCGCGACGCACCGGATTGAGCGACCGGTTGTTCCCGGATCTGGAGGCTGATCCCGGGTCGACGGACAAAGGTCCGGCGGCGGGATCGGGCTTTGTCATTCGGACGGACGGCGCCGCCCGAGGGAACCCGGGACCGGCGTCGCTCGGAGCTGCGCTGTTCGATCTCGCCCGGCCCGACGCGCGTGACGATCGAGCCGTGCCGGACGCCTCGATCTCGGACTACCTGGGGATCCAGACGAACAACGTCGCCGAGTACACGGGCGTCGTTCGGGCGCTGGACCTGGCCGCGGAGTTGGGGGCTCGGGAGGTCCATCTGCTTCTCGATTCGAAGCTGATCGTGGAACAGCTTGCGGGTCGGTGGCGGGTCAAGGATGCCAAGCTCATCCCGCTCTGGTCGGCCGCCCGGCGGACCCTGGCGGGGTTCGATCGTTGGTCCGCGGCGCACGTCCCACGGGCCCGCAACACCGTCGCCGACGCGCTGGCCAATGAGGCGATCGATCGAGCCCACGCCGGCGGTCCGGCCTCCGTGGTGCGTCGCCCGGGAGGGTAGACTCGGCAGGTCAGCGAGGTGGTCGGATGGTCGCGCGTCGTCCTGGGGTGACCCAGGGTCGGCGTGAGGAAAGTCCGAGCTCCCCAGCGCAGGGTGGCGGGTAACGCCCGTCCGCCGTGAGGCGAGGACCAGTGCCACAGTGACGATGCCGTTCCGTGGCGCGAGCCGCGGATCGGAGTGAAACGGGCAAACTCCACCCGGAGCAAGGCCAAATAGGAGGGCGCAACCCAACGGCGGGCGACCGTCGATGGGGGAGAGGTGCGCTGCCCAGCCCTCGGGTCGGCCGCAAGAGCCGTCGGGTGACCGGCGGCCCCAGATGGATGGCCATCCCCGTTCCGCCGACAGGCGGAGCGGGACAGAACTCGGCTTACAGACTGCCTCGCTGGCGTCTTCGCCGATGGCCGACCAGGAGGATCACCGCCCAGCCGAGAACCAGCGCCACGGCCAGCGGTCCGGGGCCGGCCAGGAAGCGATCGAGATCCGTCTCCGGCGGGAGCCCGAGGGCGGCTCGACACTGCTCCGGCGTGACGTCGAGCGGACCCAGGCACGCTTGGACGTGGCCGCCGTACGCGAACAGGAACCAGAGCGTGGCTGCCGCGGTCCAGATGCCGAAGGCGACCGCGACGCCGCACGTCATGCCCTCAGTCTTCGTCGGGCCGGAAGATGTGCGGAGCGACGCAGGCGTTACAGATCGGCGTGGCCGATTCGAGATCGCCGAGCGGGATCGGGACCTTCCGGTCCGGGAACAGGCATTCCACGTCGTACACCCGCTGGGCACCCAGCTCGACGTTGATCAGGCGGCGGAATGTGCAGCGCTTGATCCGGTGTGGCGCCAGGTGGAAGGCGTCGGGTTGCGGAGGGATCACGGGCAGTGGAAGAGCCATCGCAGGGGCTGAGGATGCCTCGCTCTGGAGGTCGGCCGGTGGGTCCGGTCGACTCTGGCGGCGCAGCCTAGCACCGCTCGTTCCGATGCGGCAACCAACGAAAGGTACTAGACTCCGCGCCGATCCACCCAGGCCGGCAGATGGAGCGAGCGTGCACGACGAATCACCGACGACGATGCCGTGGGAGGCCCACGAGCCGGCCGATGATCGCGCCACCATCTCCTCGACCGCTGACCCGCGTCCCACCACTGGAGCCGACGGTCCCCTGGAGCCGATGCTCTGCCCATTCCTCCGGTCGGCCTCGGGTAAGGCAGGGTTCGGGACCCCGATCGCCTCGCCCGATCCGGCGAACCGCTGTGTCGCTTTGCGAGAGGCGATCCCGCAATCGCTCCGTCAGCAGGAGTTGGTCTGCCTGACCAGCGGTCACGTCAACTGCCCGCGCTATCTGCGTGGATCCCCGGTCGTGGCCGAGCCGGAGCTCGAGCCGGTGGCCGGGATCAGCCTCGGAAGGCCCGCCGTCGTCGCCTCGCTGCTGGTGTTGGCAGCGGCCTTCCTGATCTCGGTGGCGTTCGTGGTGAACAACGGCGGCCTCGTGTTGACCGCCTCGGGGCCATCGCCGTCGCCGTCGGCGTCCGAGGGCGGGCTGGGCACCACCACCGGGGGATCGCCGCTTCCGTCCGCGACCCAGCTCCCGACCGCTTCGCCCGAGGTGACACCGAGCCCGATCGTGACATCAAGCCCCGGTCCGACCCCCAGCCCGACGCCGGCCTCGACCGCCACACCCGAGCCGACCGCGACACCCCAGCCGACGTCAGATCGATACGCCCTGCTGACGCGGTGTCCGAACCAGTCGGACTGCTACATCTACGTGGTCAGATCGGGTGACAACCTGTACAGCATCGCCCGCTACTTCGGGGTCCCGCTGGCCACCGTCAAGGCGATGAACCCGTGGACCCAGAACGGCCTGAGGGCCGGACGCGACCTGCAGATCCCGACCCCGACGCGGTGACGCACCCCCTCGCGGCGCCGGCTCGCTGAGCCCGGCGGGGCGACACCCGCCACCGATACGCCCCGCCCGGTCCTTCGGGTTTGCCTCGGTTCGCCCCCAGGACGGACGGTCTCTGGCCGCATCGCCAGGACCCCGCGGCCCGGTCTCGCCCCACCTCGGTCCTGTCCTCGCCCACGTTTCCGCCTTGACGTGGCCGGTTCGGTCGCTAGAATGCAGCGAAGTGGCACAAAGTGGTGCGAAGTGGGGAATTCAGCCCCACCGGCCCGGAGCCCATTCAGACAGGGGTAGGCCCGACTGGTGTTCACCGGCGAGTACCGGCACACGGTGGACGACAAGGGACGCATCGCCGTCCCTGTGAAGTTCCGCGCCCAGCTCGACCCCGGTTCGATGGTTTCGGGCTGGCTGGACGATTGCCTCGCGATCCACACAAAGGCCGGCTGGGAGGCGTTGTCCGAGAAGGTCGCGGCACTGCCGATCACGGACCCTCGATCTCGGAGCTTCCAGCGGTTCGTGTTCTCGACGGCGATCGATGCCCAGATGGACAAGCAGGGCCGGATCCTGCTGCCGGCCTACCTGCGCCACTCGGTCGGGCTCGACAGCGAGGCCGTCCTCGTCGGCTCACGAGATCACGCGGAGATCTGGGCCCCGGATCGGTGGGACACCTACCGGCAGGCCCTGGACGACCCACAGGAGTTGGCCAGGGCCTTCGAAGGCCTGGGGATCTAGCTCCCGACCATATGCGCTTCCAGGGTCCGCTCGGGATCCGATTCGTCCGGGATGGAGGAGTGATGTACGAAGGGCACCTGCCGGTGCTGGTGGAGGAGGTCCTCGAGATGCTCGCCCCTGCCCCGGGCAGCCTTCACATCGACGCCACTCTGGGCGGCGGTGGGCACGCCGAGCGGGTCCTGGAGGCCACCAATCCCGACGGTCGCCTCCTCGGCCTCGATGCCGATCCAGCGGCCATCGCCAGGGTCGGCGCCAGGCTCGGCGGCATCTACGGCGACCGCCTCGTCCCTCTCCGGGCCAATTTTCGCGAGCTCGCGACGGTGGCCCCGGCGGCCGGCTTCGGCGAGGTCGACGGCTGTCTGTTCGATCTGGGTCTGTCGAGTTTCCAGCTGGCCGACCGTGACCGCGGCTTTGGGTTTCGAACGGGTGGGCCGCTCGACATGCGCTTCGACGCGACGCAGGGCCTCCCGGCTGCCGAGCTGCTCGCCTCGCTCGATGCCACGGAACTGACCGCGCTGCTCCGTCGGTACGGCGAGGAGCCGAAGGCGCCACGGATCGCCCGGGCGATCGTGGACGCGCGCAGGACCGCGCCAGTGACGACGGCCGAGGAACTGGCCACGTTGGTCGAGCGGGTCGCGCCGCCCAATCCCCGGATCCGGCGCCGGACGCACCCGGCGACCCGCACCTTCCAGGCGTTGCGGATCGCCGTCAACGAGGAACTCGAGGCATTGGAGGCGGGCCTGGCCGCGGCGGTCGACCTCCTGCATCCAGGTGGCCGGCTGGTCGTTCTGAGCTACCACTCGCTCGAGGACCGGATCGTCAAACGATTCTTCCAGGCCGAACGCCGCGGTTGCGTCTGCCCGAAGGAGGTCCCCGTGTGCGTGTGTGGACGGAACCCACGGCTCCGCCTGGTGTCCGACCCGTCAGTGACGCCGACTGCGGCCGAGATCGCCGCCAATCCACGAGCTCGGAGCGCCCGACTGCGGGCCGCCGAGCGTGTCGCAGCCTAGCCCCGTTCGGGAGGAGGGACCGCATGAGCAAGCGTCACCAGGCCAGTCGGCGCAAGACCTACGGCCGTCGTCAGCACGAGGTGCGGGAGCGACAGGATCGTGACCAGCACAGCGAAGGGTTCGAGTTCGATCTGGTCGATCGTGAACCGGCCAGTCAAGCCGACCCGCTGGGGTTCCTCGACCCGCGCAGCCCTCGCGTGCGCTTCGTGTTGGGCGACTGAGACGTGGCTGTCTACGAGGGTGCGCGGCCCAGGACGATCTCGATCCCGGGGCCTTCGCGGGTCGCCGGCGGGCGGACCCTGGATCGCCGGCGAGCACGGACCGCGGTCCGTGCCGGACGTGGGACCAGCCGGCTCGGGATCGTCCTCGGGGCGATCGTGGTGGCGTTCATGCTCGCGTTCTTCTCGCTGGCGCAACAGGTCCAGGTATCGGCCACCGGGTTGGACATCGGACGGCTGGAACTGGAGCGACAGAGCCTCGACGACACGGCCAGCGAGCTGACCTCCGATCTCAACCGACTCGGCCGCGAGCCCGCCATCCGAAAGCAGGCCATCGACGCCGGCCTCGGGCAACTGTCCGCCCCGATCGTCCTCCCGGCCCGGTAGCGGATCGCGCGACTGATGCTGGGCCGAACCGATTCGCGCCGCCGGCTCCTCGTCCTGATGGCGGTGTTCGTCGTCGGATCGACGGCCCTGATGGCCCGACTCGCGTACTGGCAGGTCATCGACCAGGAAAAGCTGGCGTCAGAGGCGCTCGGGCAGATCACGATCACGATCTCGACGCCGACGAAGCGTGGTGACATCTTCGATCGGTCGGGGACCGTCGTCCTGGCGACGACCGTCCAGCGCGAACGGCTGGTCGGCAGCCCCGACAAGCTGACACCCGATGAACGCCGGTCGACGGTCGCGGCGCTGACGACGATCCTCCAACTCGATGACGCCGAGGCGCTCGCCATCCGGGACAAGCTGACTGGAAGTGCCAAGTACGTGATCCTGCGGCACGGTCTGGACCAGGCGACCGGCGACCGGATCCAGGCGGCCATCGATGCAAGGAAGGACGTCTTCGGGTTGTCGCTTGAGCCTGAGCCCGAGCGCGTCTATCCGCAGGGGGGCGGGGGACCGGGTTCCACCCTGGCCGCACAGCTCCTCGGCTTCGTCAATCGGGACGGGTCCGGTCAGTACGGCGTCGAACAGGAGTATCAGACCACCCTCGCCGGAGAGCCCAGGGAGGTCATCGCCGAGCGGGACTCGAGCGGGCAGCCGTTGCTCGACGGGGCGACGACCAGTCAGGTCGGCCAGCCGGGAACGGATCTGACCCTGACCATCGACGCGGGTCTTCAGTTGCGGATCGAACAGGAACTGCTCGCCGCATGGGTCGCCGACAGGGCCAAGAGCGCATCGGCCGTCGTGATGGACCCGTACACGGGCGAGGTCTACGCATCGGCGACGTACCCGTCCTATGACGCCAACGACTACAAGCAGATCGCGTCGGACGACCCATCGCGGTTCATCGATCCGATCGTGTCGGCCGTCTACGAGCCAGGCTCCGTCTTCAAGATGATGACCGCGGCCGCGGCACTCACCAAGGGGACCGTGACCACGACGACGCAGATCAAGGACACCGGGACGCTCCGCCTCGATGGCGGCCGGACGAAGATCGACGATGCCGACCACAAGCCGATGGGCTGGATGACGTTCGAGGACGGGATCGCCTTCTCCCGGAACGTGGTGGCGGCCAAGGTCGCTCTCGGTCTCGGCCCGACGACCCGCCAGTCCTCCGCCACGCTGTACGACATGTGGACACGTCTCGGGTTCGGCCAGCCGACCGGGATCGACGTCGCTGGTGAGGTCGGCGGGATCATGCGCGATCCGGCCATCACGCCGTGGCGCGAGATCGACCTGGCCAACGGCGCGTTCGGCCAGGGCGTCGCGGTCACACCGATCCAGCTTGCGATGGCCTATGCGTCGCTGACCAACGGTGGGACGTTGGTCCAACCGCATGTCGTCAAGGCGGTGGGCGACAACGATGTCGAAGTCACGCCGCGGGCGCAGGGCGTCGTGGATCCGAAGACGTCGGCCACCCTGGTCCACATGATGCAGCACGTCATCTCTGCAGTTCCGTTCTACCGGGACCGGACGACGGTGCGTGGCTACGACGTCGGCGGCAAGACCGGCACGGCGCAGATCTGGGACCCGACGGCCAGGGGCGGTCGCGGTGCCTGGAAGAAGAATCTGTTCAATTACTCGTTCGTCGGCTACATCGGTCGCCAGGCGGGTGTCCCCGACCTGATCGTGGCGATCCAGATCGAGGAGGGCAAGCCGACCGTCGCGCGGCTCGGCCACCTGGAGATGCCGGTCATGTCGTTCGAGTTGTTTCGCCGGATCGCCACCGACAGCATGAGCACGACCGACCTGCTCCCGGATCGATCGATGACTGTGGCTGCGGCCGCCGACCGGTGACGGCAGGCTATGCGACACTCCCGCCAGTGACCGACGTCGATCCGCTCCGTGCGGGTCCTGGGGATGCCCCCGAGGCCGCCCTCACGGCCGAGGAACTCGCCCGCCTGTCCGGTGGACGCCTCCTGGTCAGGTCCGACCGACCCATCCGCGGCGCGGCCGCCGACTCCCGACTGGTCATGCCCGACAACCTGTTCGTCGCCCTGCCCGGCGCCCGGACCGACGGGCATGCGTTCATCGGCGAGGCCGTTGCGAGGGGCGCCGCCGCCGTGCTGGTCACGCGACCACTCGGCGTGGATGCCGACCTTGGCGATGTGACGGTCGTTCGCGTGGCCGATCCGGTGGCGGCTCTCGGCGCGGTCGCGGCCGGTTGGCGAGCTCGCTTCTCGCCACTCGTCGTCGGCGTCACGGGCAGCATCGCCAAGACGTCGACCAAGGAAGCCGCTGCGGCCGCGCTGGCCGGTCGCTTTCGGACCCTTCGCACTGAAGGCAACCAGAACAACGAGATCGGCTTGCCACTGACCCTGCTGCGGCTTCGGGCCGAGCATGGGGCGGCGGTCCTTGAGATGGGGATGTATGTCGGTGGTGAGATCGCCGATCTGGCGGCCATGGCGCGGCCGTCGATCGGTGTCGTGACAGCGGTCCAGCCGGTCCACCTGTCCAGGATCGGGTCCCTCGAGGCGATCGAGGCGGCCAAGGGCGAATTGCTGGAAGCGCTGCCCCGGGAGGGGACGGCCGTCCTCAACGCGGACGACCCGATCGTCCGGCGGATGGGGGAGCGGACGGTCGCCCGGGTCGTCACCTACGGTCTGGCCCCCGGTGCCGACGTCACAGCGGTATCGATCGAGTCGGCCGGACTCGACGGGATGCGCTTCACGGCCCAGGCGAATGGCGCCCGGTATCCGTTCACGATCCCGACCCTCGGACGGCTGTCCGTCCACAACGCCCTGGCTGCGCTCGCGGTCGGTTTGGCCGCCGGTCTCTCGCTCGAGGAGATGGCTCCTCCTCTCGCGTCCGGCTGGGCCGCCCCGAACCGGGTCGAGGCTGTGCGTGTGGGTGGGGTCGTCCTGATCGATGACACCTATAACGCATCGCCACGGTCCATGGTCGCGGCCCTTGACCTGCTGGCGGGGTTGCCGGGTCGTCGGGTCGCGGTCCTCGGCGAGATGCTGGAGCTCGGAGAGGCCAGCGAAGACGGCCACCGTGTCGTCGGCGAGGCGGCCGCCCGGGTGGTGGACTGGCTGGTCGTCGTCGGGCCCGGAGCGTCCGGGATCGCGGATGGTGCCGAGGCGGCCGGGCTGGACAGCGCGAAGATCCTCCGGGTGGATGACCCGGACGTCGCCGTCGAGACGATCGCTGCCCGGCTCCGCGATCGGGATGTCGTGCTCCTCAAGGCGTCACGCGGTATCGCCCTCGACCGACTCGTTGACGACCTGTACCGCGAACTCGGCGATGGGACCGCTCGATGACCAACAACCTCGCCCAGGTCGAATTGATCCAGGGTCTCCTTCTGGCGTTCGCCCTGATGGTCATCCTGATGTCGCCCTACATCCGGTTGCTTCATGCCCTCGGCTTCGGGAAACGGATCCGCCAGGAAGGGCCGGAAAGCCACTACATCAAGGAAGGCACGCCGACGATGGGCGGGCTGCTCATCGTCGCGGTGGTGATCGGGATCTACTTCTTCCTGCGACCCGGGCCTGACGCCTCGACGTTCGCGCCGCTGGCCGCCTTGGCCGGGGTCGGCCTGCTGGGGGCGTTCGACGACTACCTGAATGCACGGACCGGCGAGGGGATCCGGGCGCGCCAGAAGCTCATCTGGCTCACCGTCGTGGCGTTCGTGGCCGCCTGGCAGATCCAGGACACGTACGACATCACGGCCATCGCCGTGCCGTTCGTCGGTGCGGTCAGCATCGATCCTCGCGTCTACGTGATCTTCGCGGCCTTTGCCATCATCGCCGCCGCGAACGGGGTCAATATCACCGACGGCCTCGACGGCCTGTCCGGTGGCACGCTTGCCATCGCCTACGTCGCCTACATGCTCATCGCCCTGTTCAACGCTCCGTTCGCCCAACCGAACCTTGCCCTGCTGTGCGCCCTGATCATCGGCGCGCTTCTCGGTTTCCTGTGGTTCAACGTCCACCCGGCCCAGATCTTCATCGGGGATTCGGGCGCCCTGTCGCTCGGGGCGACGCTGGCGGTCACGGCACTCATCACCGGCCAGATCCTGGTCCTCCCGCTGATCGGGATCATCTTCGTCATCGAAACCGCGTCGGTCATCCTCCAGGTCAGCTACTACAAGATGTCGGGCGGCAAGCGGCTGTTCCGGATGAGTCCGATCCACCACCACTTCGAGCTCGGTGGGTGGCACGAGGAGAAGATCACGATCCGGTTCTGGATCGTCGGGATCCTGGCGGCGCTGCTCGGCGTGACGTTGTTCCTCGCCTCGTTGGATCGGTTGTAGTGGCGCCGATGGCGACCCATGCGTCGATCGATCTCGACCACCTCGGGCTCGACGAGATCCGGGCTGGCATCCTGCGCGATCGACCGGTCACCGTGCTCGGCCTCGCCCGGAGCGGGATCGCCCTGGCCCGGTTCTTCGCCGATGCCGGAGCGAGGGTGACCGTGTATGACGGCCGGTCCGCGACGGCGCTCGAGGGAGGGATCGCCGGCGTCGGCGATCGGCCGGTCACGCTGCGACTCGGTCCGGACGTCGAGCCCGCATCGACCTGGGCGGACGCCGAACTCGTGGCGACGTCCCCATCGATCACACCCGACCACCCCACGACCGAACCACGCCTTCGGGCGGCTCTGCTGGACCTGGTGGCGGCCCGCCAGCGCGGCGATCCAGGTGCGCCCGCCCTGGTGTCCGAGGCCGATCTTTTCCTGCGGCTGTGTCCTGCTCCGACCATCGGGGTCACCGGGACCAAGGGCAAGACGACCACGTCATCGCTGATCGCGGCGATCCTGGCGACCGACGCGGGCCATCCGGTGGTCCTCGGCGGGAACATCGGGCTCCCGCTGGTCGACCAGCTGATCTCGCTCACCCCGGACCATCGAGTCGTCGATGAGCTGTCCGAGCTCCAGCTGCCGACCCTGTCGCGCGGCACGACGGTGGCCGTGTACACGAACGTCACGTCGGACCACCTCGATCGACACGGGACGCTCGAAGCGTATCGCCAGGTCAAACGACGCCTCGCCGAACTCGTCGATCCGAACGGGGCACTCGTCCTCAACCTGGACGATCCGGTCGTGGCGTCCTACACCCGGGCCGGGACGGCGAGGTTCGTCCCATATCGCCGGACCACGCCGCCGGTCGGGGGCCTCGGGGTCGTCGATGGCTGGATCGTCGCCGATCGCGTGGCGCGGCTCGACCTGGCCGGCGGTGGGGTCGCCCCGATCGGCGCCGACGATCGGATCCTGCCGGTCGGTGAGCTCACGATCCCGGGCGACCACAACGTGTCGAATGCGCTGGCCGCGGTCGCGACGGGATTGCTCTTCGGGATCGGGCCGGATGCCATCCGGGCGGCGGTCAAGGCCTTCGGCGGTGTCGAGCATCGACTCGAGATCGTCGCCCTCGTCGACGGCGTGCGGTTCGTCAACGACTCGCAGGGCACCCAGCCGGACGCGGTCGCGGCCGCCCTGCGAGCGTTCGATCCTCCGGTCGTGCTCATCGCCGGCGGCCGCGACAAGGGGATCGACCTGACCGACCTTGCCCCGGTCGTGGCCGAGCGAGCCGCCGCCGCTGTCCTCATCGGCGAGAGTGGCCCGACGCTCGAGGCGGCGTTCCGGGAAGCGGGCCTCGCCCGGACTGAGCGCGCGGCCGACCTGGAGACGGCCGTCCGGCGTGCCGAGTCCATCGCGCGTGAAGCGCTCGGCGGATCGGGGGCCGGGTCCGGACCGGTCCCCGTCGAGGCCACTGTCCTGTTGAGTCCGGCGGCGGCCAGCTTCGACATGTTCGAGGATTACGCAGCCCGCGGACGGGCATTCAGGGCGGTCGTCCAGGCGATCGCGGCCGAACGAGTGGGAGGACGCGACCGATGAACCTGGCGCCCCCGATCCCGCGCCTGGAGCGTCCGCGACGCGATCCTGCCGGAGGCTCCCAGACGGACCGGACGACGAGCAACCGAACGCCGGCCAAGAGTCGCGCCGGTGCGCTCCGGCGCGAGCGTCACCAGGCCGACTACGTGATCATCGTGGTGGTCGTCGCTCTGACCGCGATCGGCATCCTGATGGTCTACTCGTCATCGGCCATCAACGGCTATCTGAAGGATGCAGATACCTTCGCGACGGTCGGGCCCCAGATCCAGTGGGCATTGCTCGGACTCGTCGCGATGGCGGTCATGATGCGGGTGGACTACCGCTACCTCCGATTGGTCTCGGTGCCGTTCTATCTGTTCGCCATCGGCTTGCTCGCCCTCGTCTTCGTGCCCGGTTTCAATCGGGTCGTCGGGGGCTCGGCCCGGTGGCTGCTCATCGGGCCACTACCGGCGATCCACCCGGCCGAGATCGCGAAGCTGGCATTGGTCATCTACCTGGCGCACTGGTTCGCCAAGCGCGGTACCCGGATCCACGGCTTCTGGAGCGGCACGGTCCCATTCCTCATCATCCTGCTGCCGATCGTCGCGCTGGTCTTCAAGGAGCCCGACCTGGGCACGACCATGGTCATCGGCTTGACCGCGTTCACCATGTTCTTCGCCGCCGGGGCGAATCTCGTCCATCTCGCCGTCATGGCTGCCGGGGTCGGATTGGCGATGATCACGGTCGGTCTGCGTGGCTACCAACTCGATCGGATCCGCGTCTGGCAGGATCCGTGGCTGGATCGACTGGGCGACGGCTTCCAGACCGTCCAGGGTCTCCTCGCCCTCGGCCTCGGCGGCTTCTTCGGGACCGGGTTGGGTGCGAGCAAGGTCGCGGTCCCGAATGCATTCAACGACTTCATCTTCGCGGAGGTCGGCCAGGAGTTCGGGATGATCGGCGCGATCGTCGTGATCACCCTGTTCCTGCTGCTCGCCTACTCGGGGGTTCGGATCGCCCTCGCCGCGCCCGATACCTTCGGGGCCCTCCTCGCGGTCGGCATCACCGCCTGGCTGTGTCTCCAGGCATTCATCAATATCGGGGTGGTCGTGGCGCTGCTGCCGATCACCGGGATCACGCTGCCATTCATCAGTGCCGGCGGCTCATCCCTCATCATCAGCTTTGCAGCGATCGGGATCTTGCTCTCGATCTCGCGCGAGACCGTGGAAAAGGGGACGTGGAACGACGATGCGATTGCTGATCGCGGCCGGGGGCACGGGCGGGCACATCTATCCGGCGCTCGCCGTGGCCCGATCGCTCAGCGCGACGTCTGAGGCGCCGGACCTGCGCTGGCTCGGTGGCCATCGCGGGCTGGAGGCGACGATCGTGCCGGCGACCGGTATCCCGCTGCGCCGGCTCGCTGTCCGCTCCCTCCGGACGACCGACCTGGACGTTCATGCGCTGCTCGACCCGATGCGCCTGGCGGCGTCCGTGCCGCAGGCCGCGGCCATCCTCATCGCCGAGCGTCCCGCCGCGGTCTTCACGACCGGCGGCTATGTCGCGGTGCCGGTGCTGATGGCCGCCGCGCCCCTTGGGATCCCGGTCGTCATGTGGGATGGCAACGTCATCCCGGGTCGAGCCGTGCGGTCGACGGCTCGACTGGCTTCGGCCCTCACCGTCTCGTTCGACGCCACGTGCCGCGCGCTCGCCTCGAGCGCCCCGGGCCGGCCGTGCTACGTGACCGGGACACCGATCCGCGACGTGGCGGCGATCGACCAGGCTGCGGCGCGGGCGCGACTCGACATCGAACCCGGCACGCGAGTTGTCCTGATCTTCGGTGGCTCGCAGGCGGTCCGGCGGTTCAACGCGGCCGTCGCCGACGCGCTGCCCAGACTCGTCGAGCGCGTCACGGTCATCCATGTGGCCGGCGATGACGGCTACGCCGCGGCCCTCGCCGGACGCGAAGCGCTGCCCGATCCGATCCGCGGCCGCTATCGGCCATACCCATTCCTCGGGGAGGAGATGTTGCCGGCGTTGGTCGCGGCGGACCTGGTGGTCGGCCGGGCGGGCTCGTCGACGCTGGCTGAAGTGACCGCGCTGGGTATCCCGATGGTCGTGGTCCCGTACCCGCATGCGGCCGGGCATCAGCGAGCGAACGCCGATAGCCTGGTCGCGGCCGGGGCTGCACGCCTGGTCGAGGACGAGGCGCTCGACGGCCCATCCCTGGTCGACGCGGTCGGGCTGCTCGACGATCCCGACCGGTACCGGGCCATGGCCGATGCCGCTCGGTCGCTGGGCCGGCCGTTCGCCGCCGACGCGGTGGCAGCGCTCGTCCTCGCGACCGCGGCCAGGCGACCGCTGCCCGAGCCCGGGGCGCTCGAAGACCAGGCCCGGGGTCGGGTGGCATGATCGCACCGTTCGATGCCATCGCCACCGGCACCGAGATCCAACGCCGGATCGGGGTCAAGACCTCCCGGGACGAGCCGCTCGCCCGGTTCACGACGATGCGGGTCGGCGGTCCTGCGGACCTGTTCGCGACGGTCCACAACGCGCACGAGCTCCGGGCGATGGTCCGGTTCGCCCGGTCGCGCGGCCTGCCTCATCTCCTCCTTGGACGGGGGAGCGACCTGGTCATCGCCGATGCCGGCGTTCGTGGTCTGGTCATCCAGATCCGGGCCGAAGGTTCGCGGACGACCGGCGAGCACTACACCGCCGAGGCGGGGGTCCAGATGGCTCGAGCCGCCACGGAGACCCAGCGTGCCGGCCTCACCGGGCTCGAATTCGGGTTGGCCATCCCGGGGACGGTCGGCGGTGCGGTCTGGGCCAATGCCGGTGCCCACGAGGCCGACGTCGCGGGCGTCCTCGAGTCGGCCCGCGTCCTGTCTCCTGACGGCGCAGAGACGATCGTGCCCGGCGGGTCCCTCGGCTTCGGCTACCGGGACAGTCGGTTCAAGCATCCGGTCGATCTCGACGGGCGACTGCTCGGCGACGTGGTCATCGAGGCGACGTTCCGGCTGGCCGCCGCCCCTCCCGACGTCATCAAGGAACGCCTCGACGGGATCCGGCACTGGCGGCAGGCGCACCAGCCGCTGGGCCTGCCATCGGCCGGCAGCGTCTTTCGGAACCCGCCCGGCGATTCGGCCGGCCGGATGATCGACGCCGCGGATCTCAAGGGCACCCGGATCGGCGGCGCGGTCGTTTCCGAGAAACACGCCAACTTCATCGTCAACGACCAGAAGGGCACGGCGGCCGACGTCCGGCGTCTCGCCGAGCAGGTCCGCGCGGTCGTCCTCGATCAATTCGGGATCCGTCTCGACTACGAGGTCGAGTTCGTCGGTGACTGGTCGGGATGGGGGGCAGCCGGATGACCGTCGCGATCGATCGGCCTCCCGTCGTCGTCCTCCTCGGCGGGCCATCGGCCGAGCACGACGTGTCGATCGTGTCCGGGACGGCGATCGCCGAAAGTCTGATCGGTGAGGGCCATCAGGTCGGGCAGGTCTTCATCGATCTGGACGGCGCCTGGTGGTGGTTGCCGGATGAGCATCGCAGGGACCGGCGTCCCGCCTCCGACTACGACGATCCAGCCGCGCTCGGAGGCGAGGGGCCGATCAGCGCCGGCCAGGCGCTGGACCGATTGGCGTCGGCACAGCCGGCTCCGATCGTGGTCATCGCCCTGCATGGTCCGTTCGGCGAGGACGGGACGGTCCAGGCCATGCTCGAGGCAGCCGGGCTCGCCTACACGGGTTCCGGCGTAGCCGCCTCCGCGATCGGGATGGACAAGACGCTGTTCAAGCGGATGTGCCGCGGGATCGGTCTGCCGGTCGTCGATTGGCGTGAGATCCATGCCGTCCGCTGGGCAGCCGACCCGGACGGAGTGCGAGCCGAACTCGATGCGTTCATCCGCACCTCGGACGAGCCTCGTCTCATGATCAAGCCGGCCCGCCTCGGCAGCTCCGTCGGGATGACCCTGGTCCATGGACCGTCCGAACTCGGCCCGGCCCTCGACACGGCTTTTCGCCATGACACGCTGGCGCTCGTCGAGACATACGTGCCGGGAGCGCGGGACCTGGAGATCGCCGTGATCGGCGACGAGGCAGGACTCGAGACGTTCGGGCCGGGTGAGATCGTGTCCGGTCATGAGTTCTACGACTATGCAGCGAAGTACACGGCTGGACTGTCGAAGACATCCACCAGGGCCGAGGTCACCGACGTCCAGCGCGCGACCATGCGAAAGATCGCCCGCGATGCGTTCCGGGCGATCGGGGCGACCGGGTTCGCCCGGGTCGACTTCCTCCTGGCGGGCGAGCGGATCGTCCTGTCGGAGATCAACACGATCCCGGGGTTCACCCCGATCAGCCTGTTCCCGACGATGCCCGCCGACGGCGGCTATTCGTTCGGGGGCGTGTGCAGCCGGATCGTGGAACTCGGTCTCGCTCGTCACGCGGCGCGCGCCGGTCGGCGTCTTCGGTCGGAGGACCTGCCCAGATGAGCGGACGGCCGATCGCCCGGCGAAGTCGGGCGCCACTGCCGAGTCGCCGGACCAAGCCGGTCCGCCGCGCCTCGCGCGGGCTGTCGACCGTCCGTGCCGGGGCCGCGCTCGCGATGTTGGCGTCGGCGGCGGCGATCTATGGAGTCGGCGCATCGTCAGCCTTCGCGTACACGAAACTGCAGGTCGAGGGCGTGCAGTACACCGACACGGCGGCGATCGAATCCGCGTTCTCCGAAGCTCGCGGAACGAACCTGTTCCGGCTGGCGACCGGCCCCCTCCGCGCCACCGTCGAGACGATGCCGACGGTCGCTTCCGCCCGGGTGCAGGTGCGTCTGCCGGGCACGATCGCCGTGATCGTGGACGAGCGGCAGCCGATCGTCGTGTGGGCCGTGGGCGACGCCCGCTACCTGGTCGACGGCGACGGTCTGTTGTTCGAGCAGGTGGACGACCTGTCGACCATCGGCACCGACCTCCCGGTGGTCGTCGATCGGCGCGCCAGCAGTGTCGGATTGACCGTCGGGATGACCCTCGCACCGGTCGATCTCGATGCCGCGACTCGCCTCGCCTCGCTCACACCGGCGGACGTCGGTAGTGTGGCGTCGTCACTGGCGGTGGTCGTCACCGACGAGAACGGCTTCGTCGTCAATGCTCGTCCCGATGGCTGGTCTGCCGTCTTCGGTTTCTATACGCCGAGCCTGCGAACCACCGACATCATCCCGGGTCAGGTTCGCCTGCTGCGGAGCCTGCTGGCCGGTCAGGAAGCGAATGTCGATCGGATGGTGCTCGCCTCCGAGACCGACGGGACCTACATCCCGCGGGCCAGTCCATCGACCTCGACCGATCCGAGCAAGGCACCATGAGGTGGCGCGTCGGGTTCGCGTCGGGTAGCCTTGGCGAAACCATCGGAGCGAGGACGAACACCCCGTGCTGCTACCCCTGCTCGGACTCCTCGTCGGCGTCCTCGCGGGTCTCGTCCTCAATGTCAATGTCGGATACGAACTCAGTCGATATTCGGCCGTCGCGATCCTCGCCGCGCTCAATTCCGTCCTCGGTGCGGTCCGTGCCGAACTCGACGGCGTCTACGACAACAAGATCTTCATCAGCGGGTTCCTGGTCAATGCGATCGTCGCGGTGCTCCTCACATTCATCGGTGATCGACTCGGGCTCGATCTCTACCTGGTGGCCCTGATCACGTTCGGTCTGCGCATCTTCGATAACGTGGCCCTCATCCGGCGCCATTTCCTGTAAGTCCGGATCCTGGAACGGAGACGAACCAAACGGTGGAACGAGAAGCGGTCCTGGTCGGCATCGATGTCGGCACGAGCAAGGTCTGTGCGCTCATCGGCGAGGTGAGCCACGACGGCCGGTTGACGATCATGGGCCACGGGACCGTGCCCGCATCCGGCCTGAAGAAGGGCGTCGTCATCAACATCGACCAGACCGTCCGCTCGATCGCCGATGCCGTGGAGCGGGCCGAGCGCCTGTCCGGCTGGAAGATCGACCGGGCCTTCGTCGGCGTCGGCGGTCAGCACGTCGAAAGCCTCAACTCGCATGGGCAGGTCGCCGTCACGGCCCACCATCGCGAGGTCACCCGCGAGGATGTCAATCGGGCGATCGAGGTGGCCCGGGCCGTGTCGATCCCGTCGAACCGCGACGTCCTCCACGTCGAGCGCCGCGGGTTCACGGTCGACGGCCAGGAGGGGGTCAAGGACCCATTGGGCATGAGTGCGCTCCGGCTGGAGGTCGAGACCCACATCGTCACCGCGTCCGCCACGGCCGTCCAGAATCTGACCAAGTGCGTCGCGGCGGCCGGGGTCAAGATCGATGAACTCGTGGTCGACTCACTGGCTTCGGCTGAGGCCGTCCTGACCGACACGGAGAAGGAACTCGGCGTCGCTGTCGCCGACATCGGCGCGGGGACGATCGACCTGGCCCTGTTCCAGGATGGCTCGCCATTCCACACGCGGGTGCTCCCCGTCGGTGGCGCGAACGTGACCAATGACGTTGCGATCGGACTCAAGACGAGCATCCAGGTCGCCGAGGAACTGAAGATCCAGCACGGCACCTGCGATCTCGGGTCGATCGGTGAGGACGAGCAGATCAACGTTTCGGTCCTCGGCGAGACCGCCGGTCGGACGGTCAGTCGCCTCGAGGTCTCGCAGATCATCGAAGCCAGGATGCGCGAGACCTTCGAGCTGCTCCGGAATGAGATCCGGGCGGCCGGCGTGGGGATGCTGCCCGCCGGTGTCATCCTGACCGGTGGTGCCGCCCAACTGGCTGGGGCCGCGGAACTGGGTCGGGACGTCCTGGAGATGCCCGTGCGCGTCGCCGCGCCGGCGGGTATCGGCGGTCTGGTCGATACCCTCCTCAACCCCAGTTACAGCACCTCCGTCGGCCTTCTTCGCTGGGGCGCCGCGAGCCTGACCTCCGACGAGCCGAACCGCTATGAGTCCGCGCCGGCCGGAGGCGGCCTCGGGCGGATCCGGGACGCTTTCCGGAGCATCTTCCCCTAGGGCCGAGCGCCGGCCTCAGGGCCTCGCGGCACCCGCGCAGAACTTCGGTGCGCAGACGCACCGGTCAGGTGCCCCGACCGTATGACTGGATCCGGATCCATCACCCATCGCGGGCCACTGGCGCTATACTCCGGCCTACCCTACGGACCCACGCGCCACCGGAGACACCAGACCGGGTCCGACTGAGGCATGACACGTCGCGATCGCCCCTCCCGAGGGTCGCTGAGGAGAGCCCGATGCCGTTGCGTTCCGATTCCGAGAACTTCGCCCTCATCCGTGTCATCGGGGTGGGCGGTGGCGGCAGCAACGCCGTCAATCGGATGATCCGCGCCGAGATGATGGGCGTCGAGTTCATCGCCTGCAACACGGATGCCCAGGCACTCCTCCAGGCGGATGCGCCGCACAAGATCCGCATCGGCGACAAGATCACCCGGGGTCTCGGAGCGGGCGGTGACGCCAGCATCGGGCAGCGCGCGGCCGAGGAAGATTCCGAGAAGATCAGTCAGGCGCTCGTCGACTCGGACATGGTCTTCATCACGGCTGGCCTCGGTGGCGGGACCGGGTCGGGCGCGGCGCCCGTGGTCGCCCAGCTGGCCAAGGAGACCGGGGCCCTCACCATCGGCGTCGTGACCAAGCCGTTCGAATTCGAAGGCGCCAAGCGCAAGCTGGTCGCAGAAAAGGCCGCCGAGGAGCTCAAGGCCCAGGTCGACACCCTGATCACGATCCCCAACGACAGGCTCAAGGACGTCGTCCAGAAGAACACCAGCATCCTCGACGCCTTCCGGGTCGTGGATGACGTGCTCCGGCAGGGCGTCCAGGGGATCAGCGACATCATCACGATGCCGGGCCTCATCAACCTCGATTTCGCCGATGTCCGCGCGATCATGCGCGACGCCGGTTCCGCCCTGATGGGCATCGGTCGCGCCTCCGGCGAGAACCGCGCGGTGGAGGCGGCCCGACAGGCCATCGCCAGCCCGCTCCTCGAGGTCGACATCGCCGGCGCGCAGGGGATCCTGTTCAACATCACCGGCTCGTCCAGTCTGAGCCTGTACGAAGTGACCGAGGCCGCCGAGGAGATCCGTGCCGCCGCGGACCCGGAGGCGAACATCATCTTCGGGACGAGCTTCAACGAGCGGCTCGGCGACGAGGTCATGATCACGGTCATCGCCACCGGCTTCGACGGTGGCCGCAAGCGCCAGACCGTTCGAGCGGACGCGTCGACCGGGGTCATGGACCAGTCCGTGACCGGGCGGCCCTCGCGCGAGCGCGACTTCCTCGAGGAACTGCAGCGCCAGCGCGACGAAGTCGCCAATGGTGGATCCGCCTATCCGGTGTCGACGCCGTTCGACGACAGCGCCGCCGCGGTCGCGGTGCCTCGGGCCGAGCGGTCGGTCGGCGACAGCCAGCCTGCGAAGCGGCCCGCCACGAGCTACGACGCGGACGACCTGGAGATCCCGAGCTTCCTCCGCCGGAAGTGACCGACGCCGGCACGAGGCCGGCCCAGCGACGATGACCGCGACCCGATCCCGCGCCCAGGTCCTTGGCGCCGCCCGCACGCGCGTCCTGGAGCGGATCGCCGATGCCTGCAACCGGGCAGGCCGGGACCCGGCCGAGGTCACCCTCGTCGCGGTCTCCAAGACCGTGGCGGCTGACGTCCTGCGCGATGCGGTGGCGGTCGGGCTCGACCTGCTCGGCGAGAACCGGGTCCAGGAAGCGACGGGCAAGGTGGACCAGGTCGCCGGCGCCCGCTGGCATCTCATCGGGCCGCTCCAATCGAACAAGGCCCGCCGTGCCATCGAGACGTTCGAGTCCATCCAGTCCGTGGACTCGGTCGACCTGGCCCGTCGGATCGACCGACTGGTGCCCGGGGTACGGCCAGGGGCACGGTACCCGGTCCTCCTGCAGGTGAATGTCGATCTCGACCCCGCCAAGGCCGGGTTCCGTCCGGTCGATCTCGATGGCGCGATGGCCGAGATCCTCGCGCTGGCACACCTCGACGTTCGGGGCCTCATGACCGTCGGCAGACAGACCAGCGACCCGGACCTGATCAGGCGGACATTCCAGGCCCTGCGCGCGACCTCCGATGCGACCCGCCGCCACTGGCCGAGCCTCGGGAACGCGTTGTCGATGGGCATGACGGACGATTTCGAACTCGCGGTCGAGGAGGGGGCCACGATCGTCCGGGTCGGCCGCGCCCTGTTCGGCGAGCGTCAGGTAGCCGATCCCGCGGTCGACGGGCCGTAGCCCCGTCGGGCGGCTCGCGCCGACCCTGCTGCTAGACTCGGGACGATGGCCATCGCGCTCGAACTCGTCCAATTCGTGTTGATCGCCGCCTGGGTCCTCATCCTCGGGAGGATGGTCATGTCCTGGGTCGACCCCACGGGCCGGAACCAGATCTCGGTCATGTTGATCCAGACCACCGAACCGATCCTCGCCCCGGTCCGCCGGATCCTGCCCGCGACGGGCGCGATCGACTGGTCCGGCTTTGTCGTCCTGATCGTGCTCGGGTTCCTGTGGCGCGCCTTCTGACGCCATGAGCCTGCCGACCGCGCGGTTCGCTGTCCGGGTCACGCCTCGCTCCGGTGTCGAGCGGGTGGAGGCGGCGGTCGACGGCGTGCTCAAGGTCCGGGTGATGGCCCCGGCGGTCGAAGGCGCCGCGAACGTCGCACTGGTACGCGTCCTGGCCGAGGCGCTCGACATCCCCCGGCGCGACGTCCGCATCGTCGCGGGTGCATCCAGTCGCCAGAAACTCGTTGTCGTGGACGGACTGGAACCGGCGGCGATCGTTGCCCGTTGGCCGGGCCTGCGGGTATGATCGGCGGGCACCGTCCGACGCCCTGTGCGGCGTCGCGACCCCTTCGGGCGATTGGCTCAGTCGGTTAGAGCGCACGGTTCACATCCGTGAGGTCACTGGTTCGAATCCAGTATCGCCCACCACTCCCGTCCTATTTGCGTGAGAGGCGTCGGCTCACCATGCTGCGTCGGGCTCACCACGTCCCGATCAGCGAGTGGGTGCAGGCACACCCCACGCACGTCCGGTGGCATCGGCATGACTCCAGACGTCGATCTCCGGTGGCGTCCGTCCCAGGTTCGACAGGGCCGTGCAGACCTGGCTGCGGTGGTCCGTCCCGTGATGGATGACCTGCGCGAGGCGGACGCCCGCCCGGGCGTGATACTCGGAACCATCGGGCCCGCGCTCGACGACGTCCACGTCCGGGTCGACACCGCCGTTCAGCAGCGCCGTCCACGCCTCCCCATTCGCGACGATGGCCGACCGCAGGTCGGCGAGGGGGGTGTCGTCCTCCTCGTCGATCTGCACCGTCGCCTCCTCGATGAAGAAGGATAGATACCAGCAGTCCGCGGACACCAGATGCCGGAGTGTGCCGATGACCGAACCGAATGTCCCGGGGACTGGCGTTGCCAACTCCTCGGCGGTGAGATCGATGCAGCTGTCGATGAGGCGCTCGGTCGCCCAGATGTGATGGGCGAACGCGTCGGAGAGGCCTGAAGTCTTCATCGGTGGACTGTATCGCGAGACGCTCGCTGCCTGCCGGGCGAGGAATGGCGAACGCCGTTGGAGCCGTCCGGCCCTTGACCGCCCGACCGAGCCCGCGCAATCTCGCTGCGGTGTGACGACGCGACACGGCGCGAAGCCAGAGGCGGCGAGATGGCCAGACCGCACGGATCCGATCCCGGAGCCCGAGGCGCCCGGCCCGATGCGCCGCCTGATCGAACGATTGCGGGAATGGTCGGGCCGAGCTTGACCTGCGAGCGTCTCGAGGAGCGACAAGCCACCGCCGCCTGCGCGTGGCTGCGTCCGAGGCGCATCATCTGCCCATGACCGAGACGACGGATGTGATCGTGGTCGGGGCCGGCGTCCAGGGTGCCAGCCTTGCATTCCATCTGGCGCGCCGCGGCGTTCGGGTACGGGTCGTGGAGCGCGCGACCGTCGCTGCCGGGGCCACTGGGCGATCATCGGGCTTCGTCCGGATGCATTACGACCTGCCCTCCGACGCCAGCCTGGCGTGGACGTCCTTCCCATACTTCCAGCACTGGTCGGAGCTCGTCGGTGAAGGCGACTGTGGCTTCGTCCGGACCGGGTTCGTCCAGCTCGTCCCGCCCGCCCTCGAGGCCGCGCTGCGCGCCAATGTGGCGATGCACCAGGAACTCGGGATCGAGACCGAGGTCGTGGACGCGGCCGATGTCGAGCGGCTCATGCCCGGCATCGTGACCGACGACATCACCGCCGCCGCGTACGAGCCATCGTCCGGTTACGCCGATCCGTCCGGGACAGCGGCCGGGTTCCTCGCGGCTGCGAGACGCGACGGCGCCCGGTTCGTGCAGGGCTGCCAGGCGATCTCCGTGATCGTCGACGGGGACGCCGTCAGCGGTGTCGACACGGACAAGGGTCGGTTCGACGCCCCCATCGTGGTGGACGTCGCCGGCGCCTGGGCAGCGGACGTCGCCACGACCGCCGGCGTCACGATACCGGTGGAGACGTGGCGACACGACACCGCCTTCTTCGGCCTGCCGGGCGGCCGGATCGCGGACTTCCCGATCGTCATCGATGAGCCGAACCAGGTCTACTTCCGGCCCGAGGGAGGCGAGCAGATGCTGGTGGGGCTGGAGGGAGGCAACGAGGTCGGTGGTTCTCCCGACCGGCCGATGCTCCACCTGCACGACGGTGCGGTCGAGGACATGATCGATCGAGTGTGCGCCCGGGTTCCCTGGATGGCGGATGGGTCGCTCCGCTCCGGGTACGGAGGGCAGGACGGGATCACCCCGGACCAGCACGCGATCCTCGGACCGGCCGGCCCGGATGGGTTCTACCTCGCCTGCGGGTTCTCGGGCACCGGTTTCAAGACGGCGCCGGCCGTGGGGATGTGCCTCACAGAGTTGATCCTCGATGGCCGTTCGTCGACCGTCGACATCTCGGGCTACACGCTCGACCGGTTCGCGGAGGGTCGGACTCTCGCTGGCGAGCATTCGTATGGGCGTCTCTGGCGCTGACTCGGCCGGCCCGACGGCGCCGTCCCTCGCGGTCGATGGCGAGGACGCTGGCGAACCGTCACGCCCGTGCGACCCGGTCCGTCCGAGGAGAGACAAGACCCGCTCCTCCGCGTCGAAGCCCCCAGTTCCTCCCCTGGGGGCTTCTTCGTGTCGATCTCTCGGTCACGGGTGGATCCGCCAGATCCGTTCCCCACCATAGTCGAGGACCCAGATGTCGCCGAAGGCCCCCTCGGCCACGAACGGGTTCTTGGCGCCCTCGAGTGCGTCCACGGACGCGATCGCATCGGTCCCGAGATCCACCTCGATGAGCGTGCGGGCCTTGCCATCCGGGATGTACGCACGGTCGCCATCGACCGTCCCGTCGAGCGGGCCAGTGCCCCCGACGATCGGTTGTCCAGCGGTAGTCGTGGCCGGTTCGAGTTGGACGATCGAGCCGTTCAAGCGGTTCGCGACGAGAACGCTGGTTCCATCGTCGGCGAACCAACTGACTCCTCGATCGAGCTTCACGGTCGCTGCGACGGTGTCCGTATCCGGGTCGATCCGGCGCACCGATCCGTCGATATCGTCGACCACCCAGACGGATCCGTCGGCGATGGCCAGGCCGGACCCGGATGGGCCGATGCCGATCCGCGCCGTCACCTTGGCCGTGGCCGGGTCGATTCGGACCACCTGGCGGTTCGTCCGGTCGACGACCCAGACCGATCCATAGCCGGCCTTGAGGTCCCACAGGCTCGGGCCGAGGCCGGTCACTGTGGCGGTCACCTTGGTCGTTGCCGGGTCCACCGCGACCACCTCGCCGATGGTCAGGAGGGCAACCCAGATCCGGCCGTCTGGACCGACGGAGATCCCGCAGGGCGATCCGTCGATCGGCACCTGGGCGATGACGGCGTTCGCGCCCGGATCGATCCGTGCCAGCATCGACGGGTTGTTGCCGGTGACCCAGATCGTTGTCGCGGTCGCGGCCATCGCGCACGGCTTGACGATGCCGTCGATCGTGGCGACGAGCCGGGCACCAAGTCCGGACGGTGGTGGGGCCGACGCGTCCGGCGTCGCTGAAGGACCGGCCGTCGGCGGCGCCGAAGGAGGGGCTGTCGACGGCGTGACCGAACCCGGAGCGGGGGTCGAGGACGGCGGGGCCGTTGACGATCCGGGCGATGTCGCGCCGCTCTGCCCGCAGGCGGTGATGAAGATCACGGCGCAGGCCAGGACGAAGGCGGATGGCGGGCGCACACGGGCGACGGATGGCGGCATCAACGCCATACTCTGCCGATGACTGGTCGGGTTGCAAGGGCCACAGAAGTGATGTTCGATAGGGCCACAGATGGGCGCTCGGTCGATGCGGTCGGTCGGCGCGAACCGGACATCGCGAATACCCTCGCGTCACCGCTTCGACCGGTGGACCACGATCCGCTGTACCGGCAGATCGAGCGTCGCCTGCGCTCGGCGATCACCGATGGACGCCTGCGACCCGGCGCCAGGCTGGCCGCGACGCGGGTCTTCGCGCGCGAGCTCGGGGTCGCCCGGATCACCGTCCAGACCGCCTATGACCAACTGGTCGCCGAGGGCTATCTGGAGGTTCGTGGACGGCGAGGGACCCGCGTCGCGACCGACCTTCCCGACCGGGGTTTCGCGGCGTCCATGACGCCGATGGTCATCGCGACGTCGCGCTTCCCGCCACTGAACGACTGGGCATCCCGGGCACCGGTGACGTCGCCGGCGCCTGGCGTGTCCGCTCCGATCGAGCTTGGACCCGAGTGGTTCGGACTCGATACGGTCGATCGGAAGCGCTGGGAGCGCCTGCTCGTCCGGGCGTGGCGCGAGCTGGTCGGCGAGCCGGACAGCCCGGCGGCGACCTATGCGGGCCCACTCGGCGATGAGCGTCTGCGGTCGGCCCTGGCCGATCATCTCGCCGTGCGGCGCGGGGTCCGCTGCCGGCCGGAGGCGATCGTCGTCACCGCCGGCTCGACGGCGGCGTTCGGAGCGATCGCCCGGACGTGGCTTGGTCCAGGGCGGATCTGCGTGATGGAGGACCCAGGTGGCGAGCAGTTGCGCCGGGCGCTCGGGGGTTCAGGCGCGACGATCGTGCCCGTGCCCGTCGATACCCAGGGGATCCGGGTGGAGGCACTGCCGAGTCGGGCGGATGTCGTGTTCGTGACGCCCAGCTGGCAGTATCCGGCCGGTGGCAGTCTGAGCCTGCCACGACGCCTCGCGCTGCTCCGGTGGGCCGACGAGACCGGGGCGATCGTGGTCGAGGATGACTGCGAAAGCGAACTGCGCTATGAGGGTCAGCCCCTGCCATCGCTCCAGGGTCTCGCCCTCGACGGCCGGGTCATCTACGTGAGCACGTTCAGCAAGGTCCTGTTCCCCGGCCTTCGCACCGGCTACGTGGTCATCCCGGACGTCCATCGTGGTCCGCTGCTGGCGGCTCTCGAGGCCGGCAGTCGTGCAGCCGGGGCCCTGGAGCAGCGCATCCTGGCGCTGTTCATGGAGAGCGGAGCGTTCGACCGCCACGTCCGGCAGACCCGGGCGACCTTCTCGGCACGCCGCGACGCGTTCGCTCGTGCCCTCGCCGCGACCGGGGCCGGCCTCGAGGTCCGCAGATCTTCAGCCGGGGGCCACCTGATCGTCGGCATCCTCGATCCGAACTGGACCGCCACGACGTTGTCGGGCGCGATGGGCGAACTCGGGATCAGGGTCGAACCGCTTTCCGCGAACCGTCGGCTTGCCGGTCCCGACGACGAACTTGTCGTCTATCTGAGCCGACCCGACATCCCGATGCTCGAGCGGGCGGCTCGATCGATGGGGGCACTGGTCCAGGCGGGCCCGTCCAGCGCCGGATCGCGCTAGTCCGAGTCCGCGGCCAGCCGGCGCAGTACGGTCGGGAGGATGCCGCCTCCGCGGTAATAGGCGACGTCGATCGGTCCATCGAGCCGCGCGATGGCGTCGAAGCGGCGAGGCCTGCCGTCCCCGCCGTCCGTGGGCTCACCAGCGACGACCACGGTCACGGTCTGACGCGGGGTCGCACCATCCTCGAGACCGATCACGGAATAGGTCTCCCGGCCGGTCAACCCGAGCGATGTAGCGCTTTCCCCGGGCATGAACTGCAGGGGCAGGATCCCCATGCCGACCAGGTTGGACCGGTGGATCCGCTCGAAGCTCTCCGCCAGGACCATCCGCACGCCGAGGAGCGCCGGGCCCTTGGCCGCCCAGTCGCGCGACGACCCAGAGCCGTATTCCCGGCCCGCGATCACGGCCAGCGGTACCGATTCGGCCGCATACCGCATCGCGGCGTCGTAGATGAAACCCTCGTCGCCATCCGGGAGGTGGACCGTGTACGGGCCTTCCTTGTCCGGGACCATCCGATTGCGCAGCCGGATGTTGCCGAACGTCCCTCGCATCATGACTTCGTGGTGTCCGCGCCTGGCGCCATAGGAATTGAACGCGGCGGGTTCGACCCCGTTCGCCTGCAACCACGACCCGGCCGGCGACCACGACGCGATCGATCCCGCCGGGGAGATGTGGTCGGTCGTGACCGAATCGCCGAACATCGCAAGGACGCGCATGTCGCGCAGCTCGGGAACCGCCGCGGGCGCGGCCGTCAGGCCGTCGAGGAACGGCGGCTTGGCCACATAGGTCGACCCGTCGGCCCACGCATATCGGTCCCCGGACGGGATCGGCAGCGCCCGCCATCGATCGTCGCCGTCGAAGACGGTCGCATAGGTCCGCCGGAACAACTCCGGGTCGATCGCGGATCCGATGACCGACCGGATCTCGTCGGGTTCCGGCCAGATGTCGGCGAGGAAGACCGGCCGGCCATCGCCACCGGTCCCGAGCGGTTCGCTGGTGAGATCGATGTCGACCCGTCCCGCCAGCGCGAAGGCGACGACGA
Source organism: uncultured Chloroflexia bacterium (assembly GCA_963720755.1). Classification (GTDB taxonomy): domain Bacteria; phylum Chloroflexota; class Limnocylindria; order Limnocylindrales; family CSP1-4; genus SPCO01. The sequence goes on from CAVRGP010000011.1 coordinate 696,318, forward strand.
GTGGGGGCGAGGCCAGGTAGCTGGCCCGGACCAGCGGGTGGATCCTGCCCTCGAAGTTGCGATTCCCCGAGAGCACGGCGGCCACCACCAGGTCGTTCGCCTCGATCGCGGCCGCGATCTCAAGGTCGAGCGGTCCGGAGTTGCCGATACATGTCGTGCAACCGTAGCCCGCCAGCGCGAAGCCGAGTGCCTCGAGCGGTCGCATCAGGCCGGCAGCTTCGAGGTAGCCGGTCACGGCGCGCGATCCTGGTGCCAGCGACGTCTTGACGGTCGGCGCAACCACCAGACCGCGCTCCACGGCGTTGCGGGCGAGGAGACCGGCGCCGACCATGACCGTCGGGTTCGACGTGTTCGTGCAAGACGTGATGGCGGCGATGGCGACCGAGCCATGGCGGACGACGGCGGGCCGTCCGCCGACCTCGACCGCGACGCTTCCGTCGTCGGTCGCCCCGGTCGTCCCGCCCTCGTCGGCCAGGCGGGCAAGCGCCTTCGTGGTCGCCTGGGATGGGGCGGTCGACGGGAACGCTGCGTGGAAGTTCGCGGGCAGTCCTGGCAGGACGACTCGATCCTGTGGACGCCGGGGGCCGGCCACGGACGGTTCGACGCCGGCGAGATCGAGTTCGAGGAGTTCGTCGAAGATCGGGCCATCTCCCGGTTCGCGCCACAGGCCCTGGGTCTTGGCGTAGCGCTCGACCAGGTCGACCCGGTCGGTCGAGCGGCCGGTCAGGCGCAGGTAGCCGAGCGTCTCGTCGTCGATCGGGAAGAGTGTCGACGTCGCACCGAACTCCGGGCTCATATTGCTGATCGTCGTCCGGTCGGCGAGCGCAAGACTCGCCAGTCCGTCCCCGGCGAACTCGACGAAGCAGCCGACGACGCCATGGGTTCGGAGCATCTCGGTCACGACCAGGACCAGGTCCGTCGCCGTCGAGCCGTGCGGCAGGGCACCGTGGAGTCGAACGCCGACGACATGGGGCATCGGCAGGTACAGGGGCTGACCAAGCAGGACGGCCTCGGCCTCGATCCCGCCGACCCCATACCCGAGAACGCCCAGCCCGTTGACCATCGTCGTGTGTGAATCGGTCCCGACCACGGTGTCGGGGAACGCGACCCGAGCACCGCCCGGCTCGGCTCGATCGTCCACGACCGTCGCGAGGAATTCGAGATTGACCTGGTGGATGATCCCTGTCCCGGGTGGCACGACTCGCAGACCGCGGAATGCGGTCTGCGCCCAACGCAGGAGCTGGTAGCGCTCACCGTTACGCTCGTACTCGCGCTCGACGTTGTACGCGAAGGCCCCCGGCGTCCCGAACCGGTCGATCTGGACCGAGTGGTCGATCACCAGGTCAGCCGGGACCAGCGGGTTGACCAGACTCGGGTCGCCGCCGAGATCGGCCATCGCATCGCGCATGACGGCGAGATCGACGACGGCCGGGACGCCGGTGAAGTCCTGGAGCAGGACCCGCGCCGGCATGAACGGGATCTCCGCCTCGGCCGGCTGGCCCGGTCGCCAGGAGAGGAGCGTCTCGACATCCTCGGCGCGGACCGTCGGGCCACCCGCGTGCCGGAGCAGGTTCTCGAGCAGGACCTTGATGGTCACCGGCAGGGTCGCGAGGTCGATCCGGTCGGCGATGGCGTCGAGCCTGTGGATGTCCGGGAGTCCCGATCCGAGCGTTCCGCGGGCGCCGAACGGGTCGGACCCCGATCTCGTGGTGGTCATCAACGCGCCTCCTTCGTCGACCGCGCCAGTGCGCGGGGTCAGTCGGCGCCGGGCGGGTGCGCCCACCCCGGGTCGAAGTTCGGGGCAAGTATACGGCGGGCCGCCACGGGTCGCCACGGGCCATGGGCGACGCGGGCCGTGGACGACCCGTCGACGCAGGCCCGCTGGTTACACTCGATGGATGATGACCCGACGACACCGGACGACCGTCTCGGACGACCCTCGATGAGATCCTGGGGCGATCTGCCCGGCGACGATCCGGAGCGGGATCGGGCCGAGATCAAGCGCGAGATCGAAGCGGCCGGGATCGATCTCGAACCGCCGCCGGGGACCCATCGTCATGGCGATGCGGTCCACGCCAGTGACCACGCCCACCCCCATGCCCACTCCGAGCCGGGCGAGCCACCCGTCATCGGCATCGTCGGTGCCGGCGCGGTCGGGACGGCCCTGGGCGTCGCGTTGTCGCGCTCCGGCTGGCCGATCCACGCCGTAGCCAGCCGCGACGCGGGACGACGGGACCGGTTCCGATCCCTGGTCGATGTGGCACGCGTCTTCGCCGATCCCGAACCGATCCTCGACGAGGTCGAGCTCATCATCCTGGCCGTTCCCGACGATGCGATCGCCGGGCTCGCGGGCTCGCTCCGGATGTACGCCGGCCAGGCGATGATCCACACGAGCGGTGCCCTCGGCGCCGGTGTCCTCGCGCCGGCGATGGCGGCCGGGACCCAGATCGGCTCGTTCCATCCGCTCGTCGCGGTCGCCGACACCGAACGCGCTGTGGCGGCGTTCCGTGGGGCGACGGTCGCCATCGAAGGCGACGACCAGCTCGCATCGATGCTGGCCGAGATGGCCGAGGTGATCGGCGCGGTCCCGGTCAGGCTCGAGCCCGGCTCGAAGGCGGCTTATCACGCGGCCGCGGTCCTGGCCGCCGGCGGGTTCGTCGCGCTGCTCGATGCGATCGCCGAGCTCGGCCGAGTCGCCGGCCTGGACGAGGCCGGATCGCTGGCGATCTACGGGCCGTTGCTCGAAGGCACCCTCGGGAACGCGCGAGCCCTCGGGATCCGAGGGGCGCTGACCGGGCCGATGACCCGTGGCGACGTCGGGACCTTGCGGGTCCACCTCGCCACGCTCCGGTCACACGCGCCCGGTGTCATGGACCTCTATGTCGCTGCAGCGCGCCGCGAAGTCGACCTGGCCCTGGCCCGGGGCGTCCTGGCACCGGAGGACGCGGAGACGATGCGCGAGGCGATCGTTTCGGCCTTGCAAGGTGAGCCCGAACCGGTACCATAGGCCGGACATGGACCACAGCATCGCGGCCAGATACGCGGCCCGCCCGGCGGCCAGATTCGTCCGCCCCTCCGCCCGCGTCAAGGAGCGTCGGCTGGGGTTGCGACCGGTCGGCACATTCCGGGCCCTGGACCGGAGATCGACGGTCCTGTATGCATCTGATGCGGCCCCGTTGGTGCGCCTGCGCGCCAGTTGGCGAGCCATCCATCCGGCCGTGCCGAAGCGGGCACTGGACGGGCGGCCGCGCCCGCAGGTGATCATGGTCTGGACGAGGTCCGGGCGTGCGGGAACGGTCCGTCGTCCCGGCGCGACCTCGGCGCTGTGGCCGGTCTGAGGGACTCGACGGCCACTTCCGCCGGCGGGATCGTCGTTCGATACGAGGCGAGCGAACCGTGGCTGGTCGTCGGGAGTCGTCGTCGCGAGCGCGACGGCCGGACCTGGACATTACCCAAGGGAACGCCCGATGCGGGTGAGACCCTCGAGGAGACCGCCCTCCGCGAAGTCCGCGAGGAGACCGGTCTTGAAGTCCGGATCACCGGGCCGCTCGACTCGATCGAATACACCTTCAGTCAGTCGGGGACGCGCATCCACAAGACCGTCCACTATTTCATGATGGAGCCGGTCGGTGGGGACCTGTCCGGCCACGATCACGAGTTCGACGAGGTTCGCTGGATCCGTTTCGAGGAGGCGCCGGCGATGCTGACGTTCGAAACGGAACGGACGCTCGTGGGCCAGGCGGCCCGACGCCTCGTCGAGGTGGGCAGATGACCGATGCCCACGAGGCGGCTGTCCACCTGACACCGTTGACCGAGGTGCACCGCGCACTGGGCGCTCGACTGATCGAATTCGGCGGGTGGCTGATGCCCGTCCAGTACGGTTCGATCATCGAGGAGCATCGGGCGGTACGTGAGCGGGTCGGGCTGTTCGACCTCTCTCACATGGGCGAGCTCTATGTCGAAGGCGGTCAGGCCGGCGAGGCCCTGGCGGCGGCGCTCGTGTCCGATCCGCCGAGCCTTGGACCGGGCCGCGCCCAGTACTCGATGATCTGCCAATCCGATGGCGGGATCATGGACGATCTCATCGTGTACCGCCTGGACCAGGAGCGGTTTCTCGTCGTCGCCAACGCCGGGAATGCCGGCCCGATCTCGGACGCCCTGGCCGAGCGCTTGGTCGGCTTTCGGGCGGTGCTCGACGATCGGTCATTGGCGACCGGGCTCCTGGCGATCCAGGGTCCGGCTTCGCGGGCGGTCCTGGAGCCACTGACCGATGTCGACCTCGGTTCGCTGCGCTACTACGCAGCCGCCGAAGGGAAGGTCGCCGGACTCTCGGCACTCGTTGCCAGGACCGGTTACACGGGCGAGGACGGGTTCGAGATCTTCGTCGACTCGAACGACACGGTCGATCTTTGGCACGAGTTGATGGAGGCCGTCGGCCAGCACGGCGGCCAGCCCATCGGCCTCGGTGCTCGCGACACCCTCCGCCTCGAGGCGGGCATGCCGCTGTACGGCAACGAACTCGACCTCAAGACGAACCCATACGAGGCAGGCCTCGGTCGGGTCGTCAAACTCGACAAGGCGGCGGAGTTCGTCGGCCGGGCCGCCCTGAAGCAGGTCGCCGATGCCGGGCCGGCGCGCAAGCTCGTCGGCTTGATCATGGAAGGACGCGGGATCGCTCGGCATGGCTATCCTGTCTGGTCGGGCGTGCGCCAGACCGGGCGGATCACGAGCGGGACCCAGTCGCCGACCCTCGATCGAGCCATCGCGATGGCCTACGTCGCACCGGGTGACGCCGAGCCGGGTACCGTAGTCGAGGTCGAGATCCGCGACAGTCGCGTCCCGGCCAGGGTCGTTCCGCTGCCGTTCTATAGGAGGTCTGACTGATCCGATGGTGCCGACCGATCTCCGGTATACGACCGATCACGAATGGGTTCGGGTCGACGGCGACCTGGCGACGATCGGGATCACCGCCTACGCGGCCGAACAGCTGGGCGACATCGTCTTCGTCGAATTGCCCGACGCCGGTCGGTCGTTCGATGCGGCCGCGACGTTCGGCGTCGTCGAGTCGGTCAAGGCGGTGAGCGATCTGTTCGCGCCGGTGGGCGGCACGGTCACCGAGGCGAATGCCGGACTCGCCGCCAGTCCAGAGCTGGTGAACAGTGACCCGTACGGATCCGGCTGGATGATCCGCCTGACGCTCAGCGAGCCGACCGAGCTGGATGGGCTGCTGGATGCCGCGGCCTACGACGCGCTCATCGCGGCAGGCTGACACCGACCTCGATGCCCTACGGCCCACACACCTCGGCCGACCGCGCCCGGATGCTGGACGCTCTCGGGATCGATTCGGTCGATCGGCTGTTCGAGGATATCCCGGTCGAGCTCCGGGCCTCGGCCATCGATCTGCCGGGACCCGAGCCCGAGCTCGAACTCGCTGCGAGACTGACCGGCCTGGCGGCTCGCAATCGGACCGATCTCGCCTCGTTCCTGGGGGCCGGCGTCTACCGTCACTGGAGCCCGCCGGTCGTCGACCAACTGCTGCTTCGGGGTGAGTGGTACACGGCCTACACGCCCTATCAACCTGAGGTCAGCCAGGGCACCCTGCAGAGCATCTACGAATACGAATCGCTCCTGGCGGAACTGGTCGACCTCGACGTCGTCTCGGCATCCCACTACGACGGGGCGGCAGCGACCGCAGAAGCGGCACTGATGACCTGTCGGGCGACGAAGCGGGAGCGGGTCCTCATCTCGCGGGGCGTTCACCCTCACTACCGTCAGACCACCCAGACCTACTTCGAAGGTGGCCTCGACCTCGAAGAGGTCCCGCTCGTCACCGACGGTCCGGAGGCAGGGACGACCGACCTCGTCGCCCTCGAGCGGATGCTCGCGGATCCCGATCGGCCGGTCGCCGGGGTCATCGCCGCCCAGCCCAACTTTCTCGGCCTCCTGGAGCCCATGGCCGAGATCGGTGCCCTGGCCCATGCGGCCACTGCGCTGTTCGTCTCCGTCATCGAGCCGGTCAGTCTCGGGGTCCTGGCCCCACCGGGCTCGTACGGGGCCGATATCGCCGCCGGCGAGGGCCAGCCACTCGGGATCGCGCCGCAGTACGGCGGACCGTATCTCGGGATCCTGGCCTCCACGGATGCGCTGGTCCGTCAGATCCCTGGCCGGCTCGTCGGGATGACCACCGACCTCGAGGGGCGGCGCGCCTTCGTCATGACGATGCGAGCCCGCGAGCAGGACATCCGACGCGACAAGGCCGCCAGCAATATCTGCACGAACCAGGCCCTTCTGGCCCTGGCAGCATCCATCTACCTCGCGACGATCGGTCCTCGTGGGTTACGCGATGTCGCGACCCTCGGTGCCGCCCGCGCGGCCGAACTGGAATCGGCCCTGGCGGCCGTCGGCGTCGAGCGTCTGCACCGCGGTGCCTATCTGAACGAGTTCGTCATCCGCGTGCCCGATGCCGGGACGGTCCACCGTCGCCTGCTCGATGCCGGGATCCTCGCCGGCCTCGTCCTGTCCGACGCCGAGCCGGACGATCCGAGCCTGGCCGACGGTCTCCTGGTCTGTGCGACGGAGGTCACCACCTCCGCAGAGATCGCCCAATTCACCGGCGCCCTGGCCGGCCTTCTCGACCATGCCGAGATCCCCGTGACCGCCCGATGACGGTCGTCGGCGATCGGCTGCAACCGACCCTGTTCGAGCGAAGTCGGCCCGGGCGCGGTGGCGGCAAGTTCCCCGAGCCGCCGAAGGGTGCCCTCGATCGCATCCCGGCGGAGGCCCGGCGGACCGTCGCACCGAGGCTGCCCGAGTTGAACGAACTCGAGGTCGTCCGTCACTACGTCAACCTGTCGCAGCTCAATTACTCGATCGACACCGGCTTCTATCCGCTCGGCTCCTGCACGATGAAGTTCAACCCGAAACTCAACGAATGGGCGGCGCGACTGACGGGCTTCGCTCAGCTCCATCCGATGGCGCCGGACGTGACCGCCCAGGGGACCCTGGAGCTGCTGTGGGAGCTCGAGCAGGCCCTGGCCACGATCTCCGGGATGCGCGCCGTGACCCTCCAGCCCGCCGCGGGGGCGCAGGGGGAGCTGACCGGGATCCTGATGATCCGGGCCCACCACCGGGCCACCGGGCAGGCGGATCGCGACGAAGTCCTGGTGCCCGATTCGAGCCACGGGACCAACCCGGCAACGGCGACGATGGCCGGCTACCGGACGATCACCGTGCCATCGGCGGAAGATGGCGGCGTCGACATCGACGCGTTCAAGGCCGCCCTGGGTCCCCGCACCGCCGCGGTGATGATCACCAACCCGTCGACACTCGGTCTGTTCGAGGCGCGGATCGGCGAACTCCTCGAGGCGGTCCATGCGGCCGGCGCACTCGCCTACATGGATGGCGCAAACCTCAACGCGATCATGGGCCGGTTCAAGCCGGGTGAAGCCGGCTTCGACGTCATGCATTTCAACGTCCACAAGACCTTCTCGACCCCGCATGGCGGCGGCGGCCCGGGGGCGGGTCCGGTCGGCGTCGGGGCAACGCTCGAGCCGTACCTGCCGACACCACGGGTCCTTCGGGACGCGGACGGCTCCTTCCGCCTCGAGCGGCGGGATGAGCGCCCGACCTCGATCGGCCGGATGCGCAGCTTCGTCGGCAATACCGGGGTCCTGGTGCGGGCGTACGCCTATATCTGCGCGCACGGGGCATCGGGCCTGCGCGAGGTCAGCGACGATGCCGTCCTGGCGGCAAACTACCTCAAGGCCCGGCTGGCCGGGACCTATGACATCCCATATGACCGGCCCTGCAAGCACGAGTTCGTTGCCTCGGCCGCGACGATCAAGGCGCGGACCGGTGTGCGCACCCTCGATATCGCCAAGCGACTGATCGACTACGGCTACCATCCGCCGACGATCTACTTCCCCCTCATCGTCGAGGAGGGGATGCTGATCGAACCGACCGAGACGGAATCGGTCGAGACCCTCGACGCCTTCGCCGATGCGCTCATCGCGATCGCAGCCGAGGCCGACACGAGCCCGGACCTTGTCACCGGCGCACCGCACGACGCCCCGGTCCGCCGGCTCGATGAGGCCGCGGCCGCCCGGCACCCGAACCTGCGCTGGCGCCCGACTGCCGCGGCGGAGGGGGTCGAGGACTGACAGGCCCCAGGGCGCGGAACGGACATCCTCGCCGAACGCGCTAGGATGTCGCGGACATGAGGACTACCGTGCGAACCGGCCGACTGGGGACCCTCGTCGTGGCCGGTACCGTGATCTCCCTGGCGTTCCTGATCTCTGGCTGCGGTGGCGCGCCGGCCGGCGGGGCCGGCTGGACATTCGGCCCGACGCTGGCCCCGGCCGCAACGTCGACCAGCCCGGCCAGTGCGGTCCCGAGCCAGGCGACCCCGAGCCAGGCGGCAGCGAGCCCGGTTCCGGCCAGCCCGGCCGCCACGCCCGTTCCCGCAAGCCCGTCGGCCACGTCCTCGCCCGTGCTCTCGACGCCGGGTCCGGGTGAGACCCCGAAGGCCTTCAGTGGCCGGATGACGCCGCAGGTGATCCTCCACGACGGCTACGTCTCGATGTACATGGACCTGGAGAACACCGGCAGCGAGCCGTTGACCTTCCTGAACACCCTGTATGACATCGAGCCAGACAAGCTCTATGCGCCGGTCGTCGATTTCCCGTGGACGACGGGCGAGACGGCGGTGTACACGCGGCAGGGCCGGTTCTTCCCGAGTCCGGCGATCGTGCAGCCGGGCGACCGGGCCGTCTACGTGATGGGCGGGATGGAGGCGCGTGGAAATGGTCAGCTCGCCCAGCCGGTCGCCAATATCAAGTTCTGCCCGACGCGGGGGATGGATGACACCCCGTCACTCCCGGTGCAGGTGGACGGGGTCACCTGGTCGACGACGGGTGGGGTCACGTCGGTCTCGGGGACACTGGTCCAGACGAGCGGTCCGCAGCGAGTCGATCCGCCGGTCGTCGCGGTCGCGTTCTTTGACGCGAGCGGAGCCTTCGTGGGCGCCGTGGTCGGCTCACGGGTGGGCGATCACCTGGTCCCGGGCGAGGTCACGCCATTTGCGATCGAGGGACGTGGGGTGGAGACCGACCGGATCGTTCGAGCGGAGGCCTACGCGTTCGTTTCGTGACCCATACGAACGCTTGTTAGGTTCGAAGTTGACAGTCGGCGAAACCCTGTGGATAGTACCCGCAGCGCACCGACCCGACTTGTGCTGTCGTTGCTACTCGACCGTGGGCTGCTCCGAGCGGGAGGCTCGTACCGGACCGCGACCGACACGCTGCGACGTTCATGGCACAGGCGAAACGCGGTAGCGAGAGAACGTCATCGGGTAAGCACCCGTTTCGGAGGAGAATCCATGCGCAAACGCCTTCTAGGCATCATGGCGAGCGCCGCGGTCATCGCGGCAGCTTGTGGCGGTTCCACCGCCACGACGGCGCCGGTCACCTCGACCGAGCCCGGGTCGTCAACGCCCGCTGAGACGCCGGCTCCCACCACGGACATGGCGGCTGACCAGATCTTCAACATCGATCTCGGCAACGAGCCGCCGACCCTGGACCCGACGCTGGCCCAGGACTCGACCTCGATCGCCGTGCTCCACGCCCTCACCCGGCCGCTCGTCTACTTCGACAAGGACCTCAAGGTCGTCCCGGAGCTGGCCGAGTCGTACGACGTCTCGACCGACGCCAAGACGATCACCTTCCACCTGCGTGACGCCAAGTACAGCGACGGCAATCCGATCGTCGCCGGTGACCTCGTCTACAGCTGGAAGCGGCTGGTCGATCCTCGCACTGCGGCCCCGTACAGCTACGTGACCCAGGAGATCGATGGCGCACCGGACCTGCTGGCGATGGCCGGCGAGGACCCGCTCCCGTCTGACGCAGACATCACCGCCGCACTCGACAAGCTCGGTGTCGCGGCGCCGGACGACAAGACCTTCGTGGTCACCCTGAACACCCCGGCGACCTACTTCCTGTCGGCCGCGGCCCTGTGGGTCTTCGCGCCGATCGAGGAATCGTGGATCACCAGCACCGGTGCGACCGAGGCCGGCAACTATGTCAGCTCCGGCCCGTACATCCTGGACACCTGGAACCACAACAGCGAGATCGTCCTCAAGCCGAACCCGAACTGGTACGGCGAGACCAAGTCCACCCTGACCGAGATCCACATGTCGATGACCGCCGAGCCGGCGCAGGCGCAAGCCGCGTTCGAGGCTGGCGAGCTTGACATGGTGGCCCCGCCGACCGAGGACATCCGGCGCATCCAGGACGATCCGATCCTGAGCCCGCAGGTCCTCCAGCAGCCGACCTTCTCGATCTACTACTTCGACTACAACAACACCAAGGGCCCGACGACCAACAAGGACTTCCGGATCGCGCTGACCCAGGCCATCGACAAGCAGGGCCTGATCGATGCGACCTTCTCCGGCGTCGGAGCCGTCGCCAACAGCTTCGTGATGCCCGGTATCCCCGGATATCAGGCTGACCTGGATCCCTATCCGTACGATGTCGCCGCCGCCAAGGAACACATGACCACGGCCCTCGCGGCCCTGGGTGTGGCTTCGGTCGCGGACCTCGGCAAGATCTCCGTGGGCTTCAACTCGGGCTCCGGCCACGAGACCAAGGTGGCCTACATGGCCGAGGCCTGGCGACAGGCGTTCGGTCTTGAGACCGAGCAGATCGGCAGCGAGTGGAGCGTCTTCCTGACCCAGCGTCAGGCCGGCGACTACACGATCGCCCGAGATGGTTGGGGTGCGGACTACCCGCATGCCAACAACCAGCTCAACGGCATCTTCACCTGCGGTGGCGGGAACAACGCCAGCCAGTACTGCAACCCGGCCTTCGACGCGCTCATCGCCCAGGCGGCGAGCGAGCCTGACCAGGACAAGCAGGTTGCGCTGTACAACCAGGCCCAGACGATGCTGTTCGGAGATGCTGCGGTCCTGCCGCTGCGCTTCGGCCTGGCAACCTATGAGATCGCGCCGTACGTGGGTGGTGTCATCCCGACTGGCTCGGACTCGCAGCTGCCGGGTGACCTGTTCTACGAAAACATCTACATCAAGGCTCACTAGTCGCCACCGGCGATTGATCGCTGGGTGGCCGGCTTCGGCCGGCCACCCAGCGCCTTACCCATTCCAATCCACGATCATCGATAGCTACGTGATGCCGTGATCACCTACATCGCTCGACGCTTCCTCTGGATCATCCCGGTCCTGTTCGTGGTGTCGGTCATCACGTTCACGCTGATGCACTCAGTGCCCGGCGGTCCCTGGGATCGCGAGAAGTCGCTCCCGGCCGCGACCGTCTCCCGCTTGAATGCCAAATACGGACTCGACGATCCGATCTACGTCCAGTACATCAACTGGGCCGGTAACTTCCTCCAGGGCAACCTCGGCCCGTCCTATCGGTACGTCGACCGCTCGGTCAACGACATCGTCGCGGACGGGATCTGGACGACCGTGCAGCTCGGGGTCATGGCGTTCCTGCTGGCCGTCATGGTCGGCATCCCGCTCGGGATCTTCGCCGCGCTCGGGCATAACCGCGGCCCGGACTACGTTTCCACGAGCATCTCCATCATCGGCATCTCCACGCCCAGTTTCGTGCTGTCCATCCTGCTCATCGTGTTCTTCGCGGTGCAATTACGGTGGTTCCCGACCGGCGGGTGGAAGGGTCCGGAGTACTGGGTCCTGCCGACGATCGCCCTGGCCGGGTTCCCGATCGCGGTCATCGCCCGGTATACCCGAGCCTCGATGCTCGAGGTGACCCGGAAGGACTACATCCGGACGGCCCAGAGCAAGGGCCTCCGCGAGCAGGCCGTGGTCACCCGCCACATGATCCGCAACGCGCTCATCCCGGTCGTGACGATCCTTGGTCCGACCCTCGCCTTCCTGGTGACCGGCTCGTTCATCATCGAGACCATCTTCGGCATCCCCGGCGTCGGCCGCTTCTACATCACGGCGATCGGCACCCGGGACTACGGCCTGCTGATGGCGATGACGATGCTGTATGCCTTCGCGGTGGCGTTCCTCAATGTCGTGGTCGATGTCCTGTATGCGTACATCGACCCGCGCATCCGGTATAGCTAGGAGGCCGCGACTTGGCCACGAACACGACGGTCGTCCAGGGTCGACTGGCAGAACCCAAGGCGTCGGCCGGCCCCTGGCGCGAGGCTGCCGGCCGCTTGTTCAAGAACAAGCTCGCGATCGTCGGGCTGGTCCTCGTCTCGCTCCTCCTGTTCGCCGGGATCTTCGGACCGTTCCTTGCGCCGTGGCCGTATCAGGTCCAGGATCTGCAGGCGATCTTCGCCAACGGCGGTCGGCCCCTTCCGCCCCTCTCGCCGAACCACATCCTCGGGACGGACCAGCTCGGACGTGACCTGCTCAGCCGCCTCCTCGATGGTGCCCGGATCAGCGTGACCGTCGCGTTCGTCGTCCAGATGGTCATCATCTTCATCGGCGTCCCGCTGGGCGCGCTGGCAGGCTGGTATGCCGGACTCATGGATAGCGCCGTGATGCGCTTCACCGATGTCATCTACGCATTCCCGGATCTGCTGTTCATCATCCTGCTCTCGGTCGTCTTCCGGGAGACCCCGTTCGGCCAGGCCCTGGACGGCCTGTTCCTGGTCTTCGTGGCCATCGGCCTGACGTCATGGGTCACGGTCGCCCGGCTCACCCGTGGCCAGTTACTGTCGTTGAAGGAGACCGAGTACGTCGAGGCGGCGAGAGCCATCGGCGTCAGCGACCGCAAGATCGTGCAGCGCCATCTCCTGCCCAATGGGATGGGCCCGATCATCGTCGCGATCACGCTCGGGATCCCGACCGCGATCCTGGCCGAAGCGACCCTCGCCTACATCGGCATCGGCGTCCAGCCACCGCGCGCCTCATGGGGCAGCCTCATCGCCGAGGGTCAGAAGTCGATCCGCTCGGATCCGCATCTCGTGACCTTCCCGGCGATCTGCATCGCGCTTGCCCTCATCGGATTCACCTTCCTGGGTGACGGACTCCGGGACGCCCTGGACCCGAAGCTCAAGGGAAAGCAGTAGCTGGTGAACGCCCAGGAAGACGTACCCGCCGGCGAACGCCCAACGATCATCGAACTCTCGCCCGAGGACGTCCTGCGCGAGCGCAAAGCGGAGGTCGTCGAGGCAGCCGTAGGGCAGAAGGCGGCCCACCTGCTCGAGGTCCGCGGCCTGTCGACCCACTTCTTCACGCCCGACGGCGTCGTGCAGGCGGTCGACGACGTCAACTTCGATGTCGGATACGGCGAGACGCTCGGCCTCGTCGGCGAATCCGGTTGTGGCAAGAGCGTCACCGCCCTGTCGATCGCCCGCCTGGTCGCCGACCCACCCGGCAAGATCGTCTCCGGTTCGATCGCGTTCGATGGGATCGACGTCCTGAAACTCAGCGGCGACGATATGCGCAAGCTTCGCGGGAAGGAGATCGGGTTCATCTTCCAGGACCCGCTGACCAGTCTCAATCCGACCTTGACCATCGGCTACCAGATCGGTGAATCGATCCGTGAACACCTCGGGTTGTCCACGAAGGCGGCTCGGGACCGGATCACCGATCTGCTCGCGAAAGTGGGCATCCCGCGGCCGGCCGAACGGCTGAACGACTACCCGCACCAGTTCTCCGGCGGCATGCGCCAGCGGGTGATGATCGCCATCGCCCTGTCGTGCGATCCGAAGCTGATCCTGGCCGACGAACCGACGACGGCGCTTGACGTGACCATCCAGGCGCAGATCCTCGAACTGATCCAGCGACTGTCCTCCGAGTTCGGGACGGCCGTTCTGCTCATCACCCACGACCTCGGGATCGCAGCGGGGATGTGCGATCGAGTCAACGTCATGTACGCCGGCCGGATCGTCGAGACCGGCACGGTCGACACGTTGTTCGAAAACCCGCGGATGCCCTACGCCTGGGGTCTGCTCGATTCGCTTCCGCGGATCGACGACGTCCGTGGCGATCGCCTGCGGACGATCGAGGGTCTGCCACCGTTGTTGATCGATCCACCGGACGCGTGTCGGTTCAACCCGCGCTGTAGCTATGCCCGCGACGTGTGCCGCAGTTCAGAGCCCGCGTTGAACGAGCGCGATCCGGGGCATTGGGCCCGTTGCTGGGCGACGGAACCCGGGGGGTGGATCGAATGACCGCGACCGCGACACCGCCGACCGCGAAGCCGGTCCGACCGCATGACCCGACCAACCTCGTCGAAGTCGACGACCTCAAGGTCCACTTCCCGATCCGGTCGGGGATCTTCAAGACGGAGAAGGGCAGCGTCAAGGCGATCGACGGCGTCACCCTGGACGTCCGTCGCGGCGAGACGCTCGGCCTGGTCGGTGAGTCCGGCTGCGGCAAGAGCACGATCGGTCGGGCGATGATCCGCCTTCGCGAGGCGACCGCCGGAACGGTCCGGTTCGACGGTGTGGACCTGACCTCGGTCAGCCCGGACGAACTGCGACGGATGCGTCGTCGGATGCAGATCATCTTCCAGGACCCGTACGGGTCGCTGGATCCGCGGATGTCGGTCGGGGCGATCATCAGTGAGCCGCTCGACACCCACCACCTTGCCGATGGTCAGGCGAAGGTCGACCGGGTCGCTGAACTGCTCGAACTCGTGGGACTCGACCCCAACTACGTGCGTCGCTATCCGCACGAGTTCTCGGGTGGCCAGCGACAGCGGATCGGCGTCGCGAGGGCATTGGCCGTCGAGCCGGAGTTCATCGTCTGCGACGAACCGATCTCGGCGCTCGACGTGTCGATCCAGGCGCAGGTCCTGAACTTGCTCACCGACCTCCGCTCGAGCCTTGGCCTGACCTACCTGTTCGTGGCACACGACCTGTCCGTGGTGAAGCACATCAGCGATCGCGTCGCGGTCATGTATCTCGGCAAGATCGTCGAAGTCGGACCGCCGGACGTGCTGTACGGCGCGCCCGGGCATCCGTATAGCCGGGCCTTGCTTTCGGCGGTCCCGGTTCCTGATCCGGTCGCCGAGCGGCGACGAAAGCGGGTGATCCTCAAGGGTGATGTGCCGAGTCCGGTGAACCCACCGCCCGGCTGCCGGTTCCATACGCGGTGCTGGCTGTACGAGCAGCTCGGCGAACCCGAGGAGTGCCGGACGATCGACCCGGAGCTTGCCGTCGTGGCCGGGAATACCGACCACATGGCTGCCTGTCACTACACCCATGAGGCCCTCAAGACGGACGTCGGGATCGCCCACATCGATGCGACGCTCGTCCGGCGGGGGACGCCGGCCAATGCGCTGGCGATGCTGTCCGCCGCCGATGGGGCCTCCGGTCCCGGACTCGAGTCGCCGGCGTTCGGCGACATGCCGGAGTCGGCGGCGAAGACGTCGGCGACCGACGGGTTCGCCGTGGAGGATCCAGCGTCGACGTCGACCCCGACCGACCGCCTGGACCCATTCTAGGAAAGCACTCGCAGACCCGATCGCCACAGAGCGTCCACGGCGACGCCAAGGTATCCTGTGGCCCGTTCGGTCGCCCACCGCGGATCGATGACGATCCGGGCGGCGGGGGCCATGGAGGAGGAGAGTCTATGAAACGACTGCGCATCGGTGCGCTCTTCGCCGTGACGGCGATCGCGTTCGCCGCCTGCGGCGGCAACAGCGCGACCACCGCGCCATCGGCGGCCGCGTCCACCCCGGCAGGATCTGAAGCCCCGGCCGCCACGCCAACGCCAGATGCCAACGCGATCAAGACCGGTGGCGTCCTCGTCGTCGGTATCCCGAGCGACATCAAGTGGACCGATCCGGCCCTCGTCGATGATGGCTCGTCGATCTATGTGTGGCAGAACGTCCTCGAGACGCTGGTCACCCTGGCGCCCGGCAGCGGCAGCGATATCGTCGGCAGCCTGGCCGACAGCTGGACCGTCAGCGACGACGGCCTGACCTACACGTTCAAGCTGCATCCCGGTGTCAAGTTCCATGACGGGACCGACTTCGATGCGGCTGCCGTGAAGTTCAACTTCGACCGCTGGATCAACATCCCGCAGTCCTACAGCGACCTCGGCTACACCTACTACATCGACACGGTCATCGGCCGGGGCGATGCGAGCAACATCGCATCCACAGAGGCCCCGGATGCGAGCACGTTCGTGCTGACCCTGAAGGCGCCGAACTCGGCGTTCCTCGTCACCATGACCCTGCCGGTGTTCGCCATCTCGAGCCCGACCGCCCTTCAGGCCGGCGGCGCGAGTGACGCGGACTTCAAGAACAACAAGTACGCGCAGGGTGGCCCGCCCGCGGCCGTCGGCACCGGTCCATTCATGTTCAAGGAATGGGTCCTCGGTGATCACGTCACGGTCGTCAAGAACCCGGACTACTGGAACGCCGCCGCCGGTGGCCCGTACCTCGACTCGCTGACCTTCAAGCCGCTGACCGACTCCACGGCGATCCTCAATGCGCTCCAGGCGGGCGACATCGATGTCACCCAGACCTTCGCGCCGGTCGACGTTCCAACGGTCAAGGCAGATCCGAACCTGCAGTTCTACGATCGCGGCAGCGCCTGCAACGTGGGCGTCCTGGCCATGAACCAGACGCACAAGCCGTTCGACAATCTCAAGATCCGACAGGCGGTCGCCTACGCGATCAACCGCCAGGCGATCGTCGATGCCTACTTCGGTGAGACCGGCGTCGTCCTCAAGAACTGGACACCGCCGGGCACCCTGTTCGCGAACGACCTGGCTGTCCCCGACTACAACCCGGATATGGCCAGGCAGCTCATCTCCGAGAGCGGCGTGACCGACCTGTCCTTCGACATGTGGTATCCGTCCGGCGTCAGTCGGCCGTACATGCCGGATCCGAAGGGTGAGTTCCAGGCCATGCAGACCGACCTCGAGGCGGTCGGCTTCAAGCCGAATCCGATGACCGCGCCATGGAACCCGGACTTCCTGGGTGCCGAGGCCAAGGGCGACTACCCGGCCTGGCTGATCGGCTGGAACTGCGACTGGCTCGGGATCGACAACTTCCTCAAGACCGCGTTCTTCGGCTACCAGAACGGCGTGCCGAACCCGGAGTACGCGTACAAGAACGACGCGATGAACCAGGCCATGAACGACGCGCTCGCCGCTTCGGACGAGGCCACCCAGCAGGCCGATTGGACCGCTGCCCAGAACTACATCGTGGCCGACATGCCGTCGGTCCCGATCGTCTCGGGCAAGACCCCAGCGGCCGGCCAGATCTACGTGAAGGGCTTCGTCCCTGCGCCGACGCAGCTGGAACTCTTCACCAACGTGTGGGTCGATAAGTGATCTCCTGAGCAGGCGCCGCTCGCGGCGCCTGCCAGACCTGTAGTCAGGGATCCCCCGGCGGCGATCGCCCCGGGGGATCCGAGTCCATCGACTAGGACGAGGCACGACCGGCGTCATGCTCCAATTCATCGTTCGGCGTCTGCTCGGCGTGATCCCGGTGCTCTTCGGCCTGTCGATCCTCCTGTTCGCGTTCGTCCACCTGTTGCCGGGTGACCCGGCGACGGCGATCCTCGGGCAGCACGCCACGGCGGAGCGGATCGCGGCGATGCGCGAGTACCTCGGTCTCGACTCGCCGCTCTGGCAGCAGTACCTGACCTACCTCAACAACGTCATCCACGGCGACCTGGGCGTCAGCATCATCAACAGCCAGCCGGTGCTGCGCGAGTTCCTGGTCCGGTTCCCGGCCACGATCGAACTGACCGTGGCGGCGATGATCTTCGCGGCCGGGATCGGGATCCCGCTCGGTCGCTACGCCGCCCGGCACGCGCAGCACTGGCCCGACGGCGCGGTGACGATCGTGTCGCTCCTGGGGATCAGCATCCCCGTCTTCGTGCTCGGGCTCACGCTCCAGTACGTGTTCGCCGTCCAGCTCGACCTGCTTCCCGCGTCAGGGCGGATCGACCCTCGTGCCGGGCTCGAGTACCGCACCAACTTCGTGCTCATCGACAGCATCCTGATGGGCAGTCCGCAGCTCTTCATCGACGGTCTCAGCCACCTCATCCTGCCGGCCATCGCGCTTGGGTCCATCCCGCTTGCGATCATCACCCGGATCACCCGAGCGTCGGTCCTCGACGTGACCAACGAGGACTACGTTCGGACGGCCCGTGCGAAGGGCCTGTCCGAACGTCGGATCAGCTCGCGCCACATCATGCGCAACGCCTGGCTGCCGGTGGTGACCGTGCTGGGATTGCAGATCGGCGGGCTGCTCGGGGGCGCGGTCATCACCGAGACGGTTTTCGGCTGGGGCGGTGTCGGCACGTTCGTCGTCGACGCGATCTTCAACCGCGACTACTTCGTGATCCAGAACACGATCCTGATCTTCGCGGTGATCTTCCTCATGGTGAACCTGCTCGTCGACATCCTGTACGCGGTCCTCAATCCACGGATCCGGTACGCCTAGATGGCTGCGCCCGCCATTCCCGCCGTCCAGCCCGTCGACCAGCGCGCGAGCCGCGGGCTGTGGGGCGATGCGGCCCGTCGCCTCGTCCGCAACCGACCGGCCCTGCTCGGCCTGTTCTTCATCGGGGTCTTCGTGCTGGCCGCGATCCTGGCCCCGATCATCGCTCCGTACGGTCCGCTGGAGGGCGGTCTCGCAGATCGTCTCCAGCCGCCCTCGTCGGCCCACCTCATGGGCACGGACGCCCAGGGCCGCGACGAATACACGCGGGTGCTGTATGGGGCACAAGTCAGTCTCGTGGCGGGCGTGGCGTCGGTCGTGATGGGCGTCCTGATCGGCGGGACCATCGGGGCACTGGCAGGCGGCGTCGGCGGCAAACTCGACTCGGTCCTGATGCGCTTCGTCGACGCCATGCTGGCAGTTCCCGGGATCCTGCTGGCCATCGGGATCGTCGCCTTCCTCGGGCGCGGCCTGCCCCAGATCATGTTCGCCGTGGCGATCGTCAACGTGCCCATCTTCGCCCGGATCCTGCGAGGCAGCCTCCTGTCCTTGCGCGAGTCGGACTACGTCTCGGCCGCCCGATCGATCGGTGCGACCGGACCGCGGATCCTGGTCCGGCATATGCTCCCGAATTCGATGTCGCCGCTGATCGTCGCGGCGACCCTGGCCCTGGCGACCGCGATCATCGATGTCGCCGGCCTTGGCTTCCTGGGACTCGGCCCGCCCGATCCTCGCACCCCGGAATGGGGCACGATGCTGACCGATGCCACGAAGTACATCCGGCAGGCCCCCTGGCTCCTGTGGTTCCCGGGGGCGGCGATCGTGATCAGTGCGATCGGCTTCAATCTGCTCGGCGACGGGTTGCGTGAGTCGCTGGATCCGCGGATGCGGCGATGACGACGGGCACGCAGCCGCTCCTGTCGGTGGACGATCTCGTCGTCCGCTTCCGAACCCACGAGGGCACGATCCACGCCGTCAACGGCGTGACCTTCCAGCTCGAGGAGGGCGAGCGTCTCGGGTTGGTCGGGGAGTCAGGCTGTGGCAAGAGCGTGACCAACCTGGCCGTGATGCGGCTGCTGCCGAAACCGGCGGGCCAGATCGAAGGTGGCCACGTGGTCTTCGATGGCCAGGAACTCACGACCCTCCGCGAGGATGAGATGCGCTCCATCCGGGGCCGTGACATCGCGATGATCTTCCAGGACCCGATGACCAGCCTCAATCCGGTCCTGACCGTCGAGGAGCAGATGGTCGAGACGATCATGGCCCATCGCGAGATCGACCGGTCCACGGCACGGAAGCGAGCGATCGAGCTCCTGTCCCTGGTCGGGATCCCGCAACCGGAATCGCGTCTCAGCAGCTTTCCACACCAGTTCTCGGGCGGGATGCGCCAGCGGGTGATGATCGCGATGGCGCTGGCCCTCGAGCCGAAGCTGCTGATCGCCGATGAGCCGACGACCGCGCTCGACGTCACGATCCAGGCGCAGGTCCTGGAATTGATCCAGCGCCTGTCGACGGAGTTCGGGACCGCGCTCATCCTGATCACCCATGACCTGGGCGTCGTGGCCGGGATGACGAACCGGATCAACGTCATGTATGCCGGCTACATCGTCGAGTCGGCGACGACGTCCGCGCTCTTCGCGGAACCGACGCATCCGTATACGGTCGGCCTCCTCCATTCCATCCCGCGGCCGGACATGGCGGAGGGCGAAGCCCTCATCCCGATCGAGGGCAGGCCGCCGGACATGCGGCACGAGCCCACCGCCTGTCCGTTCGCCGCACGATGCCGCTGGCGGCTCGATGTCTGCTGGCAGGAGAACCCGTCACTGCGCCCGGTCGGCGCCGAGACGACGGTCGTGCTGACCGGCTCCGAGGCGACCCACCAGATCGCCTGCTTCAACCCGGTCACCGCGGAGGAGCGAGCTGCCGGGCGGCCGCTCCGGCCCGGGTTCAGCGCAGCGCCGGCCCCAGCCGGGGTCGTCGACGAGGTCGCGGGGGAGCGGATCGGTTCGACGGAGGATGTCGACCGCGACTTCCGATCGATCGAAGCGGAGGAAGGTCCGCTCTCGACGGGTCCATCTGCTGGCGGACTCCCGCTGCCAGCTGAGCCGGAGCACCACCAGGACGGCTTCCTCCATGACGACTGATGCCATGACGGCCCCCGCCAGCGCCACGGCGGGGACCGACGGAGTCACGCCACCCCTGTTGCGACTCGATAACCTGAAGGTCTACTTCCCGATCCGGGACGGCATCATCCGCCAGCGTCATGTGGGCGATATCCAGGCCGTTGACGGGGTCACGCTCGAGCTGCAACGTGGGGAGACCCTCGGTCTCGTCGGTGAGTCGGGCTGCGGCAAGAGCACCACCGGGCGAGCGATCATCCGCCTGAACCCTCCGACTTCGGGTCGGATCCACTTCGATGGGGTCGACGTCACCGAGTTCAAGGGCGCCGCACTCCGGCAGCTGCGCAGGCGGATGCAGATGATCTTCCAGGATCCCTACGCGAGCCTCGATCCCCGGATGACCGCGGGCGGGATCATCGCAGAGCCCCTGGACGTCCACGATGTCGGGACGAAAGCCGAACGACGCGAACGGGTCGGCGAGCTTCTGTCGACGGTCGGACTCAACCCGGCCTACGCATCACGCTATCCGCACGAGTTCTCGGGCGGGCAGAGGCAGCGGATCGGCGTCGCCCGCGCACTGGCTCTTCGTCCGGAACTCATCGTGGCCGACGAGCCGATCAGCGCCCTGGACGTGTCGATCCAGGCCCAGATCATCAACCTGCTCGAACACCTTCAGGCCGATTTCGGGCTGACCTACCTGTTCATCGCCCACGATCTGAGCGTCGTCCGCCATATCAGCGATCGAACGGCGGTCATGTATCTGGGTCGGATCGTCGAGATCGCCAGATCGCGCGAATTGGACGTGGTGCCGCTCCATCCGTACACCGTCGCCCTGCTGTCGGCCGTCCCGATCCCCGACCCGAGCATCGAAGCGCGCCGTCGGCGGATCATCCTCAAGGGCGACGTGCCGTCACCGGTCAACCCGCCGTCCGGATGCCGATTCCACACCCGCTGCTGGCTTCGAGAGAAGCTCGGCAACCCAGAGCAGTGCGCCACCGTCGACCCGCCGCTTCGGACGATGTCGGCTGGCCACGAAGTCGCCTGCCATTTCGCCGACCAGGTGGATGGTTCGACCGAACAGGTGCAGGCCACCGGGCGGCCCCGCTCGAGTGGCGTATCCGACCGCGAAGACGCACAGACTGGAACATCCGCGACGGCCCCCCCGATCCCATCGGTCCCGCCGATCCCACCAACCGTTCCGCCGAGTCCGGCCGACCGGTCCCCGCGGCCCTAGCCTGCCGGTGGTGGGGGATGCAGGTACCCGCCGAACAGGGTCGTGAACGTGGTTGACCCATCGACCTGGCCGGCATGGAGTGGGTGGTTCGCATCCCATTGGATCGCATAGCTGAGGGCGACGTCGTCGGCCTCGAAGCGAGCGCCGTCGTGGAAGGTGATGCCCGGTCGCAGGGTGCACGTCCACACCGTGAGGTCCTTGTTGGGCACGCAACGCTTCGCCAGGTTCGGCACCGGCGCGGCACCGGTCGGCGCGTAGGCGTACAGGCCCTCGACGAGCTGGGAGCAGACGAGCATGCTGACGGGCTCGAGCGCATCGGCGCACGAGGGTCCGGTCGGCTCCGACGTGGTCAGCCAGACGAACTGGCGCCGATCGCCGGGCGTCATCCTCGCGAATCGTTCGAGACGAAGTGGTGAGGTGGTCGCCCCGTCGACGTCCGCCCGGAAGGCAGCGACCGAACCGACGTGGGCGATCGGGACCATGGGCACGTGGGTCCGGATGGCATCGTTCGCGTTCGCATAGGCCGTCTCGCGCTTGTCGTCGTTAGCCGTTGCGGCACCCGCCGCCAGCGCCTTCGTGACGTCGTCGAACGGTGTCCCGAACTCGGCCGACGCCCCCGAGCCGAACTGCGGATCCAGGTACGCCCCGACGTCGGGATACGCCGCGTCGCCGACCATCAGGTGGAGCCCGACGATCTTGCCGGCCGACAGGTCCGCGAGGTACGTATCGGCCGGTTCCGGCACGAGTTCGACGTTGATGGCGAGGTTGTCGAGGAGCTCGGCCTGGATCTCCTGGGCGATGGCCGCTGGATCGGGCATGGATGGAGAACCGGTCGTCGGGTAATGCAGGCTCGTGTCGAAGCCGTCCGTGTAGCCGGCTCCGGCGAGCGTCTCGTCGGCCAGGGTCGGATCGTATCCGTACCAGCTTTCGCCGGCGCAGCCGTGCGGGATCGCGCACGGGGTGTAGTGCGAGGCGACCTCGGAACCGGCCGGCAGCATGGTGTCGTTGATGTGCTGACGGTCGAGTGCGAGGGCGATCGCGCGTCGGACCTGCTCAGAACCATACGGCGACTGGGTGACGTCGAACCCGAGGTAGACCGTCTCCAGGCCCGACCTCGGGACGAGCGAAAGGGATACGTCATTGATCGCGGTGGCAACGCCGGCGGCGTCGACCTCATCGATCCCGTCCACTGACCCGGCCTGAAGCTCGGCGACACGCGCGCCCGGATCCGTGTCCCAGCGAACGATGAGACGCTCGGCATCGGCCCGGGGGCCCCAGTAGCCATCGTTCCTCGCGAGGCTGATCTCGGTGCCTGGCGTCCAGCGTTCCAGGCGGAATGGCCCGGTGCCGTTGCTCCGGACGGCCCCACCCGAACCCGCGTCGGACTGCGTTCGCAACCAGCCGGCATCCTCGATGCCCATGGCCGGCGAGGCAACCTTCGACAGGAATGCCGCGTCCGGCCGGCAGAGCTCGAAGACGACCGTCGTGGGATCCTGGGCGATGATCCTCTTGAGATCGCCGGTATAGGGGCCGTGCGCCGCATCGGGCGGGTCGGTCTGGCCGCACGGGGCGTCGCCACCGGGTGGATAGGCCATCGCGCTGAATGGGCGATCGCTCGACGTCGACGTCGACGGGTCGGGCGTGGGGATGGGGGTCGCGAGCACCGGGGCCTGGGTGGGCGGCACGGACGGATCGCACGCCCCGGCGACCAGCACGACGAGGATCAGCAGGATGCGTCCGACTCCGGGTCGGGCGGCTCGTGCGCGTGCTGGGGACAAGCTGGCAGACGCTCCTGTCGTTGATCCACCCCCGGACGGCAGCGACACGGTTCGAACGGTCGCGACCGACGGGAAGCCTAGCATCGGCCGAGGATGTCGTCGAAATCGATGTGGGGACGCGGGCGGACATCGCTCTTGCAGCGGACGGTCGCGTATGCTCGGCATCGTGCAGACCATCAAGATCGCGCTCGCCCAGATCGCGCCGAGGCTCGGGCAGCTCGAGGCCAACCTGGCCACCCACCAGCGGCTCCTGGACGAGGCCCGGCAGGGTGGGGTCGACCTGATCGTGTTTCCGGAGCTTGGCTTGACCGGCTACCAGCTCCAGGACCTCTCCTCCGAGGTGGCGATGCGCCTGGATGATCCACGCCTGGCGGCGCTCGCGGGGGCGACCCACGGGTTGTCGGCGATCGTGTCGTTCGTCGAGGAGTCGGCCGATCATCGCTTGTTCATCGCAGCCGCCTTGCTGGAGGACGGCGACATCCGCCATGTCCATCGCAAGCTGTTCCTGCCGACCTATGGGCTGTTCGACGAACGGCGGTTCTTCGCCGCCGGCGACACGTTGCGGTCCGTCCCTTCGCGCCTCGGGGTCGGGCTCGGGATCGGCGTGTGCGAAGACTTCTGGCATCTGTCGGTGCCCCAACTGCTGGCGCTCGACGGCGCGCAGATCCTGGTCAACGTGTCGTCCTCGCCGGGCCGAGACCTGGCCGCCACGAGCGAGGTCGGTCTCGGAACGGCGACGTCCTGGCGGACCATCATGCGGACGTATGCCCAGCTGACGACGTCGTATGTCGTCTTCTGCAATCGGGTCGGCGTGGACGAGTCGATCTCGTTCTGGGGCGGGTCGGAGGTCATCGCACCGACCGGAGAGGCGCTCCTGAGCGCGCCGCTCTATGACGCCGGGTTGTTCATGGTTGAGATCCCCGTGGCGGCCATCCGACGCGAGCGGATCACCCTCCCGCTGCTGCGCGACGAGCGTCCGGAGCTGCAGGTACGCGAGCTGCACCGAGTCATCGCCGAGCGCGCCGGGATGGCCACCGATTCGACGGCCGAGCCGGGCGCGGAGCCGGGGCACGATCTGGCGCCCGCCGATCCTGGGTCAGCGCCGAACGGGTTCGGGCGCCCCGACGAGCATGACCGATACCCATGACCAGCTCAGATCGGACGCCGTTCGACCTGCCATCGGAATTGTCGATCGACACCGATGTCGCCCGCCGGGTCATCGGCGGGTTCATCCGAGGTCAACTCGAGCAGGCGGGGTTCGAACGGGTCGTCGTTGCACTCTCGGGCGGGATCGACTCCGGGCTGGTCGCCTACCTCGTGGCGGAGGCGATCGGCCCTGAGCGGTTGCTGGCGGTCATGCTGCCGTATCGGAGCTCATCGCCGGACTCGCGGTCGGACGCGGAGTCGGTCGTGGCTGACCTCGGCTGCCGGAGCGAGTTGATCGAGATCAGTGCGATGGTCGATGGGTACTTCGGCACCGAGGGAGATGTCGGCGCCGGCGGACCGGATGCCCTCGAGGCGACGGCGCTCCGGCGCGGCAACTTCGCGGCCCGAATGCGGATGGCCGTCGTGTACGACCGGTCCGTGACCTGGGGCGGGCTCGTCGTCGGGACCGGGAACAAGACCGAGTCGCTCATCGGCTACACGACGATCTTCGGTGACGCGGCCTGTGCGTTCAATCCGATCGGAGACTTGTACAAGACCCAGGTCAGACAGATGGCCATCGCGATGGCTGTTCCGGAGCCGATCATCACCAAGGCCCCGTCGGCCGACCTCTGGCCGGGCCAGACGGACGAGATCGAGGGGGGCTTCAGCTATCCGGTCCTGGATCGGCTGCTCTTCTGGAGGGTCGACAAGCGTCGCTCGACCGAGGAGATGGTGTCCCTCGGCTTCGATGCCGCGATGGTCGATCGGGTGGACCGGATGGTGGCGGCGGCCGAATTCAAGCGTCAGATGCCCCCGATCGCCAAACTCGGGCCGCGGACCGCCGGCGTCGACTATCTGTATCCGAGGCGCCGCCCGGGCTCGGCCCGGACGTGACGTCGCCCGGGAACGACTCGGGGCGCGGGGTCCTGTACGTGGTCGCGACCCCGATCGGCAACCTCGGCGACATCTCCCTGCGGGCGATCGAGGTCCTCCGGTCCGTGCCCCTCATCGCGGCCGAGGACACCCGTCACACGCGTCGCCTTCTGGTTCGGCACGAGATCGACACGCGGATGTCGAGCTATCACGCTCGGAGCCCGGTCGGACGGGTCGCGGCGTTGCTCGGCCATCTCCGTGGCGGGGCCGACCTCGCGCTGGTCACCGATGCCGGGACCCCGGTTGTCAGCGATCCCGGTGGCGAACTCGTCGGCGCCTGGGCGGCCGAAGGTGGCCGGGTGGTTCCCATCCCGGGGCCGAGTGCCGTGCTCGCGGCCGTGTCGGCCTCCGGGGTCACGGGTCCGCGCTGGGCGTTCGAGGGATTTCTGCCGAGGCGGGGTCGCGAGCGGCGCGAGCGTCTTGCCAGGATCGCCACCGATGACCGCGGGACGGTGATCTTCGAAGCGCCGGATCGTGTCGCGGCGACCCTGCGAGACCTGGTCGAGGCATGCGGACCGGGCAGACCGGCCGCCGTGTGCCGCGAGTTGACCAAGATGCACGAGACGATCGTCCGCGGGACGCTCGACCGACTCTCCGCGATGGCGGCGTCGACGGAGATCCCGGCGCGCGGAGAATTCGTGATCGTCGTCGGGGTCGCCGACCCGTCGCCGCCGGACGCCGCGCCAGAGGCTCTGGACGCGGCTCGGGAGGCTGTCGAGCGGCTCGTCGAGTCAGGGGTCGCTCGTGGAGACGCCGCTCGACAGGTGGCCGCGACGACCGGACTACCGCGCCGGCGGTCTCTATGGACGTGGCAACGACCGAGGGGAGGAGCGGTGAATCAGACTATCAGTTCCTCAAGTCAGACGGCACGGTGGATGGCGATGTGTGGCATGGCCAGAACGGCGACTTCCACGACGGCGGTGGGTTGATCCCGGGTACCGCGGAGTTGCGGGCCGACGTCCGGACTCGCGCGCGGAGCGGCGGCGGCACGGGAGGGGACCGCGCCGCCGCCGAAGGGGAGTTGCCGGGGATCAGGCGACCGCAGCTCCCTCCATGAACCCATCCTCGGCCTCGGCGTCGTCATCTGCGGTGCCGGGGTCGAAGGACGGCTCGACGATCGGCTCGGCGGCCGGCGACCCGACCGCGCCTGCTTGTGCGGCCAATGAGTCGGCCGCCTGCTGAGCCTCGTAGTCCTTCTTCCGCCGTCCGGAGAGCATCTCCACGTGCGAGGCCACGATCTCAGTCTTCCAGTGACGAGCGCCCTTGTCGTCATCCCAGGACCGAGTCTGGAGTCGCCCCTCGATGGCGACCTGCTGACCCTTCCCGAGGTAGCGTCCGGCGATCTCGGCCAGGCGATCCCAGGCGACGACCGGGTGGTACTCGGCCTTTTCCTTGCCGCCTCCGACGAACTCGTTGCTTGCCACGGTGAACGTCGCGACGTTCTTGCCCGAGGCGAGACTGCGCAACTCCGGGTCGCGCGTAAGGCGCCCCGTGAGCAGGACCTTGTTCACGGTCCGATCTCCTTCCCGGTCGGCCGGCTGCGCCGATCACGACCCTGCGTCTCCGGCGGGATGACAGGGTCAACCTAGCGAGGGGCGCTGCACGGAGGCTTATCCGGCCGGATCGGCCCGACCAGGCTCAGCCCGGGTTGGAGGCGACGCCGCGCTCGCCTGGTGGCGTCGGTGGGCTCTCGGCCGCACGCGATCTCGTCCGCTTTCGGCGACTGGACTCGAGTTCGACCATCCCCCCCGCGCCATCTGCGAGGGTCCCGCTCGAGACGTTCGGGACCGGCGCCTTTGGCGATCGGCGGCCGACCATGGTCTTGGGCGGGTCGGTGATGGCCAGGACGGTCGGGTCGGGGCTGGGTGCCCGATCCGCGTACAGGTCGCAGAAGAGCACGACGAGTTCGGGATCGAACTGGGTGCCGGCGTGCTCGCGCAGCTCGGCGATCGCAGCGTCGTGGCCGATGGCGCGCTGGTACGGCCGGTCGCGAGTCATCGCATCGTAGGCATCGGCGATGGCCACGATCCTTGCGCCCAGCGGGATCTCGTTCGCACGGAGGCCGTAGGGATAGCCATGTCCGGCGAATCGTTCGTGATGGTGGAGGATGATCGGGACCGCGTCGCGGAGGGCGGACGCATGCTCCAGGATCACCTGCCCGATCCGCGGATGCTGGATGACGGTCCGCCATTCCGTCTGGGTGAGTGGCGCCGGCTTGTCAAGGATCTCCTCGGACACAGCGACCTTGCCGACATCGTGGAGGAGCGCGGCAAGGCGGATGCGGTCCACCTCCGCGTCGGGCAGCTGCAGGCGTCGGGCCATGTCCACCACGATCGAGGCGATCAAGGCGGATGGCTGGCCGCGATAGTGGGGGAGCGGTGCGATGAACGAGGTCAGCATGTCCGTGGCCGCATCGCGCGCCCGGCGACCGATGTCCGCGGCCCGGGCACGGCCGGCTTCGGAGATCGGCGCCCTCGGCACGCGAGCGTCCTCGTCGGGCTCTTCGAAGATATAGGTCTGATTGCGGCCCAGCGCCTTCGCCGAGTACATCGCGGCGTCCGCGTCGCGGATGAGCGCGTCCAGGCGGACTTGCGAGCCTGTCCCACCGGCGATCCCGATCGAGATGGTGACGGACAGGTTCGGGTTGCCCTCGACCTTGAACTGGAGGCCCTCCACGATCGTCCGGAGTTTCTCGCTGAGGACTGCCCCATCCTCGACGTCGGTCTCGGTCAGGATGAGCATGAATTCCTCGCCGCCGTAGCGGCCGATCATGTCACTCGCCCGCAGATTCTGGGACAGCGACTGAGCGACGCCCCGGAGGACGATGTCTCCGGCGGCATGACCATACGAGTCGTTGACGACCTTGAACATGTCGATGTCCACGAACGCGACACACAACGGACGTCCGTATCGGGCCGCCCGCTCGACCTCGGAGAAGAGCTCGGCCAGCAATGCATGACGGTTCGGGATGCCGGTCAACCGGTCGACCGTGGCTCGGGTGTGGCTGTCCGCCAGCGATGCCGAGATCTCGTTGATGGCCCGGCCAAGGCGTGCCTCGAGTCCGCCGCCCGTGGTCGGCACCGTGACCGTGTAGTCGCCTCCGGCGATGCGTTCGGCCGCCCGGATCAGGCGGCCGTACCGGATACGACCGATCAGCCAGAAGATGACGGCACTGACGCTGACCGCCATCGCGACGGCCATGACCGAGGCCGCGAACGGGCGATCGGCCGGAGCGACGAACGGCGCCGCAGCATCGGGCGACCCCACGAAGAGGATCCCCACCGCCGCCGGCACGGTGACGGCAAGAAGTGCGAGCAGTCGTATCACCGCCTCAGGCTACGTGCCAACGGGCGCGTGGCGGACCGACCGGACGTACCGCGGCGAGGCCTCCGGAAGTACGGTGGTGCCCGAACGTCCCACCGGCGGGCCGGTCGGGCAGGTGGCGTCCTGCTATACTCCCGCCGTCCTCGAATCGTGCGGATACGACGCCGCGAACCAGGAGGTCAGCGATCGCGCTTTCATGGCGCATCGGCCGTCCCGTGAGGCGCCCGAGCGACCGATCGATGGCGATCCGCCGATACGTCGGCGGCGCGACGCGGGAGAGGTCTATCCGGGTCCCGGGCCGATCGCCCAGGGGCCTTTTCGTTTGCCCGATCGCCAGCCGAGGGTCTCGCTGATGCCGGCCACCGTCATCGTCGGGTTGCAGTGGGGCGACGAGGGCAAGGGCAAGACCACCGACTTCCTCGCCGAGCAGGTGAGCATGGTCGTCCGGTACCAGGGTGGCGACAACGCCGGTCACACCGTGGTCAGCGGGGACGAGGTCTTCAAGTTGCGGCTCACCCCATCCGGTGTGTTGTACCCGCACATCACGTCGGTGATCGGCAACGGGGTCGTCGTGAACCCGATCACCCTGATCGCCGAGCTGGACATGCTGACATCGCGAGGGATCGACGTCTCGCGGGTCAGGGTCAGCCGGAGCGCGCACGTGATCATGCCGTACCACGTCGCGCTCGACCAGGCGAACGAGGCCCGACTTGGCGGCGCCAAGGTGGGTACCACCGGGCGGGGCATCGGCCCGACCTACGGTGACCGGGCCTGGCGGATCGGTTTGCGCATGGAGGACCTCCTCGATGCCGAGCTCCTGCGAGAACGGATCGAGCGGGTCCTGATCGACAAGAACGTCCTGCTCGCGGCCGGCGGCTTACCGGCATTCGAGGTCGAACCACTGGTGGAGACCGCCCTGGGGTGGGGTGCGCGCCTGCATGCCCACCTCGACGATACGACCTGGCTCGTGCAGACCGCACTGGCCCGCGGCGAGCACGTCCTTCTCGAAGGTGCCCAGGGCACGCTCCTCGATATCGACCACGGCAGTTACCCGTTCGTCACGTCATCGAACCCGGTGGCGGGTGGAGCCTGCACCGGCGGCGGGATCGGTCCTCTCCAGGTCGACGAGGTCATCGGCGTGATGAAGGCCTATTCGACCCGGGTCGGATCCGGCCCGTACCCGACCGAGCTGACCGACGAGGTGGGCGCCGGCATCGCCGAACGCGGGCACGAATTCGGGACGGTGACTGGCCGCCCGCGCCGGGTCGGCTGGTTCGATGCGGTGCCCCTGCGCTACGCGGTGGCGGTCAACAGCGCGAGCAGCATCATGCTCAACAAGCTGGACATCCTGTCGGGTATCGAAACGATCCGGCTCTGTGTCGCCTACGAACTCGATGGCCAGCGGGTCGAGACCTGGCCCTCGAGCGGCGCTGCCCTGTCGCGGGCGACGCCGATCTACGAGTTGTTCGAGGGATGGGACGAACCCATCCACGACATCCGGTCGGTGGCGGAGCTGCCTGACAACGCGCGCCGCTATGTGTCCGCGCTCGAGGAGCATGCGGGCGTACCCATCGTGCTCGTCTCGGTCGGCCCTGAGCGGACGCAGACCATCGACCGAGCCTGGCGACCGATACGAAACCGGTCGGCGCTTCAGGCATGACGGTCGACGCACCACGCCGGATCCTGGTCGTGGGCGGTCGCGGGCGCGAGCATGCCATCACCTGGAAGCTCGCCGCAGAACCGGGCGTGGACACGGTCCTGGTGGCGCCGGGAAGTGCGGCCATCGCGGCGGAGCCCCGTGTGGAGACGGTCGACGTGCCGGCGACCTCGATCGACGCGATCGTCGAACTGGCGGATGCACGAAGGATAGAGCTGGTCGTGGTCGGGCCCGAGGCGCCGCTCGCTGCCGGGCTGGCCGATCGGCTCGAGGCAGCGGGGATCGCGGTCTTCGGCGCCAGCAGCGCGGCATCGGCGATCGAATGGTCGAAGGCCTTCTGCCACGACGTCGCCGCATCTGCCGGGGTGCGAATGGCCGAAGCGCAGGTGTGTCGATCGCGCGCGGCCGCCGAACAGGCCATCGATCGACTGCGCAGTCCCGACGGCGGGTTCGTCGTGAAGGACGACGGGCTGGCGGACGGGAAGGGCGTCACGGTCTTCGGGCCGGGCGCGACCCCGGAGGCACACCTGCCCCGGCTGCTTGACGACTTGTATGGCGCGACGAGTCGTGAGCGCACGATCGTCGTCGAGGAGCGGCTCCACGGCCTGGAGGCCAGCGTGATCGCCGTGTGCGATGGCGTGCGAGCGATCGCCCTGCCCGCTGCCCGGGACCACAAACGCCTCGGCGACGGCGACCGAGGCCCGAATACCGGTGGCATGGGTGCGTATTCACCCTTGCCGGACCTCGACGACGCGGGCGTCGACCGGGTCCTGGCCGACGTCCACGAGCCGGTCCTGCGCGAACTGGCGGCCCGTGGCACGCCGTTCCGGGGGTTCCTGTACGCCGGTCTCATCCTGACCGCGACTGGCCCCGTCCTGCTGGAGTGCAACGCCAGACTGGGCGACCCGGAGGCGCAGGTCATCCTGCCGCGGGTCGACCTGGCCCTGGGCCCGATCCTGCTCGCCGCCGCACGGGGAGCGTTGCCGCCCGGTCTCGCCACACGTCTTCCGGTCCTGCCGGAGGCCGCTGTGGGGATCGTCATGGCGGCCGGTCGCTATCCGGCCGGATCGAGTGTCGGCGTGCCGATCGCCGGGATCGAAGCCGTCCGACGTCGCGGGTCGCTGGTCTTCCATGCCGGAACGATCCGAACCGCGGATGGATGGGCGACGAATGGCGGTCGGATCCTGACCGTCGTGGGTCGGGGTCCCGACCTCGACGCAGCGCGGGCGAACGCGGAGGATGCAGCCGACCTGATCACGTTCGAGGACAGCCAGCGTCGGCACGACATCGGCCGATCCACGGCCCCGGTCGAGTCGTCGGCGGTGGTCCGATGATCCCGCGCTACACGCTTCCCGAGATGGGCGCGATCTGGTCGGACACCGCCCGGTTCGAGGCGATGCTGCGAGTCGAACTGGCAGTCGCACGTGCCCAGACCGCCCGTGGGCAGATCCCGCCGGACGCGCTCAAGGCCCTCGAACAGCGAGCCCAGGTCGATGTCGGTCGGATCAGCGAGATCGAGCGGACGACCGACCACGATGTGATCGCCTTCGTGAGCCAGGTGGCGGAACGCGTCGGACCCGAGGGGCGGTTCCTCCACCTCGGCCTGACCAGCAGCGACGTCGTCGATACCGGCCTGGCGCTCCAGCTCCGCGCGGCCGGCGAGCACCTCCTGACCGACGCGGATCGACTGACGACCGTCCTCGTCGGGCGCGCCAGGGCCGAGGCCGGGACCGTCATGATGGGTCGCACCCATTCCGTCCACGCGGAGCCGACGACGCTCGGCCTGAAGCTCGCAGGCTGGGCGTTCGAGCTTGAACGGGGACGCGACCGGCTGAGCGCCGCCGTGGACGAGATCGGGACCGGCAAGATCTCCGGACCCGTCGGCACGTACAGCCACCTGGATCCAGACCTGGAAGCGGAGGTGCTCGCGGCACTCGGCCTGCACGTGGACCCGGTGAGCACCCAGATCGTCCAACGTGACCGACACGCGGCCCTGCTGACCGCCATCGCGATCATCGGTGGCTCGCTCGAACGGTTCGCCACCGAGATCCGCAACCTGCAGCACACCGAGATCGGCGAGTTGCGCGAGCCATTCCGCGCCGGCCAGAAGGGTTCATCGGCGATGCCGCACAAGCGGAACCCGATCGTGTCGGAGCGGATCGCGGGACTGGCCCGCCTGCTGCGCGGCTATGCCCAGACGGCCCTCGAGGACCAGCCCCTCTGGCACGAACGCGATATCAGCCATTCGAGCGCCGAACGAGTCATCCTCCCGGATGCGACGATCGTGCTCGATTACATGCTGGTCCGGATGGCCGGACTGATCGAGGGTATGGAGGTCCATGCCGACCGGATGCGCGAGAACATCGACCGCGGTCTCGGCCTCCACGCGTCGTCGCACGTGCTCGTCGCGTTGGTCGATATCGGCGGCCTGTCGAGGGAGGATGCCTATGCGATCGTCCAGCGGGCTGCACTCCGGGCGGCCGATGAGCGCTTGCCGCTGCGCGACCTGCTGGCGGTCGATGCGGGCGTCGCTCAGCGCCTGTCGCTCAGTCAGCTCGATGCATGCTTCGACGACGCGGCTTTCCTGGGCCACGTCCCCGACGTGATCGGTCGGCTGGATGCCATCGCTGCGCGCCAGGCCGCCCGGTCGATCGGTGGGCAGGTGGAGGTGGCCGGTGTCCATGGCATCTGAGTTGCACCACGTGCGCTCCGGGAAGGTCCGGGACCTGTACGACCTGCCCGACGGTCGTCTGATGCTCGTGGCTTCCGACCGCATGTCCGCGTTCGACGTCGTGTTGCCGACCGCGATCCCGGACAAGGGCCGAGTCCTGACCGGGTTGTCGCGCCACTGGTTCGCGCGAACCCGACAGATCGTGCCGAACCACCTGCTGGGAACGACCGTGGACCCAGGCCTTGATCCCGACGGCGAGCTCCGGGGCCGGGTCATGCTCTGTCGGCCGGCCGAGGTCGTGCCGATCGAGGCGGTCGCCCGCGGCTACCTCGCGGGCTCGGGCTGGAAGGCGTACCGCGACGGCGGAGCCATCTGCGGGGTCGAACTCCCGCCCGGGCTTGCCGAGAGCGACCGGCTGTCACGCCCGATCTTCACGCCGGCGATCAAGGCCGAGGCCGGTGCGCACGACGAGAATGTCACCTTCGATGCAATGGTCGATCTCGTCGGCGGCGACCTTGCCGAACGCATCCGCGCGATCACCCTCACGCTCTACGACGTGGCCGCGACCGTCACGTCGGCGGTCGGGATCTTGCTGGCCGACACGAAGTTCGAATTCGGGATCGTGCCCACTACGGGTGAGCTCATCCTCATCGACGAGGTCCTGACACCCAATTCCTCGCGTTTCTGGGATGCTTCGACCTACGAGCCCGGTCGGGCCCAGGCGAGTTACGACAAGCAGTTCGTGCGCGACTGGCTGGAGACCCAGCCGTGGGCCAAGGTGGCCCCCGGACCGGCTCTGCCCGACGACGTCGTGGCGGGGACCCGGGCGCGCTACATCGAGGCGTTCGAGCGGATCACCGGCGCGAGCTTCGCACGCTACCTCCAGGAGGATGTCATCGCCTCATGACCAGCTTCCGGTTCGCGGTCAATGTCACCCCGAAGCCCGGCATCCTCGACCCCGCAGGCCGCGCCGTCGAGGGCAGTCTCAACCACCTCGGCATCACTGGCGTCCACGACGTGAGGATCGGCCGGCGCGCCGAGTTGACGGTCGACGCCGTCGACGAGACGGCAGCGCGGGCCGTGGTCGACCGGCTCGCCACCGACCTGCTGTCGAACCCGCTCATCGAGGCCTTCGAGGTGGAGTCGGTGGCCGCGGCCTCGTCGCTCCACAGCGACCGGGTCGGGGAGGGCTGAGCGTGGCCGTGCGGATCGGTGTGGTCGTCTTTCCCGGCAGTAACTGCGATCGCGACACCATCCGGGCGCTCGACCTCGCCGGAGCTGAACCCGTGGTCCTGTGGCATGAACACGCATCCCTCGAAGGCGTGGCGGCGGTCGTCCTGCCCGGCGGCTTCGCCTACGGCGACTACGTGCGGGCCGGCGTGATCGCGCAATTCAGCCCGGTGATGCGGTCGGTGACAGCCTTTGCGGCCGATGGCGGCCTGGTCCTGGGGATCTGCAACGGCTTCCAGGTCCTGGCGGAGGCCGGACTGGTCCCAGGAGCATTGCTTCGCAACGAGTCGCTGCGGTTCGCCGGGCGGAGCGTCACGATCGCCCCCGACCGGGTCGACACGCGGTTCACCCATGCCCTGGAAGCCGGCCGCGGCCTTCGGATGCCGGTCGCCCACGGTGAAGGTCGGTTCTATGCCGACGGCCCGACGATCGATGCGCTCGAGCGCGACGGTCAGGTGCTGTTTCGGTACGTCGATCCCGTTGACTCGGCGTCTGCCACGGACGGGCCAGCCAACCCGAACGGCTCTGTGCGAGCGATCGCCGGGGTGATGAATGCGGCCGGGAACGTGGCGGGCCTGATGCCGCACCCGGAGCGGGCGTCCGAGGCGATCCTCGGGTCGGACGATGGGTTCGGGATCATCCGGTCGCTCGTCGAGAGCGCAGCCCAGGTGGCCCACGGGTCGGACGTCGTCGGGGCGGCTCGTTCATGAGCGTCGCCGCGGCCTCGACCGAACCGCTCCATCGCCGGCTCGGCGTCACCGACGACGAGCTGGAGGCGATCAGGTCGCGCCTTGGAGGGCGAGAGCCGAACGATCTTGAACTGGCGATGTTCAGCGTGATGTGGAGCGAGCACTGCTCGTACAAGAGCTCGAAGCCGCTGCTCCGGACGCTCCCGATCGCGGGCGAGGGCGTCGTCGCCGGTCCGGGTGAGAATGCCGGGGTCATCTCGATCGGTGACGGCCTGGCGGTCGCCTTCAAGATCGAGTCGCACAACCATCCATCGGCGGTCGAGCCGTACCAGGGTGCGGCGACCGGCGTGGGCGGGATCCTGCGCGACATCTTCACGATGGGCGCCCGGCCGATCGCGGTGCTCGACGCCTTGCGGTTCGGTGACCCCGCGGACTTGCGGACGCGCCACCTCGTGGACGGGATCGTGCGCGGCGTCGGCGGCTACGGCAACTGCGTGGGCGTCCCCACCGTGGGTGGCGAGCTCGTGTTCGATCCGGGCTACCAGGGCAACCCGCTGGTCAACGTCATGGCCATCGGCCTGCTCGAGGAGCGCCGGTTGACGCTCGCGTCGGCCCCGGGACCGGGCAACCTCGTCGTCCTGTTCGGGTCCGCGACCGGTCGCGATGGGATCGGTGGGGCATCGGTGCTGGCCAGTGCCACGTTCACCGACGACGACCCGTCGAAGCGGCCGTCCGTCCAGGTCGGGGACCCGTTCGCGGAGAAGCTCCTCATCGAGGCGAGCCTGGAACTCATCGACCGAGGCCTGGTCGAGGGCCTCCAGGATCTCGGTGCCGGTGGGATCACCTGTGCGACGTCGGAGACGGCGGATCGGGCTGGGACGGGGATCCTGGTCGACCTGGACGCCATCCCGCGTCGCGAGCCGGGTCTTGAACCCTTCGAGGTCATGATCTCCGAGTCGCAGGAACGGATGTGCGCGGCGGTCCTGCCGGAACACTGGGCGGCGGTGCAGGAGGTCTGCCAGCGCTGGGGTCTGCCCGTCGCGGTCATCGGCCGGGTGACCGACGACGGCGACATCGCCATCGTCGAAGCAGATCGGGAGATCGCCCGTGTCCCCGCCCGAGCCCTGACCAGTGACGCCATCGTCCACGACCGCCTCGCCCTCGCTCCGACCCATCGACGGGAAGCGCCGGCCCCGGGTGCTCCGGCCACCGTCAGCGACCGACTACCGGAGCGCGGCACGGATCCCGGTGCCGTCCTGCTGGCCCTGCTCGGCTCCGCCAACCTGTCGTCGCGTCATCAGGTCTTCCAGCAATACGACTCGACCGTCGGGGCCGACACCGTCGTCGGGCCTGGTCGCGGCGCGGCCGTCCTTCGGGTGCCCGGGACGCCGAAGGCCCTCGTCGCGACGACGGACGGCGATCATGCGGTCGGCCGGCTCGATCCATGGCTTGGCGCCGCCCTGGCGGTCGCCGAGGCGACTCGGAACGTCTCGATCACGGGCGCCCGGCCGCTCGGCGTGACGAATTGCCTGAACTACGGGGATCCAACCCGGCCAGAGGCGTTCTGGCAACTTCAGGAGGGGGTTCGAGGCCTCGCAGACGCCTGTCTCGCCCTCGGATTGCCGGTCACCGGCGGGAACGTTTCGCTCTACAACGAGTCGCCGACGACCGCCATCGCGCCGACACCCGAGATCGGGGTCGTGGGTCTCCTCGACGACGTCAGCACCCTGGTCGGCCCGGCGTTCGTGGCCGCCGGCGATGCGATCGTCCTCGTGGGCGAGGTCGGGCCCGGACTGGCTGGGTCGGCGTATGCGGGATTGGCCGGCGGATCGGTGGACGATGCACCGCCGAATCTTGACCTTGACCGCGAGGTGGCCATCCAGGCGTTCGTGCGCGAGGCCATCGCTCGCGGGTTGGTCGCGTCGGCCCAGGACATCTCCGGCGGCGGTTTCGGGGTGGCGCTCGCGGAGGGTGCGATCTGGAGCGGTCTCGGGGCCTCGGTCCGCCTGCCGATCATCCACTCGCCGGCGGTGGACCTGTTCGGGGAGAGCCCGTCACGGCTCATCGTGTCGTGTCGCCCGCGGTATGTCGCGGCGCTCGAGCTCCTCGCGCGCCACCATGGACTCCCGGTCGAAGCCATCGGCACGGTCGGCGGCGATCGCCTCGTCGTCGAGCTGACGATGGCCGGAGCGACCGGCGCGGCGGAAGAGCGCGGTGGCCGGGTCGCCGACGCGCTGGAGGTCGCGGTCAAGGACCTCGCCCATGTCTGGGAGCACGGGCTGGCCCGCGCGCTCGGCTGGGAGGGCTGACCGATGTGCGGCGTGTTCGGGGTCGTCCTGCCGAACGGTGAACCGACAGAGGCCGCGTCCCTCGCCGCCCTGGGCCTGTTCGCGCTGCAGCACCGCGGCCAGGAGTCGGCCGGGCTTGCGGTCAGCGACGGCGATCAGTTGATGCTCTACAAGGACCTCGGGATGATCAGCTCCGTCCTCGATGAGCGTCGGCTGCCGAGCCTCCGGGGTCAGATCGCGATCGCTCATTGCCGCTATTCCACGACCGGCTCGACGGTCTGGGAGAACGCGCAGCCGACCTATCGGTTGGGACCACGGCGAGCCCTGGCGATCGGACACAACGGGAACCTGGTGAACACCCGGGAACTGCTCGACCAGCTCACCGGGGGCCGGGCGCGCCTGCCCGCGTCGACGGACACGGAACTGCTGACCGCCCTCCTCGCCGACGAACCGGCGGCCGACACCGTCGAAGCGCTGACGCGCGTCCTTCCTCGGGTCCGCGGCGCATACAGCCTGGTGGTGCTCGACGAACGACGGGTCATCGGGGTTCGCGATCCGTTCGGGTTCCGTCCACTCGTCTTGGGCCGATTGCCGGCGTCGGGCACATCGGACGACGGATTGTGGCTGGGCGATGACGCGTCGGTCGGCTGGTGCCTGTCGTCAGAGACCGCGGCGCTCGACATCATCGGGGCCGACTACGTCCGCGACGTCCAACCGGGCGAGATGATCATCCTTGAGGCGGGTCAAGCTCCACGCTCCGTCCGGTTCGCCACCGCGACGCCGGCATTGTGCGTGTTCGAGCTCATCTATTTCGCCCGACCCGACTCCTACATGGAGGGCCGAAACCTGTACGAGGCCCGGCGCCTGATGGGGATGCAGCTTGCCGCCGAGCATCCCGTCGACGCGGACCTCGTCATGCCGGTGCCCGACACGGGGGCCCCGGCCGCGGCAGGCTTTGCGGAAGCGTCCGGCCAGCCCTACCGCGAGGGGATGTACCGCAACCGGTATGCGGGACGAACCTTCATCCAACCATCCGCCGGACTGCGCCATCGCGGGGTCACGATCAAGCTCAACCCGCTCCGCGAGGTCGTCAGCGGCAAGCGCCTGATCGTCGTGGACGATTCGATCGTTCGCGGGACGACGACGAAGCGGATCGTCGAACTCCTGCGCCGGGCCGGTGCGACCGAGGTCCACGTTCGGATCAGCGCTCCGCCCATCTTCCATCCATGTTTCTACGGGATCGATACCCAGATCGAGACCGAGCTCATCGCGTCGACCCATACCGAGCCTGAGATCCAGGCCTTCATCGGCGCCGATTCGTTGGGCTACCTGTCGATCCGCGGCGTGCTCGCTGCGCTCGACCTGCCCTACGAGCGCTTCTGTTTCGCCTGTTTCGACGGCCACTATCCGGAGCCCGTTCCGTATGACGCGGCCAGCCGGAAATTCATGCTCGAGGAGGCGGTGGTCGGTCGATGACCCGGTCGGGCGCCAAGGGCGCGGCCGGACGCGATCGATACCGTGCTGCCGGGGTCGACGTCGCTGCCGGGGAACGGGCGGTCGACCTGATGCGGGCGCACGTCGAGTCG
Source organism: uncultured Chloroflexia bacterium (assembly GCA_963720755.1). Lineage (GTDB taxonomy): Bacteria > Chloroflexota > Limnocylindria > Limnocylindrales > CSP1-4 > SPCO01. Next base: position 735,375 of record CAVRGP010000011.1, read on the forward strand.
ACCCGCCGCCCCGAAGTGGTCGGCGGCCTTGGCGGCTTTGGGGGCGCGTTCACGATCCCCGCGGGGTATCGCGTGCCGCTGCTCGTGGCATCGACCGACGGCGTCGGGACGAAGACCGCGATCGCCGCGTCGCTTGCGCAATTCGACACGATCGGGATCGATCTCGTGGCGATGTGCGCGGACGACGTCGTGTGCTGCGGGGCGGAGCCGCTCGCGTTCCTCGATTATGTCGCGGTGGGTCGGGTGACGCCGGAATGGGTCGCCGGTCTCGTCGATGGGGTCGCCGCCGGTTGCCGGGCGGCCGGCTGCGCACTCGTGGGCGGCGAAACGGCCGAACATCCTGACCTGATGGCGCCCGAAGCCTATGACCTGTCCGGATGTTGTATCGGCGTGGTCGAGCGCGACGACGTGATCGATGGACGGACCGTCGGAGCGGGCGACGCCATCGTCGGTCTCGCGGCATCGGGACTGCACGCCAACGGCTACTCGCTCGTCCGTGCGCTGATCGCGAGCTGGGACCTGGACCTGACCGAGCCGTACCAGGAGCGGTTGCGTCGGTCGCTGGGCGACGCTGCAGCTGACCGGGCGCTCGCCGACGCCCCGGCCGAGGCGATGGCGACGCTCGGCGACGTCCTTCTCACCCCGACCAGGATCTACGCCCGAGCCGTCCTGGCGGCGCGCGCCGCGGTTCGGGCGAGCGGCTCCGACATCCGTGGCCTGGCCCATATCACGGGCGGAGGCCTGCCCGGTAACGTGCCTCGCGCGCTGCCGGATGGCCTGGCCGCGCGACTCGACCCGGATCGCTGGCTGATGCCGTCGATCATGCGCCTGTTCGGTGCCCTGGGTGGACTTGACGATGTCGAGATCCGGGCGACATTCAATGGCGGGATCGGGATGGTCGCGATCCTGCCGTCGACGGCGGTTGCGACGGCCGTCGATGCGTTCTCGACGTTCGGGATCGATGCGAACGTGGTCGGCGAGGTCGTCGAGAGCGGCAGCGTCGGTGGTCACCGGTACGTCGAGGGACCACTCGACGGATACGCATGATCGATCAGGCGAGCCGATCCGGCGGGGTCGCCGTCGGGGTATCCGGGTCAGGCTCCAACCTCCGGGCACTCGTCGCGGCGGCAGATCGCGGCGAACTCGGGGGCGAGATCGTGATGGTCTTCGGCGACCGGGCGTGCCCCGCGCTCGACTGGGCAGCCGAGCGCGGGATCGAGACCGCGCTGGTGCCGCTGGGGGATGACACGATCGTGGCCGAGACCCTCGGCGCCGTCCGCCCCGACGTCGTCGCCCTGGCTGGCTACATGCGGATCGTCGGCCCGGCCGTGCTGGCGGCGTTCGCGGGCCGCATCGTCAATACTCACCCGTCGCTCCTGCCGGCCTTCCCGGGCGCGCATGCGGTCGCGGATGCCATCTCGCACGGCGTCGCGGTGACCGGTTGCACGGTTCACTTCGTCGACGAATCGCTCGACGGCGGGCCGATCATCGCGCAGGAGGCGGTACCCATCCTGGCGGGGGACGATGCCAGGACGCTTCACGAGCGGATCCGGGCGGTCGAACACCGCCTGTTGCCGCGAACCGTGAGTCTCCTGCTCGCCGGCGCGCTGAGCGTCGCGCCCGATGGCCGACAGGTCAGGCTCGATCTCGACCTGGCCGACCGATCCGTGCCTCGTCCGCGTCGTGCCCTGCTGTCGGTCTGGGACAAGACCGGGCTGGCCGACTTTGCCGGCGGCCTCGTTCGGGCGGGATTCGAACTCGTCTCGACCGGCGGGACCGCTGCGGCGCTGCGGGACTCGGGCCTGCCGGTGACCGAGGTCACGGCGGTGACCGGTTTCCCCGAGATGCTCGACGGTCGGGTCAAGACCCTCCACCCGAGGATCCATGGCGGCCTCCTCGCCGACCGACGATCGGCCGGCCATCGGCGCCAGGCGCTCGCGGCGGCCATCGCGCCGTTCGAGCTGGTGGTCTGCAACCTGTACCCATTCGCGGCCGCCGCCGAGCGCCCGGGGATCCTGCTCGACGAACTGATCGAGGAGATCGACATCGGCGGGCCGTCGATGGTCCGGGCAGCCGCCAAGAACCATGCGAACGTAGCGGTCGTGACCGCACCCGAGCGGTATCCGGCGATCCTCCGGGCGATCGAGGAGGAGGGGAGCGTCGGGCCCGGCCTGCGTGCCGCGCTCGCGATCGATGCGTTCGCCTCGACCGCTGCCTATGACGCCCGGATCTCGACGGTGCTCCCCGGCCGGATGTCGGCCGCGGGCGTCGCCCTGCCGGACGAGCCGGGCTTGCCGGGTGCGTCCGACCCGTACCCGGCCACCCTGGCGATCGGACTCGAGAAGGTCGAGACGCTGCGATACGGCGAGAACCCGCACCAACCCGCCGCCCGATACCGGCGACCCGGTGCGACCGCGACGGACGGGCCGTTCGCGACCGGTGCGCCCATCCTGCAGGGCAAGGCGTTGTCGTACAACAACGTCCTGGACGCCTCGGCTGCGGTCGCGCTGGGTCGTGCCCTCCGGGGTCCCGGATGCATCATCGTCAAGCACATGAACCCGTGTGGGGCAGCGGAGCGGCCGACGATCATCGAGGCTTGGCAGGATGCTCTTGCCGGCGATCCGGTCTCGGCCTTCGGTGGCGTGGTCGCGCTGACCCGTCCGGTCGATGCCCAGCTGGCCGAGGCGCTGACGTCGATCTTCCTCGAAGTCGTCATCGCGCCCGCCTATGACGCGGCGGCCCTGCACGCGTTGGCCACCAAGGCCAACCTGCGGGTCGTGCTCGACCCCTTGCTGGGTGGTGACGCAGACGTTCCGGCACCGGGCCCGACGAGTTCGATCCGATCGGCTGGCGGCGCGGTCCTGGTGACCGCCTCGGATATCGGAGTCGATGATCCGGCGACGTGGGCGGTCGCCACGCGTCGTGTTCCAACGGATGCCGAATCGGTTGACCTGGACCTGGCCTGGCGGCTGGTCCGCGGTGTGACCTCGAATGCCATCGTGCTCGTACGGGACAGCCGGCTCATCGGCATGGGTTCCGGCCAGACGTCACGGGTCGATGCGGCGCGCGGCGCCGTGGACAAGGCTCGCGCGTTCGCCGGGGCCGGATCGCTCGCCGGGGCGGCCTGTGCCTCGGATGCGTTCTATCCGTTCCCCGATGCGGTCGAGGTCTGCCTGGCTGCCGGCGTGACGGCGTTCGTTCAACCAGGGGGCTCGATCCGTGATGCCGAATCGGTCGCTGCCGTGGATCGAGCCGGTGGGACGATGATGGTCACGGGCGTGCGTCATTTCCGTCATTGAGCGGGGCGCCATCGAGCGGCCCTCAGCCGGCGTATCTTGGTGAGAGTCCGGCGCGGGCTCAGGTACATGAGCAGTCTTGGGGAGTTTGACGATGGCGGAATTCCTGGCGGTGACGTTCGACGGCGCGGATGACGGCGAGGCGGCCCTGAAGTCGATCCGTATCCTGGAGAAGAATGGTGGCATCGGCCTCGAAGACACGGCCGTGGTGCGCAAGGGTGCCGACGGCAAGGTCACCTTCCACAACGAGGCCTCGAGCGGGACTGAGACCGGTGCCGTGATCGGGGCCGTCCTCGGCGGCCTCCTGTTCGTGGTCTTCCCGGTCGGTGCGGTCGTGGCCGGGGCTGCGGCGGGCGGTCTGATCGGTCGGGCGGCGGCGCCCGGGATCGATGGCCAGTTCGTCAAGGAGGTCGGTGCCGACCTGCCGGCGGGTGGCTCTGCGCTCTTCCTGCAGATCAAGTCCGGGAGCGATACCGGGCTCCTGGTCGGGGCCTTGCGGCAATATCACGGCCGTGTTCGACAGACATCGCTGCCAGATGACGTCGAGCAGGCACTCGACGAGTCGCTCCGCTGAGGGCGGATCCTCCTTCGGATCGATCCGAGGCTGCCGCCTCGCCGATCGCGCCAACGGCTGCCCCCAGATTGACGGTCCTGATGCCGTGCTGGAACGCCGCGGCGTCGATCGAGCGCGCCCTGTCCTCGATCCTCGCGGAACGTGACATCTCGCTCGAGTGCATCGTCATCGACGACGGGTCGACCGACGGGACCGGTGACGTCGTCGGATCGATCGCCGATCGCGATCCGCGGGTCGTCGTCCTCCGCCTTCCCTCGAACGTCGGCGTCTCGGCGGCCCGCAATGCCGGCCTGGCGGCCGCCCGTGGTGATTGGCTTGCATTCATGGACGCCGACGACCGATTCCTGCCGGGCGCTATCGGCGTTCTCATGCGTCCGACAGCGGACCCCGAGGTCCTGGCGGTGATCGGCCAGCGGATCTGGTCGGACGGCCAGCGGACGTGGCTATCCCCGCTGTACGACATCCCCGACATCCGCGAACCGGGTCGGAAGTCCATCCGGACCCACCCCGGTCTGCTCTATTACGCGGCCCTCGCCGGGAAGGCGTTCCATCGTTCGCTCGTCGGCGACCTCCAGTTCGACGGGCGCGTCCTGGGTGACCAGCCCTGGACGATCCGAGCACTGCTCCGGGCCGGCGACCGGATCGAGGTCATCGGCGACACCATCTTCGAGTGGTCGCGGCCGCATCCGGATCGGCAGGTCGAGACGATCACGGTCGTCGCCCGCGCTTCGGCTCGGGGCGCGACGGAGATGGCGACCGTCGCCATCACGGCGTTTCGGGACGTCGCCGACGAGGTCGATCGCCAGATCGACGATGAGACGGGCCGGAACACGGTCAAGCAGGCATATTTCGACCGGCTGCTCCGGTCGGACCTGGGCGGGCCTATCGGCAAGGCGCTGGAGCGACGTGACCCTGCGATCGGCGAGTACCTCGGATCGATGGTCCGCTTCCTCGAATCGATCCCATCGTCGATCCTCGCCACGTCTGGTCCGTTCGCCACCCTCGTGCTCCGACCGCCCGCCAGGCGGTGGCCCCGGCTGCCACGGTCTGCCCGGCCGGCCTATCGGTCGATGCTTCGCGTCGCCTTCGAGGCCGACCCGCGGGTGGCGCGACGGATCTCGTGGAGCCCGGTCGTGACGCCGGTCTTCGAGCTCATGCGGCGCTCCGATTCGCCGCTGAGTCGGGTCGTGGCTTCGGCCTGGCTGACCGCGGCGTCCGTGGCGGCCGATCTCTATGTTCGGATCCGCCGACGATGAGGGAGCTGCGGTCGGGTAGGCCCGACGACCGCTACAATCCGGCACGTCCGCGCAACGAGATCGGAGACCACTTGTCCCTGGTGGCCGCATCCACATCAGCCGGGCTTCGCCGCGATGAGGCCGTCTGGCAGGTCCGATGGCGTCGCTAGGCTCCCGCATCCCGAAGCCTGTCCGGCGACGTCTCGGAGCGATCAGGCGATCCGTGCTCGGTCGAAAGGATGGCAGGGCTCGGACACCTACTCCATCGGCAAGGCTTCGGATCCGGCGCGACTTCGTGTTCAGGACCGCGGATCGCGCCGGCACCGCCCTGGAGATCGGACCCGCGCACAACGCGATCCTGCCCAAGCGCGATGGGTTTCGCACGAAGACCGTCGACTACATCGATCGCGACGGCCTCGTCGAGAAGTACCGCGAGTTCAAGCAGTACTCCCCGGATGCCATCGAAGACGTCGACTACGTGATCCCGGCTGGTGCCACGATGGCGGAGGTCATCCAGGAGCGATTCGATCTGGTCCTGGCATCGCACGTCCTGGAGCACACCATCTCCCTGATCGATTTCGTCAATGACTGCACGACGCTGTTGGCCCCAGCGGGTGTCTTGTCGCTGGTTGTGCCCGACCACCGATACTGCTTCGACCGGTTTCGCGAACGGTCGTCGATCGGGCGCGTGATCGACACATCGACCAATCCTCCGCCGGTCCATACGGTCGGCACGATGGCGGAGTTCGCCTTGAATGCGGTGAAGCATCGCGGTACGACGTCCTGGTCCGCCGGCCATACGGGCAGCTACCGGTTCCTCCACGACCTCGACGCGGTCAAGGCGAAGACGGCACAGGCGCGGGGCGACGGATACATCGACGTCCACAACTGGGTCTTCACGCCGAACCACCTGCGCCTGCTGCTCCAGGACCTCCACGCGCTCGGTTTCATCTCCGTCCGTGAGGCGGCCTTCCAGGACACGATCGGGCACGAGTTCTTCCTCAACCTGACGGTCGATGGCCCGGGCACCGGCCTCACCCGGGAGGCGCTCGTCGTGCTCGCCGATGCGGAGCAGACCACCATGGACGTGCCGGTCTTCGACCCATCGGAGCGGGACGGGTGAGATTCGTCGTCACCGTCATGGTGCGCGACGAGGTCGACATCATCGCCGCGATGGTCGAACACCACCTGGCGCAGGGCGCCGACCTGATCATCGCGACCGACAACGGCTCGGTCGACGGCACCACGGAGGTCTTGCAGCAGTACGCCGATCTGGGTGTCCTCGAACTCCACCACGATCCCGTGTTCCGCAAGCAGCAGCATGCAGTCGTCACGGGCATGGCCCGCCGGGCCTTCACGGACCATGCAGCCGACTGGGTGATCAACGCCGACGCCGACGAGTTCTGGGTTCCCCGCGACAAGCGCCTCACGCTCCGGTCGGCCCTCGAGGCGACCCCCCTGTCCCTCGACGCGTTCACGGTCCCGGTCACGAACCTTGTCGGCCCCCCCGCGATGCGCGGATCCGGCGTGGACCGGTTGCTCTGGCGCGACCAGCGCACGCCCGAGCAGCTGCAGGCGGTCGGGATCTTCGCCCAACCGACCGACGACGCCGTGCATCGCGGCGACCCTGAGATCGTGGTCTCCCAGGGCAATCACTTCGTCTCGCTCACGAGCGCCGGTCAGCCCGATCCGGCGTTCGCGCTCGAGGTCTTGCATCTCCCGTGGCGGTCGTTGCTCCAGTACGAGCGCAGGGTCGTCAACAGCGGACGGTCGTACGAGGCCAACCCCGATCTTCGGCCAAGCAAGAACCACCACGGTATGGCGGACTACCGACGATATCTCGCCGGTCGCCTGACCTACGCGTTCCTGGTCCGTCTGCCGCTGGGGAAGGATCTCGGTGGAGGTGAGCCGGACAGCTCGTTCAGCGTACGACCCCTGGCTGCGCGATCATCTCCACGCTCTCACGGATCAGGCGCTCCTGGCCGATCTCTTCGAACGTTGCCTGGACGCTTCGGACGATGGACCGATCGACCCCACTGAGCATGAACGGGCCGCGGACCTTGGCCGACTCTTCGTCGCCCTGGAGCGAGAACGGGACGCCGCGCGCAACCTGGCCGATGAACGTGGCAAGCCACCCCCGCTGCGAGAGGACTGGCAGCGCATCACCCGGCGGACGGCGGGCGCCGTCAGGCGGCGACTCGGAGGCGGTCGTCGCAAACGCTGAGCAGGGTGGACGCAGCTGGATGACCGCGTTTGCCCGCGAATGGCCCCTACGAGGCGATCGCGCTCCCGTCGATCCCCGCCGGTCGAGCCTTGGCGAGCTGGACCGCCACATCGCACAACGCCTTGGCGCGCAGGTCGAAGGTGTGCCGCTCGAGGACGACGGCGCGGCCGTGGGCGGCGAGTCTCCGACGCTCATCCGGGTCGTCGAGGTAGCGGGTGATCGATGACTCGAGGTCCGCTCGTGAGCGGTACGTCGGGACCGCTCCATCGAATTCCTCATCGATACCGTGGATGTGGTCCGAGAGCACGAACGCCCCGCACGCGAGGGCGTCGTACAGGCGGTTCGAGATGAATCCCTCGACCCGCATGTCATCCCAGTGGTCGTTGAGCACGATGTCGGCAGCGCCGTAGTAGCGCGCGAGTTCGGTATTGGGGATGACCTCGCCCCGCACGAAGCGCTGGTCGACCAGATCGGGCGTCCAGTCCCGGCCGTAGATCGCGAGGTCGCGGGTGGTGTTCGCGAGGTCGTCCACGATCCGGCGATGGACCTTGCGCGAGTTGGCGACGAACAGGAGTTCGTGATGTGGCCCACCCGGCGCCGGGCGGAAGCGTTCCGGGTCGGTCGCCTGGTGAAGGGACGACACCGGCACGGCCGCTTGCCCGGCCATCATGGCGGCGAACCGGTCCGAGGCGACGAAGACGTGGTCGTACCGTTCGTAGAGTTCCGGCGTGGCGAGGTCGGGGTGGCTGATCTGCCACAGGATGTTGACCTGGCCCGGTCGGGTCGGGGCTTCCTTGAGCCCGAACAGGTGGACGGCGACGTCGTCGCGGGCGGCAGTGGATGACGTCCAGTCCGGCAGGAAGTGGACCCGCGTCGGGTGGCCGGCTCGCTCGAGGGCCCGCTGGAGGCCGCGCGCAAAGTGGTAGTCCCCCCAGCGATCGATGACCTCCCAGCTCGGGACACCGATCCGCAGCCCGAACCGAGTCGCGGACGCCCAGTCGATGAGCGCGTCGCGGATCGCCATCGCGCTCGGAAGATACCGGCCAGAGCCGGTGGCGACGACCGCATCGCCCCGTGCCGGCAGGCCGCGAGCCACCTTCGTGCTCCGCTCCCGGATGATCGCGGCGATCTCGTCACTCGATGCGAAAACGAGGTCGAACTCATCGAACCAGACCCGGTCAAGCCAGCGTTCGGGCCCGTCGACGACCCAGGCCAACGCGATCGCCTGTCTCGGCAGCCGTCGGATGTCGCAAGCATCATCGAGGACGATGACGGCCTCCACCGATGGATCGGGCTCGGACCATCCGTCGTCGTGGCGTGTCAGGTAGCTGACGCGCCAGCCGTGACCCTTGAGTGCGTCGCCAAGTTCGCGTCCGTTCGGTGACTCCCGGACCGCCGTGCTTGATCCGTCGGTGGTGTCGGTGATCGCGACGTGGAACGGATCACTCGAGAACCGATCGCCGCCGCGCAAGGCGTCGAGCAGCGCGTCACGGAAGAGCCGTGGTCCCCAGGTGTCGACGAAAGTCTTGCGGTTACTGGCCACGCGGGCGGTGTACCCGGCTCGGTCGGATGCACGTGTCGCGGATTCGTGGTGCCACAGGGCGGCCCGGCCGTCGTAGACGAGCCGGCCACCGGCCGCTCGCAGCTTGAGGCACAGGTCCACATCCTCCGCCCCGTAGTCGTACGCGGACGAAAAGCCGCCGACCTGGTGGAACGCATCGAGGCGCACGAGCAGGCAGGCGGCCGTGAGCGCCGGCCGATCGGTGATCTGGGTGGCGACGGGGCCGAGAGGATCCTCGCCGGCCCCGATGGCGCGTGCGACCGGGACCGCCCGGCTCCGATCGAACCGCACGCCGGCGTGTTGCAGCGAGAGGTCGCGCAGGTGCGATCCGGCGCGTGCGCCGCCTCGATGACGCGGATAGATCAGGCGCGCCCCGACCGCGACCGCCTGGCGGTCCGCCATCGTTGCCACCATGTAGCCAAGCCAGTCGTCGGTGATCGGGTCGACGTCGTTGTTGAGGAAGCAGATCAGCTCGCCGCTGGCGGCTGCGACGCCCTGGGCGTTCGCATCGGAGAAGGATCGGTTCACCGCGTTGCGGATGACCTGGATCGGGAATGGCAGGTCGAACGCCGCGGCGAACTCGGGCGATCCGTCGGTCGAACCGTTGTCGACGACGATGACCTCGATGTCTCGATACCTCGTCCTGGCGACCGCGCTGAGGCACCGCTCAAGGTGGTCGCGTCCGTCGCGGTTGAGGATCACGATCGACACGACTGGGCCGCGATCCGGGGCCGGACTCGAGACGTTCTCGCGAAGGGTCGCGATCAGGGCCATCTCGGCGGCCGGGGAGACGCGACGACCCCGACGTCGGCCCAGTTCGGCGATCCGCCGGCCGACTCGGACGACGCGTCGACGGATGCCGGCGGGGGCTCGACGCGCGACCGAGGCGATCCGTTGTCTGCTCTTCGACACGACCAGGGCGTAGCGGACCGATCGACGTCGCTTGAGGCCACGGACTTCACGTCGAGCCTGATCGCGCTCGGCTGCTTCGGATCGTCGGGCCGCAGCCGTCTCTCGGAGGAGATCGCGAGTGAGGCGCAACTCTTGCTCGAGGCGTTCGACAGTCGCACGGAGGGAGGCGACGCTCTCGTCGTCCGGGACGGGGCCTTCCTCCGGATCGCCGATCACGTGGACGTCCGTGCGCGAGGCATTCGACCTTCGGGTAGGGCCCCCACGACGGCGGATGAGCGAAGCGTCTTCGCTCGCGATGTCGCCATCGACCGACAGTAGCAGGATACGTGCCGGCGAGTGCGACTCGGTCCGGCCGGGCGATACGGTCCGCGCGACCCTGGCCTGGCCGCTGCTACCATCACGCTCCCATGTCCGACCGTTCGCGCTTCTACCTGACGACGTCGATCGCCTACGCCAACAACAAGCCTGGCTTGCACACGCTGTACGAGGTCATCGGCGCCGATGTCATCGCGCGGTGGCACCGGATGCTCGGTGACGACACCCGGTTCCTGACCGGGACCGACGAGCATTCGATCAACATCGCCCAGGCGGCGCTCGACGAAGGACGCCCGACCCGCGAGTTCGTCGACGAGAAGGTGCGCCTGTTCAAGGCGGCCGAGGCATCCCTCGGCATCGTCCCCGACCGGTTCATCCGAACGACCGATCCGGACCACCTGAGAGCCGCCCAGGAGATGGTCCGCCGAGCCTTTGCCAACGGCGACATCTATCTCGGGACCTACGAGGGCTGGTACTGCCCCAGCGAGGGCTTCCGCAACGCGACCGATGTCGTCGAGACGCCCCGCGGGACGATCTGCCCGAACCATCCGGAGATCCCCCTGCAGTGGCTCACGGAACGCAACTGGTTCTTCCGTCTGTCCGCGTACCAGGAGCGGCTCGAGCGCCACTTTGCCGACCACCCGGATTTCGTCCAGCCGGAACACCGCCGGAACGAGATGCTCGGGTTCATCCGCAGCGGCCTGGAGGATTTCTCGATCAGCCGCGAGCGGACGCCGGGCGACTGGGGGATCCCGTTCCCGGTCGCCGAGGATGGATCCTCGACCTTCCGTGCCGATGGAACGTGGGATCCGTCCGCCGGGAAGATCTATGTCTGGTTCGATGCCCTGATCAACTACATCACCGGAGCGGGCTTCCCGGACGACTCGTCGTCCTTCGATCACTGGTGGCCAGCCGATCTGCACATCATCGGCAAGGACATCGCCCAATTCCACACGATCTTCTGGCCGGCGATGCTGTGGAGCGCCGGACTCGAGGCGCCTCGGCACGTCTGGGTCCACGGATGGCTGTTGGCGGCCGGCGGTGAGCGGATGAGCAAGAGCCGCGGCAACTTCCTCGATCCCAACGACTTCGTGGCGGCATTCGGTTCGGACGGAGCCCGCTACGTCGTCCTTCGGGAGGTCCCGTTCGACCGGGACGCCGAGGTCAGCTGGGATTCCTTCGTGCGTCGGTACAACGCCGACCTGGCCAACGATCTCGGGAACCTCGTCAATCGGACCGTGTCGATGGCCGGTCGCTATCTCGCAGGGGAGCGTCCGGCACCCCGACCGGTGTCGATGTCGCCGCTCGGGCGTGCATGGTCCGAGACACTTCGAACCTATCGGCAGCGGATCGATGGCTACCTTCTGCACGACGCCCTGGCCACGCTGTGGGACTTCGTCGGCCAGGCGAACAAAGCCGTCGACGCCGAGCAGCCGTGGGTCCTCGCCAAAGCGGCGAATACCGGCGACGAAGCAGCCGGCGAACGACTCCGCGACGTGCTCGCCGACCTCATCGAGGCGTGTCGGCTGATCGGGCTTGCGGCCGGCCCGTTCCTCCCCGCGACGACTCCGCGACTCCTCGCCCAGCTCGGGCACGACTATCCCTACGCATCGGATGGACGTGATGGTCCGCCGATCCTGGATGGACTCGAATGGGCGGCGCATGCGGCCGGGGAGGGCCGCCTGACCGCGCCCGAACCGCTTTTCCCACGACTCGATGTCGAGGTTGATACGCCGTAGCCCTGCCGCGCCGAATGCGCCTACGATGCGTGCGTGCGCCTGATCGACAGCCATTGCCACCTGAACGCCGACCGGTTCGCGTCCGACGCCGACCAGGTCATCGGAGGCGCCCGGCTGGCGGGCGTGGAGCGCGCACTGATCCCGGGTTGGAATGTCGGCTCGTCCGCGCGGGCGTTGACGTGCGTCGACAGGTTCCCATGGCTGGATGCGGCCGTCGGTGTCCATCCCCACGATGCCGACAAGGTGAGCGCGGATGACTGGCGGTCGATCGTCGAGTGGGCGAGCGACCCGCGGGTCGTGGCTATCGGCGAGACCGGTCTCGACTATGACCGGATGTTCAGCCCGATCCCGGCCCAGCTCGCGAATCTCACCCGCAACCTCGCCATCGCCCTCGAGACCGGGAAACCCGCGATCCTGCACTGTCGCTCCGGGGAGGGGAAGCGCGATGCACAGGACGCGCTCGTCGATGCGTTACGGACCGCTGGAGTCGGCGGGGCAGCCTGGAAGGCTGCCTTCGATGGCCGGCCACCCGCGGTGATCCACTCATTCTCCGGGCCCGTCGACTACGCCGAGATCGTCCTCGACCTCGGACTGGCCGTCAGCTTCTCTGGGCTCGTCTTCCGGGCCGGAGAGGAGACATCGGCAGCGGTCGCGCCGCTGGTGCCGATCGACCGGCTGCTCGTGGAGACCGATTCGCCGTTCCTGGCACCGCCTGGGGCTCCGCGGTCGCGCAACGAACCGGAGTGGGTGCGCGTCACAGCGGCATGGCTTGCAGAGCGCCGGGGCGTCAGCCCGGACGATCTAGGCCCGCATCTCGTCACCGCATACGATCGAACCTTCCCGACTTCGCGGAGGACAACATGAACCGCCAGGATTCGATCAGGGGATCCCGTGCCGGCCACCCGTTCGCACCTCGTTCAGGCCCGGTCGTCATCGGCCTGGCCGCGATCGCCCTCATCGTGGCAGCCTGCACCTCGGCGTCGCCCAGTCCCTCCTCGTCCGCGCTCGCCACGCCTGGACCGTCCGACTCGGCGCAGCCGACCGTCGCTCCGACGAGCACCCCAGCCGCCTCGGAGGCCGCCGTCACGCCCGGGCCGTCGCCGACCGACTGTGCCCTCGCCGTGGCCGATGTCGAGCTTCCGTCCGACCGGCTGATCGATACGTCGGTGACGTCGGGTGCGAACTCGGACCAGATCACCTTCGTCTTCGACCAGGGGTCCCTGCCCGGCCCCGCCGGGACACCGAGCGTCTCCGTCGCCATCGCGCCGACCCCGTATTCATTTGCCGGGAGTGGGGCTGAGATACCGATGTCGGGGGAGCACGTCCTGCTCGTCCGTTTCGACCACATGTCGCTGGCCAACGACGTCGGGCAGGAGACATATGTCGGTGACCGGGAGTACGAACCGGGATTCTCGGCGCTCCGAAAGGCGATCCTGTTCGATGAGTCCGAGGGCGTGGTCGGCTGGTACGTCGGCTACGACGGGACGGGCTGCGTGACGATGGACAGCGTCGGTTCGAAGGTCACGCTGACCATCGATCACTCGTAGGCGGCGAGGGTGAGTTGACAGGCCCGGGCCAGGTTCTGTAGTCTCCACTTGGCACTCTCCCATTGAGAGTGCCAAGCATCGCGAGATCACCGAATCCGACGGCGCCTGGGTGACCGGCTGGAGGGTCGGACGGGGTCCGGCGCGATGCCTCCATAGCGATTCCGGGGGAGATCGTTCCCATGGCCCGACCCGGCCGACGATCGACCACGGTCCACGCCCCGCGGCCGGCTATGGCCGATACAGGAGGAATGCACGTTGGCCAAAGCCACTGCGACACATTCGAAGCTCCGCCCGCTCGGTGACCGCGTCGTCATCAAGCCGAGTGCCCGCGAGGAGATGACCAAGAGCGGCATCGTCCTGCCGGACACCGCCAAGGAGAAGCCCCAGGAGGGAGCGATCGTCGCTGCCGGACCCGGGAAGATCCTTGAGGACGGCAAGCGCGAGGCGATGGACGTCAAGGTCGGGGACAAGGTCCTCTATGCCAAGTACGCCGGGACCGAGTTCAAGGTCGACGGCGACGACCTGCTCATCGTCAGCCAGAAGGACATCCTCGCCATCGTCGAGGACTGACGGCGATCGCGCCGCAGCATCTGACCTAATAGGTTCCTGGAGGGACATTCGAATTGGCTAAGCAGATCATCTTCGACGAGACCGCTCGTCGCTCGCTCAAGCGCGGTATCGACCGCCTCGCCGACGCCGTCAAGGTGACCATCGGGCCGAAGGGCCGCAACGTGGTCCTCGACAAGAAGTTCGGCTCGCCCACGATCACCAACGATGGCGTGACCATCGCCCGTGATATCGAACTCGAAGATCCGTTCGAGAACATGGGTGCCCAGCTGCTCAAGGAAGTGGCGACCAAGACCGATGACGTCGCCGGCGACGGCACGACCACTGCGGTCGTCCTCGGACAGGCCATGGTCAGCGAGGGCTTGCGCGTCGTGACCGCCGGGGCGAACCCGATGGTCGTGAAGCGCGGCATCGAGGCCGCGGTCGAGGCGGTCGTCGCCGAGATCAAGAAGCAGTCCCGGCCGGTCGACAACCGCGAGCAGATCGCGGCCGTCGCCGCCATCTCGGCCGCTGATCCTGAGGTCGGCGAGATCATCGCCGAGGTCATGGACAAGGTCGGCAAGGACGGCGTCATCACCGTCGAGGAAGGCCAGAGCCTGGGCCTGGAGAAGGAATACACCGAGGGCATGCAGTTCGACCGGGGTTATATCTCGGCCTACTTCGTGACCAACCCGGATCGCATGGAGGCGGTCCTCGACAACCCGCTCATCCTCATCACCGACAAGAAGATCTCCAGCGTCCAGGACATGCTCCCGGCGCTCGAGAAGGCTGTCCAGCTCGGCAAGCCGACGCTGATCATCAGCGAGGACGTCGATGGCGAGGCCCTGGCCACGCTCGTCGTGAACAAGCTGAAGGGCACCATCTCGGTCCTGGCCGTCAAGGCTCCAGGGTTCGGCGATCGCCGCAAGGAGATGCTTCGCGACATCGCCGTCCTGACCGGCGGCACCGTCATCAGCGAAGAGATCGGCCGCAAGCTCGACTCGGTCACGGCCGAGGACTTCGGTTCGGCGCGACGCGTCGTCGCGACCAAGGACGACACGACCATCGTCGAAGGCGACGGCAAGGCTGACCAGATCAAGGCCCGGATGACGCAGATCAAGGCCCAGATCGAGGACACCACATCCGACTACGATCGCGAGAAGCTCCAGGAGCGCCTCGCCAAGCTGGCCGGTGGGGTCGCGGTGATCAAGGTCGGGGCGGCCACCGAAGTCGAGCTCAAGGAGAAGAAGCACCGGATCGAAGACGCGCTGTCGACGACCCGTGCGGCCGTCGAGGAAGGCCTCGTCGCCGGTGGTGGCACGACCCTCCTTCAGGCGATCCCGGCGCTCGACAAGCTCAAGCTCGAAGGTGACGCCCAGGTCGGCGTGGACATCGTCCGCAAGGCGCTCGAAGCCCCCGCCCGCCAGATCGCCGACAACGCCGGCGCATCGGGTGAAGTCATCGTCGCGCACGTCAAGGGCCTCAAGCCCGGGTACGGGTACGACGCGCTCAACGGCGAGTACGGAGATCTGTTCAAGAAGGGCATCGTCGACGCCGCCAAGGTGACCCGATCTGCCCTCCAGAACGCGGCTTCGATCGCGGCCATGGTCCTGACCACGGAAACGCTGGTCACCGACCTGCCCGAGAACGAAAAGTCCGGCGCCGGCGGCGGCCATGACCACAACGGCGGAGGCATGGACTTCTAGTCCATCTCGAGGTCGCGCTCGGAACGCACCGGCGCGACCGCACACCGCAACAGACCGAGCCGGGTCACCCGTCCGCGGGTGATCCGGCTTCTCGTTACCGGCCACGGGGCCGCGATGGGGCTATGCGTGGGCACATGGAACTGGTAGCCTCCCGCGAAACACGTTCCGTGGGAGGTTGGGTTCGCACATGCCTTCGAAGGGACCAGCAGTCGCCCGGTCCGTCATCGACGACGACGACCTTGCTCCTGCCCCGATCAACCCGGCATGGATCGTCGAGGGTGAACCGGTAGCCCGGGCTCGCTCCGTGTCGGTCGACCAGGATGGGAGCGTCCGCGTCTGGCTGTGGGAGTGCTCGGCTGGACGGTTCGATTGGCACTACGGCAGCACGGACGAGACCGTCCACATCCTCCAAGGCGAGGCGGAACTGACGACCTCGGACGGGTCGATCCTGGCGATCCGGGCCGGGGATGTCGTCCACTTCCCGAACGACGAGATCGTCCGGTGGCATGTACCGCGGTACATCAAGAAGGTCGCGTTCTTCAGTGTCCACGTGGCCTGGCCACGACGGATGGCTCAACGGGTGCCGTTCGCTCGAAGGATCGTCCACACGCTGCGGCGATACCGGGTCGCGACGTTGGGGATCGCCGCCGGCGCGCTCCTTTCCGCGCCCGATCTGAACACCTTCCTGTAGTCGCAGTCATCCATCATCCGTCCGGCGCTTCGTGCTCCGGCGGCCCGCTTCAGGCGCTTCGGCACTTGTCGGTGGCCATCGGCCCCGGCAGTCTCGGTGTAGACAGCCGCAGGGAGCTGGAAGCATGCGCACGCTGATCGTCTATGAATTCGATGTTTGGCAACACCCATGCCGTTGCCGAGGGGATCGCCGAAGGGCTTCGGCCCGACGCGGAGGTGCGGACAGTGCCGGTCGGCGACGCCACGAACGATCTCGTGTCGTGGGCAGAACTCGTGATCGTCGGAGCTCCGACCCATGCCCACGGGATGACTCGTGCGTCGTCGCGCAGGAGCGCGAGCGATACCGCGGCGCGCTCCGGCGGCACCCTCACCCTCGATCCAAGTGCCGACGGTCCCGGGATCCGGGATTGGCTGGCCTCGGCCGGCCGCGTCAGCGACAAGTCGGCTGCGGTCTTCGACACCCGGGTGGGTGGCCCACCGCTCCTGACCGGTCGAGCGTCGAGTGGGATCGCCTCCGGGCTGCGCCGCCGCGGCTTCAGGATCGCCGGCAAGCCGGAGAGCTTCCTGGTGGACCGGAGCAACCGTCTGGTCCCGGGCGAGGTCGAGCGGGCACGTCGGTGGGGCGCCGAACTGGCCCTTCAGCTGATGCCGACCGGGTGATTTGTGTCGACGGCGCTTGGATCCGCGTCCGTGCACCGGCACGGCGCTCGACACCTGGGCCCATACGTCCCTCGCCGATAGGGTGATTGACACGGATCCACGTCACCATGACCCTACCGTTGGTCGTCGGACGATCACACGTTCACCGAACAGATCGGGAGTCCCATGAACCATCGATCCGCATCCAAGCTTGTCGGGGTCGCCTTGCTGGCCGTCGTCATCGCCGCCTGCAACGGCAGTTCGGGTACGGCGACCCTCACCGACCCGACCGAGATCGTGAATGCCGCCATCGCGTCGACGCAGTCGGCCAAGAGCGTTCACCTGGAGATCGCCGTCGATGGGACGGCGACGGTTGCCCTGCCGATCGGCGGAGGTGGGACGCCGGTCGACCTGACCGGGACGACCGCATCCGCGGACATCGCCTTCTCAGCGGGGGCATTGCGTGCCACGTTCGCGGCGCCGTCCCTGCTTGGCCTCGCCGGTGAAGTCATCGCAGTCGACGGAACGACCTACCTCAAGACGACGTTGACGGGACCGCTGTACCAGGCGTCGTCGGCGACATCGGGACCGGTCGACCCGTCGGCCTCGACCGGACTGATCAATGGCCTCGGCGACCTGCTTCTCGGAGATGGTGTCCAGTTGACCAAGGGTGACGACGTCGCCTGTGGTTCAGCGACGTGTTACACGGTGTCCACGACGCTGACCGCGGCGGACCTCGGGACGAGCGGTGCCGATCCGCTCGGCAGCCTTCCGATCGACCTGACCGGCGCGAGCCTCGCCCTCACCATCCGGGTCGAGCAAGCCTCGCCGAACCATCTTGCCGGCGTCCAGGCGGTCGCCACGATGGCCGACGGGACGTCGATCACGATCGACGTGACGGCGTCGAAGTGGGACGCACCCGTGACCATCACCGCGCCCCCGGCCGACCAGGTCAAGCCGGCGGGTTGAGTCGCCCGACCTACAATGGGCGGGTGAGCCCGCCCCACCGTCGCCGAACTGTCGCTGTCGACCTGGATCCGACCGTGGACGCCGCTCAGGTGTCGCATGGGGCCGCCTTCACGGAGCTCGCCGAGGAGCCGTCGACCGTCCCCGACGAACCGGACTGGATGTCGGTCGCTCCGGATGCGATCACGACCGATCCGACCGCGCCCGTGGCACCGGCGGACCCGATCGCTCGAGCGACCGCCGTTCGACTTCGTGAAGCGGAGATCGTCCGGGCGTTGAACCCGGAACAGGCGCGGGCCGTGACGACGACGGACGGGCCACTGCTCATCCTCGCCGGGGCCGGATCTGGAAAGACACGCGTCCTGGCCCACCGGATCGCCTATCTCGTGGGCGTCAAGGACGTTGCGCCGTGGCGGATCCTTGCGGTGACGTTCACCAACCGAGCGGCCGCCGAACTCCGCGAGCGGATCATCAGCCTGGTCGGCGAGGGCGGCCGAGACGTCGTCGCCGGCACGTTCCACTCGCTGGCTGCCCGCGTCCTTCGGGCGGACGGGGAGGCGATCGGGATCAGCCGCCGGTTCGTCATCTACGACACGGACGATCAACAGGCGCTGATGAAGCAGATCCTGCGCGAAGAGGATATGCCGCTCACGGGTGAATTCCGGCCGAGTGCCGTCCTCGGCGCCATCAGTCGGGCAAAGAACGAGATGCTCGACCCGACATTCCTGGCCGAGCATGCGGCCAACCACCGCGAGCGGACGATCGCCCTGCTCGCCACGCGCTACCAAGCGCGTCTGCGCAAGGCCGAGGCGCTCGACTTCGACGACCTGCTGCTCGAGGCCGTCCGCCTGTTCGACGAGGCTCCCGGCGTCCTCGCCACGTACCAGGAGAAGTGGCGCTTCCTCCACGTTGACGAATACCAGGACACGAACCGGGCCCAGTATCTGTGGGTCCGCGCCCTGGCCGCCCGCCATCGGAACCTGTGCGTCGTCGGCGACGATGATCAGTCGATCTACTCATGGCGCGGCGCCGATCTGCGCAACATCCTGGACTTCGAGCGCGACTGGCCCGATACGGCGGTGGTCAAGCTCGAACAGAACTATCGGTCAACCCAGCTGATCCTCGACGCCGCGCACGCGGTCGTGTCGCGAAATACGGCTCGCAAGGACAAGAAGCTCTGGACGGACAACAGCGGTGGTGTGCGGATCCAGCGGTTCGAGGCCTACAACGAGGAAGAAGAAGCGGAGTGGATCGCCCGCCAGGTCGAGGGGTTGGTGGGCGGTCGCGGGACGACGCTGACCCGCCGCGCCGACGATCAGGCCGACGCGTCCGTTCGCGCTCGCGAGATCGCGGTGATGTACCGGATGAACGCTCAATCGCGTGCGATCGAGGAATCCTTCCTGCGCTACGGGATCCACTACCAGCTCGTGGGGGGGACCCGGTTCTATTCACGTCGCGAGGTCAAGGACGCCCTGGCGTACCTGCGCATCCTGCGCTCGGACACGGACAGCGTCAGCTTCGAACGGGTGATCAACGTGCCAGCCAGGGGGATCGGCGACAAGACGATCGAAGCCCTCAGGGCCGCGGCCGCTCGCGAGGGCGGCAGCACCTGGGGGGCGATCGAAGCGGCCGCGTCCGGCGATCTGCCCGGCCTGGCCCCACGTGCCCGCAACGCGCTTGCCGATTTCGCCGCCACCGTCCGCCGGTTGCGTGCCAGCATCGGTGTGCTGGCGCTCCCGGAACTTCTCGACGAGGCCCTCGAAGCCTCGGGTTACCGGGCCATGTTGGCGGACGGCTCGGAAGACGGCGAGGAGCGTTGGGCGAACCTGCTGGAGCTGCGATCGGTCACGACCCGCTACGACGATCTCGCGCCGGACGATGCCCTCGATCGACTCCTTGAGGAGACGGCCCTCGTCGCGGATCAAGACTCATACGAGGGCGATGCCGACGCGGTCACCCTCATCACCCTGCATGCGGCAAAGGGCCTCGAGTTCCCGGTCGTCTTCATCGCGGGTCTGGAAGAAGGGCTGTTCCCACACGCTCGCGCACTGGACGACGAGAAGGAGCTGGAAGAAGAGCGCCGGCTCGCCTATGTCGGGATCACCCGGGCCAAGCGGCGGCTGTTCCTGTCGCACGCCTGGCGTCGCGCGACCTGGGGGATGGGTCAGGCCTCGGTCCCGTCTCGTTTTCTGATGGAGATCCCGGCTGAACTCATGGACGGCCCACAACTTGGCGCCACGGACGACCGGGACCTGGACCTGGACCTCGTGTTCGGTGCCCGGCGCACGAGTCGCTTCGGCACACCGGTTCGCAGCGCCGGTGCCGGCCCCGCCTACCGGCAGGGAAGCGGCCGGCCGGGCGCACCGCCGCCGGGAGAGACGTTCCGACCCGGCCGCGACCTTGCGGCACGACGAGAGTCGTACGAAGGAGGGGCGCCATCCGGGGTCCTCGCTGATCCGCCTGGATCGACGACGGGAACGGTCAGGCCGGCTCGTCCGATCATCCCTGGCGAGCGACGGTTCCGGGACGGTGATCGAGTCCGACATGCCAGATGGGGCACCGGCATCGTGGTGATGAGCAAGCTGACGCGAAGCGACGAGGAAGTGACGGTGGCCTTCAAGGACGCCACGATCGGGCGCAAGACGATGCTCGCCAGCCTGGCCAATCTGGACCTCGTCTGATGAGCAAGGCGACGGACCAGCTCGCGACGGTCGTCCAGCTTGGCGACCTCGAGGAGATGGCGCGAGCGGTCATGGACCCGGCCGCCTTCGACTACGTCGCCGGTGGGTCGTGGGATGAGGTCAGTCTGGCCGACAACGAAGCCGCGTGGCGCCGTCGGCGGCTCCGCCCGCGCGTCCTGGTCGGCGCCCCGGCCGTCGACCCATCGACAAAGATGCTCGGCAAACCGAGCGCGTTGCCGCTGGCGGTCGCTCCGATGGCCGTGCACTCGCTGGCCCACCCGGATGGTGAGGTCGAGTCGGCTCGGGCCGCCGCGTCCGCCGGCATCCCGTTCACGTTGTCGACCACGTCGTCAAGATCCATCGAGGACGTCGCCTCGGCGGCGCCAGACGGGAATCGCTGGTTCCAGCTCTATACGCAAGCGGCCGAAGGTGTCTCGCGCAGCCTTGTCGAGCGCGCCGAGGCGGCAGGATATACGGCCATCATCCTGACCGTCGACCTGCCGGTCCTGGGCTATCGCGACCGCGATCGACGCAGTGGGTTCCTCCTCCCGCCGCTCGGCAACTTCGATGGCAGCCAGGCGATCCGGCCGCAGGATCACCTGCAGCACCGTCTGTCGTGGGCTGATCTTCGGGCGATCCAGGACTGGACGTCGCTGCCCGTGGTTCTCAAGGGGATCATGACCGCGGAGGATGCCCGGCTCGCGGTCGAGCATGGCGTCGAAGGGATCGTCGTCAGCAATCATGGCGGGCGTCAGCTCGACCGCGTGCCGGCCCCGGTCGATGTCCTGGCCGAAGTCGTCGCGGCGGTCGGCGGTCAAGTCGAGATCTGGGTGGACGGTGGCGTCCGTCGAGGACTGGACATCGCCATCGCCCGCGCGATGGGAGCGCAGGGCGTCCTGATCGGCCGGCCGATCTTCTGGGCGCTGGCGGTCGGTGGCGCTGCCGGCGTCGAGCGCGCGATCGCGATCCTTCGCGAGGAGTTCGAGATCGCCCTCGAGCTCCTTGGGACTCCCACGCCCGCCGATATCACGTCGTCGCACCTAGTCGCCTCCAGGAACGCGGACGACTGACGGCAGACGCAGTGACCATCGCCCTTCCACCCGTCGATCCCGCCCTGGTCGCCGCGGCTGCCGACCTGGACCCGGCGGAGGCGGCCCGCCGCCACGCGTCGCTGGCCGCCGAGATCGAGCGCGCCGATGCGTCCTACTACGGCCGCGATGCACCGGAGATCACCGACTCCGCCTACGACCAGTTGTTCCGCGAACTCGTCGCGCTCGAGACCGCCCATCCGGACCTGACGACCCCCGACTCGCCGACCCAACGCGTCGGCGGGACGCCGAGCGGGACGTTCGACGAGGTTCGCCACGCCCGGCCGATGCTGTCCCTGGCCAATGCCTTCAGCCACGAGGAGCTTCGCGCTTTCGATGCGCGGGTACGCAAAGGCCTCGGGCTGCCGCCGCCACCCGACGCCGCGACCAGTCTTCGCTACGTGGCGGAACTCAAGATCGATGGCCTCGCGATCAGCCTTCGCTATGACCGCGGTCGGTTCGCCCAGGGCGCCACGCGCGGTGACGGGACGACCGGTGAGGATGTCACCGCGAACCTGCGGACGATCGAAGTCATCCCGGACCGGCTGAACGACGCTGTCTCGATCGAGGCCAGGGGCGAAGTGTTCATGCCGAAGGCCGAGTTCAAGCGGATCAACGCCGACAGGGAAGCCGCCGGGCTCGCCCTGTACGCGAACCCGAGGAACAGCGGTGCCGGGTCACTCCGGCAGATCGATCCGAGCGTGACCGCCGGGCGGCGACTGTCCGCCTGGTTCTATCAACTCGTCGAGGACGACGACCTCGCGGCGACCCAGACCGAGGCGCTCGAACGACTCCAGGCGCTGGGGTTCCCGGTCAACCCCGAGCACACGTCCGGGCTCGACATCGAGGGCGTGATCGACTTCACCGAACGATGGCGCGATGCCCGCCACGCGCTTCCATACGAGACCGACGGGGTCGTGGTCAAGGTCGACCGCTACGACCACCAGGAGCAGCTGGGCATGGTCAGCCGCGCACCGCGCTGGGCGATCGCCTTCAAGTTCCCGCCGGAGCAGGTCGAATCATTCGTCGAGGACATCGTCCCATACGTCGGCCGGACAGGGACGCTGACGCCCGTGGCCCACCTTCGCCCGACCAAGGTCGCTGGCTCGACCGTGGCCAGAGCGACCCTCCACAACCTCGACGAGGTCCAGCGCAAGGACATCCGGATCGGCGACACCGTGATCCTCCAGAAGGCCGGGGACGTCATCCCGGAGGTGGTCCGCCCGATCATCGAACGACGGACCGGCTCGGAACGAGTGTTCGACATGCCGGCGGTCTGCCCGGTATGTGGGACGCCGGTCGTCCAGGACGCGGGCGCGGTCCGGATCTACTGTCCGAACGCGGTCTGCCCGGCCCGGCGGGCGCAGGAGTTCGGGCACTTCGTCGGTCGCGGAGGCATGGACATCGAGGGTGCGGGATGGGCGGTCCTGTCCCAGCTTCTCGAGCGCGGCATGATCCATTCGCGCGCCGACTTCTTCCGCCTCACCGTGGACCAGCTGGAGTCGCTCGAGCGATTCGGACCCAAGAGTGCCCAGAACCTTTACGACCGGATCGGTCGAGCGCGGGTCGGCCGGCCGCTGGCCCGGATCCTCAATGGCCTCGGGATGCCCCAGGTCGGCGAGCAGACCGCGATCGACCTTGCTTCGTGGCTGGCCGGGCAGGTGCGTCCGGATGACTACCCACCGCCGGACGGCGACGCCGTGCCGGACCCGTGGTTCGCTGCCGTCGAGGCGGAACTTCGCCGGGTCGGCACGTCGGAGCCGGAGCGTTTCGAAGAGGTTCCCGGGATCGGCCCGACGGTGGCCGCCGCGTTGGGACGATGGTTCGGGGACGACGCGACCCAGGACGTGCTGCGAGAGCTGGTCGACGTCGGCGTCGTCCCGGAGCGGCCGCACGTCGTGGGGCCAGGACAAGGAACAGCTGGCCCGCTCGACGGCAAGACGCTCGTCGTGACGGGGACGCTCGAAGGCTTCAGCCGGCCGGAGGCGGAAGCGGCCATCCGGGCCGCGGGTGGGAAACCGGCCGGATCGGTGTCGAAGCACACTGACTTCCTGGTGGCCGGCGAACGTGCCGGATCGAAATTCGTCAAGGCCCAGGAGCTTGGTGTCGCGATCCTCGATGAGGCGGGTTTCAGGAGGCTCCTGGCGGGCGAGACCTAGCTCCGACCCCGCGCGTACCGCTCCATCAGGTCGATGACCGCGAGGCGCGCCGCCTTCCAGTCAGGCAGGTCGCCGAAGATGTCGCCATCCGGTCCCCAGCGGCGCAACTGGGTCATGGCGGTGACGATCGCATCGTGGGCGAGGGCACGGTTCCGACCCGCGCTGACCTGCCCGGTCACCAGGTAGTGTCGGACGGTCTCGAAGGGTGCGGTCCAGCGCCCGATCCGGATCCGGTCGCCGTCGCGAAGCAATTCCAGCAGGGCGTCATCGCCGACCGGGTGCCGATCGTGCTCGACCTGGTGCCGGACCAGATCGACCCGCACCCCGACCCGGTCGAGGCTGGGCAACCGGCCGTCCTCGTCGACCGTCCGGTAGCAGACCGGGCACGACGGCAACTCCGCTTCGGCCCGGGGCGGCTGGCCGTAGGGGAGTCCGCAGCGCCGGCAGAACTTGCCGCGCCCCTGGTCCGAGGGCGTGCCGCATTGGAGGCAGACGGTGCTGATCATCGGGCGCTTCGCCAGCTTGCGCTGTCGGTCGAGGGCGACATGGGTCGGTTCGGACTCCGGTCAGGTCAAGAGGTGTGCCCTCAGGGTGGCCGGTGAGCGACCCTCTGACCATCACCCCATCGGGTGTCCGACGGGCGCCGTTCGGGCCATCGCGCGCCATCAACCGATGGCGTGGTCGAACTGCCCCCAGATCCATTCGGGGTGCCAGGTCAGGGGATCGCCCCGGACCATCCGGGGTGCGCTCCATGCCTCCGTCCAACCCGAAGCAAGGAGTCGGTCGAGACCCGCCTCGTTCTCGAGCAGCAGGCCGGCCCGCACGCGCTCGTCGGCCGCGCGGCCCGCGCGTCGACTGTCGAGGATCGCGATGGCGTCGCCGATGTCGGGTGCGATCGTCTGGCCGCCGCCCCAGGGCGCCCGCACCGTGAAACCGCCGATCGACCCGTCATCGTGCTCCAGGCATCGCGCGGTCTCGACCGAGGCGAAGGCGTCCAGCAGATGGGTCCGGTCCTCTCCCGTCGCGGCCAGGGACAGCTCGGCCATGGCCGCCAGGTCGGCGGGCGCGAAGGGACGGATCCGCGGGTCCATCTGGTGGGCCGCGGGACCGGCGATCTCGAGGATCCGATAGGTCGTCTGGACCTCGAACCCGATCCGCTCGTACAGCCGCCGGCCCGCCTCGGTGGCGACGAGCACGAGCGACCGACAACCGGCAGCCTCGGCAGCCTCGATCGTCGCCTGGGTCAGGGCCATCCCGACGCTTCGGCGACGCCAGGCCGGTTCGACCCAGATCGTGCCGATCCAGGCCACCGATCCGTGGAGACTGGCCACCCCGGTGCCGACGACGACGCCATCGGCTTCGGCGACGAATGGTCTGGACCGGGGTTCGCGAACGACGTAGTCGAGCTTGATGCGACGGTCGCCCCAGTCCTGGCGCAGGAATGCGGCCGTGATCGGTCCCACGTCGGCGACGGTCATCGGACGGATACGCGGCAGCTGCATCGACCGATCGTAGCGGTCGCGTCGGCTATCATCGCGGCGATGGCCACCTTGTCCCGATCCGACGTCGCTCACGTCGCCCACCTTGCCCGGCTCGGCTTGACCGACGCGGAGTTGGGCCGGCTCGAGGGTGAGCTCAATCACATCCTCGACCAGTACGCGATCCTGGCCGAGCTGCCGACCGACGACATCCCGCCCACGGCCCAGACCATCGAGCTCGTGAACATCCTGCGGGACGATGTCGTCCAGCCATCGCTGTCGGTCGAAGCAGTCCTCGTGAACGCCCCGGCCCGCGACGGCGACTTCATCGTGGTGCCGGCAATCCTCGACGAGCGCTGACCTCGGTGTCCGACGTCACCCGCCTGCTCGCGCATGAGATGGCCGCCCTCCTGCGGTCCGGTGATGTGTCGTCGCGCGAGCTCACCGAGGCGCACCTGTCGGCCGCCGAGCGGGACAACCCGGCGCTCAATGCCTGGCTCCTGATCGACCGCGATCGAGCCCTCCAGATGGCGGACACGGCCGACGCCCGGCTTGCGGCCGCCAGGAGCGAGCCAGGCGATGCCCTCGACGGATCGCCGCTGCTGGGCATCCCCGTGGCCCTGAAGGACCTCGTGTCGGTCGCTGGCGGCCCATGCACGGCCGGATCCCGGATCCTCGCGGGATACCACGCCCCGTATGACGCCCACATCACGGAGCGCCTGCGGGAGGCAGGGGCCGTCATCCTGGGCAAGACGAACATGGACGAATTCGCGATGGGCTCGTCGACCGAGCATTCGGCGTTCGGGCCCACGGCGAACCCCTGGGCCCTCGACCGGGTCCCGGGTGGCAGCAGCGGCGGGTCGGCCGCCGCCGTCGCGGCATTCCATAGCCCGCTGTCGATCGGCACCGATACCGGAGGGTCCATCCGCCAGCCGGCGGCCCTGTGCGGCATCGTCGGGATGAAACCGACGTACGGGCGGGTCAGCCGATACGGGATCGTCGCCTTCTCCAGCTCGCTTGACCAGATCGGTCCGTTCGCCCGGGACGCGCGTGATGCCGCCGCGCTCTTGTCCGCCATCGCTGGACGTGACGACCGCGATTCGACGTCGTCGCCGGAGCCGGTCCCAGCCACCCTGACGGCGTTGGCGTCCGGCGACGACGAGGCCGCTGCAGGGTTGCGCGGAAAGCGGATCGGTCTTCCTCGCGAGTACTTCGTGGCCGGCATGGAGCCCGGCGTGGAACGGCTGGTCCGCGATGCGGTCGCGGCCCTCGGGGCCGCCGGGGCGATCGTCGAGGACGTCAGCCTGCCGCACACCGACTACGGCCTCGCCACCTACTACATCGTCGCCCCGGCTGAGGCGTCGGCCAACCTCGCCCGATACGACGGGATCCGCTTCGGGCCGAGGATCGGCGACGGCGACGTACTCGCGAATTACCTCGCGACCCGGGGGCAGGGCTTCGGGGCGGAGGTCAAGCGCCGGATCATGCTCGGGACCTATGCACTGTCGGCCGGGTACTACGACGCCTACTACCTGAAGGCCCAGAAGGTCCGGACCCTGATCAAGGCCGATTTCGATGCGCTCTGGGCGGATGGGTTCGATGCCCTCGTCGCGCCCACGTCCCCGACCGTGGCGTTCCGCTTCGGGGATCGTCTGGCCGACCCGGTCGCCATGTACCTGTCCGACGCCTGCACCCTGCCGGTCAACATGGCCGGCCTGCCCGGCGTCTCCATCCCGTGCGGCCTGTCCGACGGACTGCCGGTCGGCCTCCAGCTCATCGGGGCGCCGTGGTCGGAGGCAGCGCTCCTCGGCCTGGCGCGCGGCTATGAAGCGATCACCGTCGATGAGCCGTGGCGATCGCTCGAGCCGACTGATCTTGCCGCCGCGGCGGATCCGGCCGCCCCGAGCCCATCGGAGCGGATGGCCGCGCTGGTCGCATCGTCCGCGACCTGACCGACACAGCGACACGCGGCCCGCGACAACGGGCGGTGCGGCCCTCGCGCTCTGGCCGATCGCCGACGACCATTCCATCGGAGGTGACGTATGCGGTTTCAGAAGCGCATCGCGCTCGGTGCCGTCCTCGGGACGGTCGCCGGGATCACGGCCAGTCGGACCGTCAAATGGTGGCGGACGTGGGGGGCGGACCCGGTCGAGAGCACGAAGGCCCTGCCCGGCGACGATCTCGTGCCGACGCCCACGGCGGTCGACACTCGGGGGATCACGATCGATGCCCCACCCGAAGCCGTCTGGCCATGGCTGGTCCAGATGGGCTATGGCCGGGCCGGCTGGTACAGCTACGACGCGCTGGACATGCGCGGCAAGAGCGCCGATCGGATCGTGCCCGAGTGGCAGACCATCGAGGTCGGCGATGTCATGCCGAACTCCCCGGGTGGCGGATTCTCGGTCCGGGCCGTCGAGCCCGGCCGGACGCTCGTGCTCTACTCCGACACAGACCTCGTCGCCAGTCAGGCCGAGGCGGCGAATGGGTCCGACCCCGGCGACGCGCCCAAGGGTCTGGCAGCCTCGGGTGCGATCCTGCGCCAGACGCCGACCGAGTTCGCGGCAAGCTGGGCGTTCGTTCTCGAGCCACTCGATCTCGGTCGAACCCGCCTGATCGAGCGCTTCCGGGTCCGCTTCGGCCAGCCGACGCCGGCCTTCAGGATCATCGCACCGACGATGGGCTTCGGTGTCTTCGTCATGCTCCAGCGGCAGATGCTGGGCATCCGCGACCGGGCCCAGATGACCGCGGTCGCGCCGGCCATGCCGACGCCCGCCGGCAAGTCGAGCAAGGGCAAGACCAACGGGCACGCGGTCGAAGACGCCACGGCGACCGAGGTCGTGGTCGGCGCACCCGCCTGACGACGGCCCCGGCGCTCGCCAACCGGGCGGAGTGGCCCATCGGGGGCTCGATGACGTACGCTTCGAGGCGATGGTGACCGAGTCGAGCCCCCGCGCGCCCCTGACCGAACGCGTGCTGTCGGATCGGGTCAAGAGCGTCCCCCCGTCCGGCATCCGCCGCTTCTTCGACATCCTGGCGACGATGGACGACGTCATCAGCCTCGGGGTGGGCGAGCCGGACTTCGACACCCCGCGGGTGATCGTCGAGGCCGGTGTCGAGAGTCTTCGCGAAGGTCGGACCCATTACACCTCGAACTACGGGACGCTGGAACTCCGGCGTGCCCTGACCGATCACCTCGAGGGCCGGTATGGCGTGCGCTACGACCCGGCGACCGAGTTGCTCATCACGGTCGGGGCGTCGGAAGCGGTCGACCTGGCGCTTCGCGCGACGTGCGACCCGGGCGATGAGGTCATCCTCCATGAGCCGAGCTACGTCGCGTATGTCCCGGCGATCGTCTTCGCCGGCGGAGTCGTTCGGCACGTGGCGACCCGGTTCGAGGACGACTTCGCCCTGGATCCGGCGGCCGTCGAGGCGGCTATCACGCCGCGGACCAAGGCCCTGTTCCTGGGCTACCCATGCAACCCGACCGGCGCAGTCCTGCCCGAGGCGGTCGCGGATGCCATCGCCGAGATCGCGGTCCGCCACGACCTGCTCGTCTACAGCGACGAGATCTACGACCGGCTAGCCTACGGGACCTACCGCCATCGGGCGATGAGTGCCCTGCCCGGGATGCGTGAGCGGACGATCCTGATGGGCGGCTTCTCGAAGGCCTACGCGATGACCGGCTGGCGGGTCGGGTATGTCGCGGCGCCGGCCGAGATCCTTGAAGGGATGGTCAAGGTCCACCAGTACGGGATCATGTCGGCGCCCACCACTGCCCAGGACGCCGCCCTCGCGGCGATCCTCCTCGGCGAGTCCGAGGTCGAGCGGATGCGCGCGGAGTACGACCGACGCCGTCGGCTCCTGGTCGATGGGCTGAACGCCCTCGGTCTCGACACCTTCGAACCCCGGGGTGCGTTCTATGCCTTTCCCCGGATCTCGTCGACCGGACTGACCGATCAGGCCTTCACCGAGGGCCTGCTGACCGAGGAGCGGGTCGCGGTCGTCCCCGGCAGCGCCTTCGGACCGTCTGGCAGCGGACACGTCCGCATGTGCTATGCGACGTCGTATGAGCGACTCGAGGAAGCGCTCGTCCGGATCGGCCGGTTCGTCGAGCGACATCGGTCGGAGCCGGTCGCTCCGGCATGACCGTCACGGAGCGTGCTCGGTACGAGGCGGTCATCGGGATCGAGGTCCATTGCCAGCTTCGGACCGCGTCCAAGATGTTCTGTGGCTGCTCCACCGCCTACGACGGCGCGGACCCCAATACGCATGTCTGTCCGGTCTGCCTCGGTCTTCCTGGGGCGCTTCCGACGATCAACCGACGCGCGGTCGAACTCGTCCTGACGACGGGAGCGGCGATCGAGGCGACCGCGCCCGAGGCGACCCGCTGGGACCGCAAGAACTACTTCTATCCGGACCTTCCGAAGGGCTACCAGATCAGCCAGTACGACCTCCCGCTGGCATCACTTGGGCGGCTGACCTTCGAGACGTCAGATGGGCCGTTCACGGTCGCGATCACCCGGGCGCACCTCGAAGAGGACACGGCCAAGCTGGTCCACGCCACCGATCCCGATGGCCGCAAGGTCAGCCTCGTCGATTTCAACCGGTCCGGCGCACCGCTCATGGAGATCGTCACCGAGCCGGACATCAGAACGGCCGAACAGGCCCGTCGCTATGCCGAGGAACTCCAGCTGCTCCTCCGATCGATCGGCGCATCCGATGCGGACATGGAGCGTGGCCAACTGCGAGTCGAGGCGAACGTTTCGCTCCGTCCGGCGGGCACGGAGCCCTTCGGGACGCGGGTCGAGGTCAAGAACATGAATTCATTCCGGGCGGTCGAGCGGGCGATCGCCTTCGAGATCGACCGTCAGGGGGCCATCCTCGATGCGGGCGAGTCGCTCGAGCAGGAGACCCGCGGATGGTCCGAGGAGAGAGGCGAGACGTATCGGATGCGGGTGAAGGAGACATCCGACGACTATCGCTACTTTCCGGAGCCGGATCTGCCGCCGTTGCATCTCGATCCCGCCTGGCTGGCCGAGATCCGCTCCAGGCTGCCGGAACTGCCCGGTTCGCGGCGAGAGCGGTACGTGGCCGTCCTCGGCCTCAGCCCCTATGACGCCGCGGTCCTGGTGGCCGATCCCGCCGCGACGACCCTGTTCGAACGGATCCTGGCCACCGACCCCGACTCGGTGCCGAAACCGGTCGCCAACTGGGTCATCGGCGAATACCTTCGACTGCGCAACGCCGCCGAAGCGCCGGTGACGATCGATCCGGCCGAATTCGCCGTCATCATCGCCGCTGTCGAGGCCGGCTCGATCTCGCGGGCCCAGGGTCGGGAGACGCTCGAGGTCCATGCGTCCACGGGCGCAGCGGCGAAGGCGATCATCGCGGAGCGCGGCTTCCGGCAGATCACCGACAGTGACGAGATGGCGGCCGCCGTCGATGCGGCCATCCGGGCCAACCCCGGTGCCGTTGCGGACTTCCGGGCCGGCAAGGCGCAGGCGGTCGGGTTCCTCGTCGGCCAGGTCATGAAGGCGACCCGCGGACAGGCGAACGCGGCGACCGTGCAAGGGCTCGTTCGCGAGCGTTTGGCCGGGGCAGGGGAGGACTGACCGGTGAGCCTCCTGAACATCGTGCTGTGGCTCGGTGGCGTGGCGCTCATCATCGTGGGCTACCAGCGAGCGCGGCGACCGTGGGCCCGCTACCAGGCGCTCAAGGCCCAGGACGAGAACGTCGCACGCTACCAGTCGTGGCGAGGAGGCGTTCGCGACGATACGGCGTCGGGACCGACCGGAGCCTCGGTGGCAATGGCCATCCTCCGCCGTCAGGCGCAGGTCGGTGGCGCCATCCTCGTCACCGGAGTGGTCCTGGTCTTCGTCGGGTTCCTCATCCGCTGATCCGTCGCAACTCGATCGAGGTGCACCGGTTCATCGCGACCTCCAGGCCGCCCTCGTAGGCGATCCGGGCCGCCTCCCAGTCCAGCACGCCGAGCTGGAGCCACAACACGCGAGCGCCGATGGCGACCGCTTCACGAGCGTGGTGGGCGCACAGCTCGGATCGCCGGAAGACGTCCACGAGGTCGAACGGTCCGGTCGCCGCGGTCGCGGCGGCCAGGGTCGGATAGGCCGGCGAACCGAGGACCTCGGTGGCGGCCGGGTTGATCGGGACACAGTCGAACCCTCGCGCCAGGAGATCCCGGAAGACGCCATTGGACGGCCGGCCAGGGGTCGCCGACGCGCCCACCACGGCGATCCTGCGCGTCGCACCAAGGATCCGTTCGATCCCGGCATCGTCGAGGACCGGGACCGGCCCGCGCCCTTCCTCCAGGTCGAGGAAGGCAGCGGCGCGTATCCGCTCTTCCCGAGTCAGGTCGCGGCCTCGCGTTCGTAGGGCTGCCCGTCGGCAGCGGGTGGGATGCTCCGACCGACGACACCGGCCAGGATGATGATCGTGACGATGTACGGCATGGCATCGAACAATTGCGGCGGCAGCGAGGTCAGGATGTCGCCGAGCTCCCCGGGCGGCGGTGCGATCAGGATGGACTGGCTCAGTCCGACGGTCGACGCGAACAGCAGTGCGGCCCCGAACGCCCCCAGCGGTGTCCAGCGGCCGACGATCATCGCCGCGAGACCGATGAAGCCACGGCCGGCCGTCATGTTCTGGGTGAAATTGGCCGTGTACTCCAGGCTCAGGAAGGCGCCGCCGAGCCCGGCCAGCGCGCCGCCGAGGAGGACGTTCCGGTAGCGCAGGCCGATGACGTTGATCCCGACCGTCTCTGCCGCGCGGGGATGCTCGCCGACGGCGCGACTTCGCAGGCCCCAGCGGGTCCGGAACAGGGCGATCTGGAAGACGATGACCGCGACGAACAGGGTGATCGTCAACGGGCCCTGGGCGAAGATGGATTCGAAGATCCAGCCGACCGCGGGCAGGGAGACGATCGCATCCGGTGGCGTCCATGCCGTGAAATGACCGGCGCTCTCGACCGGCGTCTTGGCCAGCAGCGAATAGAGATAGCCGGTGATCCCGAGGGCGGCGATGTTGATGATCGTGCCGCTGATGATCTGATCCGCCCGCACGGAGATGGATAGCCAGGCGTGGACGAGCGAGACCAGGATCGCGGCCAGGATCGCCGCGACGAGGGCCCCGAGGAGCGCCGGCGAAGCCCCGAAGAACGGCCCGGGATCGGCCCCGAGGACGGGTACCAGGAAGATCCCAGCGGTCCAGCCGACGAAGGCTGCCACCAGCATCGTGCCCTCGATCCCGATGTTGACCACGCCGGATCGTTCGCACATGACCCCGCACAGCGCGGCGAACCCGATCGGGACACCGGCCTTGACGATGATCGGAGCGATGTCCGGCAGGACCGCCAGGATGTACCCGACGAACTCGAAGATGAGTCCGATGATCGGCAGGCCGTACAGGAACTGGTCCATCAGCGGATCGTCGCCTCGCCGCTGTAGGTCGCCGCGAAGGTCGTGGTCTCCTCAAGGCCTGTCCCGGCGCCTTTGAGTCGGAAGATCCGCTTGATGACCGGGCTGGCGACCAGGAAGAAGAGGATCGTCGCCTGCAGGACGCCGACCAGTTCAGCCGGGACCCCGGCCTGGATCTGCATCGCGGCCGAGCCGGTCCGCATCGCCCCGAACAGGAGCGCAGCCAGGACGATCCCGATCGGGCTCGTCCGGCCGAGCAGGGCCACGGCGATCGAGTCGAACCCGACCGTGGTGCCGTAGGTCGTCGTCATCTGATGGGTCGCACCCAACAGGTCGGTCGCCCCGGCCATCCCGGCCAGGAGGCCGGCCACCGACATCGTCCAGATGATCAGCCGTCGTGGCGACATGCCCGCGTACCGCGCGGCATCCGGACTTGCGCCGGCGATCCGGATCTCGAACCCGCGTGTCGTGCGGAAGAGCAGCCAGCCATAGAGCACCGCCATGATCGGCGCATAGATGATCGCGATCGTGCCATTGCGTCCGATGATCACCGGCAAAGCGGCGTTGCCGACGGGCAGGGTCGTCGGTGACACGGATCCCGGGACGTTCAACGGGCCACTCACGGCCGCCGCCAGGATGGCCAGGGCCACGAAGTTGAGCATGATCGTCGTCACCACTTCGTGGGCGCCGGACACGGCCTTGAGGAACCCGGGGATGAAGCCCCAGGCCGCGCCGAAGACCATCCCCGCGGCCAGGGCGAGCGGAACCGCGACGATGACCGGGCTCTCGCGGAGCTGGACGCCGACGATGACCGAGCCGAGCGCGCCCATCAGGAATTGACCCTGGGCACCGATGTTGAACAGCCCGGCCTTGAATGCCAGGCCCACCGACAGACCGCCGAGCAGGAGCGGCATCGAGTTGGTGAGCGTGTTGACGATCGCCCGCTCCGACCCGAGCGCCCCGCTGATCAGCGCGCCATAGGCATCGATCGCGAGGCCGAATGACAGTTCGCCGCTCACGAGCCACTCGGAACCGACGATGACGAACGACCCGACGAGCAGGGCCAGGATGATCGAGATGAGCGGAAGCGCCAGCATCGCCCACACCCGGCTGATCACGGTCATGCCGCACCCTCGGCCGCGCTCTTTTCCGGCTCATGGCCGCCGGTGGCCATGAGGATCCCGATCTCGTTCTTGTCCGCGGTCCGCGCATCGCGGATGCCGACCAGGCGGCCGCGATACATGACGGCGATCCGATCGGACAGCTCGAGGACCTCGTCCAATTCGGCTGAGACAAGCAGGATCGCGGTGCCCGCATCGCGTTTGGCGATCGTCTGGCGATGGATGAACTCGATGCTCCCGACGTCAAGCCCACGGGTCGGCTGATCCAGGACGAGGAGGCGCAGGTCACGGCCGAACTCGCGAGCGACGACGACCTTCTGCTGATTGCCGCCGGACAGGGTTGCCGCCTTGGCCTCGGCCGATGTCGTCCGGATGTCGAACGCCTTGATCCGTTCCTCGGCTGACGCCTTGATCGCCGCATCATTGCGGAGCAGGCCGCGCGAGTACGGCGGTCGGTGGTAGCTGGTCAGGACCAGGTTGTCCGCGATGCTGAACGACAGGACAAGGCCGAACCGATGGCGATCTGCGGGGACGTAGCCGACACCGGTCTCGTAGATGGCCCGTGACCCCTTGCCGGTGATATCGGCATCGCCGAGTCGGACGTGTCCGCCACTCGGTTTGCGAAGCCCGACGATGGCTTCGACCAGTTCGTCCTGACCGTTGCCGGCGACGCCGGCGATGCCCAGGATCTCGCCCGCGCGGACCTCGAGGTCGATGTCGTGGACGACCTCCTGGCCTCGCGTGCCCTTGACGACCAGTCCGGAGACCGTCAGGACCGGGCCCGCGGGGTTCGATTCGCCGCGGTCGACCGTGAGTGAGACTTCGCGGCCGACCATGAGCTCGGCGAGATCCGCCTCGTCGGTCGCCGACGGGACCCGTTCTCCGACGACCTTGCCGCGTCGAATGACGGTGATCCGATCGGCGATCTCGATGACCTCGTACAGCTTGTGGCTGATGAAGACGATGCTGTGTCCTTCCGCGGCGAGGCGGCGGAGGACCTCGAAGATCTCCTCGGTTTCCTGGGGCGTGAGCACTGCGGTCGGCTCATCGAGGACCAGGATCTTGGCATTCCGATACAGCGCCTTCAGGATCTCGACGCGCTGCTGCCAGCCGACCGAGAGCGAGCCGACCTTGACGTCGGGGTCGATCTCGAACCCGAACCGGCGGCCGAGATCGACGATGCGGCGGCGGATCTCATTTCGGTCCAGGAAGACGCCGGCCGTGGTGGATTCCTGGCCGAGCACGATGTTCTCGGCGACGGTCAGCACGGGAACGAGCATGAAATGTTGATGGACCATGCTGATCCCGCGGGCGATGGCGTCTGACGGGCCGGTCAGACTGAGCTCTGTGCCGTCGAGCAGGATCTGACCCTCATCGGGGCGGGCCAGTCCGTACAGGATGTTCATGAGGGTGGTCTTGCCGGCGCCGTTCTCTCCGAGCAGCGCATGGATCTCGCCCGGGCGGATCTCAAGATCGATGGCGTCGTTGGCAACGACCCCCGGATAGCGCTTCGTGATGCCTCGCATCTCGAGCGCCGGAGCGCGGACGTTCGGGGATCCCGATTCCATGGGCTCTTCGCCCTCGTTCACGGTGGTCATGGGTTGGGGATAGAGATGAGCGGGCCGGTCATCACGACCGACCCGCTCGACCAGACGTCGTCCGGTCTAGTTACCGATGGGCGGTGCGGGCGTCATGCCGCACTCGGGAGCTGGCGGGCAGGTGACGACGGTGCCACTGGCCATACCGGCCAGGGCCGTGTCGATCGTCGCCTGCATGTCCGCCGGGAGCTTGCTGGCCGCTTCGTAGAAGGGCGAGACCCCGACGCCGTCGTTGGCGGCGTTGTAGTAGATCTTGCCTCCAACGGCGGTGCCGCCGGAGATTTGCTGGATGGACGTCGCGACGGACACGCTCAGGTGCTTCTCTGCGCTTGTCAGGATGCACGCCTGCGACGCCGGGTAGGACTGGTACTGGTCGACGTCGACACCGATGGCGTTGATGCCGGCCGCACAGGCGGCGTCGATGACACCGTTGCCGGTCGCGCCGGCGACCTGGAAGACGACGTCGATGCCCGGATTCTGCTTGATGAACTGCTGGCCGAAGGTTGTGCCACCGGGCTGGTCATAGAAGCCCTTGACGAAGTCGCTGGCCGAGACCCAAGCGGTCTTGACGACGATGCTCGGGTTGACCGACTGGGCTCCAAGGTAGTAGCCCTGGATGTAGCGAACGCACGGAGCGCAGACGGCGACGCCGCCGACGGCGCCGATGATCCCGCTCTGGCTGGCGGACGCGGCGACCATCCCGGCGAGGTAGCCGGCCTGGTCTTCCTGGAAGTTGATCGCGATGTAGTTCGGGATCAACGTGGCGAGGTCGCCGGAGCAATCGGAGAAGTCAAGGCTCACGTCACCGTTGGCGTCGATGCACGGATCGGCGTCGACTCCGATGAACCAGATATCCGGGTTCTCCTTGGCCAGTTTGGCCGTGGCATTGACCAGGTTGAACCCGACCGCGACGATGATGTCGTAGCCCTGGTCGACGTAGGCCTGCAGGTCCGGCTCGTAGTCGGACGGTGCGGTCGGGACGACGACCGACGGTGTCTTGGCGCCGATCTGGCGCGCCCCGGCGACGGCGCCGGCGTAGCTGTACTGGTTGAAGTTCTTGTCGTTGACGGCACCGACGTCGGTGACGACGCCGATCTTGAGGTCGCTCGTCGGCTTGGCCGACGGGGCCTCCGTCGGGGCTTCCGACATCGCGGCCGAAGGCTCCGTCGTCGGAGCGGTCGTCGGCGCGTTCGTCGCCGCGCTGCTGTTGCAGGCGGCGACCAGGATGGACAACCCTGCGAACAGGGTCAGCCCAGTGCTGCGGATGCGCATGTTTCCTCCTCCAAAGGTCCACGACCGGGTCATCCGGCATCGTGTTCGGACCAGGGGCGACGTGGGCTAGTTGCCGTCGACCCTCCCGGCCGACCGCGGTGCACATCGTAACGACCGGAGGTATGACGCGGCAAGCCGATTCGCGCGATCGCGGGGGGATGTCGCGGTCACGCCGCCGGGGCTCATCGCCGGCCGCGCTGCAGTTCGTCGATCCGCTCGTCGGAGATCCCGAGATGGTGGGCGATCTCGTGGTAGACGGTGTCCGCGACGGCCGCCGCGAATCGGTCCGGCGTCCGGTTCGCTCGCACCAGCGGCCCACGGAAGATCGTGATCTTGCTGGGCGCGGGGGCGCCATCCGCCGACCATCGGGTCCGCGGGATGCCCTGGTACAGGCCGAACAGTCCGCCTGCGCCGACCGATGCCAGCTGCTCCGCCGTCGCTTCGTCCTCGATGACGATGGCGACACTGCCGAGCTGATCTCGAAATGGCGCCGGCAGCGCCTCGAGGGCATCGATGACGATCGTCTCGATGTCGTCATCGGAAGGATCGAATGTGGCCACACGGAGACGATAGCGGGTCGGACGTCTCGGGGCGTCCGGTTCGCCGCCATGCGACGGGTCATTCGGCCCTAGCGCGCTCGAGCTCGGGCGTCCATCGTGGGGTGACACAGGAGGCCGACATGACCATCGACGCGATCCCGCAGACCACCACGCCATTCAACGAGGACATCCTCGCCCGAACGAAGCGAAACCACTACTTCCGAGAGGTCGTTTCGACTGGGCCGCACGCCCAGGTCGTGGTGATGAGCATCCCGCCGGCGGGCGACATCGGCGAAGAGATCCATGACGACGTCGATCAGGTCCTCGTCTTTGTCGAAGGTGATGGCGTTGCCATCCTCGACGGTCGGCGGACCCCCGTCTCACCGGGCCGCCTCGTCCACGTCCCAGCAGGGCTGCGCCACAACTTCGTGAACGAGGGAACGACCGATCTCAAGTTGTACACGGTGTATGCCCCGCCGGAGCACGCCGAGGGCACGATCCACCGGACCAAGGCAGAGGCCGACGCTGACGAGGGCTAGCCGTTGACAATGGCGACGGGTCCGCGATAGTTGACCGTCTTACCCCGGACGACGCGACAGGAGACCCGACGCCATGCCGCTGTACCTCGACACGCACGACCATGTCCCTGGCCTGACCGGTGAGGCCGTCGCCCAGGCGCATGCCGCGGACCTGGCGGTCCAGGGCAAGTACGACGTCAAGTACCTGCGCTACTGGTACGACGAGGCGACCGGCAAGGTCTTCTGCCTCGCCGAAGCGCCAAGTCCAGAAGCAGCGGAAGCCGTCCACCGGGAGGCCCACGGCCTGCTCGCCGACTCGATCGTGGAGGTCAAAGAGGGAGCGTAGCCAGCGCCTCGTTCGGGGTCATCTGGCGGCCCTCGCGCCTGGCAGCCTCGAACCGCTCGGTCCCAAGGCGAGCCTCGAGGTTAGCCAGCTGCTGGTCATGCGCGGCGGCGGTCCGGGGCGGGACGATCGCCCGGATGGACTCCCGGAGTGACGTGGCGGCGCCATCGAGTCGGGCGGCGGCCTCCGGATCCTCGGTCGCGACCGCCCCGGCCAGGCTCTCCATCGCGCTGGCGAGGCCGGGCATGTCCCCGAGCTCCTGGCGGATCGCCAGGCTCTGCCGGAACAGCCCACGTGCGCGAGGCCCATCCCCATCGGCCAGTGCCAACTCGGCAAGCTGGGTCAGCACGCGCGCGACGCCCCGTCGGTCGCCGAGCTCCTCGAGGATGGCCAGGGCTTCGATGTGGAGTGTCCGGGATCGCTCAAGCTGACCGGCTCGGTGGGCGATCCGCGCGAACGCATCCAGAGCGAACGCCTCCGTCCAGCGATCCCCCAGGCGCCGGATGGAGGCGAGGATCTCCTCCTCGAGCGATTGGGTGGCGGCCAGGTCGCCCTCCCGAGCCGCGACATCGGCAAGGTTGATGGATCCGAAGGCCGCGCCGCGCACGTCGCCGAGCTCCTTCGAGATCGAGATCGCCTCCTCGTAGAGTTCGCGGGCCCGCGCATTGTCGCCGAGCTGGATCGAGGTGTTCGCCAGGTTGTTCGCCGCGTAGGCCACGCCCTGTGGATCGCCGATCTGCCGCTGGAGCGCCAGGCTTTCGCTCTGGAGTTCCGCGGCGGCCCGGAGATCACCCTGCATGAACGCCAGATTGGCGGCGCCGGTCAGGGCATCGGCTCGCAGCGCGGACGTCTCCTCGCCGACAGCGTCCAGCATCCGATCCAGCCAGGCGCGCCCCTCGGAGAGGTGGCCACGGATCTCCCAGTACCGCCACAGGCCGGCTGCGATCCGCAGACCCGCCCGGGCCTCGCCGGGTTGATCGAGGCACCATTCGAGGGCGGCTCGAACGTCTTCGTGCTCGTCGTCGAGACGACGGAGCCAATCGATCGGTTCGGGACCGTGGAAAAAGGCAGGCGATGCCTTGTCGACAAGGGCGAGGAAGAGGTCGCGGTGACGCCGCAGCGTCGAATCGGCCTCGTCCGCCTCGACGAGCCGGCTGCGGGCGTACTCCCGGACGGTCTCGAGCAGCCGGAAATGGGCCTCCGACGAGGTCGGATCGGTGAACACCAGGGACTTCTCGACCAGCCGTCCGAGGAGGTCCAGGATGTCCATCGCGTCGACCGGGTCTCCCGCGCAGACTGACTCGGCTGCTTCGAGTGACGCTCCACTCGCGAACACGGACAGGCGTCGGAGCACCGCTCGCTCCGGCTCGGTCAACAGGTCGTAGCTCCAGTCGATCGTCGCGCGCAACGTCTGATGCCGGGCGACCGACGTTCGACTCCCGCCGGTCAGGAGCCGGAACCGATCGTCGAGGCGGGACGCGATCTGTTCGACCGGGAGCGCCCTGACGCGGGCCGCCGCGAGTTCGATGGCGAGCGGGATGCCGTCGAGGCGGCGGCACAGCTGCGCGACCGACCGGGCATTCTGGTCGGTCAATCCGAACGACGGCTGGACCGCCTGCGCGCGCTCCACGAACAGCTGACAGGCATCGATCGATGCGAGGTCGCGTGCGCTGATGCTCGCGTCGACGCCGGGCGTCGAGAGCGAGGCGATCGGCAGGATCGCCTCGCCGGGCACGCCAAGCGCCTCCCGGCTGGTGACGACGATGCGAACCGTGGAGCAGACCTGGACGAGGTTCTCGGCAAGCTCGGCGGCCGCCGTGAGGACGGGGTCGCAGTCGTCGAGGACGAGGAGGAGTCGCTTGCCTTTGAGTTGATCGACGATCGTGGACAGCAGCGACCGCCCGGCCGGATCGGGCAGACCGATCGCACTCACCACCGAGGGCAGCAGGAAGCTCGGATCGCTGAGATTGCCGCACTCGATGATCCAGGTCCCGTCGTCGAATCGTTCGAGCAGCGTCCTGGCCAGGCGCCGTCCGATCCGGGTCTTGCCCACGCCACCCGGACCGGTCAGCGTCAGCAACGACGACTGGTCGAGCATCCGGGTCGCCTGCTCGATCTCACGGTCGCGACCGACGAAGCTCGTGACCTCGAGCTTGAGGTTGTTCCTCGGCGCATCGCCCGTCCTGGGCGGTGGGAAGTCGCGGGCCAGCCCTGGCCCGGAGACCTGATACAGGCGCTGGGCAGGCCCGTCGAGCGAGCGCAGGCTGTGCGCTCCCAGGTCGACCGTCCCCAGCGGTGGCCGAAGGTCCTCGGCGACCAAGTCCCGGGTGGTCTGCGAGATCAGGATCTGGCCGCCGTGACCGGCCGAGCAGATCCTGGCGGCCCGGTGGACGTCCAGTCCGATATAGCCCTCGGTTGCGTTGCGCGGCTCCCCGGTATGGATCCCCATCCGGTCACGCACGACGGCGTCGCCGGGCCAGGGGTGGGCCGCGAGGGCCAGCTGCGCGTCGACCGCCGCCTGGACGGCCTCTCGCGCGCTCGCGAAGACGAAATAGAGCCCATCGCCGGCCGAGCCGCGCTCGAATGCGCCATGCCGGGCGAATGCCTCGCGGATCAACCGATTGTGGTCGGCCAGCAC
The DNA here is from genome assembly GCA_963720755.1 of uncultured Chloroflexia bacterium. Taxonomy (GTDB): domain Bacteria; phylum Chloroflexota; class Limnocylindria; order Limnocylindrales; family CSP1-4; genus SPCO01. The sequence continues at coordinate 776,190 of CAVRGP010000011.1, forward strand.
CTCCGGATACCGGTCGCCGAGCGACTGGAGCAACGCCGTCGAGCCCTCGATGTCGGTGAAGACCATCGTGACGGTCCCGGCCGGAAGCCCCGGCGCCTGTGAATCGATGGACAACGATCGGCTCCTCTGTCGACTCGGACCCAGAAGACTACGCGGAACGCCGATGGTACGGCGTCTCCGACCCGTTGCCACGCATCATCGACGAGGGGAGCCGATCGTCAGGCCCGGCCCGGCTGCCGAGAGGACCCGTCAGCTGGGCTTTGTCGAGGCAGCTCGTGAGCGGGCGGTCGAACTGGCGGAAGGAGGTGTCAGCCCGCAATCCGGGGTCGTGCAGAGTTCCAGACCCAGCTCGGTCAGGCCCTCGGCGAGGGGCGTGAATCCGAGGTTGCCGGCGAGGCTTCGCGAGGTGATCCCGGCGGGCTCTCCTCGGACCAGCACGACGCTGCCGGAGTCGCCACCACCGACCTGGAGTCGCGAGGCGATCAGGCACGGGAAGTAGGAGCCGTCCTGCGCGGCATCCTGCAGGTAGGAGCCCTTCTCGAGGACCGTCCCGGTGCGGTAGATGCCGCGTCCGTCCATCTCGATCGGATCCCCGACGGCGACGTCGGTACAGGCGAGCGGCTGGCTGTCCGGCGCGAGGATCCGGTAGCCGCCGACCCCGAGGTCGATCTCGTTGAGGTGGCCCCACGGGATCCGGTCGGGCGCGACGATGAGGTAGTTCATGTCCGACGCCTGACAGGTGTGGTCCGGATAGGCGCAGGTGGCGTCCTGTGCCGTCGGGCCGAAGATGCCCTGGACGGTCCCGTCGGGCGACGTCGCGGTCGTGCCCATGCCAGCACAATGCGGCGACGACGTGAGCACGATGGTGTCACCGAGCCGCGCATAGACGCCGGCTGAGCAGTAGCCAGGGATCCACTGGCCGGCCAGGACCGGAGGGTCGTAGACGGTGTCGTACGGTGCGGCGTCGTGATGGCACGCACGACCGTGAAGGTTCCGAGCCCGAGCGCGAGTCCGGCCAGGACGACGATGACCAGGCGGACGGGACGGATGCGGATCCGGGCTCGAGTCGTGGGCACCATGGCCCAACCGTCGCATCGCGGTTCGTCGGCGCAACACCCTCAAGGTCCTGGGACCTCGGGTCGGTCCGCGGTCAACGGCGGAGCATCGTCAGCACCGCCAGCACCCGCCGGTTCAGGTCCGGAGACGGCTCGAGGTCGAGCTTCTGGAACACGACGGCCGAGGCGGCCTCCACCGTGCGCTCGCTGATCCCGAGTTCACGGGCGATGCCCGCGTTCGACCGGCCCTCGGCCATCAGGGCGAGAATCTCGCGTTCGCGGCTCGTGAGTGACTCGAGTGGCGAGTCGGGCCGCCTCCCGCGCATGAGTTGGGCCACGATGGTCGGGTCGATCACGCACTCGCCCTCGGTGACCCGGCGCAGGGCATCCACGAGCACGGCGATGTTCGAGACCCGCTCCTTGAGCAGGTACCCGAGTCCGCCGGGCTGGTCGGCGAGCAGGCGCTGCGCATAGCGCGGCTCCACGTACTGGCTGAGCAGCACGACGGCGGTTGACGGGTGCTCGTCGCGGATCCGCCGCGCGGCGACCAGGCCCTCATCACTGTGCGTGGGCGGCATCCGGATGTCGACGATCGCGACGTCGGGCTGCTGGCGGACGACGAGCGTCAGTAGCTCATCGGCGTCGCCCGCCTCGCCCACGACTTCGACGCCGGCATCAGCGAGCAAGCGCGCCAGCCCGGACCGGACCAGCATCACGTCGTCGGCGATGACTACTCGCATGGCATCTCCGCAGAGAGAAGGACGCCATCCTCGATGGACCCGACGACGAAGCGGCCGCCGACGGCACCGACCCTGTCGGCCAGATCAGTGAGGTCAGTCTGTTCCATGGCCGGGCATCCGAGCAACCGCAGGCGGAAGTGCGCGGTGCCGCCATCCACGGTCACCACGATGCTGGCCGACGGAGAGCCCGGAGCGCGGCGTGCATGCGCTAACACGGTCGCAACAACGGCATATGCGGCCAGGGCGACATCGCGCTGAAGATCGAGCTGGGGAACATCGAACGTAACTGGCACCTCGGACGCCCGGGCCAGGTCTTCCAGGGCCGCGGTAAGGCCATGGGTCGCGAGCGTGGCAGGAAAGATCCCGTGCCCAAGCTCACGGAGGTGGGCAAGTGCCTCCCGAACGGCCGCTTCGGCCCGGCTCAGGTGCTCGTCTCCTGATATCAGGCGGGCGCGGGCAAGACTGAGCTGGAACGAGGCGCTGACCAAACGCTGCTGGGCGCCGTCGTGCAGATCGCGTTCGATACGCTGCCGTTCGGCGTCAGACGCCTCGACGATCCGGCGCTGGGAACTGCGAACATCGGCGAGGCGCGCCCTGCTCACGGCTTCAAGGCGAAGGTTCTGGATCGCCAACATGGTGGCTGGGGTGAGCGACGCCGCGACCTCAACGGGGTCGTCGCCCGAGGCGACGCCCAGACGGAGCGCCGGGCCGGAAGCGTCCGAGATCACGACGCCCCGAGCCACGTCGTGCGCCGGTTCGATCTCGACGCCGAACACGTCAACCCATCGGCCGTCGCCTGGAACCGCGAACTGGACCTCGCGGGCGTGGCCGCCAGCCCGACGATGCCGAGGCAGGCGCGCGCCGGCGAGGTCGTCGACTAGTTCCCGCACCTCCGTCCGAACCTGGCGCGCAGTGATTCCCGCGGCGAGGGGTGCGAACCCGATCAGAAGGGCCGCGGCCACGCTCGGGAGCAGATCAGCGATGCGCGACGGAGCCTCCGTCCAGGTAGTCGCGTGCCTGATCCAGGGTAGGGCGAGGATCACGACGGCGAGAATTGCCGCCCGCGGGACCATGCTGGAGCGGCGATACGGACCCGGCCGGATCAGCCCGAGCACGGCGATGACCCCGGCTGCGCTCGTGAATGTCGTGGCAAGCACGTACGCTGCATGTCCCGAGAGCAGGCCGTTGGCCAGTGGCTCGACCCCACTACACGTCCGGCTGCATCCTGGATCGGTGAGGGGGTTGTACCCGGCCGCCTGCACGAGAACCGCGGCGGCTGCGAACCCATAGATCGCGACGAGCGGGGCGCCGGTGCTCGTACCCGGCGACCAGCGCAACCCGACGTGCGCGGCACCGGCGAGGGCCATCGGTGCGACGGCGAGCGCATACGCCCGCGCGTCGGCGGATGGCGTTGTCCATCCGGCCCACGTGGGCACGAGCAAACCGACGGTCGCGACGGCGAGTCCGACCGCTACGGCCGGCCGGTCGCTGCTGGAGATCCAGGCAGCCCCGACGATCCCTAGACTCGCAACGAAGGCGATCGCGATCAACCAGGCTGGGAGGGCCAGCTCGAATGGGGATGCCCGATATTCGGGTATCGATACCCCCACGGTCAGCAGCGCGACACCGCTCGACACCAACGCCGCCACCAGTCCGACTGCACCACGGGGTCGGATCGCCAGCGACGTGATCGACACGCGGGCGCGCATGGTCATGCGTGGCATTGTGCGACGCATTCGTCCGGTTGATACTCGTGTTTCCCGAAAGGCGAGCCGTGTCAGCCCGCTTCGAGCGGCCACCGTCGAGCGGTACAACCTGCACATTCAGCCGCGATGTGAGGACCGATCATGAACGGGCAGCGAGTCGGCAGGTTCATTTCTCTCGCCCTCGGTGCGGGGCTGATCGCCGGGTGCGCCACCACTCCGCAACCGCAACCAGCGCAGGACAAGGCGGGAACGCAAACGCTCGTCCTGAAGCTTGGCGCCGTCGACTCGATCGCGATCAACGGCCTCTCCTTTGGCCAGGCAGCCTTCATCGAGGACCTCGAGACGGTGTCCGGCGGACTGGTCAAGGCTGACGTCATCACCAGCTTTGGCGACCAGGCGCCTGATGCGGAGTCCCAGTTGGTCAGGGCGATCGCTTCCGGTGACATCGACGGCGGTTGGCCGTCGACCCGAGCGTTCGCGAACGCCGGGATCACCGGCCTCGAGGCCGTCGAGGCTCCGCTGACGATCACGAACTACGCTGCCAGCAAGGCACTGGTGTCCGGGCCGGTCGCGACCGATCTCCTCGATCAGCTGAATGGCACGGGAGTCGTTGGTCTTGGGTTGGCCGTCGGTCCGCTCCGCCGGCCATTCGCGGCACAGGCGGCGCTGGTGGAGCCGGCAGATTGGAAGGGCGCGACGTTTCGTTCGTTCAACTCGCCGGTGCAGACCGAGGTGATCCGCGCTCTCGGCGCCACCCCGGTCATCGCCGCCAACGATTGGGTCGATCAGATGAATGCTGGGACGCTCCGCGGGGCCGAATTCGACATCGAACAGTATTTCGAGAATGGTGCGACGCAAGCCCCGTACGTGACCGCGAATGTGGTCCTCTGGCCAAAGGTGTTCGTGCTCGCTCTCAGCCAGAAGCGCTTTGACGCCATGTCGGATCAGCAGCGGGCCTGGGTCCAGCAGGCGGCCGAGGCGGCGACCAAGGCATCGGTCGATGCGACCTATGACGAGTCGGCGGCGGCCGCCGAACTTTGCGCGCGAGGCGTCCATTTTGTCGAGGCAAACTCGAACCAGCTTGCGCAGCTCCGCGACGCAGTCAGCCCCGTCATCAAGAAGCTTGCAGCCGATCCATTGAGCGGGCCGATCCTGACGGAGATCCAGGCCGTCGCCGCCCGGTATCCACAGGTTGAGGAACCGACCGTGCCCCCGTCCTGCCACGAGACTGCCGCGCCCAGCTCAAGTCCGGGTATTCCTGAGGACGTCGCATCGCTGCCGGACGGCGTCTACCGTGAAGAGGTGACGGTGGCGGACGCTCAGGGTCCCAAGTTCAAGGATCCAGGCCTCCGTGGCACCTGGACACTCACGGTCGATCACGGCACCTTCGCGCTCAGTTGTCGGTTCATCGACGCGCCCGACACGGATTGTGGACAGAGCCATGCGGATGGGGCGACGGTGGAGGTTGGCCGGCTCCGCGGCACCGGGAACACGGTCTACTTCGTCGGCGACCTGGACATGCTGCGAGAGACGACCGGATGTCTGCTCCCGATCTCGATGACGCTGGATGGGCACTGCGTCGTGATCCCGCCGTACTGGTTCACCTGGTCACTCGACGGTGACCAACTGACGTTCAAGGCCGTGGGGGGCGAGTTCGTCAACCTGCAGCAATTCTCGGTCAGGGCTTGGACCAGGATCAGCTAGGCTGGGATCCGTGCGGTGAGTGTCGTACCCACTCCGTAGGGGCTCTCGACGCGGAGCCGACCACCGTACGCAGCCAGCCGATCGGCCAGGCCCTGCAGGCCGAACCCTGAGGGCTGGGCACCGCCGACCCCGTCGTCGGAGATGGCGATCACAAGGTCGGCACGATCGCGACGCAGGTCGATCGAGATGTGGCTCGCGTGAGCATGCTTGATCGCATTGGCCATCGCCTCAGAGCAAACGAAGAAGAGCGCCGTCTCACGCTCGACGTCCGCCCGTGCATCGGCTGCCAGCCCGACCGATACCGGGAGCGGGCACCGCGCGGCAAGCCCGGCGATGGCGTCGACCAGCCCACCGTTGCCGAGGATCGCCGGTGGGAGCCCGCTGATCAGGGCGAGGATCTCGTCGGCCGAAGCTTCGAGCTCACGGCCCGCGATATCGAGCGGCCCTCGAGCTTCCGCCCCACTCAGATCGCCATCGATGCGCCGGATCTCAGCGCCCGCCACCTTGATGACCTGCACGACCTCATCGCGCAGTCGTGCCGCGGTCGCGGCCCGCTGTCGATCGGTCGCCACCAGCAGCCGCCCGCGGGCCGCTTCGAGGTTCGCGAGCTGTAATTCCTGCGCCGCCTGCCAGCGCTCATGGAGCGCGGTGAGGCGGACCGCCTCGATCACGGCCGCGACGATCGTCGGATCCTGCATCGCCGACATTCCTCGGTGGATGACCGACGCCAATCGCCCATTACCATCAGCCACGTCGATGATCAACGATTTGCCATCGTTCGCCTCCGTATCCACGCCGGCGGAGTCCCGATACCGGCCGGCAGTCGGGTCCCATACGAGGATCCTGAGATCGGGATCGCCGAGGGTCTCAGCGAGAAGCGCGGCGAGGCCCTCGATCCCCGCGCCACTCTCGTCACCAACGAGGTGGTCCGCAAGCACGGCTCGCTCTCGAGTCACGGTCCAGCTGGCGATCGGAAACCCCACGGCGATCGCGACGAGGACAAGCTCAAGGCCGAGCAACCATGTCGATGCGTCGTAGTCGCGTGGATCGGTCGTTTCCGTCAACCACGACGTGAGGAGCACGAGGGCGACGCCGGCCGCAGCAACGGCCGGAAACCATATAGTCGCGCGCGCCCAACGTCGGTCGATCCACGATGTAGCGGCGACCGCCGCCATGAGCGCGGCCAGCGCGGGGATGGGCGGGATCACGCGGATGGCCAGGTAGAGTGCGACGACGAGGAGGGTCGAGGCGACCAGGATCCAGTCGCGAGGTCCGCCCGGACGACCAGTCGGAAACAGCGTCAGGGCAACCACCAGGATCGCCAGGTAGGCGAGTCGCGCCGCGGGGGCGGGGGACCCGAGTAGCCAGGCGAGCCCGACCGCAGCGAACCACACGCGGCACCGCCACGGTCCGGGCGCGAGGATGGCCCCTACGACGAACGCCAGTCCAACGGTCAGGTCCGCGATCGTCGCCGCAGGACCGAGGCTACCGGGGGAGAGATCGGCGCGAGCCGCCAGGAGCGCCAGGACGGCCGTCATCAGGCCGAACGTCGCCCATGCCATCGGCCGCTGTTTTCCGCGCGTCGCGCCAGCAATGCCCGCCATGCGCACGTCGATAGTCGATGTCCGCATGGCTGTCAAGGCCTCGTGCGCGAGCGACACCGTGCTACCCCGGCTCCGGACCGAGCCAACGCCGTTGGAGCAGGGGCCCGAGCTTCCTACCTTGGATCCGAGGCCCGGCCGTTGCGTGTGCCGGGCAGGCCGATGGAGGTGGGAACATGTACGTTCGATCGGGAAGGACACCGGTGGCCGTCCTGGCGGCGTGGCTCCTGGCGACGACGGCGGTGCCTGGTGCGGTGGCCGCCGCCAGCCCGCTGTGCGTCGGCGGACCGGGCTGCTATACATCGGTGCAGGCGGCCGCCGATGCGGCGCACGACGGTGATGTGATCAAGATCAACCCCGGAACCTATGCCGGCGGCGTGACCGTCACGGCCAGCGTGCGGCTCATCGGCGCCGGCGCGGCCCGGTCCCGGATCAAGGGTGGCGGGCCGGTCCTGACCATCGGGACGTACGGTGCAGATACGGAGCCGACGGTCGTCATCGAGGGGCTCTCGATCACGGGCGGCGTGACCCGCACGAGCCCGCAGTCATCCGAATGGGTCGGCGAGTCGGGCGTCGTCGCTCTCGGCGGCGGCATCGAGATCCCGCCCAACGCGGACTACTCCGGTGGCGCAACCGTCACCATCAGGGACAGCCTGATTACCGGCAACCGCGTCGCCCCGTTGACCACGGCGCCCGTCGGGCCGCCGTGCCCCGCTGGGGCCTGTCCATTCGCTCTGGCCTCGGGTGGAGGCATCGACTCCTGGGGCACGCTGACCCTGGTTCGTACCACGGTGAGCAACAACCTCGTGGGCGCCGCTTCGGGACTTTCGGACCTCGCCAGCGACGCAGAGGGCGCCGGCATCCGAAGCTGGATCGCACCGCTCACGATCCGGAACAGCCGAATCACCGGGAACCGGGCGAGCGCCGTTGCCCCGAATGGACGGTTTGCCGACAGCGGCGGGATCTTCGTCAACGCCGGCTCATTCGAGATGGATCACAGCTCGGTGAGTGGTAATAGCGTCGTGCTGGAAGCAGCCTTGCCCGACACCGTCGACCTGGGAGCTCACGCCGGCGGCATCCATCTTGCCGACGACGTCGACCACGCGACGATCAACGACAGCGTCATCGCCGGGAACGCCGTGAGGATGACGAATAGCGTCGGCTCCGCGGACGCGTTCTCGGGCGGCCTTCACGTCGACTGGGGCGTGCAGCCGTTCACGATGACCGACAGCGTCATCGCCTTCAACCGCGTGTCCGTCAGGACGATTGGTGGATCGACCGGGGACGCCTCCGGCGACTCAGGCGCGGGCGAAATGCACGGGTCCTTCGACGGCACGCGCTTCGCGGGCAACACCGTGGAAATCAGGTCCGTCGCGGGCAATGCGTACGCTCTCGCCGGCGTGTCGATCTTCACCGGCGTCATCTCGCACGGCACGGTGGCTGGCAACAGGGTCACGGCCTCGAGCCACAGCGGAGAGGCGTGGATCGGTGGCGCCGCGCTCATGGCTGACGATGGCGGCATCACCCTGCGCGAGACGACGGTGCGCAACAACACCGCTCACGTGAGCGGTCACGACGCCGCCACGGCACAAGGCGGCGGGATCTACGACTCGCCGATCCCCGACGGACCGCCGGGCGGTCCGCTGACGCTCGACCACAGCACTGTGACAGGCAACGTCCTCACCGGCTCGAGCGGCGCCACCCTCCAGGGCGGCGGGATCTACGCCACGGACGTGCCAGTGACGATCACCAGCAGCGTCGTGCGGCACAACGTTCCCGATCAGTGCTTCGGGTGCTGAATCCTCGGTAGCGCCTCGGGTTCCAGGCCGGGATCGGTCGTCGATCGACGATCACGCCCGTTCCCGGCCATATCTCGCCCTCCCGTGCTCCCTCTGGCGGGCTGACACCGACCGGCCATCGCATCAGCCGCCTCGCGCGTCTCGCGGCCCGCCGGCATCCGACGCGGGTCGAGCCTCTGAGGCAGCGAGGTCGGGCGGCTATGCGTCGGGGCGGAGACCCGGCTTCGTGAGTCGATAGGCGCCCTCGATCGCAACCGCCAGGGCGAGCATCGCTGCCAGGATCCACAGCTTGTCAGGTGAGGTCGTTGCCGTTTGCCAGATCAGTGCGCCCAACGCAACGAGGCACGCGACGGCCCCGACGACCGAGATCCAGACGAGACTGCCGGCGTGAAACGCGTGCCGCACGTTGGCGGCGTTCACCGCGGCGAAGATCAGCAGGAAGCCGGCGCTGCCCAAGCGTGGCGATGCTGGTCAGGTCGAACACGTTGGCGATCAGCAGCGTCATCCCTGCGGTGATCAGCAGTCCCTCGGCGGGTTGACCCCATGCCTTGCGTTCGAGCGTCGCCGGCAATTCGCCGTCGCGCGCGATGGTATAGCTCACGCGTGCTGCGCCGTAGAGCGTGGCATTGATCGCCGAGGCGGTGGACAGCATCGCCGCGATGGCGATGAGCGTGAAGCCGGTCTGTCCGAGAAACGGTCGGGCCGCTTCGGCCAGCGCGTAATCCTTGGCTGCCACGATCTTGTCCACCGATAGATTGCCCACGGCGACGAACGCCACCAGGACGTACAAGAAGATCACGAACCCGACGGCTGTGTAGTACGCGCGCGGCAGCGTCCGAGGCACGTCCTCGACGTCCTGTGCCGTGTTGGCGATCAGTTCGAAGCCTTCATAGGCGAGGAAGATGATCATCCCGCCGGCCGCCAGTTGCATCGGTGGCGACCAGGTGTCCGGGGCGAGCTGGGTGGTGTCGATGCCGGTCAGGCCCACGCCGACGAAGAACAGCAGGATCGCGATCTTCAGGCCCACGATCCAGCTCTCCGCCTTGCCGATCAGCTCGGCGCCGAGGAGGTTGAGCCCGGCGATCGTGATCACGCTGAGGCTGATCAGGATATGCGTGCCGACTCCCTGCCACGCGGGTGGCAGGAACGTTGCGCCATAGCTGCCGAAGGCGAAGGCGTACAACGACAGCATCACGATGTAGCTCAGCCACAGCAGGACGTTGAGGCTGCCGGTCAACATGCCCGACCCGAAGATGCGATCCAGGAAGGTGACCGTCCCTCCGCGGCTCGGGTAGGCCACCGAGAGCTTCGTGTACGAGTAGGTCGTGAGCAGCGCCACGACGCCCGCCAGCAGGAACGCCACCGGCGTGCCGCCGCGCGCCAGCTGCACGGCCAGGCCAAGGACCGCAAAGATCCCGCCGCCGACCATCCCGCCGACGCCGATGGCGACCACTGCCCAGAACCCGATCTTGCCGTTGCTTGCTCCGCCCACGAGCAGGTCACCTCCCGATCACGTGCCCGCCCTGATTGGCCGGGGAGTCTAGAAGAGACCGCATCAGCGTAGCCGGTGAGCCACCCGCGCCGGCAGGTCCGGCCGGGCTACCATTGACCCCCGATGACGATCGCCCCGAACGACTTCACGCATCTCCACGTCCACTCCGAGTTCAGCCTTCTCGACGGTCTCGGCCGGATCACGGAGTTGGTCGACACGGCGGCCCAGCTGGGCATGGATTCGATGGCGATCACCGACCACGGCGCCCTGTACGGTGCGGTCGCCTTCTATCAGGCCGCGAAGTCGAAGGGGATCAAGCCGATCATCGGCGTCGAGACCTACGTCGCGCGCCGGTCGATGACCGACAAGGAAGGCAAGGCCGACAGCCAGCCCTTCCACTTGATCCTGCTGGCCCAGGACCTGGGCGGCTACCAGAACCTGTGTCGCCTGATCACCGACGCCCACATCGACGGCTACTACTACAAGCCACGGATCGACCGCGAGCACCTGGCCCGGTACAGCGAGGGGCTCATCGGTCTGTCGTCGTGCCTGTCGGGCGAGATCCCCCGGGCGCTCGAGGTCGAGGACTGGGAACTCGCCCGGAACCTCGCCGGCGAGTACCGGGACATCTTCGGTGGCGACCGGTTCTTCCTCGAGGTCCAGGACCACGGTCTGCCGGACCAGCGACGGCTGAACGAGCAACTCTTCCGTCTGGCCCCGGAGGTCGGTCTGCCGCTGGTCGTGACCAACGATCTGCACTACGTGCGCCAGGACCAGTCCGAGGCCCACGATGTCCTGCTCTGCGTCGGGACGGGCAACAACCTCGACACGCCGAACCGGATGCGGTTCGACACGAACGAGTTCTATGTGAAGTCGGCGGCCCAGATGGCGGCACTCTTCCCGGATCATCCCGAGGTGGTGGCAAACACGCGCCGGATCGCCGAGATGACCGACCTCACCCTCCCGCTCGGCCAGCTTCGGATCCCGCATTTCCCGGTCCCGGACGGCCACACCACGGAGACCTGGCTCCGGGCTGAGTGTCAGCGCGGGCTCGAGCGCCGCTACGGGACGGTCACCCCGGAGCTCCAGGCGAGGCTCGATTACGAGCTCGGGGTCATCCTCACGATGGGCTACGCCGGCTACTTCCTGATCGTCGCCGATTTCATCGCGTTCGCCCGGGAGCAGGGGATCCAGACGACCTGCCGGGGGAGCGCTCCGGGTTCGGTCGTGACCTACACGCTTGGGATCACCCCGGTCGATCCGATCCTGTACCAGCTGCCGTTCGAACGCTTCCTGAACCCGGACCGAGTGACGATGCCGGACATCGATGTCGACTTCGAGGATGGTCGCCGCGAAGAGGTCATCGCCTATGTCGGTCGCAAGTACGGCCAGGACCACGTCGCCCAGATCATCACCTTCGGGACGATGCTCGCCCGGGCAGCCATCCGCGACGTCGGGCGCGTCCTCGGTCACAGTTATGGTGAGGTCGACCGTATCGCCAAGGCCGTCCCGAACCAGCTCGGGATCCGCCTCGACGAGGCGATCGAGATCTCACCGGAGCTGCGCGGCCTTGTCGACGGCGACCCGGCGGTCAAGCGGATCACCGACTTCGCCCGGCACCTCGAGGGCGTCGCCCGCAACGCTTCGACCCACGCCGCCGGCGTCGTCATCAGCCGCGAACCCCTGACCGAGCTGATGCCGCTCCAGAAGGCCACGAACTCGGATGGCTTGATGAGCCAGTACGAGATGCATGCGATCGAGGCGCTCGGGCTGCTCAAGTTCGACTTCCTGGGACTGTCGAACCTGACGATCCTGCGCCAGGCGGTCGACCACGTTCGAGCCGATCGCGGCATCGAGATCGACCTCGACGCCATCCCGCTCGATGACGCCAAGACCTTCGAACTCCTGGCATCGGGCGAGACGACCGGCGTCTTCCAGCTCGAGTCGGCCGGGATGCGGCGGTATGTCCGGGACCTTCAGCCGACGTCCGTGTACGACCTGGCCGCGATGGTCGCCCTCTATCGCCCGGGGCCGATGGACAACATCCCCGCGTATATCCGGCGGAAGCACGGCCAGGAGCCGGTCACCTATCTCCACCCGCTGCTGGAGCCGTACCTGGAGAAGACCTACGGGATCTTCGTCTACCAGGAGGACATCATGTCCGCGGCTATCGCGCTCGGTGGGTTCACCGGGCCGGAGGCGGACACGCTCGGGTACGCCATCCGCAAGAAGAAGTCCGCGGTCCTGCGCGCCCAGAAGGAGAAGTTCGTCACCCAGGCCGCCGAGCGCGGAGTGGAGCCACAGGTCATCGATGCGGTGTTCAAGGCGTTCGAACCGTTCGAGCGCTACGGCTTCAACAAGGCCCATGCCACGTGCTACGGCTTGATCGCCTATCAGACCGCGTATATGAAGGCCAACCACACGGTCCAGTACATGACCGCCGTGCTGACCGCGTTCCGGTCGAACGAGGAGAAGGTCGCCGCGGCGGTCGCGGAATGCCGGCGGATGGGGATCGAGGTGCTGCCGCCCGATGTCCACCGGAGCTCGCTCGAGTTCACGGTCGAGGGTGAGGCGATCCGGTTCGGGCTGCTGGCGGTCAAGAATGTCGGGCAGGGCGCCATCGAGTCGATCATCGCCGCGCGCGACGAGGGCGGACCGTTCCACTCGCTGACCGACTTCTGCACGCGGATCGACCTGCGGCTGGCCAATCGGAAGGTCCTCGAGGCGCTCGCCAAAGTCGGCGCGCTCAGCGCCTTCGGCCATCCCTCACAGATCCTCCTCGGGCTCGATGACGCCATCGCCGCCGCCCAGGCGACCCAGCGCGACCGGATCACCGGCCAGACATCGCTGTTCGATATGGCCGCGACCGATGCGGCGACGTTCGAGCGTCCGCTCCCGCAGGCGACCGAGGTGCCCGTCCGGGAGCGTCTCCGCTGGGAGAAGGAGCTGCTCGGCCTGTACCTCTCGGAACACCCGATGGGTGAGGTCGCCGAGCGGGTCGGGCGGTTCGTGACCGCCTACTCGAGCGACCTGCGGGACGAATCGCTCGACGGTCAGCGGGTCGTCGTCGGCGGCATCGTCACCGGCGTCCGGACCGTCATCACCAAGGCCAAGGCGTCGATGGCGATCGTCACGATGGAGGACCTCCAGGGTTCGATCGAAGTGGTCGTCTTCCCGCGCCTGTTCGAGCAGACCGCCGGCACGTGGCGCGATGGTGAGATCCTGCTGGTCGCCGGTCGAGTCGACCACAAGGGTGAGGAGGTCTCGCTGCTCGCCGACCTCGCGGTCGAGTGGGATGAGGCCGCCGCGGCGGGCGAGGAGTCGTTCGCTCGCAAGGTCGAGGCGGGTGACCGCGGCGCGGGTCGGCGCCGGGGGCCTAATGCGAATGGCAACGGGTCGGCGTCCGGCGGTGGGACGGTCAACGGCGGGCGACCGCTGGTCGCGGTGGGGCCAGGGACGGCCGCCACCGAATCACGGGATCCGGCGATCCCGTTCGTATCGCCTCGTCGGGGTGGATCGACCGCGACGCTGCCCGCGATCGCGCCCGCTCAGCCGGTCTCGACCTACCCGGAGACGCGCGGCGTGATGGCATCGGGCGACGCCGATGACGACCCGTCCGTTCCCGACGAAGCGCGCGCCGCGATCCTCGCTGGAGCCACATCGGATGCCCCTGTGGATGCCGGTCCCGACACGGTGCTCCACGTGCGGTTCGCCGCGAGAGCGGCGCCCGACCGCGTCGTCGGAGCGATGGAGACGTTCAAGACGGTCCTCCGCTCCCATCCGGGCACGACCCGGGTGGTGATCCACGTCCCGGCATCAGGATCCGGCGAGAGCCTGCCGATGGAGCTGCGACGCGGCGTCGCCTACGATGCCGAGCTTCTGGCCGAGGTCCGTCGCCGGCTGGGCGACGGGCTCATCGAACTCCAGCTCACCTAGCGGGGGCTCAGGCCTCGCCCGTCACGCGGCGGATCTGCTGGACGGCCGAGAATCGCTCGTGGTAGTCGGCACGGATGACGTTCATCTCGGCGTCCTCGATGTCGAGTTCGCCGGCGATCTGGTTGAGGACGGCGGTCTCTTCGGCTGAGATCGTCCCGTTGGCCGCCGTGACCGCGAAACAGGCCCGCAGGACGACGAGCCGCTGCGACTTGTCCGCGAGTGCCTTGAATTCGCGCGTGACGACGTAGTCCTCTGTTCCCCCGACCGTCTTTGCCTGGAGCTTGGCCATCTCGGTCACCAGGACTGCCGTCGCTTCATCGAGCGCCTCGTTCGCCTCCAGTTCCGCCTCGATCGCCGCCGTCTCCTCGTCGCTGATGTCGAGGTCGGCGTTGGCAGCACGAGCGAGGGTGTAGGCCGCGGACGCGATCAGTCGAGCTTGCTCCGGCGGCATCGCCTCGAGCTTGGCGACGATCCGACGGACGGTGGCCGTATCACCCGGGGCGGTGTTCGGGGCGGCCGCCGTGGCGGGTTCGGCGGATGCTGTGGTGTCGGCGGATCCGAAGAAGCGGCGGAACATGCAGGTACTCCAGGGTGTGGTGGGGGAGCGGGCGCGACCGCTCGAAGCGGGCAGACCGGAGTCTACCGTGGACGCCGGTTCGCGGCCGTCAGCGACGGAGCACGTTGGCGACGTCCGGCTCCGGGCCCTGCCATCGGCCGACTTCCTCCGTGGCGAACCGGCCGTAGTAGTTGATGAAGTGCCCGCCGTGTCGCGCCAGGACGGCGGCCGCCGCGGCCTTCGCGTCCTCGCCACGAACGCGAATCATCGCCACCGCACGCCCGTCTCGCAGCGCCCATTCGTAGCTGGCGAAATCGACGAGCTGATCCATCAGCGTGAAATCGAACGCCCGCCGGAGGCGGCCGAGGCGACCCGACACACTGCCGACGCCGTCCATCCGGTCGGCGCCCTCGTCTCCGCGAAGGAGTTCGAGGTCGTCCGTGGCGATCCCGCTCGCCCGCAGTTCGGTCATGGCGGCCGCGGCCCGCGCAGGGTCGTCGATGACCGCGAGCAACCGATTCATCGGATACCCGATCGGGCGGCGAGGCGTGGCCATGGGCCGGAGTCTAGCGGTGAGCGGATGCACACGAGCCGTTCGCACCCATTCCTGGTGCGCGGCGGTGACCCCTCGTCTGGTCAGGCGGCCATACGGGCGGCCAGGACCGCCCGGTCGATCGGCCGGAACCACACCCAGTACAGCGCGGTCGCGATCGTGTACAGCGCGATGATCGTGACGAAGTTGACCGTGTAGCCGGGGTAGAACCCGATGGTCGCCTGGAGGACGGCGTACCAGATCCCCCCGATGATCCAGCCGATCTGCCAGAGCACGCTCATCGCGGCGGCCAGGGTCGCGCGTTCGTGCGGTGTGACCCGCTCCATCGCAAAGGCGCTGAAGATCGGGTTGCCGGCGTTCATCAGGGAGTTCCGGATGGCCATCGAGGCGACGACCATCCAGAGGATCGGCGAGAAGCCCAGAACGACGAGGAACGGGATACTCGCTCCCTGGACGATGACGACCGAGGTGATCTGCCCGTATCGCCTGGCCAACCTCGGCTGCGCCAGGATCGCCGCGATCGTCCCAAGGCTCGTGATGGCGAACACGGCGTTCAGCGAGGTCAGGTCGAGCCCGAACTTCCGCTGGATGAACAGATTCAGGAACGGGATCACCTGGCCGGCGCCGACCGAGATCAGGAAGCCTGGGAACACGAGGCGCGCGAACCGTCCGCGATCAGCGATGTTGATCCCCATCCGAGCGCGCGTTCTGCGCGGGTCAGCCGGGAACGCCGCCGGCTCGCCGAGGGCGACCAGCCGCGGACCTGCCATCGATCGCGGCCGGTCATCGCTCAGAAGTGCGACCGTGCCGAGCGAGGCCGTGAGCAGGACCGCCATGAACAGCAGGACCACCTTGTACGTCCCCGGGCCGGCGGGGTCCAGGCCGGCGAGGTTCGCGATCGCCACTGCTCCGACGCCGCCGAGCAGCGCCGCGACGACATTGGTGACGTTCTGGATCGCGAACTGTGTGGCGAACAACTCGTTTCGGTGTTCGGCATCGCTGTGCTCGGTCAGGAACGGCGCCTGGACGACCTGGAATGCCATCCAGCCGGCTGACCAGAGTGCCGCGAAGGCGATGATCAGCGGCACCGCCTCGAACAGGAGCAACCCGATGAGGGCGATCAGCCCGGTGGAGATCCCGGCGGTCATGACGGCCTTCCGCCCGAAGCGATCCGATGCCGCGCTGGCGGGGAACGCGGTGATGGCGCCGGCGCCAGCAGCGATCGTCGCCACGACGCCGATGGTCGCGGCCGGTATCCCGAGCGAGGCGAGATACAGGTTGAAATCGATCCAGTAGAGGCTCAGCGCGGCGCCCGCGACGAAGGTGGTGACCAGGAAGACCCGGGCATCGTGGTGGAACCGGGCGATGACGCGGAATGGCGATCGCCAGCGCGATCCGGGAGTGCCGCTCGGCCCCGCGCCGCCGGACGGTCCGTCGAGCCCCTTCGGCATCGTGGTCCCCTGGGCCTGAGCTACGTGGATGGTGCCGGAGACGAGACTTGAACTCGTACGAGGTTGCCCTCAACGGTGTTTGAGACCGTCGCGTCTGCCTGTTCCGCCACTCCGGCCGGGCGCGTGCGCCATCGTACCGTCCGTGCGCACCGGTCGCACCGAACGTCCACAAACGACGTATCGTGCGCGGCATGGCGGATGTCCTCCTCCTTGGTTTCATCGCCGGCTACGTCCGGGGTGGCTGGAGCACGGGCTTCCTTCGACGTCTCGTCGGTCTCGGCTTCCTGGCAGCATCGTTCGTGGCCGGCGCATACCTCCGTCAACCGGTCGGTGCGATCATCGCCGGGATCTTCCCGGACATCCCGCCGTCCTACGCCGACATGGTCGGGTACTCGGTGTCGTTCACGGTGCTGGTCGCCGGTCTGAACATCATCAGCGGCCCGGTCCTCGGGAAGGTCGCGATGACCGGTCTTTCACGGGCGATGGATCAGGCGCTTGGCGCCGTGTTCGGGGCGATCGAGGCCGTCCTCCTCATCTCCGTCGCGATCGTGATCCTCGATACCTACTTCGGCAAGACTGGTGCGCTGGCGACGGACCCGGGGCTTGGTTTCCTCAAGACGCTGAGCCAGGCGCTCGACCAGTCGACGATCGGTCAGTTCCTGATCCAGACGACCGTGCCGTTCGTCCTGGCGATCCTGGGGCCGCTCCTGCCGACGGACGTCAGCTCGCTCGTCCCGACGGACGTGCCCGGTCTGGACCTGCCCGGCCTCGTGCCCTCGAAGCCGTAGCAAGCGTCGGACCGACCTCCATCGGGAACCGTCCCGAGATTGGCGGCGTCTTGGCCGGGTCCGATGCTAGACTCGCCCAGCCTCAGAATCGCCGTCCGGAGGGACCCCCCGATCGTGGAGGACCTTCGACCGACCATGGTCTCCGACGACCCAGTCCAGCGCCGCGACCTCATCCTGCTCGAGCGCGCTCGTGATGGCGACCTCGGGGCGTTCAACGACCTCGTCGTCCTCTACCAGGACCAGCTGTTCGCGCTCGTCGTGCGGATGGTTCCCGATCGTGACCAGGCGTCCGACTGCGTGCAGGAAGCGTTCTTCTCAGCCTACCGAAACCTGACCTCGTTCCGCGGCGGCAGCGTGAAGTCGTGGCTGAACCGGATCTGCGTCAACGCGGCGATGGATCTCCAGCGTGCCCGCAAGCGACGGCCGGTCCAGCCATACCCCGAATTCGAGGACGAGAGCTGGCAGCCACCCGCCGGTCCCGAGGCCGACCCGGAACGGACGGCCATCGAGGCCGAGCGGACGCGCGTGCTGGCGGAGCGCCCTAGCCGGGATCACCGATCAGCAGCGAGCCGCGATCGTCCTGTACGACGTCGAGGGCTACGACTACGCGGAGATCGCGCAGATGACCGGCGTCTCCCTCGGGACCGTCAAGTCGCGGATCCACCGCGGTCGCCTTGCGCTGCGTGGGTTGCTGGACGACCGGATGGAGCTGTTCCGTGGCTGACGCGTCGCGACTCCACGCTGAACACGATCCGTTGCGGATCGCGGCCCTTGTCGGTGAACCTGCCGACGGAGGGGCCGAGGTGGCAGCGCGTACCTGGATCGAAAGCTGTCCGGCATGCGCGACCTTGTATGCGGACCTCGCGGCGTTGTCGATCGCCACACGTGCCCTGCCGGCGCCGCAACGGCCGCATGACTTCCAGCTGACGGTCGCCGATGCGGCCCGTCTCACCGATGCGGTCGCGCAGCATGCCGGGCATGACGCCTCGCTCGTCGCCGCGTTCGCCGATGGGTCGATCGATCCTGCGGATGTGCAGCGGGCGGAGGCGCTCGTCGGTTCGTGCGCCGATTGCGCCGCCCTTGACGCGGATCTCCGAATACTCGCCGACGCCACCAGGGCGATGGCAACGCCAGCGCGACCGCGCGACTACGCCTTGTCGCCAGACGACGCGGCACGATTGCGTCCGGCCGGTTGGCGCCGGTTCCTCGCGGGTGTCGGGTCGTCGCGTGACGCGCTGAGCCGGCCGCTGGCGATCGGGCTGACGACCCTTGGCCTCGTCGGCGTGCTCATCGCGGGCGCGCCATCGATCTTGTGGGTCGGGTCGTCGGCGTCCTCGCTTGACACGGTCGGTTCGCCGATCGAAGCCGGGGCAGCGGGTGCTGCCGCACCATCCGATGCCAGGGATGTATCCGGTCTTGCCTCGCCGGCTCCGAAGCCCGCGACCGGTGTCCAGCCAGACACTGCCGGGGATCCCAACGACGCGAGCGGCGGACCCGATCAAGCGCCCGTTGCGGAGGCGAGTCCCGGTTCGAGCGTCGGACCGGCGGTGGTTGCGCCACCGTTCGCCGCAGCGACGACCGAACCGGGCTCCAAGGACCTGAACGATGGGTCCTCCGTCACTCCCGAACGCGTGGCAGGCACCGGCTCGACGAGCGACCGGACGACGACCGGCATGGCGCCGATGCTGTGGCTGTCGGCGCTCTTCCTCGTGGCCGGACTGGGTCTCTTCGCGATCCGGTGGGGAGCGCGCCGGCTCGGGGACGGCTGAGGGCCAACGCCAGCGCCGAATCTCCGCTCCGACCGGGTTCGGAGGCCCCGCTACACTTGGTCCGTGCCCACAGAACGCCTGATGTTGCTCGATGGGAACGGGCTCATCTACCGCGGTTATTTCGCGTTGCCGCCCCTCACGACGTCGAAGGGCGAGTTGGTCAACGCGGTGTTCGGTTTCTGCAGCATCGTGCTCCGCGGGATCCAGGACCTCCATCCGGACTACCTGGCCGTCGCCTTCGACCTCCAGGGACCGACGTTCCGACACGAGCAGTACGCCGAGTACAAGGCCACCCGGCAGCGGATGCCGGACGACCTGCGCGACCAGTTCCCCAAGGTCCGCGAGGTGGTCAAGGCGCTCCGGATCCCGGTCTACGAACTGGCCGGCTACGAGGCTGATGACGTCATCGGCACGATCACCGTCGATGCCGAGCGGCGCGGCTTGGATACGACCATCGTGACCGGCGATCTCGACATGCTCCAGCTGGTGACCGATCACACCCGGCTCATGACCACACGGAGCGGGGTCGAGAACACGATCCTGTATGACCCGGCCAGGATCGCCGAGCGGTTCGACCTCGTCCCCGGCCAGATGATCGACTACAAGGCCCTCAAGGGCGACCCGACGGACAACATCCCGGGCGTGCCCGGGGTGGGGGAGAAGACCGCGGCCAAGCTCATCCGCGAATTCGGCACGCTCGACGCGGTGTACGAGCGGATCGACGAGGTCAAGCCGGACAAGTTGCGCGACAAGCTGGTCGAGCACCGCGAGTCGGTGTTCATGGGCAAGGATCTGTCGACGATCGTCCGCGACCTGCCCGTGGACTTCGACCTCGAGGCCGCCCGCCTGGGCGACTACGACCGCGAGACGGTCATCCGGCTGTTCCGCGAGTACGAGTTCCGAACGTTGATCGAGCGCCTGCCGGCGATGACCGGCGAATCGGCAGGGGACGCGGCCGAGGCGCTCCGCGGGGTTGCGACCGATGGCTCGGTGCCGGCTGCGCGGGTCGCCGGATCGGCGCGGCCGTCTGGCTGGGGTGCGCCACGATCGAACCGGCCGGCCACCGAAGGTGGCGGCCTCCAGCTGTCCCTCGATTTCGATGCGGTGTCCGGGCCGTCCGCGACGGCAACGACCGGTCCTGAGGCGTCGACGGAGGTAGCGGCCCCGCCGGTCGAGGGTGAACCCGACGACCTCCCGACCGCGCTTGCCGCGGCGATCAACGACCCGTCGCGGATCGAGGTCCATGCGGGTGACCGGATCGCCGCGCTGGAGTCGTGGCTGGCGGCCCAGGCGACCGTCGGTGTCGGGTTGCTCCTCGACGATCCTCGGCCGCGACGCGGGATGCCCATCGCCCTCGCGCTGGCGGGGTCGGACGGTCGAACCGTCGCTGTCGAAGGACCCGATGACGCGGCGGCACTCCGGCGACTCCTCGATCGGCTCGGGACCGCGGTCGTCGGGCACGAGGTGAAGCCGCTGCTCGTCGCGCGGATCGCCGACGACCCGGATGCGCCACCGACCCCGGTCGCCTTCGACACCCAGATCGCCGCCTACATCCTCAACGCCGCGCTTCGAAGCCAGACGATCGCGGACGTCGTGGCGGAGCAACTCGACCTGATCCTGCCGGATACCTCGACGCTCGACGGGGCAGCCCGGGCCGGGCTGGAGGCGCTGTCGGCGCTGGCCGTCCGGGAGCCGCTCGAACGCCGGCTCATCGAGGAGGGCCTCGATCGGCTCTTCCGCGAGATCGAGCTGCCGCTCATCCCCGTCCTCGCGCGGATGGAGGCGACCGGCGTCGCGCTCGACCGCGACGCGCTGGGGCTGCTCGCGACCGAATTCGGCGCGGAGATCTCGCGACTCGAGACCGAGATCTATGCCGACGTCGGGCACGAATTCAACCTCGGCAGTCCGAAGCAACTCGAGCAGATCCTGTTCTTCGAGCTGAACCTGCCGAAGGGCAAGCGGACCAAGACGGGTTACTCGACCGATGCGTCGGTCCTCGAGGACCTGCGGGCGGCGCACCCGATGATCGACAAGCTGCTCGAATGGCGGATCTACACGAAGCTCCGCTCGACCTATGTCGATGCGCTCCCGATGCTGATCGCCGACGACGACCGGCTCCACACGACGTTCCACCAGGCCGTCGCGGCCACCGGCCGGCTGTCGTCGTCGGACCCGAACCTCCAGAACATCCCGATCCGGACACCACTCGGCCGCCGGATCCGGCGGGCGTTCGTGGCCGGCGAGCCTGACCTCACCCTCGTGGCCGCCGACTACAGCCAGATCGAGTTGCGGATCCTCGCCCACGTCTCCGGCGACGAACACCTGCGCGACGCGTTCGCCCGCGGCGCCGACCTGCATCGGGAAACCGCGGCGCTCGTCCTCCACAAGGACCCGGCCGAGGTGACCCTCGCGGAGCGGTCGATGGCGAAGATGGTCAACTTCGGGATCGCCTATGGACTGTCCGACTTCGGGTTGTCCGAGCGCGCCAACATCCCCCGCGCTGAAGCCCAGGCGTTCATCAACACGTACTTCGCGACGTATTCGGGCATCAGCTACTACATGCTGGCGATCAAGGAGCAAGCCAGGACTCAGGGGTTCGTGACCACACTCCTCGGCCGGAAGCGGCACATCCCGGAGCTGGCCGCCCGCAACCCGACGCTTCGCGCGGCCGGTGAGCGGATGGCCATCAACATGCCGATCCAAGGGACCGCGGCGGACATCGTCAAGATCGCGATGATCCGGCTCGACGAGCGGTTGCGGAGCGGTGGCTTCCTGGCTCGGCCGCTGCTCCAGGTCCACGACGAGTTGCTGCTCGAAGTCCCGCGCGACGAGGTCGACCGGCTGGTGCCGCTGTTGAGGGACACCATGGAGAGCGCGCTTCCACTCGACGTGCCACTGACGGTCGACATCAAGATCGGCGACGACTGGGAGTCGATGGCGCCGCTGACCCGTGCCGATGCCCTCGCCGCGGAAGCCGACGAGGCGCCCGATCTCGATGCGCCGGTCGCGCCGATCAGCAGCTAGGCTCCTCGGATGCCTGAACTCCCTGAGGTCGAGACGGTCGTGCGCGACCTGCGCCCGAAGATCGTGGGCTCGACGATCGTCGATGCCCGCTGCTCCTGGGCCCGGACGTTGCGGACTCACACGCCGGGCGCGTTCGCCGAGGCGATCGCGGGCCGACAGGTCGAGACGGTCGACCGGAGAGCGAAGCTGGTCGTCGTCGGGCTGTCCGGGGACGCGGCCCTGACCATCCATCTCAAGATGACCGGGCAGTTGTTCGTCGTACCGGCCACGGTTCCGATGGATCCGTATGTCCGGCTCGTCCTTGGGCTCGCCGACGGACGTGAGGTCCGGTTTCGCGACATCCGCAAGTTCGGCAAGGTCGGCCTGTACGGGCGGGATCCGGTGACCGGTGAACTCGTGACCGAAGTCGGAGGGACGTCCGTGTTCGCGGCATTCGGCCCCGAGCCGCTCGATCCATCGTTCCGCCTCCGCGACTTTCGGGTTCGGCTGCGCCGGCGCAAGGGCCGGCTGAAGCCGCTCCTGCTCGATCAATCGTTCCTCGCCGGGGTCGGCAACATCTATGCGGACGAGGCGCTATGGGCGGCACGGCTGCACCCGCTTCGGTCCGTCGGGACGCTTCATCTCCCGGACGAGCGGCACCTGTACGAGGCGGTACGGACCATCCTCGCCGAGGCGATCGAGCGACGCGGCAGCTCCATCGACGATTACACCGCGCCGGACGGTGACGGTTCGATGCAGGAGCGGCTCGCGGTCTACCAGCGGACCGGCGAGCCATGTCCCCGCTGCGGACGGCCGATCAAGCGGATCGTCATCGGGTCGAGGGCGACCCACTTCTGCTCGTGGTGTCAACGGCTGGCGGCGTCCGACCGGGCGGCGGCAAAGGTCATCCTCCGGGGCGTGACGGGCGGCCGGCGACGCGGCGGCGGACGCTGGACAGAGTTGGCGGGGGAGGGGAGCATCGGCCTGACCCAGGCGGAAGCGGAACGGGCCGCCCGGGCCGCGATCCGCGCACGAGCCGAGCGGACGAAGCGGGCCGCGGCGACGCGGCGAGCAGCCGCGCGCGCGTCCGTCGCCGGGGCGACCACGCGATGAGCATCCTGCGACTCACCGGTGTCAGCCGGGAGATCGGCACCTTCGTGATCCTCGATTCGATCGATGCATCGATCGCGTTGGGGGACCGGATCGGCCTCGTCGGTCCGAACGGCGCCGGCAAGACCACGCTGCTCCGGCTCGCGTCGGGCCGGGACGAGCCGGACCGAGGCGAGGTCCACCGAAAGCGTGGCCTGACCCTGGGTCTCCTGGCCCAGGAAGCCCACTTCGACGAGGCGTTCATGGCCTCGCCGGATCTGCGCCTCGCGGTGCGCACGGGCGCCGCCCACCTCGACCGGATGGCCGAGCGCCTCGCGTCTATGGAGCGCGACGGCCACGTGACCGAGCATGCCTACGCAGACCTCCTGCATCGATACGAGATCCTGGGGGGCTACACGCTGGACCAGCGGGTCGACAGCGCCCTGACCGGATTGGGTTTCGGCAAGGACGAATGGGCGAAACCGCCGTCGGCGCTGTCCGGCGGCGAGCAGACCCGGGCATCGCTGGCCCGGCTCGTCATCGCGGACCCGGACCTCCTTCTCCTCGACGAGCCGACGAACCATCTCGATCTCGATGCGCTCGAGTGGCTCGAGGAGCACCTTCGCCGGCGGAACGGGTCATTGCTCGTGGCATCCCACGACCGGGCATTCCTCGACGCCACGGTCGACCGGGTCTGGGAACTCCGCGACCGGCGGTTGACGGCGTTCCGCGGCGACTACAGCGCCTACCACCGCCAGCGGATCGAGCGTGATGCGCGGACGGTCAAGGAAGTCGAGACCCAGGCCGAGGCGATCGCGCGCGAGAAGGAACTCGTCCAGCGCTATCGGAGCCACCGCAAGTTCAGCAAGATGCACGAGCATGAGGCCCGGCTCGAGCGACTCGAGGCGGAGCGGCGGGATGCCCCGAAGGCTGGACGCCGATTGGCCATCCCCACGGCGGCATTGCTCGGCGGCGAAGGTCCGTCGCGAAGCGGTGAGATCGTGGTCAGGATCGACGGCCTCTCGGTGGGCTATCTCCCTGGGCGCGGGGCGATGGCCCCCGATGGTTCCGCTGCGTCCGAGGCCAAGCTCGTCGCCCGCGCCCCGTTCCTGGCCGCGCAACGCGGCGAGCGGATCGGGATCGTCGGCCCGAACGGCGCGGGCAAGACCACCTTGTTGCGGACGATCGCCGGTGACCTGCCGCCGCTCGACGGCGGTGTCGGGTTCGGGAACGCGGTCCAGATCGGCTATCTCGCCCAGCTCCGGAGCGCGGGGATCGCCGGGGCGACCGTTCTCGACGCCCTCCTGGAGGCGGCCCCGGTCACCGGGGGCGAGGCTCGAGCGTACCTGGCCCGCTTCCTGTTCCGGGGCGACGACGCCTTCAAGGAGGTCCGGATGCTGTCGGGCGGGGAACGGTCCCGCCTGGAGCTCGCGCTGCTTGGCATCCAGGCCTCGAACCTCCTCCTGCTCGACGAACCGACGAACCACCTCGACATCCCGGCCCGGGAGGCGATCGAGGCGTTCATGATCGAGTCGCCGGCGACTCTGTTGGTCGTTTCCCACGACCGGCGCCTGCTGCAGACGGTGTGCGAGAAGCTGTGGGTGGTCGACCGTGGCTCGGCGGTCGCGTTCGACGGCGGATATCAGGCTTGGCGGGCGGCCGTGGCCGCAGGATGGACGATCGAATCGGCCCTTGCGCAGGAGGCGGCGCGACTGCACGGGGGCCGGTCCGGCGGTCGTTCGGCCGGCGCTCCCTCCGGCGCTGCGCCTCATGGTCGCGACGGCCGCACGCCCGCCGGGCCGGCGGGTCTTGGCGGGGCAGCGGCTTCGCCGGCTGCTACCAGGAAGAAGGGTGGGAAGAAGGACAAGCTGTCGAAGGAGGCGTACAAGCGACAGCGGGCTGCTGCCGAAGGGGAGTTGACTCGGCTGGGGTTGCGCCGGAGTCACCTCGAGTTGGCGATGGCAGATCCGGCGGTCCAGGCGAACTTCGTGGAGCTACGTCGGGTCACCAGCGAGCTGGCGGATATCGACGTGGCCCTGAGCGTCGCCGAGGATGCCTGGCTCGACGTCGAGGAGCGAGCGCCATGACCGTGCGGATCGGGCTGACCGGGCCGATCGGCTGCGGCAAGTCGACGGTCGCGGGTTGGCTGGGCGAGCGGACCGGCGTCGTGGTCATCGACGCGGACGATGTGGCGCACGAGGTCGTGGAGCCCGGTGAACCGGCGCTGGAGGCCGTGCTGGGTCGGTTCGGCCAGGACCTGCGTCGGGCTGACGGGACGCTGGACCGCCTCGCGCTGGGCAGGATCGTGTTCGCGGACCCGGCGGCCCTCCGCGACCTCGAGGCGATCATCCACCCAGCGGTCCGGCCGCGGATCCTGGACCGCATCGCCGCCGCCGAGGCCGATGACGCCCCCGCCGTCGTGATCGAGGCGATCAAGTTGGTGGAGGGTGGCCTGGCCGAAGCCTGCGATGAAGTCTGGCTGGTGACGTGCGACCCGGCAGTCCAGCAGGACCGGCTCGTCGGACGCGGAACGATCGCCGCGGACGCGGCCGACCGGATCGCGACCCAGGGCGATCTCGCCGACCGGCTGGCGTCGCGGGCGAGCCACGTGATCGATACCTCCGGGGAGCCAGTTTCGACCCGGGTGCTCGTCGACGAGGCGTTCGAGCGCGTCGTCGGGAACGCACGGCCCTGACCGCGAAGCCGGGGATCGACCCACCGCGACGGATCTGCCTGCCAGAACACCTGTTCTGTTCGTGCGTGGACTGGTAGACTTGGCGGCACATGCCTGACTTCAATCTCGTTGCGCCGTTCGAGCCGACCGGGGACCAGCCGAAGGCGATCGAGGGGCTGTCGGACGGCCTCGCCAGGGGGCTCAAGGACCAGGTACTCCTCGGGGTCACGGGCAGCGGGAAGACGTACACGCTGTCCAAGGTCATCGCCGCGCACAACAAGCCGACCCTGGTCCTCGCCCATAACAAGACGCTGGCCGCCCAGCTGTACGCCGAGTTCCGCGAGTTCTTCCCGGACAATGCGGTCGAGTACTTCGTCAGCTACTTCGACTACTACCAGCCCGAGGCGTACCTGCCCCGAAGCGACACGTACATCGAGAAGGACTCGTCCCGCAACGACGAGATCGACCGGCTCCGCCACGCGGCGACGCATGCCCTGTTCGAGCGGCGCGACGTCATCATCGTGGCCAGCGTCAGTTGCATCTACGGCCTCGGCGCTCCCGTCGATTACGGCGCGACCGTGCTCAAGCTCCGGACCGGCGGGCAATACCGGCGCGATGCGGTGCTCCGCCACCTGGTCGATCTCCAGTACCAGCGCAACGACCAGGCGCTGACCCGTGCCCGGTTCCGTGTGCGCGGCGACACCCTGGAGCTCCAGCCGGCGTCGGAGGAGACCCTCATCCGGGTGGAGTTCTTCGGTGACGTGGTGGAGCGGATCACCGAGCTCGATCCACTGACCGGCGAACTCCTGGCGGAGCGCAAGGAGGTCAACGTCTACCCGGCCACCCACTACGTCACGCCGCAGGACAAGCTCAAGGAGGCGATCGTCGACATCGAGGCGGAGATGGAGGAGCGGGTCGCCGGTCTCGAGGCCGAGGGTCGGGCTCTGGAAGGAGCCCGGTTGCGGCAGCGGACGACGTTCGATCTCGAGATGATGCGTGAGCTCGGGTATTGCACCGGGATCGAGAACTATTCCCGTCATCTCTCCCGCCGAGAGGCGGGTTCCCGCCCGTGGACCCTGCTCGACTACTTCCCGCCGGACTGGCTCCTGGTGGTCGACGAATCGCACATGACGATCCCGCAGGTGGTGGGCATGTACAAGAACGACCGGACACGCAAGGAGATCCTGGTCGATTTCGGGTTCCGTCTGCCGTCGGCGCTGGACAATCGGCCGCTGACGTTCGAAGAGTTCCAGGCCACGGTCAACCAGGCGATCTACATGAGCGCGACACCCGGCCCGTACGAGCTCGAACGGAGCCAGCGGATCGTCCAGCAGTTGATCCGGCCGACCGGCATCGTCGATCCGCACATCTCCGTCCGCCCGACCGAGAGCCAGATCGACGACCTCCTCGAGGAGATCCGGGGCCGCGTCGAACGCGGTGAGCGGGCGTTGGTCACGACCCTCACCAAGAAGATGGCGGAGGACCTGACCGACTACCTCAAGGAGCTCGGGGTCAAGGTCCAGTACCTCCACAGCGAGGTGGACACGCTCGAGCGGGTCGCCATCCTGCGCGACCTGCGACTCGGGGTCTTCGACGTCCTGGTCGGGATCAACCTGCTTCGCGAGGGGATCGATCTGCCGGAGGTCACCCTGGTCGCGATCCTCGATGCGGACAAGGAAGGCTTCCTCCGCTCGGCCTGGTCGCTCATCCAGATGATCGGGCGAGCCGCTCGGAACACCGGCGGCGAGGTGATCATGTACGCCGACACCGTCACCGAATCGATGCGGGTGGCGATGGACGAGACCGACCGTCGTCGGGAGTACCAGGAGGCCTACAACCTCGAGCGCGGGATCGAGCCGACGACCATCGTCAAGGGCATCCGCGACCTCAACGAGCGGCTCCGGGTCGTGGCCGAGTCGACCGTCGTGTACGCCTCGGAACGGGGCGGCGAGTTCTCCGATGCGGACCGCAAGAAGATCGAGGCGCTCGTCGCGAAGATGGAGGCGGAGATGAAGGTCGGCCGCCAAGCAGCTCGAATTCGAGCGCGCTGCGGCCCTGCGTGATGAGATCCAGCAGGTCCGGTTGCGGGTCCTCGAGCAGGACGCCTCCATCACCGTCGGTCGGGCCGCCGAACGTGGCGGGCCGCGATGGCGCGGGGCGGCCGGGGACTGACCGGTGCCGCGGATCGCGCTCGCGGGCGACGTGGCGATGCTGCCTCCATCGCCGCGAGTCCGGCGATGGAGGTGACCAGCGTCACCGTCCTGCCGGCCGATGAGGAGCCGGGCGGGTCCACGGACGGCGACCCGGGCATCGACGAGGGGACCATCGCCGACTGGCTGCCCGGGATCCGCGACGAGCATGAGGATGAAGCCGGCTGGCAGGCTCGCTGGCTGGATCGCCCGACCTGGGATCGCACCGTCACGCCGAACATCCGGAAACGGACCGGGCAACGGTCAGGACGTCGGCGCTAGTAGAGGCCCAGGCGCACACGCTGGCGACGGACGGCCGCCAGGCGATCCCCATCGGTGAGGCCCTCGAGGTCGTGGAGCATCCGATTGAGCGCTCGGACGATCTGGCCGGAGTCCGCACCGTACGAGGCGATCTCCGCACAGGCGAGCTCGAGGTAGTCGGTCCAGCCGGGGCTCGGGAGCACCAGCCGCAAGGCACCGCTCTCGTCGAAGTGCCGACCATCGCCGATCGATCTGCCCGCCAGCCGTCGGAGCAGATCGTGGAGCTGCTCGATGACCGACGCGGCCGTCGTCGGATCATTGATGCCGGGCGACAGCGCTCGCACCGCGACATCGACGAGCTGCCGGAACCCGAAGGCCGGGTCCTGTCCCATCGCCCGCTCCCGACCGATCGACATCGCAGCGAGGACCTCGTCGGTCGGTGCGCGTCCATGGCCGTGGACGCGTACCAGTGGTGCGTTGCCGGGGGTCGATCCTCCGATGCCGGTCAGGAACTCGAGGGTCGTCCCGGACGCGCCCGCGAGTCGGACGAGCCGGTCGATATCGACGCCCTGGAGTACACCCGGATCGTCCGGCGCGTCGATCGTCGAGGTCGCGACCGACATCGTCGCGGCCACTCGCGGCGGCATGGCCGTTCCATCCGGATAGCACCGATCGATGGCCGCTCGCGTCTCCGCCGCGACGCTTCCGATGATCGTCGACACGCGCATGGCATGAGCCATGTGATCGATGTAGTAAACGAACGCCGCGACCGATGTCAGGAGCAGGACGAACGCCCCCGAGACCGCGAGCGATGGCACGAACGCGTCCCCGTCGACCGACCGGACGTCCCGCAACACGAGCAGCGCGTAGACGAATGTCGCGACGAAGATGCCAAGCACGAGTTGGTTCTTCCGGTCGCGGAGGAACGTGCGTGTGACCCGGGGCGAGAACTGGCTCGAGGCGAGTTGAAGGACGAGCATCGTCACCGTGAACACCAGTCCGGTGAAGGACAGCATCGCGGCCGCGATCGTCGACAGGATGAGCCGCGCGCTGTCTGGCCCACCGCCGAAGAAGAATAGATCGGCCCGTGTCGTGCCGACGGCCTGGTCGATCCGGACCAGGACCCAGGCCAGGATCGCTGCGACCACGGTCGCGATAGCCGGGATCAGCCACAACCGCTCGCGAAGTGTCTCGAACAGGATCGATACCCGCATCCTCGAAGTCTCCTCCTCGTGCGCCCGCCCACTCTAGGTGAATGGGTCAGACGCCGGGATGACCCGTCGACAGAACGGGTGTTCGGTTTGTCCAGAGTCCGTTACACTTCGTCTGTGCCCCAGGATCAGCTCATCGTGCGCGGTGCGCGCGAACACAACCTCAAGAACGTGGATGTCGCGTTCCCGCGCGACCGGCTCGTGGTCATCACCGGCCTGTCCGGGAGCGGCAAGTCGAGCCTCGCGTTCGACACCATCTACGCGGAGGGGCAGCGGCGCTACGTCGAGAGCCTGAGCGCCTATGCGCGCCAGTTCCTCGGTCAGATGGAGAAGCCGGACGTCGACCAGATCGATGGGCTGTCACCGGCCATCTCGATCGACCAGAAAGGTGCTTCGCGAAACCCGCGGTCGACGGTCGGGACGGTCACCGAGATCTACGACCACCTACGGCTCCTGTTCGCCCGCATCGGCGTCCCGCATTGCCCGAACGGCCATGCCATCGAGCGGCAGAGCGTCCAGCAGATCGTCGACCAGGTCCTGGCCCTGCCGGAGGGGACCCGCCTGTTGGTGCTAGGCCCCCTCATCAAGGACCGCAAGACCGAAGGTGATCGCGTCTTCGATGCCGCCCGTCGGCAGGGCTTCGTTCGGATCCGAGTGGACGGCGAGATGGTCGACATCGCGGACGCCCCCAAACTCGACAAGTACAAGCGCCATTCGATCGATGTCGTGGTCGATCGCTACATCGTCAGGCACGCCGAGGCCCCGGATGGCGCCGCTCGGGCGGCCGACGGCCGCCCGATCGACCCGGAGACCGGGGAAACCATCCCGGATCCGGATGCCGGGCGACTGGCCGACTCGATCGAAACGGCGTTGCGACTCGGTGAAGGAGTCGTCCTGATCGCCCCGGCTCCCCGCGACGGTGAGCCGCCGGACTTCGAAGAGCGGCGGTACAGCGAACGCTACAGCTGCCCGTACGACGGCTACACGGCGGACGAGCTCGAGCCGCGAAGCTTCTCGTTCAACTCGCCCCACGGGGCCTGCCCCGGCTGCGCCGGACTCGGCACGAAGCTGGAGATCGACGCGGATCTGGTCATCCCGGACCGGACGAAGAGTCTCGCCGCCGGGGCACTCGTGCCGTGGGCCCGGATGCCGACCGACGCGTCGTGGCGGCTCAAGATCCTCGAAGCGATCTGCGCGGCGCACGGTTGGGACTACACCGCCCCGATCCAGGACCTCCCCGCGGAGGCGCTCGAGTACGTCCTCCGGGCGAAGAAGGACGAGAAGGTCATCGTCCGGTACCGGACGGAGCGGGGCGAGAATACGTACAAGGCCACGTTCGAAGGCGTCGTCACGAACCTCGAGCGTCGATACCGCGAGACGGATTCCGACTACATCAAGGCCGAACTCGAGAAGTTCATGGTCAGTCGGCCATGCCCGGTCTGCCATGGGAAGCGGCTCCGGCCGGAGATCCTCGCGGTCTTGATCGGCAAGCGCAACGTCTGGGACGTTTCGACGATGTCGATCACGGACGCGCTGCGCTGGTCATCGGATCTCGAGGCGACCCTGACCGACCGGGAACGGACGATCGCCCACCAGTTGCTCAAGGAGATCGGCGCACGACTCGGGTTCCTGGTCGATGTCGGACTGGACTACCTGACCCTCGACCGGACCAGCGTGACCCTGTCCGGTGGCGAGGCCCAGCGCATCCGACTGGCGACCCAGATCGGGACGACCCTGATGGGCGTCCTGTACATCCTCGACGAGCCGTCGATCGGTCTCCACCAGCGCGACAACGCGAAGTTGATCGCGACCCTCACCCGGCTCCGCGACCTCGGCAACACGGTCCTCGTCGTCGAGCACGACGAAGAGACGATCCGGACCGCCGACTGGGTCGTCGACATCGGGCCCGGGGCAGGGGAGCATGGAGGAGAGATCGTCGCCAACGGGCCGCTCGAGGCCGTCCTGGCCGAGCCGCGGTCGATCACCGGCGCGTTCCTGCGGGGCGAACGGGCCGTGCCCATCCCGGAGACCCGGCGGACGGGCAGCGGCAAGACATTGACCGTGCGGGGGGCCCGCGAGCACAACCTGCGAGACCTCGATCTGCGCGTTCCACTGGCGACATTCGTGGCCGTCACCGGGGTATCGGGCAGCGGCAAGAGCACGCTGGTGACGGAGGTCCTGTATCGCGCGCTTGCCAGGGAACTCAACGGTTCACGCGAACCGGTCGGGGCCTACGACGCGCTCGAAGGTGCTGAGCACATCGACAAGATCATCGAGATCGACCAGAGCCCGATCGGTCGCACACCACGGTCGAACCCGGCCACCTATGTCGGGTTGTTCACGACGATCCGGGAACTGTTCGCCGGCGTTCCGGAGTCGCGCCTGCGTGGCTACACGCCCGGTCGGTTCAGCTTCAACGTCAAAGGTGGCCGCTGCGAGCACTGCAAGGGCGACGGCATCCTCAAGATCGAGATGCAGTTCCTGCCCGATGTCTACGTCCCGTGCGAGGTCTGCCTCGGCAAGCGCTACAACCGCGAAGCCCTCGAGGTCCACTACAAGGGCAAGTCGATCGCGGACGTCCTCGAGATGACCATCGCCGAGGCGCTCGACTTCTTCAACGCCGTGCCCAAGGTCCGGGCAAAGCTCCAGACGCTCAATGATGTCGGGCTGGGATACGTCCATCTTGGGCAACCGGCCACGACCCTGTCGGGTGGAGAGGCGCAGCGCGTCAAGCTGTCGACCGAGCTGTCCCGACGGGCGACCGGCCGCACCTTGTATGTCCTTGACGAACCGACGACGGGCCTCCACTTCGCCGATGTCGAGAAGCTGCTCCAGGTCCTCCATCGCCTGGTCGACAGCGGCAATACGGTCCTGGTCATCGAGCACAACCTGGACGTCATCAAGACGGCAGACTGGATCGTCGATCTTGGACCGGAGGGAGGCGACCGGGGTGGTCGGATCGTCGCCGAGGGGACCCCGGAGGCGATCGCGTCGGCCAGGGGATCGGCGACCGGGGAATATCTCGCCCGCGTCCTTCGCGGTGAACCGCTGGTCCCGTTGTCCGACGTGACGTTCGCTGACGAGGCCGGCCGGGGAGGGACGGACAACGGTCGCGCGACCGGCAAGGTGATCCGGCTGGCGCCATCGAGGAAGCGGGCGGCGGCCGCGCGGGCGCGTTGACCGCATCCTGGCGCACCGGGACCGATCGGCGGCTAGCATAGGCAGATGCCCGATATCGACTTCGCCTTCCTCGCCGATGCCGCCGAGACGGTCCCAGGCCAGAAGTTCCACGTCCTCGGCGGTGGGGTCGCCCGGATCGGGGGCCGACGGTTCCCGCTTCGGCACCCGCACCTCGCGCTGGTCATCGGGCTGCAGGTGACATCCCCGGAGACCGATCGCGAGCACGAGATCCGGTTCGTGCTGCTGGATCCGGACGGCGGCGAGGTCGCCGGGGCGACGGGGAGCCTGAAGGCGCGCAGCCAGCACGATGCCCGCGATGCTGTCCTGACCTTCTCGATCGACCTCTGGAACCTGACCTTCCCGGCGCCCGGCGACTATTCGTTCCGGATCCTGGTGAACGGGTCCGAGCGCAAGCGGCTGCCCCTGCTGCTCGTGGCGCCGCCGGACAAGGCCGACGGCGGCGTCGGCATCCTTGGAACCAAGCCGGCGGATGACTGAGCACGGATGACCGACGGACGATCCGTCGGGGCGCCGCGCCGGGCACCGCGTCACGAATACCCCGCCATCGACGATCTCGGTCTTGCAGCCGCGCGGCTGGCCGATCGGCTCCTGGGCGCCGCCCGCGAGATCGGGTCCGATCGCTGGATCGCGTACCTCGAGCCCTTGCCGGACCACCTGCGCGATGACGAGCCGATCGCCCTGCGCACGACGGCGATCCGCTGCCGAGCGGCGTACGGGGTCAAGGACTCGATCCGCGATGTCCTGCCGGCCGAGTTGACCGAGCCATTCCTCGACGCGGTCGACCGGCTCCTCAGGGAGCTGAACCGGGCGCGGGCCGCAGACCGAGCTCTGCAGGACTGAACGCCTCGAGCAGGAACGGCGATGGGACCGCCGGATCGTACAGGAGGACCAACGACCGACGGGCGCGGGTCCAGGCGACGTAGCCGAGCCGTCGTTCCTCTTCCAGGGCGCGGATGGGATCCTCGGCCTGGCTGACGGCTCGGGCACTCGGGAAGCGGCCAGCCTCCATACCGACGACCAGGACGTGGTCGAATTCGAGCCCCTTGGTGGCGTGGGCGGTGGCCAGGGTCAACGGTGCGTCATCGCGACGGAGATCGGCCAGGCGGGCTCGGGTGTCCTCGATGGCGTCGACGAGGCTTTCGAGATCCGGATGGCCGATCGCCCAGCCGAGGAGCGCGGTCGTCAGCTCTCGTCGCGCGCCATCGGTTCCGGCGGCGTCGCGCACGGCCCCAACCACGGCAAGCGTCGGGAGCCCCGGCGCCGACGTCGCCACGGACCGAGCCTGCCCCAGCACCTCGTCGAGCAAGGGCGACTCGACGAGCAATTCGATCCGGGGCGCCCGGAATGGAAGACCGAGCAGCAGCGCGACCACGACGGCGGGAAGCAGTTCACGGTTGGTCCGAGCCAGGATCGCGCGGGTGGAGTCGTCATCCGGCCACGACCGCACCACTCGCTCGACGCGGACCGTTTCGTCCGCCGGGTCGGGCGCGAGGATCAGGTGCCCGGCCGATGACGGGCCGGCCCGGATCGTCTTCGCGAAACGCTCGTCGTTGTGTTCGACCAGGCGGACGGCACGTTCGACCACGGGGCGTGGGCAGCGGTAATTGACTTCGAGATCGACCCGCTTGAGTCCGGGCAGCAACGCTTCCAGGCGGAGGATCCGGCGCACGTCGGCCAGACGCCAACCGTAGATCGACTGGTCGTCGTCGCCGACCAGGAAGATCCGGTTCGCCGGGGCCGCCAACAGCAGCGCCAGCCGGAGTTGGGCCCGATCGACGTCCTGGACCTCATCGACGAGGAGTTCGGTGCAGTGCGTGCGCCAGCGGCGAAGGAGGGCGTCGTCGCGTTCGAGACGGTCGATCGCCCGGAGGATCAGGTCGTCGAAGTCGAGGCCGCCGGATGCCGCGATCGCCGCCTCATAGTCGACGAAGGCCCGGGCCATCGGGCCGGCGTCGGGGTCGGCGGCGACGTCGGCTGCGGTCACGCCGAGCTCGACCTTGAGACGCGACACGACGGTGTCGAGGCGGAGGAGGGCGGGTTCATCGGCCCACGGGGCGACCTCGGCCAGGATCGCCGCGCGATCGGCCAGGGGATCCACCGGCACGCCGGCATCCCGAAGGATCTCGCGCCCGAGCGCGTGGAAGGTCCGGACCCGGACGGCGCCCGGATCGACGCCGAGCGGGTCGACCGCCGCATCGAGTCGCTCGGTCATCTCGACCGCCGCCCGCTTGTTGAACGTGATCGCCCGGATCTGTTCCGGGGGCGTGCCGCCATCGATCAGCCAAGCCGCCCGGGCCACGAGGGTCGTGGTTTTGCCCGATCCGGCGGGCGCGATACACAACGCCGGCCCGGGCGGTGACGTCGCGGCGGCCCGCTGGTCCGGCGCCAGGCGAGCGAGCCGATCGGTGACCGCAGGGTGCATCGTCGGATCGTCGCTGACAGCCCTCATCCGCGGATCACCCGTGCTTGCCGTAGCATCGAGATGTGACCCCCGAACTCCAGTCAGCCCTGGCCCGACTCCCCGACAAACCCGGCGTCTACCTGATGAAGGACGTCCGCGGCGATGTCGTCTACGTCGGCAAGGCCCAGAGCCTGCGGAGCCGCGTCCGGAGCTACTGGCAGAAGCAGGCGCCCGGTGGCGAGATCCATCGCATTCGGAGCGTCATCGACAAGGTCGTCGACGTCGAGGTCACCCAGACGGATTCGGTCTCGGAGGCGTTGCTCCTCGAGGCCAACCTGATCAAGCGGTATCGACCGCGGTTCAACGTCCGCCTCAAGGACGACAAGAGCTATCCCTACATCAAGGTGACCCTGAGCGACGACTTCCCGCGGGTCGAGCGCACCCGCAAGCTCGTCAACGACGGCAGTCGCTACTTCGGTCCGTACGCATCCGCCTCGAGCGTCGACGAATCGATGAATCTCGTGCGCCGCCTGTTCCCGTTCCGGACCTGCACGATCGACATCACCGACGGCGTCCGCGCGCTGCAACGGCCGTGCCTCCTGTATCACATCAAGCGCTGCCAGGGTCCCTGCATCACGGCCATCGGCAAGGCCGACTATCGGGCCGACATCGACCAGGTCGAACTCTTCCTCGAGGGACGCCAGGAGACCCTGGTCAGGGCTCTTCGGTCGGAAATGGCCGCTGCCGCCGAACGGACCGACTACGAGCGTGCGGCCGTCCTGCGCGACAAGATCCGGGCCATCGAGCGGACGATGGAGAGCCAGAAGATGGCCGCCTTCGCGAAGACCGAGCTCGACCTGCTCGGCATGGCCCGGCAGGATAACCAGGCGGCGATCCAGCTGTTCGTGATCCGCGATGGGCAGATGATCGGTCGCGACGTCTTCCTGCTGGACGCGGCCCGGGACGCCTCCGATGACGAGGTGCTGTCCAGTTTCCTCGAGCAGTACTACGCTCGGGCCGGGTCGATCCCGCGTGAGGTCTACGTCCCTGCCGGCATCGAGGACGGGCCAGATGTGGAGGCATTCCTCGCGGACCGGCGGGGCGGACCCGTTCACCTGCGGGTCCCCGTTCGCGGCGAGAAGCGGGAACTCCTCGCCCTCGCCACCCGGAACGCGACCGAGACGCTGGCCCGGGAACAGGCCCGCTGGCTGGCCGACCAGGGCAAGACGCTGGCCGCCCTCGAGGAATTGGCCGATGCGCTCGGACTGGCCGGCCCGCCCCTGCGCATCGAGTGCTATGACATCAGCAACTTCCAGGGGGCCGAGTCGGTCGGCAGCATGGTCGTGTTCGAAGACGGGAAGCCGCGTTCCGGTGAGTACCGCCGGTTCCGGATCAAGACCGTCACCGGCGCGAACGATTTCGCCAGCCACCAGGAGGTCCTCAGGCGGCGATTCCGCAACGCCCGGCACGGTGAGGAAGGGGTGGAGGAGGCGCGGCGCTGGGCCATGCCCGATCTCGTCATCGTCGACGGCGGCAAGGGCCAGGTCAGCGCGGCAAAGGCCGTGCTCGACGAACTCGGCCTTCACGACCTGCCGATGGCCGGCCTGGCGAAGGAACGGGAGGAGTTGTTCCTCCCTGGCGAGACGGAGCCGATCCTCCTCCCGACGACCTCGCCGGCGCTCTACCTGGTCCAGCGCCTTCGCGACGAGGCCCATCGTTTCGCGATCACCTATCACCGCAACCTGCGGGCAAAGCGCAGCGTCCGCTCGGGCTTCGACGACCTCCCCGGGGTGGGGGCGAAGCGCAAACGGGAGTTGCTCAAGGTCTTCGGATCGATCAAGCGGGTCCGGGATGCACCTGTCGAGCAGATCGCCGCCGTCCCGGGGATCGGGCCATCGCTGGCAGCGAAGATCAAGGCGAATCTCGAGGCCTGAGCGCACGACCCGGTGCCACCTCCCTCCCGGCTCCGTGTCGAGTTCTTCACCATTCCCTTGACCCCATCGCTACCGCCGGACGGTAGGGTGATGGGGATCGACCCGATGGGTGGTCGAATGCCCGAGGAACCTTGCCCAGATGTACCCTCACGCCCAAGACCCTGTAACATCCCGCCTCGATGCGTAAAGCCGGTCCGATCCTGATCCTGCTCATCGGTATCTTCGCCCTGGCCATCGATTTCGTGCCCGGGCTCCAGTTGCCGGACTCGTCGAGCACTGATGGCGTCTGGCGGACGGTCGAGACGAAACTCGGCCTCGACCTGTCGGGCGGGCTGCGGGTCGAGTACCAGGCCCAGCCGGTCGATGGCAAATCGCCGAGCGCCGGTGACATGGCGGTCATCAAGGACATCGTCGAGCGCCGCGTCAACACCACGGGTGTCTCCGAACCCGTCGTGACCACCCAGGGTTCGGACCGCGTGGTCGTCGAACTCCCGGGCGTCACGGATCCGGAAGCGGTGCGCAAGCTGGTCGGGACGACCGGCCGCCTCGACTTCGTGCCGCTCGGTCAGACCCAGGTGTCCGAGGGTCAGATCCTTGACCTTGTGAAGTACCCGCCCTCCTTCAGTGGCGACCAGGTCTCGTCGGCCACCGTCGGCACGGACACGAACGGCCGTCCAGCCGTCGACTTCGTGCTCAAGGATGAGGGCCGCGCCAAGTTCGCCGAATACACCAAGGACCATATCGGCGACTACTTCGCGATCACCCTGGATGGGACGGTCATCTCCGCACCCGTCATCCAGAACTCCATCCCGAACGGCAATGTCCAGATCACCGGCGGCGGGTTGTCCGGCTTCACCGCCCAGGCGGCGACCCAGCTCGTCACCGTCCTCAAGTTCGGCTCGCTGCCGTTCCCGATCACGGCTCTGTCGAGCGAGACCATCAGCGCGACCCTCGGCACCCAGTTCCTTGTCCAGACGGTGATCGCCGGTCTGATCGGCATCTCCCTCGTCTTCGCCTTCATGCTCATCTACTACCGGCTGCCCGGAGCGGTTGCGAGCTTCGCCCTGATCTACTACACGATCGTGATGTACGCGATCTTCCGGCTCATCCCGGTGACCCTCACCCTGGCAGGGATCGCTGGCTTCGTGCTCTCGGTGGGCATGGCGGTCGATGCCAATATCCTCATCTTCGAACGGATGAAGGAAGAGCTGCGGGTCGGGAAGTCGTTGCCGGCCGCGGTCGAGGCCGGCTTCAACCGAGCCTGGAACTCGATCCTCGACTCGAACGTGTCGAGCCTGATCACGGCGACCATCCTGTATGCCTTCGGTTCGTCGGTCATCCGCGGGTTCGCCCTGGTCCTGATCATCGGCGTCCTCGTCTCGATGTTCAGCGCGATCGTCGTCACCCGCACGATCCTGCGCTGGATGGTCCGACGGGAATGGGCTCGGAAGCCGTCGTTGTACGGCATGCGCGATGACGAATTCGTCGCCCTCGGGGCCATCCGACCGAGCTCCCGACGCGAGGCGCGCGGGCGTGTTTGATGTCATCGGGAAACGGCGCTGGTTCTATCTCCTCTCGCTCGCCGTCACCATCCCGGGCCTCTTCTTCATCCTGCTGACCCCGTTCACGGACGCGGGCCTGCAGTTCACCATCGATTACACCGGTGGGACGAAGTGGGAGATCCGGTTCGAGGACGCGTCCGTCACTCCCGACCAGGTCGAAGAAGTCTTCGCCAAACACGGGCTGGCAGCCGTCGCGGTCAGCACCGGTTCCGGCTTCATCGAGATCAAGACGGTCAAGCTGACCGACCTTGCACCGGCTCCGTCGCCGACCCCGGTCGCCACGTTGCCGACCGCCTCGGGTTCGCCCGGAGCGAGTGCCTCGTCGGCGGCCAGCGCAGCCCCGACGGCCAGTCCCGCGCCGAGCGCGAGCGCAGCTCCGACCTCGGGCGCGAGCGCCAGCCCGGGCTCGTCAGCGAGTGCCTCGACGGCGCCCAGCGCCTCTCCGAGTCCGATCCCGAGTGCCAGCGCGTCGCCGAGCCCAAGCGCCGCTCCGAGCGGTAGCGTCGCGCCGTCGGCCTCGCCTTCACTCCCGCCGGTTGCGTCGGGGAATACGAAGATCCCCACGGAAGGCACCCTCGGTACGATCGCGGCTGCGCTCGAAACCGAACTCGGACCGATCGCCGAACAACGCAGCCTGACGACCATCGGTGCCGTCGTGAGCAGCGACCTGATCAGCCAGGCCCTGGTGCTCATCCTGGTCGGATCGATCGGGATCCTGGCCTGGATCACTTACCGCTTCCGAGACGTCAAGTTCGGCGTCGCGGCCCTCGTCGCGCTCCTCCATGACGTGATCGTCGTCCTCGGGATCTTCGCGATCCTGGGCACGTTCTTCAACGTCGAGATCGATGCCCTGTTCGTGACGGCCATGCTGACCGTGATCGGCTTCAGTGTCCACGACACCATCGTCGTCTTCGATCGCATCCGCGAGAACAAGGCGCGCCACGCCGGCGAGCCGTTCGCCGCTATCGTCAACCACTCGATCCTGCAGACCTTCGGCCGTTCGATCATGACCAGCCTGACCGTCGTGCTGACCCTGCTCGCCCTGCTCCTGTTCGGTGGGGCCGCGATCAGCGACTTCGTGCTGGCGCTGCTCCTCGGGATCATCTCGGGCACGTACTCGTCGATCTTCGTGGCCAGTCCATTGCTGGTCGACTGGCAGCTCTGGGACGACCGGCGTCATGGTCGCGTGGCCACGGCGAGGACGCCGCGCGTCCGCCACACCGCGACCTGAGGTCGTGGCACGAAGCCTCGATGGATCCGCGGTGCAGCGCTCCGTGGCATCCTGACGACGTGATCGAGCCTCGTTTTCGGTGGACGTTCCCGGCACCGGCCAGCGAGGCGACACCGACCACCGATACTGCCCAGGCGCATGGGATCACCGCCCGACTCGCCGGCTTGCTGGCAGCGCGCGGGGCCACGTCGGACGATGACCTGACCGCCTGGTTCGGGGACCCGATGGACGGCCTCCACGATCCATCGGCCCTGCCCGATGCGGCCATCGTCCTCGACCGGATGCGGCGGGCGCGATCGGCCGGCGAGCGGGTCCAGGTCTTCGGAGACTTCGATGCCGACGGCCTGACCGGGCTGGCCATCATGACCATCGCGCTGCGCCGCTTCGGTGTCGCCGTGGAACCGTATGTCCCGAGTCGCCTCGAGGAGGGACATGGGCTGTCGATGGCCGCGGTCGATGCCGCGGTCGCAGCCGGTGCATCCGTGATCGTCACCGTAGATTGCGGTACGACGAGCGTCGCAGAGATCGCCGAGGCGAATACCCGGGGCCTGGACGTGATCGTCACGGACCATCACCGCGTGCCGCCCGTCCTCCCGGCGGCCCTCGCGATCGTCAATCCGCACCGAACGGATTCCACCTATCCGGATCGTCGACTGGCCGGGAGTGGCGTCGCCTTCAAGGTCGCCCAGCTCCTGCTCGCGGACGAACCAGGCGGCCCAACCGCGGCCCTTGGGCTTGCCGATCTGGCCACCATCGGCAGCGTGGCGGACGTGGCCCCGGTCATCGGCGAGAACCGCTCGATCGCTCGGATCGGGCTCGCGTTGTTGCAGACCACCCCGCGCCCCGGGATCGCCGCATTGCTCGAACGCGCCCGCACGGCCCCGTCGGCGGTGGATCTCGAGACCGTCTCGTTCGCGATCGCCCCGCGGCTCAACGCGGCCGGTCGGGTCGGCGAGGCGATGGCGGCCGCCAGACTCCTGCTGGCCGAGGACCCGGTCGACGCGGCAGTCCATGCCGACGCGTTGGAGTCCGCCAACCTGACGCGCCGCGACCTGATGAAGTCAGCCGTGACGGAAGCGCGGGTCGCCGTGGAGAACGACGACCCCGGGGCGGCCGCCACGGTCGTTCGGGGCCCCTGGTCGGTCGGGATCGTCGGGCTGGTCGCCGCCCGTCTCGTCGACGATCGTGGCCGGCCGGCCGTCGTCGGGTCCGACCTCGGGGACGTTGTCCGGGCCTCGTGTCGGAGCGACGGCTCGATGGATCTTGGCGCGGCACTGGAGCGCTGCGGCGATCTGTTCGTCCGGTTCGGCGGACATGCCGGCGCTGCCGGGTTCGAGATCCGGACGGATCGATGGGACGAATTCCAGGCGCGCTTCCTGGAACTGGCGGCTGCGTCGTCGCCACCAGATCCTCGGCGATCGATCGCGATCGACCTTGCCCTGCCGGCACGGGATGTGGATTACGGGCTCTATCGAGAGCTCGCCGGCCTGGCCCCGTGTGGTCCGGGGAACCCCGATCCGCTCGTGGCGGTGCTCGGGCTCACCGTGACCCGGGTTCGCGCCGCGACGGGCGGTCACAGCCAGTTGACCCTGCGGCGCGATCGGGATGTCCTCGATGGCATCGCCTTCGGGCGCGCGGACATCGCCGAAGTCGTCCATGAAGGCGACCGGCTGGACGTTGTCGCCCGGCTGACCAGCCGGCACTTCGGAGGGTTCGAGTCGCTCCAGCTGGACATCCGGGACGTCGCCTCGTCCGGCAGCCACCCGGCGGCGGCCGCGATCCTCGGGTCGCCGGCTGCGCCGCTCCTCGCCGGGCTGGCCTCGTGAACCGCTCGGTGGCGCCCCGCTCGATGGATCGGTGGCTGGCGCCCGCCTTGTCCGTGATCGGGCTCATCATCGTTGCCCTCGTCACCCTGAGCCTCCTCAACGGCAGCGTCCCATTCGTGGGCGGCACCACCGGGACCGGCAACGATCCGGGCGGCGCCATCGGCGACGGGACCGGCGTCGATACCCAGACGCCGACGCCCTCGAATATCGTCGTCGTCCCCGATGTGGCCGACACCATCCCCGGGTCGATCGTCTACGCGAAGGCCGGCAATATCTGGGTCCAGACGGGCAAGTCCGCCCACCAGGTGACGACCGGTGGAAACGACTCGATGCCGTCATGGGCTCCCGACGGTCAGTCGATCTACTTCATCCGGACCGTCGACGACACCGGCCGTTGGCCGGCTGGCGGCGTCCTCCGTGACTACCAGATGAGCGTGCCCTCGGTGATGCAGATCCCGGCCGACGGCAGCGGGAACGCGGTGCGCGTGCTCAACGGCAAGGTCAAGATCGGCGGGAACACCTGGCACGCCTGGATCCGACAGCCGGTCCTCTCTCCGGATGGCCACACGCTCGCGATCGTGTCCGACCGACCGAACCCCTCGCAGAGCGACGTCATCCTCCAGTTCTACGACATCGATTCGGGCAAGTCGCTCATTCCCAACCTGCCCGAAACGGCCCCGCTCGGGCACCAGGACCCGGCCTGGCGTCCCGACGGCAAGTTCCTGCTGTATGTGCGGAACGATCGGAACGGCGCGAAGGGCGCGGCGGTCATCTACCGCTGGGACGTGACCAAAGGCAAGGCCACGCCATTCACCACGGCCGGCTACATCGAGCCCGCCTATTCCCCGGACGGTCGGTACGTGGCGGCGACCAAGACCACCAGTTTCGGCAGTGACGTGGTCATCCTCGATGCCGGATCCGGCCGCGAGCTGATGCGCGTCACGAGTGACGGCTCATCGTGGTCTCCGGTCTGGTCGCCCGTCGGCGATTCGATCGCCTTCCTGCACCTTCGGGGCCAGATCGTCGATCTCAAGCTGGCCCAACTCGACGGCATCGGGCCGAACTGGACCGTCAAGGACGTGATCGACTTGACCGAAGCCTCTGGGTTGGACGGAGATTCACGACCTCACTGGTTCGTCCCGCCGGACCAGCTGCCGACACCGACGCCGACGCCGATCCCGGCCGTCACGGCCTCGCCCGACACGTCGACGACACCGCAATGACGACGACCTACCTGCAGCGGCTCGCCCGGCGGACCGAGGCCGTTGGCAGTGTCCTGTGCCTCGGCCTCGACCCGGATCCAGCGGCGTTGCCGGCCGGCTTCTCGCCCGATGTCCGGGGCGTGGAGGCGTTCGTGGATCTCATCGTCGAAGCCGCTGGCCCGTTTGCCGCGGCGATCAAGCCGAACCTGGCCTTCTACGAGTCGTTCGGTGCGCCCGGTCTGGCTGCACTCGAGCGGATCCGGGGCCGCATCCCGTCCGCCATCCCGGTCGTCATGGACGCAAAGCGCGCGGACATCGGCTCCACGGCGAAGCGACATGCCATCGCGCTGTTCGATGTCCTCGGCGCCGACGCGGTGACGGTCAACCCATACCCGGGTGGGGACGCCATCACCCCGCTGC
This sequence comes from uncultured Chloroflexia bacterium, assembly GCA_963720755.1. GTDB lineage: Bacteria > Chloroflexota > Limnocylindria > Limnocylindrales > CSP1-4 > SPCO01. Next base: position 819,544 of record CAVRGP010000011.1, read on the forward strand.
TGGAGCGTCTGGATCGGTACGCCTACGTCCTGTGCCGAACATCGAACCCAGGTGCCGCCGAACTCCAGAACCTGATGGTCGCCGAGGATCCGACGATCGACGCCCCTGCGGAACCGCTGCACCTCCGGGTCGCGAGGCGGGCCGCCTCATGGGGTCCGGGCGGGACGGTCGGTCTCGTCGTCGGGGCGACGGCTCCGGCAGAACTGCGCGCGATCCGCCAGGTCGCCCCGGGGATGGGTTTCCTGGTGCCCGGCATCGGCGCCCAGGGTGGCGAAATCGAGCCGGTCCTTGCCGCGGGACCGGCGACGGCCGCCCCCGCGGGCGACGGCGTCGGCGGGGGACTCCTGGTGAACGTGTCGCGCGCGATCAGCGGCTCGGCCATCGGCGACGCGCCAGCGGGTGCCCCGAGCGACCTCGGGGCTCGTCTGGCCGCGGCCGCCGCCGACTGGGCTTCGCGACTCCCTGTGCTAGGCTACTTCGGCGCATGAAGCGCCCGATCATCACCCATCGGAAGGGCAACCCGGAACCCTGATTTCGCAGGAGCATCGACGATCATGCCTACCCCTGGACCTCTTGAGCTGGTCATCATCCTGGTGATCGCGCTCCTCATTCTTGGACCCGGCAAACTGCCGGACGTCGGGGCCGCGCTGGGCAAGAGCATCAAGGAATTCCGAAAGGCATCTGCGGACGTCCAGGAGGCGGTCAACGTCAACGTGGACACCTCGCCGCTTCCGCCCGCGCAGGTCGCCCCGCCCGCCCCGGCACAGGCGGCCCCGGCACAGGCGGCCGCGCCGTCCCCTGCGCAGGTCGCACCGGCCGTCGCCGTCGCGGCGCAGGTCGCCCCCTCTGCCCCGGTTGCCGCCCCTGAGGTCGCCCCGGCTGCGGCCCCCGCCCCTGAGGTCGCCCCGGCTGCGGCCCCCGCCCCGGTCGCGGCTGCGGCCCCCGAGGCTGCCCCGGCTCAGGTCGCCGCCCCTGACCCGGCCGCCCCGACCGACCAGACCACCGTCGCCGGCTAGCTGGGCGCCCACCCTCGATCATGGCCGACGCCGACGCCCTGCTCGAGCCGGGTGTCACCGGACGACCATCGACACCTGATCCAGAGCCGCCATCGAACCCGGCGGCCACGCCCGGCGACGAGTCGGTCATGTCGCTCCTCGATCATCTGGGGGAGCTGCGCAAGCGGATCTTCCGGGCGATCATCGCCGTCGCCATCGCGTCGGTCATCGGCTGGTTCGCCGCGCCACAGGTCCGCCTCTGGCTGCAGCTCCCACTCGGCGATATCCCACTCCAGGTTCTGGGCGTCGGGGACGCGTTCGTCATCCAGGTCAAGATCGCGCTGGTCATCGGGGTGATCCTGGCGATGCCCGTCCTGCTGTACCAGTTGTGGGCGTTCATCGCTCCTGGCCTGACGCCGAAGGAGCGGAAACTCGTGCGGCCGTGGATCCCGATGGCGCTGGTGTTCTTCGGCATCGGCGTGCTCATCGCCTACGTCGTCCTGCCGTTCGCGATCCAGTTCCTGTTCAGTTTCACCGACGACACGTTGCAGGCGCGCCCTGCGGCCGGCCAGTATTTCGACTTCGTCACCACGATGTTCCTCGCCTTCGGCCTGGTGATGGAGTTCCCGATCCTGCTCGTCGGGCTGTCGACCGTCGGGATCGTGACGTCGAAGCGATTGACCTCCGCGCGCCGGATGGTGATCCTCGGTATCTCGATCTTCGCAGCAGTCGTGACGCCCGGCGGGGACCTGGTGAGTCCCTTCGTGCTCGGTGGGACCATGTACCTCTTGTTCGAGCTGACGATCATCTTCATCCGGCGCAGCGGTAAGTGAACGACGAGGTCGAACCCCGCCCGCCGATCGACGCGGTGACGGACCCGGCCGTCGTCATCGTGAGCGGGCTGTCGGGGGGCGGCAAGACAGCGGCAGCGAAGCTGTTCGAGGACCTCGGCTACACGGTCGTCGACAACCTGCCCGGCGAGCTGCTACCAGAGCTCGCGGACCTGGTCTCTTCCGATCGCCACCGGTTCGCCAAGGTCGCGATCGTCGTCGACGTCCGGGCCGGCGACGCCACCCTGGCCCTCGCGGCGATGCGTGGTGCCCTGGAGGGTCGCGGGATCCGTCCTCGGGTGGTCTTCCTGGAGGCCTCGGATGAGGTGCTCATCAGGCGCTTCAGCGAGACCCGACATCGACATCCGCTCGGCGACGAGCGAGGACTCGCCGATTCGATCGCCGAGGAGCGCCGCCGCCTCGAGATCGTCCGGACCGAGGCCGATGTCGTCCTTGATACGTCGGACATGTCGCTGCGTCAGCTCCGCGAGCGCCTGTTCGCCGCGCTGGCAAGTGAGGTCCGGGCGGATCAACTCGCATTCCAGCTGATCAGCTTCGGGTTCAAGCATGGCGTCCCGCTGGAGGCCGACCTCGTCTTCGACGTGCGGTTCATGCAGAACCCGTACTACGTGCCGGGGCTGCGCCCCCTGTCCGGGCTCACCGAGGAAGTCCGCAGCTTCGTGCTCGAGCAACCGGTGGCTGGACGGTTCATGGCGTTCCTGCAGGAATTCCTCGCGTTCGCCATCCCCGCGTACATCGCCGAGGGCAAGACACGCCTGACCATCGCGATCGGCTGTACCGGCGGTTTCCACCGTTCGATCGTGGTGGGCGAAGAACTCGCCTCCTGGTTGCGCGACCAGGACTACGGACCGGTGTCGGTGTTCCACCGGGAGCTCGACCGCACATGAACCTCCGGCGCTGGTTGACCCCGGGGATCGGGATCAAGCGCTGGTTGCTGGTCGGGTTCGCGGGCCTCAGCCTTCTGGCGATCGCTGGCGCGCAGATCCTCCGCCAGTTCACGCGTGACCTGTCTCCGACGGGACTCGCCGGGACCGTTCTCGATACCCTGACCCTGCAGTTCCTCCCATCGCCACTGCGCTGGTTCGTCCTCGCGTCGATCGGCATCGCCCTCGTTGCCGTCGGCGCCTATCGCGCAGCGCACGTCCTGACCGATCCACTCCGTGCCGCGGATCCCGACCAGCCGCTGGTCGAACTCATCTACCAGAAGCGCTTCCTCGCTCGCGGGCCCCGGATCGTCGCCATCGGCGGCGGTACCGGATCGTCGGCGCTGCTCCGCGGTCTCAAGGAGCACACCAGCAACCTGACCGCGATCGTGACGGTCGCGGACGACGGGGGGTCGTCCGGTGTCCTGCGCGATGAACTCGGGATCCCACCGGTCGGCGACATCCGCAATTGTGTCGTCGCCCTGGCCGACGCCGAGCCACTCATGAGCGACGTCCTCCAGTACCGGTTCCCTGACCGCCCCGGGGGACTCGCCGGTCATGCGCTCGGGAACCTGCTGATCGCGGCCATGACCGCCGTGGAGGATGGCGACTTCGAGGGTGGGATCCGGATGATGAACCGGATCCTGGCGGTCCGGGGTCAGGTCGTCCCCGTCTCGTCGACGCCGATCACCCTGCACGCCCGTCGGGTGGACGGCACCGTCGTCGACGGCCAGTCGCAGATCATGCGGACGACCGGGATCGATCGCGTGTGGATCAGCCCGAAGGACGTCGAGCCGTCGGCGTCCGCGATCGAGGCGATCAGCGAGGCAGACCTGATCGTGGTTGGGCCGGGCAGCCTGTACACGAGCCTCTTGCCGAGTCTGCTTATCCCCGCCATCCGGGAGGCAGTTGCGGGCGCCACGGCGCCGTGCCTGTTCGTCTGCAACGTCGCCACGCAGTCCGGCGAGACCGCGGGCTTCGATCTTGGCCGTCACGTCGACGCGATCGACGCGCACACGCTCCCCGGGCTGATCGATATCGTCCTGGCCAACAACGACCTCGAACCATTCGCGGCTGCGGACGGGTCCGTCCCGGTGGCGCTGACCTGGCCACCGGTCGGAGGATCCCGGCCTCGACTCGTCCTCGATGCAGTGGTCGATCCGTCGAATCGTCGCCACCACGATCCGGCGCGCCTGGCCTCCGCGATCATGCACGCGTTCGAGACCGAATCCGGGGTACGCCGCCGTCCGACCGGCCGGGCCGCAAGCCGCTCTGCCTGACCGTGGCCACATCCGAACGGGACCTCGTCGCCGACCTGCGGGATGAGCTTGCGGCGATCGATCCTGCAAGACCGTGCGATCGGGTCGCCGAGCTCGACGGTCTTGGCCCCCCACCGATCGGCCGTGAGGCATCCGTCGCTCGTCTGGAGCATCGTCTCGGACGGATGGAAGCGCCCGCCACGACGGCAGGGTTCGATTGGGCGACGGCCGCTGACCACTGTCGTGCCGCCTGGGCGCGGGGGCGGTTCCTTGCCCGGGGCTCGCTCAGCCTGGCCGGTGGTCGGACCCACCTCGAATTCGTGGTCGGACGGTCGGACGCCCCGGCGCTCGCCGCCCGGCTGACCGACTTCGGGCTGCCGGTGTCCTGGCGGGTCCGACGGGGAAGAGGCGTGGTCACCTCGAAGAATGGGGAAGCGGTCGGGACTTTCCTGCGCCGGATCGGAGCCAGTGGAGCCTTGCTCGAAGTCGAGGCGCGGCAGGTGTCGAGGGCCTTGCGTGGTGAACTGAACCGCGTGCTCAACGCCGAATTCGGCGAATCTCCAGCGCGCCGTTGCGGCCGCCGGGCGCCAGCTCGATGCGATCGACACGCTCGACCGGGATGGCCGGCTGTCATCCCAGCCGTACCTCGTCCGGATGGTGGCCGACGCACGCCGCGAAACGCCGGAGGCCAGCCTCGGGGAACTGGCAGAGCGGCTGGACATCCATCGCTCGGCCGTCCAGCGGGCGCTCGAGCGAATGGAGCGGCTCGCCGCGCTCGATCAGCCGAGCGAGGGCTCGATCCGTCCCGCTCTGGCATGATGGCCGGGATGCGAGACGTGGTCATCGCCGCCAATTGGAAGATGCATACGACCCCGGCCGACGCAGCCGAGCTGGCCGCGACCATCGCGGCCCGGACACGCGTGAGTGACGTCATCCGGGTCATCTGTCCACCATTCGTCGCTCTGGCGAGCGTTCGCGATGCCTTGTCGACCACGGATCCGGATATCGGGATCGGGGCGCAGACGGTCCATCATGAGCTCCAGGGCGCGTACACGGGTGAGATCTCCGCGCCGATGCTCGACGGTCTTGCCACCTGGGTCATCGTCGGCCACTCGGAGCGCCGTCGGGATGCGGGGGAGACGGACGAGATGATCGGCCGGAAGATCGGCCGTGCGCTGGAGGCCACCCTTCGACCGATCCTGTGCGTCGGCGAACGGCTCGAGGAACGCGAAGCCGGCCGGCAGGTCGACGTCGTTCGGGGGCAGCTGACCGGGGCCCTCGCCGGTCACGATCCCGACGCCCTGCGGTCGGGTGGGCTGGTCGTCGCCTACGAACCGGTGTGGGCGATCGGGACTGGCCGGAACGCCAGTGGCCAGGATGCCGCGGCCATGTCGACGGCGATCCGGGCAACCATCGCGGAGCTCTGGGCAGGGTCCGCGGATGCCATCCCGGTCCTGTACGGCGGCAGCGTCACGTCGGCCAATATCGGAGAGTTCCTGGCTGAGCCGTCGATCGATGGTGCGCTCGTCGGCGGTGCGTCACTCAAGCCCGATGAGATGGCTGGGATCGTGGCTCGTGCCGGGTTGACCGCGGCAGCGCGACGCGGCGCCGGGTGACGGTCGACCAGCCCACGCCCGCGCGGTCCGGCGAGACGATCCGACCGCGACCCATCGTCCTGGTCATCCTCGATGGGTTCGGGATCGGACATGATCCGGCGGTCGACGCGATCGCAGCGGCGCCGATGCCGACCTGGCGGCGGCTGCTCCGTGACTGGCCCCATGCCGTGTTGCGCGCCTCGGAGGAGGCGGTCGGTCTGCCGCCCGGCCAGATGGGCAATTCCGAAGTCGGGCACCTCAACCTCGGGGCGGGGCGCCCGGTGCTCCAGGATCTGCCCCGGATCGACGCCGCCATCGCGGATGGCAGCTTCTCGACCCGTCCTGCCCTGATCGATGCCTGCCGGCATGCGGCTGGCCTCAACGGCCGCCTCCACATCGTCAGCCTGATCGGTCCAGGTGGTGTGCACGCCAACGATCGACACCTCGTCGCCATCGTCGGCCTGGCGACCGAGATGGGAGTCCGGAGCGTTCGCGTCCACGCGCTGCTCGATGGACGCGACACGCCGCCCCGGTCCGCCCTCGGGTTCATCGCGGACCTGGAGCGACGATTGGCGGGCGCCCACCCAGATGTCCGGATCGCCTCGGTCGGCGGTCGCTACTACGCGATGGATCGGGACCAGCGATGGGAGCGGATCGAGCGAGGCTACGACGCGATCGTCCACGCGCAAGGGGAGCGGGCCGCGAGTGCCACGGCCGCGGTCGAGGCGGGCTATGCCCGCGGTGAGAACGACGAATTCATCCTTCCGACCGTCATCGACGGCGCCGACGGCGAGGTGCGTTCGGGCGATCCGGTCATCCACGCGAACTTCCGTGCCGATCGGGCACGACAGCTGACGCATGCGCTGGCGGACGGTCGATTCAGTGCGTTCGACCGGGATGCGCCGGATGGTCGGCCCGCCCCCACCGATCTGTTCGTCGTGACGATGACCTCGTACGAAGCCGACCTGCCGGTCGAGGTCGCCTTCCCGCCGGAGACCGCGCGATCGCTCGCCCAGTCGTTCTCGGAACTCGGCTGGCGCCAGTTCCACGTCGCCGAGACCGAGAAGTACGCCCACGTGACCTACTTCTTCAACGGCGGCGTTGAAGAGCCATACCCCGGCGAGGAACGTCGACTCATCCCGAGCCAGAAGGTCGCAACGTACGACCTGGCTCCGGCGATGAGCGCGGTCGGCGTGACCGACGCCTTGGTCACGGCGATCGGGTCCGGCGAATACGACTTCATCGTCGCCAATCTCGCCAACCCGGATATGGTCGGCCACACCGGCGTCTGGGATGCGACCATCGAAGCGCTCGGCGTCATCGACGACTGCCTCGCCCGCATCGTCACCGCGGCCGAGGCCGTGCCGGCGGGTGGACCCGATGGTCCTGGCGTCCTCCTGGCGATCACCGCCGACCACGGCAACGCCGATGAGCTTCGCGATGCGGACGGGCGGCCCGTGACGGCCCACTCCCTCAACCCGGTCCCGTTCGTCCTGATCGGTCGCGCGGCTCTCGGATCCACCCTGACGGATGGGGTCCTGGCTGACGTGGCGCCGACCTTGCTCGAGTTGGCCGGCTTGCCAAGGTGGCCCGGTATGACCGGTCGATCGCTGATCTTGTGATAGCATCCGACGCCGAAGCGGACAGAGGAGCGTAAGACTCGTGGACCCCCTCCTGGCCATCGGCCAGATCCTGGTGAGCATCGCGCTCATCGTCGCCATCCTGCTGCAAGCCCGCGGTGTCGGGCTGTCAGGGACGTTCGGCGGCGATTCGGCCGTCTATCGAAGCCGTCGAGGTGTGGAGCGTCGGCTGTGGCAATTCACGATCGTCCTGCTCGTCCTGTTCGTGACGTTCTCGCTGGCGGCGTTCATGCTCGCCCCCACCGCCTGATCCTCCGCGGAGCGCGGCGGCCCACCGCGCCTTTCCGCTCGTTCGGAGCCCGATGACCCGCACCGACTCGTTCGTGGTCGGGACCCTCGTCGTATTGCTCGCCATCATCGCGGGCATCGTGGGTCTTCCGACGCTGCAGACCTCCGCCGCCACGACCAACACGCCGTCACCGACGGTGGGATCGACCGCGTCGAGGCCGTATCGTGAAGGGATCCTGGGACGCCCCGTCTCGGTCAGTCCGTTTTCTGCCCGAACCCAGGCGGACCGGGATCTGGTCGCGCTCATCTTCGCCGGCCTGGTGCGGAACGGCCCATCCGGATCGCTCGTCCCCGACCTCGCCGACCGTTGGTCCGTCGATGCGACCGGAGCGGTCTGGACGTTCCATCTTCGCGACGGCGCGATCTGGCAGGACGGCGAGCCGGTCACCGCCGATGACGTCGCCTTTACGATCCGGACGCTGCAGGATCCCGCCTACACGGGCCCAGGGGCGAGTTCCTGGTACGGCGTGAAGGTGGAAACAGAGGGACGCCAGATCGTGGTCTTCACCCTGGCGACGCCGCTCGGTGGCTTCCTGCAGGCTGCGACCCAACCGATCGCACCGGCGCACCTCCTGGCGAACATCCCCATCGAGGAGTTGGCGACCGCGCCATTCACGAGACAGCCGGTCGGCGCCGGTCCGTTCGCCGTCGCTCGTCTGGACGACCATTCTGCGGAGCTGGTCCCGGCCGCTCAGGTGGTGCCCGCTCCCGCCCCGAGTACGGACCCGTCACCGGGCGCCACCGATTCGCTGGCGACCACACCGCCGACGAGTCATCCCACCGGACCGACGCCGTACCTGTCGGGGATCGAATTCAGCTTCTACGACGATCCGGACATGCTGGCGGCGGCCTATCGGGCGGGCGGCCTCGATGCCGCGTCCGGGCTTCCACCGCAGTCGATCCGGGAGCTTGGGTCGATCGCCGGGAGCCGAGTCCTGCGCTACCCAAGCGCTACCCTCACGGCCGTCCTGCTGAACCTGAGACCCGGCAACCCCGAGTTCGCCGATCCTGCGGTGCGCAAGGGGCTGCTCCAGGCGATCGACCGATCGAGCCTGATCTCCGACAGCTTCGCCGGCGCGGCCGAGCTGGCGGCGGGCCCAATCCCGCCTAGCTCCTGGTTGTCCGATCCGGGCAGTGGAGCTCCAGTCGACTACGACCGAGCGGCTGCCGTGGCGGCCCTCAAGAAGGCGGGATGGACACGATCGACGGACGGGTGGCATCTGCCGAACGGCAAGTCGCCGATCAAGATCGACCTCCTGAGCATCGACCAGGCGTCGAACCCGGTCGCCTTCGCGACGGCCGAGGCGGTCGCTCGCGGTTGGGCGGCGATCGGCCTGGACGTGACCCATAAACCACTGCCTCCTGCCGATTTCGTCGGCGATCGGCTGGCGGCCGGTTCGTTCAAGGCGGCCGTCGCGGACGTCACGATCGGCCTCGATCCCGACCTCTATCCACTGCTCGCGTCGAGTCAGACCCGGACCGGCGGGTCCAACGTCATGGGTTTGCAGGATTCCAAGCTGGACAAGCTGCTGGCGGCGGCTCGCGCGCCGGGGACCGACACGGAGCGAAAGTCAGCCTACGCCGCCCTCCAGACGGCTCTGGCCGCCGATGCATTTATCCTCCCGCTCGCCTTCGCCGACGAGTCGATCGTCGTCCGCGACACGGTCGAAGGACCGTCGATCCGGCAGGTCGCCGATCCGGCTGATCGATTTTGGGATGTGCTAACATGGCGCCTCGCTGCGGGCCGCTAGCCGGTCGTGCACGGCCCTATGCCGAGGTGGCGGAATTGGTAGACGCGCTAGCTTCAGGAGCTAGTGTCCGCAAGGGCGTATGGGTTCAAATCCCTTCCTCGGTACCAGACCTCGTTCGTGGACCGTCGATCGCAGCGGTCTCTCAGGCCCAGGTGGCGGAATTGGTATACGCGTACGTTTGAGGGGCGTATGAGGCAACTCATCCGGGTTCAAGTCCCGGCCTGGGCACCACGCTGACACCAACGACCGTCGCATCTGCGGCGGTCGTTATCCTTTGCACGGGCGGTTAGCTCAGTCGGTCAGAGCGCCTCGTTTACACCGAGGAGGTCACTGGTTCGAACCCAGTACCGCCCACCATCAAGACGCACCAGGTGATGGGCGTGCGGGCCGGCCGCGTGGCAGGAGCGTTTCGTGAGCATTCGTACGGCATACAGCGTCTGGCCCGAATACAACCGCCGGCTTCGTGATGTGGTCGCCGCGATGACCGACGAACAGCTGGCACTCCGCCCATCTCCCGAGCGGTGGCCACTCTGGGCGACCGTGGGCCACCTGGCCTGTCAGCGGGTGTTCTGGTTGTGCGACTTCGCCGGTGAACCTGGCGTCGAATCCACACCATTCACCAACGCCGCGTACGACTGCCCTGGAGATGACGACCTCGAGCATGTCCTGGGGGCCGGCCAGCTCGCCGATGCGCTCGACACGTCCTACCGCATCGTCGATGCCTTCCTGGATCGGTGGACCGCAGACTCGATGTCCGAGGAACTGTCTCGCGACTGGGATGGCGAGTGGGTCCACACACGTGGGTGGGTCATCCAGCGCGTCTTCAGTCACGACGTCTACCACTGTGCTGAGTTGAACGAGGTCCTTGGTCGCACCGGATTGCCCCAGATCGATCTGTGGGGTCCCGGCACCGGGTGACGGCCGGCCACCTCCGGGCCTGATACGGGCACTGGTAGACTTGACCCGAGCACGAGCCGACCGGCGTCGTGGCCATCGGAGGAGTTGCATGGGCCTCGAACTGATCATCGTCCTCGTGATCATCGTCGTGCTGATCGTTCTCCTCGTCGGGCTCTATAACGGGCTCGTCCAGAAGCGATTGCGGATCGATGAAGCGTTCGCGCAGATTGAAGTCCAACTGAAGCGCCGCCACGACCTCATCCCGAACCTCGTCAACGCGGTCAAGGGCTATATGGGGTTCGAGCAGAAGGTCCTGACCGATGTCACCAACGCTCGTGCAGCCGCCGTTTCGGCAGGTGCCCAGGGCCCGACCCAGCAGGCAGCAGCGGAAAATGCGCTCACCGGCGCCCTGCGTTCGCTCTTCGCAGTCGTCGAGAACTACCCGGAACTCAAGGCCAACGAGAATGTCCTGGCGCTGCAGGAGCAGCTGACCACCACGGAGAACCAGATCTCGTTCTCGCGCCAGCACTACAACGCGACCGTGCTCGACTACAACACGAACATCCAGACGTTCCCGGCCGTGCTGCTTGCCGGCATGTTCGGCTTCACCAAGCGCGACTTCTTCGACGCCGAGCCCGAGGCGGCCAACGTCCCCAACGTCGATCTCAGCCTGAGCTGAGCGGTCGCTGCCGGGATCGTCGGTGGCCGAGCGGTCGTTCTACGGGCAGATCGGAGCCAACAAACGGAACTCGTTCCTTTTGGCTGGTGGACTCGTCGCGCTCCTGGCGGTACTCGGGTTCACGATCGGATACGCGATCGTCGGGACGCCGGCTGGCGGGGTCGCCGCGACCGCGCTGGCCATCGCGGCCGGTTCCGTGTCCGGGATCGCGGCGTTCTATAGCGGCGACAAACTCGTCCTGACCGTCAGCGGGGCGCAGGCGGTCGACGAAACGTCGGCCCCGCAGCTCCTGAACGTCGTCCGAGAGATGGCCATCGCGGCCAATGTGCCGATGCCGAAGGTGTACATCATCGACGACACCGCGCCGAATGCATTCGCGACGGGCCGCGATCCGGCCCATGCGTCGGTCGCCATCACCACGGGGTTGCTCCAGAAGCTCGACCGGGAAGAATTGCAGGGTGTCATCGGCCACGAGCTTTCGCACGTGCGCAACTTCGACATCCGGTTCTCACTCATCCTTGGGGTCATGGTCGGTGCCATCGCGATCCTGGCCGACTTTTTCCTCCGGTTCACGTTCTGGGGCGGGATGTCGTCCCGGCGATCGTCCAGCCGGGACAGTGGCGGGAATGGGGCCGCCGCGATCATGGCCGTGATCGCGATCATCCTGGCGATCCTTGCGCCGATCATCAGCCGGTTCATCCAGCTCGCGGTTAGCCGCCAACGCGAATACCTGGCGGATGCGTCGTCGGTCGAACTGACTCGCAATCCCTACGGGCTCGAGCGGGCGCTGGCCAAGATCGACGCGGACCAGGAAGTCCTCGAGGTCGCCAACCGTGGGACTCAGCACATGTACTTCACCAATCCGATCAAACGGTTCGAAGCCCGGTCGTCCGGATTGATGGACACGCACCCGCCGATCCTGGATCGGATCAACCGTCTGCGCCAGCTGACCGGCGAGGCGCCGCTCCAGTCCGCTGACGTCGCCTCGTTGGCCGGTCCGCAGTAGGGGAGTGGGGCGGACGGAGCTGCCTGGTGGGCTCGTTGCCCGGCTTCTGAGGCCCGTGGTATCGTTCCATGCGCCGACGGGCAGCCGACGGCTGGTTGGCCATCGGGCCGAGATAGCTCAGTTGGTAGAGCACGCGACTGAAAATCGCGGTGTCGCCAGTTCGATTCTGGCTCTCGGCACCACCTCAGGGTGGGTGTGGATCTCAGAGCGGAAGTGGCTCAGTTGGTAGAGCATCACCTTGCCAAGGTGAGGGTCGCGGGTTCGAGTCCCGTCTTCCGCTCCAAATCTCCCCTATCGGACCGCTGCCCCTTCGTCTAGTGGTAGGACAGCGGACTTTGGATCCGTGAACCGAGGTTCGAATCCTCGAGGGGCAGCCAGCATCCGGCGGGGGCCCGCCAGCGAATATCTTCTGGCGACGTGGTGAAGTGGCTCAACACGGAGGTCTGCAAAACCTCTATTCACCGGTTCGAATCCGGTCGTCGCCTCCACTTCCACTCACAAAACAGCACTCCCGGGCCGGAGTGCGCCCTCCGCTGTTAGCATCGCGTTAGCATCGCGACCGCCGAACGGGTGTACAGTGATGGACGTAAAGCGGCGCGCCACCCGCGAGAACGAGTGACGCGCCATACGGAAGTCCTGACTAGGAGGACACCCGCGATGGCAAAGTCTACAGGCCCGACATCCGCAAAGAAAAACGCCCGCCGGCGTTCCCCGGGGGAGGGGAGCGTGTATCCGTTCCGGGGCGGCCATGCGGGAGCACTCGCCTGGACCGATCCGGACGGAACCCGACACCGTCGGACCGTGACCGCCCCGACCAGTGCCGGGGTCCGTGACAAGCTCGACGATCTTCGGCGCGAACTCCGGCTCGGCACCCTCACGTCGGCATCACAAGCCCTGACCGTCGGCGACTACCTGACGGAATGGATCGAGCGCCACCGGACATCCGTCCGCCCGTCGACGTGGCGCTCTGCCGAACAGCACGTCCGGGTGTACCTCATTCCGGCGCTCGGCCGTATCCCGCTGGCCCGACTGTCGGCCGACGATGTGGCGACCGCCCTTGCGGCCTTTCAGGCGACCGGGCGGCCCGTCCGTGCGCCGAAACGAACCCGGGGCCGGCAGAATGCCGGCGGGCTGTCTCCGCTGACGGTCCGCCATATCCGGGCGACACTCCGGCAAGCACTCGGGGCCGCCGTCATCGCGGGCAAGGCGCAACGGAACGCCGCCGCCGACTCGAGGCCGCCGTACCTGCCGCACCGACCGATTACCTATCTGTCAACGCGCGACCTGGCGCGACTGCTCGACGCGACCCGGGACGATGAGTTCGGCCCCCTGTACGCCCTGGCCGCAACGACCGGGCTCCGGCTCGGGGAGCTGCTCGGGCTGGAATGGCCGGACGTGGCCGATGGTCGCCTGACCGTCCGCCGGTCACTGGCCCGGGCACAGGGGAACGGCTGGGAACTCGCCCAACCGAAGTCGGCACGATCCCGGCGGACGATCCCGCTACCCGCTCGAGCCCGTCAGGCCGTGGAGACACAACGAACCCGGCAACGGTTCGCACAGAATGCCGCCGGGTCGGCATGGCAGGACCGCGACGGGCTCGTCTTTACTGATGCCGTGGGGCGACCGTTGGCCCCGGAGCGGGTGTCCCGGGAGTTCGGCAAGGCTCGCGACGCCGCCGGCGTCCCGCGTATCCGGTTCCATGACCTGCGCCACAGTGCCGCGACCGCCCTACTGTCGGCCGGCGTCCCGTTGGCCGTCATCTCCGAGTGGCTCGGTCACTCCGGTATCGCGATCACCGCGTCCGCGTATGCCGCAGTCGTGCCGGAACTTCTGACCGATGCCGCCGACGCCATGGACCGCGCCCTAGGGGGCGATTCATGACCGACGACGAGCGACCGGACGACAAGCGGCCACCGACCGAGGAGGAATGGCGGCAATGGGCGGAGGCGAACGGCTGGGAGTATTCCGAGGGCAAGGGGCCGAAGGGGAACCCGCCCACCGAGGCCGGCCATCGGTCCGGGCTAGTGCGCCAGTGGACGGACCCCGACGGCACCATGCACCGTGAAATCAGCCTCCGGTACCACGGCGACCATGGGGAGGAGTTGACCGACGACGAGCGGGAACGGCTGGGCGACTTTCTACCGGATGTCTGGGCTGAGTTCGAAAAGACGAAGCTCGGCGGGAGGCCGTTTTCGCGGCGCTTGGCTGACACCGACAAGGGCCCGGGGAAGCCCGGCCGTCCTGTGAGGCCCGATCCCGAGCATTTCTCTCTGAACAATCGCGAGCACGCCAAAACACTTGAAAAGGCATGGAGAGATGCCGCGCCGTACCCGGACGAGTTCGGGGTCATGCACCCCCGAACGTGGGAACGGATCGCGAGTAAGGCGTACCGGTCGACGACGACGATCCGAGAGGTTTTCGACCGGGACGAGTTCGACCGCGAACACTTCTTCGACCACGGTGAGCTAGTCCGCCTGCCGAAGCCGGCTGGGGAAGTTTCCGAGGAATAATCCCGAAACAGTTTTAGCCTCGGCCGAGGACGTAGATGCTCGTCTCATGGCATCCACGGACCGCAAGCCGCAACGCATCTACGTCCCGCTCCCGGCTGACGTGCTCGACGCTGTCCTGGTCGCCGCCTGGCGCGAGGATCGCGAACCGCAAGCCCAGATCGTGCGATACGTCACGACGGCGCTACGGCACGACGGCTACCTCGCCGAGCCCGACCCCGAAGACGCTCCGCCCTGGCTGGCCGTCGACAAGGCCGGACGATGAGCGACCGACTGGCCGCGGCCGTCGCCGAACTCGTCGAGGCGCTCCGCGAGGACGTGCGGGCCGAGACCGTCGACGCCCCGGACCGGCTGCTATCGGTCGATGAGGCCGCGGCGCTGCTCGGCATCGGCCGATCCGTTCTGTATTCCCTCATCGGGTCGGGGCGTATCCGCTCGATTTCGGTCGGACGGCGGAGGCTCATTCCCTCGAGCGCGGTCCGCGAGTTCGTCGACGAGGCCGGACGTTGACGCGCCTCTCGCAGACGTGCCCCCACTGCGGGACCACTGAGGCCGCCGGCTTCTACTGCACGCGTTGTTTGGCGCGCACTGAGCCCGCATGGCTGCACCCCGACCGCCGACTCGGGCAAGGACGCCACCAGGCACCCCGCAAGCCCGTAGCGCACGTCCAAATCGCGCAGGAAGCGTTTTGGACGGACCCGGAGTCCGTGACCACGCCCAGCCCACAGACAAGAGGAGTGAAAGCCCCGTGACGACCGCCATTCACACCCGCCGCAGCGCCGCCACCGTCACCCGCAACAAGAACGCGCACCCGCCCCTGGTCGGCGACGCCAAGGCGTTTATCCCAAACCCCAAGGCCGACTATCACCTCGCTGTGATGGCGGAGCGCCCTGGATTTGTCCATCATCGCTACGTCGACGAGCTGCTCCGCTACCGCGCCAACCAGGAAGCCGCCCGGGTAGCCCTCGCGGCGGACCCCAAAGCTCGGGTCCAGGTGCCCATGCCGCAGCAGCTGGTCGACGCGCACCGCGCGGATGTCCGCGTGAAGCTCGAGCGATACGACGAGTTGTCAGCCCTCGAGCCGGTCGACCGCGAGTCGCTCGAGCTCGAGTTCAACGAGCGCGCCTTGGTCGATCCGTCGGCGGCCCTGGTCTGGGGCCACCAGCACTACGTCGGCGCGATCGTCGCGCAGGAGAACTTGCGCCGCGAACGACTGCGCCTGGCGGGAGACCTCGGCCACGCCCTTCCGGGACCGATCCCGCCGACTCTGAAGCCGGGCGACCCGCTCCGGCATTTTCAGATCGCCAACCTACCCAACCTTATCGACCTTCTCCGGGAGGCCCTTGCCACCGCACCTAGCCCAGCAACGAAAGGGACCAAGCGATGACCACAACCCCGAACACGATCCGACAAGACCCAGCCCGAACCGCATTGGAGCGGGAACGAGCGCGAGCCCGCTACGCCCGACTGCGAGAGGAACTCGGCCTGCCGCCGCTCACGCGCCGCCGGGTCGATCGGTGGCGCGGTGGGCGCTTCCTGGCCGTCGACTCCAAGCGAACGCTGATCTTTGATGCCGAGCCTGGCCGCGGCATTCCGGGATGAACTCGAGCCTCGGATTCAGTCTCTGCCTCCTCCGCCCGATCTGACCTTGGTGAGCGTGATGTCGGCGGAACCCTATGTCTCGATGGAGCCGTGTCCGAAGAAGTGTGGCCAAGGCTGGCACCTGCCGCCGCACGCTCATCTCAGGCTCACGAATGGCGGCATGACAGCGCCGGAACTCGACCACCTGCGAGGGATGAACGCCGCCGACTTGCTCGCGATCGACATCCCGGCGCTGCGCCAGGCGGTCGCAGGACTCCTGCCCGAGGGACTGGGAGTGATCGGGGCTCCCCCGAAGGCTGGCAAGAGCGTCCTCGCCTATCAACTGGCCGTCGAACTCGTCTTCGGCGGAGAGGTCCTCGGGGTAAAGGCCGAGCGCCGGGCCGTCCGCTACTACGCACTCGAGGACGGCCAGCGCCGGTCCCAGAGTCGTATCCGGGAGCTTCTGAAGGGACGCGGGGCCGGACTGGTCAGTCTCGACCTCCAGTGGACGGCACCGAAGCTCGGCGGGCCACTCGAGGAGGAGGTCGGGATCTGGCTCGACGCCCATCCCCTCGGCGTCGTGATCATCGACGTCCTGTCGAAGGTCCGAGCCGCCGGCAAGGCGGGGCTCAATGCCTACGATGAGGACTACGCGGCCATCGTCGGGTTGCACAACGAAGCGCGTCAGCATCCGGGTTCGACCATCCTCCTCGTCACCCATGACCGGAAGGCAGGCTCGGACGACTGGATGACGCGGATCACCGGGACCAGGGGTGTCACCGGGGCCGCCGACTTCGTCATCTTCATCTCCCGCAAGCGGACCGAGATGCTCGGCACCATCTTCGTGACCGGACGGGACATCGAGGACAAGGCATTCGACGTCGAGTTCACCGGGACGAGTTGGCGACCGGCCGACATCGACCTGCTCATCGGCACCAGGTCCCGGACACGCCAGACGATCTTCAACTGGGTCAAGGAGAACGGCCCAGCCTGGCAGAAGGCGATCGCCGAGGGGACCGGATTGCCGCTGACGACCGTCCACGCGCGGGTCCATGACATGGTCGGGGACGAGGAACTGGTCGGTGGACCGAGTGGGTATGTCGTCCCGGACTGATCTCGGGATGGCTGACGGCGCTTACGGGACTGACGGGACTTACGGCCCGAACCAAGACATGGAGGCGTGCTTGCTCGCCCTATCTGCCGTAAGCGTCGTAAGTGGAAGGCTTACGGCTTACGGGACTTACGGTGGTGTATGTGGGGTATCTGCGGAAAGTTCACGGTTCTTTGAGCCTGCTAACCCCCGTTCAGGAGCATTTCCGAATATAGGCCCGGAGGTCTCCGCCACCAGCTTGTAAGTAAAGATCCTGCTGGACGGGGGTTACCGACCTTGGAGAACTCCGAACTTTCCGACGCACATGCCGGGGCTGTCCGTTGACAGGAGGCAGGAACATCGGTGGATGGATTACCGGTGGGTAGGCGACGGCGTTGCAAGGGATTCCGAGGGTGAGGTGTGGGAGGTCGTCAGCTCGCCCGATGGGTCGTGGGCGATCCTCACGAGGGACGCTGACGACACGTATGAGCATGTCGGTTGCCGGACGTCCGGTCCTGGCCGGTACCGGCTCGTCGAGGGTTCCGCGACCCGCTGCCAAGGTCAGCTCGATCGACCCAATAACGCCCGTGTCGCCAACAATGGAACCTTTCTGGTGAGTGACTGGCTGTTCGGGGACGACCGAGCGTGTCGCGTTTGCGTCTTTGACAAGGCGGGCACGCCGCTTATCGACGGTCGATATGCTGCGAATGTCCTTGCCACGGCCCTATCCGATGACGGTCGGTTCGGGGCGCTGCAGCTCGCAAGCAACCCCGACGCCCCGGACTTCGATGATCTGGCGATCGTGTGGGATCTCGAGCTTGGGATCACCCTTTGGTCGAAGCAGCTGGAGGGCGGGCCGGCGCGAACAATCGTGCTCGACACGGCTGCCGGTGTTCTCCGGTCCATGACCAGCCGTGACGGATGGGTGGAGTACGACCTTGCCACGGGCAGCACTGACATCGCGGCATTGAGGGATACCTTCCTCGAACAAGGGAACGGGTTCGAGGTCTTGGATCTCGTGATGGACGAGGTGGCGACCGGGTCGGTTCGTGAGGACCGCGCTGCCGGTCTCATCGCGTACTGCGAAGCGGCCGCGGCCAAGCTTCAGCCTTACCCAAGCCACCAGGCTCGTGCGCTTCGAGTGGCCGGCGAGATTGCCGAGACGCAACATGATCCAGTCACCGCCCTGCGATATTGGGACCGCGCCTTGGCTATCGACCCGAAGGTGGGCGTAAGGATGCGAGCCAAGGCATTGAGGGCATCCGTGGTCACACAGGACTGAACTTCGGAGCAGGCAACCGAGCGAGGTCGATAGATGGGAATCCGGTACCGCAAGAGCATCAGGCTTGGCGGAGGTGTCCGACTCAACCTCAGCAAGTCCGGAATGGGGATGTCCGCCGGTATCCCCGGGTTCAGAGTCGGCACCAACTCGTCGGGGCGGATCACGCGGTATATGGGCATTCCGGGGACCGGGCTGTATAGCCGATCCTCAGTCGGGTCCTCGCCCAGAGGGTCGAACACGAGGGCTCGACCTGCGTCATCCGGGCGTCGCCCGCAGTCGATACCAGCCAGCGAGGCTACGAACCTGCTGCCCAAGCCCGGTTGGCTTTCGGGAGCCGGCGAGAAGCGCTACTACGAGGGGGTCCAGGCGTACCTCAAGAGTGACTACGCATCCGCGCTGGCGGCATTCGCCGCGTGCCTGGTGGCCGAACCGAAAGCGGCCTCTGCCCATCTATTCGCGGCGCTCTGCGTCGGCAAACTCGATGGCCCAGACGTGGAGCAGATCCAGCACCTGGAGGCTGTGGTGGGTGGCTCCGACCCCATCCCGGATCGGCTTCAGACTAAGTACCTGCCTCCCGGCTTCGTCGAGCTCACGTTGACGGTCAAGATCACCGACATGATCTGGGGCCAAGCGCCAGTTGGCTCGGTCGGGGCGACTTTGATGCTGGCTGAGTTGTACCAGGCCGGCGGTCGTCTCGAGGAAGCACTCGGCCTGATCCAGCAACTGCACGAAGCAGAACCGGCAGATACGACGATCCGGCTTTCCTTGGCCGACCTCTACTTTGCCGACCAGGACTTCGAAGGGGTCCTTGATGCGGCGTCGTCCGCCATCAACGACTCTGATACTGGGGTCGCACTTCTCCACCTGCGGGCTGCCGCGCTCGTCCAGCTTGGCCACATGGACGGAGCACTCGATGCCTTCCGTCAGGCGTTGGCAAAGACTTCCAATCGCGATCCGGACCTCCTCAAAGTCGTCCGGTACGATCGGGCTCTGGCCTACGAAGCCGCAGGCCAGCCCCGGAAAGCACGGATCGACCTAGAGAAGATCATGGCGACAGACCCTTCATATCTCGACGTGCGCGAGCGGCTTCAATCACTGCAATGACATCCGTAAAGGCGGTCAGTCACGGCCCCCGTCTCGCCGCCCGCTCCGCCTCGATCCACTCCGACCCAACCGACCAATACTCGCGATCGCGAGCCAGCCCCCGACGCACCGCCTCGGCCTCCCAGGCAGCGCACCATCGCTCGGCCGTCTCGACCGGCATCCCGGTCCCGGCCAGCGTGTTCCGGACGGCCGCACGACGGGCCTGGTGGATGCGCTCGGGATCGGCTCGGCGTGGCATGGTGGGAGGGCACGGCGAGGCCGTGACGGGTTTGGGTGGCGGAGTACGCTTCGAGTGTGACCAAACTCATCGCTGCAATCCTCGCGTCCGTGTGCCTGGCGGCCTGCGCCACAGGGGGATCGGTCTCAACGTCCGTCCTGCAAACGGTCGCCTCCGCCGACACTGGAGGCCCCGACGCGACATCGCTCCCCGAGGTCACGTCGCCTCCTCAGCCGGCATTCGATGTCATCCACCTCAAGGGCAAAGGCAAGAAGGTCGCCAAATTCAGCATCCCCGAGGACTCGCCTGCCATTGCCGTCATCACCCACAAGGGCACGAGCAACTTCATCGTGCATTCGGTGGATAGCAGCGGCGACATCGTCACCGGTCTGGTGAACGAGATCGGCAATTACAGCGGAACGGTGCTCTTTGACAGCGGCTACGGGGAACATTCCGTTGCATTTGAGATCGACGCGGATGGAACCTGGACGATCAACGTCAAGCCTGTCACGGCCGCGACGGCCTGGAACCCGGCGAAGCCCCTCAAGGGTCAGGGCGACGACGTCTACGTCGTGTCGCCACCGTCGAGCGGCTTGGTCACCCTGGATCTCACCTACAAGGGCAAATCCAACTTCATCGTCCACGCGTTTTCTCCTGATGGACCGGAGGGACTTGCCAACGAGATCGGCAACTTCAAGGGACAGGTCCTCCTGCCAGACGGAACGTTCCTCATCGAGGTGACCGCCAACGGCGGAGTATGGACGATGGTCCCCGGATGAGCATCGAGAGATAACCCGCAGCTAAGCGCCCAACCGCTGGCCTGACCTCGCCTCGGCTCCGGTCCCGGACTCGCGATCCCGTGTCGCGCGGCCAGCCTGTCCGGGCCGACCGGGGCTACGTCACGCTGACAGCCGCTCGCCGATCCGACGCGCGAGTTCCGCGACGAACTCGCGATCGACACGCGGTCCAGCCTCGTCGCTTTCATACCACGGCACGTCGGCCGAGGTGCCGGGGTGGCGGCAAAAGAGATGCTCGTGGAAATGCGCCGCGCCAGTCCCGATGACGGCCGCGAAGACGAACTCGGGGCCTACCTCAGCGCGCAGCGCCTGGGCTAGTCGGGTGCGAAGTCGCCCGAGCGCGGCGGCCTCATCCTCGGATAGGTCGGCGACATAGCCGAGATGGCGATCGCTCTCGATAATGAGATACCCGAGCGGGGCGGTCCCGTCGTCTCCGGGCGGAGCATGCCAGACCCAGAAACCATCGAGACGGGCGATCCGCTCGCCACCCAGTGGTCCCTCGCCGCGGTGCTTGGCGCAGATCAGGCAATCTGCCGTCATCGACTTCGCTCCCTACGGTCCGGGGTTCCATTCTCCCGTACTCGCGATCCCGCGTCATGCGGCCATCAACACGGTCGACGCCTGTGTCGCCACCGATGATTTTTGCGGCAACGCGAACGTGTGGCCGTTGACCGCATTTGCAGTGGTTACCGTCGGGGCCGGCGCGGTGGCGGCGGGGGTGGTCGCCGTTCGCGCTACTCGGTAGCCGCCCTGGTGTTATTGGCGCACGCTCGCCAAGGCCAGTATGACCACGCCCGGAGTGGTGGTCGGATCGCGTCACGTCGATCCGATTGCGTGTCGCACCCTCAACCGTCAGGCTGCATCCATGCGGCAGATCCGGGAGCTGGCGCCGAACGAGATCGAACGGGTCGGTGCCGTGCTCGGTCTGGCCCGCCTCGGGCAGGGCGATGGCTACTACCTGATTGCATGGGAGGACGATGAGCCGCTTGGCCACGCTCACCTGGCCCTCACCGACCCACCCGAACTCCAGGATGTCTCGGTGCGTCCTGAGTATCGGCGGCAAGGCATCGCGACGGCCCTGGCCGGCGCGGCCGAGCGGGCGGCGGTCGCCCGTGGATCCGCCCGACTCCGACTTTCGGTAAGCGTCGACAACAACGCGGCGCTGGCACTGTATCGCCACCTCGGCTACTGCGACGTCGGGGTTCCGCCCAGACGGGTGCACGGCACCATCCGGATCCGCACCGGCACGCTTGAGGTCGACGACACGCTACTCACCTTGGAGAAGTCACTCGTCCCCACCTAGTCTCACGCGACCCCGGCCCCGCGTCCGGGCCGACGATCCCGCCGTCGTGCGGCCAGTCGAGCCCGGAGCGACCGGGGCGGTGTAGGCTGACCCTCATGAACCTCCTGCGCGCGATCGCCAGGCCACTGGTGCTCGCGGCCGTGGTCGGCTGGACGGCGCTGGTCCTGCTCGCGCAGGCGTTCAAAGGGTCGAGCGTCGGCGGCCCTGCCTGCCGCACGGACCCGAATTGCGGTGAGGTGCTCTGGATCCCCGTGGCAGCATGGCTTGGGGGTTGTCTTGTCATCCTCGTGATTGGCTATTGGATCCGGCACCGAGGCAAGGCGGACTAGCCTGAGGCGTCCGGGCCGACGATCCCGCCTACGTGCGGCCCGTCGAACCCGGAGCGACCGGGGGTCGCTGTTAGCATCGAGTTAGCATCAGGGGCGGATATCCCCGGATTCTGAACCCGGTCGGAACCCCGATTCGTGCGTGAATCCGTCGCCGATAGACGCCAATGGACGCGGCAGACGAGACTGCAAAACCTCTATTCACCGGTTCGAATCCGGTCGTCGCCTCCAATTCCTGAGCGTGAAACCGGGCCTTCTGGTCCGGTTTTCCTAATTCACTGGTAGCAATCGTGGTAGCGACCGGCGTTCTGGGCGGTCCCGTCATAAGCAAAGATGCGGCTGGACGGGGGGTTTCGGGCCGTGACGCGCTCCCACGGGCGGAGCCGAGATCAGCGCTGGTGGTGCTTTAGGGCGCTCCGTCGTGTCGGCTGCTCATCTCCTAGCCGTCGACGTAGGTCGCGACGTGACAGTCGTCGGCCGGGGCCACTCCGATGCCACAGCCGATCAGGTAGGTGCGCTCGGATCCGTCGGCGAGGCCGAGGACGACCACGAGGGTCATACCGCCGCCGCCAGAGGTCGGGTTGTACGGTTCTCCGTTGGACAGGCGGTAGTCGAGGGTGTAGGCACGACTGGTGGCAACCTTGCCGTGATCGGGTTCGGCGTTGTCGAGGAGCCGCTCGGCATAGGCGACGAAGGGTGTCGTGCCGTCGGCCACCTGGTCCCGTACGGGGTAGCCGCCGATTCGGACGATCGGCGGCGAACATCCGGCCAGGAGAACGACGGCGACGAGAGCGATGCGCAACCGGTTCTTCCTCATGGTCTCGGAGTAGAGCACGGTGCCGGCCCTCACGTCACTAGGTCATTCCCTGCAGGCGAGTGGGCGAAGGTCATCACGAAGTGATCGGCGACCGTCTCGCCGCCCGCTCCGCTTCGATCCAGTTCCAGCCCGCGTCCCAGTAGTCCCGGTCCCGCGCCAGCCCTCGCCGCTCAGCGTCCGCCTCCCAGGCTTCGCACCAGCGCTCGGCCGTCTCGATCGGCATCCCGGTGCCGGCCAGCGTGTTCCGGACGGCCGCACGACGGGCCTCGTGGATACGCTCGGGATCGGGGTGGCGGGTCACGGGAGCCAGACTATCGACCCATCGTGACGGGTTGGGTGGCGGAGTAGGCTCCTGCCAACGAGCTCACGAGTCGATCGCAGCAGACGACCCAATACGGGAGAGGTCCAATGCAGGACACGGCATCTCCGCCTTCACAACCTGTCGTTGCCCCGCCGCGGACGTTCGACTGGGCTGGGTTGGTGATCCTTCTGGCGGGTGGCCTGGCGATCCTCGGATCCTTCCTGCCCTGGATCCAATCGACCTCGCTTAGCGGCAGCTTCGGTCCGACCGGGCTTGACCTCGGCCGCGACGGCGTCATCTCGATCGTCCTCGGCATCATCATGGCCCTGTTCGCGATCGCGATCCTTGCCCGGAGCGGGCGACGAAACGTGGCGCGGGTCGGGGCGCTGATATGCGCAGTCGCGCTCGGCTGGTTCGCATGCATCGATATCGTGCATTTCAACAGCGGCATCGCGTTCCTTTACACCAGCATCGACGGCAGCCTCTACTTCATCGGGTCGTTGGGCCCTGGCCCGATCGTCGTAGCCTTGGCCGCCGCTCTTGGGGTGGTGGGTGTATTCCTGCCCGGTGGCCCCGAGGCTGTGGCTGGCCCGAGTGCCCAGCAGGCGCCACCCGGCTAGGTGTGCGGGTTCTGCCACAAGCCACTTAGTCCTGCCTGGATAGCAAGTGCGACCAGTGCAAGACCCCCTACGCCGAGATTCCGCCAGTTCTTCGTGCCACGCAAAGGCAGGAACCTGGCCGAGCTGCCGCCACGTAACCCCCTGCTAGGCGCCCCCAGCCCAGTCTCACGCGGCCCCCGGCTCCGCGTCCGGGCCGACGATCCGGCCGGGTGCGGCCAGTCGAGTCGCATCCGGATCGAGGCGGGCTCGCAGCGCGTCTCTTCGTTCGAGCCAGAGTCGACGCCCCAGTCCGTGGCCGCGGTGCGACGGCGCGATGATGAAGAACCCCATGAACCCGAACCGGCCCGCGTAGGAGACGATCGAGCCGCCCCCGACCAGCTCGCCATCGATCTCGGCGGCGACGAAGCCCTCGGGGTCGGTCGCCCAGAAGATCTCGGCGTCGTTGCGTCCTGGATTCCAGCCCTCGTCCGCAGCCCAATCGACGAGGATGTCCAGCTCGTCGCGCTTCATGCGGCGCACGATCAGGTCCGCACTCCCGTCGGGATCATCCCACGAGCGACTCGGTCCCGAGGGTCCCGATGGACCAGCCTCGAGATGCCGCCCCGGATGACGACCGGATCGGCGGGCGACCCAGGGTCAGGACGCCCGGAGCATCCTTCGGCGGAGTTGTCGCACGGCGAGGCCCGACATGGCCACGATCATCGCGAAGACCGGTCCTGCCATGTTGCCGGCCATCGCGTGGAGCAGCACCATGACGACGAACATGCCCCAGAGCACCGTGCCCATGGCCAGGAGGACGTTTCGAGACAAATGTTCCCCTCCAGCAGCGAGGTTCGTGGCGACGCACCGCGTCGATGTCCCCGAACGACCGCTCCGTCCCGGCCACCGTACCCGATAGTCCCGGCAACGCAAGGCTCGATGGTCCCGATGTGGTTCCCGGGGGCACCAGGAACCGGACCGGTCCCGGCCTTCTGGCGTCCTGCGGCCCCGGCCCGTCGCTGAATATCACGTCGCGGACCGCCTCCAAACGCACTATGCTCCGCGGGTGTCCGGCGTGTTGCCGGCGAATCTGGAGCGGGCGTGGCCAGTATCGTCAGCGTCCACTCGTTTCGCGGCGGCACCGGGAAGTCGAACACGACCGCGAACCTGTCTGCATTGATCGCCAATCGGGGCCTTCGGGTCGGCGTCATCGACGCGGACATCCAGTCCCCCGGGATCCACGTCCTATTCGGCCTGTCGGGCGATGACGTCCATGCGTCGCTGAACGATTTCCTGTGGCATGACCGCCCGATCCGTGACGTGGCGATGGACGTGACCGATCGAGTCGGGGTGACCGGAGGCGGACGTCTCTTCCTGATCCCATCGAGTATGGAGCCGGGCGAGATCACCCGCGTCCTGCGTGAGGGGTACGACGCCCAGCGATTGACCGGCGGTCTGCGCGACCTCGTGACCCAGCTGGACCTCGATGTCCTGTTCATCGATACCCATCCGGGGCTCAACGAGGAGACGCTCCTCTCACTCGTCATCTCGGACGCGTTGCTGATCGTGATGCGACCCGACCGCCAGGACTTCGAGGGCACGGGCATC
Source organism: uncultured Chloroflexia bacterium (assembly GCA_963720755.1). Taxonomy (GTDB): domain Bacteria; phylum Chloroflexota; class Limnocylindria; order Limnocylindrales; family CSP1-4; genus SPCO01. Next base: position 844,960 of record CAVRGP010000011.1, read on the forward strand.
ACCGTACGCGTCGCCAGGGAGCTCGAGGTTCCGCGGATCAGCATCCTGGTCAACAAGACCCCAACGGATCTTGATCTCGGGTCGGTCCGAGATCGGGTCGCCGCGACCTATGGCTGCGAGGTCGCGGCTGTATTGCCGCACTCCGACGCGTTGATGAGTCTCGCCAGTGAGGGTGTCTTCTCCCTTCGGTTCCCAGACCATCCACTGACCGAGGCGTATCGACGCCTGGCCGAGCACGTGATCCCGGTCACGTCCTGAACGTGGGCGGACCGCCCGGGAACTCCTCGACGCCCATGTTCTCGCGCGACCAACTGCTGGGCGGGATGCCGGCACGTCGCGCGAGCACGCTGCTGTTCGCGATCGAAGGTGAGACCGCTCGCTTGGTCGCCGCGTCACGGATCAATCGCGCCGGGTTCGTCGGCGAACGCACGACTGTGGAGCGCGAGCAGGATTTCCTCAAGGCGATGGCGACGGGCTCATCGCTGCCGAACCCGCCTTCGATCGCCGATCTCGAGCGCTTCTCGTCCAGTTGGGCAAACCTCGTGCCGGTCGGCGACGACCTTCGGGCGGCCCTCGCCCGATCCCTTGGATCGAAGTACCGATTTCGACGAGGCGACGTCCCCGGGATCCAGCTTGCCCTTGGCTTGTCCAGCCCGACCATCGCTGGCGCGTTCGAGCGGCTCTACGGCGCTCCGCTCGAGAGCATCTACGCATCGACCCTTCCGATCCGGGACCGGGCACGATGGGCGCTATCGCGGTTCTCCGCCAGGTCCGACCGCCTCCCGCCGTTCTGGATCGCGTTCTTCCTGGCCCTGACCGAGACCCTCGGCGAGGGGATCCTGTCGGTGCCGCTGGCACTCGCGGGACTCGGCCCGCTGCCCGGCGTCATCCTCCTGCTCGTGTTGGGCGGGGTGAACCTCATCACCATGGGTGCGATGGCCGAGACGGTCATCCGGAACGGGAGCATGCGCTATGGAGCGGCGTACTTCGCCCGCCTCGTGACGGAGCTCATCGGGCGCGTGCCGGCTTCCGTCCTCGGCATCGTCTTCGCGCTCGATGGCATCCTGGCATTCTGGTTCTACTTCCTGGGATTCGGATCCGTCCTCGCGGGCGCGACCGGCATCCCGATGGGGATCTGGATCGCGGCGCTCTTCGCCATCAACGTGTTCATGCTCCGGAACGAGACACTGGATGACACGATCGCCTCGGCCATCGTGATCGGCACGGCGAGTCTGGCCCTGGTCGTCGCGATCACCGCGATCGCCTTGGTCAATGTCGTCCCGGCCAACCTCGCCTACGCCAACATCCCGTTCGTCAGCGGGCAGCCGATCGATGCCTCCATCGTCGGGCTGGTCTTCGGGATCATCCTGATGGCGTTTTTCGGGCACACGTCGGCTGCGAATTCGGCCAAGCTGCTCCTCACGGTCGAGCCAAGCGGCCGTTCGCTCCTGTGGGGCAATCTCCTGGCGATGACCGTCGTGATCGTCCTGTACTGCATCGCGTCGGTGGCGATACTCGGCGTCGTCGGACCGGCGCCGCTCCTCGACACGAACGGGACCGCGATCACCCCACTCGCCGACGCCCTGGGTCCGGCGGTCAACGTGATGAGCGTGATCTATGTGGTCCTCGCGATCGGGATCGGTTCGCTGTACGTCACCCTGGGAACGTACAACCAGGTCGTCGAACTGCTCCCGCGAGGGTCCGAGCCGAATAGCGGGCGGCTGGCGAAGCTCGGTTCGACCCGGCGAGGCCGCCAGCTCGTCGGATTTGCGCCGGCGGCTCTCGTCTGCCTCGCTCTCGAGGCCATCGTCCTCCTGGGACTCGACGACTTCGCCGGCATCATCGGGTTCGCCGGGACGTTGACGGTGCCGATCATCACGGGCATCTTCCCGATGTTGCTGATCGCCGCGGCCCGCCGAAAGGGCGAGTATGTGCCGGGTCGGGTCATCGGAATCCTGGGCAGCCGTGCGTCGGTCGTCGTGCTCCTCGCGCTCTTCACCCTGGCGGTGGCGGCCCACGCGTTCATTTGGGACAACCCGTTCGAGCGCGCGGCCGCCGCGGGGACGAGCATCGTGATCGTGGTGCTGATCGCCTGGGTCTGGCGGGCTCGCGTCACGCTGCCTCGAGCGATCGTCGAGCTGCGGGTCGACCATCGGTTCCGTCGATCGATGCTGTCGACGACGGTGGCGGGGCGGGCGATCGAGCTGGAGACGCCCATCGGATCGGGGACGTCCGCGCCAACCGCGGTGACGTCATTGCCGGCCGGTCCATGGCGTGAGATCCGCATCTGGCCGCATGAAGTCTCGATCGATGGCTGGTCGACAGGGCTGGCCGCGTCGGTCGAGATGGTGACCGATGGAGCCGTTGAAGCGCATGAACTGGAGCCTACGCCGGATCCCGTGCTCCTGCCGGTCGATGGCCGGCCGGTGACGATCCGGATCCAGATCAAGGGAGCCGCCGGATGAGCGACGAGGCCGAGATGACGGGATTGGCTGCGGCGCGTGCGAGGATCGCCGAACTCGAGGCCGAGCACGCCGAGCGCGATGCGACCGCCCGGGTCAACGCGGCGCTCTACCGGATCGCGGAGACGTCCGCCGGGTCGGGCGATCTGCAAGCGTTCTATGCGTCGATCCACGCGATCGTCGCCGACCTGATGTACGCGGAGAACTTCTACATCGCGTTGTACGACCCGGAACGGGAGCTGATCAACTTCCCGTACTTCCAGGATGCGGTCGACCCTGACATCCCCGACCCGTCCGGCTGGGAGCCGTTCGGGATCGGGAATGGCGGTGGGTTGACGGCCTTCGTCCTGCGGACGGCGCAGGTCCAGCACGTCCCGGTCGAGCGGCTCGAGCAGCTGGTCGCCGCCGGCGAGGCGACCAGCATCGGCAGCGACGGGACGGACTGGCTCGGGGTCCCACTCCAGGCCGAAGGACAGTTGCTGGGAGCCCTGGTCGTCCAGACCTATCGCCCCGACGAGGTCTATTCGGACGCGGACGTGGACCTGCTGGCATTCGTCGGGCAGCACGTCGCCACAGCCCTCTCCAGAAAGCGGGCGGTGGAGGAGATCCGCCGTCAGAACGCAGAGCTGGCCGTCGTCAGCGAGATCGGGGCGGGGTTGGCCGCCCAACTCGAATACGACGCGATCATCGATCTCGTCGGGGACCGGATCCGGGAGGTCTTCGAGGCATCGAACATGTACATCGCCATGTACGAGGAGACGCGCGGCGAGATCCACTTCCCGTACGACTTCGTGGCCGGCAACCGCCAGCCAACCTTCCCGCCGACGGCCATCGGGGAGGGGCTGACTTCGGTCGTCATCCAGAGCGGCAGGCCACTGATGGTGGGCACGACCGCGGATATGGACGCGATGGGCGCGATCGACGACGGCGGCGTTGAGACGGAGTCGTACCTCGGCGTCCCGATGGCGGTCGGTGACCGGGTGATCGGGGTGATCGCGATCCAGGATTTCGAGCCGAATGCCTACGATGAAGACGATGCGCGGCTCCTGAGCACGCTCGCGTCGAGCACGGCCGTGGCGCTTGACAACGCCAGATTGTTCGACGACGTGCGCCGTCGCGCTGCGGAGCTCGAGATCATCGGCCGGGTCAGCGATGCGATGGCATCGCAACTCGAGCTCGAGGCGTTGATCGAGCTCGTCGGCGAGCAGATGCGCGAGATCTTCGTCGCGGACATCGTGTACGTCGCGCTGCTCGACGAAGAGACGGGACAGATCGAGTTCCCGTACTACAACGAGGATGGGCGCAGGCTGGAAGAGACGCCGATGGTGCTGGGCGAGGGGCTGACGTCACGGATCCTCATCTCTCGTCAGCCGATGTTGCTCAACCGCGACGACCAGTTCGAGGCACTCGGGACCCGTGGCGTGGGAACGTTGGCGAAATCGTGGCTGGGTGTGCCGATCCTCGTGGGCGACCGTGCTATCGGCGTCATCAGCGTCCAGAGCTCGACCCAGGAGGGCCGCTTCGGCGAGCGCGAAATGGCCCTCCTGACGACCCTGGCCGCGAGTGTCGGGGCGGCGATCCAGACCGCCCGCCTGTTCCGCGAGCGCGAGCTGAGCGAGCAGCGCTCACTGCGCCTCGTCGAGGAGTTGCCGCTCGCGGTCTACACGGACAACCCTGACGAAACTTCGACGTCGACGTACATGAGTCCGATCGTCGAGGAGATGTTCGGGTATCCCCGCGACGAATGGCTGCGCGAGGGATTCTTCGCCTCGGTTGTCCATCCGGACGATCGTGAGCGGATCACCGGGCAGATCGAGGACGCGCTCGAGGGGTCGGGCCAGAAGGCATCCTATGAGTACCGGATCATCGCGGCGGACGGCCGGGTCGTGTGGGTTCGCGACGACGTCTGGATCGTCCGCGATGATGACGGCACCGCGCTGTATGCCCAGGGCTTCATGCTCGACATGACCGACCAGGTGCTGGCCGCCGCCGAGATCCGTCGTCAGAAGCAGTACTTCGAGTCGCTCGTCGAGATCAATCCGGTTGCGGTCGTGACGATGGATCGCGACGAGATCGTGACCGGCTGGAACCCAGCCGCCGTGCAGCTGTTCGGATACGAGGTCGATGAGGCGATCGGAACCCATATCGACCGCTTGCTCTTCGCCGAGGACGATCTCGATGAGGGTCGTGCCACGACGCTGGCCGCCGCGGAGACCGGGCGAGCCCAGCTGATCGGTCGCCGGTCGCGCAAGGACGGCACCCCCGTCGATGTCGAGATCATCCTGGTCCCGCTCGTCGTTGATGGCGAGCACGCCGGGTACTACGCGATCTATCACGACATCACGGAATTGCAGGCGGCACGCAGCGAGGCGGACGCGGCGAACGCCGCCAAGGGCACGTTCCTGGCGTCGATGAGCCACGAGATCCGGACGCCGATGAACGCGATCATCGGGATGAGCGGCCTGCTCGTCGGGACGCCGCTCGACCCGGAGCAGCGCGACTACGCGGAGACGATCCGCGCCTCGGGCGAGGCGCTGCTGACGATCATCAACGACATCCTCGATTTCTCCAAGATCGAAGCCGGCCGGATCGAACTGGACGAGGCGCCATTCGGGCTCGGCTCCTGCCTGGAGGGCGCGCTCGACGTCATCGCGCCCGCGGCTGCCGCGAAGGGCATCGAATTGGCGTACTCGATCGATCCCGACCTTCCGTTCGCCCTGGTCGGGGATGCCGGCCGCGTTCGCCAGATCGTTCTCAACCTGCTGTCCAATTCGGTCAAGTTCACGGAGCAGGGTGAAGTCGTCGTGACGGTCACCGGGCGTCGTCTCGATCGACGGCGGGCCGGCGGGCGTTGGCAGATCGACGTGGAGGTCGCCGATACGGGCATCGGCATCTCGCCCGATCGGATGGATCGGCTGTTCCAGTCGTTCAGCCAGGCAGACGCATCGATCTCAAGACGGTATGGCGGGACCGGCCTGGGACTCGTGATCAGCCGTCGCCTGGCCGAGTTGATGGGCGGCTCGCTGACCGCCGCGAGCGAAGGTTTGGAAGGCGGGGGCTCCACCTTCCGACTGCGGTTCCGAGCCCCCGCGGCCCCTTCTGACGCCCTCCCGGATGCGACTCCGGTGCTGTCCAGCGACCTGGTCGGCAAACAGGTGCTGGTCGTCGATGACAGTCCGACCAATCGCCGCATCCTCGTCGCCCTGCTGCGCCGATGGGGGATGGTGGCGCGCGAATCCGGCTCACCGCGCGAGGCGCTCGACTGGGTCAGGGCAGGGGAGCGCTTCGACCTGGGACTCTTCGATTACGTCATGCCGGATATCGATGGTGCCACCCTGGCGGGACTCGTGCGGGAGGCGGCCCCGGACGGTGTCTTCCCCGTCGTGATCGTCACATCGGCGGGCCAACGGTGGGTCGACGACCCGGCCGTCGCGGCGTCGGTGACGAAGCCGGTCAAGCCTTCGCCACTGCTCGACACGATCCAGACGGTGCTGGCGCCGTCGGGCGGTGATCCGGCCAGCCACGACACCATCGTGGACGCCGCAACGATCCTGGGGGAGCGGCATCCGCTGCGGATCCTGCTGGCCGAGGACAACGCGGTCAACCAGAAGCTGGCCGTCAGGCTCCTCCGCCAGATGGGCTACACGGCCGACATCGCCAACAACGGCCTCGAGGTTCTCGAGGCAGTCGAGCGGAGCGCCTACGATGTCGTCCTGATGGATGTCCAGATGCCCGAACTCGACGGTCTGGAGGCGACCCGGCGGATCCGCCAGCGGTCCGGGCGGGACGTTGGCCCGCGGATCGTGGCGATGACCGCGAATGCGATGGCCGGAGACCGGGAGGCATGCCTGGCAGCAGGGATGGACGACTACGTCAGTAAGCCGATCCATGTGGATGCGCTTGAGGCGGCGCTGCTCGCAACGACGCCGACTCGAGCCGGGACCCGCGATGCCTGAGATCCTGGACCAGGACGCTCTGGACGGACTCCTCGCAATGGTCGGCGACGATCCGGAATTCGTCGACGAGCTCGTGGACGCCTACCTCGACGACGCCCCGCGCCTCGTCGAGCAGATCCGCACCGCGATATCGAGTGGCGTGGCCGCGGACGTCGTTCGCCCGGCCCACACGCTCAAGGGCAGCAGTGCGAGCATCGGCGCGCGCGAAGTCGAAGGCGTGAGCCGGACGATCGAGGAACGATCCCGGGCCGAGGTCATGGACGGGCTTGGAGCCCTCGCAGATGATCTCGACGCGGCGGTCCGCCGGCTCGTCGACGTCCTCGACGCGGCACGAGCTCGACGATGGGCGGCCCCGTGACCGTGTCGGGCGGCCGGATCCTCGTCGTCGAGGACAGCCAGGTGATCCGCATGACGTTGACCCGTGCACTCGAAGTCCGCGGACACTCGGTGTCGGCGGCGTCGGATGGCGTCGAGGCGATGGACGAGCTGCACGGCGGCCGGTTCGACGTCGTCCTGCTCGACATCGAGATGCCACGCAAGGACGGCTTCGAGACCCTCGCCGAGATCAAGGCGGATGAACGCCTGAGGGAGATCCCGGTCATCGTGATCTCGGGGATCGAGGACACGGCAAGCGTCGCGCGGTGCATCGAGATGGGGGCGCTCGATCACCTCCCGAAACCGTTCGAACCGGCCCTGCTTGATGCCCGCCTCGGAGCGGCACTGTCGGCCAAGCGGTTGCGCGACCTCGAACTCGAGTACCTCGAGCAGGTGCGCCAGGTCACCAGCGCCGCCGAGCATCTCGAGCGCGATGACTTCGATCCGGCGGTGCTCGGCGGCGTGGCCGAGCGTCAGGATGCCCTCGGCGTCCTGGCCAGGACGTTCACCCGGATGGCGGTCGAGATCCGAGCTCGCGAGGACGCGCTCCGGCGCCAGGTTCGCGAATTGACCATCGAGATCGACGAGGCGCGCCAGGCGCGAAAGGTGGCAGAGATCACCGACAGCGATTACTTCCGATCGTTGCGCGTTCGGGCCGCAGCCTTGAGGCAGGATGTGCACGGCGCACCCGTCGGCGACATCGAGGTCGAGCCAGGGGCGACCCGGGCCGTAGCATCGGATCCGCCGGCTGCCGACTGACGGGCCTTCGTCGACACCCCGTCGTTCGCTCCAGCCGGTACGCTAGCGCTCGCGCCGGAGTGGCGGAACTGGCAGACGCAGCGGACTTAAACTCCGCGGCCCGCAAGGGCGTTCGAGTTCGAATCTCGGCTCCGGCACCACCTTTGCAGCATAAGTTGCCTGGCGCCTGGGCCTGCTCGGCCGTCACGGCTATCGGCCGCCATACGTGACCGTCTCGAGCCCGGGAGTGCAGAAGAGGCCGCCCGTCTGGCGGCCTCTTCTACGCAGGTGCGCTCGGTCAGTGCGCGAAGAATTCCTTCATCGAGGTGACTTGGGCGTTGTCCGAGGCGTTACCGAGGTATGGAAGGTTCCAGTTCTCCTCGATCGTCCGGAGCAGCGAGTAGTGGTTGTACGGCGTGTCACTGGTGTAGTGACGCGCGCCGTGCCTCGCGATCACGATCGCCGGGATCTGCCCGCCTCCGTAGGTGCACTCTGTTGCGTCGCCAGGGCAGTCCAGGATCAATGGGTGAACCACACCGGCGCTGTCGGTGTAGGTGGCTGGATTGCCGTGCTTGTCCAAGAACTGATAGCCGTCCGGCAGGATCGGTGAATCGCAGCAGCCGGCGGCGCTGTCCCACTGGCCGTTATCCGTGTTCGCTCCGTTGAAGTCGTTCTCGTCGGTCAGGACGAAGATCGCGCTGTTCCCGGTCCAGGCCTTCGAGGCCATGATCTGGGTGACGGCTGTCTTCACGAAGGCGTCAGCCTTCTGCTTGAGCGACGCGTCGTTGGCGTCGTCCTTCGCCGAACCGTACGGGCATGGCGTCCCGTCGTTCGCGCCGAGCTGGACGTAGATCCCGCCGTGCATGTCATTGCACTGATTCGGGGTGATCCAGACAAAATCGGCGACCCGGTTGTGCTTGAGATCGGAAGCGAAGTCCGAGTACGGCTTGATCTTCGCTCGTCGCGCCGGGTTGTTGCGGATGTCGTCGAACAGGATGAACGGATTGTGCTTGCTGACGTAGAGCTCATTCGTGCCCGGCGCCTGGTCCCCAAGGTAGCCGGCTGACGGCATCGACTCCATGTAGGCCGCCCAGCTGTGATGGCTGGCCTCGAGCTGGTCGACGAGGTTCGTGTGATCGAACCGATGGGTCGGCTGGTCATCGTTGACGAACCAGTTGCTCCCACTGATCGCGGCGACGTAGTTCGGCAGACTCGGGTGCGTGACGCCGTAGTAATTGGTCGCCAGGCCATACGTGTCCGCCAGCGAGTTGATGAACGGTGCGTTCTTGTTTCCGATGACCGTCGAGTAGGAATGGTTCTCGAGCATGATCACGAACACGTGCTTGAGCGCGCCGTTCTGACCGTGTCCGCTATCCGAACCCCGGCCCTCCGACGAGTGTCCTAACGTCGAGCCGACACTCGTGACGGCAATGAGCGCGAGCGCTGCGGCTGACGCGCCAAGCCGCATCCTGCGACTGATCCTCATGAGACAGACCTCCTCCTCGTGACCTGAGCGATCGACCGGGTGCGTCGAACGGCGGGGCGCGGATGACGGTGGGTCCGGACGAGACGCGGAGGCGATCCGGTGCGCGACACCCGGCTCCCGGGGCACTGGGCGACCCGGTCGTTCCCGGATGGTGCCATGGCCGAAGCGCGTCGGTTGGTCGATTCCGCAGAGTTCGCGACGATATGGGAGACGACCCGAGGTTCAACGCATATGACGTCGAAGGTTCCGGTGCGTTCGGGCACCGCTTTGCAGGGCGTCGGTCATCGTCACGAAACAGCGCATGTCCGTCGGCGACTTCCCGGGGTTCAGTGGACAGGGTTGACCGGCAACCCAGCGAATGGCCGTAGCCTCAGGTGTTGCCCGCTTGTCCTGAACACCTTGAGCGAGTTGACTCGGAGTCATAGCTGAGAGCGCGGCCGTGAAGGATCGCGGGTCGGTGCAACCTTCGGCTTCGGCGGCGTTCGAGTTCGAATCTCGGCTCCGGCACCAGATCGGCGACTGATCGTGCCGACCTGACCAGCCACAGGCGTCCGGGCCGACGACTTCGTAACGTTCCGGTGACGAACGGATGTGACCATCGCAAAGATGACGGACGACGTTCCGTGGCTGGCGACGCGATGAAGCGACCAGCACGACTTTCAAGATATTCGAGACCGACGGTATGACCCCGCATCGATTCGGCGTCGGGGTCGGATTCCTGTTCGGGCTGTGGATCGCACTCGTCCTGGGCGATGTGCTGTCACTCGCCTTCTACTTGCCCTATGCGATCGCGGGTGCCTGGCTCGCGGTCCGCCGTCCCGTCAACCCGATCGGCTGGTGCCTGATCGCGATCGGATGGTCGGTTGCGATCGCGACCGTTCGCGTGACCTCGGATCCTGGATCGCTGGCGACCGGCGCGGCCCCGATGACCGAACGGGTGATCGCCTGGGGCGCCGGGTGGAGTTGGACCGCGGCGCAAGTGCTGATCCTCATCCTCACCCTGATCTTCCCGAGTGGTGACCTGCCGCGCCCCCACAGGACAGCGGCGCGGGCCCTGATCGCGATCGGGATCGCGTGCGTCTTCCTTTCGATGATCCAGCCGACGCTGGCCGTGGGCACCTCGACCGGTGGCGACATCGCCATGCTGAATCCATTCGCGGTCGTGCCCGACGCTTGGCTTTGGACCGTCCTGCCATCGGATCAGGGCCTGTTCCTCGTGGCGGTCCTCCTGCTCCTGGTCGGGGTCGGGTCCCTCTTTTCACGAGCGCGCCGAGCCAGTGGACTGGAGCGGGTCCAATATCGCTGGCTCGTCGCGACGCTGATCCTCGGGGCGACGGGAACCGCGGCCGGGCTGGTCATCTCGTCGTCGATGGGGATGGCGGCCGGTGACCCGCGTGCCGCCGACGTCACGCTCCTGCTGGCGTGGCTGCCGGCGATGATCGGCATCGCTCTCGTGCCCGTAAGCATCGGTATCGCGGTCCTGCGCTATCGGCTGTACGAGATCGACCGGATCATCAGCCGGACGATCGGGTGGGCGATCGTCACCGGTGTGCTGGTCGGCGCATTCGTCCTGCTGGTCCTCGGCCTGACGAACATGCTCCAGTCGCTGACCGGTGGGAACACCGTTGCGGTCGCCGGGTCGACCCTGGCCGTAGCGGCCCTGTTCGCGCCAGTCCGCTCGCGCGTCCAGCGGCTGGTCGATCGACGATTCGACCGTAGCCGGTACGACGTCGAGCGGCTCCTGGCTGACTTCGGAGAACGCCTTCGCGACGAGGTCGATCTGTCGACGATCAGCCGGGATGCTCGAGCCACGGTCGACGCGGCGGTTCGGCCGACCAGTGTCGGGCTGTGGCTGCGCGGTGGAGCGCCCGATCCAACGGACCGGCCCGCGAACGTCAGGACACCCTGAGTATCCGTCGGGCCAGCGTCGGACGACCGGCAGACAGCCGGATCGTCGCGGATGGTGCCCCGACGCACCTGATTGGTACGTTCGGGGGGTGTCACCACTACCCCGATCGGTGCCTCGGGTGCTAGCGTCCCAGTGAGTCAACGCCAGGGAGGTTGCCCAAGGGGTTCCCCCCGCCGGGGTGGCGGTCGACATCTTGGCGCCTGCGTGGTCGAAGGGGATCACGTGCCCGCCGATGAGCGAGGGACCGGGCTTGAACAACATGCGTGATCTCCTACGAGGCAGTCCACAGATCGATGAGGCAGAGTTGGAACTCCTCCGGGTTCGGTCGCTCAAGCGACTCGGGAGCTTGACGGACCCGGACGAGATCGGACTTGTTGGTGCCAGGCGGCGAGGCAACGAACCTACCCAGGACGCGGCCGGCGACTCCGGCAGTGCACCCAATGACACGGACGACTTTCTCGTGGCATTCATGGAAGCCAGGCGGACCGACGCGCACGCCCCCGGGGAGGTCGTCGAGATGATGGGACTGGATCAGATGATCGAACGGGACGGACCGATCCACGATCCGGCCCGGGCGACTGCAGGCGCCGCCGACGACTCGACTGTGGCCGCTTCAGTCACCAGGGGCGATGCGGCCAGGCAGGTCGTGCTGTTCCCGGTCGATGAGCCGTCCGATGCGCCTGCGGTCGAGGACCTCGTCGGGTCGGCATCCGAGTCGTCGCGACCGGATGGACTGGACGCTGATGCGTCCGCGACAGGTTCATCCGCAGCGCCGAACCCCGATGCGCTCGCCTATTGCCCGTATTGTGCGACGTCGCTGCAGCCGCCGCCCAAGGCAGATCGTCGATGCACGCGATGCCGTCAGCGGATCATCGTCAGGCAAGTCGGCGGCCGGACCGTGTACCTCGCCGAGGCGGCCCTGCCGGTCTTCGAGGCGGAACGCCGCCGGATCGCCGCCGACGAGGAGTGGACCCGGCAGCGCGATCACTGGCTCGATCTCGCCCGCCGGACCGGCGCGTCCGTCGATCGGGTCGCGCGAGCCTCTCAGGAGCCCCCGTCCGAGGGCAAGGTCGTCGCGGCCCGCACGCTGTACCTCGCGGCCGTCGATCGGTCGTTCAAGGCCGCCACAAAACGTGGTCGATGGCAGGAAGCGGCCAGGATCCGTTATGACGAGGCGTTGGTCCTGTTCGACTTCGTCGGAGCGTCAACCCCGGAGGCCGCGCCGCTGTCCCTAGCGACGGCGGCGGAAGAATCCGCCTGACTTCTGTTCTTCGGCGGGGCCACTGGCTGCGAGGCTCTCCTCCCCGAAGGCGAGCGCGCTGAGTCGAATGAGGCGTTCGGCCGCAAGGGACTTGGGGGCCCCGGTCACGATGGGCACCCCTTCGTTGACGGCCTTGAGATAGAGGAAGGCGTCGTAGGGCAGCTCGACAGCCGCTTTCGCGCCCAGGAAGCCTTCGACATCGCGCAACTTCAGGATGTCCCGGGCGAAGAGATAGTTCAGGGCGAAGATCGACTTGAGACCGAGGGCGCCGGACTCGCTGAGATATTCGAGCAGGGCCTGCATCACCTTGAGCGCCCCGATCTCTGGCGTGATCGGCAGGATCACAGCCTCCGCGGCTTCGAAGGTCGTGAGCGCCCGCTCGTCGAGGGTCGAGCCCCCGTCGATGACGATCATGTCGTAGGCCTCGAGCAACGTCGCCAGGATCTGGGCGATGTGGGCGGGAGAGATCGCCTCCGCGACTTCCGGTGCCGCCGGTGCAGCGAGCACGTGGAGGCCGCTGTCGTGACGGATCGCGTAGGCCCGCAGCAACTCCGGCTCACGCATGGCCGTTTCGTCGCGGACCACATCGGCCAGGGTTTGCTTTGGTTCCAGGTTCAGGAGCGTCGCAACACCGCCGAACTGGAGTGCGAGATCGACCAGGATCACCTTGTCGGGCCGCCTGGCGACTGCGGCCACCGCGATATTGGTGGCGATCGTGGTCGTCCCGACACCGCCCTTCGGGCTGAAGACGGCCACGATTCGCCGGGCACGGTGCATCGTCACGCCATCGGTCGAGATGATCGGGGCCAGGTTCTTCGAGCGCTGGAACCGGAGCAGGAGCGCCTCGACCCTGGCCTCGAGTTCACGGGCGTCGAACCCGGGCGCGAGGACATCGTCCGCCCCTGCCTCGAGGAACGTGATCCGCTCTTCGACGTCATCTGTCACGCTGACACACATGACCCCGACCGACGCCATCGCCGGCGTGGCGCGGATCTCCCGACAGATATCGATCGCGGAGCGCGTCCCGGCGGTCGTCCCGATGAGGACCAGCTGGTGTTCCGCGACCCGGGCGAAAGCTTCGTCCGGGTCCGATGTCACCGTGACGTTGTAGCCTGCCGTGCTGAGGATGGTCGACGTGGCGACCCGGATCTCCGGGTCGGATTCGAGGAACAGGATGGTGCTGGCGGGCACGGAGCCTCCGCGGTCACGGGTTTGTTGATTGGGGTCGAGCTGAGATCCATACCGCCCGATGTCGGCGGCCGGCCATGAGGATACAACGGACGTATGGGCGCGGTCGGCCGCTCGACGGCGGGGCCGTGCTAGACTCCCGCTCTGTCCTTTCCGCTCCGTGCCGGAGGTCCGTCAACGGGGCAACCCCTTTGGAAGGAGATTCGCGCGCATGCGCCGTTACGAACTCATGCTCGTCATCCGCCCAGATGTGGCCGATGACAAGATCCAGGGCATCGTCGACCGGACGACCCGCCAGATCGTCACCGCCGGCGGCCAGATCGTGAAGGTCGCCCCGTGGGGTCGCCGAAGACTGGCCTACCCGATCGATCGACACCGCGATGGCTCGTACCAGATCATCCTGTTCGAGGCACCATCGGACACGATCATCGACCTCGAGCACTCCCTCCTCATCACCGAGGAGGTGCTCCGTCACCTCATCACCCGGGTGGAAAGGCCGGCGAGATCGAATCGTGCGGATGGCTCGGACGGAGACGCCGCTGATGGCGACGACCTCCCTTCCGGCCTCGACGACGAGGACGATCTCGATCAACCTGAATTCATCGACGAATCCGAGAGCGATGCGGCTCCGGCCGCGATCGACTGACGGGAGGCCCTCGCATGGCATTCTGCAAGATCATGCTCATCGGCAATCTCGGCCGCGACCCGGAGATGCGCTATACGCCCGCCGGCAAGCCGGTCACCCAATTCAGCGTGGCGGTCAGCCATAGCCGTCCGGACGGTCAGGGCGGGTGGCAGGACGAAGGCACGGACTGGTACCGGGTCAGCGTGTTCGGAGACCGGGCCGAGCGCGTCGCGGATCAGCTCCGCAAAGGCAACAAGGTGTTCGTCGAAGGGCGCTTCAAGACCCGTGAATTCGAGGGCAAGGACGGCGAGAAACGGCTATCGCTCGACGTGATCTCGGACAACGTCATCAGCCTCGAGCGCCGCGGCGGCCGTGACGACGACGCCGCGTTCGCTGGCGTGCCAGCCGGCACCGCCAGCGGCGGGGGCTCGCGCCCGCCAGCAGACGATTCAGATCTCGACGACCTTCCCTTCTGATCAGGAGAACGAACGATGCCACCTCCCGCCCGCGCCAAGAAGCGCGACGACTTCTACCGTGATCGCCGCCGCCGCAAGGTCTGCGCGTTCTGTGCCGACAAGACGGCCCAGATCGATTACAAGGAGGTCAACCGCCTCCGTCGATACCTGTCGGAGCGAGCCAAGATCGAGCCGCGTCGGAAGACGGGCACCTGCGCGGGGCATCAGCGCGAGCTGGCGGTGGCCCTCAAGCGCGCCCGCCACGTCGCGTTGCTCCCGTACGCACCGCAGCACCTTCGGCCCTGAACGAGCGGGCCGACCGCGGCGGATGACCATGTCGTTCCGGCCCGCGTGACGTGTTGATCGGCCTGCTGATCGTCGGAGGGGTCGCCGCGGGGGCGTTCGGCTCATTGCTCGGCCTTGGTGGCGGCGTGTTGATCGTGCCGCTCCTCACGTTCGGGTTCGGATTGCCGCTCCGTGAAGCGGTCGGCGTTTCACTGATCTGCGTGGCCATGACCAGCAGCGCCGCCGCTGGCGTCTATCTGGAGCGCCACGTGGCCAATCTTCGGCTCGGGATGACCCTGGAGCTGTTCACCGTCATCGGGGCCCTGGTCGGTGGATCCGTCGCGTTCCTCCTCGATGAGCGCCTCCTCTCCCTCCTGTTCGGGGTGCTCCTGCTGTACGTTGCGTTGACGATGGCTCGGGCCCGCGTCGTGGAGCCGACCCTGATGCCGGACGACGTTGACGGGACCGCAGACGAGGCGGTGAGCGATCCGGAGCCGCCGACCACGCTCGATCGTCTGTCGGGACCCGGCTACCGCGTTCGCCATCTCCGGCGCGGCGTGATCGGGGCGACCGGGGCCGGGATCCTGTCCGCCTTGCTCGGGATCGGTGGGGGGATCATCAAAGTCCCGCTGATGCATCTGGCGATGGGTGTGCCGCTCCGGGTCGCGACCGCCACGAGCAACATGATGATCGGGATCACGGCGGCCGCCAGCGCGGTGATCTATGTCGTCCGCGGTGGGATCGATCCGTATGTCGCCGGCCCGACCGCGATCGGTGTCTTCCTGGGCGCGACCGCAGGGTCGCGGCTGGCCCATCGAATCGATGTCCGGATCCTCCGCCTGCTGTTCGTGGTCGTGCTGGTCTACACCGGGGTCCAGATGCTCCTGCGGAGTTTCGGAGGCGGTTCGTGACGCCATCGACCGGTCGACGCACGCGAGCGGCCGAGCGACTCAGCGGGCAGTTGCTCATCGGGTTCACGTACGTCGCCGTCGTGCTGCTGGTGCTGGGCGTGCTGGCCATGGCCGCGGCCGGGATCTCGGCCCTCGATGGCGGCCCGACGTTCGACGTGACGTCCCTACCGGCGGACCTCGCGGATCTCGCCCCGGCGAGCGTGCTGTGGCTGGGTCTGCTGTTCGTCATCGCGGCGCCCATCTGCCGGGTCATCGTGGCCGGCGTCGCGTACGCCTTCGATTCCGATTGGCGGATGGTCGCGATCTCGATCGGCATCCTTGTGCTCATCGGGATCGGTGTCGCCACGGCCCTGACGGTTACCTTGTAGTCGATGGACATCCTCGTTCTCGTCGTCGCCTTCGTGATCATCCTGGCCGGCGCCGAGCTTTTCACGAACGGCATCGAATGGTTCGGGCACAAGCTCGGACTGGCCGAGGGCGCGGTCGGATCCGTGCTTGCTGCCGTCGGGACGGCGTTGCCGGAGACGATGATCCCGATCATCGCCATCCTGTTCGCGAGCGGCACTTCATCGGCCGAAGTCGGGATCGGGGCGATTCTGGGGGCGCCGTTCATGCTCGCCACCCTGGCCATGTTCGTGACCGGTGTGGCCGTCCTGTGGGCCGGCCGCAGACGGTCGAGTGGCGACCTGATGCGAGTGGACACCGGGGTTCTCGCGCATGACATGCGCTACTTTGCGATGGCCTACGCGTTGGCCATCGGCGCCGCATTCCTGCCGGTCGAGCCGGTCTGGCCGAAGTGGGTCGTGGCAGCCATCCTGATCGGGACCTACGGCTGGTACGTCAAGGGCCATTTCGAGGCCGATGCCGAGTCCAGTGGCGACGACCTCGCCCCCCTCCGGTTCCACCGGCTGGATCGCAACGGCCATCAGGTCGACGCGTCGGTCCCTCGCCTTCGGGTCGTCAACCTGCAGGTCGTCGCGGCCCTGGCGCTGATCGTCCTTGGTGCTGTGTTCTTCGTCCAGGCAGTCGATCACCTCGCCTCGCAGCTGGGTGTCGACAGCGTGCTCCTCGCCCTCGTCATCGCCCCGATCGCGACCGAGCTTCCGGAGAAGTTCAACTCGGTCATCTGGGTCCGGCAAGGGAAGGACACACTCGCGATGGGCAACATCACCGGGGCGATGGTGTTCCAGGCCACGATCCCGACGGTCATCGCACTCGTCTTCGCATCCAGTTCATGGGTGGTCACCGAGGCCTCGTATGTCGCCTTCGCATCGGCCGGGATCGCGTTCCTGTCGTCGGCGTTCATCTTCATCCCGATGGCCCGCCGCGGGGTCCTGCACGGGAAGAACCTGCTGGTGGGTGGGGTCTTCTATCTGGCCTACCTGGGCCTCGTCGCGGGCGTGGTCAGCGGCGCGATCGGCGGGCCGGCCACGGGCCATTGATATACTTTCGGTCGACCACATCGCGCAGGAGCCGCATCCATGCTCACCCAGGATCCTGACAGCGCGTCCGTCCCGGCCACGCATCACGCCCCCACACCCGGATCACTCGACGACCTGATCTGCTACTTCGAAGGCGACTGGGTCCCGATGCGCGACGCAAAGGTCAGCATCATGACCCACGCATTCATGTACGGCACCGCGACCTTCGAAGGGATCCGCGCCTACTGGAATGCAGACCAAGAACGCCTCTACGGCCTGAAGATTCGCGAGCATGTCGAACGGATCCGGCAGTCCTGTCGGATCCTGCTGATGCGGGATGTCCCGTCCGTGGATGAGTTGACGAGGCTGATCGTCGAGACGATCCGACGCAACGACTTCCACCATGACGTCTACGTCCGGCCGTCGTTCTACAAGTCGACCTCGGCGATCGGTGTCCGCCTGCACGAACTGGACAACGAGCTATACATCATCGCCATCCCGTTCGGCGACTACATCGCCACCGAGACGGGCATCCGGGTGATGACCTCGACCTGGCGCCGCAACGCGGACGATGCCCTGCCCGCGCGCGGCAAGATCGTCGGCGGCTACGTCAACATGGCCTTCCAGAAGACCGAGGCGGAGCTCAACGGCTTCGACGAGGCGATCGTGTTGACCGCCGATGGCCACGTCAACGAGGCATCCGCCGCCAACCTCTTCATCGTCCGCGACGGTGTCGCGCTGACCCCGCCGGTGAGCGACGACCTGCTCGAAGGCGTCACCCGCAAGGCGGTCATGGAACTGCTTGGTAACGAGGGTGTGCCGGTCGAGGTCCGATCGATCGATCGGTCCGAGCTGTACGTGGCGGATGAGATCTTCCTGTGCGGGACCGGTGTCCAGATCTCCTCGGTCGTCGAAGTCGATCATCGCCCGGTGGGCTCGGGCGCCATCGGTCCGATCGGGAGGCTCGTCCACGATCGCTACTTCCATGCCGTCCGGGGCAGCCTCCCGGAATACTCGCACTGGCTCACGCCGATCGAATAGGACGCCGGGTCACCGGGACGCGGCCCGGGGATCGGACGCGGCTAGGAGATCGGGGGAGGGGCCAGGTCCGGTGTCGACCGACCGATGGTGACGATGATGTCCGTATGCACGGTCGGGTCGTTCACCAGTGCGACCTTCACGCCGAATGTCGACTCGAGGTAGGCGATCGAGTTGGGTAGCCGGGCTTCCGCGCCGTTGTAGACGACGATCGTCGTCGCCGCCGGGACACCGCCCGCCGGCTTCTGGCGTGGTGCCGACGCAGCCAGGCCGTGGTAGTCCAGGTACCCGGCGAGTCGGACCCCACGGCCGCTGTCCGAGGTGCCGTTGAGGACCCAGACTCCGGCGCCCTCGTTGGCGAGATCCTGGCGCTGGGCCTCATCCGGCGGATCGGCCGAGAAGGCGTCACGGACGGCCGCCCGGATCTTGCTCACGTACGGTTCGATGATGTAGCCGCGCGGACTGTTCAGGTATTCCTTTCCGTAGTACGGCGGCGAGAAGACATAGGACTGGATCGCCTTGGTGTCGATCTGCGAGGCGAGTCCGAGGAGCGGTGCCAGCTGGTTGGCCGGGATGTCGGTCGAAACCGCGGACTGGAGCGCGGAGATCAGGGCCGGCAGGTTTGGGATGAGGGCCTGGGGGTCGGCCTGCTCGCGCATCGACAGGAGGATGCGCTGCTGCCGGGCACCCCGGTCGAAATCGTTCGAACCGTGTCGAGAGCGGGCGTAGCGGAGCGCCTCGGCGCCGTTCATGTGCTGGATCCCGCTCGGGATGTACAGACGACGGAGCTGGCCGCCGGCGCCCGGGTATCGATCGTCCGAGACCGGGACCTGGACGTTGACGGTGACGCCACCCATCACGTCGACGATCTGCTTGAACCCGTCGAAATTGACCTCGACGAAGTACTTGACGTCCAGGCCGTAGAGGTTGCCGAGGATCGCCTTGAGGCCGTTGTACCCGATCGTCTTCTTCGTGCCCGGGAAGAGGTCGCCACGCCGGTGGATCGACGTCCACCAGCCGTTGATCTTGCCGGTGTAGACGGGCCCATACGCAGCGCGAGCCGGTCCCGACGGGGTCGGGATGTCGACCATGTCCCGGGGCAGGGTGAACATCGTCACCTGCTTGGTCGTCGGGTCGACGGATACGACGATCATCGTGTCGGTATTGAATGTGCCCTCGTTGGGCCGCTGATCGGCTCCGATGAGCAGGATGTTGAGGCGTTGCTTGCCGTCCCAGGGCGGGATGGAAACCTCCGGCAGGTCGCTTCCGGCCGGGGTGGTCTCCGGGACGGGCGAATCGGTCGAATCGACGCCGACGACGTCGGTCGGCGTTGCGGCGGCCGAGGAGCCAGGCGACGGGGTGGCGTCCAGAACGCAGTCGCTGGACGTATCGCTGATGAAGATGCAGCCGTTGGACAGGAACTGCTGCGCCAGCACGTCGTACCGGGCCACGACCACGTGGCTGCCGGCCATGACCAGGATGATCGCGATGAGTCCGGCGATCGACAGGGGGTCCCGGGCGATCCGTACCCGGCCGGCACGGGCCGAGCCAGATGCCGATGTGCCGTTCAGGTACACGGTCACCCGATAGGCGTCGACGATGGCGACCAGGCGATAGACCAGGACCCCGAGGTTGATGAAGAAGACGGCGCTCAGGACGGCCGGGTCGATGACGAACCCGAGCAGCGCGATCCGGTCCAGGCGGAGCGCCATCCCGGCGCCCAGGGCGAGGACCAGGATCGGGCCTGCGGCGAAAGCAAGGGCACGCATCGGCGCACCAGCGTAGAGCTGGCCAAGGCCGGGGAAGATCAGGGAAAGGAAGGCCGCCGCGAACGGCGATCGAGCGCGCGCTCGCGCACCCTCAGGTTCTTGCATCGCGGGTAGGATAACCGGACCCATCGAATCGAGCACCAGCGCGCAGCGCCCCCTGCGCGCCACCGCGAACCGGCCAGTCGCCCGAGGCAGAATGTTCCGATCCGTCAACTCGAAGCCTGACTTCGTCGCCCAGGAATACGCCATCCTGGACATGTGGCGCGAGCGTCGGACGTTCGCTCGCCTTCGCGCCCAGAACGCGGGCGGAGCCCGCTGGAGCTTCCTCGATGGGCCGATCACGGCCAACAACCCGATGGGCGTCCACCATGCCTGGGGTCGTGCCTACAAGGATCTCTACCAGCGCTTCCACGCGATGCTCGGAGAGGACCAGCGCTACCAGAACGGTTTCGACTGCCAGGGCCTGTGGGTGGAGGTCAACGTCGAGCGAGACCTCGGTTTCACGTCCAAGCGCGACATCGAGGCATTCGGGATCGACCGGTTCGTGACCCTGTGCAAGCAGCGTGTCCTGACCTACGCCGCGCGCCAGACGGAGCAGTCGATCCGGCTGGGCATGTGGATGGACTGGAACGATCCCGATGAATTGCGCCGGCTGCACGACCTGCTGGCGACCGACCCGGCGACTGTCACGACGATCGAAGGCCCGCAGGGCCCGGTCAGCGACACCGTCGAGATGCTCGTCGGGCGCCTCGGGATGCCGGACACCGGAGGCAGCTACTTCACCTTCAGCAACGAGAACAACGACCTGATCTGGGGGTTCCTGTCCGAGTGCCATCGTCGCGGCTGGCTGTACAAGGGCCACGACACGATGCCGTGGTGCGCCCGGTGCGGGACTGGCCTGTCGCAGATGGAGATGAACGAGGGCTACCAGGATCGGGAGGACCCCGGGCTGACCGTTCGGTTCCCGCTGGTCGACCGCCCTGGAGAATCGTTGCTCGTCTGGACCACGACGCCGTGGACCCTGACCTCGAACGTCGCCGCGGCGGTCGGTCCGGCCGTGCCCTACGTCCGGGTCCGTCAGGGCGAGGATCGGTTCTGGCTGGGCAAGGACGCGCTGAAGACGGCGCTCGTCGGGCCGTTCACGGTCGAGGAGGAGGTCACGGGCGAAGACCTCATCGGCTGGCGGTATCGGGGACCGTTCGACGAGCTTCCGGCGGTGCAGGAGGCATTCGTCGGCGCCGGGTATGAGCATCGGGTCATCCCGTGGGACGAGGTCGGCGCCGACGAAGGCACTGGCGTGGTCCACATCGCACCCGGCTGTGGCGCGGAGGACTACCAGCTGGGCAAGACCCTCGATCTACCGATGATCGCGCCGCTCGATGAGTCGGGCATCGTGCTCGACGGGTTCGGGTCGCTCAGCGGTCGAGATGTCCGCGACGTGGCCGAGCCGGTCGTGGACCACCTCAAACGGGAAGGGACGTTCTATCGGCTTGAACCGTACCTGCACCGCTATCCGCACTGCTGGAGATGCAACACGCCCCTGGTGTTCCGCCTCGTGGACGAGTGGTACATCAGCATGGGCCCCGTCTACGACCAGCCGCGCGAGACCTTGACCAAGGCCCAGGTCGACGCGAGCCTGCGCTACCAGATCATGGACGTCGTGGACAGGATCCGCTGGATCCCGGAGTTCGGCTACGACCGTGAGCTCGACTGGCTCCGCAACATGCACGACTGGATGATCAGCAAGAAGCGGTATTGGGGTCTCGCGCTCCCGATCTACGATTGCTCCGCGTGCGGGACGGTCGACGTCATCGGTGGTCGCGACGAGTTGGAGAAGCGAGCGGTCGAGGGCTGGGAGCAGTTCGAGGGACATACGCCCCATCGGCCGTGGGTCGATGCGGTTCGGATCGCCTGCCCGTCCTGTGGCGCACCCGTGGAGCGGATCAGCGATGTGGGCAATCCGTGGCTGGACGCCGGGATCGTCCCGTATTCGACGCTCCATCACCGGGAGGATCCCGAGTACTGGGCGAAGTGGTTCCCGGCCGACTTCATCACCGAGAGTTTCCCCGGTCAGTTCCGCAACTGGTTCTACTCGATGCTGGCGATGTCGACCGTGCTCCGCCGCGAGGAGCCGTTCAAGACGATCTTCGGGTACGCGACGCTGTTCGCCGAGGACGGCCGGCAGATGCACAAGAGCTGGGGCAACGCGATCGACTTCGATGAAGCCGCCGATCGCATGGGCGTGGACGTCATGCGCTGGATGTTCGCCAAGGCACGACCCGAGGACAACATCCTGTTCGGCTGGCATGCCGCCGACGAGGCGCGCCGCGAGCTGCTCATCCTCTGGAATGTCTACGCGTTCTTCATCACCTATGCGCGACTCTCCGGCTGGACCCCCGCGGATATCGCACCCCCGGTCGAACAACGACCCGTCCTGGACCGCTGGATCCTGTCGCGGGCGGCCGGGACCGTCGCGGCGGTCGAGGACCGGCTGCGGGACTTCGATGCCGTCGGAGCGACCAGAGCCCTGTCGAGCTACTTCGATGGCCTGTCGACCTGGTACCTCCGCTTGTCGCGGCGCCGATTCTCCCGCCCGGACGATCCGACCGACCAGCGGGCTGCCTTCGCCACGCTCCACGAGGCCCTCGTGGTCACGGCGCGGATGCTGGCGCCCATCCTGCCGTTCCTGGCCGAGTCCCTGTACGACAATCTCGTCAGTTCCGTGGCTCCGGATGCCCCCGACAGCGTTCATCTGACGGGTTGGCCCGGCGCGGGGTCGACGCTCCGCCACGATCCGGACCTCGAAGCCTCGATGGCGATCGCCCAGGGCGCGGTCGACCTTGCCCGAACCCTTCGGAGCAGCTCGCATATCCGGACGAGGCAGCCCCTGGCCACGGCCTGGCTCGCCCTCCCGGACCGTGGGCAGGCGGCGGAACCCGCCCTGCTGGCGCTGATCGCCGACGAGATCAACGTGAAGCGGATCGAACGGATCGATGACGAGTCCGGGCTGGTCGATCGACAGGTGAAGCCGCTCCTCCCACGTATCGGCAAGCGCCTGGGGCCGGCCATCCCGGCGGTGATGGCCGCGGCCCGATCCGGCGAGGTGACCTTCGAGGCCGACGGTTCGGTCACCCTGGCCGGTGTCACCCTCTCTCCCGACGAGGTCGAGATCCAGGCGACGCCTCGCCCGGGCACGGCCGTCGCCCACCACGACGGCCTGGTCGTGGTCCTCGATACCGCCCTGACGCCCGAACTCATCGCCGAGGGCGACGCTCGTGAGCTCGCCCGGGCCGTCCAGGACCTCCGCCGCGAGGCCGGCCTGGAGCTCGACGATCGGATCGACCTGTGGGTAGGCCCGATTCCTGAGCTCGTCGCGAGTCATCTCCCGGCCGTCGCCGTGGACACGCTCGCCTCCCTGCAGACCGGTCCGGTCGCGGCCGACGCTCATGCGGCGACGGTCGAATCGGCGTCGGGATCGGTGGCGATCGCCCTGCGGCGGACGCCGGCCGGGGGTGATGCCCGGTGACCGACGACACCGCCGCGGTCATCGCCGACGACGAACCTGTGGTGCGTCACCGACGCGCGGGTGGTCATTGGTTCGTCTTCCTGGGATTGGCGACGACCGTGGTCATCCTCGATCAGGTGACCAAGGCGTGGCTGGTCGCCAACGTCTCACCCGGTGAGATCGTCGAGGTGGTGGGCGATCTGATCCGACTCACGCTCAGCCAGAACTCCGGCGCGTTGTTCGGGATGTTCCCGGCCAACGCGGCCGTCCTGGCGATCGTGTCGCTTGGCGTGATCGGCCTGATCGTCGCCTATCACGCCCGGGCGACCCGGAGCCTGTACTTGTCGATCGCCCTCGGACTGCTGCTCGGCGGGGCGATCGGGAACCTCGCCGACCGGATCCGCCTCGGCTATGTCGTCGACTTCGTCGACATCGGGCTCGGCACGCTTCGCTTCTACACCTTCAACCTAGGCGATTCGGCGATCACCGTCGCCATCCTCATGCTCATCGGCGCGGCGCTCTTCCCGTCGCTGGCAGACCTTGCCGAGGGACCCTCCGATGGTTGACCCGTCGTACGCGCCTGGGGTTCGGACCCTTCGCGTGCCCGACGGTTCGGCCGGTCGCGTCGATCGATATGTCGCGGACGCGACGGGCATGTCGCGGAGCTACATCCAGAAGCTCATCTCCGATGGTCGGTTGACGACGGACGGCGGCGCCCTGCGGGCGAACAGCATCGTCGGCGTCGGGACCGAACTGCACCTGGACGTTCCCGAGCCGGTGGCGCTCGACCTGGCACCGGAGCCGGAGATCGGGCTGTCGGTCGTCTACCAGGACGACGATCTGCTGATCATCGACAAGCCTGCCGGGCTCGTCGTCCACCCGGCGCCCGGACACCAGGCGGGCACGCTCGTCAACGCACTGTTGGCCCATGGTGACGGCTCGACCTGGGGAGGGATCGCCGGTGTCCAGCGCCCGGGCATCGTCCATCGTCTCGACCGGGATACGAGCGGACTCCTCATGGTCGCCCGAACGGACGCTGCCCAGGCCTCGATCATGGCCCAGCTCAAGGCCCGGCGGATCAAGAAGACCTACCAGGCGCTCGTCCAGGGCAGCGTGTCCGCGGCCGTCGGTCGGATCGAGGCGCCGATCGGACGGGACCCGAAGCACCGCACTCGGATGGCGGTCGTACAAGACGGGCGGCCATCGGTCACGGGCTATCGGGTCCGGGAGCGCTTCGCCGATTGGTCGCTCCTCGAGCTCGACCTGGTCACCGGACGGACGCACCAGATCCGGGTGCACCTCGATGCGATCGGGCATCCGGTCGCCGGCGACCCGGTCTATGGGACCGGGACCTCGCGTCGCGGCCCCGACAGGCTCGATCGGCTATTCCTTCACGCCTGGCGGCTCGAGTTGACCTCTCCGTCCGGCGGGCACCTCATCCGAGCCACGGCGCCGCTGCCGCCCGAACTCGAAGCGACCCTCGACGGTCTCCGTGCAGTGCGCCGATGACCGAACCGCTGTCGACGACTCGTGGCGCGATGCTGGTGATCATCTCGGGGCCGAGTGGCGTCGGCAAGGACACCATCATCGATGCGATGCGCCGGCGGCCACACGATCCGGCCTATCACTACGTCGTCACCTGCACGACCCGAGCGCCGCGGACCGGTGAGCTCGACGGAGTCGATTACCACTTCCTGGCCCGGGACGAGTTCGTGGAGCGGCGAGCGGCCGGCGGCTTTCTCGAGGCGAACGAGGTCCACGGGAACTGGTACGGGACACCTCGCAGCCAGGTCAGTGACGCCCTCGAGGCCGGTCACGACGTCATCCTCAAGATCGACGTGCAGGGGGCCCAGGTAGTCAAGACCAAGGTCCCGGGAGCCCTCCTGATCTTCCTCATCCCGCCTTCGCTGCAGGACCTCTTCGACCGCCTGCGGAGCCGGGCCACGGAGACCGCCGATGAGCTCGAGCTCCGTCAGCGGAACGCAGCCATCGAGTTGGCCCGGCAGGAGGACTACGACTACGTGGTGACCAATGAGACCGGACAGGTCGAACGGACCGCGGAACGGATCGACGAGATCATCGACGATGAACATCGTCGACACCCGGACCGCCAGGTCATCGTCTACCCGCGGTCGCCTTGACCCTGGCCGTCGAGGTGGCGGTCGATGCCGCCGGGCGAGGCGGCGATCGGACCTACACCTATCTCGTGCCGGAGGCACTGGCCGACCTCGAGCCGGGTGAGGCGGTCCTGGTCGGGTTCGGACGGCGGCAGGCCCTCGGGATCGTCGTGGGCGATCCGACACCCGAGCCGGTCGGTCCTGCCGGTCGATCGGCCCTCAGGCCGATCATGGATCGAGTCCGGGCGGATGGCCCGCTCATGCCACGCCTGACCCTGTCCCTCGCCCGCCAGATCGCAGCGCACTACCTCGCGCCGCCCGCACTCGTCCTTCGGGCGATGCTCCCGCCTGGCCTGCTCGAGCGACTCGAACTCGTGGCCGAGTCGGCCCCCACCCAGAGCGGCCCATCCGCGCCTGACGACCCGATCGTCGAGGATCTGCTGGGCCAGCTCGAGCGCGGACCGAGACCTGTCCGGGACCTTGCCGGGCCCGATGGTCGGGCGGGCCTGTTGCGGCGGCTTCGCTCATTGGAGGCGGACGGTCGGATCAGTCTCGCCTGGACCTTGCTCGGTGCCGGTGCAGGCCCCCGCTTCGAGCGCTGGATCCGCCTGACCGACGACGGCCGGAGCGCGGCCGCGATGATCGCGAGCGGAGGCCGGCCGGCGGGTCGTCCGCTCGGGCCGCGGCAGGTCGAGGCGATCGCAGCCCTCGCCGGCACGGGGGAAACGGGCCGGCGCGCTGCCGATCTCGACGCCGGCCTCGGGGGTGGATCCGTCGCCGGACTCGTTCGCCGCGGCCTCGTCGAATCGAACGTGCGCGAGCGCCCGAGGCGACCGCTCGCGACTCGACCCGTCGGCCTGCGTGGCGGCCGACCGTCCACGAGCGACCTCCTGCCCGCCCAGGCTGACGCCGTCCGTCGAGTCCGGTCGGCCATCGTTGCCCGCGATCCACGGCCGCTGCTGCTCGACGGCGTGACCGGTGGCGGCAAGACGGCCATCTACGTGGAGGCGATCGCGACCGCGCTCGAGTCGGGACGTCCGGCTGTCGTGCTCGTGCCGGAGATCGCGCTCGCCCTGCCATTGGTCGATCGTCTTCGAGCCGATCTGGACGCTCGGGTCGCCCTCGTCCACTCCGGCCTTGGCGACGGGGAACGTGCGGACGAGTGGCGGCGGATCCGGTCGGGCGACGTGGACATCGTCGTCGGGACGCGGCTGGCGGTCGTCGCCCCGCTGGCCGATATCGGCCTGATCATCGTGGACGAGGAGCATGATCCGGCCTACAAGAGTGACCGGACGCCTCGCCTCCAGGCGCGCGATGTCGCCATCCGGCTCGCCGGACTGGCGGGCGCGGCGATCATCCTCGGATCGGCATCACCCGCTGTCGAGACCGTGGGACGGGCGAGGTCGGGGGAGTACGACCGGGTCGTCCTGCCCGTCCGGCCGGCCGGGGCGGCTCCCACGGTCGAGGTCATCGACCTCCGGGCCGAACTGGCAGCTGGCGAACGCGGGCTGCTGTCGCGGGCGCTGGCCGGCGCGCTGACAGGCCTGGACACGGCGGCTGGCGAGCAGGCCATCCTGGTCCTCAATCGGCGGGGGACCGCCTCGGTCGTCCTGTGCCGGGATTGCGGTTACGTCCAGCAATGTCCGGATTGCGAACGACCACTGGTCTACCACCAGGCTGGGGCAACCCTGCGCTGCCATCACTGTGGTCGGGCGACGCCGCTGGCGACGCGCTGCCCGGCATGTGCCTCGCCGCGCATCCGGTATCTCGGTGGTGGCACGGAACGGGTCGAACGGGAGGTCCGGACCAGGTTCGAGGACCTCCGGGTCGGGCGCCTGGACCGTGACATCGTCGCCCATCGGGGAGCGGCCGAGCGAGTGATCGACGCCTTCACGGCGGGCCAGCTCGACGTCCTGGTCGGCACCAGCCTTGTGACCAAGGGGCTGGACATCCCGGCCGTCACCCTCGTCGGGATCGTCTCATCGGACGTGGCCCTCAACCTGCCCGATGAGCGAGCCGCGGAGCGGACGTACCAACTTCTGGTCCAGGCGATCGGCCGGGCGGGACGTGGCGATCGGGCCGGCCACGCGATCATCCAGACGTATCAGCCCGACCACCCAGCGATCGTGGCGGCGGCGACGGCTGACCGGACGGCGTTCTATGACGCCGAATTGGCGATCCGGGAGCGGTTCGGTTCGCCGCCGTTCGGGCGTCTCGTCAAACTGACCGTCGGATCCCCCGATCGAGCCGAAGCCGAGCGCGAGGCGCAGGCGATGGCAACGCGGCTGCGCGAGCGAGCGGTCGAGTCGGGTCTCGTCGTGGCCGTCGTCGGGCCTGCTCCAGCCTATGTCGCCAAGCGGGCCGATCGATGGCGCTGGAACGTGATCCTCCGCGGTGCAAACCCGGCTGGACTACTGGCCGATGGGGTCGAGGCCCCGTGGTCGGTCGATGTCGACCCGGAATCGCTCCTCTGACGCCCTACCGAGGCCGTTGACCCGGATCCTCGCGTTCGTGCGAGGATTAGGTGCCACAGCGCACCGAGGAGCCGACCATGACCGAACCGACGGGGACCGACAAGCCGGAGACGCCGGCAGCCGACGAGACCTTCACCTGGACCGGCGATGATGAGCCGGGGACCGCGGCGTCGGGGGCTGGCGCCACGGCGGCCGCGATCCTGGAATCCATCCGTGAGGCCGTCGATGACCTCGCAGAGCGCGCCTCGCCGTCGGTTCGTGAGTTTTCGGCCCGCGCGGCGGAGATGGCCGCCTTGGCCGCAGACCGCGCCGCGCCGATGGTGAAGCGAGCCGGCGACGTGACGTCGGAAGCCAGCGACAAGATCGCCTCGAGGTCGCGGGCCTGGGCGGCCGACATTCGGAGCACCCTTCCGGCCGACACGGCCGGTGGCACAGACGATGCACCGCCGTCGACCACGACCGCGGTCGTCGACCCCATCGCCGGGTCCGGCCGAGCGCCGAGCGCCGATCCAGCGGCCGGTCCCGATGCGGCCGAATCCACGGCATCCGAGTCGTCGTCCCAGGGCTGACCGCCCATCCGTATACTCCGCCCATGAGTGTCCGACCCATCGTCCTGCTCGGCGATCCGCGCCTTCGGCTCAAGGGCAAGCCCGTCGACAGCTTCGGCAAGTACCTGCACGAACTCCTCGACGACCTTGCCCATACCATGCGCGACGCCCCCGGTGTCGGGCTGGCAGCGCCGCAACTCGGTGAGGCCGTGCAGGCGTGCGTCATCGAGGTCGAGGGACAGCTGCACGAGCTGGTCAACCCGCGCATCGTTCGTTCGATCGGTGACGACCGCGATCTGGAGGGCTGCCTGTCGATCCCGGGCTACGTCGCCTATGTCACTCGGCGCGAGCGCGTGTGGGTCGTCGCCCAGGACCGGCAGGGCCGGAAGATCCGGGTCGCCGGCTCCGGGCTTCTGGGTCGTGCTCTGCAGCATGAACTCGACCACCTCGACGGCAAGCTCTACATCGACTACCTCGAATCGATGGACGAACTGATGGCCGTCGGAGTGGGCAACGAGGACGACGCGGAGGTCCGCGAGGCGACGAGCGCCCTCGCGTGACGGTGCGGCGGGCCGACGGCTCGCGCGTCCGGACCGTGTTCCTGGGCAGTGGTCCATTCGCGACCGGGATCCTCGATGTCCTTGCCGCGCATCCAGCCGTCGATGTCGTCGGTGTGGTCACGGCGCCGCCGCGCCCGGCAGGACGCGGTCGACAGCTCGAGCCGACCGTCATCGAGCGGCGAGCTCGAGCGCTCGTCATCGAGCGAATCCTGACGCCCGAACGTCTTCGTGCCGCCGACGCCACCGAGTCCGTGCTGGCGCTCGAGCCCGGGTTAGTCGTCCTGGCCGACTACGGCCAGCTGGTTCCCGGCGCGATCCTGCGCGTGGCGCATGGGGCGCTCAACCTGCATCCATCGCTCCTGCCCAGGCACCGGGGGGCGACGCCCATCCCGGCGGCGATCCTGGCCGGCGATCGACAGACCGGCGTCACGTTGATGCAGATGGATGAGGGATTGGACACCGGCCCGATCGCAGCGCAGCGGATCTGGCCGCTGGACGGGACCGAGACCGCGCCCATCCTCGGATCGAGCCTGGGTCACCTTGCGGCGGAGCTTCTGGCCGAGGAACTCGGGCGGTGGCTGGATGGCGCGATCGCCCCGGTCGCCCAACCGGTCGACGGCGTGACCGTCACCCGCGCTCTTCGCCGAGAAGACGGAAGGCTGGATCCGCGCCACTCGAGCGCCGCCCTGGAACGGCAGGTTCGCGCCTACCAGCCCTGGCCGGGATCGTTCATCGACACGATCGCCGGTCGGATCGTCGTCTGGAGGGCAGCCGATGCTGACCGGACGGGATCGGCCCTCGCCGGGGAGCTCGACCCGATCGGTCTGGCGACCGGTGACGGGCGTCGGCTCATACTCGAGGAAGTCCAGCCGGCCGGACGCGGGCGGATGTCCTGGGACGCGCTCCTCCGCGGTCGTCCGTCCCTTATCGGCAGCACGGTCGTCCCGGGTCGATGAACCCGTGCGCTAGCATCGACCGGTGACGATCGATCCGCGCCCAGGCTTGTCGGGGCTCCAACCCGATGCCCTCGCGCGCTGGCTCGATGAGCGATCGCTCGAGGGGTACCGAGGTCGGCAGATCGCCGACGCCGTGTGGGGCGGCAGGGTGGGCTCCATCGACGAGATCCAGACGCTCCCCGCGATCCTGCGCGACGGGCTCGCCGATGCGTTCCAGTTCGATACGCTGTACTCCACGGAGCGAACGGAGGCCGATGGTGGGCTGACCGAGAAGGGGCTCCACACCTTGGCCGACGGCGCCCTCATCGAGTCGGTCCTGATGCACTACCCGGCCAGGGCCGGCTCCCGTGAGCGACACACGCTGTGCATCTCGAGCCAGGCGGGGTGTGCGGTCGGTTGCCCGTTTTGTGCGACCGGGGAACTCGGCTTCGGGCGCGACCTCGAGGTGGCCGAGATCGTGGACCAGGTACGGTCTGCCTCGCGCCGCCTGATCGCCGACGGGAAGCGGTTGACCAACATCGTGTTCATGGGGATGGGCGAGCCGCTCCTCAATCTCGATCGCGTCCTGGCGGCGATCGAGGCGCTCAACGATCCACGCCGATTCGGCCTCGGCGCGCGCCACATCACGGTCTCCACGTCGGGAGTGGTGCCCGGGATCCGGCGGCTCACCGCGCTCGGCCCACAATTCACTCTGGCCGTCTCGCTGCACGCTGCCCGCGACCCGTTGCGCGACGTGCTGGTGCCCCTGAACCGCCGCTGGCCGGTTGCGGAAGTCGTCGCGGCCGCGCGCGATCATTCGCGAGCGACGGGTCGACGGATCAGCTACGAGGTCACCATGATCGGCGGGGTGAACGACACGGAGGCGGATGCGGAGGCGATGGTGGACCTGCTGCGGGGCGACCACGCCCATGTCAACCTGATCCCGATGAACGCCGTCGCCCACACGCCGTGGACCGCCAGTCCGATGCCGGTGATCGAGCGGTTCGCGGCGACCCTCCGGGCGACCGGGATCGAGACGACCATCCGTCGGAACCGCGGCGCGGAAGTCGGGGCGGCGTGTGGCCAGCTGGCTGCCGAACGGGCAGGTGAGCCGCCGGCGCCGGCGGTCGCTCGACGCCGGGCGCGACTCATCGCGGAGAGCGCAGCCGCATTCCAGGGCCGGCGCAGCGATGAGCGGGCGCCAGTCGGGACGGGGGACTGATCGTGGCGGACGGTCGGGCCCGGGTCGCCGCCAGCATCCTCGACGCGGACCTGTCGAACCTCGGTCATGCGGTCCGTCGCGTCGAACGGGCCGGTGCGGACCGGATCCACCTGGATGTCATGGACGCGCACTTCGTGCCGAACCTGACGTTCGGAGCCAAGACGATCAAGCACCTCCGCCGCCGCACCGAACTGCCATTCGACGCTCACCTCATGGTGGACGAGCCGGGTCGGTTCCTCGACGAGTATCTCGACGCCGGGTGCGATTCGATCACGGTCCACGTCGAGATCGAGGAACCGATCGCGCCGACGCTCCAACGGATCAAGGAGGCGGGCCGCGCTGCCGGCCTGGCCGTGAAGCCGGGGACCCCGTTGACCGCGCTCGAGCCGTATCAGGAGCTCCTCGACATCGTCCTGGTGATGACGGTCGAGCCTGGGTTCGGTGGCCAGACGTTCATGCGCGACGTGGCGGCCGCCAAGCTCCTGGCGGCACGCGACCTCCTTCGACACAAGGCCTACGGCGGGGAGGTGCATGTCGACGGCGGGATCAACCGAGAGACGGCGGAATTCGCCGGCGGGCTCGGGGTCGACGTCCTCGTGGTTGGATCCGCACTCTTCCTCAGGGGCCGGGACATGGGTCGCGAGATCCGATTGATCCGGGCGCTCGCGGACGAGGGCTACCAGTACAACCTGAACGACGGGGTCCCGCCGATACCGCGCGACCGGATGGTCGCGTTCACCTCCCTGCCGCGGCATCTGAGCGTGAAGTTGATGGAGCAGATCGAAGCGGGCGGCATCCCGGTCATCATGCTCCGCGGCGATGGCCAGCTGAACCCGGACGGCGTGCGCGACTACGACCTGCTCGTGCCCGCCTCGACCGAAGCGGTCGTGGTCGAGCGGCATTCGGCGGCCCGGGCGGCCCTCCAGGACGAGGCAGTCTCCTGGCGGAGCGCCTTCGTGGCCGAGCACGGGATCGTCCCGCCGCCGACCAATTCGTGAGAGCCCTCCTCCAGCGGACGAGCAGCGCGGAAGTCCGGATCGGTGACGAGGTGGTCGGGGCGATCGATCAGGGCCTCGTGGTGTTCCTCGGGGTGGGTCCCGATGACGATGAGCGGATCGGCCGTGACCTAGCTACCAGGGTGGCCGATATCCGGATCTTCCGGGACGAGGCGGGCCGGACGAACCGGTCGCTCCGGG
Organism: uncultured Chloroflexia bacterium; assembly: GCA_963720755.1. Taxonomy (GTDB): domain Bacteria; phylum Chloroflexota; class Limnocylindria; order Limnocylindrales; family CSP1-4; genus SPCO01. The sequence goes on from CAVRGP010000011.1 coordinate 877,396, forward strand.
AGGTCCACGGTAGTGCTCTGGTCGTATCCCAGTTCACGCTCTACGCGGATACCCGTCGAGGGCGTCGACCAGGGTTCACCGGTGCGGCGCAGCCCGAACTGGCACAGCGCTGCTACGAGCGATTCGTCGAGGCGCTGACCGGTCTCGGGGTCACGGTCGCGACGGGCCGGTTTGGCGCGGAGATGGCGGTCAGCCTCGTCAACGACGGCCCATTCACGATCTGGCTCGATACCGCCGATCGGTAGGGCAGGGGAGGCGGACGACTACCGGGACGCCTTGAGCATCGTCCGCCGGCAGCGAGTACAGACGAGGGCCTTCGTCGGCTGACCCTTCTTCTCGATGACGAGCGGCTGGAGGTTCGGTTTCATCCGGCGGTGGGCTCGAACGCGGTTCATCCCCGAAGACTGGGGGTTGAAGCCGCCCATCGATACCTTGCCGCAGATCGCGCAGGAGCGGGCCATGCGAGGTCCTCTGGAGGGCGAGATGGAGGTTGCCGTGCCCGGTAGGGCGCGAACGGAGCGGTAGAATAGCACACGGCCCTCGACGACCGTGTCCGGGGATCCTGACCCCGTGTTCGCCAGGAGGACCTCGCCCGCGTGCCGATTCGACCCAACCCCGGCCGATCCCTCGTCACACGCCAGGTCGTCATCGACCTCGTTCGCGCGGCCGCCGTCGGATCGTACGGCGTGACCGGGTTTGCCGGCTCGTGGCGGAAGCGGCTGCTCGGGCGTCTCGGACTCGCCCAACCGGGGATCGACGTCCACCTCGGGGCCGTCATCGATATCGATCTGGACCTGACGGTGGCGTACGGCGTGCCGATCGCCGAGGTGGCCCGCCAGGTCAATTCGGCGGTCCGCTACTCGCTCGCCCGGGCGATCGGCCGCGACGTCCGCCGGTTGATGATCCACATCGATGGCCTCCGGTTCGGACCCGGCGGGATCCCTCCTGCCACGACCGACCGACCGGCCGACGTCGTCGGGCCTCGCGAGTTGGCCGATAGCGGCACGGACGTCGCCTGATGGCTCGGCGGGCCTGCGACGGGGACAGCCTGCTCCGCGCCTTCCGCGCCGCCGTCACCAACCTCGAGGCCCACGTCGAGGAGATCAATGCGCTGAACGTGTACCCCGTGCCCGACGGCGATACCGGTTCGAACATGGTCGCGACCGTGAAGGCCGCCCTCGATGAGGCCGAGCGCGCGGCGGATCGATCGGCCGAACGAGTCGCGGCCGCGATCAGCTTCGGTGCGCTGATGGGTGCCCGGGGGAACTCGGGTGTCATCACCAGCCAGATCTTCCGCGGCATGGCCGACGGTCTCGGCGGGAAGAAGCGGTTCAACGGTCTCGATCTCGCGAACGCGCTGGCCATGGGCTCCAAGAGTGCGTATGCCGCGGTCTCCAAGCCGGTCGAGGGGACCATCCTCACCGTCATCCGGGACTCCGCCGACGCGGCCGTCAGCGCAGCCGAGGCCGACGAGGATATCGAGACGGTCCTGGCAGCGACGCTCGATGCAGCCGAGCACTCGGTCGCGAGGACGCCCGGCCTCCTTGCGGTCCTGCGCGAGGCAGGGGTCGTCGACGCCGGCGGCCAGGGACTCTACCGGCTGTTCCAGGGTGCGCTCCTGTATCTCCTCGGCCAGGCGCCCGCCGGCGCCGGCCGCGATCGCGGACGGACGAGCCCCACGGCCAAGCCGTCCACCTTGGTGGCGCACGCGGATGAGGGCTTCGGCTACGAGACCATGTTCCTGCTTCGACCGAATGGGTCCGGGGCTCTCGACGTCGACGCGATCCGTGACCATTTCGAATCGATCGGCGAGTCGGTCCTCGTGGCCGGCGATCGTCGCGCGCTCAAGATCCACGTCCACAATGAGCGTCCGGACCTGGTCGTCGGCTTCGCACTCGGCATCGGATCGATCAGCCGGATCAGTATCGAGAACCTGGACGATCAGGCTCGCGATGTCCGCGAGGCGCGCGCCGTCGCATTCACCGGGCAGGCGGCCGCCCCGGCGTCGGCCGAGCGTCCCCGGCTGGGGGTCGTCGCGGTGGTCGCCGGCGACGGCCTGGCGGCGATCTTCCGCGATTTCGGCGTTTCCGCCGTGGTCCGGGGCGGCCAGACGTCGAACCCGAGCACCGGCGAGCTACTGGCCGGGATCGAGGGGGTCGAAGCGCACGAGATCGTCATCCTGCCCAACAACCCGAACGTCATCCTGGCCGCTCGCCAGGTCGCCGAAATGACCGATCGACCGATGGTCGTCATCCCGACTCGGAATGCCGCCGAGGGCTTCGCCGCGCTGCTGGCACTCGATCCGACCCTCGATGCGGCGGCGAATGCCGAACCGATGGCGAAGGCGGCCCGCGAGATCCAGACCCTGGTCGTGACCGAAGCCGTGCGCGACGCGACGATCGGTGGGCGGAAGGTGAAGCGCGGACAGACGATCGCGCTCGACCCGGACGAAGGATTGGTCGCGTCGGGTAGCGATCGAGGCAAGGCCGTCCTGGCCGCCGTGGCGGCCCTGACCCCCGGGTACGAGCTGTTGACCTTGTTCTACGGCGATGGCGCGGACCTCGCCGAGTCGGAGGAGATGGCGCGACGGATCGGTTCGGTCGCGCCCGAGGTCGAGGTCGAGGTCCGTCACGGTGGACAGCCGTTCTACCGGTATCTGATCGCAGCCGAGTAGGCGTGGCCAGGGCAGCGCGACAGGCTCCGCCACCGACCGATCCGGTCGAGTTGCTGTCGACGCCGCTGGCATCGTCGGGCCTCGTGGCGGGCGCCACCCTTCGTCGGGCCGGGATCAAACTCGATTTCTACACCGTCCGTGACCTGCTCTTCCACCTCCCGCGACGCTACGACGACCTCCGAGAGATGCGGAAGCTCGGCGACGTCGGCTGGGCCGGGGATGGGACCGTCGTCTCTGCCCGGGCCAGAGTCGCCGACATCCGGGTCGAGCCCGGCTTCCGTGGCCGAACGCAGCGGACCATCGCCCGCCTCGTGGACGACACCGGGTCGATCGACGCCACCTGGTTCGGGCGACGCTTCATCGAGCGCCGGCTGGAGGTCGGCGGTGAGATCGTGGTGTCCGGCAAGGTCAAGCACTTCGGTCGTCGACTGACCCTGGACAACCCGGAGTTCCAGGTCGTCGATGGTGAGACCGAGCTCCTCCACGCGGGCCGCATCGTGCCGGTCTATCGGCTCACCGGCGGTCTGACCGCCGCCCGCCTGCGGACCGCCATCCGGGAGGCGCTCGACCGGGCCGGTGATGCCTATCCGGAGTACCTGCCCGGATCGATCGTCGCCGACGAGCAGCTCGTCCCGATCGCCCGGGCGATCGAAGAGGCGCACTACCCCGACTCGTTCGAGGGCCGGGATGCGGCGCTCCGCCGCCTCGCGTTCGATGAATTGCTGGCCCTGCAACTGGGCATGGTGGCGCGCCGGCGTCAGCGCGTCCGCGATGCGGCCCCGGAGGTGACCGTCGATCCGGCGACCGACCGCCAGATCCGGGCCGGGCTGACCGCCGCGCTGACCATTCGCGTCGGTCGCCCGGTCGAGCTCACCACGGACCAGGGATCCGCGATGACCGCCATCCGCGACGACCTTGCCCGCTCGATGCCGATGCTCCGGTTGCTCCAGGGCGACGTGGGCTCCGGGAAGACCGCGGTTGCTGCCTACGCCCTGGCCGCGACCGCGGGGGCCGGGCTCCAAGGGGCCCTTCTGGCACCGACGGATCTCCTGGCTCGACAGCATCTTGAAACCGTCGGCGCCCTGCTCGAGGAAGTCGGTATCGGGGTGACGCTGCTGACCGGTTCGCTGAAGGCCGACGTGAAAGCCAAGGCCGTCGAGGCCATCGCCACCGGGCAGGCGAGGGTGGTGGTCGGGACCCACGCACTGATCCAGGAAGCCGTGACCTTCGCCGATCTGGGTCTCGTGGTGATCGATGAGCAGCATCGCTTCGGCGTCGACCAGCGCGGTGCCCTGGAGGCCAAGGCGGGCGGGCGGTCGCCGCACGTCCTGCTCATGACGGCAACGCCGATCCCGCGGACGCTCGGACAGGTCCTGTACGCCGATCTCGATGTCTCAGACCTGCGGACACCACCGGCAGGTCGTGTCCGGATCAGGACCGGGATCCGTCATCCGACCGACCTCGACGGGACCTGGCGGAAGGTTCGTGACGAAGCCGCGCTCGGCCATCGGACATTCGTCGTGGTCCCACTCATCGAGGACAGCGGCGATGAGGGTGACGGTGCGGTCGCGGCGGAAACAGAGGCGGTCAGGATCGCCGCCCTGCTCGACCCGTTGCGGGTGGGCATGGTCCACGGTCGGCTCAAACCAGCCCGACGCGACGAGGAGATGCGTCGGTTCCGTGACGGCGAGCTGGATGTCCTCGTGGGCACGACCGTGATCGAGGTCGGGGTCGATGTGCCGGCCGCGACGATGATGGTCGTGGAGGGAGCGGACCGCTTTGGACTCGCCCAACTCCACCAATTGCGTGGTCGGGTCGGTCGGGCGTCGGACGAGTCGTACTGCGTGCTCGTATCCGATTCGAGCGATGAGGTCGCGCAGGCCCGACTCAAGGCGGTGGCGGAGACGCACGACGGCTTCGAACTTGCCGAGCGCGACTTCGAATTGCGGCGTGAAGGCGACGTTCTGGGCCTGGCCCAGAGTGGGTTCCCGCGCCTGCGCGTCGCGTCGCTCCAGATCCACGAGCATCGTCAGCTCGCCGTTCGTGCCAGGTTCCACGCGGAGGCACTGCTCGACGCCGCCGGACGGATGGACCCGGCCCGGCCGGCGTTGAGCGCTGAACTCGAGGCCGGGTGGTTGCGCCGGGTCGCGGCCGGCGAACCGGCAAGTGGCGCATGAGCGGCGCGGCCGCCGGCCGGATCATCGCCGGGTCCGCCCGGGGTACCCGGTTGGACGCACCCGGACCCGGCACCCGGCCGCTGGGGGATCGGGTCAAGCAGACGCTCTTCGCGATCCTCGCTCCCGATCTGCCGGGCTCCCGTGTCCTCGACTTGTTCGCGGGATCCGGGGCGGCCGGGCTCGAGGCGTTGTCGCGGGGCGCGGCCCACGCCACGTTCGTCGACCGGGATCGGATCGCCGTCGAGGTCATCGCCCGAAATCTTGCGCGAACGCACCTCGCAGGAGCCGCCGCCACGATCGTCCGAGCCGAGGCGTTGGGCTGGTTGCGCGGACTCGGCGCCGACCGTCTTGGCGAGTTCGACGTCGCGATCGTGGATCCGCCATATGCGGAACCCGGCCTGCTGGCGGCCGCCCTCGAAGCCCTCGCGCCCTACCTGTCCGAGGACGCCCGGGTCGTCGCCAAGCATTTCTGGCGCGACCGACCGCCACCGGCCGTGGGACTGCTAGCATCGGAGCGCGAACGTCGGTTCGGGGAGACCACCCTCACCTTCTACCGCGCACAGGAGGATCGATGAACACGATCGCGGTCTATCCGGGGTCGTTCGACCCGATCACGAACGGCCACCTTGACATCGTGGCCCGCGCCACGGACGTCTTCGACCGGGTGATCGTGGCGGTCCTCGCCAACCCGCGCAAGGCGCCACTGTTCCCGGTCGACCAGCGCATCGGGATCATCGCCGAGGCGCTGGCGGGGACCCGGGTCGATCCGAGCCGCTTCGAGATCACCGCGTTCGATGGCCTGACGGTGGCCCTGTGCCACGAGCAGGGGGCGACGGCGATCGTTCGAGGGTTGCGGGCGATCAGCGACTTCGAGACAGAGATGCAGCTCGCCCACAACAACCGCATCCTCGCCCCGGATGTGGACACGGTCTTCTTCATGACCGCGAGCGCCAACGGCTACGTGAGTTCGAGCCTGGTCAAGGAGATCGCGAGCCTGGGTGGTGACGTGTCCGCGATGATCCCGGCCGCGGCCCTCCGGGCGCTTGACGGCGCAGTTCGAACCGGCTGACCGGGACGCGCCCGTGCCATACTGGCGGCCAGCCGGATAGACACGAGCCTCGCCAGCCGGGAGGGCAGTCCGATCGACATCATCTTTCTCGTGGAGCGACTCGAATCGCTGATCGCGAATGGCAAGAAGCTGCCGCTCACGACGAATGTCGTTCTCGACCAGAACGCCGCCCTCGGCCTGATCGACGAGCTCCGCGTGGCGGTCCCTGAAGAAGTCCGGGCAGCCAAACGGATCAACGCCGAAGGCGAGCGGATCATCGAGAAGGCCCAGGAAGAGGCTGAACGGATCGTCGGTCGCGCCCAGGAGCAGGCCGCCTTCCTCATCGATGAGCGGGGACTGACTCAGGCGGCGGATGCCCAGAGTCAGGCGATCATCGCCGATGCGCACGCCACCGCAGACCAGATCCGGGGCGGCGCGGACGAGTACGCCGTCAGCGTGCTCATCGGGCTCGAGGACGACGTCAAGAAGACGCTGACCAGTATCGAGAAAGGCATCGCGATGCTGGATGAGCGGCGCGCCTCGATCTTGCCCGAGGGCGATGGCGCCGATCCGGATGCCCAGCGGTGGGAAGACGTGGAGGCCGCACCAGCCGAAAGTCCGAGGTGACGTCGGCCCAGCCGGTTGAACGCCAACTGACCTGGAACGTCGCCGGGCTCCTTGCCGACGATCCCGGTTCCGATCGGGTCACCGTCGTCGATGGTGTGTCGATCGATCTCGGACCCGACCTTGCCCTCGCGGCGCCGATCGGGGGGCGGGTGCGGTTGATCCGGACCAACCGCGGGATCCTCGCCCAGGCCGACCTCGAGACCGCCCTCCGGCTGGACTGCAGCCGTTGCCTTCGCGATCTGGAGTTGCCGGTCGTGATCCGGCTCAGCGAGGAATTCCTGCCGGCCCTCGACCTGGCGACGGGACGGCCGCTTGCCGTGGACGACGAGCCCGACGTCGCACGATTGACCGATCACCATGAGCTCGACCTCGAAACGGCAGTCCGCGAAGCCATCCAGCTGGCGGAGCCGATCGCCCCGGTCTGCCGACCCGATTGCCCGGGTCTCTGCAGCGTCTGCGGCGGCCGACTCGACACTGGACGCCACGACCATCCCGACGAGGACATCGATCCCCGGTTGGAGGCGCTGCGCGGCTTCCGGGCGGACGATACGTGACGGCGGTAGCCGATTCGCGGTAGACTCCGCCGTCGGTCCGACGATCTCACCCGAGGTTTCCGGCACCCCCAGCGAACAAGCCAATGCATCGCGTCCCGCGATGACCCGAAGGAGCCCGCGATCTCATGGGAGTACCCAAGCGACGCGTCTCGCATGCCCGACAGGGCGAGCGGCGCGCACACCTCGCGATCAGCGTCCCGACGCTCGAGGAGTGCTCGCACTGCCACGAGATGAAGCTGCCGCATCACGTCTGTCCGAACTGCGGCTATTACCAGGGGCGCCTGGCGGTCGAGCTCAAGCCAGCCACCGACGACGCCGCGCGCTGACGCGGTGACCCGACCCGACCCCCAGCCGACGAGCGTCGACATGGCGGGGGTCCGTGTCGCGGTCGACGCGATGGGCGGCGATCACGGGCCTGCCGAGGTCGTTCCCGGAGCCATCGATCACGCCCTGGCCCACCCGGAGGATCGGATCATCCTCGTCGGCGACGATGCGGCCATCCGGGCGATCGGTCGCGATCTCCCCGCCAACGTGTCGATCGTCATCGCCACGGAGGTCGTGGGCATGGACGAGCATCCGGCACTTGCCCTGCGGGAGAAGAAGGATTCTTCGATCCTCGTCGCGGTCGACCTCGTGAAACGTGGCGAGGCTGACGCCGTCGTGACCGCCGGTCACACGGGGGCTGGGATGGCGGCCGCGGTGTTGCGGCTCGGCCGGCTTCCAGGGGTCGACCGGCCCGCCCTCGCCGTCCAGATGATGACCGCCACCGGCCCCATCGTCCTTCTCGATATCGGGGCGAACCCGGATTCGACGCCCGAGAACCTCGTCCAGTACGCACGGATGGGCGCGATCTTCGCCGAGCGGGTCCTCGGGGTGGCCGAACCCCGCGTCGCGCTCCTCTCGATCGGCGAGGAGAAGGGGAAGGGCGATGCCCGGATCCAGCGCGCAACCGAGTTGCTCGATGCGTCCGACATGCACTTCCAGGGCAACGTCGAGGGCAAAGATCTGACGACCCATGGCGCCGACGTCGTGGTCTGCGACGCCGTGCTGGGCAACGTCGTGATCAAGTTCTACGAGGGACTCTCGACCTTCATCTTCGACCTGTGGCGGGGCGAATTCCGAGGTTCCATCCGCGGCCGGCTGGCGTATCTGCTGATGCGCCCGGGGATCGGCCGGATCAGGGACACGTTCGACTACGAGCAGGTCGGTGGATCCCCGCTGCTCGGGGTCCGCGGGTCGGTCATCATCACCCACGGTCGGGCGAGGCGTCGGATGGTCGCATTCGCGTGCGGCGTCGCCGCCACCACCGCTCGGACCGGGGTGCCCGGTCTCATCGCGGAGTCGCTCGGTCGATCGACGGTGCAGCAGCCCGGAGCCACGCCGTGAGCGGCCCCGAGGTCACGGTCGGGCGGGGTGTCATCGCCGAACTCGTTCGTCTGGCGGCGTTCGAGGTTCCCGGGGTTGCCCGGGTGGGTCGGGGCGGTCCCGCCTGGCGACGCTTGCTCGGGGGACGGGCCGTGGCGGTACGGATCCACGATGACCGGGTCCTCGTTCGGATCCGGATCGTGGCCCGGCCGGGCCGATCCCTGACAGCGGTGACATCTGAAGTCCGTAGCGCGGTCGCGGCGACCGTCGAGCGGTTGCTGGGTCTCGAGCTCGAGACGGTGACCGTGCTGGTCGATGGCGTCGGGGGCTGACCTCGTCCGCGGCCGGCGGGCCGGGCGGCGACTCGCCCTTGCCGCGGTCTTCGAGGCCGATTTCGGGCAGCGGACCGCCGATTCCGTCCTCGAGCGCCACCTGGCCGAATCGGAGCGCAGCGACGACGCGGCAGGCCTTGCCCGGGAACTCGTGGCGGCGGTCACGACCTATCGCGACGCCATCGATGCCGAGATCACCCGACGAGCGCCGCAGTATCCGGTGACCGGGCTTGCCCGGATGGATCGGACCCTGCTCCGTTGCGCCATATCCGAGGTGCTACACTCGGCCACGCCGGCCCGGGTGGCCATCGCCGAGTGGGTCGAGCTGGCACGCACATACAGTGGAGAACCGATGCGGCGCCTCATGAATGGCGTCCTCGGGAGCATCGCAGCGGAGCCCAGCGGCACGCGGCCGACGGCACCAGCACCCATCTCCGAGGAGGGAGTCAGTGGCAACAACGTACGAGCGCCTCAAGAAGATCGTGGTCGAGCAGCTCGGCGCGGACGAGGATGAGGTCAAGCCCGAGGCGTCATTCGTCGATGACCTGAATGCCGATTCCCTCGACCTGGTCGAACTCATCATGAGCCTCGAAGAGGAGTTCGGGACGGAGATCTCGGACGAGGATGCGGAGAAGATCCGCACCGTCCAGGACGCTGTCGATTACATCGACGAGCGATCGTCCTAGCACCACCCGCGGGCGTCGGCCGGGACCTCGACGGCGTGCGTCCGGCCGAGGCCCTCGCTGCGCGGATCGATCTGCCGGTCCGCGATCTGGCACTGCTCGATCAAGCGCTCGTTCACTCGAGCTGGTATCACGAGCATCGTGACGCCGGTCCCGGCCATAACGAGCGCCTCGAGTTCCTCGGTGACGCCGTGATCAACCTGGCGATCTCGCAGGCCCTCTACGCGCGCCATCCGCTCGATGACGAGGGTGATCTGAGTGCCCGGCGGGCGGCGATCGTGTCAGCTGCCGGCCTTGCCCGACTGGCCGGCCGCATCGACCTCGGACGGTTCCTGCTCCTCGGCGAGGGCGAGGCGCAACGGAGCGCGCGCAAACGACCGACCCTCCTGGCCTCCACCTTCGAGGCCGTCGCTGGCGCCCTCTATCTGGATCTCGGGTTCGAGGCGGTCACCACGTGGCTCCTCGACCTGGCCGATCCGGAGCTGACCGCAGAAGGGCCCGTGGGTGCGCTCAAGAGTCCCAAGAGCCGCCTGCAGGAGTACACCCAGCGGACATCGGGTTCCCGGCCGTCGTATCGACTTCTTGACGCGACCGGACCGGATCACGAGAAGTCGTTCCGGATCGAGGCCTGGGTCGATGGCGTGCTCCTGGGGACGGGTGAAGGACCGTCTCGACGCATCGCCGAGACGGCTGCCGCGGCACAGGCGATGGATGCGCTCCGGGTCACGACCGAGGCGTCGGGTGGGGAGGGATCGGGCGCATGAGCACGATAGGCCCGCCCACGGAACCGCGGCTGCTGGCATTGCGCCTGCAGGGGTTCAAGTCATTCGCGGAACGGACGAACGTCGAGTTCGGGCCGGGCATCAGCGCGGTCGTCGGGCCGAATGGTTCGGGCAAGAGCAATCTCGCGGACGCCCTCCGCTGGGCCCTCGGCGAGCAGGGTCGGGCGCTCCGGTCGCGCAAGTCCGAGGACGTGATCTGGGCCGGTTCAGAGAAGCGCGCGGCGCAGGGCATGGCGGACGTCACCCTGGTCCTGGACAACGCTGACGGTCTCCTGCCCGTCGAGTTCCAGGTCCTCGAGCTCGGTCGCCGACTGTATCGGTCGGGCGAGAACGATTATCTGCTCAACAAGAGTCGGATCCGACTACGGGATCTGGTCGACCTGCTCGATGCGGCCCACCTCGCCGACAACGCCTTCCTGTTCATCGGCCAGGGGATGGTCGACCAGGCGCTCGCCCTCCGACCCGAGGAGCGCCGGCCGCTGTTCGAAGAGGTTGCCGGGGTGCGTCGCCACGAACGCCGCCGCCGGAAGGCCGAAGAGCAGCTGGTCGAGTCCGAGGCGAACCTGGCCCGGGTCGAGGACATCCTGGGCGAGCTGCGACCGCAGGCTCGTCGACTTGCAGCCCAGGCTGAACAACAGGCCAACCGCGATACGACCGCCGACGAACTCATGGCCGCGCTGCTGATCAGCATGCATACCCGATGGTACGAGGCAGCCCGGCGTTCGGAGATCGTCGAGGGCGTTCGTGCGCGAGCCGCGTCCGCGGTGGAGCAGGCCATGCGCGAGCTGAGCGTGGCCGAGCATGCGGCGACGACGCTGTCGGGCGAGCTCGCCGCTCGTACCAGGCTCGAGCGCGATCGGCGCGAGGCACACGATGCCGCCCAGGCGGCCGTGACCGAGGCTCGACTGCGTGACGCCCGGCTCGCTTCCGAACTCGAAGCCGTCGAGCGTGATCGTGAGCGTCTTCAAGCCGAGCGTCTCGCGGCGGAAGCGGAACTGGCCACTGGCCGACGAGCGCTCGCAAGCCCTGTCCCGTCGAGGGACCTGGACCTCGAATTTGCCGCGGCAACTGCCGAGCGCGACCTCGCCGACGCCCTCGCCGAGTTGGTCGCGCTCCGGACCGCGCGCCAGGCGCAGGGGCAGGAGTTGGCCGCGCTGCGCCGCGTCGCTGCCGCGCGCCAGGCCGAGCGCGAGACCATCCGTCGCCAGTTGGTCGACATCGAGGAGCGGGCGTCGGAGGCCGCTGCCGAGGCCGAAGTCGCGACGATCCGCCGAACGGCGCTCGAGTCGGAGGTGGCCCTGGCCGGGGCCGCGGTCGTCGAGGCGACCGAACGGGAGCGCGTGGCGGCGACGGACCGGGAAGCGGCGCGTGACGGAGCCAGCACCGCAGAAGCCGCCCGTGTGGCCGCCAACGAGCAGGTCGTTGCTGCCAGCTCCAGTCTGGCCGCCCTCCGTGCCCGTCTCGATGGATTGGAGCGCCGTCTTGCCGAAGAGGAGCAGCGCGGCATCGCCACGGCCGCCCGGCGGATCGGCGGTCGCCGCCTTGACGAGGACCTCGATATCGATCCGACCCTTCGTGCGGCGTCCGAGGCGGCGCTGGCAGACGCGACCCGGGCGTATCTCGTCGGAGCGGACCATGTCCAGGGCCTCGCCAACGAGCGGGGCGCGCTTGTCGTCACGGAGCGCGCGACCGGGCCGGCCGGACCGGTCGACGCGCGTGAACGTCGGTTCCGAGAGGCGATCCAGGCCGCCGGTGGCGGGACCCTCGATGCCGCCGTGCGCCGCGACGCAACGGGCGCCGCACGTCGCATCCTGGCCCGGGCGGCCTGGCTGCCCGACCTCGCGACGTGCCTGGAGGTCCAGGCCGGCTTGCCCCCGGGTTGGATCCTCGTTCCCCGCGATGGGAGCGCCGTGGTCACGGATCTCGGCGTCACCTTCGGAGCTGGCGAGTCCGTCCTCGAACGTCGTGCCGAGGCGACTCGATTGACCCATGAGATCGAGGTGATCGACTCCAAGCTCGACACGCTCCGGGAGATCGACGAGCGTCGGACGATCGCGGCCCGGGATGCGCTGGCCGCGGTGGAGGCGGCACGGGCGGAGGAGAGCCGGGCGAGCGGCGAACGCCGTGCTGCAGAGGAAGCCGAGCGCGTCGTCGCCCGTCGACTCGAGACGGCCGTTCGCGAATCGACCTGGCACGAAGCGCAGGCCGCCAGACTCGAGCTCGATCGGGCGCGAGCCGCTGAGGCCGTCGCCGCCGATGAGGCGGTCCCGAGCGGGCCCGACGATCATGCCGACGGACGTCCGGGGGACGAGTCGGACGACGGCGCCGCGCTCGCGGCCTGGGAAGCCCGTGCGACCGAGCTGCGGGTCCGGCGCGACCGTCTGGCGGCCAAAGTGAGCCAGGGTGAAACGGCGCGTCGAGAGGCCGACAATCGCCGCGCCAACGCAGAGGCATCGACCCGCATCGCGGAAGAGCGGATCGCCCGCGCGGACGCGGACAGCCTGCGGCTGGGTGAGCGGGAGCGCGCGCTTCACGAAGAACGCGACATCCTCCGGACGGATCTCGCGACCAGCATCGCCAGGGGCTCCGCCGCGCGTGATGCCCTCGCCGAAGTCCATGCTGCCGATGCTGCCGATCGCGACCGACTGGCCGCGGCCGAGCGTGACGCGAGCGCCTCCCGGGAGCGGCTTCGCGCGGTCGACAGCCGCCTCCGTGGAGCGGACCACGATGCCCTCGAGGCACGACTTGCCCTCGATTCGCTCCACGAAACGATGGTCGCGGAGCTGGCCAGCCTCGGCGATCTCGCATCGGATCGATTGACCGCGCTTGCCGGGGCGCCGGCGACCGAGGCCGAGCCTGCCCGCGCCGGCGACGGGCCGGACGGCGAGGGTGGAGGGTCGGCCGCCGACGGAGCGGACGACATCGTCGCCCTGGAGGCCCTCCTGGGTCGGGCAACCGCCCGCTGGGCTGCGGCGCCATCTCCGATGCCGGCGCCGAGCCCGGCGCGGCTTGGCCAGCTTCGTCGTCGGTTCCACGAGCTTGGCGCGGTGAACCCATTCGCCGTGGGCGAATACGCCGCGCTCAAGGAGCGGCTCGATACGCTCGAGACCCAGGCATCCGACTTGACCACCGCGATCACCCGAACCCGCGAGTTGATCGCGGAGCTTGAGACGATGATCGCGGACCGCTTTCGGACCACCTTCCAGGCGCTGGAAGCGGCGTTCGCCACCAGGTTCGAGCAGCTATTCGGGGGTGGGTACGCCCGGCTGTCATTGACCGACCCAGCGGATCTCGGGTCGACCGGGATCGAGATCGTGGCCAGGCCGCCTGGCAAGAAGGCGCAGGCGCTCGCGATGCTGTCCGGTGGCGAGCGAGCTCTCACCGCGGTGGCCCTGTTGTTCGCGATGCTCGAAGTCCGACCGGTCCCGTTCTGCGTCCTCGACGAGGTCGATGCCGCGCTCGACGAAGCCAATATCGGTCGGTTCGCGGATGCCCTCCGCAGCCTCGCCCACCAGACCCAGTTCATCGTGATCACGCACAACCGAGGCACGATCGAGGCGGCCGATGCCCTGTATGGCGTGACCGTTGGCGATGATTCGGTCAGCCGGGTGATCAGCCTGCGGCTCGATGAGGCCCAGGCCCTGGCGGCGCGCGACGGCGAGCGCGCGTCAGTCGGCGGGTAGGCTCGACCGCATGCCGTTCTGGCGCCGCAAACGCGATGAGGAAGAGGCGGCCGTCCCGGGTCCCGCTGTCCCGGATCCCGCTGTCCCGGATCCCGCCTCCCAGCCGACCGACGCGGGCGCGTCCGACGAAGTCGTCGCCGACTGGGAGCCACCGGCGACCGACTTCGACGATCCGAGCGACGTTGCCGCCACCCCGGCCGAACCGAGCGGAGTGCCACTCGAACCCACCCTGCTCGAGCCCACCCCGCCCGAACCGGTCGTCGCCGTCGTCGAACCGGCCAGCCAGTCCCTCGAGGACGGCCTCGAGCGCACCCGGGGCGGGTTCATGTCACGCCTGCGCGGCGTGCTGGAGAGCGGCGCCGAGGGCGGTCCGTCCTGGGACGAGGTGGAAGAGACCTTGATCGCCGGCGATGTCGGTGCCGCACTGGCGATCGATCTGGTCGAGCGCGCGAGGCTGAGCCGTGAACCCGGCGGACCGGAGGCCGCGATCCGGACTGAGCTCGCGGCGTTGCTCGTGCCGCGCGACCTGGCCTGGCGGCCGACGTCGGCCGTGGCCGGCGGGCCGGCCGTCGTCCTGGTCGTGGGCGTCAACGGGACCGGCAAGACGACGACGATCGGCAAACTCGCCAGCCGCTACAAGGCTGAAGGCAGCACGGTGATCCTGGCGGCCGCCGATACCTTCCGTGCGGCCGCGATCGACCAACTCAGGATCTGGGCGGATCGGGCCAGGGTGCCGATCATCGCCCACGCGCCGGGCGCCGATCCGGGGGCCGTGGTCTACGACGCCCTCGATGCGGCGGTCGCCCGGGGCGTGGATATGGTCATCGCCGATACGGCGGGTCGCCTGCACACCCGCTCGAACCTGATGGACGAATTGGCCAAGGTCCGTCGCGTGATCGACAAGCGGCTGCCCGGGGCCGAGCCCGAGACGATCTTCGTCCTGGACGCCACGACGGGGCAGAACGGATTGGCCCAGGCCAAGGCGTTCCACGAGGCCGTCGGATTGACCGGGGTCGTCCTGACCAAGCTCGACTCGACGGCCAAGGGCGGGATCATCTTCGCGATCGAGGATGCGCTCAAGGTGCCGGTCAGGTTCGTCGGCGTCGGCGAGTCGGTCGGGGACCTGCTCCCGTTCGACCCTGACGCATTCGTGGCCGCGCTGTTCGACTGACAGACCAGGGTCCGCTCAGGCGCCCGGGGGCTGGTCCATCTCCACGGCGACGGCGACCGCCACCGGATCGATCAACGGACTGCCCGCGACGGCAGGTGGCAGGACCATCAGGTGGCGAACCGGCGAGAACCACAGGACGGCCGCCCCGGCCAACCCGCCAAGTGGAGCCAGCCACGATGTCGCCCGCAGGCCGATCACCTCGGCCAGGACGCCCGCCGCCAGGGTCGCCACGAGCTGGGCCAGGACGGCGGCCACATGAAACGTCGAGGACACGCGGCCGAGTGCTCGATCGTGGACCAGGGTCTGGCGGACGGACACCTCCGTGATGTCGTAGACGGTGGCAGCCGAATCGGCCACGAGCTGCTGGACGACGAGACAGCCGATCGCGACGATGGGCAGCCCCGCTGGAGCCAGGGGAACGAACGCATTCCCGATCGCAGCCAGGATCATCGCGCCGACCGCAACTCGTCCCACCCCCCACCGACGGGTCGCTCGGCCGGCGGCGACCGCCCCGATGAACGACGACGCGCCGCCGACGCCCGCGACGACACCGAGCACGGCCGGGCTCAGTTCGAGCTCGTCGAGGACGAACAGGAACCAGGTCGCTCCGAAGACGCCCCACAGGACGGCCAACGACATCTGCGCCCCGGCGAATGCCCGCAGGATCGGGTCGTGTCGCACAAGCGCGAGTCCGACCCGGATCTCAGTCAGGACCGATTCGCGATCCTTGACGTCCGGCGGCGCGGGCTCGGGCCGTCGGATCGACAGGAGCAGCAGCGCCGACACGAGGTAGGTCACGGCGTCGATCGCGATGGCGATCGGCGCGGTCAGGAGCTGGACGAGGAAACCGCTGATACCGAATGCGGTGAATTCCGCTGCCGACCCACTGGCGGCCAGCGCGCTGTTCGCGCCGACCAGCCCTTCTCGCTCGACGATCGTCGGCAGGTAGGCGTTGTCGGCGGCGTCGAAGAACGTCGTCAGGATCGCCGCCAGGCCTGAGACGACGAACAGTTGCGGGAGACCGAGGACCCCGAGCGCGAACGCGATCGGGATGGAGCCGAGCAGGGCCGCCCGGCCGAGATCGGCCCAGATGAGGACCGGACGTCGCCGAAGCCGATCGACCCACGCTCCCGCGACCAGGCCGAACAGGAGTGTTGCCCCGAGATCGAGCCCGCGCAGGGCGGCGACCTCGATGGCGCCGGATCCGAGGACGAGGATCGCCACCAGCGGCAGCGCGATCCGCGTGATGAGTGACCCGAAGATGGAGATCGACGCCGCTGCCCACACCCGAACGAAGGCATGATTGCGCCAGAGCGGAGCGGCGAACGGATTGGGCACGGGACGCGCAGCATAGTGCCCGCGACAAGCCTGCGGTACACTCCACCCACTCGGTGCGTCAGAACTCGCGCACCACCCCGGTTCGACCACGCGACGATCCGGCCCACCGACACCCTTGGAGTCCTACCCGGACCATGTTCGATAGCCTGAGCGACCGACTTCGCAAGACACTCGGTGACCTGACCGGCCGCGGCCGGATCAGCGAGGCCGATGTCGATGCCGCCATGCGCGACATCCGATTGGCCCTGCTCGAGGCGGACGTCAATTTCAAGGTGGTCAAGGAATTCGTCGCCCGCGTCCGTGAACGGGCGATCGGTCACGAGGTCCTCGACAGCCTGTCGGCCGGTCAGCAGGTCGTGAAGATCGTCAACGATGAACTCGTGGCGCTCCTCTCGGCGGGCGATCGGAACTTCCACCTCTCGGGGAACCCGGCGGTCATCGCGATGGTCGGCCTCCAGGGTTCCGGCAAGACGACGTCGAGCGCGAAACTCGCGCGCCACGTCGTTCGACTCGGCCGTCGGCCGCTCCTGGTCGCCGCCGATCCGTACCGGCCGGCCGCCGCCGATCAGCTCGAGACGCTCGGCAAGAGTCTCGATATCCCCGTCTACCGGGCTCCCGTCGGGACCCCGGTGGTGGAGATCGTCCGGGGCGGCGTCGAGGCGGCCAGGCGCCAGGTGCGCGACGTCGTGATCCTCGACACCGCCGGCCGCCTGTCCGTCGACGAAGCCCTGATGGCCGAGATCGCCGCGGTCAACGCGGCCGTCAAGCCGGTCGAGACATTGCTCGTGGTCGATGCGATGACCGGACAGGAAGCGGTCGCCGTGGCGCAGGCGTTCGTCGCCGCCGTTCCGGTCACCGGCCTGATCCTGACCAAGATCGATGGTGACGCGCGCGGCGGCGCTGCCCTGTCCATCTCGGCCGTGACCGGCGTCCCGGTGAAGTTCCTCGGGACCGGCGAGAAGACCGATGCCCTCGATGTCTTCCACCCCGATCGCCTGGCCAGCCGGATCCTCGGCATGGGCGACATCCTGACCCTCGTCGAACGGGCGCAGGAACACGTCGACCAGACCCAGGCAGCCCGTCTCGAGGAGAAGATGCGCAAGGGCGGGTTCACCCTCGACGACATGCTCGAGTCGATGCAGCAGATGCAGAAGATGGGTCCGCTCGGGCAGGTCATGTCGATGATCCCCGGGATGGGCAACCTGGCCGGTGAAGCCCAGGCCGCCGTTGATCGTGGCGATCTGAAGCGGACGGAGGCGATCATCCGGGCGATGACGTCGTCCGAACGACGCGACCCCAACGTCCTGAATAGCTCACGACGCCGACGGATCGCCGCCGGCTCGGGCACCACGCTGCCGGACGTCAACCGGCTGGTGAAGCAGTTCCTCGAGATGCAGAAACTCATGAAGCAACTTTCCGGGGGCGGCAAGCGAGCCGCCCTTGGCGCGTTGACGGGCCGGCGATGAGCCGGCAGGAGGCCCCGCGATGACCGACGATCGTGATCCACGCCCCGACACGACGACGACCGACCTTGACGCGACCACGCGGATCGATGCGGCGCCACCGCCGCTGACGCCCCTCCGGGGAACGACGCCGGCGGACTCAGGCCTCCAATCGGGGACGGCATGGGCCAGTCCGGAGCCGGTCGTGCCGGCGGGCAGCCCGCCCACCCATCGCAGCCGACTTCGGTGGGCGGCCGCGATCGGCGTCGTGGCCGTCGTGCTCGCGGCGTCGGCGGCGGTGGCCGCCCTCCTGACCGGCGCGGCTCCCGCGTCCAGCGTCGTCGGGTATGTCCCGGCAGACACGGTGGTGTACGGCGAGGTCCGGCTTGACCTTCCGGGCGACCAGCGACAGGCCGTCGGTTCATTCCTGCAGAAGTTCCCGGGGTTCGCCGACCAGGCCAGCCTCGACGCCAAGCTGGACCAGGTCCTGGACGACCTGGTTCGCAACGCCACGAACGACACCCAGACCTACACCGGCGACATCAAGTCCTGGTTCGGCGGTGAGATCGCCTACGGTGTCGGCCCGCTGCCGGCGGCCTCGTCGATCACCGGCGGTGGCTCGATGGCGTCGGCCCGGGCGCTCGTGGTGGTGTCCATCACCGATGGCGCCCTCGCCCAGACGTGGCTGTCGACGGCGGTCGCCGGCACGGGTGCGTCGACCACGACCGAGTCGTATCAGGGAACGACGATCTACGTCCTCGACCAGGTCGACGGCGTCCAGGCCGGGTACGCGATCCTCGGTGACAAGGTGGTCGTCTTCGGCGACCTGACATCGGTGAAGGCCGCGATCGACTCGAACGGCAACAGCAGTTTCGCATCCGAGCCTGGCCCCAAGGCGGCATTCGCGTCCGTGGACGGGGACTACGTCGCCTTCGGCTACCTCGCCCTGCGTCCGCTGCTCGACTGGTCGACCGCCCTGTCCGATACCGTGGGCGCCGGGTCCGACCAGGCCGGCGCGCTGACCGGTATCACCGATACGATGCTCAAGGTCGTTCCTGACTGGACGGCCTATTGGCTCCGGTTCGAGAGCAACGCGCTCGTGATGGAGTCGAGCGCCCCGCAACCTGCGACGCCGATCGGGCCATCCGAAAATCGGACCTCGGCTGTCATCGGGCATGTCCCCGCCAGCGCGATGTTCGCCGCGACCAGCAACGATGTCGGGTCGACCATCCAGCAGGCGCTCGATCTGATCGGTACCGACCAGACCGCAAAGGCGATCGTCGATCAGCTCGACCAGGCGCTCGGTCTGGTCGGCGGTCGCGACGCCGTCCTTGGGTGGATCGGCGATACGGCGGTCGTCCTCGATGCATCCGGCGGGACACCGGATGGCGGCATCGTCATCGCCCCGACGGATCAGGCGGCTGCCAAGCAACTGTTCAATACGATCAAGTCGCTCCTCGCCTTGGGCGGCGCCTCGCAGGGTCTGACCGTCAGCGACGAGAGCTACGCGGGCACCACGATCACGACCGTCACCCTTGGCGACGTGGCGGGTCTGGCCGGCGATGTCGGCGCAGCCGCCGGCCTGCTGCCGATCCCGGACCAACCACTGAAGATCAGCTTCGCGGTGACCGACGAACTGGTCGTCATCGGGTCGGATTCGGCCTTCGTCAAGTCGGTCCTCGATACGAAGGCTTCCGACTCGCTCGCCTCCGACCCGGGGTACAAGAGCGCGGCCGACCAGGCGGGACCAAGCACGAATACGGCCTTCATCGACATCACCGCCGTTCGCGGATTGATCGAGAAGGCTATCGCCGATGGCGACCCATCGGCGCTGTCCGACTACGAGACCAGCGTCAAGCCGTTCCTGGCTCCGCTCGACACGCTGTTCGCGTCGGGCTCGGTCGACGGCAACCTGACCAGGTCCGAAGTCATCATCACGGTCAAGTAGGGAGGAACCCACAGAACATGGCAGTCCGGATCAGACTCACGCGCGTCGGGGCGCACAAGCAACCGAGCTATCGGGTCGTCGTCGCCGATGGCCGGAACGCCCGCGACGGCCGGTCGCTCGAAACGCTCGGGCACTACAACCCGCGGAGTGAACCGACCGAGTTCGTCGTCGATGCCGACCGGGCGAAGGCCTGGCTCGACAAAGGCGCACAGCCGTCGGACACCGTCGCGCGGCTCTTCCGTCAGGCGGGCATCCTGCCCGCAGCCAAGTAGGGGTCGCGACGATGGCAGCCAAGGATCTGGTCGAATACGTCGCGAAGTCGCTGGTGGATGACCCCGATGCGGTCACGGTGGAGGTGGTGCGCGAGGAGGGCGCGACCGTCATCGAGCTCCACGTCGCCGAGGACGACATGGGCAAGGTCATCGGGCGCAACGGCAGCGTTGCCAAGGCGCTTCGGACCCTGCTCAAGGTGACCGCCGCCCGAGATGGGGAGCCGGTCCAGCTCGAGATCCTCTGAGCGTCGACGAGCGGCTCGTGGTCGCCCTCATCCGGGGCGTCCACGGGCTCCACGGCGCGGTCCGGGCCGAGGTCCTCACGGACCGTCCGGAAGATCGTTTCGCGGTCGGTGGCGTCCTGTACCGGGAGGGCGATGACCGCCCGTTGACACTGGTCGCGGCCGAAGCCATCGCCGACGGGCCCGGCTGGCGGCTCCGGTTCCGCGAGATCACGACCCGTGACGCCGCCGACACGCTTCGTGGTGCGTACCTCGAGGTGGTATTGCGACCCGACGCGGACCTCGCACGGGGCAGCTACTACTGGCACGAAGTCATCGGTTGCGCGGTCCGGGGCGTCGATGGTGCGGAACTCGGGTGGGTGAAGGACATCTATCGGGTGGGGGAGACCGAGGTCTTCACGGTCGAGGGTGGGCCGTATGCGAGTTTCGACCTGCCGGCCGTCCGGGCCTTCATCCGGATCTTCGCGCCCAGACGCGGCGAGATCGTGATCGACGCCGATGCCCTCGACCTGCGGCCTGCACGACCCACCACACCGGATCCGGATCGCCCGAAGGCACCTCGGCGTCGAAACCGCCGGGACCCAGCGGCCGCGGACGCACCGACGAGCGCCGACGCACCGGCGAGCGTCGAACCGCCTCCGAGCGCGGAGCCACCTCCGAGCGCGGAGCCGCCTCGGATCGCGGGGCGACCGGCGGACGCCGCGCCGTGACCCTCGAGATCGACGTCATCACCCTCTTCCCGGCGATGCTGGCTGGTCCGCTCGCCGAGAGCATCCCGGGTCGGATCCAGGAGCAGGGGTTGGTGACCATCCGGACCCACGACCTGCGAACCTGGGGGATCGGCCGGCACCGTTCCGTGGACGATGCCCCGTACGGCGGCGGGGCCGGGATGATCCTTCGACCCGAGCCGGTCGCCGGCGCCCTGGATGCGCTGCGGCGGCCCGGTTCTCTCGTGATCCTGCTCGACCCGGGCGGGGAGGTCTTCCAGCAGGCGCGGGCGGCCGACCTCGCCGCCCGGTCGCACCTCGTCTTCGTCTGCCCGCGCTATGAGGGCGTCGACGAGCGGATCCGCTCCCTCGTCGATCTCGAGCTTTCGATCGGGGACTATGTCCTGACCGGTGGCGAACTGCCGGCGCTGGTCGTGATCGACGCCGTCATCCGCTTGCTGCCCGGCGCGATCGAGGACGCCTCGACCATCGAGGAGTCGTTCTCGGATGGCCTGCTCGAGTATCCCCAATACACGCGTCCGGCCGTGTTCCGGGGGATGGACGTCCCGGCGATCCTGACCTCGGGCGATCACGGGGCGGTCGCACGCTGGCGCCATGCCGAGGCGGTCGCGCGGACTCGTCGCCGCCGGCCCGACCTCGTCTCGGACGACTGATCGTGGGCGAGGCCGTGCTATACTCCGCCGCCGACGCTCCAGCGCGTCGTCTCCGAACGCCCCACCGCAGCCACGGCTGCCCAGATGAGTCAGGAATCGCCACGTGACCGTGCTCGACGAGATCGTCCAGGACCAGCTTCGAACGGACCTCCCGCCACTCGCGACCGGCGACACCGTGAAGGTGTCGGCCAAGGTCGTCGAGGGCAACCGCGAGCGCGTCCAGGTCTTCGAGGGGACCGTCATGCGCCTGCGCGGCGGCGGGATCACCCGGTCGATCACGGTCCGTCGCATCGCCTCCGGTGTCGGGGTCGAGCGAACCTTCAAGATCAACAGCCCGCGGATCGAGAAGATCGAAGTCGTCCGCCACGGGGTCGCCCGGCGGGCCCAGCTCTACTTCCTGCGCGACCGCGTCGGCAAGGCAGCCACCCTGCGAGAGCGCCGCACCAACAGCTGATCCCGGCCGATCCGTTCGATCGGGGCGCGCGCTTCGAGGATTCAAGTAGGCTATCGGTCGATGGCTCCGATCGTCCCGACCCTTCGCCACGAGCGCCGGCTCTGGAACGATGGGCTCCAACGGGTCGTCGGGGTCGATGAGGTCGGGGTCGCCCCGACATGTGGGGCGGTCGTCGCGGCGGCCGTGGTCATGCGCCCCGGTTGCCATCGCATCCCGGGTGTGCGCGATTCCAAGACACTGTCGGCCGCGCAACGCGAACGGCTGGCGCCGATCATCCGGTCCCGGGCCGTGGCCGTCGGGGTCGGGGCTGCCTCCGTGCGCGAGATCGACCAGCTCAACATCTACCACGCCACTCACCTGGCGATGCGCCGGGCGATCGCCCGGATCGGCGATCACGACCACGTCCTCGTTGACGGCAACCGGATCGCCGGTTTCGAGACGCTCGTCGGGCCGTACTCGAACGTGGTCGACGGCGACGCTCGGGTCTATTCGATCGCCTGCGCTTCGGTCGTGGCCAAGGTCGTCCGCGACCGGATGATGGAGCGACTGGCCGTTCGATATCCCGGATACGGCTGGGAGCGGAACCAGGGGTACGCGACGCTGGAACACCGCCAGGCGATCCGCCGGCTGGGTCTGACGCCATTCCACCGGCGCTCCTTCCTGGCGCTTCAGCGGACCCTGGCTGGCGACCAGCTCGAGCTCGACCTGATGGCCGACCCGGCGGCATCGGCCGAGACGCATGGGCTCCTGGCTCGGGAGCTCGTCCCGGTCATGGCCGACGACGCGATGCTCGATGCGGCCGATCTCGACTCGCTGGAGATCGCGCCCGCCTGACGCCCGCGTGCATGCCCGGACCCTGACGCCCGGATTCTGACGCCCGCGTGGATGCCTGGATAGGCGACCGGTAAGCGTCGGTTGCGACGATGCGCGACATGGCTGACCCACCCGATGTTCCGACCCGGACGGCTGCCCAGCTGGCCGGTGATGCCGCCGAAACGCTGGTCGCTGCTCGCTTGGAGCGCTCCGGGTGGATCGTCCTGGCCCGGAACATCCATATCGGTCGCTACGAGCTCGATCTCGTCGCCATCGACCCGGATCCGCCGCCCACGCTCGTGATCGTCGAGGTCCGCTGGCGCGCAGGGCGCGAATTCGGCCTGCCCGAGGAGACCGTGGACCATCGGAAGCGAGCTCGCGTCCGGGCGGCCGCCTACGGTCTCATCGATCGCGGGACCATGCCCGACGGATCGCCAGTGCCGCGGCTGCCCCTGCGGTTCGATCTGGTCGTGGCGGAACCGGGCCATCGGCTCCGCCATCATCGTCATGCGATGTGAGCCGCGATGGGATCAGTTCGTACGCTCACGACGCTCGCGATTGCCCCGACGAGCCACCAGCCCGATCACCACGATCGTCAGCGAGACCGCGCACACGAGGAGCACCGCGAAGACGTTGCCCGCCAGTAGCGCTCCGGCCGCGAACCATACGAGATATGGCACGACATAGATCAGGCACCCGAAGCCGAAACCTTGCGAGTCGCTCCGACCCGGTACGCCTGGCGCCGCGGGCGAGGTGGATCTGATCCCGACCAGCCCGGCGAGAGCCAGAATGATGCCGGCCGGCAGCACCATCACAAATGCCGCGAATCCCCGTGTCCCGATGATCCCGGCGAGACCCTGAGCCGCAACAAACACGCCGACAACGAGCACGCCCAGGAAGACCGGCCTCGTTGACGGGACCTTTGCCGAGAACGTGAGTATTCCGACCGCGACCCAGGCGACGATGTCGAGCAGGTAGATCACCAAATCGGTCGAAGTGATCTGCGGACAGTCCGCCGAGAAGCAATCGCCGTCCAGGTTAGAAAGATCGAAGCCGGGCCAAGGACGTCAGTGCGACCCACGCGGCGAACATCAAACCGCGGGCGAAGGCCGCGCGATCGGGTTCGACAGCGGCTGGCACGGCCCCATCTTGCCTCAACTCGGGCTGTAACTTGGCAAGGTGGTCATCCCCAGACCGCTATGGCAAGTCACGCGGTTCCCGAGGCTCGACCCCGGCCGGATTGGAGCCCACGTGAGCGTGGATCGAGCGGGAACGGCTGGTCTGGCGCCTTCATAGGCGTCCAGAACCTGGCATTACGGTCCGTGTGAGGAAGTTCTGCCAGGTAGGGCGCCGGAACGGGCGCGGCCCGCCCCAGCCCCCCGGGCCCCGCCGACCGAGCCTGGCCACGGCCCTCCCGCGGACCCGTGCTACACTCCCGCCCGACTCTGGGTCCACCTGGGTCGAAGCCGTCAACGCCCACGCCATCAGGCGTGGAGCACACACGCGAACCGTTCCGACCGGGACGGTGTCGGCCAGGCCAGCAGCCTGACCGGCCCCCGGCGATGAGGTCCGCGGAGGATAGAACCGACAGGAGGTCGCTCACCGTGCCGTCCGTTTCCATGCGGCAACTGCTCGAAGCCGGGGTCCACTTCGGCCACCAGACCCGACGCTGGAACCCCAAGATGAAGCCGTTCATCTTCGCCGAGCGCAACGGGATCCATATCATCGATCTCGCCCAGACCGTGCAGCACCTGGATGTCGCCCTGGCCTTTGTTCGCGAAACCGTCGCCCGTGGTGACCAGGTCCTGTTCGTCGGGACCAAGAAGCAAGCCCAGGAGCCGGTCGCCCAGGAAGCCACCCGGGCCAACCAGCCCTACGTCAACAAGCGCTGGCTTGGCGGGATGCTGACAAACTTCACCACCATCAAGAAGCGGATCGGGCTCCTGGAACAGCTTGAGGCTCGCCAGGCGAACGGCGACTTCGAGCGCATGTCGAAGAAGGAAGCCGCGAAGCTGACCGAGGAGATGATCAAGCTCCAGGGGACCCTCGGCGGGATGCGCAAGATGAAGCGACTCCCGGGTGCGATCTTCATCGTCGATCCGCATCGTGAACGGATCGGTGTCACCGAGGCGAACAAGCTCGAGATCCCGGTGGTCGGCACCGGCGACACCAATGTCGACCCCGACGAGCTCGACTACATCATCCCGGCCAACGACGACGCGATCCGGGCGATCCGCCTGCTCTGCACCTTGGTCGCGGATGCAGCCATCGAAGGTGCGGTCGAACGATCGGCTCGCGGTTCGGCTGAACCCGAACAGATGGAAGCGATGGCCATGGCGGAATCCGAGGAAGAAGTCCCAGGCGCCACCGACGAACTCGTCGCGGCTCTGGCCGGCGGAGCTGCCCTGTCCTTCGAGCCGGATGCCGATGACGACGACTTGCTGCCCGGCGACCGCGTCGCTCGAGCTGAGGCCGCCGTCGCGGAGGCCCCGGCCGAAGCGACTCCCGAGGAGATCGCGGTCGAGCTGGCCCGGGAAGCCGCCGAGAAGGCCGAGGACTCCGGCGACGCGCCCGAACCGGCGGCTGCCGGCGGTTGACCTCGATGCCGGTTTCGGCCGGCATCCCTTCGACACACGAAATGGCGGCCCTCCGGCCGCCGCGCAACAGGAGAACGATCGAGCATGGCGGATATCTCGGCGGAACTCGTCAAGGAGCTTCGCGAACGGACCGGTGCCGGATTCATGGACTGCAAGCGAGCCTTGACGGAGGCTGACGGAGACCTCGAGAAGGCTGCCCTCGTTCTGCGTGAACGGGGACTTGCGGCAGCCGCGAAGAAGGCAGACCGCGATGCGCGAGAGGGTCTCGTGTCCAGCTACATCCATACCGGGGGTCGTGTCGGCGTCCTCATCGAGGTGAACTGCGAGACCGACTTCGTGGCCAGGACCGACGAGTTCCAGAAGCTCGTCCGTGACCTGGCGATCCAGGTCGCCGGGCTGGCACCCCTGTACGTCGATCCGGAACGCATCCCGGCGTCCGATCTTGCCGCCAAGCAGGCCGAGCTTGCGGATGATCCGTCGACCCTGAAGAAGCCCGAGAATATCCGGGCTCAGATCGTCGAGGGCCAGATGAAGAAGTGGTACTCGCAGGTGTGTCTGTACGACCAGCCGTTCCGGGACGAGGAGCGGACCGTCCGCGATCTGATCACGGAGAAGGTCGCGACCATCGGCGAGAACATCCGGGTCCGTCGATTCACCCGGTATGTCCTTGGGGAAGAACTTTGACGATACCCGGCCCTGGTGGGCCCCGAGGGTCGGCTGGTCCGGGTCTCCGCTATTCCCGGGTCCTCCTGAAACTGTCGGGTGAGGCTCTCCTGGGCGATCGTCAGTACGGCGTCGACCCCGCGTTTTGCGCATTCATCGCCGGCCAGGTCGCGGAGATCCACGGCCTCGGGGTACAGGTCGGGATCGTCGTCGGCGGCGGCAACATCTTTCGAGGTCTCGCGGCATCCGCGCGAGGGATGGACCGAGCGACCGGCGACTACATCGGCATGCTCGCGACCGTGATGAACGGCTTGGCCCTCCAGGACGCGCTCGAGCGAGCCGGCGTTCCGACCCGGGTCATGACCGCGATCGCGATGAACGAAGTCGCCGAGCCGTACATCCGTCGGCGGGCGATCCGGCATCTCGAGAAGGGGCGGGTGGCCCTGTTCGTGGCCGGCACGGGCAACCCATATTTCACGACGGATACGGCTGCCGCGTTGCGAGCCGTCGAGATCAACGCCGAGGTGCTGCTCAAGGCAACCAAGGTGGATGGCGTCTACGACAAAGACCCCATGGCGCACGCCGATGCACAGCGCTACGCTCAACTCGGTTACACGGACCTCCTGCGCGACCAGCTCAAGGTGCTCGATGCGACCGCCGTGAGTCTGTGCATGGAGAACGACTTGCCGATCGTCGTCTTCGACCTGAATCGCCCCGACAACATCACCCGTGTGGCTGCCGGCGAGCCGGTCGGCACCCTCATCTCGGGTGCTCCGACCGGACCAGATGCCACCGACCCGGGAGGTGCCTAGCATGAGCAGCCAGACGATCATCGACGCGGATCACAAGATGGCCCGCGCCGTGGAAGCCATGGAGCGCGACTTCCAGGGCATTCGGACCGGCCGTGCGTCGACCACGCTGGTCGAGCGCATCCACGTGGATTATTACGGCACGTCGACACCGTTGAATCAGCTGGCGGGTATCAACGTCCCCGAACCCCATCAGATCGTCATCCAGCCCTGGGACCGCGGGGTGCTCGGGGCGATCGAGAAGGCGATCACCAAGAGCGACCTTGGGCTGATGCCCACCGTGGATGGCACGGTGGTCCGGCTGAATATCCCGCCGTTGACCGAAGAGCGTCGCAAGGATCTCGTCCGGGTCGTCCACAAAAGGATGGAAGAGGCGAGGGTCGAGATCCGCAACACCCGGCGAGATGCCGCCGACGCGATCAAGAAAGAGGAGCGCGACGGCACGGTCGGGGCCGACGAGTCCCATCGCGACCTGGACGCGCTCCAGAAGACGACCGATCGCCACATCGCGGACGTGGACCGAGTCGGGGCGGGTAAGGAGCAGGAGGTCCTCGAGGTCTAGTGGCGCGAGCCCACCTGGCGAGGCCGATCGACGCACAGCAGCCTGAGCCACCGTCGCGGTCGGACGCACCCACGATCCTCAGTCCCGGGGACCTGCCGCCCGAAGAGCTGCCCCGCCATGTGGCGATCATCATGGACGGAAACCGCCGCTGGGCCAGATCCCGGGATCTTCCCGAACTGGAGGGGCATGCCGCCGGCGTCGAGGCGATCCGCGAACTGCTCCGCCACGCCGTTCGCCGGGGCGTTCCGGTATTGACGCTCTATGCGTTCAGCCGTGAGAACTGGGCCCGTCCGGACGATGAAGTGACCGGCCTGTTCGGGCTCCTCGAGGCCGCCATCCGCAGTGAGACGGACGAGCTCCGTGCGAATGGCGTGCGGGTCCGGTTGCTCGGACGGCTCGACGAGCTGCCGGAAGCGACTCGAGCATCCATCGCCGACGCCATCGACGCGACCGCAGGCGGGCAACGGTTGGTGCTGAACATCGCCTTCAATTACGGCGGGCGAACGGAGATCATCGACGCCTGTCGTCGGCTCATCGAGAGCGGCATCGCCCCCGCAGCGATCGACGAATCGGCCTTCAGCGAGGTCCTGTACACGGCTGGTCTGCCGGATCCGGACCTGGTCATCCGGACGGGCGGCGAACAGCGGCTCTCCAACTTCCTCATCTGGCAGGCGGCCTACGCCGAGTTCTACACGAGCGATGCGCTGTGGCCAGACTTCGACCCAGCTGCGTTCGATGCGGCCCTGCTCGAGTTCGCCCGGCGCCAACGGCGTTTCGGACGCTGACGGCGAACGGGAGGGCGACCATGCGCGAGCGGGCGATCAGCGCTGCTGTCCTGGTACCGGTCTTGCTGGTCGTGCTCGCCCTTGGCGGTTTCGTCCTGGCCGCGGCCGTGGCGCTGATCACGATCTTCGCGGCGATCGAAGTCTTCCGGCTGCTCAAGGCAGCTGGGTACCTCGCGTTCGCGTCGCTCGGCACCGTGCTGGCGCTGTTCGTGGTCCTCGATGCCGCCTTCCCGCAGGTCCTCGAAGGGAGCGGCCTGCTCCTGGTGGCGATCGGGATCATCCTAGCCGCGGTGGCGTCGTTCACCAGGGTCGACCCGCGTGATTCGCTCCAGACGTGGATGGCCACGGTCTTTGGCGCCCTCTACGTCTCGCTGCTGTCGTTCATCATCCGCCTCGGCCAGACGGCACCCGACGTGCCCGCCGGGTCGCCGCTCGAGATCGTCGGGGCCGAACGCGGCTGGATCCTCCTCCTCGTCCTGGCGGTGTGGTCCTACGACACCGGGGCCTTCCTCGTCGGCAAGAACTTCGGACGGACGAAGTTCCTGACCCATATCTCGCCATCGAAGACGCTTGAAGGCCTCGCCGGGGGAGTCGTCGCGACGACGCTGGTGGTGGCATTGCTCCTGTGGGGTCTCGGTCAGGTTCCGGTCCACGCGCTCATCCTCGGGCCGCTGACCGCGCTTGCGGCGCAGGCGGGCGATCTCGCCGAATCGGTCATCAAGCGAGCCGCCGGAGCGAAGGATTCCGGGACCCTGATCCCCGGCCATGGCGGGATGCTCGATCGGGTCGATTCGTTCATCTTCGCGGCCCCGGTCGTGACCCTGTATGTCATCGCCTTCATCCGCTGAGCGGCGGGACCCAGGGGAGCGCCGCCCACATCGGGTCGCGTTGCTTGGCTCGACCGGCTCCATCGGGCGTCAGACCGTCGACGTCCTGGCGGCGCACCCGGACGCGTTCGAGGTCGTCGCCCTGGCGGCCGGATCGAATGCGGCACTCCTCGCCAGCCAGGCCGCTCGGTTTCGACCCCTGATGGTTGCCCTGGCGGACCCCGGGGCCAGGGCGGGACTCGATCTGCCGACCGGCACGGCACTCGTCGGTGGTGCGGATGCCCTTGAGGTCCTGGCGACCCGTGATGACGTCGATCTGGTCATCGTCGCGACGGGCGGCGTCGTCAGTCTCCGGCCGGTGCTGGCTGCGTTGCGGGCGGGCAAGGTCGTCGCCACCGCAAACAAGGAGACGCTGGTCGCGGGCGGCCACCTTGTGATGCCGCTGGCTCGGGCGCTCGCGGCCCGGGTGCGCGATGCGGGGCCCGCGGATCCGTACGAGAGCCCCCTCGCCTGGCTCCGGCCGATCGATTCCGAACATTCGGCGATCTGGCAATGCCTGGTCGGCGAGTCGAGCACCAGCGTCGCGGGCCTGATCCTGACCGCATCGGGCGGCCCGTTCCTCGACTTCGAGTCGGCTCGACTCGCCGTGGTCACACCCGAACAAGCCCTGCGCCATCCGACCTGGACGATGGGCGCCAAGATCACGGTCGACTCGGCCACCCTGGCCAACAAGGGCCTGGAAGTCATCGAGGCACACTGGCTGTACGATGTCGATTACGACGACATCGAGGTCGTTATCCATCCTCAGAGCGTCATCCATTCGGCCGTTCGGTTCGTCGATGGATCGCTCAAGGCCCAGCTGGGCACTCCTGACATGAGGCTCCCGATCCAGTACGCCTTGACTTACCCAGACCGACGGCCCTCACCGGCTGCACCACCGGACCTCGTCGCCACCGGGCGACTCGAGTTCGAGGCGCCCGATGTGGAGAGATTCCCGGCGCTCCGGATCGCTCGGGAGGCGGGCCGGCTCGGACCTCATGCGTCGGCGGCCCTGATCGCCGCGGATGAGATCGCCGTGAGCCGCTTCCTCGAGGGGTCGCTGGGCTTCTCGGAGATCCCGGCGCTCCTCGAATCCGCCGTCATCCGCTTCGGCACCACCGACCGTCCAGATCCGGACGTCGAGGCCCTGGTCGTCCTCGACCGGGCCGTTCGCGAGACATTCGCCAAGACCCGCTTCGGAGTATCAGCGTGACCGGTGTTATCCAATCGGCGATCACGATCGTCCTGTTCATCCTGATCCTGGGTGGGCTCGTGCTCATCCACGAATTGGGGCACTTCATCACGGCACGCCGGATGAACGTGCGGGTGCTCGAGTTCGGGATCGGCTTCCCGCCGCGCGCCAAGGTCCTCCGTTCGAAGGGCGAGACCGTCTACACCCTGAACTGGCTGCCGATCGGCGGCTTCGTCAAGCTCGAGGGCGAGGACGGCGACGATGCGGACGATCCGCGATCGTTTTCACACCAGGGGCTGGCCAGGAAACTGCTGATCCTGGTGGCTGGCGTCGCCATGAACATCCTGCTCGCATTCGTGATCTTCACGGGCATCGCCTGGCTGGCCTCGCCACTCGTCGGGGTCAAGTTCTTCGAAGTCCAGCCTGATTCGCCGGCGGCGGCCGCCGGCCTCCAGCCCGGCGACGCGATCATCGCCGTCGATGGGGACCGATACCAGTTCATCACGGGGTCGAATGCCCTGACCGGGCTTCGGGACCGGGCCGGCCAATCGATCGACCTGACGATCGCAACCGTGGACGGCGAGCGCAAGGATGTGACCGTCGTGCTCCGGTCGGAGTCGGAGATCGATGCCGAGCACGGCGCCCTCGGTATCTCGGGCGTGGACCGACCGTTCGAAGGCTATTTCTACGGCGAGTACACGACCAACGATCTGCCTACGGCCATCGGTATCGGCGTCGAGCAGACGACCCACTGGATGGGCCTGATCGTGGGCGGCCTGGGCAGTCTCGTGACATCCGTCGTGTCGGACCCGACCGCGCCACCGCCGGTCTCGGGTCCGGTTGGGATCGCGACTCAGATCGGCGACATCTTCTGGAACAGCGGACCGATCATGACCCTGTATGTCGCGGGCATCCTGTCGGCCAATCTGGCAGTCGTCAATATCCTGCCGTTCCCTCCGCTCGACGGCGGTCGGATGCTGATGATCACGCTCAAGCGCATCTTCGGATCGCGGATCAGCCTGCGGGCGGAGCAGCTGACGTATGTGGTCGGATTCGTCTTCCTGTTCGCGTTCATCATCTGGGTGACCGGGTTCGACATCATCCGAAGCCTGGGCGGATGACCGGGCGGATGGATTCGCCTCGATGACCGCACCGGATCTGCTCCGTCCGAGACGGCGCCCAACGGTCAGCGTGGATGTGGGCGGGGTCCTGATCGGCTCGGCCCACCCCGTCGTCGTCCAGTCGATGACGAATACCGACACCGCGGACGCTGACGCGACGGCGATCCAGGTCGCTCGATTGGCCCATGCCGGGTCGCAGCTCGTCCGGGTCACGGTCAACTCGGACGCGGCGGCAGCGGCGGTCCCGGAAATGGTTCGGAAGGTGCGGGGCCTCGGCGTCGACGTCCCGATCGTCGGCGATTTCCACTACAACGGGCACAAGTTGCTGCACGATCATCCAGCCGCCGCGGCGGCGCTGGCGAAGTACCGGATCAACCCCGGCAATGTCGGTGCAAAACGACACGACGAGCATTTCGCGACGATCGTCAGGATCGCCATCGATCTCGACAAGCCCATCCGGATCGGCGTCAACTGGGGATCCCTGGATCAGGCGATCCTGACCGAGCTGATGGACGTCAACGCGAATGCCGCGGAGCCACGCGACGCGCGGGACGTGATGATCGAGGCGATGCTCCAATCGGCGATGCGGTCTGCGGAGCTGGCCGAGGCGACCGGGATGCGTCACGACCGGATCATCCTGTCGGCCAAGGTGTCCGGGGTCCGAGATCTGATCGACGTCTACCGCCTGCTAGCCGCCCGAAGCGACTACCCGCTCCATCTCGGCCTGACCGAGGCGGGGATGGGCGATCGCGGGATCGTCGCCTCGACCGCCGGGCTCGCCGTCCTGCTCAACGAGGGGATCGGTGACACGATCCGCGTGTCGCTGACGCCCGAACCCGGAGCGCCCCGTGAACGTGAGGTGGAGGTAGCCCAGCAGGTCCTCCAGTCGATGGGCCTGCGTTCGTTCCTGCCGCAGGTGTCGGCCTGCCCGGGATGCGGCCGCACGACGTCAACGTTCTTCCAGGAGATGGCCCAGCAGATCCAGGCATATCTGAAGGATCAGATGCCGGTCTGGCGCCAGACCCATCCCGGTGCCGAGTCACTCCGTGTGGCGGTGATGGGCTGCGTCGTGAACGGTCCGGGTGAGAGCAAGCATGCGGATATCGGGATCTCGCTGCCCGGCACCTTCGAGGAGCCCGTCGCGCCCGTCTTCATCGATGGGCGGCTGGACCGGACCCTTCGCGGTGATGGTCTGGTGGCGGAGTTCATCGACATCCTCGAGGCGTATGTCGCCGACCGGTTCCCGACACCGGCGCCGTCGACCCCGATCGGAAGCAGGGCGTCCGCGTAGGTCGCTCTCGACCCGTGGGTGGGACCTGGGGTCGGGCAGCCCGGCCGTCCACGCTCCCGGGTGTATACTTCGGCGCAACTGAACGGCCGCTCCGGGACGTGGGTGACCCCCACGTCTCTTTTTGAGTGGCGCACGACGAAACACGCACAGCGAACGGAGGCCATCGTGAGTCGAGACTTCGTGGGTGCCCTCCTGCAGCTCAACGCCGAGAAGCAGATCTCGCGCGAGCAACTGATCGGAGCCGTCGAGGACGGGATCCAGTCGGCGTATCGGCGGGTAGCCGGGGACGAAGATATCCATGTCCGGATCGATGGCGAGACGGGCAAGATCCGGGTATTCCGTGCCCGCCGCGTCGTCGCCGAGATCGAGGATGAAGCCACCGAGATCACACTCGCGCAGGCGCAGGGACACGAACCCAACGCCGAGATCGGCGACCTTGTCGAGACCGAGCAGCTCGACGGCGATGTCTTCGGCCGGATCGGGGCGCAGACCGCGAAGCAGATCGTCCTGCAGCGGATCCGCGAGGTCGAGCGCGACCAGGTCTTCGACCAGTTCGCGAGTCGCGAGGGCGAGCTCATGAACGGCACGGTCAATCGGGTCGAGCCGCGGGCGATCATCCTGGACGTCGGCAAGAACGTCGAGGCCATCCTGGCCACAACGGAGCAGTCGACCCTCGAGCACTACCGGATCGGCCAGAACGTCAAGGCGTACGTACTCGAAGTGCGGCGCTCGACGAGAGGCCCGCAGATCTTCGTCAGTCGCAGCCATAAGGGCTTCCTGAAGCGCCTGTTCGAACTCGAGGTGCCCGAGATCAGCGCCGGCACCGTCGAGATCAAGGCCATCGCGCGCGAAGCCGGGAGCCGCTCGAAAGTGGCCGTCGCTTCGCGACAGGAAGGGCTCGATCCCGTCGGGGCGACCGTCGGGCAACGTGGTGCCCGTGTCCAGGCGGTGGTCGCGGAGCTCGCGGGCGAAAAGATCGATGTGATCCCGTGGAGCGACGACGCCGGCGTGTTCGTGGCCAATGCTCTCAGTCCGGCCCAGGTCCTGGGGGTGGACATCGACGAGGAGCACCGCATCGCCAGCGTGACCGTGCCGGAGCGGATGCTCTCCCTGGCGATCGGACGCGAGGGCCAGAACGCTCGACTCGCCGCCCGGTTGTCGGGCTGGCGGATCGACATCCGGAGCGATGTGTCGGTCGCCGAAGCGAAGGCGGCCGCCGATGCAGTCGAGGAGGCGGCACCGGTCGCCGCGGTCGAGCCGCCGTCCATGCCAGACCCGGCTGGGTCGACGCCGGGACTGGACGCGCTCGCCGAGGATGCGCCGGAGGTCCCGGCCGCCAAGAAGGCCGCCGCGAAGACCAAGGCCACGGCCAAGATCCCAACGAAGACCGCAACGACGGCTACTGCCAAGGCCACCACCAAGGCCGCGGCAAAGAAGGCCCCCATGGCCAAGAAGGCCCCCGCAGCCAAGGTGACCGCGGCCACGGACGTCCCCGAAACGAAGAAGGCGACGGCCAGCAAGCGCTCCACGACCGCCAAGGTCGCGCCGGTCGATGAGCCGTCGACCGCCGACACGCCGGCCGCCGCGAAGCCGAAGCGAGTCGCCAAGAAGGTGGTACCGGCCGCCGTCACCGAGGAGGTGGCGTCGTAGCCGGCGCGAGCCGACTCGCCGCGCGGCGGGTCCCCGATCGAACCTGCGTCGCCTGCCGGACGGTCCGACAGAAGCGTGATCTGCTGCGCGTCGTTCGGACGCCAGCCGGGGAGGTCGTCGCCGACGAGACCGGCCGGGCGAACGGCCGCGGCGCGTATATCTGTCGGACGACGGACTGTCTCGACCGAGCGATCAAGAAGGGCGCCCTCAGCCGGGCGCTGAAATCTCCACTTCCGGCCGACCTGCGTGAGCAGCTCGTCGGGAGCCTGGAGTCCGAGATGACATCGACCATCGAAGGAGGGGCCCATGGCCAGGAGTAGGAGCGGCACCCGCGGCCGACGCGGACCCCGCAAGCCGCCGCGTCGAGACAGCGCGTTCAGTGGAGCTGGCGTCCAGACGCTCGATCCGCGCGAGCGTGGTCCGATCGAGCTGCCCGGTACGATCACCGTCAAGGAGCTGGGCGAACTCCTCGGGGTCAATCCGGCCGACATCATCCGCGAGCTGATCAAGAGCGGGATCTTCGCGACCATCAACCAGCTGATCGACCGCGATACCGCTTCACTGGTGGCCGGGGAACTTGGCTACGAAGTGGCCGAGACCGAGCCGGCGGGCAGTGGCGACGAGGTCGAGGTCGAGGTCGGTGAGGCGACCAAGGAAGTCCTGTTCGAAGAGGACGATCCTTCCCTCCTGCAGCCGCGGGCACCGATCGTGACCGTCATGGGTCACGTGGACCACGGCAAGACGAGCCTGCTCGACGCGATCCGGACGACCGAGGTCGCGTCCGGCGAACGTGGCGGGATCACCCAGCACATCGGGGCCAGCGAGGTCGTCCACGACGGCAAGCGCGTGGTCTTCCTCGACACGCCGGGTCACGAGGCGTTCACGGCGATGCGCGCACGTGGCGCCAAGGTCACGGACATCGCGATCGTGGTCGTGGCGGCCGACGACGGGGTCATGCCCCAGACGCTCGAGGCGATCAGCCACGCCAAGGCCGCCAAGGTGCCGATCATCATCGCCCTAAACAAGATCGACAAGCCGGATGCGAACGCCGATCGGGTCAAGACCGAATTGACCGAAGCCGGGATCGTGGTCGAGGAATACGGCGGCGACGTGCCGCTCGTCCCGGTGTCCGCCAAGACGCGGATCGGGCTCGAAGAACTGATCGAGATGATCCTGCTGGTGGCCGATCTCCAGGAGCTCAAGGCCAACCCGAAACGATCGGCCATCGGCACGATCGTCGAGGCCAAGCTGGACAAGGGCAGAGGCCCCGTGGCCACGGCGCTGGTCCAGACCGGGACCTTGAAGGTCGGCGACATCATCGTGGTCGGTGAGACCTTCGGTCGCGTCCGGGCCCTGGAGAACGACCAGGGCAAGCGAGTCACCAAGGCCGGACCGTCGACCGCGGTCGTCATCCTTGGCCTGTCCGACGTCCCGCAGGCCGGCGACATCCTCCGCGTCGTCGGCGACGAGAAGGCCGCCCGCACCATGGTCGAGACCCGCAAGTCCGCGTCCGCGGCCAAGAGCGGCGAAGCCAGCCGGGCGACCCTCGAGGACCTGTACAGCCAGATCCAGGCGGGTCAGGCACGCGAATTGCGGGTCATCCTCAAGTCAGACGTGTCGGGCTCGCTGGGTGCGATCACCCACGCCCTCGAACAGCTCGACCAGGACGAGATCCGCCTCAATGTCCTGCTCGAGGGGGCAGGGGACATCACCGACAACGACATCATGCTGGCGGCTGCTTCGAACGCGATCGTCATCGGCTTCAACACCAAGATCACCGAGACCGCTCGTCGCGCGGCCGAGTCCGAGGGTGTCGATGTCAGGCTCTACGACATCATCTACAAGCTGACCGACGACGTGGAGGCCGCGCTCAAGGGCCTCCTCGAGCCCGAGATCGTGGAAGTCGTCGAAGGCCGAGCCGAGGTCCGACAGGTCATCCGGGTCGGGAAGAACACGGTCATCGCCGGCTCGTTCGTGACCGACGGCCGGATCGTCCGCGGCGGCAACGCCCGGGTGTGGCGTAGTTCCAAGGTCATCGCCACCGACCGGATCGAGTCGCTTCGGCGCTTCCGCGATGACGTGCGTGAGGTGCAGACGAACTACGAATGCGGGATCGGGCTGGCCGCCTTCCACGACATCGTCGAAGGTGACGTGATCGAGTGTTTCACCTCGCAGACCGTCAGCCGGGTTTCGGCGAACTAGGGTGACACGTCCGGTCACGGACGGGCAGGGTTGGCAGTGAGCCAGCGAACCGAGCGCGTCGACGAATTGCTGCGCCAGGAGATCGGGTCGATCCTGACCCGGGATGTGGCCGATCCTCGGATCGGATTCGCGACGATCACGTCCGTGGAGACGACCACGGACCTGCGGCACGCCAAGATCTGGGTGTCGGTCATCGGGCAGCCGGCCGAACGCGATTCGGCCGTCGCGGCGTTGCGCCATGCGATGCCGTATGTCCGTCATGAGTTGGGGAAGCGGCTACGCCTGAAGCGGATCCCGGATCTCCACGTTCACGTCGATGACACCGCGGAACGTGGGACACGCATCCTCCAGCTCCTGGCCGAGATCGAGGTGGGCTCCGTGCCGAGCGCGGACGTGCCGATCGTGGAGTCACTGCCGACACCGGTGGATCGGCTCCACCAGCCCGACGATCTGGCCGAAGAACCACCGTCGGCCGTCCGACCGCCCGTGTCGTCGTCGAGACCTCGCCGGAAGCGGCCCGACCAGCATTCCGGAAAGGCCCACGGGGCGCATCGCAAGGCGTCGAGATGAGCGTGGATCTGGCCACCTACTTCGACGCCGTCCCGCCGGGCCTCATCGAGCGGATCCGCGGGTCGCGGCGAGTCGTGGCGCTCAGCCACGAGAACCCGGATGCCGACACCATCGGCGCGACGCTCGGGGTGGTCCGCCTCATCGAGTCGATGGGCGGGAAGGCGGACCCGGTGTCCACGGATCCGATCCCTGCCCTGTACGACTTCATCGACGGGGTCGAGCGTTTTCGGACGGATCCGGACCCCTCGGCGTCGTATGACCTGCTGGTGATCTCGGATTGCGGGTCGCTCCAGCGGACGGGGGCGGTCGCTGATCGCCACGCCGATCTGTTCGCACGGCTGCCCCTGGTCGTCATCGACCACCATGCGTCGAGCGAACCCGCCAGCGACGCGGACTGGATCGACCCCGGATCGGCGGCCACCTGCGAGATGGTGACGATCCTGGCCGCCCGATTGGGCGTCGACCTCGCCGCGGGTGGCGGTTCGCTGGCGGCCGGCTTGATGGCCGGGATCGTGATGGACACGGCGACCTTCGCCCACCCGAATGCCACGCCCAGGACCCTGGTCGTGTCCGCCGCCCTGGTCGAGGCAGGCGCGCCGCTGTCCGATATCTCGAGACGGCTCTACCGGACCAAGCCGGACGCGCAACTACGCCTGTTCGGGGTCGTCCTCGATCGACTCCAGAGCACGGACGATGGACGGATCGTGTGGTCGACCCTGACCGACGTCGACTACGCCGCAACCGGTGCCGAGCGCGCGCACAGCGAGGGCATCATCGATCTTCTGTCGCAGGCGGAGCATGCCGAGGTCGTCATCCTGTTCAAGCAGGCTGACAAGGCGACCCGGGTCAGTGTCCGGACCAGACCGGGCGGTGTCGACGCGACGGTCCTGACCGGGATGTTCGGCGGCGGCGGGCACGCTCGGGCCGCCGGTGCGTCGCTCGACCTGCCGCTCGACGAAGCTCGTGTCCCGGTCCTTGCCGAGGCGAACCGCCTCGTGGCCGCACTCGGGCGCTAGGGTGGCCCGTTCGTCGCTCGGACCCGGACTTGACGGGATCCTGGTCGTCGCCAAGCCCACCGGGCCGACATCTCACGACATGGTGGCGCTCGTTCGGCGGCTCGCCGCCACCAAGCGCGTCGGTCATGGTGGGACGCTTGACCCATTCGCCTCGGGCGTGCTGCCGATCTTCCTCGGGCATGGGACGCGGATCGTGGAGTACCACCTGGGCGACCAGAAGCGGTATCGAGCGACCGTTTGTTTCGGGGCGTCGTCGACCACGGACGACCTCGAGGGCGACCTCATGCCGGTCGATGGTTCGGAGCCGGCGCGCGAAGCCGTCGAGGCGGCGCTCCTGGCGTCGACCGGCACCATCCAGCAACGACCACCTGCCTACAGCGCGATCAAGGTCGGCGGTCGCCGCGCGTATGCCATGGCCCGTGCCGGTGAGACAGTCGTCCTGGCCGAGCGCACGGTCACCATCGACCGACTCGATGTCGTGTCGTGGGACGTGACCGACCCCGCCCGGCCGATCGTCGTCATCGACGTGGTGTGCTCCGCCGGCACGTATGTCCGGGCCATCGCACGCGACCTTGGGGCTGCGGTGGGCAACGCTGCCTACCTGGGTGCGCTCACCAGGACGGCATCGGGTCCGTTCTCGCTGGACGACGCCGTGTCGCTCGATACGCTCCGGTCGGCGGCCGCCGAGTCGCCCGATGGCCTCATCCCGTTCCTGCTTCCGATCGATTCTGGGCTCGATGCGTTCCCCTCCATCGTCCTCTCGTCGGATGAGGTCGCCGCAATCGCCCGCGGGCAGTTCGTTCGGCCCGGCCACGGGGTCCCGGATCCCTCGGAACGCTACCGACTCCACGGACCGGATGGGACGCTCGTCGCCATCGCCGCCTGGACGAATGGCCGCCTGGCGCCGGACAAGGTCTTCGTGGCGCCGGCCGGGTCTGGGTCGTCGGGCGCCGCGGCGCAGCCGAACGCTCCGGCGGGCGGTTCGTGATGCAGGTCGTCCACGGGATCGACGAACTCCGGCCGGAACTCGGTCCGATCTTCGCCGTGGTCGGTGTCTTCGACGGGATGCATCGCGGCCACGCGTACCTGCTCGATCACCTGGTTGCCCAATCCCGGGCCCGCGATGCCCGATCCACGGTCATCACCTTCGACCATCACCCCGATGAAGTCCTGCGAGGGACGGCCCCGCCGCTCCTGCTCGATCCCGACGAACGCCTCGATCGACTCGAGGCTGCCGGGGTCGACGTGACCGTCGTCCAGGCATTCGATGACGCCCTCCGTCACACGCCGTACGACAGTTTCGTGGACCGGATCCGGGCGCGAGTGGAGTTGGCCGGGTTCCTCATGACCCCCGATGCCGCGTTCGGGTTCGAGCGAGGCGGGACGCCGGCGTCGCTGACGGCCCTCGGCCAGCGCGACGGGTTCGAAGTGGTCGTCATCCCGCCATTCGCCCTGGATGGCGAAGAGGTTCGCAGTTCGGCCATCCGTGCGGCCATCGCCCGCGGCGACCTGGCGTCCGCGGCTCGGCTACTGGGCCGGCCGATCACCATCACGGGTTCGGTCGGCGGTTCGATCGATGGTCGGGCCCGGCTGGACCCCTCCCTTCCCGTCGCACTGCCACCGGACGGCGAGTACCGGGCTTCGATCGGCGGCCGCGGCGTGACCCTGTGGATCGTCGACGGCGACGCGTATCTGCCCGTGGGAGAGTACCCGAGTCAGCGGGTCACGCTCGTACTCTGAGAGCGGCCTCAGCCGCCGAGGATCTCAGGCGCGGCGTCAGGATCATCGCGGCCCTGTTCCGGCTGGTCGACCCGATCACCGGCCTCCCAGGCCGGCTCGCCGGTCTCGTGGTGTCGTCGTCGGCCGGCTTCGCGGCGATCGTGGCGAGACGCGTGCGCATCAGCGGACGGGCCGGGCGCAGCCTCGGGCGACTTCGAGAAGATCCCGGCGAGTCTTGACAGCAGCGACATCAGAGACCTGGCCTCCAGAGCGGTTCGCCGACGTTGCGTTCGTGGTTCTCGTACCGGGCCATGACGAACAAGGCATCGGACAGTCGATTGAGGTAGGGGAGGACGCTCGGCCCGATCGTCTCGTCGCGAGCCAGCGCCGTCGCCTGGCGTTCGGCCCGGCGACAGATCGTCCGTGCGACATGGAGCTGCGCCGCGCCGGGAGCCCCGCCCGGCAGGAGGAAGTTGGCCAATGGGCCGACGACCGCATTGAGTTCATCGATGAGCCGTTCGAGCGCTTCGACGTGGCGCGGCTGGATCGTGGGTACCGGATGGCGGGCCTGGCTGCTGGCCGGCGTGGCCAGGTCCGAGCCCAGATCGAACAGCTGGTTCTGGATCGCCTCCAACTCGGTCCGGAGTCGCTCGCACACGCCGGTCGCCTGGGCGACCCCGATCTGCGAGTTGAGTTCGTCGACGGTCCCGTAGGTCTCGACCCGCGGCAAATCCTTGGCTACCCGCTGACCGCCACCGAGGCCGGTCGTGCCGTCGTCGCCGGTCTTCGTGTAGATCTTGGTGAGGCGTGGCATGGGCCTATTGTCCCGCACGCAAGGCCCGCATGGCGCGCGACCGTGCGACGTGACGGTCGCGGTGATGCCGGCACGCCATTTGCCGCGTCGGAGTGAGCCTGCTACCATCCGTCGGTCATAGATGGAAGACATCACGTCACACGTCGTGTTCGGAGGAACGAGTGCCGCTCGCGCGGGAACAGAAGCAGGAGATCATCACCGGGTTCGCCACCAAGGAAGGTGACACCGGATCGCCGGAGGTCCAGGTCGCGCTCTTGACAGAGCGGATCAAGGAGCTGACCGGGCATCTCAAGAGCTTTCCCAAGGATAATCATTCGCGCCGCGGCCTCCTCAAGCTCGTCGGCCAGCGCCGCCGCCTTCTCGCTTACCTGATGAAGAAGGACAGCGCGCGCTACCGGGTCGTCATCGGACGACTCGGACTCCGCCGCTAGGCGCCACCGCATCCGGGCCCCGGCACAGACCGGGGTCCCCTCGCGTTCGGCGCTCAAGGCCCAGTCGGCCGACCTGCCGCAGGTCGTCGCCCTCCTCCGCGACATAAGGAGGAACAGTTCCCTTGTCTCAGACATTCGAGACGCAATTCGGTGGTCGGACGCTGACCATCGAGACCGGCAAGATGGCCCGCCTCGCCGGCGGTGCGGTCACGGTCCGCTACGGCGACACCCTGGTGCTCGGCACCGCCAACCGCTCCGATCCTCGGCCCGGGCTCGACTTCTTCCCGCTCACGGTCGAATTCGAAGAGCGGATGTACGCCGCCGGCAAGATCCCCGGTGGGTTCATCAAGCGCGAAGCCAGGGCGTCGGAAGCGGCGACTCTCGCGGCCCGGTTGACCGACCGGCCGATCCGGCCGCTCTTCCCCGAGGGCTACAAGGACGACATCCAGCTCGTCATCACCGTCCTGTCGACCGACCAGGAGAATGAGCCGGACGTCCTCGGGACGATCGCTGCATCCGCGGCGCTGACCATCAGCTCGATCCCGTTCGCGGGTCCGGTCGGTGCGGTGCGCGTCGGTCGGATCGACGGTGAGTTCGTCATCAACCCGACCTACAGCCAGCTGGCCAATTCCGAGCTCGACCTGATCGTGTCCGGGACGCGCGACGCGATCATGATGGTCGAGGCGGGCGCCAAGCTCCTGCCCGAGGCCGTCATGGCCGAGGCGATCCTGTTCGGTCATCGGGCCATCCAGCCGCTCATCGACATCCAGGAGGAGCTGCGGAAGGCGTTCGGCAAGGAGAAGGCCACCCCGATCCTCGAGGCCGGGACCGGCTCGGTCCTCGATTTCGTGAAGGCGGTCGAAGCCGGTGACGAGTTCGTCGTCGTCGACGTCGAAACGACCGGGACGGACCCGAAGATGGCCGACCTCGTCGAGATCGCTGCGGTCAAGGTCAAGGGTGGCAAGGTCACCGACCGCTGGTCGACCCTGGTGAACCCGGGGCGCCCGATCATCGGCAACCAGATGCACGGGATCAAGGACGCGGACGTCAAGAAGGCGCCCAAGCCCTCCGAAGCGGCGGCTCAGGCACTGAAGTTCATCGGCGACTCCAAGATCGTCGGGCACTCGGTCGGGTTCGACCTGGGGTTCATCGAAGCGGCCCTCGCAAACGGGACACACTTCGAGTCCGGGACCTACCTGGACACCCTGACGATCGCCCGAGACGGCTATCCGGACCTCGAGAACTACAAGCTCCCGACGCTGTCGAACTTCTTCGGCATCGAGCTGGCACAGGCCCATCGGGCCGGACCGGACGCCGAGGCGACGGCCGAGTTGCTCGTGTGGTTCGGGAACGATCTCCCGGCCCGGGTCACCGCGCTACGGACCGCCATCGCGGACTCGATCCGCGCCACCCGGACCGGTGGTGACAGCAAGGCGCTCCAGGAAGCCGCCCGACGCGAAGCCCGCGTCAGCAAGGCGTTGTACAACCTCATCTTCAAGAAGACCGCTCGCCAGATGGCCCTCGACGAGGGGATCCGGATGGATGGCCGCGGCCTGACCGAACTGCGTCAGATCTCGGTCGACGTGGGGATCGTGCCGCGCGCCCATGGCACCGGTCTGTTCACCCGCGGTGAGACCCAGGTCCTGACGGTCGCCACGCTCGGCTCGTCCTCGGACGTGCAGCGGATCGATACGATCAGCCCGCGGACGGAGAAGCGATACATCCATCACTACAACTTCCCGCCGTATTCGACCGGCGAGAACAAGCCGATGCGCGGGCCGAGCCGGCGCGATATCGGGCACGGCAACCTGGCGGAGCGAGCGCTCGTGCCGGTCCTGCCGAGCCACGACGACTTCCCGTATGTCATCCGGCTCGTGTCCGAGTGCCTGTCGTCCAACGGGTCGACGTCGATGGCCTCGACCTGCGGCTCGACGCTTGCGCTGATGGACGCCGGTGTGCCGATCTCGGCGCCGGTGGCCGGGGCGGCGATGGGTCTCATCAGCGAGCCGGACGGCCGGTTCGTGGTCCTGACCGACATCCTCGGCAAAGAGGACTCGGTCGGTGATATGGACTTCAAGGTGACCGGCACACGGGACGGGATCACCGCCCTGCAGATGGACATCAAGGTCCAGGGCATCAACGAGGCGATCATCCGTGACGGCCTCAAGCAGGCGTTGGCCGCCCGCCTGGAGATCCTCGACAAGATGACCGAGGTCATCCCCGAGTCTCGCGAGGGGATGAGCGACTTCGCCCCCCGGATCATCACCATCAAGATCAATCCGGAGAAGATCCGGGAGATCATCGGCAAGGGCGGGTCGATGATCCGCAAGATCCAGGAAGAGACCCAGACCGAGATCAACGTCGAGGACGATGGCACCGTGGAGATCGCGGCCGTCTCCGGCGAGAACTCGCGCAAGGCGATCCAGTGGATCGAGAGCCTGACCCGTGAGGTCGAGGTAGGCGCCCTGTACATGGGCAAGGTCACCCGGATCATGGGCTTCGGCGCCTTCGTCGAGATCCTGCCCGGCAAGGAAGGCCTCGTCCG
Organism: uncultured Chloroflexia bacterium; assembly: GCA_963720755.1. Classification (GTDB taxonomy): domain Bacteria; phylum Chloroflexota; class Limnocylindria; order Limnocylindrales; family CSP1-4; genus SPCO01. Next base: position 921,215 of record CAVRGP010000011.1, read on the forward strand.
CATCGGCGAACTGGCCGATTACCATGTTCCGACCGTCGAGGACGTCGTGTCCGTCGGCGACGAGATCATGGTCGTCGTCCTCGAAGTCGACCGCCAGGGTCGCGTCAATCTGTCGCGCAAGGCAGCGATGCAGCGACACCTGGCCAAGGACTCGGTCTAGGACCTCGTCTCCCGCGCACGACCGATGGAGCCGCCGGGTGACCGGCGGCTCCATCCTTCTGACGATCGGGCCGCTTCGGGACCGCCAGATAGCCGCTGGTATACTCGGGCTCGTGCCCGACCCTGCGCCAGGACGAGCGAGGCCGCCCGCACCATGAACCGCCAACCCCTTACCGTTGCCGTCGTCGGCGCGACCGGCGTCGTCGGACGGACGATGATCCGGGTCCTCAACGAGCGTGAATTCCCGCTCGATGAGCTGCGTCTGCTCGCCTCGGCGAATTCGGCCGGACGGACCCTGTCCATCGATGGCCGAACGCTTGAGATCGGTGAGGCCACCCCCGAGTCGTTCGACGGTGTCGATCTCGCCCTGTTCTCGGCGGGAGGCGGCGTCTCGCTTGACCTCGCCCCCGCGGCCGTCGCACGAGGTGCGACCGTGATCGACAATTCCTCAGCGTGGCGGATGGATCCGTCCGTTCCGCTCGTCGTGTCGCAGGTCAACCCTGGCGACCTCGAAGGGCATGGAGGGATCGTCGCCAATCCGAACTGCTCGACGATGCAGATGGCTCCGATCCTGATGGCCATCCGGGATGCGGTCGGCCTGGAGCGCGTGGTCGTGGACACCTACCAGTCGGTTTCCGGCACCGGCGCCGACGCCCTTGCCGAACTCGAGGGCCAGGTTCGGGCGCACGTTGCAGGGGATGCGCCGGTGGCCGATGTCTACCCACACCCGATCGCCTTCAACGCGATCCCGGAGATCGATACGTTCCTGCCGAACGGGTACACGAAGGAGGAGTGGAAGGTCGTCAGCGAGAACCGCAAGATCCTGCATCTGCCGGACCTCCGGATCTCCTGTACCGCGGTCCGCGTCCCGGTCTTCGTCAGCCATTCGGAAGCCATCCACGTCGAGACCCGCGATCCGATCACCCCGGGCCAGGCTCGTGCCCTCTTTGCGCGGGTGGCCGGCGTCATCGTCGAAGACGATCCGTCTCAGCACCGGTACCCCCTCGCGACGGACGCCGCCGGCCGCGACGAGATCTTCGTCGGGCGCATCCGCCAGGACGCATCCATCGCCGGCGACCGCGGGCTGGCCCTGTGGGTCGTGTCGGACAACCTGCGCAAGGGCGCGGCGACGAACGCGGTGGAACTGGCCGAGATCCTGCTCGAGCGGGACTGGGTCAGGCCGTCCGGGGCCCGCGGGGCTGCACCGTATCGGGCCGCGGCGACACTCGAGGTCACGGCGTGACCGACGCCGAGCGCCGGGCGGCACTCGAGGACATCGCTGTGGAGGTCCGGGCCTGCACCGGGTGTCGGCTGCACGAGACGCGCACCAAGGCCGTTCCCGGAGAGGGTGATGCCGAGACAGAAGTCGTGTTCGTCGGCGAGGGTCCGGGGTTCAACGAGGATCGCCAAGGACGACCGTTCGTGGGCCGGGCGGGCGATCTGCTGGTCAAGTTGCTGGCCTCGATCGGCTGGCGGCGCGAGGATGTCTTCATCACCAACGTCGTCAAGTGCCGGCCGCCCGAGAATCGTGACCCGCAGCCCGACGAGATCGCAGCATGCGCGCCGTTCCTGCGTCGTCAGCTCGAGGTCCTCGATCCTGCCGTGGTGGTGACGCTCGGCCGGTTCTCCATGGCGACGTTCATGCCCGGTGTCCGGATCTCCCAGGCCCATGGGACGGTCCGGCCGGTCGATCCGACGACCGGGGCACGGTCAGCCGTGGCGTTCGCGATGTATCACCCCGCGGCCGCGCTTCGGACCCCGGCCATCGAGCGCGAGAGTTACGCCGACATCGCGGCCGTCCCCGCCACCTTGCTGGCGTCCCGCGAGCGCCGAGCGGCGGCCACGATCCCTGAGCCGGACGCGATCGCGGATCCGGGCCCAGCGCCCCTCGCGAAGAACGCCACCGACGATCTCCCGGCCGCCGCCGAACCGGCGGATGCAAGCGAGTCGAACGATGGTTCGACTCCCCAACTGACCCTCTTCTAGCCGTATGCCAAGGACCAAGATGCCCATCACCGACGACCAGCCGCTCCGCATCATCCCGCTCGGCGGGGTGGGTGAGATCGGCAAGAACATGTACGTCTTCGAGTACCGCGACGAGATCGTCGTCATCGACTGCGGCCTGATGTTCCCCGACGAGGAGATGTTCGGGATCGACCTCGTGATCCCCGACATCACCTACCTCAAGGAGAATCGGGCAAAGGTCAAGGCGTTCCTCATCACCCACGCGCACGAGGACCACGTCGGCGCCTTGCCGTATGTCCTCCCCGAATTCCCGGGCGTGCCGGTCTACGCGTCCACCCTGGCCCGCGGCCTGCTCGGGAACAAGATCAAGGAACACAAACTCCACAACAACCCGCTCATCGCCCTCGAACCCGGCGACGAGGTCGACATCGGAGCGTTCCGCGTCATGCCGTTCCGGGTGGGGCACTCCATCCCGGACGCGATGGGGATCGCGCTGCGAACCCCGGTCGGGACGATCGTGCACACCGGCGACTTCAAGTTCGACCACACCCCGGTCGACGGCAAGCTGTCTGATTTCGCGATCCTCGCCCGACTCGGACAGGAAGGCGTCCTGTGCCTGCTGTCCGACTCCACCCGAGCCGAGAACCCGGGCTATACCCCATCTGAACGAACCGTCGGCGACGCATTCCGCGAGATCATGGAGCCGCTCGAGGGTCGGGTCATCGTGGCAACCTTCGCGAGCAACATCGCCCGGGTCCAGCAGGTCCTCGACGCCGCCGCGGATATGCATCGGAGTGTCTCGGTCATCGGCCGGTCGATGGAGCAGAACTTCCGGATCGCGACGGATCTCGGCTACCTCAAGTACGACCCGGCGCAGATCGTGCCGAAGGACAAGATCAGGGACCATCCGGACCCCCGGATCGTCATCGCCACGACCGGTGCCCAGGGCGAGCCGATGGCCGGTCTCGCCCGGATGGCCAACCGCGACCATCGGTTCGTCGAGATCCAGCCCGGGGATACGGTCATCGTCAGCGCCAGCCCGATTCCCGGCAATGAGGAGTCGGTCTCACGAACCATCGATAACCTGTTCAAGGCCGGCGCAAACGTCTACTACCACACGATCAAGCGTGCCCACGTCTCGGGGCACGCGAGCCAGGAGGAGCTCAAGCTCATGCTCGGCCTGACCAAGCCGAAGCACTTCATCCCGATGCACGGCGAGTTCCGGATGCAGGTCCAGCATGGCCGCCTGGCGATCGAGACGGGCGTCGCGCCTGAGAACGTCTTCATCATCGAGAATGGCACGCCGATCGAGCTGTTCGCCGATGGCAGTGCCAGGCGGGCAAACCCGGTCACCGCCGGGTACGTCTACGTCGACGGCCTGTCGGTCGGGGAAGTCGGTGACATCGTGCTGCGTGACCGACGCGCCCTCGCCAACGACGGGATGTTCATGATCGTCGTGACCGTCGACAAGCAGACCGGTTCGGTCGTCGGGCGACCCGAGATCATCACCCGGGGCTTCGTCCATCTCAATGAACAGGATCCGATCATGAAGGAGGCGCTCGAGCGCGTGATCGCGTCGATCCACACGCCGGGCGACCACATCAGCGAGATCGCCCTGCTCAAGACCCAGATCAAGGACGGCGTCTCGCGTTTCCTGTACGAACAGACGAAGCGTCGGCCGATGGTCTTCCCGGTCGTCGTCGAGGTCTGACATGGCGACACGCCGCCGATCGACGGCCAGCAAGACGCCTGCTCGTCCGTCACGGGCCCGACGCAAGGCCACCTGGAGCTCGCGGATCACGCCGGAGGTCGTCCGATCGCTCATCGGACTGACGCTCCTCGTGCTCGGAGCGATGACCCTGATCGCCCTGGCGCTCCCCGGTCAGGGCGCGCTGACCAGCTGGTGGACCGGTGTCTTCGCGCCATGGTTCGGGGCGATGCGCTGGCTCCTGCCGTTCCTGATGCTTGCGGCTGGGTGGTGGCTCGAATGGGGCCCGGGCACGCGTCCGGGATCCGGATGGGGGATCACCCTCGTCGGCCTGTGTATCGCCTACGCGGGCGTCCTTGGTGCGGCCCAGGTCGTCGGGTTCAGCAGTGGGCGCATCGGTCGAGCCCTTGCCGGGCCCGCGAGCGATCTCTTCACCCCGTTGGGGGCCTTCATCCTGCTCCTCGCCCTGGCGCTTGTCGGCATCATCGTCGGGTTCGGGATCCCACTCCGGCAGCTGACCCGGCCGGCCGTCGGGACGGCGCGCTGGATGGGGACGACCGCAGCGGCCTCGCTCCGTCGAGATCCAGCGGACTCCGGCACCGTCCCGCCGGCCAAGTCGCCGGTTGCGGTGCCGGTGGCATCCGACGCCCGGGGCCGGTCGAACGGCAAGCCCGTTGGTGCGACCCCATCGCCAGGTCAGACGGGCGTCTGGGGCAACAATTCGAGCAGCGCGATCCCGGCGGCCGTTCCCAGCGTCGCGCCGAATTCGGCCACCTTCGCACCAGCCCGAACGGGAGTCGCGGCGTCGGCCACGCTCGTCGCTCCCCGGCCCGAGCGCGACCCCGACGATGTCACCGATGCCGCCGACTCACCCCCGACGAAGGACCGGATCGACTACGTCCTGCCGCCGCTCACGACCCTCGACGACATCGCGGTGCCGATCGCTGCCGGCGGCGACGAGGCGGCCCACCAGCGCAACGAGGAGATCATCGTCAAGAAGCTGGCCGGCTTCGGGATCCCGGCCAGGATCGAGACGCGAAACGCCGGTCCGGTCGTCACCCAGTACGAAGTCCAGCCTGCGCCCGACATCAAGGTGAGCCGGATCGAGGCATTGTCGGACGACCTGGCGATGGCCCTGGCCGCCCGGTCCCTCCGGATCGAGGCGCCGATCCCGGGCAAGAGCGCAGTCGGGATCGAGATCCCCAACAAGGACTTCAACATCGTCGCCCTCCGCCGGATCCTCGAGGAGGTCGACTTCAAGGGATCGGGTTCGACCCTGACCTTCGCCCTCGGCCGGGATGTCGCCGGCAAGGCCCAGGCGGTCGACCTGGCGAAGATGCCGCACCTGCTCATCGCCGGGGCGACCGGGTCGGGCAAGAGCGTGATGGTCAACGCGCTGATCACCAGCCTCCTGTGCGAGGCGACCCCGGACGACGTGCGGATGATCCTGATGGACCTCAAGCGGGTCGAGCTGGCCGCCTACAACGGGTTGCCCCACCTGCTCGTCCCGGTCATCACCGAGCCCGAGCGGGCCAAGGCGGCGCTCAAGTGGGCGGTCAACGAGATGGAGGCGCGCTACCGACGGCTGGCCGGCGCGACGGCCCGTAACATCCGCGCATTCAACGAGACGCGGGTGGATCCGGACGATCGGATGCCCTATATCGTGATCATCATCGACGAGCTCGCCGACCTGATGATGCGCGAGGGCAAGAACGTCGAGGACCCCATCGTCCGACTCGCCCAGAAGGCCCGGGCCACCGGGATCCACATGGTCCTCGCGACGCAACGGCCGTCGGTCAACGTGGTCACCGGCCTGATCAAGGCCAACTTCCCGAGCCGGATCGCCTTCGCGATGGCGTCCCAGATCGACTCCCGTACGATCCTCGATGCGCCGGGCGCCGAGGACCTGATCGGGCGGGGCGACATGCTCTACCAGCCGTCGGACCTGCCCCGGCCGATGCGCCTGCAGGGCGTGTTCGTGTCGGACGCGGAGATCGCCCGGGTCGTCGAGCATTGGAAGGGCCAGATCGAGGATCCGCACTACGACATGGGCATCATCGACACCGGCGACGAAGGGACCGGTTCGACCGACGACCTGGCCGACGAGGAAGCGGATCGGTTGCTGCCGGATGCCGTGGAGGTGATTCGGGAGTACGATCGGGCCTCAGCGTCGCTCCTCCAGCGCCGCCTCAAGGTCGGCTATGCGCGAGCCGCCCGGATGATCGACCAGCTGGAGGCGCGTGGGTACATCGGTGCCTTCGATGGCTCCAATGCCCGACCGGTCCTGCGACGCGATGAGACGACGGGGTCGACCGGGGCCGACGAGGACCCCGATGGGGACGACGGATGACGACTCGTGAACAGCTCAAGCGGGTGACCCGTGCCGATCGAGGTGATGCAGGCCGCATCACGATCGATGAACCGGGTCCGACACTGCCCGAGCGCCTCTATGCAGCGCGCGAACGCAAGGGTGTCGACCTGTATCGGGCCGAGCGCGACACCAAGATCCGGGCGCGCTACCTGGGTGCGTTGGAGCGAGGCGATTACAAGGACCTGCCGGGCGCCGTCTACACCAAGGGGTTCCTCCGCAACTACGCGTTATATCTGGGGCTGGATCCCGATGACGTGCTGCTGCAATGGCGGCGCGAGCGGGGCGAGGCGAAGGATCAGCCGCCGCCCATCGCCGTCCCGAAGCCGATCGCGGCCCCACGAAAGGGCCTGACGTTCTCGCCAGGTCTCGTCGTGGCGGCGCTCCTGACCGTCGCCATCGTCGCGTTCGGCGCCTACCTTGGCGTCCAGATCCTGCGCTTCGCCAAGCCGCCGACCATCGCGGTGACCCAGCCGGCGACGGCGGTCGTCGACGTTCCCGACTCCACGACCCGCTACACCTTGTCTGGCACGACCCAGCCAGGAGCGACCGTCTCCATCCTCACCCCCGGGCATGATCCGTTCCTGGTCACGGCGACCTCCGATGGTGCCTGGGCATACGACGTCGACCTCCGGCGTGGGCGGAACCAGTTCGACGTCAGTGCGCTGGATCCGGACACGGGCAAGCACTCCGAAGAGACCCTTCGGCTGTTCATCACCGTGCCCTTCCTCGTCACCGAGGCCCCGACCCTGACGGTCGATCAGCCGTCCGAGGGCGCGACCTTCGAGAACGGGGCGATCCCGGTCGCCGGGACCGCGACCAATGCCGACGCCGTCGCCATATCCGCCGCCTATCTCGGGCCGTCCGATCCGTCTCCGGTCAAGGGTGGCGCGACGCCTGCCCCGCCGACCATCCCGGCCGCGCAGACCGTAGCCGTCGATCCCGACGGTACCTACAACACGCCGCTTGAACTCACGGCCGGCCGCTGGGCGGTGACGGTGACGGCCTCGAGCAGCGAAGGCAAGACCGCCTCCCTCACCCGGAACGTGACGGTCGTCTATAAGGGCGTGAATCTCACCGTGGCGATCAAGGGCGGCCGAGCGTGGATCAAGGTCTGGGTGGACGGTCAACTGGCCCCGAAGATCGGTGCCGCCGGGCAGGTCGTCTCACCTGGGACCACCCTGACGTTCAGCGGCAAGGATTCGGTCGAGGTCAGGACCGGTTCGTCCGGTGTCACGTACTTCACCCTGAACGGCACCTCGCTGGGCGCGCTCGGTAAGTCGGGCACCCCGGAAACGTGGTTGTTCGCGCCACCCAACGACCCGGTCAAGACACAACGGCGCTAGCGGTGACGGAGGACCCGCTGGTCATCCTCGCCGGCCGCCTCGGATCGGCGTGTCTCGCCCATTCGGTGACGGTCGCGACCGTCGAATCCTGTACCGGCGGACTGGTCGGACACGTGATCACCGAGAACCCTGGCTCGAGTGCCTGGTACGTCGGCGGGTTCGTGACGTATTCGAACGCGTTGAAGGAGGCGATGGTCGGGGTGCCTGCGGAGGTGCTCGCGTTCCACGGTGCGGTTTCGGCGCAGACTGCGATGGCGATGGCATCCGGCGGTCGTGAGCGGACCTCGGCGGACCTGGTGGTCGCGGTGACCGGCATCGCCGGGCCGGACGGGGGCACCGACGAGAAACCCATCGGACTGACCTACGTCGCGGTCGCGGACGCGGTGGGACTCGAGGTTCGGCGACATCAGTGGGTCGGCGATCGCGAAGCGAACAAGCGGGCGAGTGCGACCGCCGTCCTAGAACTCCTGCTGGAGCGGGTCGACGCGATCGGTCAGACGGTCCCGGGTCAGGCGTGACCGACGCCGCAGAACGCATCTCTGCCGGTCTCAGACCGGTCCGGGCGCCACGGGCGATCCGATCCGGCGAGCGGATCCACATCGTGGGCATCTCGGGGGCCGGAGCGAGCGCGGCGGCACTGCTGGCACAGCGGGCCGGGGCGACGGTCGACGGGTGCGACCGGGACGGCCCGTCCCGCTATACGGTGGCGTTGGACGCGCTGGGGATCCCGATCGCGACGGGTCACGACGCCGCCCACGTCGCCCGGACGCCGCCCCTCGACCGGATGGCCGTTACCAAGGCGCTGACCGCGATCGATCCCGATCATCCTGAATTGGCGGCCGCGCGCGCTGCCGGGATCGCGATCGAACCGTGGCAACAGGTCGTTGCCGATGCCGCGACCGGACGCACCCTTGTCGGTGTGGCCGGGACGCACGGAAAGTCGACGACCGCAGGCTGGCTGACCCACGTCCTGGTCGACGTCGGCCGTGATCCATCGGCGTTCGTGGGGGCGCTCCTCCCGTCGTCGATCACCGATGGCGCTCCGGCGACGGCACGGTGGGGTTCGGGGGACCTGTTCATCGTCGAGGCCGACGAGTACGCGGGCAACTTCGACCCGTACGTTCCCCGATGTGCGGTCTTGACCAGCGCGGAGTGGGATCACCCCGACGTCTTTCCCGATGCAGCGTCGGTGACCGAGGCATTCGCGACCTGGCTGCGACGGATGCCCGATGGGGCCACCATCGTCGCCAACATCGGGGACCCGGGTGTCGAGGCGGTCGTCGACCGCCTTCGCGATCGACGGATCAACGTGGCTGCCTATGCCCTGGTCGAGGCGTCGCCGCAGCGGGGCGGATATCTGCGCGGCATCCGCGAACGGTTCGCGACGGCGGCCGGACCGGCCAGTGCGATCCTCGGGCGGATCAGTACGACCGATCCTGACGGGACGACGCTGGAGGTGTTCGGTCTGGACGAGTTGACCGGCGGCATCACCCTTCGCGTCTCGACTGCGGGTCGCCACAACGCCGCCAATGCCCTGGCGGTCGCGGCGACGGCCTCCTGTCTGGGCGTTGAGGCGGATGGGCTGATCGCCGGCATCGCCTCGTTCACCGGAGTGGGCCGCCGACTCGAGCGCAAGGGAGAAGCCGGCGGCGTCGTGGTGTACGACGACTACGGGCACCATCCGACCGCCATCCGCGAAACACTCCTGGCGGTCCGGCAGCGCGAACCGGGGCGACGCCTGTGGGCCGTCTACGAGCCGCTGACGTTCGCCCGAACGGCGGCGATGCTGGACGCGTTCGCCGACGCGCTGGCCGGAGCGGATGCGGTCGCCGTGGCGGACATCTTCGCCGGGCGCGACCTCGATCTGACCGTGACCTCGGCGCGGGCACTCGCCGACGCCGTCCGGATTCGCAGGCCTGACGCCTCGGTCCTTGCACCCGGGTCGGTCGAGTCGACCGCGGACGCGCTCGCGGCGACGGTCGAACCCGGCGACGCCGTGCTGGTGATGGGCGGCGGCCGCTCGTACGTGATCGGGGAGCAGCTGTTGCGGCGATTGGAGGAGCGATGACGATCGACTACGCGGCCGGCGGCGAACTGCTCGAAGCCTACGGTCGAGCCTGGGAGGCATTTCGACGGCGATGGCTGGGTGGCCCTGTTCACCGAGGATGCCGAGTACCATGGAAACCCGTTCGATGCACCACTCGTCGGACACAATGCTCTCCGCTCGTTCCTGCTCGAGTCGGCTGCAAGCCAGCGGGACGTGGTGTTCACTGTCGAACGCCACTGGGTCTCGGGCGCGACGGTTCTTGCGGCCTGGCACGCTTCGTGGGTCGATCGAACCGATGGAGCGGTCGGCAGGAGCGCGGGCTTCCTCACGGCGGAGGTGGCAGACGATGGCCGGATCCGTCGGTTCCGGGAGTGGTGGATGATGGCGCCGCGACCAGCGGCGGGGTAGGGAAAGGGGGATCGATGGCTGGGGATCAGTCGTTCGACGTGGTCAGCGACTTCGACGAACAGGAACTGCGGAATGCGCTCGATCAGGTTCGGAGGGAAGTCGGCACGCGCTTCGATTTCAAGGGCGTGACGGTCGACCTGACCCAGGCCAAGGATGAGATCGTCCTGATCACGGACGACGAATACCGTGCGGCAGCCGTCAAGGACCTCATCGAGTCGAAGGCGATCCGTCGCAGCCTGTCCCTCAAGATCTTCGACTGGGGCAAGGTCGAGGAGGCCGGCGGCAACAAGGTCCGGCAACGGATCGGGCTGCGTCGCGGACTGTCCGATGAGATCGCCAAGAAGATCACCAGGCTCATCCGGGATGAATTCCCGAAGGTGAAGTCGCAGATCCAGGGCGATGCCGTGCGTGTCTCGGGCAAGAGCCGGGACGATCTCCAGCGGGTCATCACGCGACTGCGCGACCTGGATCTGCCAGTCCCGTTGCAGTTCGAGAACTACCGCTGATCCGTCCGACGCTGGACCACCACCGACCGAAGGAGCGCAGTCGCCTTGACCGAGCTCGATCCCACGCAATCACCTGCCGTCCGACCACCCGAACAAGCGCCAATGACGGAACAAGCGGTCGCGGACACGCCACCGATCGACGCGCGAGAGGAAGCGGGCGAGCCTGACGCGACCGAACCCCAGACGACCGAACCCGAGGACAGCCCGGTCGACGACCAGTCTCCGATCGTGCCTCCGACCGTCGGCCGTTTCATCGCCGACGCGCTCCGTGCGGCCGGCGTCCGTTACGCATTCACCGTGCCGGGCGAGTCGTTCCTTGGCCTCCTGGACGCATTCGAAGACGCCGGGATCCGGGTGATCTCCACCCACCACGAGGGAGCAGCGGCATTCATGGCTGAGGCGCACGGGCAGTTGACCGGCCGGCCCGCAGTCTGTCTCGGGACCCGCGCGGTCGGTGGCGCGAACCTGGCGATCGGGATCCACACGGCACGCCAGGACTCGACCCCGATGTTCGTGGCGGTCGGCCAGGTCGAGCGCAGCCTGAAGGGTCGCGAAGCGTTCCAGGAGATCGACCAGGTCGGGAGTCTCGGCAGATTGGCGAAGTGGGCAGTGGAACCGACGTCTGCCTCGGAGGTCAGCGGAGTGATGGCCGAGGCGACCCGTCAGGCGCTGACTGGCCGGCCCGGCCCGGTCCTCCTCTCGCTCCCGGAAGACCTGCTCGACGAACCGATGCCGGCGGACTCGACGGCGTCAGCCGCCAGACCACCGACACCGCGCGCGACCGACGAAGCGATCCGCGCCGTCATCGAGCTGCTCGCGTCGGCGGAGCGCCCGGTCATCCTCGCAGGTGGCGGGATCCTGCGCGCACGGACCTCGACCGAGCTCACTCGCTTCGCCGAGTTGCTCCAGGTCCCGGTCATCGCTGCGTGGCGACGAGCCGACGTGATCTCCAACGACAACCTGCTCTTCCTCGGGATGACGGGGTTCGGAGCGCCACGGAGCGTCCGTGCGCGACTCGACGCTGCCGATGCGATGCTCGTGATCGGGTGCCGCCTCAACGAGCCGACGACCTACCGCTACGCCGTTCCGCGTCCCGGGCTGCGCTGGGCTCATGTCGATCTGGAGCCGGCCGGAGCCGATCGCCCGGAGAGCCCCGAACTCACCGTCGCCGCGGATGCCAAGGCGTTCCTGAAGGCGGCCAACGACCGCCTGGTCAACCGGGCCGTCCTGGACGCCGCCCGGGTGGCCACCCGGCAGGAGCACAACCGCGCCGACCGGGCCGAGTGGGAGGCGGCGTCGGTCGTCGACGCACAGCCGTGGGATGGTCCGGGTGTCCATCCGGGTCGGGTCATCGCGACGCTCCGCGACGTCCTGGCCGATGACGCGATCGTGACCACCGACGCGGGGAACTTCTCGAGCTGGGCGGGTCGGGGCTTTCGGTTCCGGCGCCCCGGCACATTCCTTGGCCCGACGTCGGGGTCCATGGGGTACGGCCTGCCGGCGGCGATCGCCGCAGCCCTGGTCCATCGCGACCGCTCCGTGGTGGCGCTCGTGGGCGATGGCGGGTTCGCGATGACGATGGCCGAACTGGAGACGGCGGTCCGGGTGGATGCGCGCGTCGTGGTGATCGTCTTCGACAACGAGCGCTACGGGACGATCCGGATGTGGCAGGAACGACGCGGGACGGGTGTCGGGGTCGCGACGGACCTCGGACCGGTCGATCACGCGGCGATCGCTCGAGCCTGCGGTGCCCGCGGGATCAGGATCGACACCGACGCCGCGTTCGAGCCGGCGCTCCGGGCGGCCCTCGTGGCGGATCGACCGACGGTCCTGCAACTCACCGTTGACCGCGCATGGTTGTCGATCGACCAGACGCCGAGTTGATGCAGACGACCTACCACCTCCTGCCGCTCGAGACGTGGACGGCTCGACTGGCCGGCCCACATCCGCGCGATCCGTATCGCGCCGAGTCGCTGGCGACCGAAGGGTTCATCCATTGCACCAACGGAAGCCAGGCACTCGGGCAAACGTTCGATCGGTACTACGCCTCGGATCCGCGACCGTTCGTGTGCCTGTCGATCGACCTCGACGCGCTCGATGTCGCCTGGCGATTCGACGACGCGAGGACTCCCTACCCGCACGTGTACGGCCCGATCGTCGACCACGCGATCGGGGCGACCTTCGATGTCGTCCGAGCCGCTGACGACCGGTTCGCGGGCCTGACACCGCGGTCGGACAGTCGCTGACGCGACCGACGGCTACGCCGGCGCGCGCCGACCGACAACCGAGAATGACAGCGGGATGCGGCCCCGCTCATCGGCCCGGACATCGGCGTGACCGCCCCACCAGTCGACCGGATGCTCCGCCACACGTTCCAGCCGGAGATCGGCCCCGAGCAGGGCCGTGATGACCTCGCCGAGGGTCCACGGTCTAGCGAACTTCCAGCTCTGGTCGGACTCGTCGACGGACAGTCGATCGATGTACTCGGGGGCCCAGCCCCGCGAGGCCTCGGCCCCGCCGAAGTAGTCGTAGTCGGTGACGACCCAGTGGCCTTCGGCGTCGGCATCGAACAGCCACTCGATCGGGTGTCCTTCGAAGAGCACGAACCGCCCGGCCGGGGCCAACAGTCGCGCGATGACGCGTGCCCAGGCATCGAGATCGTGCAGCCACAGGAGTGAACCGCGACCTGTATAGACCAGGTCGGCGGTGCCGTCCAGGTCGTGCGGCGTGTCGAGGACGTCGGAAAGGATCCAGCGCGCCGGGGCACCGGTTGCGGTGCTCAACCGTTGCGCGAGTTCGAGCATCCTTGGACTGAAGTCGATGCCGACGACCTCATCGGCGCCGTGGTTCCAGAGCGACAGGGTGTCACGTCCGGCGGCGCATTGGAGGTGGATCGCTCGCCGGCAGTTGCCCTGGAGGTTGCCGATCAGCTCGGTCTCGACACCGAACAGGTTGGTTCCGCCGGACCGGATGAGCGACACAGCCTCGTCGAACCAGCCCTCGTATCGCTCGGCCGCCTCGTCCCAGGCATCCCGGTTCGACCGGTGCATCCCTCGGACGTCGAGGGACTCGCTCGGGCTCGGAGGGCGGATGAGCTGCCCGTCGGGGTCCATCGTCTGAGAGTACCCCCTGGGCCCCGAGCTCTCGATCAGAGCGACTCCAGCCGGATCACCGGGATGACCCGGTCCGTCTTCGCTTCGTACTCCTTGAACGTCGGATGGAGCGCCGCGTGCTGGTCGTACAGGCGACGACGTTCGTCGCCCTCGACGACGTGCGCCCTGGCCCTGGTGGTCGTGCCGTCGACCTCCACGGTGACGTCGGGGTTCCTGACCAGGTTGTGGTACCAGGCGGGGTGCGTCGGGGCGCCACCCTTGGAGGCGACGACGATGAGGTCGTCGCCATCACGGGTGTAGGCGAGCGGTGCCTCTCGCGGTTGCCCGGACCGGGCGCCGATCGTGGTCAGGATCAGGACCTGACGGCCGAGCCAACGACCTTCGCTGGCGTGGCCGCCGTGCGCCCGGAGGTCGGCGATGAGATCGGTGTTGTAGTCGGACATGTGCGCGGCTCCCAATTCGTGGGTCGTGTGCCGCCACCGTACCCAGATACTGTTGCGTAGTCAACTACTGGTCTGGTATGCTTCGCCGGTTCGTAGCACCCGAGGAACCCATGCCTGCCGTCGCCGTCGAAGACATCACCGTCCTGCCGCGGATCCATACACCGGATCCAGCGATCGCCCGCCACCGGCCCATTCGGAGCGTGACGAATGCGCCTCGTGGGTTGGAAGGGGAGGGGTTCCCGGTCCGGCGAGCGTTCGCCGGGGTGGATCTGGCCGATCTCGACCCATTCATCCACCTTGACCAGATGGGTGAGATCGAATACGCCCCGGGTGAACCGAAAGGGACACCGTGGCATCCGCATCGCGGGTTCGAGACCGTCACCTACATGATCGACGGCGTGTTCGAGCACGCCGACTCGAATGGCGGCGGCGGCGTGATCACCAACGGCGACACGCAGTGGATGACGGCCGGCGCCGGGATCCTCCATATCGAGAAGCCGCCGGAATGGCTCGTCGTCAGTGGCGGGATGTTCCATGGCCTGCAACTGTGGGTGAACCTCCCGGCCGCCCAGAAGCTGTCGCCACCGCGGTATCAGGACCTGCGTGCCAGCGAGGTTGCTCTTGTGTCCTCGCCGGATGGTGGGGCGCTGATCCGGATCATCGCGGGCGAAGTCGACGGTCACGCTGGACCCGGTTCGACCTATTCACCGATGACGATGGTCCATGCCACGCTCAGCCCCGGTGCGAAGGTGTCGCTGCCGTGGCGGCCGGACTACAACGCCCTGGTGTACGTCCTGTCCGGACTGGGAAGTGTGGGTGCCGAAGGCCGGCCGATCGAAGCCGGACAGCTGGCCGTCCTGGGTGCCGGCGACGTGGTGACCGTGGCTGCCGCCGCGATCCAGGAGCAGCGCAGTCCGAATCTCGATCTGATCATCCTTGGCGGTCGGCCGATCGGGGAGCCGGTCGCCTGGATGGGACCGTTCGTGATGAATACGCGGGAAGAGGTCATGCAGGCCGTCGCCGACTACCAGGCCGGTCGGCTGGGCACGATCCCCGCAGTCCACAGCGCCCCGACCACCCTCATCGAGACCCGGCGACCCGTCGATCCCAGCTAGGGCTGCCGGTCACGGGGGTGCCATACTCCGAGCGTGATGCCGGGGTCGAAGTCGGGGTCGGGTTCGGGCCGGCACGGCCTGCCGACCGGGACGGTGACGTTCCTGTTCAGCGACATCGAAGGTTCGACCAGGCTCCTCGCGCGGCTTGGTCCGTCGGGTTACGCGGACGCGTTGGCCGGACACCGCCAGATCCTGCGTGAGGCCATCACCGCCCAGGATGGCGTGGAGGTCGACGCGCAGGGCGATGCGATCTTCGCCGCGTTCCCGACGGCCTCTGGTGCCGTGGCGGCCGCCCAGGCGGCCCAGGCGGGTCTGCGCGATGGGCCGATCACTGTCAGGATCGGGATCCATACAGGCACGGCCACGGCGACCGTCGACGGGTACGTGGGCATCGACGTCCATCGGGGGGCCCGGGTCGCGGCGCTCGCCCACGGTGGCCAGGTCCTCATATCCGCGGCCACGGCGGCCCTCGTCGAGACGGTGCCGATGGAGGACCTCGGACGGCACCGACTCAAGGATTTCGACGCGCCGATCCGGATCTTCCAGCTCGGCACGACGAGGTTCCCGCCACTGCGGACACCGGGCGCCGTCGATCTGCCCACGCCGCCGAGTCGATTCCTTGGGCGTCAGGGCGAGCTTCACGATGCCGTCGGGCGATGGCTCGAGCTCGAACCACGGGTCCTCACGATCGTCGGCCCAGGCGGGACAGGCAAGACGAGGTTCGCGATCGAGCTGGCTCGCTTCCTGGCGGACGACGCGGACGGAGGCACGGTCTACATCGCATTGGCTCCGGTCCGCGACGCCACCCTCGTCGTTCCGATGATCGCGACGGTGCTCGGGGCGTCGGGCGACACCGCTGCGGCGATCGGCGCCCGGATCGGCGGAAAGCCGACCCACATCGTGCTTGACAACCTGGAGCAACTCCTCCCCGATGTGGCCCCAAGGCTCGCGGAGGTGCTGACCGCTGCACCCACGCTCCGTATCCTCGCTACCAGCCGCGAACCGCTGCGGATCGCCGGCGAGGTCGAGTTCGACCTGCAGCCGATGGAGGAAGCCGAGGCTGTCGCCCTCTTCGTGCAACGAGCGATGGCCCTTCGCGGCGACATTGGATCGTCGCCGGCGATCCCGGAACTCGTGCGGCGCCTCGACGGGCTGCCCCTTGCGATCGAACTTGCGGCGGCGAGGATGAACGTCCTGGGTCCGAAGCAGTTGCTCGAGCGCATCACCCAGCGTCTCGATCTGCTCAAAGGTGGTCGTGACGTCGATGAACGCCACTCGACGCTTCGGGCCACGATCGCATGGAGTTACGACCTCCTCGACGCCGATGAGCAGCTGCTCTTCGGGCGCCTCGCCCTCTTCCGAGGTGGGTGCTCGCTGGCGGACGTCGAAGCCGTTTGCGACGGTGACATCGAAACGCTCGCATCGCTGCTCGACAAGAGCCTGGTGCGGCGACGGGTCGTCGACGATGACGAGGACCGCTACTGGATGCTCGAAACCATCCGCGATTTCGCCCGGGAGCGTCTGGACGCTGCGGGCGAGGAAGACCTCTTGCGTCGGAGCCAGGAGGACCGGTTGTTCGAGCTCGTCGACCGGGCTGGGACCCGAGCGGTGATCCACGGCCCGGAACGCTGGGACTTCGACCTCCTCGCGCCGGAGATCGACAACATCCGCGCCGTCCTTGAGTGGAGCCTCGATGCGGATCCGGAACGAGGACTCCGGCTCGCAGCATGGATGGAATCGTTCTGGGTCGTTCGCGACCCGATCGAGGGGGCCAGCTGGCTCGAGCGGCTCCTCGACCGGGCCGATGATGCTGACCCGATGCTTCGAGCGCGGGCGTTGCGAGCCCTCGGCGGCACCCTCGACATCGTCGGCGAGCCCGATCGTGCGGCGCCGTACTACCGACAGAGTCTCGACCTGTTCGTAGCCGCGGGCGCGTCGAAGGAGGCTGCACACGGCCGCTTCCGCGTCGCCACGAACATGATCTACCGTGGCGAACGAGCCGAAGCGTGGCCGTTGATGGAGGGGGCCTTGGACGACTTCCTGCGTCTCGGCATGCGCCTGGGCGAATGCCAGGTATTGGGCGTGCTGGCCCAGCGGTCGTACCGGGAGGGCGACGTGACGTTGGCCCTTCGACAGGTCCTTGAGAGCGCCGCGATCGCAGACGAGGCCGGTTGGGCGTGGTGGGCCGCTCAGGAGTACGACGACGCGGCGACGTTCGAACGGGAGCTTGGCCATCTTGACGCCGCCGAAGGCCACGCGACGCGATCGCTCGATCTGGCCTTTGCCCTGGGTGATCGCCGCGTGGTCCTGTTCGCAGCCGCAGACCTCGCCATCATCGCCGCGGCGCGGGGCGATGCGGGTCGCGCCGGACGGTTGTGGGGTGCGATCGAGGTCGAGGCCGAGTCCGGTCGCGTCGGCCAGTGGGAACAGCATCGGGCCGCCCTGGAACGGGACGTGCTGGTCATCGACAGCGAGGCGTTCAGGAGCGCCTGGGATGAGGGCCGCATGCTTTCGGTCAGGCAGGCCGCTGCGCCCGGTCCCGACTAGCGAGTGATCCTTCGAGACCGCCTAGATCCGCTGCTCGTGGAGCGCGGCGACGGTCTTGTCGATCCGCCGCTGGCGAGTCTCCGGGGCTTTCGCACCCTCGATCGGTTCGACGATCCGGCGTTTGTTGCTGTGCGAGAGGCCGTCAAAGAACGCCTTGGCGTCCGGGTCGCCATCGAGTGCGCTCGCGAGGTCGGGAGGCACCGCGATGACCCGCGGCTCCGTGTCGAGCTCGAGGTCGACATCCACCGTATCCCCCGCGGAGACCCCGGCCTCGGCGCGAACGGCGTTGCTCACCCCGAGCATGAAGACGCCGCCCATCGACGCGATCGAACTTCGATAGGTGAAGCCATTGATGGTCACCCGGACCGCCGGCTTGCGACTGGGTCCGAGCGCCGCGACGACCTCGTCCGGCACCTGGATCCCCGCGGCGGTCTTGCCGGTCGCCTGGATCGTGGCACGGAATTGCATGACCGGAGTATGCCTGTGGATCATGGATCCGTGGCGGGCTCGGAGTCCGGGATCGGGTCTCCAGCGACGGCTGGATCCGATCGGCGCGGCGGCCCGGCCCGCGGATCGAGCCGGATATCGCGAAGGGCGAAACCCAGTGCTCCGAGTGCCAGCATGGACGTCCCGATCGTGACCATGATGCCGACCCAGAACAGGGCGGGGCTGCCGCCGCGCTCGGCGAGGACCAGCAGGACTTCGAGCGGGTCCGCGGCGATGATCAGATACGCCAAAACACCGAGCACGAGGGCCGCCGCGCCGAGACCGATGGGCAGCACGGCCGAGAGGCGACCGAACTCGGTCGTGCGACGCCCGAGGACGTCGATCCCACGACGCCAGGCAAGCACGGCGGCAAAGCCGGCTCCCCACGCCGTCGCCACGAAGACGCCGCCGATCGCATCGGCCATCCGGTGCCAGCCGGCCACCAGCGTGCTCGCCCCGACGATCGCGACCACGACCGCCGATACCACGACCGTCGGGGCCCGGAGCAACGGCGGCAGGACGAGCAGCAGGCCAACCGCGATCGAGGCTGCAGCCGTGGCATGGCCGCTCGGGAAGCTGTTCGGCAGGGCGTAGAACATGCCATCGAGCAGGTCTGAACGCTCGAGCAGCACGGACTTGAGCAGCTGGGTCGAGACATTCGCCGCGATGATCGTCAGGACCGCGACGGCCGCCAGTCGAGGACGGTGCTGGATCAAGGCGATGGCGACGAGCAGGATCGTCCCGGCGAAGAGCGTCGATCGCGACAGGGTGCCCAGGACGCGATCGGCGGCGACGATGACCTCGTGAGTCGCAGGCCGGCCGCCGAGGATGAGCTCGCTGACGAGCTGTCCGGTCCGTGTCCCGACCGTCACGATGTAGGACAACCCGGCGACCGCCGCGGCTCCGACAGACACCACGAGGAGACGTCGGACCGCCCTGGGCCGACGTACGACGAGCTCTTCGATGGCGGGGCCCGGCGGCGGCGGGTCACTCGGATCGATCATCGCCGTACCCGTCAGAGCCGTCGGATCGTATCCCCGGCGTGGATCGTGCCTCCGACGACGATCCGTGCGTGCGCCCCACGCATCCGGTGGGCGCGCCCGGTCGGCGAGTTGATCCATCGGAGGGCATCGCCACCGAAGCGGGCACTGAACTTTGCGCAACCGTTGTGGGGGATCCCAGTGATCTCGATGACGGCCGACCCGATCGACAGGCGTGCCCCGGACGGCAGGGCCTCCGTTCGCAGATCGAGATCGACATAGAGCTGGTCCCCGGCGAGGGCCCAACGATCTGGGTCGGGCTCGATGGCGCGGAGGACCCGAATACTGACGAGCGTGATCTGTGTGTCCGGATCGGCCGAACCGTCGCTCGTATGCCGGCTGCCCCGATCCAGCCAGTCGTCACCCACCAGGCCCACGGTCGGATCCAGGGTCGCCTCGGCGATGGTCTCGCGCTCGTCCACCGCAGGGCGCCGAATGATCCGTTCGAGCCGCCCGGCATCGCGCGGAGCGGCCTGGATGTCCGTGAGCGCCGGCTCGAACCGGGACGACTGAATCTCGACCATCGCAACAGGGTAGCGCTCTCACCCTGGGATGTCAGCCGTGGAAGGCATCCCGGTTGACAGTGTCGGCCGGTCGGGGTTTGCTGATCGCATGGTCAACGACGTGTCGGTGGTAATCGACGAGATCCTGGCGCGGTTGCGCCCCGACCAGCGCGACGCCCTCCAGGCGGTGCGGGAGACGATCGTGACCTCGGCTCCGGCGGCGGTGGAGGCGCTGAGTTATGGGGCACCAGCGTTCCGGTACCGCGGTCGGCCACTCATCGCCTACGCGGCCGCGAAGGCCCACTGCGCGATCTACCCGATGAGCCCGAACCTCATCGTGCTGTTCCGAGACGAACTTGAAGGGTTCGAGACATCCAAGGGCGCGATCCGCTTCATACCGGCACGACCGGTCCCGGCGAGTGTCATCACGAGGCTCGTGCAGGCGAGGATGGCGGAGATCGATGCGACTGCGTCCTGAGCCGATCCTGCGCCGGATCCTTACCGCCGACCTCGCGCCTCAGGAGATCGTGGCACTCCGGACACTTCTCGACGCGGCATTCGGCTCGGATCTCGAGGACCGCTTCACCGATGACGACTGGGACCACGCGCTCGGTGGAACCCATTTCGTCCTCGAACAGGACCGACGGATCGTCACCCATGCGGCGCTCGTCGAGCGCGTCCTCGAGATCGACGGGCGCGCGCTTCGAACGGGCTACGTGGAGGCCGTGGCCACCGACGCAGCATTCGAGGATCGGGGCTTTGGTTCCGTGGTGATATCGGCGATCGACGAGGAGATCCGCCGGCGGTACGAGCTGGGAGCCCTGGGGACCGGCCGGCACCGCTTCTACGCACGTCTCGGCTGGGAGACCTGGGCGGGGCCACTCTTCGTCCGAACGCCGGACGGACCGAGGCGGACGCCGGACGACGAGGGCTACCTCATGATCCTTCGGACGCCGAAGTCGCCGCCGTTCGACACGACCGCTTCGATCAGCTGCGATCCGCGCAGTGGCGACGACTGGTGACGCGGTCGCTCGGGGCCTAGAACGCCTTTCGGACCATGATCAGACCGAGCACGATCACGACGAACCCGGCCAGCAGGGCCGCGGGCGGCATCGCGGAGATCGTGTGCATCGAGTCGGTCGCGAACTGGCTGAGCTGGGCGCCGACATCGACCGGGTGCCCACCGCCGCCTGACCCACCGTTGGCGCGCCCGGCGACCTGACCTGCCGCATTGCCGTACTCGAGCATGTGCGCATCATCGCACGCCCTGGCAAGGTGTCCGCACGTACCGATGCACGTATCCTAGGCCGATGATCTGCGCAGCATGCGGGACGACGAACGCGTCGGGTCGTCGGTTCTGCCTCGAGTGTGGCGCGGCGCTGGCGATGGGGTGTCCATCGTGCGGCGCGCCGAACGAGCCCGCTGCAAAGTTCTGCGGCACGTGCGGCAGCTCGTTGGCAGGCGGCGCGCGATCCGAGCCGGCGTCCCTCGCCAGCGCATCGCCTGCTCCGGCCGTCGCAGAGCGGCGTGTCGTGACCGTCCTGTTCGTGGACCTCGTCGGGTTCACGGCGCTCGCGGAGGATCGAGATCCGGAAACGGTTCGCGAACTCCTGGGCAAGTACTTCGAGTTGGCCGGTGAGGTCATCGCCCGATACGGCGGCACCATCGAGAAGTTCATCGGCGACGCGGTCATGGCCATGTGGGGTGCCCCGACAGCGTTCGAGGACGATGCCGAGCGGGCCGTCCGAGCGGCTCTCGACGTCGTCGATGCCATCCCCTCGCTTGGTCTTGGAGCCGGGCTGGAGCTCCGGGCGAGGGCAGGGATCATGACCGGCGAAGCGGCCGTCACCCTGGGCGCGAGCGGGCAGGGGATGGTCGCCGGCGATCTCGTCAACACGGCCAGTCGCCTCCAATCGGTCGCGCCTCCGGGAGCGGTGCTGGTCGGCGAGACGGCGCGCGAGGCCGCCGGACCGGCGATCGCCTTCGAACCAGCCGGCGAGACGCTGCTGAAGGGCAAGACGAGCCCGGTGCCGGCGTTCCGGGCCTTGCGTGTGGTCGCCGAGCGGGGCGGGATGCGGCGGGGCGACGTGCTGGAACCTCCGTTCGTGGGCCGTGCCGACGAGCTTCGGTTCCTCAAGGAACAGTTCCACATGGCGGGGCGCGAGCAACGGGCGAGAGTCGTCTCGCTCGTCGGCCAGGGCGGGATCGGGAAGAGCCGGCTCGCATGGGAACTCGAGAAATACCTGGACGGGGTCGTTGAATCGGTCTGGTGGCATCGCGGTCGGTCACCGGCGTACGGCGCGGGGGTCACCTTCTGGGCGCTCGGTGAGATGGTCCGCAGGCGCGCCGGTCTGGCGGAGGGGGACGACGAGGAGGCGACCCGGACGGCCGTCGCCAAGATGCTCGAGGTGTACGTCTCCGATGAGGAGGAGCGGCGCTGGATCGAACCCCGGCTGCTCGTCCTCCTCGGCGTGGAGACGGCTCCACCGGGCGGGCGCGAAGAACTCTTCGCGGCATGGCGGACGTTCTTCGAGCGGGTCGCGGCGACCGGGACCGTGGCTCTTGTCTTCGAGGACCTGCAATGGGCCGACGACGGCCTGCTCGACTTCATCGAGCACGTGCTCGATTGGAGCCGGAGCCATCCGATCTTCGTCGTGACTCTGGCCCGACCGGAATTGCTCGAGCGACGTCCCGGTTGGGGGACGGACCGGCGAGGGGCGGTCGCGATGCGACTCGACCCACTGACCGACGCATCGATGCGCGAACTCCTGGCGGGAATCGCTCCGGGTCTTCCCGATGTGGCGGCGGAACGCATCCTCGCTCGGGCGGACGGGATCCCGCTCTACGCCGTCGAGACCATCAGGATGTTCCTGGCCGACGGACGCCTGACGTTCGGTACCGATGACCGTGTCACGCTCACGGGCGACCTGGGTGAGATCGATGTCCCGCCGACGCTCCAGGCGCTGGTCGCAGCTCGCCTCGATGCGTTACCGCCGGTTGACCGCTCCTTGCTGCAGGACGCGTCCGTCCTCGGACAGTCGTTCACCGTCCCGGCCCTCTCGGCGGTGAGCGGCGAGGACGCGGACGCGCTTGTCGCTCGACTCGCTTCGTTGGTACGACGGGAGCTCCTGATCGTCGAGACCGACCCGCGGTCCCCGGGGCGCGGTCAGCATGCCTTCATCCAGTCGCTCATCCGTGAGGTCGCCTATGCGACGCTGTCGCGACGCGACCGCCGGACGCGCCACGTCGCCGCTGCCCGCTTCTTCGAGTCGCTCGGCGATGAGGAGCTGGCCGGCGTCCTGGCGACCCATTACATCTCCGCCTATCGCGCAGCGCCGGAAGGTCCGGAGGGCGCGGCGATCGCGGCACAGGCCCGGATCGCGCTGCGAGCTGCCGCTGATCGAGCTGAGGCGCTCGGAGCCATCGGCCAGGCGATCGACGCCCTTCGCGCGGCGCTGGAGGTAACGGCGGACCGTGCGGAACACCCCGCCATCCTTGTCCGGATCGCCAGGCTCGAGGCAGGCTCCGCGCGGTACGACGAGGCAGACCGCGATGCCGTGGCTGCCCAGGACCTTGCCACGGAACTCGGCGACGATGCGACGGCGCTCGACGCGATCGCCAGCCGAGCGTCCCACCTCTCGAGCCGAGGGCTGATCGCCGAGAGTTTGGCGGTTGCCGAGAGCGCCGCCCCGCTGGCCGATTCGACCAAGGACATGCCCGCCGCCCGTCCCGCCCGGGCCTGGTATGCGGAGGTCCGCGCCCGCGCCCTGTTCCGATCGGAGAGGTTTGCCGAAGTCATCCCGTGGGCGGATGAAGCCCTCGCGCTCGGTGATCCTCTACGCCTCGATTTCATCGTCGCGATGGCGATGATCACGAAGGGAACGGCGCTGTGCATGATGGACCGCCGCTACGAGGGCCTCGCGCTCCTCAATGGTGCCTACCACGACGCGACGGCCCACGGTCATCACCTCGCGGCCGCTCGGGCCGGCAACAATCTCTCGTCCTTCCTGGGCGACACGAACCCGCGCACTGCGTTGGAGTGGGCTCGCACCGGGATGACGCTCGCTCGCCGATTCGGCTTGTCCGGGATGGATACCTACCACGCGGGCAACTACGCCTACTCCGCGCGCCGGACCGGTGAATGGGACGCTGCCAAGAGCGCGATCGGCGAACTGCTCGACGCATCGCGCGACGAAGACGGGAGGGTGTGGCTCGAAGACGTCGTCGCATGGATGGATGTGTGGCGCGGCGCGGACCCTGGTGGGCGACCGTCCGCCATGATCGGGAGGGCCGAGACTTCAGGTGATGCCCAAACCCTCGTCAACGCTCTCGTCTGGAGCTTCGAGGTCGCCTACGTGTCCGGAGACATGGCTGCGGCGAATCGATTTGGCCAGCGCGTCCTGGAACATGATGCGGGGAGTCCCTACATCCGGTTCGTCTGCGGCAGGATGGCCCTGCACGACGGGGACCGGACGACCGCGGAGCGAGTCCTGGCCCGCATTCAGCCGAGCCTTGGCGGTGCCTGCGATGGCGATGTGGCCGCCCTCCAGGCGGGCCTGGCGGCGCTCGATGGCCACGTCGACGATGCCGTGCGGGAGTACCGCTTGGGCCTGAATGTGTATGGCGATCTTGGGCTCCGATGGGACGTCGCGCTGACGGCGCTCGATATGGCGACGTTCGTCGGTCCGGATCACCCTGCGGTCCGAGCGGCAGCAGCCGATGCGAAGGAGATCCTCAGTGAACTCGGGGCCACGCCCTTGCTGGAGCGACTTGATCGACTCATGGAAGGCGGGAAGTCGGTCACGCCCGCCAGATCCGGTGCGACGACGGTCGGCGTTGCGGAGGATCGCGGACCCGCGAGTGACGGGTAGTCGGCGCAGTCAGTCGGCGCTGACGCGGCGCCGAGCGTCGGATCCCGGCACCCCGCGGTCGGTCAACGCGGCCCCCAGCCCTTCGCAGTCCGCGACGGTCACATAGAGAGCCGGCGGGTGGACCGGGCCGACGCGGACCGGGGCGTGGAAGTCGATACGGACGCCTCCGCGAGCCGAGCTCCCGAAGGTGAGATCCGCGTGGCGCACGCTTCGGCGGACACCGATCGCCGTGATCGAATGCCACGGACCCTCGATCCGCCACGAAACGATGTTCGTGAGTGGGGTCGTGACCTCGAACCGACCGAAGTGGGCAGTGAAGTCGACTTGGTCGACCAGGACGTAGGCGTCGTCCACCGATCGGACCCCGAACAGTCCCAAGATCGGTCGTACGCGATCGTCGAGCCGGAACGGGAAGCGCAGCGGTGTCATCGACGCATCATCGCCTGTTCGATCGCTCAACGCAGCCGGTAGACGCCGGCCTGCTTGCGGTCCATGTCCTCGAGTTCCGTGGTCGTGCGGACGTCGTATGTTGCGAGCTCGATGAGGGTGTCGGTCGGCAGGTAGCGACGACCCGGGTCGCCGATCAGGACGTCCGTCCCGTTGGCGCGGCCGCGCTCGAGCCAGCGAAGGACGCGGTCGGCGAGCGGGCCCTCGTACCAGCAGTCGCCCGCGAGGATGACGTCCACCTCCGGCGGATCCTCGTCCAGCACGTCGCGACGGACGACCGTGACGCGCTGGCGATTGGCCCGGGCGTTCAGCCGGGTCGCCGCGCCGGCAAACGGATCGATGTCCGCACCGACGGCCGTCGTTGCCCCGGCCCGCTTCGCGGCGATCGCGCATAGCCCGGAGCCCGTTCCGAGATCGAACGTCGTTCGGCCCCGGACCGCCTCGGGATGGTCGAGCAGGTACCGGCCGATCGCCAGGCCACCGGACCACGCGAACGCCCAGTAGGGGAGGGGCGCATCCAGATCGTCGGTTTCGACCTGGACCGCCCGCCACAACGGCAGCACCTCATCGGCCAGGTGCAGCCGGATGTCCTCGAGACCCGGGACCGGGCGCAGTCGGGCGTGCCGCAGGACGAATGAGCGAGTCGACGCGGCCACTAGGCCGGCCGGCCCGGATCGGGCGGATCGGTCATCGAATTCGGCGCATCGGCCCATGCTGCCACGAATGGTCGTTCTGACGCCGGGTCAGTTGGCCCCCGTCGGATCGTCCGTCGGGTCGACCTTCAGCCCGAGCGCCTCAGCGATCACGATCGCCTGGTCGATATCGATCCGCGCCTGCTCCAGGTCGGCCGCGATCGGGTCGATCGATGATAGGTCGCTGCCGCGGAGATCCGTGCCCCGGAACGACGCTCGATGGAGCAGGGCTCCGGACAGGTCGACATCGCGCAGCGAGGTGCCATCGAAACGGGCGCCGGTGAGATCGGCTTCCCGCATCCGAACGTCGCGGAATGTCGCGGATCGCAGATCCGCACCGCGCATCGCCACGAGCGACCAGTCGCCGCCGTCGACCTCGACCAGATCGAACGTGGACTCCTCGAACCGACTCCCGACGACCTTGCATCGGGTGAACCGAGTCTCGAAGAAGCGGCAGGCGACGAAGGTGCAGTTCGTGAACGCAGCATCGATATGCGTGGAGCCGTTGAACCGAACCCCACGGAAGGTGCAATCGGTGAACGCGGCTCCACGCTCGGTCAGGTCCGACAGGTCGGCACCGTCGAACAGGACCGCTTCGTGGCGGGTCGCGGACCACGGAGCGTCACGCCAGGCCGTGGCATCGAACGTCGACGTGGTCGGTGGGGGAGGGGAGCTTGACCGCGGATCGACCATGTGTCGCTCAGCCTCGCAGATCGCGCCGGGCGAAACCCCACGCGCCGACGGCGACGCCGGCGATCGCGAGCGCGGCCGCGACCACGACCCCCGTCGCGTCCCACTGGCCGACCATCGGCTGCCCGAAGTGCGCCGACAGGACGAGCGATTGGAGGGCATCGGGCAGGCCGAGCGCCGGGCCGAGGACGCCGATCGCCCAGGTGACGATCGTCACGATGGCGACGAGGGCGCCGGCAAATCCGGTCCCGAACACGCCGCCGATCGCGAAGCCGATCCCGGTCATGGCCGCCGCGTATAGGCCGATGACGACCGTGCCGGTGGCGGGCGTCACGATGTCGCCGCCGGTGAGACTTGCGCCGATGAGGATCCCGATCGCGGTGATCGCGACGACGAGCACGATGGCGAGTAGCGCCGCGACGCCCTCCGCGACCACCCAGCGCGCCCGGTCCAGCGGCGTGGCCAGCAGCATCTCGACCCGCCCCGACGTCTCGGTCGAGGCCCAGCGGCCGACCAGGGTGGCGGCGGCCAGGCCGGCCAGGACCAGGCCGAACCCGACGAAGACGAGTTCGAGGAAGCCTCCGACCGAGGCGAGGTCGACGCCCGGGAAGATCGTCTCGAGGAGGTCCATGAAACCTTGGGACTTGGCCAGCTGTTCGGTGAACGATCCACCTGACCCCGCCAGGACGAGCCCGAACAGCCCGAGTCCGATGCCCCAGGACAGCGCGAGGTTGAGGTTCTCGCTTGCCGCTCGTGTCGTCGGGCCGCCGAGGCCCATCAGCGTCCGGGGAAGCGACGGCGTCGGCAGCACGGTCGTCGCGCCGAGGTCGCGACGAGCGAACGCCTCGACTCCGACGATGGACAGGATGATCGCCACGGCCGCCACGGGAACGAGCGAGGGCCAATCGAACTGACCGGCCAGTGGGATGTGGTCGGTCGTCCACCCGAACCAGGTCAGGTTGGCGAATGGAGCGAGTTCCGGGATGGCGACCTGGTAACCGTTGAGGATGAAGCCGGCGAACATGACCGCGCCGGCGAGGCCGACCGCGGCCCCGCGGCCCAGGAATGGCGCGATGACGAAGGCGACCGAGCCGGCAGCGAGGGCCAGCAGGCCGAGCCAGACGGCGTACGCGGCGGCCGCTCCGACGCTGATCTCGTCACCGGGGAGTTCGGCGACCGCGCTGCCGACGATGGCGACCGACACGAAGACGACGGACATCGCGATCGTCAGCGCGAAGATGTGCGCGAACAACTTCTCGATCGCGATGCGCCGTCGGGTCATCGGCAGGGCGGCGATGAATTCCAAACTCCCGCGACGGGTCTCGATCGCGAGCGTGCCGGACAGGGCCAGGATGGACCAGAGGCCGACGATCAGCGGGAAGAATGTCCCGTACTTGTACTGGACGTAGCCGCCGATCGTGTCGACGTTGACGGGCTTGCCGGCCAAGCCGGCCAGGATCGGTGGAACGGCCCGGATGAGGTCGGCCAGCTCCTGGCGCGAGGCCGGGGTCGAGAACTCCGATGCGACAGCGACGCTGACCATGAGCAGGAGCAGGCCCAGCACGGCCGCGACCACGATCGTCGCCCGTCTCGAGTCGCGCAACGTCTTGGCGAAGACGCTGCCGAGCCCATAGAAGCGGCTGCGACGGCTCGGCCGGATCGTGGTCCTGTTCGCGAGCGGTCGTCCCGTGATGGCCGCCACGTCAGGCCACCGCCGCCGGATCGCGAGCGTACTCGGCCAGGAAGGTCTCCTCGAGCGACGGCTCGCGACTGACGAAGTCCGCGAGGTCGTGGCCGGCGGCGGCCCGGATGATCGGGGCCATCGATCCAGTCACTCGCAGATGCATGACCTGGTCGCGCACCGTGACATCGCTGACGCCGGGCAGGGCCGCGAACTCGCGCTCGGGGACGGCACCGACGAATGCGATCTCGACCTGGTGGTGGGCGAGGTCCCGGAGTTCCTCGACCTTGCCGACCTTCACCAGTCGCCCATCCCGGATGATCCCGACCCGGTCGCACGTCTTCTCGACCTCGGACAGGATGTGACTTGAGAGGAAGACGGTCCGTCCTGCGGACTTCGCCTCCCGGATGACCTCGTAGAACGTCTGCTGGACGAGCGGGTCGAGGCCGGAGGTGGGTTCATCGAGGACCAGGAGCTCTGGCTTGTGCTGGAGCGCGATCACCAATCCGATCTTCTGCTTGTTGCCCTTCGAGTATTCACGGAACTTTCGACTCGGATCGATGTCGAGACGCTCGACGAGTTCGGCCTGGTAGGCCGCCTCGACCCCGCCGCGCAGGTTGGCGAAGTATTCGATCGTCTGACCGCCGGTCAGCTTGTCGTAGAGCGCGAACTCACCGGGCAGGTACCCGAGTCGCCCGTGGATCGCCATCGGGTCCTCGGTCGAGCCGATCCCGAATAGTCGAGCCACACCGCTCGTCGGGCGCAGGTGGTTGAGCAGCGTTCGGATCGTGGTCGTCTTGCCCGCGCCGTTGGGGCCGAGAAAGCCGAAGGCCTCGCCCTCATCGACGGTCAGGTCGAGCTCGACGATCCCGCGGTGCTTGCCGTAGGACTTGGTGAGCTTGTCGGTCTCGATGACGGGCGTCATCCGGTCTCCTTTGTGGGTTGATCGAACCACCAGCGCAGCGTGCGTTCATCGAGGAGATGGAGGGATTCATCCGGCAGACCCAACACGCGTTCGAGCGCCACCGTATAGGCGCCGAAGGTCCGCATGATCGACTCGATGGACTGGGTCCCCGCCTGGTAGGCGACGAACAGGTGGCCGGCCATCTCGTTGAGCGCCTGGACCAGTGACACGACCACGAAGGCGGCGTCATCCGGGTCATCGACGTCCATCGATCCCTCGCGCCTGCCCTGACCGATGATCGCGCCCATCAGCGGCGCCATGCGGGTCATCAGGAACCGGCGGAACTTCTCGCGAACGACGGCGTTGTCGTCGGACAGCCAGATTTCGAGGATCGCCATGACCAGGTCACGACGCTCCGCCTTGAACCGGCCGATCGACGAGAAGACGAGTTCGAGCTTGGCCGGAGCGGTCAACGCCGGGTCATCGAGGACGCTCATGAGCGACGCGATCGCCGCATCGCCCATCCGGTCGATCACCGCCTCAAGTAGCGCCTGCTTCGAGTCGAAGTAGTGATAGAACGCGCCCCTTGAGGCACCCACCGCATCAAGGACGTCCTGGATGCTCGTCCGCTCATAGCCCTTGGATTGGATCAGTGCGGCCGCCGCGTCGACGAACGCATCCCGCCTGACCGCGTGTTCCTCGACCTTGACCGCCCGTGCCACGCTCGCACCACCACTGCCAGGGATTGATAAACCGACTGTCGGTCTGAGAATAGCACCAAGTGAGCCGTCTGGTGGGCGGCGCGTCAGTCCTCGGATGTAGCCATGAAGCCCCGCACCTCGACCGGCTCGCCAGTGGCGAGGGCGACCCTGGCCGCCCAGGCACGAGCCTCCACCGGACTGGCCGCGTCGATGATGTAGAACCCGCCGATCTGCTCCTTCGTTTCGGCGAACGGGCCGTCCGTCGTGAGGATCTTCCCGCCCGAACTGCGCACCACTGCCGCGTCCTCGGCCTCCTCGAGGCGGCCACTGAAATACCAGGCACCCGTCCGGTGCATCTCGGCCTCGAGTTCGGCGATCTGCTGCCAGGATGCCGCCTGCTGTTCTTCGGTCATCGGTTCGGATCGCGCCTCACCGGTGCGGTGGATGGACAAGAGGTATTTCGGCATCGTGGGCTCCTTCGGGCGGATGCCCAACGATACGCGACCGCGGTGGAGCCCAGGACTTTCGTTCGATAGGCCGGCATGACTTCTGCTGCTTGACTGCTGCTGTGCCGCAGCAGTCGCACCGCAGGATCCCGGGGATGTCGTCTCCGGTCGAGCCCGGCGCGGTCAGAGGCCCACGCCTTGCCTGGTGGCGCCCGACCCGGGGATCTCGGGCCGCCGTCCGATCACCGGTCGCCTATGACGGTTGAGGAACCGGAACGTCAGCAAGCAGCAGGAGGTCGAACCCATGCCGGTCGCCAAAGCGGGTCCCAACCAGTATCTCCTTGTCGGACGCCGCGGAACCCTTGAGAATCGGGGCACCGCGGTCCAGGTGTTCCTGCGTCCAGGGACGGTCTTCGTCCTCGTCCCGAGCACGAAGCAGGAAGCCAGCTTCGAATTCACCCAGGAAACGAAGGACGGCGTGCCGTTGCGCTTCAAGGGCACGTACATCTACCGGATCGTCGAGCCCGTTGCCGCGGCCCGACTGTTCGATTTCACGGGCGGCGACGGGGTCGGGCAGATCACCACGCTGCTCACCCACGTGTGTCTCGGCGAACTCCGCCACGCCGTGTCGCACATGACGATGGTCGAGTGCGTCGAGCAGCGAAAGACGACCCTCAGTGGTGTCGTCGAAGCCGCCCTGGAGTCGACCATCCAGGCGACAGACGACAACACGACCTGGGGGATCGAGGTCGAAGCCGCGCTGGTCGCGCAGGTCTTCATCGTCGATGCCAAGCTCCGCCAGCAACTGGAGGCGGAGGTTCGGAACGAGATCAAGCTCAAGAGCGACCGGTCCGACCTCAAGGCCCAGGAAGAGTTCCAGCTCGCCGAACTGACGTCCACGAGCCGAGTCCAGGAGCAGAAGCTCGCCACGGATCGGGACGACCTCCGACGCCGGGAAGAACTCGAGCTGGCGGATCTCGCCCGCCAGCGCCGGATGCAGGCAGAAAGTCTCGCGACCGACCTCCAGGCACTCGAGTTGGAGCAACAACGGTTCCACAACCAGTCGGACATCGACCAGGATCGGGTCAACACCGAAGCGCCGGTCCGGCTGCTTCGGATCGAGACGGAGAACCGGATCCTCCGCGAGGAGCTGGCGTTGCGCGACCTGCAGAACCAGGTCAGGGCGCTCGATGTGAACGGCGAGCTGTTGCTTGCCCGGGCCCAGCAGGAGATGCGCCTCCAGATGTTGCCGGTGGAACAGGCGCCGCGGATCGTCGAGTCCGCGTCCAAAGTGCTCCACGGTACGAACCTGTCGATCTACGGCGAGAACGGCCAGCTCATCGAGCAACTCGCCCCGATCTTCGAACTCCTCACGCGATCGGTCCGTGAGGCCACCCAGGATCGAGCGGTAACGGAACCTGAGGCGGTCCAGTCAGCCTGACCTTCCTGGCACCCAGTCGATCGCATCGCCGGCCGCTTACCATTGGCGGCGACGCGATCCACGTACGGCGGCGGGTCGGAGACCGATGGGAGGAGGCCTCCGTGGCCAGATTGGAGTACCCGGTGCCGCCGACCGCGGAGCAGGTCGATGACTATCACGGGATCAGCATCGCGGACCCGTACCGTCCGCTCGAGGATGCTGACGGACCGGCGACGCGCGAATGGGTCCAGACAGAGAACGCGCTGTCGGAGCGCGTGCTCGCGGAGGTCCCGGCCAGGACCTCGATCCGTCGGCGCCTTGCCGAGGTCTGGGACTACCCGCGGATCGGCGCGCCCTGGTGCCGCGGGGATCGCTGGTTCCAGCTTCGAAATACCGGCCTTCAGGATCAGGATGTCCTGTGGATGGCGGACGCACCGGGGGGCGCCGGGGCCGTCCTGATCGACCCGAACGGTCTCGGCGAGGGCGGCACGACGACTCTGGCCGATGCCGTCGTGTCCGAGAGTGGCGCGTTCGTCGCCTATGCGCTCGGCGAGGCCGGGTCGGACTGGCGGACCTGGAAGGTGCGCCGGACGGACAACACGGGAAGACATGGCCGATCGGATCCCGTGGGCAAAGTTCAGCTCGGCCGCATGGACCCACGACGACGCCGGCTTCTTCTACGGACGCTTCCCAGAGCCACCAGCGGAGATGGCGCTCGAGACGCCGAATCTCGACATGGAGATCCGGTACCACCGGCTCGGAACGGCCCCGACCGACGATCTGCTCGTGTACTCGAGGCCGGACGAGCCCGAGTGGGGGTTCGAGCCCGAGCTCTCCGAGGACGGCGGCCTGCTGATCGTCATCATCGGGCGCGGGACGGATCCGGAGACGCGGATCCATGTCGCCGACCTGCGCGACGGCGTCGCAGCGGCGGTCGTGCGGCCGCTGCTCGATGCGGCGGACGCCCATTACGAACCGATCGCCACGATCGACCGAACGATGTACCTCCTGACCGACCTTGGCGCCCCACTGGGTCGGGTGATCGCCCTCGACATCGACCACCCGGCGCAGGTGCAAGAGGTCGTCCCGGAGGGCGACGACGCGATCGAACGGGTGCGCCTGGTCGGTGGTCGGCTGGCCGTCGACTTCCTGCACCACGGCCATCACCGGCTCGCGATCTTCGAACGCGACGGGCGCCACGTGACCGAGGTCGAACTGCCCGGAGTCGGGGCCATCGTGGACATGCAGGGCCGGGTGACCGACCCGGACCTCTATCTGACGTTCATGACCTTCACGGTCCCCGCGTCGCTCCTTGCCGTCCGGATGGCGGACGGAACGGCGCAGTCGATGTCCGAAGTGGCATCGTCGTGGGACCCTGCTGCCTTCGTGTCAGAGCAGGTTTTCGTCACCTCGGACGACGGCACCGAGATCCCGCTCTTCCTCACCCGCCGAAGGGATCTGGCACCCACGGGTGAGGTGCCGACCCTGCTCTACGGCTACGGAGGCTTCCGGGTCCCCATCGGTCCGACGTTCAAACCGGAGTGGCTGGTCTGGGTGGAGCGGGGCGGCCTGCTGGCGGTGGCATCGCTTCGCGGGGGAGGGGAGTACGGCGCGGGCTGGCACGACGCTGGGCGCCTGGAGCACAAGCAGAATGTGTTCGACGATTTCTCGGCGTGCGCACGGTGGCTGGTGTCGTCAGGCTGGACTCGCCGCGAGCGGCTCGGCATCTCGGGCCGATCCAATGGGGGCCTGCTCGTCGGCGCCAGTCTCACCCAGCATCCGGACCTGTTCGGTGCCGCCATCGCCGAGGTCGGCGTCATGGACATGCTCCGCTTCCACCGGTTCACCATCGGCTGGGCCTGGTCGAGTGACTACGGCACGGCCGACGACCCCGACCAGTTCCGGACACTGCTCGGGTATTCGCCGCTGCACAACATCCGGGCCGGGGTTGCCTATCCGCCGACGCTGGTGACGACCGGTGACCACGACGATCGCGTGGTGCCCGGCCACTCCCTCAAGTTCGCGGCCGCGCTCCAGGCAGCTCAGGCCGGTGATGCGCCGATCCTCCTCCGAGTCGATACCGATGCCGGGCACGGCCAGGGCAAGCCGGTCGGCAAGCAGCTCGATGAGCGGGCGGACGTGCTGACCTTCCTGGAGGCGGTCCTGACCCCGGTCGGCCGATGAGGGCCGCGATCCGCGACCGCTACGGTCCGGTTGACGTCGTATCGGTCCGCAAGATCGACGATCCCGTGCCGGTCGCTGACGAAGTCCTCGTTCGCGTCCGGGCGGCGTCGATCAATCGGGCCGACCTCGACGTGCTGGGCCCTCGGCCCGCCATCACCCGGCTGTATCTCGGACTGCGCGCACCGAGGCACCGCGGGGTCGGTTGCGACGTCGCAGGCACGGTCGAGGCCGTCGGCCCGGACGTGACCCGGTTCAAGGTCGGAGACGACGTCTTCGGCGACATGTTCCCGTTCGGACTGGGCAGCTTCGCCGAGTTCAAGTGCGCACCCGAGCGAGCGTTCCTGGCGATCCCGCCGGGACTGACGATGGACGACGCGGCGACGCTTCCACATGCCGCGACCCTGGCGATCCAGGGACTCCGTCGCCGCGACGGGCGAACGGTCACTGCGGGGCAACGGGTCCTCATCGACGGTGCGTCGGGGAATGTCGGTCCGTTCGCCGTCCAGATCGCCAAGGCGCTGGGTGCGGAGGTGACCGGCGTGTGCAGTTCGAACAAGCTCGAGTTCGTACGGTCCCTCGGTGCGGACCACGTGGTCGACTACCGAGCGGTCGACGTGACGGCGACCGGTGAGCGGTACGACTGGATCCTCGACGTGGACAGCCACCATCCGTTGCTCCGCTGGCGGCGAAGTCTTCGTCCGGGCGGTACGTACGTGACGCTCGGTGGCTCGACGTCCCGGCTGATCAGCACGATGGCGGCGGGACCCGTTGTGTCGATCGCGACCGGTCGCTCGATGGGCCTCATGCTCTGGTGGAAGCCGTTCCGGGGGGACGATGTCGCGGCG
Organism: uncultured Chloroflexia bacterium; assembly: GCA_963720755.1. Taxonomy (GTDB): domain Bacteria; phylum Chloroflexota; class Limnocylindria; order Limnocylindrales; family CSP1-4; genus SPCO01. Next base: position 955,850 of record CAVRGP010000011.1, read on the forward strand.
CTGGCCGAACTCGTGCGTTCCGGCGCGGTCATCCCGGCGATCGATCGGCGGTTCGGGCTCGATGATGTGGTCGAGGCGCTCCGCTACGTCGACGAGGGGCACCCGAAGGGCAAGGTCCTGATCTCCACATGACGCGTACCTAGCCGGCGTCGAGCGGCTGGGTGTCGTCCGGACCGAAGGCCAGGCCGGTCCGCTGCCACCCCGCGTACGTCGTGACGATGCCGTCGTCATCGACCGCGAGCTCCGCGACGAAGTCCCCGCTCGCATAGCGATACGTGAACGGATCCAGCCGTGTGTAGGTTTGCGGAGCGTTGAAGACCGTGAGGTCGGGAAAGCGGATCCACGCCGCCTTGATCGTCTTGGATGCCCCGACGGCCAGGTCGAGCCGGCGGATCGGGAGCGTGTTCGTGGACGGGCTACATCCCAGGTCGACGTCCGCGCAGCCTCGTAGTGCCCGAACGGGTACGCCATCGACGACCCAGTTGCCCTTCGGATCGCGCTCGAGGACCGTCGTCCGGACGTCGAACCCGCGGAGGTCGCGGACGTGGGCCGCGCTTGTCATCCCGGCGGCATCCGTGAGCACCCGATACTCGATCCTGACCGGAACGCCACCCTCGGCGCCGAGCACGGTCCCGACCAGCGACATCCCATTGCCACGGATCGTGACCGTGCAATGCTCATCCGTCGCCACCTCGTCGGTCCGGCGCCAAGTGACTCGTCTCGTCGTCATGCCTCTCCTCGCTCGCGGTGAGGGTACCGCGCCTCAGTTCGATCGCGACGTCGCGCGCAGGCCGACCGGCCCGCAGGAAACCGTCGAATCGCCCTAGGCGCGGGTCCAGTCTGACGCGAATGCTGGAGTCCCCACACCGGACCGGAGGCACCAATGGCGACGAATGCGATCACCAGACTCGCCGGTACCAGGCGCGTCGATGCTCGAACCATCGTGCTCGACCTGCGGATCGCCGGGATCCTGGCCATCCTTGCGGGCGCCGGCATCCTGATGGCGATCATCACCGCCGAGGCCCTGTATCCGGCGGCGTACTCGACGGCCGCGAATGCCATCAGCGACCTCGGCGGGACTGAGCCGCCGGATAGCGTGGTCCTGCAGCCGTCGGCCATGATCTTCGACCTGACCATGATGGTCGCCGGCCTGTTCGTGGTCGCGGCCGCTTGGTTCGTCCACCGCGTGTACGGCCGCTGGTCCCTGTCGATCCCGATGGGCGTCCTCGGCGTATCCGCGCTCGGCGTCGGCCTGTTCCCGGGCGACACGGGTACGCCACATGCGCTCTGTTCGCGATGGCCTGCTTCGTCTCCGGTGGTGTCGCGGGACTGACAGCCGCGATCGTGACGGACCGGGATTCCGCTGGGTGTCGGCGGCGTTGGGCGCGGTCAGCCTGCTCTGCCTCGGATCGTACGTCGTGCTCGGTGACGCCAGTCCGCTGATGGAGCTCGGGATCGGTGGTCTCGAGCGATGGATCGTCTATCCGATCGTGATCTGGCTCATCGCGTTCGGCGCCTACCTGATGGGCACGGCGGACGTACGGGATGTCGCTGGCTAGCCGACCGGATCCCGCGTGCGCGGAGTACGCTCCATCGATGCGATCTGCCCCCACGCTCCTGCTCGTCCTGTCCTTCCCGGCCGGGTTGCTTGGCTACGCGGTGGGTGCGTCGGTCCTGACGGCGATGGGCGTGCAGGACGTCCTGGTCGCGTTCTTGTCCTTGTTCGTGGCCGGCCTGGTCATGCTGCCGTTCCTGATCCCGTTCTTCGATCGCAAGGCGAAAGCGGACCTCGCCGCCCATCGCCAGACGACCGATCCTGCCGCGAACGAAACCGACGAACAACCGGGCCGCTGATCGACGATCCTGGTGGCCCCGCGCGCATGGGACGGTACTGTTCGAACCACGCGGCGCGACGTCGCCAGTCGAAGACATGGACGAGGAGACCCAGATGGCCGGAAGCTCTAATCCACGCTTGAACCGACCCGCCTGGATCGACCTGTCCAGCCCGGATCCCGCGGCGTCCCGCGAGTTCTATTCGAGCCTGTTCGGGTGGAAGGTCGAGGTCTCGCCCGATCCGCAATACGGTGGCTACGGCATCGCCCGGCTGGCGGATGGGGGCGAGGACGTGGCCGGCATCGGCGGCAAGATGATGCCCGACGCGCCGACGACCTGGAACCTGTATATCGGGACGGATGACGCGGGGGCCCTCGGGTCTGCCGTGGAATCGGCCGGCGGAACGGTCATCGCCCCCGCCTTCGACGTCGGCGAGATGGGGCGCATGGCGGTCTTCGCGGACGCCATCGGTGCGGTCATTTCCGCATGGCAGCCGGCGGGGATGGGCAGCTTCCGTTCTGGCGATGTCGGCACGTTCGGATGGGCCGAGCTGAACGCGCGCGGGATCGACCAGGCGCACGCGTTCTACGGGTCGGTCTTCGGCTGGGCCGTGCATACGAGCCCGATGGGCGAGGGGATGGGGGACTACACCGAATTCCAACTCGACGGTCGGAGCATCCTGGGAGCGCTCGAGATGATGCCGAGCATCCCGGCCGACGTCCCAAGCTACTGGATGGTCTACTTCAACGTGTCGGACATCGATGACGCGTTCAAGCGGGCGGTCGATGCGGGTGCGACCGAGATGGTCGTCCCGTCACCGATGCCGGGGGGCCACTTCGCGATCGTCACCGACCCGCAGGGCGCCATGCTCGGACTCCTCAAGCTCGACCCGAGCTAGACCAGGCGGGGCCCGCCTCGTCACGCCAGCGATCGGTCAGACGCGGTCGAGGAACTCCAGCACGCGTTTCGTGAGTAGCGCGGTCGCTTCGGCGTCGTACGACGGGAGCGAGCTGTCGGCGAAGTAGTGCTGGTCGCCTGGGTAGAGGAAGAGTTCGGCGTCCTCGACCTTGTCCACGATCTCGCGAGCGGCCTCGACGTCCCCCTCACCGACGAAGATCGGGTCGGCATCCATCCCGTGGATCTGGACCGGGACGCCATCCGGCCAGGGCCCGAACGCCCAGTCACCGCTGATCGGGATGCACGAGTAGAAGAGCAGGGCACCCCGGGCACCGGGCCGCGTCTGGGCGAGCTTCTGGGCGGCCATCTCACCAAGCGAGAACCCCGCGTAGACGAGGTCGGCCGGGAGATCGTCGGCGGTGCGAACGCTCCGCTCCACGACCTCGTCCATGCCGATCTCGCGTGCGAAGGCAAGTCCTTCATCGATCGACCCGAACGTCCGGCCATCGAACAGGTCCGGCGTGTGGACGGTGTGCCCCGCCCCACGGAGATCGTCGGCGAACGCGCGGACCCCAGCGGTCAATCCCTGGGCGTGGTGGAACAGCAGGACTTCGGCCATGGGTGCCTCCGAGTGGATCTGATGGCGGGGACGCACGGGCAACTCTAACGGCTGCGGCGGAGTGCGGACTCCACAGGCGACCCGAGGGGGTTGGTATCCTGCCGCCGGTGTCATCCATGGTCGCCAGGCCGATCGAGATCATCGTCCCGAATCGACTCGGGCGGAGGTTCCGTTGGCTCCTGTCCGCCGCGGTCGTCAACAACATCGGTGATGGGATCGTGCTCGCGGCCGGGCCGTTGCTGGTGGCGTCCCAGACGAGCGATCCATTCCTCGTGTCGATGGCTGTCCTGAGCGAGTATCTCCCGACCCTGCTGTTCGGCGTCCTGGGCGGCGCGGCCGCGGATCGGTTCGACCGGCGTCGCATGGTGATCGTGGTGGATCTCGTTCGCGCGGCCGCCCTGGTCGTCCTGGCGGCCACGATCTTGACCGGAGTCGTCAGCATCGCCGTCGTCCTGATCACGTTGTTCGTCCTCGGAACGGCGGAGACCCTCGCCGACTCGGCGAGCAGCGCGTTTCTCCCGAGCCTGGTGGCTCGTGACGATCTCGGGCTGGCCAACGCGCGCATGCAGGGTGCCTTCCTGCTCGCGAATCAGCTGGTGGCCCCGCCGATCGGAGCATTCCTGTTTGCGACCGGCATGGCCATCCCATTCGTGGCCAACGCCGTCTGTTTCCTGCTCGGCGCCGTGCTCGTTTCCCGGATCGTCGGCAGCGCGCGGATCGAGGTGCCGGAGCGAGCGAGCCTGCGGGCCGAGATGGCCGAGGGGATCCGATGGCTGCTTGGCCACCCACCGATGCGGACGCTTGCCCTCACCATCTTCACGTTCAACGTCACGTTCGGTGCCGCCTGGTCGGTCCTCGTCCTCTACGCCGGCGAGCGGCTCGGGATGGGTGCGGTCGGCTTCGGCCTGTTGACGACCGCGGTGGCTGTCGGTGGCATCGCCGGGACGCTGTCGTACGGCCGGCTGGAACGACGCTTCTCGCTGGGCGACATCATGCGGACGGGACTCCTCATCGAGACCGGCACCCACCTGTCGCTCGCCGTCACGACGTCATCCCGCCGTCGCACTGGCAACGCTGGTGGTGTTCGGCGCCCATGCGTTCGTGTGGGGGACGACCGCGGAAGTCGTCCGACAGCGGGCGGTCCCGGACGCGTTGCAGGGCCGGGTGACGGGCGTCTACCGCGTCGCGATCATCGGCGGACTGGTCATCGGGACGCCGATCGGCGGCCTCCTGGCGAGGTCCTACGGGATCACCGCCCCGTTCTGGTTCGGGTTCATCGGCTCGGCCCTGCTGGTCGCGGTCCTGTGGCGACACTTCGACAACATCGTCCACGCCGGCGATCCGCCCGTCGCCGCAGCCCTGTACGGCTCTATGAGTCGGGTCGGTAGCCGACGAGCACCTCGCGCAGCCGGGCGGCGAACGCGTCGGGTTGGCCTGGCTGGCCGTACTCGTCGCCCAGGAACCCGCCATGGCCGCTCGGGAACGGGACGACATCGGTACCGAGGCGTTCGGCGACCGCTTCGGCGCCGCGGTGCGCCATCTCACCGCCCGACTCGACGCCCGCGGCGAGTACGATCCGGGTCGAGGCAGCACTCAACGCATCGAAGTCCGGCTCGTAATGCGTGCAGGTGACGACGTTCTGGAACAGCAAGGGGTCGGTGCGGGTGCCGTCGTCTTCGGCCGGCATCCCGAACATCGCTGGATCGGGCGCGGGTTGCATGGCGTATTCCGCGCTGATCGGTCCCTTGTGGCTGACGGCCACGATGAACTGCGCCATGCCCGCCCCGAACCCGTCACGCTGGTATGTGTCGGCGATCGCCTGGGTCAGCGCCATCGCGCCCTCTCGATCTGGCAGGACCGAGGCGAGCGGTGGCTCGTGCGCGACGAGCGTCCGGACCTGCTCGGGATGCTTCGAAACGAAGGCCAGCGCGTTGACCGCGCCGCCGCTGCTCGCGAAGAGGTCGACCGGACCCATGTCGAGTGCCTCGACCAGTCGATGGAGGTCGTCGGCGTGCTCGTCGGGCGTCGACACGCTTGCGGGATCCGTCTTTGCGCTGCGCTCGACGCCGCGCGGATCGTAGGTGATCACTGTCCGGTCCGGGAAGTGGCTGGCAAGGGTGCGGAAGCCGCTGGCGCCCATCGGTGACCCGATCACGAGCAGCGGTCGGGTAGGGGAGTCGGCGCGGCGGACGTCGTAGGTCAGGACGGCCCCAGGGACCTCCAGGGTGTCGGTCGCCGGCTCGGTTGCCGTGGTCATCGTGCCTCTCCTCCCGGTGCGACAGCGTCCTCCCTGAGGATCGCGTCGATCTGGCCGACCGCCTGGGTCAGGCCCTCTTCCATGCCCATCGCGAGCACCTGCTCCATCGCCTCGATGCTCGGGAAGTGACTCTCGATCGACATCCGGGTTCGCCCACCGTCGATCGGTTCGATGGTCACCCGGCCCTCGTTGCGTGGGAAGTCGTCATTCGGCGTCCCATCGGCGTTCGCGAAGCCATCGAGGAATACCAGTCGACGCGGCGGATCCGCCTCGAGGACGTCCCAGTAGCCATGCGGTTGGTCGCCGCTCGGTCCGGTCATGTGGTACTCGACGCGGCTGCCGACCGCCAGGTCATGCCTGGTGAAGGTGGCCGGGTAGGTCGGTGGGCCCCACCAGCGCTCGAGCTGGCGCGGATCCGCCCAGAGTTGCCAGACGCGCGTCGGTGGCGCATCGAACTCGGCGGTCAGGGTCATCGTGTGGGCCTCGGGATCCTTCTGGACGGCGATGACGGTCATTCGATGGGGTCCTCCATGCTGGCGATGAGCGCATCCATCCGGTCGATCCGGCCGCGCCACAACGCTTCGTACTGATCGAGCACGCCGCGCGCGAGGCGGAGCCCGTCGATGTTGGTCCGGACCACCTTGCGTCGGCCCGTGCGCTCCTTGGTGACCAGGCCGGCCCGCTCGAGGACGGCGACGTGCTTTTGCACGGCCGCGAAGCTCATCGGGTAGTGCCCGGCCAGTTCGGCGATGCCTTCGTCGCCGTTCAACGCGCGCAGGACGATGTCGCGCCGGGTGGCGTCACCCAGGGCGGCGAAGATCTGGTCGGCGTTGAAGACGAGTTGCATTGGTACAACCATATGGTTGTATGACGAGGGATGTCGAGCAGCTCGCGGACGGCGGCTGGAACTGCGAGGTCGAGAACGGCGCGATGGTGTCGTCGTTCGCCACGACGATCAATGTCCTCGAGGGTCTGCTCGAGTACGAGCGGGTGATCGGCGGCTCGGCCAGGGTAGGGGAGGCCCGTCGCCGAGGCGAGGCGTACCTGCTGGATCGCCGATTGTTCCGCCGGAAGTCGACCGGCGAGGTGATCGACCCCGATTGGCTCCGGTTCTCGTTCCCGAGCTGGTGGCATTACGACGTCCTGCGCGGGCTCGACTACTTCCGGAGCACCGGAGAGGAGCCCGACGAGCGCGTCGCCGAGGCGGTCGGCATCGTCCACAGCAATGCTGACCGGGACGGCCGGTGGCCGCTCCAGAACGTCTTTGGCGGCGAGGCATACTTCACGATGGAGGATGGCGAGGGCAAGTCGAGCCGCTGGAACACGCTCCGTGCGCTGCGCATCCTGGAATGGTTCGGGCGAAAGGGTGATCGATGATCAGGACTCGCACGAGGATGTCAAGCGGCACGACATGCTGGCACACTTCACCGTGGAGGACGGGGAAGGCAAGCCGAGCCGCTGGAACACGCTCCGTGCGATGCGCATCCTCGAATGGTTCGGGCGCAGGAGTGATCGATGATCAGGAATCGAGACCTTGACCGACTGCGGCGGTCGTTCGGCGGCGAGGTCATGACGCCCACCGACGCCGGCTACGACGATGCCCGCCGGCTATGGAATGCTGTGCACGATGGGCGTCCCGCGCTCGTGGTACGTCCAAGAACGGCTGATCAGGTCGCGACCGCGATCCTCTTTTCGCGCGACCTCGGGCTCGAGATCGCGGTCAAGTCCGGCGGGCACAGCCCGGCGGGACATTCGACCTGCGACGGTGGCCTCGTCGTCGACATGTCCGCGATGCGCGGCGTCGAGGCCGACGGGTCCACGCGCATCGCCCGCGCGAACGGCGGGGCGCTCCTGGGCGAGTTGGACGTCGCGGCCCAGGCCCATGGGCTTGGTCTGTCCCAACGGGACGGTCGGTCACACCGGCGTCGCCGGCCTGACCCTGGGCGGTGGTGTCGGCAGGCTGCAGCGCAACTTCGGCCTCACGATCGACCACCTGGCGGCCGTGGAGCTGGTGACCTCGGATGGCCGGTTCGTACGCGCGAGTGAGACGGAGGAGCCCGAGTTGTTCTGGGGGATCCGCGGCGCCGGCTGGAATTTCGGGATCGTCACGGCCTTCGAATTCCGGCTCGAGCCGTTCGGGCCATCGCTCCACCGGGGGTTCTCGATCTACCCGATGGATCAGATCCAGGAGGCATGGACCATCTTTCGTGACTACGCGCCGGGCGCGCCCGATTCGGTGTCGGTCATCTTTGGTCTCGATCGGGCAGGGGAGGACGAGGGCACGCCTGACGATCTGAATGGGCAACCGATCGCCTACATCGCGTACAACCACAGCGGCGCGGCAGACCGCGCCGAGCGAGACACCGCCGGGCTCCGCCGCGGGTCGACCCCGGTGTTTACGAACGTGGGCAGCCAGTCGTATCTGGACGTCCAGGTCGCGCACGACCTCGTCTTCGACTGGGGCCACCGGTCGTACTTCGTCGGGTTCAATGCCGTCGACCTGCATCCGGAGGCGCTGCCGGAACTCGTCGAACTCGTGGCGCAGGCTCCGGGCCGGTCAACGTTCTCGGTCACAGCGCTCGGTGGCGCGATCGGCCGGGTCGACGAGGACGCAACGGCGTATGCCGGCCGCGCTGCGCCGTTCGACTTCAGCACCGACACGGCATGGGACGATCCGGCCGACGACGAGGCGAACCGGCGATGGGTTCGACAAGTCGTCAGCGATCGTCGAATCAAGCGCCACGCTCGGCCGCTATGCGAACGGCACCGGCGACTCTGGTCCCCAGGTATCACGCCTGATCTACGGCGACGCGAAATTCGACCGACTGGCCCGTCTCAAGCGCGACTGGGACCCGGACAACGTCTTCCACCTGAACCACAATGTGGCTCCTGTGTGGCAGGAGGGCGACTCATGAAACTGTCCGCGATGCTTTTCGTGACCCTCGACGGCGTGTACCAGGGCCCAGGGGCGCGCGACGAGGACCGCCGGGGCGGGTTCGAGCGCGGCGGGTGGCTGGCCCCGTACGCCGACAAGGAGACGTTCCAGTTCATCACCTCGGTGTACGAGCGCGCGGACGCGTTGTTGCTCGGGCGCGAGACCTGGGACATCTGGGCGTCGTATTGGCCGGAACATGACGGCGGCGATCCGGTCTCTCACGGCATCAATGTGCTCCCCAAGTTCGTGCCCTCGAGCACGCTCAAGGACCCGACCTGGCAGAACACCCATGTCATCGGGGGTGACGTCGAGGCGGCGGTCCGCGAACTCAAGGCGGAGCCCGGGCGAGAACTCCAGGTCCATGGCAGCGGCGCCCTGCTGCGGTGGTTGCTCGAGCGCGACCTCGTCGACGAGCTCCACCTGCTCATCTATCCGGTCGTCGTCGGCGACGGCCTGCGCCTGTTCCCGGAGCGAGGCCCGACGCACGACCTGGCGCTGCTCGAATCGAAGGTGATGCCGAATGGCGTCACGATCCAGACGTATCGACCGGCCGGACGCGCTACCTTCGGCGACATCGTGGACTGACCCGAGATCCGACCCGACCGGCCATCCAGCCACCAACCCGAAAGCAAAGTCCGACTACGAGCCGAGCAGCTTCCAGGTGCCCTCGGAGACGACGTCGACGCTGCCGTCGACGACCCGGATGGCGGTCTGGTCGTCGATGGCGTACGCGGTGCCGCCGATGTCGGCCGCCCAGCGCTCTGCCTCCGGGAGTGTGTTCGTCGGGAAGACGTCCAGGTGCGGGAAGATCGAGAAGTCGACGATCCCCAGGGTGCGGTCGTCCGGCGCCGACGGCCACTCCACGAAGAGGTCGCCGATCCGCGGGGTCATCACCATGCTTCCGGCGCTCACCCCCACCCAGGTCGTGTCGGGCATCGAGGGGAGGAGGTCCGCAAGCCCGGAGGCTCGCATCCAGTGGCACAGGTACGTCGCGTCGCCGCCATCCACGAGCAGGACGTCGGCGTCTCGGACCCATGGGACCCAGCGCTCCGTGCCGATCGTGGGCAGGGCGGTCAGCTCGAGGAGGCCTAGCGACTTCCATCCCAGCGAGGTGAGGCCACCCCACGGGGGCAGACCGCTGACGAACCCCCGCACCGAGGTCGGACCGCACATCGGGTGGCCCCACTGTGCCGTCGGGATGCAGAGCGCCGTGGAATCGCCGATCGGCTTGCCCAGCAGGTCGACCAGCGCGTCGCGGATGCTCGTATTCGTGACACCCCCGGATGTGAGGAGAAGTTTCACGATCACTCCTTGCCGAATGCAACGGGCAGGTGTGGCCCGCGACGCAACGTCTGAGGGCCGTCCCGCGTCCTAGTCCTGCCGGCCGAGACGAATGTCGCATGACAAATTCACGTGCACAAGCGAAGATGTCGCGGCTGCCAGGGACGAGGCCCGTCGCCGGCCAAGCGTGCATGAGCATCTGATGACCGACCTGCCCAACTCGGGAACCGACCCGGAAACCAGCGCCGCCACGGCGGACGGCGATGTAACGCCCGAGACCGGGGCAGATGCCACCGAGCCCGCCTTCGACATCGCCGCAGCGGCGGGGGACGTGACCTCGCCCGAAATCGACGAGCTCGCCGGGGCGACCGCGAATGCCGGATCGCCGGCTGCTGAAGCCGTCCGGGCTGATGCGACCATTGTCGGTGCGCCTGTGCCGGTCGGGCCGCTCGATAGCGTCCCACCGTCTCGGCCCCGGCGCCGTCGGTCGCTCGCCCTCCGGTTCGGGATCTCGCTCGTTGTCGGATTCCTGCTCGCCATGGGCATCGCCGCCGGCGTCGCGTATGCATGGGGCCAGCAATACGAAGGACGGATCCTGCCCGGTGTCCGCGTTGGCAACATGGAAGTCGGTGGGCTCACGCGCGACCAGGCAGACGCCCAGATCGCGAATGCCTATGGCTCGCTCACCACGGGGCAGATCACGCTCACCGGCCCGGACGATCAGACCACGACCATCAGTTACACCGACGTTGGCCGCCGTCCGGACACCTCCGCGCTCGTCGACGCGGCGCTTGCGGCAGGACGCCAGGACGGGCCTCTCATGAACCTCATCAGTGAACCGCGCGCGGCGCTTCACGGGGTAACCGTCGACCCGACCGCCACCTACGACCGTGACAAGCTGGAGGCCGCCGTCGCGGCCTTCGCCTCGACGATCGACCAGAAACCCGTGGACGCCTGGATGTGGGCCGGCCAAAACGGAACGTTCAGCGTCTTCCCGGCGAAGGACGGCCGCGCCGTTGACACGGCTGCCCTGCTGACCGCGCTCGACCCGCAGCTCTCCGCACTCGACGCGCCGGCGTCGATCAAGATGGCGGTGCCGGTCGTGGCCCTGGCACCTGCGGTCGCTACCGCCACGGTCGAGGCGGCGAAGTCCGCCGCGGATCGGATGGCTGCCGCCGTGGTCATCACCCGTGGCGAGGACACCTGGACGATCGCCGGCACGAGCCTCGCGCCATTGATCTCGTTCTCAACGGCGACCGACGGGACCATCGCGCCGGTCCTTGACGAGTCAGGCCTGGATCCGATCGTCGCGACACTGGCACAGAAGGTCGACCAGAAGGTGCGGAACGCCGGATTCAAGCTGGTGAACGGTCACGTCGTCGCCACTGGCAGCAGCCGCGAAGGGCGCACCCTCGACACGGCCAGCATGAAGGCCGCGATCATCAGCGCGATCGGGGCGCGGCGCGCGGGCGCGGTGGCCATGCCGGTCCCGGCAGTCGTCAAAGCCGTCGCTCCGAAGCTGACCACCGCGGACGCCCAGGCGTTTGCCCCGAAGATGAAGGACATCAGCTCGTACAGCATCTACTACTGGATCATCGTCAACAACCACTGGGGCGGGAACATCGAGGGACCGGCCACGGTGATCAACGGCACGGTCGTGCCGGCGGGCGCGAAGTTCGACTTCTGGAAGGTGGTCGGCGACCTGCACGACGCCCCAGGGGTTGGCCCCGGCAACGCGATCGAGGGCGGGAAGATCACGGTCACCGGCGCGTTCGGTGGCGGCATCTGCACGACCTCGACCACGCTGTTCAACGCGGCCTTCCGGGCAGGCATGATCCCGCTCGCGCGACAGAACCACAACGAGTTCATCGACCGGTATCCGCCCGGCCTCGATGCGACCGTGTGGATCGTCGACAACGCCAAGCAGACCATGAGCTTCCGGAACGACACCGAGTACCCGATCCTGATCACCCGGTCCGTCACCCGCGCGGGCAGCAAGCACTGGCTGACGTTCCATATCTGGAGCGTCCCGAACCACCGGAAGGCCAAGATCAGCAACCTGGTCATCCAGCACGGCCCGAACGCGGTCGACACAGTCGTGAACGATCCGACCAAGCCTGTCGGGTACTACTACCGCAACAACTACCCGGCGAACGGCGCCAAGGTGGCGGTCACCGTGACGATCTACGACCACGGCAAGGAACATTGGTCGAAGCGGTACTTCTCGAACTATCCCGCGGTCAACGGCGTCCTCGTCAGGGGGACCAAGAAGGCCTGACACGCTGCCCGATCGTCCGTATCTCCGAT